>NZ_JBOFLJ010000015.1:0-1112 GCF_051657805.1 Aeromonas sp. | reverse complement strand
CCTTCTGTCCAGAGTTCGTCTTCGTCTGGGCGTCCCTTAATAACCTCGCGGAGTCTGGCGGTGGAGGCTTGGTAAAATGGGCTTCCCTCTGACAGGTCGGGCATCTTGTACTCCCAGGGGGCGGCCGGTATATCCTTTGGATTTGGCGGGGCCGGTGTTGCACTGGAGGCTTCGTAGATGGGGACATCGTCTTGGAAATCGTCCGGAGGTGTCCCTTCCTGAGGTATCTTCAGCCATTGGCCTATGGAGTCACAGACAGCCGTCCAGATGTGTAGGCAGGTGGCATCTATGACTGTGGCGATCGGTATCCGGGCATCACTGGTTACCCATTCCAAGGGGAGGCCCTTCCCCTTGGCTAGTTCTTCGGCCTGCAACTGGTGTACTCCGGTTTCACTGTCGACCACCCAGGCTCCTAGCTGGTCGGGCATGACTCCGGCAGAGCTGTACAAGGGTTGGTTTCCTACCGATCCGACGACCTCTCCCATTCCTGGTGTTTCCCCTGGAGGGTAGGCTGAATGAACTGCACCTCTAGGAGGGCGGGTTCGGTGAGGGATCCGGTGGAGGGGTAGCAGGAGGTTGCGCATGGCTCGTGCAGGCAGCCCCTGCGGCAAAGGGGGCTTCGGTAGGGCCCTCCCTTCTCCGGGGAGTACATACACTTCGACTAAGCGCTCCTGGTGAATAGCGCTGCCGTGTTGTTCGGCGCTGATAAACCATTCCAGACACAGATACCCTACCTTCTCCAGGCGTTTCCTTCTCTCTTTCCTCTGCCACGCATGGAAGGGCAGATCCAGAGTCCAGGTTCCGGGTCCTGCGAGGAGGATAGCCTTGGGTAGAGATTCTCTGGGGGTGGCTTCAACCATGGGTAGGGTGGAGGCTCTACTGTTTGGGTGATCGGCCGCGTCCAGGACCAGTACATCACTGCATGTTTCCTCAGGAAGGGGGAGTTGGTCCCATCTCTTGACTTCAGGTTTTCGGGGGCGTCGACCCAGGACGGTGGCCATATTCGTGTCCTGGGAGGAGAAGACTTGGTTTTCCCCCGCCCAGGCCAACCTTGGGAGGTCCATTCCCATTCCTACGGTACCAAAACGGATCTTCTTGGTGGCGACTAATGG
>NZ_JBOFLJ010000014.1:0-1867 GCF_051657805.1 Aeromonas sp. | reverse complement strand
GAACCCCATCAACGGTGCCTCCTACCACGGGAAGCCCAACGACTTTGTCGCCAAGCACACTGGGTCCCACCACAGCCAGCCCAACGACGGTGTCGCCAACCACTGGAAGCCCAACGACGTCACTCCCAACCACGGGAGGCCCCACCACAGCAAACCCGACCACCGGCAGCCCAACGACTGGTTCTCCAACCACTCAGAGTCCAACAACATTGTCGCCCAGCACCCTCAGCCCCAGCACTGCAGGTCCCACCACCGGTAGCCCAACAACGTCATCGCCAACCACTCAGACTCCATCGACAGTGTCGCCCACCACAATGAGCCCCACCACTGCAAGTCCGACAACGGGTGGCCCAACAACTGTGTCACCTACCACTCAGAGTCCAACGACGTTGTCACCCACAACTCTGAGCCCCAGCACTGCAGGTCCCAGCACTGCTGGCCCTACGACTGGGTCACCATCCACTGGAAGCCCCACAACCACATCGCCAACCACAGTGAGTCCCGCCACTACCAGCCCTACCACCCCGGCTCCCACTGTGGCGTTGGGTGAGCCCAGTGTGAAACCTACCACTGTCAGCCCATCTACTTTGTCACCGACCACTCAGAGTCCAGTGACTCTACCACCCAGCACCTTGAGCCCAACTACTTCAAGTCCCACCACGCAAGGACCAACCACATTGTCACCAACCACTTTGAGTCCAACCTCTGGTAGCCCGACGACTTTAGCCCCCACCTCAGCCAGCCCTGTGACTTTGTCGCCAACAACTGCAAGTCCCAGCACTGTAGGTCCCACAACAGGGAGCCCAACAACTTTATCGCCAACCACTGTGAGTCCCACAACAGGAAGCCCAATCACAAGCAGCCCTACGACCCAGTCGCCGACCACTGCAAGTCCCACCACAGGAAGCCCCACCACGGGCATCCCAACGACTGTTTCGCCGAGCACGGGCGGTCCCACTACAGGAAGCCCCACCACAGGCAACCCAACGACCTTGTCGCCGACCACTGCCAGTCCCAGCAGCGCAAGTCCCACAACAGGAGGGCCAACAACTTTGTCACCGACGACTGCCAGCCCCAGCACTGCCAATCCCAGCACAGGCAGCCCAACGACGGGTTCACCCACCACTGCAGGTCCCAGCACCGGAAGCCCGACAACAGGCAGCCCAACTACCCAGTCACCGACCACGGCTGGTCCCAGCACAGGCAGCCCCACAACTTCAGCACCCAGCACAGGTGCCCCAACGTCGGTGTCACCGACCACAGGCAGCCCAACAAGCCTGTCTCCAACCACACAAAGTCCAAGCACCGGGGGCCCCACCACGTTGGCACCAACCACAGGCAGCCCCTCAACTGGTACCCCAACCACAGGGTCGCCTACCTCAGGCAGCCCATCGTCATTGTCGCCGGCTACTGCAGTTCCCTCCACGGGAAGTCCTGCAACCTTGGCACCAAGCACGGCAAGTCCCACAACTGGTACCCCATCGACACTGTCACCGACCACGAGTAGCCCAACGACTGTGTCTCCAACCACTATGGTTCCCTCCACTGGCAGTCCCACAACCTTGGCGCCAACCACAGGGGTTCCCACTACTGGTAGCCCCACAACATTGTCGCCGACCACCGCAAGCCCCAGTACTGGAGGCCCCACGACATTGTCGCCCACGACTCTTGGCCCTACCACCAGCAGCCCGACGACGTTGGCACCAACCACGGCAGGTCCCACTACAGGAACCCCATCAACGGTGCCTCCTACCACGGGAAGCCCAACGACTTTGTCGCCAAGCACACTGGGTCCCACCACAGCCAGCCCAACGACGGTGTCGCCAACCACTGGAAGCCCAACGACGTCACTCCCAACCACGGGAGG
>NZ_JBOFLJ010000013.1:0-1768 GCF_051657805.1 Aeromonas sp. | reverse complement strand
TCCCTACCGTCACTCACAGAACGGGCTTGTGGAACGATACTGGGCCACAGCGGTCCGCATGGCACGCTCGTACCTCCAAGAAGCCAACCTCCCGCGTCTCTTTTGGTTCTGGGCCCTCCGGACTGCGTTCGAACGGATGAATATGATTCCATTTGAGATCCGCGACCACCCTGGTCATGATGGCCCTGTGTACATCACCCCATTCGAACTATTCTTCAACCAGAAGCCTGACCTACGTACCCTCTTCCCTTTTGGGTCAGTCGGATACTTCAAACGTGAACGGGATTCGATCCACGGCACCTCCATCCAGAGGACCAACTTCCAGGCCCAGACCTTCCCTGGGATTGCCGTTGGACGCAGCTCCAAGGCTAACGGCATGCTGTTCTGGTCTCCGGAAACCCAACAGTTCAGTGTGGCATCCGAATACACGTTGGATTCCAACAAGCAAATCAGGACCCTGTTCCCTCAGCTCCTCAACGATGGGGGGTTCACCCTGACGGTGCTCTCCCCTTCAGCTCAGGCCAACACTCCTCACTCTCTGGGAGACATTGTACTGGTACAACCAGAGGGCCCAGTTACCTCAACCGGTGAAGCTCCCGACATCAAGGGGACCATCGTCTCCATCCCAGTGCCCAACGTTCACCCACACTACCGAGTGGAGTGGGAAAATGGTCACTGCTCTGATGTCCCAGCGGAACACATCTTCGACCCAGCCGAATGTGAGCCACATGAGCTACCCGGACCCGAGGATCCAAACCTAGATCCCACGCAACGGGATCCCTTCCATCCAATCCCGCCGCCATGGCTGCGCGCCGGGCACAAGGTCGGATACAACCGCAACGGTCAACGCCTCCTCGGTACCCTGGAACTCACCAAGCGACACACCTGGGCCTTCACCCAACACGATGAGACTGGCCGCCGGGTGACTGAGATCGAGCTTCCCGACTTCCTCTCACAATGGAGATCACTACTCTCAGAGGGTATTATGTCCCTGGGACACGATATGGGAGGCAGCCCCTTTATCCGATCCGAACCCGAGGATGATTCAGAATCCGACACCACTCTTCTATCCGATCCTGACGACGAACCCGATGCCACCAGCGACCCGTCCGGACGTGACTGGACCAGGCCCTTCACCGGCAGCCTTGGCACCACCACAGGCACTCGCTCCGGAGCTCACTTCCGCGGACATGCCCGGCACGTCTCAGCCAGGAACCTCACCGCCCCCTGTCCCCGCTTTCTTTGGCAGGCTCTCAAGGACCGAGGTCACCCAGACTACCCCATCTGGTTAGAGTCATACGACGAAGAACGCAATGGTCTCATTTCCTTGGACACCTACGAGGTTATCCTTGAGGCGGAATATCAACGGTTGAAGGCCAAGCACAACATTACCGCCATTCCCACCATGTGCATTCATACCGTCAAAACTGATGGAGCCGGGAACCCTATTCGTGCCAAGTCTCGCACCGTGGTGATGGGCAATGCAGAGGAGCGATACTGGACCAAGAACGATCTGTTCGCCCCTGTGCTCATGAAACACACCATTCGCGCTCTCACCGGACTGGCAGTATCCAAGGGACGCCGCGTCAAGCAGTGTGATGCAAAGAATGCCTTCTGCCATCCCACTCTCCCTGAGGACGAAATCTGTGTGTGCATTCCTCCCCGTGGGTGCCCTTACTCGGCCCCTGGAACTTACTGGCGTCTCAAGAAGACCCTCTATGGCCTCCGACGTAGCCCCCGCCACTGGTACCAAACCTTCAAGGGCGCC
>NZ_JBOFLJ010000012.1:0-1313 GCF_051657805.1 Aeromonas sp. | reverse complement strand
TACGTGACCGCTCTGAAGACTTCGCTCTCCCGCCTGAGCATGTCCATGAAACCTTCTCCCGCGCGGCAGGCGATGGAGGGGCTGTTGACCGATCCCATAGGTAGGCCCACATACCAAAGGTGCTCTCCAGTGACTGGGTGGATGATTCCAATCAGGTCGCGTTCCTCGGGCAGTGTGCTGAAGTTGTGGAAGTGCTTGCTGGCGTCGGCGATGGCCGACCATCCCCCAGAGTAGAGGTGGGGGAGGATGTCCTTGGCGGAGGGGAGGAAAATGGGGTCCAACCCACAACAATCATTTTGCCCGCCCTTTTTCATGTCTGCAATGCACCTCCACTGACCCGGTTGCCCTGGTTTTGGGACCACAAACAAGGGGCAGACTCTTCGCAATTTTCTGGTGGCAGGTCGGACCACCCCCAGGGCCTTGAGTTCTTCCACGAAGGTGCAAACCACTTCTATTTGTTCCGGCGTGAGTGCAGGGTTGGGTACTATCTCGTCACCTGGGTCTATCAGGAACCGCATACTGGATCCTATCCGGATGGCTTCCCGGTGGGGTTCGGGGAACTCCCACCAGAGCAATTGGAGGTATTTCGGGCCAGCCTCCGTGTAATTCTTTCGGTGGACATCTAGGGCGTCCAGTCCTTCCGTCCAGAGTTGATCTTCATCTGGGCGTCCTTTAATAATCTGGCGGAGTCTGGCGGTTGAGTCCTGGTAGAATTGGTCGCCCTCGGATAGGTCGGGCATCTGGTATTCCCAGGGGGCAGCCGGTATGTCTTTTGGGTTTGGAGGGGCCGGTGTGTCGATGGGGGCCTCGTAGATGGGGACCCCGCCCCGGGGATCATCTAGCGGTCGTGCCCCCCCCTGGCTTCCCTTCAACCACTGTCCGAGGGTGTCACATACGGCGGTCCAGATGTGTAGGCGGGTGGCGTCTATGACCGTGGTGGTTGGTATACGAGCGTCACTGGTTACCCAATCCAAAGGGAGGCCCTTACCTTTGGCCAATTCCTCGGCCTGCAACTGGTGCACTCCAGTTTCGCTGTCCACCACCCAGGCTCCTAGCTGGTCGGGCATGACTCCGGCGGAGGTGTACAAGGGTGAATTTTCCACCAATCCGACGACTTCTCCCGTGTCTGGTATTTCCCCTGGAGGATAACCCGAATGAATTGCACCTCTAGGAGGGCGGGATCGGTGTGGGATCCGGTGGAGGGGTAGCAGAAGGTTTCGCATGGGTCGTGCCGGGAGGCCCTGAGGAAGAGGAGGTTCAGGCAGGGTTTGCCCTATTCCTGGGAGTACATACACTTCGACTAGTCGCTCCTG
>NZ_JBOFLJ010000011.1:0-71597 GCF_051657805.1 Aeromonas sp. | reverse complement strand
GCATTACTCACCCGTCCGCCGCTCGCCGGCAAAAGTAGCAAGCTACTTTCCCGCTGCCGCTCGACTTGCATGTGTTAGGCCTGCCGCCAGCGTTCAATCTGAGCCATGATCAAACTCTTCAATTTAAGTTTGGTTGCCAATTAAGGCGGCTCAATGAATTGCTGAATTAACTGCTGCAACTAAAAGTTGCTTTGGTCACTTCATCAGACATTGAAAATCAAAAATTGTTTTTGATGCTCGATGCTGTGAGTGCCCACACAGATTGCTTGATTCAAATTGTTAAAGAGCAATGCAACGTTTCGTCGCTGCGGGAGTGGCATTCTACTCAACCGCCTTCTCGAGTCAAGCCTTATTTTCAAAGGCTTTTCGAGGCTACCGACTGGCTTGTTTGCGTTGCCGCTTGCCCTGTCGATGGAGGCGCATTATAGGGAGGCGGCGCGGATTGGCAAGGGCGATTTCGCATAAAATTCCCATTCGACGTTCGTTCGCTCACATATGAAACAAATCGATTCTATTTTCACCCGAACCGCCACCTTCCCCCGCTCTCACTGGATTTTAATTGAACATTTGAAAAGCCACTTTATAATTGGCTTTTCAAATGTTCAATTAGGCCCTCGCCATGCATCAGATTCTGGATAGCCGCAAGGAAGAGCAGATCCTGCCCCTGTTTCGTCTGGGATTCAGACCCTTCTTCCTGTTTGGAGCCCTGTTCTCGACTCTGGCCATGGCGGGATGGCTGGGGCAGCTCAACGGCTGGTTCAGCTTGCCGGGGCTTGCCAACCCCATCTGGTGGCATGCCCATGAGATGCTGTTCGGCTTCGGCGCGGCCATAGTCGCGGGCTTTTTGCTGACCGCAGTCCAGAACTGGACGGCCCATCCCGGAGTACGCGGTTGGCCGCTGGCTCTGGTGGTGGGGCTCTGGGCGCTGCCGAGAGGGCTGTTGCCCTGGCTTGGGGAGGGCAATACCCCGCTGATGGCGGCGGATCTCATCTGGCTGCCGCTGTGCACCTGGTTTCTCGCCAGGCCCATCATCCTGACCCGTCAGTGGCGCAACCTCTTCTTCGTCCCCCTGCTCGTCCTGTTGACCCTGCTCAATGGCGCCAGTTGGTGGTGGCGAAGCGATTGGGTCATGGTGGAGCATCTGCTGATCACGACTGTGTTGTTGTTTACGGCGCTGATCGCCGTGATGGGAGGCCGGGTCATTCCCTTCTTTACCGCCAGAGCCACCGGCACGGAGAAAGCCACTCCCCGCTTGTGGTTGGAGCGTGGAGCCTTGGCGTCCCTTTGGCTGATCCTGCTCTCCTGGTTGCTGCAGCCCCTCATCGGGATCCCCCCCCTCTATATAGTCCCCCTATATATAGTGGCGACCTGCCTGCACCTGTGGCGGCAACTGCGCTGGCGCCCAGACGCCACCCTTCCTCATCCCTTGTTGTGGTCCCTGCACCTGGCTTATCTGTTCATACCTCTGGGTTTGCTCGCCCTCGCGGCCCAGGCCGCCGGTTGGCCCATCACGCTGTCGCTGGCCAGCCATCTGATGAGTGCTGGCTGCATGGGCACCATGATCCTCGGGATGATCGCCAGGGTATCCCTCGGCCACAGTGGTCGATCCTTGCAGGTGGGTCGCAGGATCACGGCGGCGTTCGTCCTGGTCATCCTCTCTGCACTGATGCGAGTTGTGCTCCCCCTGCTCTGGCCGACGCTGGCCCTGACGGGGTGGAATCTGAGTGGCTGGAGCTGGGTCGCGGCCTATGGGCTGTTCGTCTGGGTCTACGCCCCCATACTGATGAGCCCCAGGGCGGATGGCCGCCCAGGCTAGGCATCAGGGGCGCGGACTTGGGTAGTGGATCAGGTTATGGAAGACGGCGGGTGCCACCCCCAGATTGCGATAACCATGGGGGCGATCGGCGGCGAAGCGTACCGCCTCCCCCTGCGTGAGGGTGCGCCACTCTCCATCGGTCAACACCTCCATAGCGCCGCTGATGACGATCACATGCTCGGTGACGCCCGGCTCATGGGGCTCGGACTCCCGCTGATAGCCGGGTAGCAGGGTGAGTTCAAACAGCTCGAACCCGAACCGCCCCTCATAGGGGAATAGCGGCGCCACCTGCATACCCTCTCCCGCCGGCTGTTGGCGAATGGCATCGGCGACGCGATAGAGCGTCTGCTCCTGTTCATGGGGAGCGGGTTCGATAAAGCTGGAGAAGGAGACCCGAAAGCCGGTGGCTATCTTCCACAGGGTCGCCACCGTCGGGCTCGACTCCCCCCGCTCGATCTGCCCCAGCATGGCCTTGCTCACCCCGGTCTCACGGGCGGCGGAGTCCAGGCTCCAACCTCGCTCGGCCCGCAGCGCCTTCAACCGCGCAGCCAGGTGCAGACTCATCTCTTGCATAACCTCTCCCCGGAATTTCTTTTCACCACCTTGTGCGCAATAACGCACAAGGCTATAGTCGAGATCATATTGTACGCAATAACGCACAAGCCGCCAGCCTCACAAGGAAGTCCTATGCCCTTCGCCCTACCCCATCTGGCCGCAGGCCTGATCGCCGTGCTGGTCGGTTACACCAGCTCAGTCGTGTTGATCATCCAGGCCGCTACCGCCGCCGGCGCCGACGCAGCCCAGGTCTCCTCCTGGCTGTGGACCCTGGGGATCGGCATGGGGGTGAGCTGCATCGGCCTATCCCTCTATTACCGCGTGCCGGTATTGACCGCCTGGTCCACCCCGGGCGCAGCCCTGCTCATCACCAGCCTGGGCAACTTCAGCTTGGGGGAGGCCATCGGTGCCTTCGCGATCTCCTCCTTACTGATCACCCTGTGCGGCATCAGCGGCTGGTTCGATCGCCTGATGCGACATATTCCGGCTCCCCTGGCCGCCGCCATGCTGGCCGGGGTCCTGCTCCGTTTCGGGCTGGATCTGTTCAGGGTCGCCCCAGAGGATCCCCTGCTGCTGGGGACCCTGTTAATCGCATTTTTGACAGGTAGGCACCTGTGGCCACGCTATACCATGGTGCTGGTGCTCGCCGTCGGCATGCTGGTCTGCGCCTTGCGGGGGGAATTGCAGTTGGATGGCCTCGGCTGGCAGCTCTCCGCCCCGGTCTGGACCACGCCGACCTTTTCCCTCGATGCCCTGCTGGGAATCGCCCTGCCGCTCTTCATCGTCACCATGACGTCGCAGAACATGCCCGGCATCACCATTCTGCGGGCCCACGGCTATCAACCTGCCACCTCTTCCCTCATCAGCTGGACCGGCCTGACCGGCCTGCTGCTGGCCCCCTTCGGCGGCTACGCCTTCAACCTGGCCGCCATCACGGCCGCCATCTGCATGGGCAAGGAGGTGGATCCCGACGCCAACCGGCGCTGGCCAGCCGCGGTCTGGGCCGGTTGCTTCTACCTGCTTACCGGTTGCTTCGGCGCTACCGTAGTGGCCCTGTTCAGCGCGTTTCCCACCGCCCTGGTCACCTGCGTGGCCGGACTGGCACTGCTCGGGACCATAGGCAGCAGCCTGCACGGGGCCTTGCAACAGGATGAAGAGCGGGAGGCCGCCTTGCTGACCTTCATCATCACCGCCTCCGGGATCAGCCTGCTCGGGGTCGGATCCGCCTGCTGGGGGCTGCTGGTCGGCATAGGGTTGCACCAAGTCAATCGGCTGCGCGCCTGACCTGCCCATCTGGGGAGACTCCAGTGAGACGCCGCACATAATTCGGCAAGCATGGTTCACAGTTGAAACCAATTGCCGTCTAGTGGGCGGGAGGCGCCCATTCTTCCCGGGATGCGCCTCGTCAGACTCAACATTGGAGAAAGATAATGAGGAATCAGGCTGTCATCTTATTACTGGCCCTGCTGGGGACCAGCGCGGCCCAGGCCGCCGATACGGACAGGGAGCTGGCACGCCAGCTCGCCCTGCAGCAGAAGAACCTGCTGCCCCTGCTCGCCAATCAGGAGTACCAGGCACCGCTACCGAATCTGCTGCAAAAAGCCAGTCCCAGGCTGAAGCGACAGGCAACCGATGCCAACCAGGCCGCCATCAGCCGGCAGGGGCTGGAGGGAGAGGTCAAGCAGCTGATGCAGCTGAGGCTGGCCAACCCGGAACAGGCGGCCGCCCTGAAGCAAGGGGTCGAACCCCTCATCGCCTATGTGCCCAGTGGTGATGAACAGAGCTGGAGCGCCATCGAAGCCTTTGATACGGCTGGCAATCCCGTCTATCTCGATGTGAACCAGCCGCCGGCGCGGCCGGTTCTGGTAGTGGAGGCCGACCCCATCAAGGCCAAGAATGCCGGCTTGCAGGTGATGCGCAAGGCGCTGGCCGCCGCAGAGTTGCAAGCAGCCCCCATGGCGCAGAGCAGCACGGCACCCCTGAAAACCAGCATCCTCAAGAAGATCAGGTTGAACGACGATCAGGAGCCCTGGCTGCTCGGGGCCGCCGAGGTCTACGCCGTGGTGGCCGGGGTCAATCCCAGCCGGGATGAGCCCGTGGTGGACATCGTCGACATGCCCTATCTCGACTATGACAACACCGACTACAGCCCGAACCAGATCCTGGTGTACTGGGATCGCTATCGCTGGGGCGCCGTCGACGTGGTCATGATGGAGCAGGATGACAACGTCAACTACAAGGAGCTCAGCGCCCTGCTGATAGAGGCGCTCAAGCTCGGCTTCACCGCCGGCGGCGTGCCGGAGGCCCTGCCCTTCCTCGACCTCGGTGGCCGCATCGTCAAGGCCCTGCCCGACTCCTGGATGACCAACAACGACGACTACCTGGATACCTTCTACACCCTGGAGCAAGACCAGCGTTATGACCAGTATCCGGGGGCCGCCGGCAATGCCGTCATCACCCTGGAGCCCAAGGAGATCCAGCCAACCCGTCCCTGACACCCGGCCATAGCAAAAAAGCCAATGAGGCGACTCACTGGCTTTTTTTGTTGGTGTGATCCGGGGATCAGACCTGGGACTTGGGCCTCACCCCCAGGGTGTGGCAGATGGCATAGGTCAACTCGGAGCGGTTCAGTGTATAGAAGTGGAAGTCCTTCACCCCCTCCTGACTCAGCACCCGCACCTGATCGATGGCGATGCTGGCCCCCACCATGTTGCGGGTGGTCTGGTCGTTGTCCAGCCCTTCGAAGCGCTGATGCATCCAGCGCGGGATCTTCACGTTGGTGAAGCCGGCGAACTTGGCCAGGGTCTGGTAGTTGGAGACCGGCAGTATCCCCGGCACGATTTCGGCGTCGATGCCGATGGCGGCGCAGCGATCCCGAAAGCGCAGATAGGTCTCCACGTCGAAGAAGAACTGGGTGATGGCACGGTTCGCACCCGCATCTATCTTGCGCTTCAGGCTCAGCAGATCGGACTGGGCGCTACGCGCTTCGGGGTGTCCTTCCGGATAGGCGGCCACCGAGATGTCAAAGTCGGCCTCGGACTTGAGCAGGGCGACCAGATCCGTGGCATACATGTCGGGCTTGTCGATGCCGGCGGGCAGGTCGCCACGCAGGGCAACGATATGGCGGATGCCGCTGTTCCAGTAGTCACGGGCTATGGTGCGCAGCTCGTCGCGGCTGGCATCGATACAGGTCAGGTGCGGGGCGGCGATGAGACCGGTGCGCTCCTTGATGTCCTTGATCACCTTGTGAGTGCGATCCCGGGTGCCCGAGTTGGCGCCATAGGTCACGGAGACGAACTTGGGCTCCAGCACCTGGAGCCGCTCGATGGATTGCCACAGGGTGTTTTCCATCCCTTCGCTGTTGGGGGGGAAAAACTCGAAGCTGACCGAAATGTTGTTACCCAAGTCCGCCAGACTCTGGTTGAGTGCCTCAACCTGACGCGCGCTGTGAAATCCCATCTGCTCTCTCCCTGTCCTGCCATCTGCTTTGGTACGTCAAACGGATGTTTGGACGTCTAAACGTCTTTCTATCTTTATGAGAAAACCGATCAAAGTCAACATCGATTTGCATCGAATCTCGGATCGATGGTTTTTTTATTCGGCAATTCGACTTAAGTAACCATGACCCCCCATCCCAAAATGATCTCAGGCACGCTATGATGCGGGCGGATCGTCTAGGACGTTCTGAATCTGCGTGTGATTGTTTGGCCGGGTCTTCCCGGCCTTTTTTTAACTTCTCCCTCCTCCTGCCGATAATCATTTGAGTCACTTGCAGGAACCCATCATGGAAGACCACCCCGGCTTTGCCACCGATTTATTGTTTGAGCGCTATCAAGGCGAGGTCCGGGATCACGGCCAGTTCTGGACGGTACGGATCCCGACGGCGCCGGATTACTACTTCGGCAACTACCTGCTGCTGCCCTCCCCGCCGAGCGACCGTGACAAGGGCTGGCTCGAAGCCAGTTTCGATCTATGGATCGGCCAGGATCCCAGGGTCCGTCATCGCACCTTCCAGTGGCCCCTCGCCGAGGGGCAGAACAGCCGGGTCGCGGGTTTCGTGGCGGCGGGCTACCAATACATGGAATGCGTGGTGCTGGCACTGGATGCCATTGACTGGCAAGCAGACACCCAGGCGAATTTCTCTCCCGCCCGCGCCTTTACCACTGCTGACTGGGATGACTGGCTGGCCCTGGAGATGGCCGAACGGGAGCCGACTCATCCCGCCGAGGGCTACCTCGCTTATCTGCACTCGAGGCGCAACCTCTATCAGGGCATGATTGCCGACGGGCTGGGGCAGTGGTGGGGGATCTGGCAAGACGCACAACTGATCGCCAGCTGCGGCCTCTTCTTCACCACCAGGCTGGGACGCTTCCAACTGGTGCGCACCCACAGGGATTGGCGTAATCGTGGGCTCTGCCGCCAGTTGCTGAGCCAGGTCGCACGCCAGGGTCTGACGCAGGCCGAACGCCTCATCATAGTGGCCGACGAGCATTATCATGCCCAGCGCATCTATCGCAGCCTCGGCTTCATCCCCGTCGCCCGTATCGGCAGCCTGTGCCGCTGGCAAACAGAATAACGACCTCTCCACCGGCGAGGGATCCGTGGTGGCCAGCCCGCGACGGACAGAAAAAGACCCGGACAGTGCCGGGCCAAAATGAGACGTGCTTGGTTATATGGCCACGATGGGGCCAATTGAATGGGATCAGAAACGGTAGCCAACGCCAAACATGAAGGCGACCGGATCGATGGAGGTATTGATGGTGCCGACGGCGGTGTGGACATCGGTATCGATGTCGATGAGCCAGGCCGAGGCGTTGACGAACCAGCGATCGTTGATGGCCATGTCCAGGCCCACCTGACCCGCCAGTCCCCAGGAGGAGTCGACGCTGACGTCGGTGCCATCCAGAGCGCCGCGACCCTCTTCGTCGAAGAAGAAGGTGTAGTTGACGCCGGCCCCCACGTAGGGACGCACCTTGCTGTTGGCATCCCCGAAATAGTACTGCGCCATCAGGGTCGGCGGCAGGTGCTTGACCTTGGCCACCTCACCCAACCCCGGGGTCGATACCGAGTGGGAGAAGGGCGTGGCGGCCAGCAGCTCGACGCCCCAGTTGTCGGTGATCATGTAGGAGAGGGTCAGGCCCAGCTGCATATTGCTGTCGATATCCAGCTCACCCGTGCCCAGTACATCGTCGCTGCTGGTCTGGGGGGAGACGAACGCCAGCCCGCCACGCACCAGAATATCGCCGGCCTGGTGTGCCATGGCGAGAGGGGAAGCAAAGGCGGCTGCGATTACCAGAGGAAGGATCTTTTTCATCACTTAATTCCCTTTTTTTGTTTTCTTTCTATGTTGTAAGCCCGAAAACTATAAAAGGATGTGAATGAAGAGTTATTGATTTAGCTCAATAGTTATCAAGAAATAGATGGATGTGCACGGCAACTTCAGTTGTTCATCAAATCATCTTAAATGCCATTAAATCACATTAAATACAGATAGTTATATTATTACCATGCCACTGCCGCCCACCATAAATACCAATTAAATATATCTTTAAGCCTCCCATTCCCTCACCGGATGTTGTTTAACTGTCACGGACTGCGTATTTTATTAATGCGGTGTAGCGCAGCTGTAATAGAGCATCTATGAAACCACAGACTCGAAAAGACAAAATACTGGGTATATTGGCAGCCATCTGGGGCATAGGCTCCTTCCTGTTTATCTTGCTGGGCTTCGTGTTTGCCCTCGCCTTCCTGATGCTGACCCACTGATCTCCTTTCCCCCCGACTTGTAAATCTCCGACGTTACTCACGACCAGCTCATCGCCGTCCGCGAACGTGCTTGAGCAGAACATTCGGACACCTCACCAACCGCAACCGACAAAAAAGGGGCCAGAGGCCCCTTGCTTGTCTTTCTCGCTTTACTTGCTCAGCAGCGGCGCCAGGAAGCGCGCCGTGTGGGATTCCTTGCAACGGCTCATCTCCTCCGGCGTGCCGGTCACCAGGATGCGACCACCACCAGACCCCCCCTCTGGCCCGAGATCGACGATCCAGTCGGCGGTCTTGATGACGTCCAGGTTGTGCTCGATGATGACGATGGTATTGCCTCTATCCCGCAACTGGTGCAGCACTTTCAGCAGTTGCTGGATGTCGTGGAAGTGCAGGCCGGTGGTCGGCTCATCCAGGATATAGAGGGTCTGGCCTGTATCGCGCTTGGAGAGCTCCCGCGCCAGCTTGACCCGCTGCGCCTCGCCGCCAGAGAGCGTGGTCGCCGACTGACCGAGGCGGATGTAGGAGAGGCCCACGTCCATCAGGGTCTGCAGCTTGCGCGCCACCGCCGGCACCGGGTCGAAGAACTCGCGGGCATCTTCCACCGTCATCTCCAGGATCTCGTGGATGTTCTTGCCCTTGTACTTCACCTCCAGGGTCTCGCGGTTGTAGCGCTTGCCCTTGCAGACGTCGCACGGCACGTACACGTCCGGCAGGAAGTGCATCTCCACCTTGATGACCCCGTCTCCCTGACAAGCCTCGCAGCGGCCCCCTTTGACGTTGAAGGAGAAGCGACCCGGCTGATAGCCACGGGAGCGCGCCTCCTGGGTGCCGGAGAGCAGCTCGCGGATCGGGGTAAACAGGCCGGTATAGGTCGCCGGGTTGGATCTCGGGGTGCGGCCGATGGGGCTCTGATCGATATCCACCACCTTGTCCAGATGCTCCAACCCTTCCACGCTGCGGTAGGGCGCCGGGGTCGACTCGGTGGCCTTGTTCAGCTCCCGATGGGCGATGCGGAACAGGGTGTCGTTGATGAGCGTCGACTTGCCGGAGCCGGAAACGCCGGTGACGCAGGTCATCACCCCGATGGGCAGATCCAGGTTGACGTTGCGCAGGTTGTTGCCACTCGCCCCCTTCAATTTCAACCACTTGCCAGTGAGCGGTGTGCGCTCGGCCGGGATGGCGATCTGCTTGCGGCCTGAGAGGTAGTCACCGGTCAGGGATTCCGGGTTCGCGATGATCTCCTCAGGTGTGCCTTGCGCGACGATGGCGCCACCGTGCACCCCGGCGCCGGGACCGATATCCAGCACATGGTCGGCGAGGCGAATGGCGTCCTCGTCGTGCTCCACAACTATCACGGTATTGCCGAGGTCCCGCAGGTGCGTCAGGGTCTTGAGCAGTCGCTCGTTGTCTCTCTGGTGCAGGCCGATGGAGGGCTCATCCAGCACATACATGACCCCCACCAGGCCAGCGCCGATCTGGCTCGCCAACCGGATGCGCTGAGCCTCGCCGCCGGACAGGGTCTCGGCGCTGCGGGACAGGCTCAGGTAGTTCAGGCCCACGTTCACCAGGAAGCCGAGCCGCTCGACGATCTCTTTCAGGATCTTCTCGGCGATCTGGGCCCGCTGCCCGGTCAGCTCGATGCCGGCGAAGAACGCCAGCGCATCGCCGATGGATTGCTCGGCGATGGCAGGCAGGTTGCGGTTGTCCACGAACACGTGGCGCGCCTCTTCCCGCAGCCGGCTGCCACCGCAGCTGGTGCAGGACTTGTTGGCGATGTACTTGGCGAGCTCTTCCCGCACCGAGTTGGATTCGGTCTCCCGGTAGCGGCGCTCCATGTTGTGCAGGATCCCCTCGAACGGATGCTTGCGCACCACCACATCGCCGCGATCGTTCATGTAGCGGAACTCGATCTCCGCCTTGCCGGAGCCCCGCAGGATCACCTCCTGGGTCTTGAGGGGCAGATCCTCCCAGGGGCTTTCCAGATCGAACTTGTAGTGCTCGGAGAGGGATTTGAGCATCTGGAAGTAATAGAAGCTGCGCTTGTCCCAACCACGGATGGCGCCGCCGGCCAGGCTCTGGCCCGGATCGCCGATCACCTTGGCGGGGTCGAAATATTGCTGCACCCCGAGGCCATCGCAGGTAGGGCAGGCGCCGGCCGGGTTGTTGAAGGAGAAGATGCGCGGCTCCAGCTCCGACATGGAGTAGCCACACTCGGGACAGGCAAAGTTGGCGGAGAAGGTCATGGGTTCAACCCCCTCCTCCCCGTCCATGGGCGCCACCAGTACTATGCCGCCGGACAGGGTCAGTGCCGTCTCGAAGGATTCGGCCAGCCGCAGGGCGAGATCATCCCGCACCTTGAAGCGATCCACCACCACTTCGATGGTGTGCTTCTTGTGCAGTTCCAGCGGGGGAGGATCGGAGAGATCGCACACCTCGCCGTCGATACGGGCCCGGATATAACCCTGGGCCGCCAGATTCTCCAGCAGCTTGGTGTGCTCGCCCTTGCGGTTGCGCACCACGGGGGCCAGCAGCATCAGCTTGCTGCCTTCCGGCTGGGCCAGCACCTGATCCACCATCTGACTGATGGTCTGGGCGGTCAGCGGGATGGCGTGGGTCGGGCAGCGCGGCTCGCCGACCCGGGCGAACAGCAGCCGCAGGTAGTCGTAGATCTCTGTGATGGTGCCGACCGTCGAGCGCGGGTTATGGGAGGTGGACTTCTGCTCGATGGAGATGGCCGGGGAGAGCCCCTCGATATGGTCCACATCCGGCTTTTCCATCAGGGAGAGGAACTGGCGGGCATAGGCGGAGAGGGATTCCACGTAGCGGCGCTGCCCCTCGGCATAGAGGGTATCGAACGCCAGCGAAGACTTGCCGGAGCCGGACAGACCCGTCACCACGATCAACTTGTCGCGGGGCAGGATCAGGTTGATGTTCTTCAGATTGTGGGTGCGGGCACCCCGAATCACGATTTTTTCCATCTTCTTGCACGCTCGATACACAAACCAGAGCGAACCAGTATGGCATAGAGACTACTGGATGGATAGACAGTTAACGGGGGAAATCATCGGGGTGACACCCATAGGAACGGCCGCCCTCCGGCTCCGTGGAACCAGCCGAAATGTGGGCTGAGACGGCGATAAAAACGATGGATAAAACGAGTAGTGGTGCCATCCATCACCAGAACGCCACTCTCTACGGGATAGCTCTGCTGCTCAGGTGGCTGGGATGCCAGCGGGATATCGGCACCCCTGAGCTCCTCGCTGGCCAGCGATAGGCCGGGTATCAATCTGAGCCCCGAACCCGCCTCAGTGGGAACTCGTCAGATCGAGGTACTCCTTGGCCCAGCTCACCGCCTGCAGCCGGTTCTTGACGTTCAACTTCTTGAAGACGTTATAGAGGTGGGACTTGATGGTGTGCTCGCTGACGAACAGGTTGTCGGCGATCTCGGTGTTGGAGGCCCCCGTCATCAAATGGCGGATGATCTCACGCTCGCGCGCCGTCAGCAGGCTCTGGCTGCGCTGGGTTGGCTCGGCCCCCTGCCGGTAATAGCTGACCAGCTCGCACATCAGGTGGCGAGGGATCCAGAACTCCCCCTGCCTCACCTTCTTGATGCCGGCCACCAGTCGGTCCAGGGGGTCCTGGCGAAAGAAGAGGCCGCTGGTATTGGGCCACATCAGCAGCAGATCCCGATCCGTGTTGGTCGGCGCATTGAGCAGCACGGTATGGACCCCATCGAACGCGGCGATATTCCTGTGCCAGTCAAACTGCTGGCTTGACTTGAGATAGTCCAGATCGACCAGAAACAGGCTGCAACCCGTGACGGTCAGCAGCTGATCGGGGTGGCTGATGAGGCATATGGGCTGACCCAGTTGAGCCATCAGATAACTCATGAAGGTGCTCGCCTGAACATTGCCTTCGGTCACGAGTACCAGCGGAGTCTCTGTCTTCATGGGGCTCTTCCTCGAACTTTTTGCCTGTCGGCCTTGATCGTCATTTCATACGCCAGCAATGGTCGCGAGAGAGTAACAAGCCGTTGTTTTTACATAGTATTAAAAAAGCATTAGGCTTCATATGGGTCGATATAAAATCATTTTTTTATCAGACAATACAGTGGACTAGGAGAGCCCCCCTATTTGGGGGGGAATGAGGCAGGATGGGGCAAACTGTGATCAGGCTCCTCACGCCGACAAAAAATGCAAAGACGTGAGCCACCCCCCATGGCCGTACTTGCCGGGATCAGGGCAACTGCGATAGCGTATTCCCACCCGCCTGGGGGATGGCTCAAACCGCTCCTGCGGCGCTAAAGATGTGCTATCCCGCACATCAACTGTTACTATGGCGAGCTAATCCGGATGTCGATGACAGGGCCCGGCCCCATCAGCGACCCGCTGGCAATCCCGCGTCAGATCAGACGATGGCGGACTTGCGCGGCAGCAATATTGTGAGTGAACCCAGACCAGTCAGCTGGTCGGTATATAAGGTGGAAGAGAGATTATGGCCAGTCGAGGCATCAACAAAGTCATTCTGATCGGTAACCTGGGGCAGGATCCTGAAGTGCGCTACATGCCGAGTGGCGGTGCCGTGACCAACATCACCATAGCCACCTCCGAGACCTGGCGTGACAAGCAAACCGGTGAGCAGAAAGAGCGCACCGAGTGGCACCGCGTGGTGTTCATGGGCAAGCTGGCCGAAGTCGCGGGTGAATACCTGAAGAAGGGTTCCCAGGTCTATGTGGAAGGCAAGCTGCAGACCCGCAAGTGGCAGGATCAGAGTGGCCAGGAGCGCTACACCACCGAAGTACTGGTCGACAGCTTCACCGGTGTGATGCAGATGCTGGGCGGCCGTCCACAAGGGGGCCAGGGCATGGGCGGTCAGCAATCCCAGGGCAACTGGGGTCAGCCGCAACAGGCTCCCCAGCAGAACATGCAGCGTCCCGCTCCCGCACCGCAGCAGAACATGCAGCAACAGGGTGGCTACGGTCGTCCTGCGCAGCAGCCGCAGTCCGCACCGCCGGTCTACAACGAGCCGCCGATGGACTTCGACGACGACATCCCCTTCTAAGACACCCAGGCCCTGACGATTCAGGGCCTTTTTTTGCCTGCTTCTGACGCAGTCAGCCCCCCTTTTTGGGCTTTTGAAGGTGTCGCGTCCCCATCACGGCGTGATTGCCGAGCCTTGGGGTTACCATCTGGGCGAACCCCATCCGAGATCCTGTATGACCCCGTTCAACCGCCTGCTGTCCTGCATCCTGCTGCTTCATGTCAGCCCGCTGCTGGCCGAGCCATTGCGCGTCGGGGTCAGCTTTGCCATTCCCCCCTATGTGATACAGGAGCAAGGCCGGGGCATAGAGCTGGACCTGCTGACAGCTGCCTTCGCCGACAGCGGTTATGAACCCCAGTTCGTCTACCTACCGCTGGAGCGCACCTTTCGCATGCTGGCACAGGGCAAGCTGGATGCCGTCATCAATGTCAAACCCGGCATGCTGGCGCGGGTGTACCTCTCCCAACCGGTGATCACCTTCCACAACCGGGTATTCACGCTGGGCGAGGTGCCAGTACGGACCTTGTCAGATCTGGCCACCCTGAGAGTCAGCGCCTTTCAGCGGGCACAGCAGATCCTGGGAGAGGAGTTCGCTCGCATCAGCGCCCGGAATGCGCGGTATGAAGAGGTGGCGCGGCAAGAGAGCCAGGTGCAGAAGCTGCTGCTGGGGCGCACAGATGCGGTGATCCTGGAACAACAGGTGTTCTACTACTATCTCGCGCAGCTCGGTCAGGACAAGCGCAACGGGGAGCGCTATCGCCCCGAGCGGGTACGCCAGCTGGATTTGTTCCCGCCCACCCAGTACCACTTCGCCTTTCGTCAGGCGGCGCAGCAGCAGTGGTTCGATCGCCAGCTGACCAGGATGAAGGAGGATGGCCGCTATGCCAGGATCTTCACCGCCTATGGCACTTCACCGGGTGCCGAAAACATAAAAGCCAGCCCATGACAGGCTGGCTTGATACTGGCTCCAAAGGAACAACAGTGTAGGAGCGTTACTTCATCGCGCCGCCATTTTTCAGATCGGCTTTCTGCCGTTTGGCTTCGCGTTTCTCTTTCAGTGACATCTGCGGTTTTTTCTTGGCATCTTTGCCGTGATGCTGTTCTTTGTTGCTCATCATCAGACTCCAAAAATGTTACCCAGACAGTTGGAACCAAGGTTCCAGCATGCCATCCGAATCATAGACTTCAGTACGCTTGCAGTGACGATCCTGGATCGCACTCACCTCAGCATACCCCCAACGTCCCGCCCGGATCCAGCCTCATGGCACCAGGCCGCCAACCCCTCACCCAGCATCCGGCCAAAACCCGGTCGGCTTATTCATTTTGATGATGGAAAGGCGATTCCATAAGATATGCTTCACCGACTGTGCTAGGGTGAACCATCCCCGCCACAGGAGTGCCCCCATGAAGAAACTCGAGATGAAGGATCTCACCGAAGCCGAGAAGGCCGAGATCACCTTGTTGCTGCAAAAGGCCCAGGCCAATGCGGATCACACCCTGAGCAACGGGGAGCGCAACAAGATCCGTGAAGAGGGGCGCCTGAAGATCGAGGCCGATCGCAACAAGGCCGCCAAGGCAGCCTCTGCCCTGGCAAGAGAGAAGGCCAAGGCACGTGCCAAGGATCAATCCGCTTCCGAAACCTTCAGCTGGTCCGACTCCGTCAGCAACAAGTACCGAAGCAAGCGCTAACCCAGGATGGCCTGTCCGGACAAGCATACAGTCGTCCTGACATGGCACATCATGCTTCCTTGATCAGCAGTTCAAGGACCACCTTGTTCATCTGGTAGAAGGCGATTTTGTCCACAGAAACCACTCCAAAGCGGACGATGGCAGGCAGTTAACACCGAGATAAAGATTGCCATGGCGAGGTGTGCGTGTTCTAATCGATTCGATGGTTCGGTAGTTCAGACCTGATTATGTTAGGCAGTCATTTTAAAGCAGTGATTTGTGCATGAGTTCTTCATCGAAGATTCAGGCCAAATAATTATCCTTCTTTAGTGCTCCCCATACGTATTGCTGACGAAAAATCATGGATTGCCACAACAGGTGGCGTTTCAATATCACTATTCAAGGAAATTATCATGTCCAACAAAATGACTGGTACCGTTAAGTTCTTCAACGCTGAGAAAGGTTTTGGCTTCATCTCCCCGGCTGACGGCAGCAAAGACGTGTTCGTACACTTCTCCGCCATCCAGTCCAACGGTTTCAAAACCCTGGAAGAAGGTCAGCGTGTTGAGTTCACCATCGAGCAAGGCCAGAAAGGCCCGGCTGCTGCCAACGTAGTTGGTCTGTAATTCAAGCCAGGAAGCCTGGTCGTTCATCGACAGGACCTTCTGCATGAATTGAAAAAACCCGCCTCGGCGGGTTTTTTGTTGCCCCAATGCCAGCTTCTTCTCTCATTCTCCGCCCGATCCCAACCGCCCCTTATCCCCCAGACTAGTGCCACTCCCCTCTCACCCTCATCTGATCTCAATCCCATCAAATGCGATTAATTATCATTTACACACCTTGCCGTGCTGACTACAATGCCCGCCGAACTCGGGACTAAATCCAATTGAGCCTTATCGCCCCTGGACACCGGCAGGCTAGGTCACCGAGTCGATCATGGATGAATCCCATTTTCCCACTCACAGAGTTCAGGCCAAGATGACAACGATCCCTCCTCACAAGCTGACCCCCCTCATTCTCGCGTCCCTCGCCGTCCCTGCCTATGCAGCCGAACCCGAGGTCATGGTCGTGACCGCCTCCGGCTTCCAGCAGAAGATCGAGGACACGGCGGCCTCCATCTCGGTGGTGACCCGTGAACAGCTGGAGAAGCGTGCCTATCGGGACGTCACCGACGCCCTGAAGGACGTGCCCGGCGTGGTGATCACCGGCGGGGGCAGCAGCAGCGACATCAGCATCCGCGGCATGGGCTCGAAGTACACCCTGATGCTGGTCGACGGCAAGCGGGTCGACAGCCGCGGTACCCGCCCCAACAGCGACGGTCCCGGCATAGAGCAGGGCTGGCTGCCTCCGTTGCAGGCCATAGATCGCATCGAGGTGGTGCGCGGTCCCATGTCATCCCGCTACGGCTCGGATGCCATGGGGGGCGTCATCAACGTCATCACCCGCAAGACCAGCAGCATGAGCGCCTGGCAGGGCTCCCTCCATGCGGACTCCACCTTCCAGGAGAACAAGGCGTCCGGCGACATCTTCCAGACCGACGGCTACACGGCGGGCAACCTGGTGGATGGGCTGCTGGGGATGCGCCTGAATGGCCAGCTCTCCCACCGGGGAGAGGATCAGTTCCAGAACGGCTTCGCCGAACAGGAGACGAAAAGCGGCACCGCCGTGTTCAGCCTGACGCCGGATACACACAATGGCTTCGACTTCGAGGTCAGCCGCTCCCTGCAGGATAGAGACCGCACCCCGGGCGAATCCCTGCCGGCCAAGTCCAAGCCCAGTCTGAACACCTACGAGCGCACCAACTACGCCATCACCCACAACGGCCAGTACGACTTCGGCTCATCCACCAGCTATCTGCAGCGGGAAGAGAACACCAACCCCGGCCGCCAGATGAAGATGATCAACAGCATCGCCGACACCCACACCCAGTTCATTCTGGGGGATCACTACCTGAGCCTCGGCGGCCAGTACCGTTACGAGGATCTGCAGGATCAAGGCAATCAGCTCAACGTGAGCAACCGGGCCAGCCAGCTGACCCGCTGGAGCTGGGCCCTCTTCCTGGAAGATGAGTGGTCCCTGACGGACAGCTTCGCCCTGACCGGCGGGGTCCGCATGGATCAGGATCAGAACTACGGCACCCACTGGAGCCCTCGCCTCTACGGGGTCTGGCACCCGGCGGAATTCTGGACCCTGAAGGGCGGGGTCTCGACGGGCTATCGCTCCCCCGATCTGCGCATGTCGGCGGCCAACTGGGGCCAGGCCACCGGCGGAGGCACCCAGGATGGCATCCTGGTCGGCAATCCGGATCTCAAGCCGGAGACCAGCGTCAGCGAGGAGATTGCCCTGCTATGGGACGGTCGCGAAGGGCTCAGCGCCAGCCTGACCCTGTTCAACACCGACTTCGAGGACATGCTCTCCGAGATCCGTCGCTGCTCCAGCAAGACAGACCCGTCCTGCACCCTCAATGGGCATACCTACGACTTCATCAGCGACCGCATCAACGTCGAAAAGGCGAACATGCGCGGGTTGGAGAGCACGGCCAACTGGGCCATCAATGAGGATTGGTCCCTGGCCTCCAGCTACACCTATACCCAGTCCGAGCAGAAGAGTGGCCCCATGGAAGGCAAACCGCTGAACCAGATGCCCCGCCACATGTTCAACGCCTCGGTCGACTGGCAGACCACCGCGGATGTCAGCCTCTGGTCCAGGGTCAACTTCCGCAGCAAGACCTCCGACTACCTGAGCCGCACCCGGATGGCCGAAGGCACCCCCTCCTACACCTTCTTCGACACCGGCCTGGTCTACAAGGCCAATCAACACCTCAACGTCACCGCCGGCGTCTACAACCTGTTCGACAAGACGGTGGATTACGGCAGCTACGGTACCGTGCTGGACGGTCGCCGCTACAATCTGGGGATGACCTACCAGTTCTGATGACCAGCGCCGCCACAGCGATAAATAAAGAGGGCGCCCTGGACGCCCTCTTTTTCACCATCCGTCTTCACAATGGCAGGCGGATCCTCGCCTCCAGCCCACCGCCGTCTCTATTGTGCAGGGTCAGCTCCCCGCCATGCTGGTGCACCAGGGTGCGGGCGATGGCGAGCCCCAGCCCCACGCTGCCGGACTCCGTATTGCGAGCCCCGTCGAGGCGCACGAAGGGCTTGAACACCTCCTCCAGCTGGCCCGGATCTATGCCGGGCCCCCGATCGCAGACCCGGATCAGCAGCTCGCTGTCGGTGCGCTCGAGGGAGACCTCGGCGCTGCCCGCATACTTGATGGCGTTGCCGATGAGGTTCTGCAGCACCCGGCGCAGGGTGTTGGCACGGCAGGCGTAGACCTGCTTGCCCTCGGCCAGGCAGGTGACCGGCTGGCCCGTGTCCGCATAGTCGTCACACAGGCTTTCCAGCAGGCTCACCAGATCCAGCTCCCGGGTCGCCTCCTGCAGCCCCTCCTCCCGGGCGAAGCTCAGGGTCGCCGCCAGCATCTGCTCCATCTGCTGCAGGGTCTGCTGGAAGCGCTCCTTGTCCTCCCCATCCGCCAGAAACTCGCTGCGCAGCCGCAGGCTGGTGATGGGGGTGCGCAGGTCGTGGGAAATGGCGGCCAGCATGCGGGTCCTGTCCTGCACGAAGCGATCGAGCCGGGTGTGCATCCGGTTGAAGGCCTGGATAGACTCGCGGATCTCCGTCGGCCCGGCTTCCCGCAGCGGCTCTATGTCCTCTCCTCGCCCCAGCCGATCCGCGTTGGCCGCCAACTGCTTGAGCGGTTGGGTGGCGCGGCGGAACAGCCAGATCATCAGGCCGATCACCAGGCTCGCCACCAGCAGCAGGTTGAGGGTGGTCTGCCAGGACCAGCTCGCCGACTCCTTGTCCACCAGGGAGCTGAATTGCAGCCAACCGCCATTGGGCAGCTGGATGGAACCGTAGAGCCGCATGTCCTGGGGCGGCGGCATGCCGCTGCGATCCTTCATCATGCGGTTATGATGACGCCAGGCCTGGCTGCGCTGGAACTCCTGCTTGAGCTCGGCGCTGATCTCCACCGCCAGCTGGGGCGGATAGTCCAGCTTGGCCCGCACCAGCTTCTCGAAGCGGGGGCTGCGGTTGTCCGGTTGCAGCGGCTCGTCGGAGAGGCGCAGCAACAGGGTCTCGCTGCGGCTCGCCTTGAGGATCTCGTGATAGAGGGAGGGGGGAGACAGGGTGAGCAGGCGCACTACAGAGATGATGCGCTGCATGGCGTTGCGGCTGTTGACGTAGCCGAGGGCCTCTTCCCGGTCGGAACGATAGATCTGGATGCTGAGCAACTGGATCAACACCAGCCCGGCCAGGGCCACCAGCACGATCTGGCCGGTCAGCCCCTTGGGCCACAGCCGGGAAAAAAATTTCTTGAACGTACTCACCCTTTACTCCTGGGTCACGTCGGCGGCGAACAGGTAGCCACCACCCCAGATGGTCTTGATGAGCTCGGGGTTCTTGGGATCCCGCTCCAGCTTGCGCCGCAGCCGGCTCACCAGGGTGTCGATGGCGCGATCGAAGGCCACCGCCTCCCGGCCGCGGGCCAGATCCAGCAGTTGATCCCGACTCAGCACCCGCTGGGGACGCTCGAGGAACACCTTCAGCAGATCGAACTCGGCGGTGGAGAGGCTCATCCCCACCCCCTCTTCATCTACCAACTCCCGGCGATGGATGTCCAGCAGCCAGCGATCGAAGCGCAGATCCCGGGTCAGGGCCTCAGGGGCGGATTGCGGCTCGGCCTGGGTGCGGCGCATCACTGCCTTGATCCTCGCCAGCAGCTCGCGGGGGTTGAACGGCTTGGCGAGGTAGTCATCGGCCCCCATCTCCAGCCCTATGATGCGGTCCGTCTCCTCCCCCATGGCGGTGAGCATGATGATGGGCAGGCTGGATTTCACCCTCAGCTCGCGGCACAGGGTCAGTCCATCCTCCCCCGGCATCATCAGGTCCAGCACCAGCAGGTCGAATTCCCGCTCCTCCAGCAGGCGCTTCATCTCCTTGCCGTCGCGGGCACAGCTGACCCGCATCCCGTGCTGTTCCAGAAAGCGCTTGAGCAGATCGCGGATCTCGCTGTGGTCATCCACCACCAGGATATGAGGGCTGCCTTGGTTCATCATTGTTCTCCCATGTTCGAGCTGGAGCGATTATACGAAAATCAACCGGGCGGATTATGTCAAAGTGTGCCGTAGCGCCAAGATGCCACACTCTGCTACAAAATAGGCCTCAACTGGCAAATTTCAGACACTTCCTCGGTGTTTACTGAGTACCAAGGCGAACGAGCCGAATCCCATATTCATCCGAAAGGAGTTACCCATGAAAAAGCTGACCAAGACCCTGCTGACCGCCACCCTGATCCTCGGCCTGCCGCTCGGCGCCTACGCCGCCAGCGAAGCCGTGAGTACCGCTCAGCCGGGCACCCCCATGATGAGCGACTGCCCCATGAAGGATGGCAAGCACCACGGTGGCCGCCACGACAAGATGGCCCGCATGCAGAACATGACCCCGGAGCAGATCCAGGCTCACCTGCAGCAGCGCTACGACAAGATTGAAGATCCGGCCAAGAAAGCCGAGTTCGTGAAGAATCTGGAGCTGCGCGCCGACGGCATGACCAAACACGCCGAGGTGATGAAGCAGTTTGCCGAAGCGAACAAATAAGTCTCTTCGACAACCAACGAGGGTGGCCCAGGCCACCCTCTGTCGTTTCTGCCGCCCCACACAACGGGGTCGGCGGTGAACGCCACCCAGCAAAAAGGGGCCATCAGGCCCCTGCTTCGTATCGTCAATCAGACTTATGCCTTGGCCTTGTCGGCCAGGTTCAGGGTCTTGACGGTCTCCCCTTCGAACTTGATGACCACCGTCTTCTGGGCCACTTCCGCATCCTTGAACAGGGTCTTGGAGGTCTCCGCCAGCATGGGGGATACCTTGTTCAGGGCGCCCAGATCATAGGTCCAGACTTCCAGACCGGCTTCGGTCTGGGTGCTCAGCGGGGCTCCCAGCTTGGCCTTGATGGCCTCCTTGTTGGAGCCGCCTTCCTTGATGTCCAGGGCGCGCTTGACCGCGGCATTGGTGGCGTCGTCCATGGCGCTACCGGCCATCTCCTTGGCGCTGCTGGTCAGGCTGCTGGTCACGGTATCGGTCAGGGAGTCCATCAGGCCGGCGTGGGCAAACAGCGGCATTGCGGTCAGGGCAATCAGGAGGCACTTCTTCATCAAGATACATCTCACAGGTATGAAAAGAGCGCGCATCAGACCAGCGAGTGGGGGCGGCGTCAAGTCGATACCTTGGTCAAGCCGCATCCGGGGGGGCATCGCCACCATGGCGGTCCTCAGCCCGCCCTGTTCCTAGCCACAGAGCCGATCCTTGCCCGCCAGCTTGGCCCGGTAGAGCGCCCCGTCCACCCTCGCCATCAGTTGCGTCAGGGCCTCGTCGGATTGGGATTCGACCAGCCCGAAGCTCAGGGTGACGGGATCCCGCTCCATCACCCGCAGATGCCCGAGTCGCAGGCGCAGCTTCTCGGCCACCAGCAGGGCATCCGCCAGTCGGGTATTGGGCAGGATCAACATGAACTCGTCGCCACCCCAGCGGGCGAGCAGATCGATCTCGCGGATCCCGCTCCGGGCCACCCGGACTATGTCGATCAGGGTCTGATCACCCACCCCGTGACCATGGTTGTCATTGATCTGCTTGAAGTCATCCACGTCCATGGCGATCACGGAGAAGGGCTCGTGGAAGCGCCTTGCCCGCTCGTGCTCCAGCCGGATCGCCTGCTCCAGCCGATAGCGGCTGGCGGCGCCCGTCAGCACGTCCGTCTCCGCCAGTCGACGATTCTCCTCCACCTGATGCTGCAACGCCCGGTTGAGGCGCTCCAGCTCGGCGGTGCGCTCGGCGACCTGCTGTTCCAGGCTGCGGTTTTGCCGCTCCAGCCGCACACAGAGTTCACGTTGGGCATGAATGTCCCGATGGGCCCCTATCATCCGGGCCACCGAACCATCCGGGTTGAGCCCTATGATGCGACCGGAATCCTCAATCCAGCGGTACTCCCCATTGCGGCAGCGGCAACGATACTCGGCCCTGTAGTCGGAGGCCTTGCCGTTCAGGCAGGCATCGAAGCAGGTCATGACATGAGCCAGATCGTCGGGGTGGATGACGCTCTCCCAGGTGAACACAGTGTTGTCCAGGGAGTGGGGATCGTATCCCAGCATCAGATACCAGCCGGCATTGCGGTAGACGAACCCCGTGTTGGCATTCCAATCCCAGATCCCTTCGCTGATCACCTCGAGAATGCCGTGTACCACGGCCTCATTGAGATCCGAGATCCTTATCCCACCCGTCTCTTGTTCCATAACAGACCATCCTTGTCCTCTCGCAGCCCCCATCCGGTAGCAGGCCTGGCATTGAGTGTAGAAGCCTTGGCCCCACTAGGATCATGGCTCACACTCCGTGCGGGTTCAGCTCGCTTCGATCGCCGACTCGCATTTCCCTCTAGCAGCAAAGGCAGGCTTATCTCGCATTACCCTCGGCAGTGTGGAGGGGGGAGAAAATGACCGCCCACCTCAAGCAGCTCAAAAGCGCCGAAGTCAAACACCTGGAGACCCCAGTTGGACCCGTAATAGCTATGACGAGAGCACCTTCCCCGCCCCTGAAGGAAACCGAATGGAACCTACCGCATGACCCATGGAATCGACACAAGTGGGCCAAAGAACAGGCTGGCTGCCCGGTTAGCGCTTTCGGCTTATCCGTAGTGTGGGAGCTCATCGCCTCCTGCAGTGGCAGACACGGGTTCGGCAAAGTACTCCCTGTATGCGCAGCCTAAGTACAGACAACGGCCTGGATGGATCCTCGACGCCGCTCCCGGATAGCGGCATCAATATAGATTGAAAAATGATACGGCCTGGGTAGATGGATATAGCGGCTTAGTGCTGAGTTGTAGCACCCCGCGAAATAGCGGGGCGTTGGATTCCACCGAGAAAAAAGCCGTCAATCAGCCCGGATCACGGCCAGCGGAATTGACTGCGCGACCCGCAGATGCCCTGCATGATTGAGATGAAGGTGATCCCCGGAATCATATTGCGCGCTGAGCTGCGAAATGCATTCCGGATCCCGTACCAGCAGATCGCTGTCAATAACAACATCAAACTCCCCGCTGGTGCGCATCCAGTGATTCACCTCCTGCCGGACAACCTCTTTTTCAGGCTGATAAAAGCCCTCAATGCCATACTCACCGGTTCCCCGTAGCGGTACCAGGGTTACACCTGTCATGCGGATATGGTATTCCCGCGCCATCGCCAGTAATTGCCGATAGCCGTTGATAAGCTCTGCTGCCGACGGCAGCGGATGTTCCGGATCCAGTGCCGTACCCGCCAAGCCGATATCATTCAGCCCGACCTGCACGATACAGGCGGTGACACCGGGCTGCTCAAGCACATCACGCTCAAAACGTGACAAGGCAGAGATGCCGACACCGTCTTTCAGTAACCGGGAACCCGACTGCCCGGCATTCACCACGGCAATATTGTCGGCAATAAAGCGCTCTGCCAAAAAATCCGTCCAGCGGCCATAGGTGTCCATGTCCACGCCGTTACCATCCACCATAGAGTCGCCGATAACGACCAGAGTGCTGCCCGCAGACTCCGGTTGAACCTGCACACTTTCAACCAGAAAACGGGAGCTGATTTTCTGACCGTCGCCGGCGTCTTCCTTGATGGCCCGATTACCCAGCTCAAGCAACGAAAAATGACGGGCATCCCAGTGGAAGGTATTGACCGGTATCGGTTCCGGCAGATAGGTCCGCAGAGTGATCACTGATAATGACGGAATATGCAGTGAAATTTCATCGCTGCACAGAATCCCCCCCGCAGGAATGGTCGCCCCGATTTGTCCGTCAAAGGTAACAGGCAGGGCGCTGCACAGATCAGGCACGGACATATAGCTCTCGCCCATGACCAGCGGCTGCGCACCATAACGGTTGGAGAAGATCAGCCGCAGCTTTTGGCCACCCCGGCTGATGCGCAATGCCTGCCTGAGTGTCTGATCCCCATGAATGACCGGTATGTCCGACGGAAAGGGAAACGCCTCTCCTGAGGCAGGCTGAGAGGTCGATAGCCAGCTGCATATCCATTCGTCGCGCATTGGCAGGACTGAAGGCACTGAATAGGGCATCAGAAATTCTCCTGAAATTAATGCGCGGCCGGCGGGATCGTCATGGCATCGAACGTATGCATGGCGATCTCTGTCATGGCCATCAGACGCGCCCGGCTGACACCATCCCGGGCCTGGATGGAGATCCCGTGAAACAGGGTCGCCAGATAATCCCCGAGCGCCTGGATATCGGTGTTTTCCGGCAGATCGCCGGACTCAACCCCCTGCCGGATGCGTTCTACCATGCCGTCAATCCGCTCCCGGCGGTAACCGGCCAGCCATGCCATGATCTCTTCATTGTCACGGCCATAGTTGGTCAGCGACAACACCACCATACAACCGTGCGGCCTATCGTCTCGGGTGTAGTTTTCAACTGCATTTACAAGCAGTTGCCTGACAGCCTGGCGGGTGTTCGGCTGTGATAGGGCGGCGTCTGCAAAAGCACCTTCTTCGGCCAGATAATGCGCTATCGCCTCACGGAAAAGATTCTCCTTTGAGCCGAAGGCGGCATAAATACGGGCAGAAGCAATCCCCAGTGCGGCAACCAGATCAGACAGGGATGTCCCTTCATAGCCACGCTGCCAGAACACCTCCTTTGCTTTGCGCAATGCCTCTTCACGATCGAACTCTCTTGGTCTGCCAGCCATAACACACTCTCCGAATAAGTCATCTCGGATAAAGGCTACCAGTTCATTGTCGACTAACAAAGAATTATTTTTTGTTGATTGACAAAAATTGAGAGACCCTCTTAACCTATTCACTGTTGATCGACAAACAATAGGTGCCGCCGCAGCTAACACAGGCTCTGTCTTGGGCCTGCTGCGGGTATTTTTTATCAATCATTCAGACGGAAAAGGTATGAACACATCACTCATCAGGGCATTGCTGGCAGCCGTCATGCTGCTCCCATTCCATGGCGCTGCCGTCGCGGCAACTGCACAAGGCGCGGCAGCGACATCGGCAACAACGCAGGTTAACGAGGCAGATTTTCAGCATCGGTATGTGGACGTTGCGGGGCAGAAGATGCATTACGTGACGGTGGGAAAGGGGGAGCCCGTGTTACTGATCCCGGGCTGGCCGCAGACCTGGTATGCATGGCGTCATGTGATGACCCGGCTCGCAGCCGAAGGCTATATGGCGATAGCGGTTGATCCGCCGGGCACCGGTTATTCCGCACGGCCGACCACGGGTTATGATACCGGGGCGGTGGCAACCACATTGCACAGGATGATGAATCAGCTGGGCCATAAACAATATTCGGTGGTCGGTCACGACATCGGCATGTGGGTGGGTTATGCGCTGGCAAGTGACTATCCCGCGGACATTAAACGAATCGCATTAACCGAGGCCGTGATTCCGGGTCTGGCGCCGGCGCCGTCCATCTTTGTCGATCCGCAGGAGAATATTTTCCTCTGGCATTTTATGTTTAATCAGGTACAGGACTTGCCGGAAATGCTGACGGCCGGTAAAGAACGGGAATATCTGAATTTTATTTTTGACCACTGGTCTTATCGTCGTGATCGCGTCGCAGCACAAACCTATATCGATGCTTATTCTTCACCGGGCGGGCTACGTGCAGGATTTGCCTATTACCGGGCGATCCCGCAAACCATTCAGCAGAACAAACAGCGGGCCGAGAAAAAGTTGATGATGCCGGTTCTGGCAATAGGTGCAGACCATGCCACCCGTGATGCACCACAGCAGACGATGCAGGGAAGAGCGGTGAATTTGCAGGGCGCTATGCTCAGCGAATGCGGTCACTTTGTAACGGAAGAGTGCCCGGAGCAGCTGATGACAGTGTTACTACCATTTTTGAAAAAATAAATACGCTGCTAATTTATGAGCGATATCAAAACAAGCCTCCGACTCGGGGGCTTTATTCTTTATGGCCGGAATAAGCAGACCTGATATTTTTCACGCTGGTTCAGCGTGGCATTCTATTGGCTAAGCGTAATTGGAAGGCGGAAGCAGGATTTCTCCCTTCTCCCCTTGCGGGAGAAGGGTTGGGGATGAGGGGCGGCAATATCATTGTCGTTATAGATGAGAATTAAATAAGCGGCGCGCCTATTGCCCTTTATAACAGGGAGGCATCCAGTCTGAGTCGATAAAAATCCGTCTCTTCGTGCTTCGGATTGGGGCGCAAGAATACCCAGCCAAATCGGCGATAGTGATTGATGGCCCGCAAGTTGGTACGACTGACGGAAAGCATTACCCATTGGCAGTCTGTAATGCGCAACTGGTGTCGGATATATGCCTGCAGTTCGGTGGCCAAGCCAGTGCCCCGATACTCGGGAAACAGATAAATCAGTTGCACATAGCCCGTCTCGGGTTCATCAGATACGCTTCGAAACTCCAATTGGCCGACGATCTTGCCGTCTACCCAAATATGGCGGTAAAACCACTCGGTCTGTGCTTGCCGTTCCAAGATGCGTTCCCGATAGCCGGAGATAAATTCGGCAAAACCATCATAAGTATCGAAGCTGCAGAAATAGGCATCCCTGCGCGCTTCGACACAAAGCTCGAAGTCTCTTTCCAGATTTATTTCTTTAAATTCAATCTGCAATGGCGACCTCCTGCCGCTCTACTGAAACTTGGTGATAGAGCCTTCAGGCCTCATCACTCCCCCAACCGCTGTGCCAATCCCGAATACCGCTCGGTCTTTTTCCGCACCGCCTGTGCCAGCAGGGCGCGATCGCCGTAGAGAGCGAGGCGGGCCTTGGCGCGGGTGATGCTGGTGTAAACCAGCTCGCGGGTGAGCAGGGGGCTGGGGCCGTCCGGCAACACCAATACGGTATGGGCAAACTCCGAGCCCTGGGATTTGTGGATGGTCATGGCGTAGACGGTCTCGTGAGGGGGTAAGCGGCTCGGCAACAATGAGCGCAGGCTGCCGTCCGGCTGCTCAAACCACACCTTCAATCGGCCGGTGTCATCCGGCAGGCAGAGCCCCATGTCGCCGTTGTAGAGGCCGATGCCGTGATCGTTGCGCACCACCATCACAGGGCGGCCCGCATACCAGTCGCCATCCCGCTGGATAAGGCCGGCCTTGGACAGGGCGAGCTCGAGGCGCTGATTCAAACCCTCCACCCCGAAGGGGCCGTCCCGCAGGGCGCAGAGGATCTGAAAGCCGTTGAACGCCCCGAACACGGCGGCGGGATCCTGCCCCTCCCGGGCCGCCTTGAGATAAGCGCCGTACCCTGCCACCCCCAGGGCGATCAGCCCCTCATAGGCATCCCCCACCCAGGGATGCAGGCTGATGTCGTTAAAGCCCTGCCCCCAGACCGCCTCCAGAGCCGCAACATCGCCGTCATTGCAGGCCCGTGCCAGCTGGCCTATGCCGGAGTGTTTGTCGAATCGCCAGCTCTTGGTTAACAGGCAGAGACTGTCCCGCACAGGGGCGCCGGTGGGCGAGCCCTGCAACCGGTAGCCGGTCTGGCGGGAGAGCCAATCCGCCTGCCCTAGGCTGATACCCTGAGAGATGAAGCTGCAGATGTCGCCGAGCACGGCCCCGGCCTCCACCGAGGCGAGCTGATCCTTGTCGCCGAGCAAAATCAGACGAGCAGACTTGGGCAGCGCGTCCAAGAGGCGCGCCATCATGGGCAAGTCCACCATGGAGGCCTCATCCACCACCAGCAGGTCCAGGTGCAGCGGGTTGCCCTTGTGATGGCGGAACTGGCTGCGACCCGGGATCACCCCGAGCAACCGGTGCAAGGTGCCCGCCTCGGTGGGAATGGCCGTCACCACCTCGGGGGTCAGATCCAGCGCCTGCAAGGCGCTGCCGATACTCTCGGTGAGCCTTGCCGCCGCCTTGCCGGTGGGCGCCACCAGCCGGATCGCCGGGGCCTTGCCCTGCTGCAGGCCGGTCTCCACCAGGATGGCCAGCAGCTTGGCGACCGTGGTGGTCTTGCCGGTGCCGGGGCCGCCGGAGATGACCGCGAAGGGGCGTGCCGCCGCCGTGGCCGCCGCCAGCTTCTGGCCGTTGCAGCAGAGCGCCTCCGGCACCAGCATATCCAACGCGCTCAGCTCGCTCGCCGCCTGGGCGCGGGCCAGCAGGGCCTCCACCTCGGGCCAATTCACCTCATCCGGGTACACCAGATCCAGGTACTTCTCCACAAACTGGGGGGCGGAGAAGTCCGGCGCTAGGCGCGCCTTGAGCAGGGCCGTGAAGATCTGGCCATAGTCGCGGGCAAACAGGCGCGACAGGGCTGGTGCTATGTCCGGCCATTCCGCTCGCTCGCTCAAGGCGCTCAGGTGGCGAGCCACCCCTTGCTCGTGATCGTGGTAGCGGGTGAGGTAGAGCCGCCCCTGCCACAGCCGCAGCGGCCAGCGCGGCGCTTCCCCCTCGCTTCCCTCCAGGCCCACCAGCGGACTCTCGGCAAACAGCGCGGGCCAGCGGGATGGATCGGCAAGATCCTGCAGCAGATCCCGGCTCTGCTCGGGATCCAGCCCGAACGGGCGCCAGGATCCCTGATCCTTGCCATCTTTCACCAACAGCGCCAGCGGCAGGCAGACGTGGCCGCGACCCAGCTCGTAACAGGCGAGCGCCGCCCCCAACACCAGCTCGGGACCGGCGCCGAGATCCGCCAGCAGCCTGGCAAATTGCAGATCCAGCTGACGAATGCGGCCCGCCAGGGCCAGTTGTTTCAAGCGTTCGATCATTGCTGTGCCCGTCATGCATCCGCCTTGTTCAACTCAATTAAACGATGATCATCAGGCATCACACCTTTACTAAACAACTCGTCGAGCCCCAGCACCAGATCCCGACTCGGACGGGTGTGGAAAACGCCACCCTGTGGCATGCCCCGCAGGAAGAGGTAATAGACACCGCCAAAGTGCTGGTCGAAGTCGTAACCCGGCAGCCGCAGCGTGAGCAGCCGGTGCAGTGCGAGGGAATAGAGCTGGTATTGCAGGTCGTAGCGATGTTCCTGCATGGCCCGCTCCAGCGCCGGGCGGCCGTAATCCGCCGGGCTCATGCCGAGGTGGTTGGATTTATAGTCGAGCAGATACCAGCGCCCCTGCCACTCGAACACCAGATCGATAAAGCCCTTGAGCATCCCCTGTACTGTACTGAAACTTAAGGGTTTATTGCCCGCCGACAGAGGGTCGAGGCGCTGACACAGCGTGGTGAGATCCTTTGCCGTCACCCGCTCCATGGGCAGGAAGAACTCCAGCTCCACCTGCTTGCGCTCGGCGCTCAGGTCGCGCAGCCGCACCGGCTCCCCAAACCCCGTCTCGAGTTGGGTATCCAGCACGGCCTCCACCTGCTGTTGCAACACCGGGGCCCAGCTCTCGTCGAACCCCTCCTGGGTCAGCAAGGTGGCTATATGGGCGCACAGCTCCTCCCCTTGTGCGCTTTGGAAGTCGATGGTCTCGAACAGGCTGTGCAGCAGGGTGCCGGGGCGCGCCCCCTTGGGGAAGCTGAAGATGGAGAGCTGAGGCGCCTCCTCCGGCAGCGGGACGGCCGCCTCGGTCACCACCTCGTCATCGAAGCCGGGGTTGGCCAGCACCCCCTTGCCGTGCCCCAGGCCCTGGGCCGCGAGGCCGGAGTAGGAGCTGATCCACCAGTCCCGCTCCAGTCTCCCCTCGAAGCGGCGCACCAGGGGCTCACCGAGGGAGGTCTGCTCTGCTGGCAATGGGGCCGGGCGGGTGAGCGAGGGCTCACCGACCGCCACCCCGGGCAGGGCCTTGGCAAGCTCGTCGAGGGCCGTGCTCAGGGTCGAGGCATCGCCGGCTTCCCCTTGTTGCAGCAGGTAGCCGATGGCGGTGTGGTGCAGGTCGGTCTGCTCCGACTTGCCCGCGCCGGCGCGCACCGGTGCGAGCCCGAGCCAGGTGGCGTAGACCCCCCGGGTCAGGGCCACGTAGAGCAGCCGCAGGTCTTCGGCGAGGCGCTCCCTGTCGGCCTCGGCCAGGGATCCTTCCGCCTCGGTGAGATCCAGGATGGTGCGGTTCTGCCCCTCCACCTCGGCGTGATAGAGAGGCAGCTCGGCGGCGCGGTGGCTGCAGATGAAGGGCAGGAACACCAGGGGGTACTCCAGCCCCTTGGACTTGTGGATGGTAACTATCTGCACCAGCTTGCGCTCGGATTCGAGGCGCAGCACCTGCTCCGCCACCTGGCCGTTGGGGTGGTTGACCGCCTCCCCCAGCCAGCGCAGCAGGGCATATTCCCCGTCCAGCTCGCAGCTTGCCTGTTGCAACAGCTCGGCCAGATGGAGGAAGTTGGTCAGCCGGCGCTCCCCATAGGGACTCGCCAGCAGGGAGGCGGCCAGGTTGCGCCTGTGCAGCAGGGCCCGCAGCATGGCCAGCACCCCATTGCGGTGCCACAGCGACCGGTACTCCATAAACTCCTGCACCGCGCTCTCCCAGGCGCGCTCGTCCGAGGCGAGCTCATCCAGCGCCTTGGCATCGAGATCGAACAGGCCGGTGGCGAGCGCCGCCCTCAGGCTGCGCTCCTCGCTCGGGTTCTGGCAGGCGTGCAGGATCAGCAAGATCTCCCGTGCCTCCACTTGGGCCAGCACGCTCTCGCGATTCGACAGATAGACGGAAGCGATGGCGAGCCGCGCCAGCTCCTGCTGCACCAGTCGCCCCTCGGCGCCGGTGCGCACCAGCACGGCTATGTCCCCCGCCTTCAGCGGTGCCTCCCCAATCAGCGCCTCGCCCTCCCGGGCCAGGCTCAGCAGACGGTGGATCTCGGCGGCGGTGGCGCGGGCCATCAGGCTCTGGTACTCCCCCCGGTTGAAGGTGGGCTGGCCGCCAAGCTGCCAGCAGTGCAGCACGGGGGCGGCCTGCCCTGCCAGGGTCAGCGCCTTGCCCTTGCCCTGGGCCTCCACCGGCAGGAAGGGAATGTCCGCCTCATAGATGAAGGGATCCTTCGCCCGCTCGAACAGGCCGTTGACCGCCGTCACCAGGGCGGCGCTGGATCGGTAGTTGCGCCCGAGGGTGTAGTGGGCACTTACATTCCGGCGCGCCTGGATGTAGGTGAAAATATCGGCGCCACGAAAACCATAGATGGCCTGCTTGGGGTCACCGATCATCAGCAGCGCAGTATCCTGTTTTCCGCCATAGAGGCGGTGGAAGATGCGGTACTGCTGGGGGTCGGTGTCCTGGAATTCATCTATCATGGCGACCCTGTAGGTCGCCCGGATCCGCTCGCACAATCTCTCCCCGAGCCCGGAGCCGAGGGCTCCGTCGAGATCTTTAAGCAGGTCGTCGAACGAGAGCTGATGGGCCTGACGCTTGCTGGCCTGCATCCGCTCGCGCACCACCCGCGCCGCCCGCTGCAGGATCAGATCCCGGATGCCGGGGCGGCTCGCCAACAGAGCGTCGATCTCGCTGAACAGCGGCAGGGTCGGCACTGTGCCCCCTTTCTTCAGGTTCTCCTCCAGCACCTGCTGGCCGAAGCGTTCCAGCTCCTTGGGGATGGCGTAGCCGCTGGCGGGATCCGAAGCCCAGTCGGCTATCTTGCCGAGCCAGCCTTCGTAGTTCTTGCCGGTGTAGCGGCTGATCTGGCCATCGGTCTGGCGGCGGATCTCGTCGACCTGCGCCAGCCACTGCGCCTTGATCCCTTCGATGCGGGCCATGGCCTGCCGATGGCGCTCGGCCAGCGTCTCGTCCCCCAGGGCCGGCAGGATGGCCAGCTCGCTGTTGTCGAGCCAGCCGTTCATCTCCCGCAGCAGGGCAGCAGGGCTTGGCCAGAGCTTGCGCACCGCCCGGGCCAGGGCCTCGTCCACCGGGTAGAACTCGGCACGCCAGTAGTCACTCACCGCCTGCAGCCGCAGCTGGCTGTCGTCGGTCAAAAATTCGGTTTCAAACAGGGCGCCAGATTCGAAGGCGTTCTGTTTGAGCATGCGCTGGCAGAAGCCGTGGATGGTGAACACGGCCGCCTCGTCCATCTGCCGCTCGGCCGCCAGCAGTCGGCGCGCCGCGAGCTCGTGATCCTCGACCTCTGCCAGCAGACCCGCCAGCAGGGGATCCTTGTCCGGCTCGGGGATGCTGCCACGCAGGAAGGCGAGGCGCGCCTCATGGATACGGGCGCGGATCCGCCCGCGCAGCTCGGCGGTGGCGGCCTCGGTAAAGGTCACCACCAGGATCTCGGTCACCGACAGGGGCCGCTCGTGGGCGCAGGGCTGGCCCGCCTCCTCTCCATCTGCCATCACTGGGCCATGGCCCAGCAAGAGGCGCAGGTAGAGACCGGCGATGGTGTAGGTCTTGCCGGTGCCGGCGGAGGCTTCGATCAGGCGCTCGCCATGGAGGGGAAAGCGCAGGGTATTCAGGGTCTTGGCCATTATTCTCCCCTTCGCATCACGGCGCGCTCGCCACCCACAGGGCGAAGGCTCTTCGCAGCATAAGTCATCATTGGTCGAGCGCCTCCAGGGCGTTGAACAGGGGGGTCAGGTGTTCCCGAGCCAGGGCCTGCAGCTGGCCGAGTACCTCATCGTTGAGTTCGGGGAAGCAGCGGGCGACGTAGACGTCCTGTCCCTCCCCCATCACCTGCCAGCCGCCGAGGAAGCGGGTCTGCGCCGCCTTGTCGGCGGCCTCGGGTTTTTCCGGATCCTTCTCGATCGCCTTGAGCCACTCCCAGGCGGTGTTGGGGAAGAACGGCAGCGGCCGCTTCATGCCCTGCTGCCAGAGTGCCACCAGGGCCGCCAGTCGGGATCTGGCCTCGTCCGCCGTCAGCACCGGCAGCCGCCAGCCCTGCTTGGCATCGAGCAGCAGGGTCTCGCCGGGAGCCTCGCTCAGGCAGAGGCAGAGGTGCTGCAGCCAGCCCAGCAGCAGATCCTTGCCGTTGAAGCTGCCGGGTTTGACCACCAGGGCGCGACCCCGCTGGGTATCTATCCAGCCCTGCAGCTGGCCCTGGGTCAGGGCGATGTCGATCTCCACCGCCCGTTTCTCGGCTTCGTCAGCGGCAAGCCAGGGGCGCAACCGCGCGGCCAGGCCGCCCATCTGCTCATCCAGATCGTCCAGCAACAGGTTGCCAAACCAGCCCTGGGGCAGTTGACCGGAAAGGCGCAACCGCTCCCGCCGTCGGCTCATTCCCTCGCGCAGCGCCTCGCCGTCCCCCTCAGCCAGGTGGGCATCCAGCAGCAGGCTCTTGAGCTGATAATGCTGCAAGCCGTCCAACTCGAACGGTTCGCTGTCCTCTATGTTCGCCTCGTTCAGCTCGAACCACACCTTGAGGCGGCGGTTGAGGAAATACTTGGCGGGCTGGCGATAGAAGCGCAGCAACTCGGCGAGCTCCAGCCCCTGCTCCTTGCCCCATTCGGGAGGCAATGGCAGCTCCCCGCTCTGGAAGTTCGCCGCCCCAGGCGTGGGCTTGAGGGCCGGCAGCCAGTCGGCGGCATAGGTGAACAGGCCGGATCCCGCTTTGGGATAGAAATAGTCCTGGCTGTAGGGGGTGAGCGGATGGCGGCGGATCAGGTGCTTGAGCAGCCGCTCGCCGGAGGCCTCGTCAGACAGATCCTCGTCCCCCGCCAACACGAAGCCCTGGCGCACATAGTCGATGAGCTCCGCCAGCAGCACCGAGGGCACCTTCTCGCTGTTGTCCTCGGCGCTGAAACCCTGATAGCTGATGTAGAGTCCCTGCTGGGCGGAGAGCAGCGCCTCCAGGAACAGGTAGCGGTCGTCGTCCCGGCGGGAGCGATCCCCACGGCGGCTCGCCACCGCCATCAGATCGAAACCCATGGGGGCCAGGGTGCGCGGGTAGACACCGTCGTTCATGCCGAGCAGGCAGACCTGGCGAAACGGGATGGAGCGCATGGGCATCAGGGTGCAGAAGTTGACCTGGCCTGCGAGGAAGCGCTGACTGGAGCGCTGCTCACCGAGCAGGCTGCCGAGGTAGTCCCGCAGCAGATCCGGACCGATGGCTTGTTCGAAGCACGCCTCCCCGAGCGCCCCTTGCCAGTCGATCAAGGCGGTGCGGATGAGCTGCAGCAGCCGCTCCTCGTCCTCGTCGGCGAGGTAGAAGCGATCCAGCAGCTCGTTCAGGCAGCTCATCCACTCCCCCAGGCGCTGTGGCTGTTGCAGCCTCGGCAGAAACTCGGCGAGGGAGTCCACGAACCAGGCCAGCTTGCCGAGGGCCAGGCCCTGCTGACCCTCGATGTCGGCGTAGGGCAGTATGCCGTCCACCGGCTCCCCGTCCCCCATGGCAAAGCCCAACAGCATGCGGCGCAGGCCGAACAGCCAGCTGTTGCCGGACAGGGGCGGCAGCGCGAAACGTTCGGGATAGGCATCGTCCAGCCCCCAGCGGATGCCGGTCTCCTGCACCCAGACCCTCAGTTGGTTGAACTCGTCGTCGCCGAGATCGAAGCGGCGCAGCACGGCCGGCACCTCCAGGATGGCGAGCAGCTCCCCCGCCCCGAAGCGGGCGTTCGGCAGCCCCAGCAGGGCGAGGAAGCTTTGCAGCAGCGGGCTCTCCTGGCTGGCGGCCCGATCCGACACCGCGAACGGGATCTGGGCGCGAGCCCCCGGCCTCTCCTTGCCGAAGACCGCCTGGATATAGGGGCCGTAGCTGTTCACATCCGGCATCATCACCACCACGTCCTTCGGGGTCAGGGTGGGATCTTGCTCGAACATCGCCAGCAGCCGGTCGTGCAGCACCTCCAGCTCCCGCATGGGGCCGTGACAGGCGTGGATCTGCAAGGATCCGTCGCTCGCGTCGAGCGGGCTCTTGTGACGGCTGCTGTCGAGGTTCCCCTCTTTCTCAAACACCGCCTCCCCGCGGGAGCCCAGCTCCAGCACATCCTTCTGGATGCAATGCAGCAAGCTGGTTTCGTCGATATCGACGAAGGCCTCGATCTGCGGCACCTCCAGCTCCATCAGCTGATGCAGATAGTCCCGCCCCAGCTTGCCCATGGAGGAGAGCAGAGGGTTGGTCGGCCCCTGCAGAGACACGATATCGGTACCGGGTTTGAGCTTGCTCTCGAGCCGTGCCAGGGTCTTTCTGTCGAGCAGATCCCCCCAGTAGTAGCGACAGGGGTTGGTGACGAACAGGTGGATCTCCACCTCCTGCCGACTGCCCAGCGCCAGCAGCGCCTCCACGTAGCGGGGCGGCAGCGCCGAGATGCCGAACACGAACACCCGTTGGGGCAGCTTGCCCGGCAAGTCCACGGTCCGTTGCAGCTCGTGGATAAATTCTTCGTAGAGGTTGGCTCTGTGATAGCCGCTTGGGCTGAGCGCCAGGGTGCGTGCCACCAGCTCACGCCACAGCTCAGGCTGCCAATCCTGGCCACTCACCCCCGCCAACTCCTGGCTGCCGGTGCCGACCAGACCCTCCCCCTGCTCCCAGCGGGCGATCCAGTCCGGTCGATAGACCAGGTATTGGTCGAACAGATCCGCAATCTTCTGGCACAGCTGCCACAGTCGCACCTGTTCGGGATCGCCTGCTGCCTCTTCGCTATCCGGGCTCCCCAGATAGGCGGCGAGCGGCGCGAAGGCGGGCCTGTCCAGCAGGGCGGGCAGGATGCTCATCAGCTGCCAGCTCATGGCTCCCTTGTTGTAGGGGCTCTGGCGCGGCACGTCCGCCAGCACCCGGGTAAACATCTCCCAGATGAAGCTGGCGGGCAGGGGAAAGTCGATATTGGCGGCGATGCCGAATGCCTTGGCCAACTCCAGCTTGAGCCACTGGGCCATGCCCGGGCTCTGCACCAAGATCTGCTCCCGCTCGAAGGGGTGAGCGAGGGGCGCCTGCCGGATGCGGTTCACCAGCAACTCTTTGAGCAGATCCAGCTGATTGGAGTGGTAGAGGGTAAACATGGGCAAGTCCCGCCAATTCAAGGATGCAAGGGATGAGGTGACGGGGCAAACAGCAATGGCCGCCGTCACGTCGCACGAAAAAGGATTGTCGGGGATTGGCGGGGAAGATGCAAAAGACGCTTATCGTCGCGAAGCCGGGCGCGATCACAGTTCTCGCCGGCGAGGCAGTGGATCGCAGGCAATAAAAAGGCCGGTGCGTTGCACCGGCCAAAGGCGTTGGAAAACATCGTCTATCGGGGCATTACCAGTTCTTGCCGAGGCGGGCATCCAGGCTGAAGGCCCCTGCTCCGGCCGCCGCCAGGGCCAGGAAACCACCGGCCACGGAGACGTTCTTCATGAACATCAGCATCTGCATCTGCTCGGCAGGCTGATAGTGGAAGATGAAGGCGGCCATCAGGGTGAAGCCCGCCAGCAGCACCGAGATGCTACGGGTGAACAGACCCAGCACTATGGCGAGGCCACCACCCAGCTCCAGCAGGATAACCAGCGGCAAGATGGCACCGGGCACACCCATGGCTTCCATATAACCCTGGGTACCGGCATAACCGCCGATCTTGCCCCAGCCTGCTACCACGAACATCAGCGCCAGCAGTACACGACCCACCAACAGTGCCACGTCTCTCATTTTGTCCATCTCCAGATTCCTTTGATTACCCATCGTACGTTAATAGTGTAAGACCGAATTTCTAACTCATTCATTTCGCCGAGATTTATATATCACGGCAGATCAAACAGCAGGGCTTCACAACTCTGTGAGGCCACCAGCGACCAACGCTGCTCGTCACGACTGAGCAGGCCATCGCCGGGGTGGGCAGCCAGACCGTTGCCAGTCAGCTCCCCTGAAATCATATGCAGGTAACCGTGACGTCCTTGCAATGCCCATTCGAGGGTCTCCCCTTGGGCCAGTTGCAGCCGCCATACCTTTGCCTGCTGGCGGATCCTGAAGGATCCATCCTCTCCATCCGGCGATGCGACCAGGGTCAGGCCGGGCTGGGTTTCAATCTTCTTCTGCTGATAACCCGGTTCTGTGCCGAATTCATTCGGCTCGATCCAGATCTGCAACAGGGAGAGCGGCTCGGTCTGCGAGGGGTTGTACTCGCTGTGACGGATGCCGGAGCCTGCGCTCATCAGCTGGAAATCCCCCGCCGGGATCTGCTCGGCGTGGCCGAGGCTGTCCCTGTGCTCTATGGTGCCACTCAGCACGCAGGTCAGGATCTCCATGTTGGCATGAGGGTGGGTGGCAAAGCCGCCACCCGGCGACACCCGATCCTGATTGATGACCCGCAGGACAGAGTGGCCCATCCAGTCCGGGTCGTAGTAGTGACCGAACGAGAAGCTGTGACGGGCATCCAGCCAGCCAAAGTTGGCATGACCTCGTTCTGCTGCGGCTCTCAATTTCATCATGGTGTGCTCCTCATGTACCAAGGCGGTGGATTAACGCTGGCGACCGCCACCCAGACCGAAGGGGATGCGGTAATTACTGCTTTCGTTGCCCATGCTGACCGTCAGGTTGCCCTGGGTACGGCTCGGGATCTTCACGATCTGGGTGCCGGTCAGGTTCGCATGGACAGAGGCCAATACATCACCGGCTTCGTCACGGACCTCCAGCATGGGGTTGGACTTGCCATCGATGGCGGCGCTCGCCTGCCAGTTCACGAACAGTACACCCGGGGCGGCGCTGAAGTCAGCGGGAACGGAAGCCTGGGCTACACCGGCGGTCATCAGGCCTGCAACGGCCAGCATCTTGATTACGTTTTTCATGTTCATTCACTCTCTTGTTTTATATGTCATTGCCAAGGCCGACTGGCCCGAATCAATGCATCCATGCAAGAGGTCATTCAAATATGGTGTTGTTCTTTCACCGACATCAGACTTCACCCCTTGGGGTGTCACGGCCCTGAACTACCGATTATTTGGCCGCCTGGCTCTCCTGCCGAAGCGATGATTGAATATTAGGGTGAGTTGCCCTAAGTTGTTAGCGAGATAATCTGGCAAACATGTTCAAAAAAATTGAAGGTTAGATATGGCCAAGGAGACGAACAAGGAACGGGCGCTGACCCTGGAAGCCATCCGGGTGCTGGACGCCATCGATCGCCGTGGCAGCTTCGCCGCCGCCGCCGATGAGCTGGGCAAGGTGCCGTCGGCCCTGAGCTACACGGTGCAGAAGCTGGAGGACGAGCTGGACGCCATGCTGTTCGATCGCAGCGGCCATCGCACCAAGTTCACCCCGGCCGGGCGTATGCTGCTGGAGCGGGGCCGGGTGCTGCTGGAGGCGGCCGAACACCTGGTGGGGGAGACCCGGGCCCTGGCCCGTGGCTGGGAGACAGACATCACCATAGCCGTCGACGCCCTGGTGCCGCTGCAGTTGTTCTATCCGCTGGTGGAGCGCCTCGCCGAGCTCACCGACACCCGCTTGCGGCTGCGGGCCGAGGTGCTGGCGGGCAGTTGGGAGAGCCTGGAGGATGGCCGCGCCGATCTGCTCATCGCCACCCTCAACCCCGACATCATGCTGACCGGCATCAAGCACCAGATACTGCAGGAAGAGGTGATGCTCTACGTGGCTCACCCGGATCACCCACTGCACCAGGAGGCGGAACCCCTGGCGGACGATACCCTGCGCCGTTATCGCGCCATCGCCATCGCCGACTCCGCCCTGCGCAAGCCGGTGCTCACCTACCGGCTGCTCGACAAACAGCCACGCCTCACCGTCAGCACCATGGCCGAGAAGCGCGATGCCCTGCTGGCGGGGATAGGGATAGGCACCATGCCGATGAGCTGGATAGCAGAAGACATCAAGGCGGGACGACTCAAGGTGATAGGGCCCGAGTACCGTCATCAGGTTCAGGTCGCCCTGGCCTGGCGGCGGGATACCATGGGCAAGGCCAAGAGCTGGCTGGTGCGGGAGATCCCCAAGCTGTTTCCCTGCAAGGAGGAGCAAAGCTGAATCGATTGAGTACCTAGATGGTGGCAAACGGATGGAAAGAGGCGAAAGATGCGCCTCTTTCTTGACGCCGGGCTCAGATTCGGAGAAAAGAAAAAGCGGATCTCTTGCGAGTTCCGCTCAATGCCAGGAAAGAATAAAAACCTTACGGTTTAAAAAACCCTTAAATTGGAAGCAAACAATCGTTTTCTCAACCAGGAAGGTCATGAATCCGATTCGTGTTGAATTATGTGCGATGTAATATGCATCACCAGCAAAATGTTGGAAGGTTGAAGGATATGCGCCATAGAGTGTCATAATCTGCCACCTTGCGGCCTCACTGGTCAGTCCATTTCAGCCGTTCTCGCCGGGTTTATTTCCTCTGGTTTTTCAAGGTGTCAATTTCTGAGCCCGAAACCATAAAAACTCTCACTTTCTGACACGACTAAAAATGCAGATAAAGGAATAGTTGCATGACCTATAGCCAGACCCTGGCCAATCACATTCTCGACACCCTGAAGAAGACCCTCACCGACAAGGGGATCCGCTACCAGACCCTGGCGGAGGCCATGGGCGTCTCCATCGCCACCATCAAGCGGATGATGAACAAGCCCTCCCTGCCGTTCGATACCCTGCTGGAGATCTGCCACCTGGTGGGCCTGTCGTTCGAGGAGCTGCTGGACAAGACCCAGGACGCCCAGAGCCGACGCGCCGTCTTCACTCAGGAGCAGGACGAGGCATTCCACAAGGAGCCCGGCCTCTACGCCTTCCTCGCCAACATCTTCTGGCGCGACAAGGCCCTGGTGGATCTGAAGCGGGATTACGGTCTCACCGATGCCTCCTGCTACCTCTATCTGCGCAAGCTGGAACGGCTCGGCATACTGCAGCTCGGCATCGACAACAGCTACCACTTCCTCATCAGCGAGCGCATCAGCTTCGAGCAGCACAGCCGTTTCGCCCGCCAGCAGGCACGTCAGGCCATGTCGGTGCTGGGAGACTATCTGGTGGAGAACATGCACAAGTCCAACAACTACATGGCCCTGTGCCAGCTGCACCTGAACGAGAGCGAGGCCATGGCCCTGATCGATCGCATGAAGGAGTACTGGCATCAGGAGCTCAAGCTGAACCGCCCCGCCATCGGCCAGCGGGAGGACAGCAAGACCTACACCATGTCCCTGCAGCTCGCCGACTGCGGCTACCAGAGCTTCGACGACCTGATCCCCAATATCGACAACTGATCCGCCGGGATCCCTCTTCGGATCAGGATCCTGCCACCGGTGGCAGGATCCTTCTTTCACGCTGGCATGGGCCAGGCCCTCGACAAGCAAGCTCGCCGATACTGCTCCCTTCTTTCCCTCCTCACCCTCCCACAGCTCCCGAGCGCTCTGCCAACGGGGGCCTGCTCATGTCCGGTGGCGGCACCAGGACCCGGGTATCCAGGCAGATGCGGATGGCATCCGGCCGCCAGTGCTCGATATCGCAATCCACCAGCCCCCCCTTCTCGTCATAGTTGACCCGCACCAGCCGCAGCACAGCGCTCCCTTCCGCCAGGTTGAGGGCCTGGGCGATGGCCCCCCGCGCCGCCGAGGGGGTGATCTCGAGCTTCGCCCCCCCCTGGCCTATGCCATAGCGATGCCGGTAGAGCTCGGTGAGGGAGCTCGCCAGGGGGGCGCTCGCGATATCGGGGAAGCGGTTCGCCAGCAGATGGTGGCTGACGTGCAGCACGGGGCGACCGTCGATGAGGCGCTGGCGGCGGATCTCGTAGAGCGGCGTGAAGGGGGCCACTCCCATCCAGCGGCACAGCTCGCTGCTGGCCAGGGCGCCACCGTGGGCCAACACCCGGGTCTCGGCCACCCGCTGCTGCTCGCCGATCCACTGGTGGAAGTGGGTGTGGATGGCTGGATCATAGGTGAGCCTCGGCGGCGCCACGAACCAGCCACGGCGCTCGGCTCTGTAGATGAGGCCATCTGCCTCCAGGCTGGAGAGCGCCTCCTTGACGGTGATGCGGGTGGTGGCGAAGCGCTCGCTCAGGGCCCGCTCGGCGGGCAGCTGTTGCCCCGCCCCCAGCTGGCCGCTGCCGATATAGCGGCGCAGGGTCTGGCAAATCTGTTCACTCTTGGAAGGGCTGCGGCCATAAGCCCTTGGCTGCTCGCTCAATCGCGGCTCTCTCACTGTCACGTCCCTGTCGGTCATTGGGCTGGCATAGACCAGCCGCCCTTGGCCCAGAGTTGTACCCCGGCAGGATGACAAGGCGGTGACAACGCACGCCTGCCATGCAGACTGTTTCGGCTCCCCGGTGGCCACGGCCCCTTGGCGCCCATTGTCATCAAACTGCCATGGAAACGCCCCGCCACCGTCATATTTGCGCTCTAGCATCCCTCTCGAACCTTAACTGACCTAGTCCAGAGGGATGGGATGATGAAAACCTTGATCGCAAGTGCACTGGCCATGGCGGCCATCAGTCAGCCACTGTTCGCGGCCGACAACATCGCGGATCTGGAGAAGGCCGCCCGCGGCGAAGGCCAGCTCAACAGCATCGGCATGCCCGACAGCTGGGCGAACTGGAAGGACACCTGGCAGCAGATCGGCAGCGTCTATGGCATCAAGCACCAGGACACCGACATGAGCTCGGCCCAGGAGATCGCCAAGTTTGCCGCCGAGAAGGCCAATGCCACCGCCGACATCGGCGACGTGGGCGGCGCCTTCGGCCCGGTCGCGGTCAAGCAAGGAGTCACCCAGCCCTACAAGCCCTCCACCTGGGCGGACATTCCGAACTGGGCCAAGGACGCGGACGGCCACTGGATGCTGGCCTATACCGGCACCATCGCCTTCCTGATCAACAAGGATCTGGTCAAGGCCGCCCCCACCAGCTGGCAATCTCTGCTGGGCGGTGACTACAAGGTGACCCTGGGTGACGTCGGTGTCGCCTCCCAGGCCAACAACGGTGTGCTGGCGGCGGCCTATGCCACCGGCGGAAGCGAGAATGACCTCAAGCCAGCGCTGGAGCTGTTCGGCAAGCTGGCCAAGCAGGGCCGCCTGTCCCTGAACGACCCCACCATAGCCAACATCGAGAAGGGCGAGGTGGAAGTGGGTGTGCTGTGGGACTTCAACGCCCTCAACTACCGCGATCAGATCGACCCCAACAAGTTTGCCGTGGTGATCCCGAGCGACGGCTCCGTCATCGCCGGTTACACCACCATCATCAACAAGTGGGCCAAGAACCCCAACGCCGCCAAGCTGGCGCGGGAATATATCCTCTCGGACGCCGGTCAAATCAACCTGGCCCGTGGCTATGCCCGCCCCATCCGCAGCAACGTCGCCCTGCCGGATGACGTCAAGGCCAAGCTGCTGCCGGCGGAGCAATACGCCAACGCCAAACCGGTGCAGGATCACGCCGCCTGGGAGCAGAGCTCCAAGGCCCTGCCGCGCCAGTGGCAAGAAACCGTCATGATCAACATGCAGTAAGGACAGCCTGTGCAACACAAGGTGATAGTGGTACTTGTGGATGGCCTGTCTGCCGAGGTAGCCCACTGCATGGGCTACCTCGCTGGCATGGTGGAGGCGGAGCGCGGGCTCTACACGACCCTGACCTGCGCCCTGCCCTCCCTCTCACGGCCACTCTACGAATGCATACTGACCGGCGTGCCGCCCGTGGCGAGCGGCATAGGTCACAACGGCGTCAGCCGCCTCAGCCGGCACGACTCCATCTTCCATCTCGCCCGCGCCGCGGGCAAAACCACCGCCGCCGCGGCCTATCACTGGGTGAGCGATCTCTACAACCGAAGCCCCTGGCAGGGGCTTCGGGATCGCTTCACCCATGACGAGCAATTGCCGATCCAGCACGGCTGTTTCTACTGGGACGACCGTTACCCCGACAGCCACCTGCTGCTGGACGGCGAATGGCTGCGAACCCAGTACGATCCAGACTTCCTGCTGATCCATCCCATGGGGGTGGACGACGCGGGTCACCAGTTCGGTCTCGACTCCCCCCAGTACCGCAACCAGGCGCGGCGTATGGACAGCCTGCTGGCCGACCTGCTGCCCCAGTGGCTCGGCGAGGGGTATCAGGTGCTGATCACCTCGGATCACGGCATGAACGAGGATCGCAGCCACGGCGGCACCTTGCCCGAGGAGCGCCAGGTGCCGCTCTGGCTGTTTGGGGAGGCCTTGGTCCCCCAGTGGCCGGCAGGGCCTGCTCTGCAGCAGACCCAGCTCTGCGCCCTGATGGCGGACCTGCTCGGCATCCCTCACGACAAGCCGAGCGGCCCTCAGTTGCTCAAGAGCAGCCACCAGCGGGAGGTGCACTGATGATGCCCGCCGCCACTGACACCCTGACAGCGCAAGGCGCGCGTCAGGGCCGCGCCCGCCGTCACTGGCTGCCCGCCCTGGTGCTGCTGCCCTTCGCCCTGCTGATGATACTGTTCCAGCTCGCCCCCATGATATGGGTGCTGGTGGGCAGCCTGCAGACCCCGGACGGCTGGGGCCTGGGGTATTACCGGGAGATCCTGAGCTCCCCCTTCTACCTGCAATCCTTTGGCAACTCGTTGCGCATCGCCGGCATCGCCAGTCTGGCGGGGCTCACCATCGGCACCCTGGGGGCAGCCGCCCTGCGCCACAGCGGTGAGGGGGTCAAGCGCCTGCTGCTGGCGTTTGTCACCATGACAGGCAACTTCAGCGGGGTGCCGCTGGCCTTCGCCTTCATCATCGTGCTCGGCATCAATGGCTCCATCACCCTGCTGCTCAAATCCTGGGGCTGGATCGACGGTTTCAACCTCTACTCCGGCAGCGGCCTCATCCTCATCTACACCTATTTCCAGATCCCGCTGGCCCTCTTGCTGCTCTACCCGGCGTTTGATGCGCTGCAGGATGACTGGCCCCAGGCCGCCGCCCTGCTCGGCGCCAGCAAGCGCCAATATGTGTGGCACGTGGCGCTGCCCGTGCTCACCCCGGCCCTGCTCGGCACCCTGATCATTCTGTTTGCCAACGCGGTGGGGGCCTATGCCTCCGCCTACGCCCTCACCACCGGCAACTTCAACCTGGTGACCATCAGAGTGGCCAGCCTGGTCTCCGGCGACATCTTCCTCGAGCCGAACCTGGCGGCGGCGCTGGCGGTGATCCTGATGGTGCTGCTGGGGGTGGTCACGGCTGCCAACCAGTGGCTGCTGAAAAAGAGCTATGTGAACAAGGGGAACCCCCATGCATGACCTGACACCACGCTGGCCACGCTGGGTGCTGACCGCCCTGGTGGCGACCCTGCTGCTGCCGCTGCTGGCCACCTTCCTCTACTCCATCTCCACCCGCTGGGGCGCCACCCTGCTGCCGGACGGCTTCACCCTCGACTGGTATCTCAAGCTGTGGGGGGATCCCCGCTTCCTTGCGGCGTTTGGCCGCAGCCTGCTGGTCTGCTTCGCGACCCTGCTGCTGGGGACGCTGGTGCTGGTGCCCACCGTGCTGGTGGTGGCCTACTACTTCCCGAAGCTGGATCCCTGGATGAATCTGCTGATCCTGCTGCCCTTCGCGGTGCCGCCCGTGGTCTCCTCGGTGGGGCTGTTGCAGATCTACGCGGACGGCCCCCTGCCCCTCATCGGCACGCCGTGGATCCTGGTGGGCACCTGGTTCACCGTGGTGCTGCCCTTCATGTACCGGGCGCTGGCCAACAGCCTGCAGGGAGTGCCGCTCAAGGATCTGATGGATGCCGCCCACCTGCTGGGGGCGAGCAGCGGCCGCGCCTTCCTGCTGGTGGTGATCCCCTGCCTGCGCAAGGGGCTGCTGGCGGCGCTGTTTCTGTCGCTATCCTTCCTGCTCGGGGAGTTCGTGTTCGCCAACATGCTGGTGGGCACCCGCTACGAGACGCTGCAGGTCTACCTCTACAACATGCGCGCCACCTCGGGCCACTTCACCAGCGCCCTGGTGATGAGCTACTTCCTGCTGACCCTGCTGCTCACCTGGGCGGCCAACAGATTCCATCGGTGACAAGCCATGTTTCATTTAGAAGTCAATCAGTTACAAAAGTCATACGGAGAGACCCGGGTATTCGAGGGGATCGAATTTGGCATCCGCAAGGGGGAGCTGGTGACCCTGCTCGGCCCCTCCGGCTGTGGCAAGTCCACCCTGCTGCGGGCCCTGGCCGGCCTCACCCAGGTGGACGGCGGCCAGATCCGGGTCATGGGGGAGGAGATCACCTTTCAGCCCCCCCAGCAGCGGGGCATCGGCATGGTGTTCCAGAGCTATGCCCTGTTCCCCAATATGACGGTGTGGGACAACGTGGCCTTCGGCCTCAAGATGAAGCCCCAGCCGGGGCGTGAGCTGGCCGCCAGCGTGCGGGAGGCCCTCGAACTGGTGGAGCTCGCGGAGCTCGCGAAGCGCTACCCGAGCGAGCTCTCCGGTGGTCAGCGCCAGCGGGTCGCCCTGGCCCGCGCCCTCGTCGTGCGCCCCAGGATCCTCTTGCTGGACGAACCCTTGTCGGCGCTCGATGCCCGCATCCGCCGCAGCCTGCGCCAGCAGATCCGCGCCATCCAGCAGCGGCTCGAGCTGACCACCTTGTTCGTCACCCACGATCAGGAGGAGGCACTGACCCTGTCGGATCGGGTCTTCCTGATGGACAGGGGGCGGATAGTGCAGAGCGGCAGCCCGGAGCAGATCTATACCCAGCCCGCCAGCGCCTTCGTGGCGGGCTTCATCGGCCACTACAACCTGCTGGCACCCGAACAGGCCAGCACGCTGCTGGGAGCCAGCCACCACGCCCGGCTGGCCCTGCGCCCCGAGGCCATCAGCCTGCTGCCGGCCGGGAGCTCATGCCTGGATCCCAGCCTGCCCGGCATCATTCGCCAGCAACAGTTGCTCGGCAACGTCATCCGCTACCAGGTGGAGTGCGCGGCGGGCCTGCTGACGGTGGATGCCCTCAACCGCTCGGCCCGGGAACTGCTGCCGGTGGGCACGGGAGTCACCCTGGCGGTAGCCCGGGATCAGCTGTGTGAGGTAGCATAAGGCCATGAATCCTATTCTTTTTTCATCCGGCACTCAGGTGGCGGCACCCATTGCAAGGAGCGGACATGGCACTGGCACTGTTTGATTTGGACGAGACCCTGATCGCCGGGGACTCCGCCAGCCTCTGGCTGGAGTACATGGTGGCCGAGGAGCTGGCCCCGGCCACCATGGTGGCCGAGGAGCAGGCCATGATGTCCCTCTACCATCAGGGCAAGATGGACATGCACCAGTACATGGCCTTTACCCTGCAACCCCTGGCGGGCAAGCCCAGGGCCTGGCTCGATACCCTGTGCCAGCACTTCGCCGAGCAGACCCTGCGCCAGCGCCTCTATCCGGAGGGGCTGGCCCGCATCGAGTGGCATCGGCAACGGGGTGACGTCCTGGTGCTGATCTCCGCCTCCGGCGAGCACCTGGTGGCCCCCATGGCCCGCATGCTGGGGATGGATCACTGCGTCGCCATCCTGTTGGATGAGGAGGAGGGCAGGCTCACCGGCCAGACCCGGGGCACCCTGAGTTTTCGGGAGGGCAAGGTGGCCCGCGTCAACCAGCTGTTTGGCGGGGAAGCTCATGTCTGGCGGGAGAGCCACGGCTACAGCGACTCCCACAACGATCTGCCGCTGCTGCGGGCGGTGGCCCATCCCCACGCGGTCAACCCGGCCCCCGGCCTGCGCCAGGTCGCCGAGGAGCTGCACTGGCCCTTGCTGCACTGGCAACTGGCGGTCTGATCGAAAAGAGCCCGTCCGGGCTCTTTTGCTGTGGCCTCCCCGTCAGGGCAGCGCCAGGGAGGCGGTCTCCATGGGCTTGCCGAGGTAGAGGCGATTCTTGCCATCCCGCTTGGCCCGATAGACCTCCATGTCGACTATGGTCATCAGCGCCTTGGCATCCAGACCCGGTGTGCTCGCCACCAGCCCGCCGCTGAAGGTGATCTTGAGCCCGGGCTCCCGCCACTCGAGGGAGGCCACGCCGATGCGAAACTGTTCGAGCAGCATCTGGCAGAAGCCGGTATCCGGGTTTATCAACAACACGGTCAGCTCCTCGCCGCCGTAACGGCAGACCCAGCCATGGTCCCCCAGCAGCTGGGCCCCCAGCTTGCCCACCCGCCTGAGCACCACGTCCCCGGTCTGGTGGCCATAGGTATCGTTGACCCCCTTGAAGTTGTCCAGATCCAGCATGGCCAGGCAGAAGGGCTGCTGCTCCGCCAGCAGGTGGTGCAGCCGCTCGTCGAAGAAGCGCCGGTTGTAGAGACCGGTGAGCTTGTCCATGTTGGCCTGCAGGCGTACCTCGTGATAATCCTTGCTCACCTCAGCCAGCTCGGCATAGACCCGCCTGAGCTCGCGCATTCCCCCCTGAGGCACCCCGTCCGGCCGCAGCCGGCTGGCCCGGATCATGGCGGAGATCTCGTTCAGCATGCGCCTGAAGTTGCGGGACCAGAACAGCGCCAGCAGCGCATAGAGCACGCTGGCCAGCACCACCACCCCCAGCACGTTGAGAGAGGCCCGGGTCACCACGGCCTGGAAGCTGGCCGCCGGCTGCACGCTGATCAGCACCCAGTTCCAGTGGGGCAGGCGACGATAGGCCACGAACTGCTGGGACTCCTCGTCCAGGAAGATGCCTTCGTTCTGCTGGAAGCGGGAGAGCCAACTGGGGTGGAGCATGGCCTTCATCAGCTGGCTAGCATCCGGGTAGGCCAGCACCTTGCCGGACTGGTTGATGATCATCTGATAGCCGGCATCCGGCTGCTTGTTGAGCTGGGCGGAGAAGGGGGCGAGCACCACATCGATGGCCACCACCCCCTTCACCTCGCCGCTTTGGTCGGTCAGGGCGCGGGCTAGGGCGATCACCAGGTTGCCGTTGCTGTAGTCGTAGTAGGGCTCGGTCCAGACCGTCTTGCCCACCTGCTGGCTGGCCAGCTGATACCAGGGGCGTACCCTGGGGTCAAAATTGGCGTCCGCCTGCCAGTCTGGGTAGATCAGGATCTTGCGGCTGGCGGTACCCACGTAGACATAGATGAGGTCCGCCATCATCTGCTTGTAGAGGGCCCACTCCTGCAGGTAGCGCTCGCCGTGCAGCACGTCGGGACCGCTGAAGTCCTTGACCCTGACACCTTCGTAGATCAGGCCGAATTCCCGTTCAAGCTCGTTGAGATAGGGTTCGATGAAGCCGTGCTGGAGTTGTTGATTGGTGGCGAGCAGGCGCTGGCGCAAATCATTTTGCAGGCTGCGTTCCATGTGCAGATAGTAGATACTGCCCAGCATCAGCACCGGCAGGAAAAGCAGGACAAGCCCCAGTCGCATCCTGGCAACCAGAGACCAATTCTCCGTGGTTACAATCCGCTTGTCACCCTTGGCCAATCCGGGCCCCCGCTACCGTCCGATGCGATCTGATGTCAGAATATCAGCCCTGCCAGATGGCACCAAGAGGAAGCTTGCGATGAGCTCAATGGGAAGGAACAGGCTCAGATGTTGAACCCGGATCTGCTGATGGCGCTCCATTATTGCGCCGTGATCACCCTCACCGGGGCCGTCACCTCCGTCTATTTCCTGTTTCGGCGCGGCATGTCCATCGAGCAGGTGCGCAAGTTGCTGCTCGCCGACAACCTGGCGGCCCTGGCGCTGCTGCTCATCTTCATCACCGGCGTGCTGCAGGTACTCGCCCATCCCATGACCCCCTCCGCCCTGCTCGCCAACCCCGGCTATCGCACCAAGCTGCTGCTCTTCTTCGTCATGGCCATCAGCTTCGGCTACCCCAGCCGGCTGTTCCACCGCTGGCGCCGCTCCCTGCGCCAGGGGCGGGCCCCCATCGTCTCCACCCAGCAGCAGTTCTGGGTGATCTGGATCCTCAGGGCCAACCTGCTGTTGCTGGCCCTGATCCCCGTGCTGGCCAAGCTCGCCAACGACTGATCCGCAGGCATCCCGACCCAGCCAGCGATGACGGCATCCTGCACGTCACTCCGTGGCTGCCCCGCCTGTCCCCATGGCGGGCAGGCGGGCCAGCGACTGGCCCACGGCGCCCCTGCCGGGATCGCAAACCCCGCGACAAGCCCCCCCGTACACGGGTATCGTGGTGACAGGGGCCAGGGCTGGCTCCCGTTGTCACTGCCTCAGGGATGGATCTGTATGCGTTCGAACATGATGTTATTGATGGCCGCCGCCATTTGGGGGCTGGGCTTCGTGGCCCAGCGCCTGGGGATGGATCACATGGGGCCCTTCACCTTCAACGGCCTGCGCTTCCTGCTCGGCGCCCTCTCCCTGCTGCCCCTGCTGTGGTGGCTGAAATCACGGCAGCCCAGCGCGCCATCCGGATCATCGTCAGGCGATCGCCGCCTGCTGCTGATTGGCGGTCTGCTCGCCGGCACAGTGCTGTTCAGCGCCGCCTCCCTGCAGCAGGTGGGGCTGCTCTACACCACGGCCGCCAAGGCGGGTTTCATCACGGGCCTCTACATCATTTTGGTGCCCGTCATCGGCCTCTTGCTGCGCCACAAGACGGGGACCAACACCTGGGTCGGCGGCCTCATCGCCATGGCCGGGCTCTACTACCTCAGCGTGACCGACGACTTCACCATGGGCTACGGGGACCTGCTGCAGGTGGTCGGCGCCCTGTTCTGGGCCATCCACCTGCTGGTGCTGGATCACTACTCCAACCGGGTCGCGCCGATCCGCCTCGCCGGGGTGCAATTCCTGGTGTGCGGCCTGCTGAGCCTCACCACCGCCTTCATCATCGAGACGCCTACGCTCGGCGGCGCCCTCGCGGGCTGGCAGGCCCTGCTCTACGCAGGTCTGGTGTCGGTCGGCATCGGCTACACCCTGCAGGTGGTGGGTCAGCGCGGCGCTCACCCGGCCCATGCCGCCATCATCCTCAGCCTGGAGACGGTGTTTGCCGCCGTCGGCGGCGTGCTGCTGCTGGGCGAATCCCTGGACGAGCGGGCCGTGGTCGGCTGCTGCCTGATGCTGGCAGGGATGCTCATCTCCCAGATCCGCCTGCGCTGGTGGTGGAAGTCCCGTCGGGACAAGGTGCCCAGCCAATGAATGCAAAGAGGAGCCACTATGGCTCCTCTTTCGTCTTGGCGAACGCGGAGTCAGTGAAGGCTGCGCCTCGCCACTCAGCCCTGCACGCTGGAGCAGAAGCTCACGTCGTCCCTCAGGGGATCGCTGCTCACGCTGTGGTAGAGCTCGAAGCAGGGGCCGTCGCCGAAGGCCAGCCCGGCCGCCACTATCTCGCCGACGTGCTCCTGCCACAGGGGTCCGTACTGGCTTCTGTCCGTGATCACATAGCGGGACTGGGCATAGCGGCCGGCGGGGATCAGCTGGGATTCCACCTCCCCCGAGACCGCCGTTCCCGCCGGCACAGTCACCCCTATATCGGTGCGACACAGGGCCGGCGCCGTCACCTCAGGGTTGTCGTGGTAGATGAAGATCCACTCCCCCTCCGCCAGCCCGCGCGGCGCCGCCCACTGATAGAGCCGCTGGCAGACGGGATCATAGCCCTCCCCGTAGGGACCGGTGACGCGAATAGAGGCCAGGGTACGGGCACTCATCTGTTCGGTTTTCATCCTGAAACTCCTCTCGTTTGACACCCCCTCAGCATGCCCGTCACTCAAAGAGAAAGCGTGTCCATCCTTGCGCTCCTGGTGTCCAATCTTGCTGTTTGGCAGCCGCTCCGGATGGCGACGCACCTCCCCCGGGGTCATGGCGAACTGCTTGCGAAACGCCTTGGCGAAGGCCTGGGAGCTGGCAAAGCCCGCCGCCAGCGCCACGCTGGTGACCGGTGCCTTGCCGTAGCGCAGGGCGGCGCAAGCCCGCTCCAGCCGCAGCCTGCGCTGCATCTCGCCCGGGGACTCGCCGGTCACGGCGGTAAAGACCCGGTGGAAGTGGTAGCAGGAGAGGCAGGCCAGCGCCGCCACCTCGTTCAGGCTCAGCTCGGGATCCTGCTCCAGGGCACGGATGGCGGGCCGCAGGCGGGCACGGTAGTCGATCATGACAGTCTCACTCTCATAGCGCTCACGGCAGGCGCACTCGCCCCATATGCAGGGCATCGACGAAGCGCCCCTCGCGAAACGCATAGGCGGGGGAGCGCCCCTCCTCCACGAAGCCGTGCTTGCGATAGAGCGCGATGGCGGCCGCGTTGTCGCTGTAGACGGTCAGCTCGAGGCGCTGCAGGTTGAGCCAGTTGTCCGCGAGATCCACCGCCGCCCCCAGCAGGGCCGAGCCCACGCCGCGGCCGGCCCAGTCGTCCCGCACCCCCATGCCAAAGGACGCCACATGGCGGCGCCGCGGGTTGGCCTCCAGCCAGAGCCTGAGATCCCCCACCAGCAGCTCATCCACCATGGCCACCAGGCCGTAGCCGCTGCGCTCCGCCAGCCGTTGCTGCCACATGGCCAGGGTCGGATAGGGCATCTGCAGGGTGCCCGCCTGAGCCCTTGGCATGGCATAGAGATCCCGCAGCCCCTGGGCATCGCCGACCTCCACCTGACGGATCCTGATTTCAACCATTTTCTCTCCTCCCTGCTGAATGACTGTTTGTCCAAAATAGCGCCCTTTGCATCCGTCGCCAACTCCATTAGGGCCATCTATCAAACACTTAGGCATGACCGATTGGCCCCGCTCGCGCCCCCTGCCGTATCGTGCCTCCATCATCACAAGGAGATGCCCCATGACCGACAAGACCCTGCACAGCGCCAATGGCGCCCCCGTCGTCGACAACAACAACAGCCTGACCGCCGGCCCCCGTGGCCCGGTACTGATGCAAGACATCTGGTTGATGGAGAAACTCGCCCACTTCGACCGCGAGCGCATCCCGGAGCGGGTGGTGCACGCCAAGGGCTCGGGCGCCTACGGCACCTTCACCGTGACCCACGACATCAGCCGGTTCAGCAGGGCGGACTTGTTCAACGCCGTCGGCAAGCAGACTCCCGTATTCCTGCGCTTCTCCACCGTCGCCGGTGAGAAGGGGGCCGCCGATGCAGAGCGCGACGTGCGCGGCTTCGCCCTGAAGTTCTACACCGAGCAGGGCAACTGGGATCTGGTGGGCAACAACACCCCGGTCTTCTTCATCCGCGATCCGCTCAAGTTCCCGGACTTCATCCACACCCAGAAGCGGGATCCCCGCACCAACCTGCGCAGCGCCACCGCCGCCTGGGACTTCTGGTCCCGCCACCCGGAGTCCCTGCATCAGATCACCACCCTGTTCAGCGACCGCGGCATCCCCAGGAGCCTGCGGGAGATGAACGGCTACGGCAGCCACACCTTCAGCTTCATCAACGACGCGAATGAGCGCTTCTGGGTCAAGTTCCACTTCAAGACCGAGCAGGGCCACAGCTTCTACACCGACGAAGAGGCCGCCGCCGTGGTCGGTCAGGATCGGGAGAGCAGCCAGGCGGACCTGTTCAACGCCATCGAGCGGGGGGACTTCCCGCGCTGGAAGGTCTATGTGCAGGTGATGCCGGAGGCCGAGGCCCATACCTATGAGATCCACCCCTTCGATCTCACCAAGGTGTGGCCCCACAAGGACTACCCCCTCATCCCGGTCGGGGTGCTGGAACTCAACAAGAACCCGGACAACTACTTCGCCCATGTGGAGCAGGCCGCCTTCACCCCGGCCAACGTGGTGCCCGGCATCGGCTTCTCGCCGGATCGCATGCTGCAGGGACGGCTCTTCTCCTACGGTGACACCCAGCGCTACCGCCTCGGGGTCAACCACGGTCTGCTGCCGGTCAACGCCCCCCGCTGCCCGTTCAGCGGTGCCCACCGCGACGGCGCCATGCGAGCGGACGGCAACGGCGGCGCCAGCCCGAACTACCAGCCGAACCGCTTCGGCACCCAGACCCCGAGTGGCCAGCAGGAGCCGGCCCTGAGCCTGGAAGGGGCGGCCCTGCACTACGACTTCCGCGACTACGATGACGACTACTACAGCCAGCCGGGCAACCTGTTCCGCATCATGGATGAGGGTCAGCGTGCGCGCCTCGCCGCCAACCTGGCGCGTTCGCTGGTCAGCGTGGAGGACGACGCCATCGTCCAGGCCCAGCTCAGACACTTCGAGCAGGCGGATCCGGAATACGCCAAGCGGGTCGAACTGGCTCTCGCCGCCCTGCAGCGCTAAGCCACTGATAGAAAATAAAAAAGGAGGCCAATCGGCCTCCTTTCATGTTCCTGGAAACATGTAAATACGGGGCCCTGAGGCCTCGCTTTCAATTAATCATGGCTCCCGAACCCGGCGCCCTCGTGCTCTGCCCGCTCCGCCCCGACAGGGGGTTGTACCACCAGCCATTGCGATGACGTTGGATATTAACAAGGAGTGGAAGAGCTACGAGCCTCCATGAGCAACAATAAAAACGGGGCCCACAGGCCCCGTTTTTATTTAATCATCAATCCCGAACGGAACGCGCTTCGCGCTCTGCCCGTTCCCGTACCAACAGGCGCTTGTACCACCAGCCATTGCGACGACGTTGGATATTAACAAGGAGTGGAAGAGCGACGAGCTCTCCATGAACAACAAATAAAAACGGGGCCCACAGGCCCCGTTTTTATTTAATCATCAATCTCGAACGGAACGCGCTTCGCGCTCTGCCCGTTCCCGTACCAACAGGCGTTTGTACCACCAGCTACTGCGACGACGTTGCATATTGGAAGAGCGACGAGCCATTTGCTTAGATCCCAGCCGAGAGAAGAAAGTGCCGCATTATGCGATAGAGATCACGTCCATGTCTGTAGCTGGATCAAGAAAAGGCTCACTGACCCACGGTGATCGTCTCCCGGTTAGGGTTACCTTCGGCGGCAGGCTGATACAACTGAGGCTCACGCCAGGCCAGAGGGCCATTGCTCTCCTGCGGATTCTGCGGGCCGCACTCCAGCCAGATATCCCCCTGCTGGATGCGGGCCCCCAGGGAGAACTTCTGATCCTGATACCAGCAGACCCGCTCCGGCAGTGATCCGAGCGGCAGCACCAGATCCGTGCCCACCGAGTGGCGAGAAGGTGTCTGCACCTTGACCGGATCCCCCAGGGCGCTAGTGGCCCCCACCAGGGCAAGCAGAGAGAAAACGAATTTAATCATGGCAAGGAACCTGTGATGAAAGAGCCCGATCCATAGAGGCGACCATAGCCGTCGCCCACTTGACCAAAAAGTGACGGCTCATCTGGCATTCCGGGGGCAATATGATAGCCTGCCAGCGCCCGCCGGCTACACCCATCAAGCAGGCGAGCCAGTTCAGGTGATGTTGTCGGGATAGGACAATATATTACCTTATTAATCAAATAATTACTTGGATATGTTGTCGATGCGTATCATGCCGTTGCTCAAGGCTGCCTGCCTGAGCCTGATGTTGTCAGCCTGCGTTGCCCCCCTCCTGCTGATGAGCCCCACCAGCCAGCTGATGTGGGCCCTGCTCAAACCCCTGGTCGGTTTCGACCCGAACGAGGCGAATCTGTTCGAGCAGCCCCTCATCAAGGACCGCATGACCGCCATGCTGGGCCCCAACTACGACACCACCATGCAGTTGCTCAAGACCGCCAACGAGCTGCAACAGGAGGGGCCGCTGTTCTACGTGGTCTCCCGCTATGCCCCCGTGCCGGACATCGCCAAGCAGGCGGGCATGGTGTGGAACGCCGACACCAACCAGCTCTCCGTCATGCTGCAAAAAGGAGACGGAGCGACCCAGGTGTTCGGTGAGAACCTGACCGCGGCCACCCCGAGCTGGCCGAGCGCAATGCAAAACTGGCAAGCAGGCAGCCCGACCGCCACCGCCCTCGGCGGGGTCGGCAAGGCCATGACGGGATCCGGCGGCTCCCTGCTCGGCAACATGGTGGGCGCCATGCAGCAGAGCGCGACCCAGGCCATCACGGGCTCCGCCAAGCAAGCGGTCGGCAGCGCCACCGAGGCAGCGACGCAGCAGGTGAACAAGGGCGTCACCGGCACCCTGCAGCAGGCCAACCAGGCGGTGACGGACTCCGCCAAGCGGGCGGTGAACGACGCCGCCGTCAGCACCCAACAACAGGCGACCAAGGCCGTCACTGACACCACCAAACAGGCGGTCAGCGGGGCTGCGACCACACTGCAGCAGCAAGCCACCCAGGCCGTGACCAATTCGGCCAAACAGGCTGTGAGCAGCGCCGCCGTCAGCACCCAGCAACAGGCGGCCAAGGCCGTCACCGATACAGCCAAACAGGCTGCGAGCAGCGCCGCCGTCAGCACCCAGCAACAGGCGGCCAAGGCCGTCACCGATACTACCAAGCAGGCTGCGAGCAGCGCCGCCGTCAGCACTCAGCAACAGGCGGCCAAGGCCGTCACCGACACCGCCAAGCAGGCCGCGAGCAGCGCCACCGTCAGCACCCAGCAGCAGGCAACCAAGGCCGTCGCCGACACCGCCAAGCAGGCGGTGAGCGGTGCGACCACGACCGTGAAGGCAGAAGCGACCAAGCTGGAGGCCCAGGCAGTCGGACAAGGAGACCAGGCCAGGGCGGATGCCGAGGCCGAGCTGGAAAAACTGCTCAACTGATACTCGGTGGCATATCCCACCATGCAAACAGGCCACCCTGGGGTGGCCTGTTGTCTATCTGCGATGAGGCAGTGAAACCTTAGAAGTGGCGATCCTGCTCGGAGGGCTTGGCCACCTTGTCTTCGCTGTGCTCGATGGCGGTGCGGATAAGGTCGACCCCGGCCCGGATGATCAAGACCCCCATGTTCACCAGCTTGACGCAGACCCACATGAATGTGATGAGCAGTATCAGCTTGAGGACTGTCTGGAAGGCCTCCAGGAAGTTCTGTTCCAGCTGGTTGGTGAGGCCGTTGGCACTGGTCATCAGCCAGGTGTACACCTCGCGCACGAAGGGGATGCGGCTCGGCATCTCCAGCACGTCCAACGCGGCGGGCAAGGCCTGGAAGATGACGATGCTGCCGAACAGTATCAAGATGACGCCGATGGCGACCCCGAGGAAAAAGCCAAACTGTCTCATGGAAAGCCCCAAGATGAGTTGCGTGAAAGGAACAATAGCCGCCAATACTAGGGACTGCCTCCGCCAACGGCAATCCTTGTGGCCCAGATTGGGCCGAGGCTGCGTCAGTTGCGACAGGGATGTGTCGGTAAACCATTGCCCAAGTCGCTGATTTCTGTGACCCTTGCCCCATTCATCAGCCTTCACGGACCCACCATGATCCGCGCCCTCTTTTTCCTGTTTCTGTTGCTGTCACCCCTGCTCACCGTCCAGGCCGATCAAACGGCCCCCGGCGCGGCCGCCTGCGTGATCCGCCACCAGCAACAACTGCTGCTGGTGCAAGACAGGATCTCCGGCCGCTACAGCCTGAGCGGCGGCTACATAGACGCGGGGGAGAACGCCGAGCAGGCGGCCCTGCGGGAACTCCATGAGGAGACGGGGCTGCAGGGTCGCATCACCGCCGAGCTGGGGCGTTGGCAGCGGGCCCAACTGTTCGCCTGCCAGACCCTCACTCCCATCCAGGCCCAGCGAGGCTCGGGCTTTGTCTCCATACTGCAGGCACCGAACCTCGGCGGCGAGATCCTCAATGCCAGGCTGATCGAACCGGCCTTGCTGCCAGATGGGGAGCGCCGCTTCCCGGCGCAGCTCGACTGGCTAATCCCCAGGCTCGGCGAGGTGGCCGAGAGTCCGGTCCAGTGGCAGGCCAATTTCAGCGAGGACGCCAGCCCATTGCACCGGGCCGAGCTGCCCCTGATCCAGCGCCTGCAAGGCTGGATTGGGCCGAACGCCCTCTGGCCCCTGGCCGGCAACCTGCTCGGCACGGCCCCCGTCCAGCTCGGGGTGGCCCTGCTGCTCCTGCCCCTGCTCGGCTGGCCCAGGCTGTACCGTATGCTGTTTACCATGGCGCTGCTCACCCTGCTGGTGCAGCTCGCCAAGGAGGGATTGGGCTGGCCCCGGCCCTTCCATCTGGACCCCGCGCTCGCGGGGCAGAGCGCCCAGGGCTTTGGCATGCCGAGCGGTCACACCGCCTCCGCCTTGCTGTGCTGGGGCCTGCTGCTCTGCTCGCTGCCCGGGATCCGGGCCTGGCAAGGGATCACGCTCGCCCTGCTGCTGGCGTGTCTGGCGGGACTGGCCCGGGTCTGGCTCGGGGTGCACTTCATCTCGGACGTGGTGGCGGGCCTGGGGCTCGGCACCCTGCTGCTGGCCCTGCGCAAACCTCTCTTCGCCCTGGCGGACAACCGCGGCTCCTGGGCGGCCCTGATCCTCGTCAGCCTGCTGGGGGCCTGGCTCACCCAATCCAGCGCCCTGGGGGCGCTGGCCATGTTCACCCTTGGCCTGGTATCGGGTACTCTGTTCCCACTCGAACGACACCCTGTGCCCGCCCTAGGCTCGGCCCTGCTGGCCCTGTCGGTCAGCCTGGGCATGGGCGGCCTGTTGCTCACCCTGCCCCTGCTCACCAGCAGCTCCCTGCTGATCCTGATAGGGCAGGGCGTGCTCCTCGGCGGCCTGGGGCTCTGGCTGAGTGCCGGCCTCTGGTGGTCACTGCGTTTTATCAACCCCGGCTCCACGCACCGGGGCCCAACCCCTCATTAAAGGGAATGCGATAGCTATGAAAAAAGTGGATTTGGCCAAGATCACCCTGGGGGTGCTGTTCCTCAGCCTGCTCATCATCTCGTGCTTCATGGTGCTGCGCCCCTTCCTGCCCGCCCTGGTGTGGGCCACCATGATCACCATTGCCACCTGGCCGCTGATGCAGATGGCCCAGCGCCTGCTGTGGGGCAAGCGCGCCCTGGCCGCCCTGCTGATGAGCAGCATCTTGCTGCTGATGTTTGTCATTCCCCTGTTCATGACCCTGGCCAACGTGGCGGAGAAGGCCCCCATGCTGATCGAGCTCGGCACCCAGCTGAGCCACTCGCCGCCCCCGGAACTGCTCTGGCTGCAACAGGTCCCCGTGGTCGGCGACAAGCTGTATGAGTTCTGGCAGCAGATCCTGGCGAGCGGCGGTCAGGTGCTGTTCGCCAAGCTGGCCCCCTACTTCGGCCAGACCGCCCGCTGGCTGGCGGCCCAGGCGGGCAATCTCGGCCTGCTGTTCGTCCACTTCATGCTGACCGTGGCCATCTGCGGCCTGCTCTACCACTCCGGTGAGAAGGCGGCCGACGGCATTCGCCGCTTCGCCCACCGGTTGGCGGGACAGCGTGGTGACAACGCCACAGTGCTGGCCTCCCAGGCCATTCGTGCCGTCGCCATGGGAGTGGTGGTCACCGCCCTGGTGCAGTCCTCGGTGGCCGGGCTCGGCCTGCTGATCGCCGGCATCCCCTACACCATGGTGTTGGTGGTGCTGATGTTCCTGCTGATCGTGGCCCAGATCGGTCCCTTCCCCGTGCTGCTGGCCAGCGTCGGCTACCTCTACTGGAGCGGCGACACCACCTGGGGCACCTTCCTGCTGGTCTGGTCCGTGCTGGCGGGCACCATGGACAACTTCCTGCGCCCCTTCCTCATCAAACGCGGCGCCGATTTGCCGCTGATCCTGATCCTGGTCGGGGTCATCGGCGGCCTGCTGGCCATGGGGATCATCGGCCTCTTCATCGGGCCCGTGGTGCTGGCGGTCGGTTACACCCTGCTGGATGCCTGGATCAAGGAGGATGAACATCCCGCGACCGCCGTCACAGCACCACCCCAGGAGAAGGCGTTGCCATGATCCAAAACGCCGCCCTCGGGCGGCGTTTTGTTTTCAAGATCAAGGGACAGGCGCTGGCCCTTTGAAAGACTCGACGCCAGCCTAGAACCAAAGTTCGAATCCCTTGCGCCAAATCCGAACCAGGGTTCGAGCTAACGCCGCCTCCCCCCTACCGTCCCGCATCGCCCCTAGCCACAATGCCTCCACCATTTCGGAGGAGCAAAAGATGAACGAACTGAGAGCAACACGCGCCCTGATCACCGGTGGCGCCAGCGGGATCGGACTGGCCATCGCCGAGTCACTGGCCCGTGAGGGGGTAGAGCTGATCCTGGCGTCCCGTCGCCAGTCATTGCTGGAGCGAGAGGCGGCTCGCCTTAGCGCCCAATACGGGGTGAGGGTGCTGCCCCTGGTGCTGGATGTGTGCGACGGCCCCCAGGTGCGTGCCCAGCACGCCCAGGCCAGCGCCCTGCTCGGCCCCATCGATCTGCTGATCAACAACAGCGGGGTTGGCAGCGATTATCTGGTGCAGGATCTACCGGAATCGGAGTGGGACAGGGTGATGAACACCTGCGCCAAGGGGACCTTCCTGCTGACCCAGGCCTGCCTGCCGGACATGCTGGCCCGCCGCCACGGCACCATCATCAACATCGCCTCCCAGGCCGCCAAGCACGGCTACGCCAGGGCCAACGTCTACTGTGCCGCCAAGTTTGCCGTGCTGGGATTTGCCAAGGCGCTGCGGGAAGAGGTGCAGCATCAGGGCATACGAGTGCATACCCTCTGCCCCGGCCTGGTACAGGTGCCGCCCCCGGCCTGCGCCAGTGAGCGCAAGCCCGGCTGGTTGCAGGTGGAAGATCTGGCCGAGGCCGTGCTCTACACCCTGCGCCAACCCGCCCACGTCCAGCTCGACGAGATCGGCATGACGGGGATCTGACCCAGGTTATCCAGCTGACGACAGCAATGACATGGGGCGCCGAGGCGCCCCATGCAGTATTTCACGCTGGCATTACCTATCTTGGCGAACTATCAGGCAGGCTGATGCAGGGTGATGCAGTGGATGCCACCACCACCGGCCGCCACAGGATCTATGTCGATCTGCACTATCTCCCGATCCGGATAGAGGCGAGCCAGCAGATCCCGGCAATGACGGTCGGCCTTGGCATCCCCGAACTGGGGAGCGATGACGGCGCCGTTGATGGGCAGGTAGTTGATGTAACCGGCGGCAAAGTCCGGGCTGCGGCTGAATTTATTGTCTCGTCCACCGAGCGGGGGCGGCAGCTGATGCAGCTCCAGTTTGTTGCCATCGGCGTCCGTCGCCTGCTGCAAGATGGCCAGGTGCTGGCGGGTCACCTTGTAGTCGTAGGAGTCGGGATCATTGTCCATGTTGATCACCACCACCCCGGGGCGCACGAAGCGGGCGTAGAAGTCCACGTGAGCGTCCGTGATGTCCTTGCCCTTGATCCCCGGCAGCCAGATGATCTTGCGCAGCCCCAGGTTGGCCTTGAGCTCCGCCTCCACCTGGGACTTGGTGAGGCCGGGGTTGCGGTTGCTGTTGATCCAGCTGCTCTCGGTCATGATGGCGGTGCCGTTGCCGTCCACCTCGATGCCGCCCCCCTCGCCGATGAGATCGCTCTGCAGGTAATAAGCGTCCGCCTGACGGCTCACCAGGGAGGCTATCCTGGTGTCATAGCTGTGCTCCTGCTTGTCTCCCCAACCGTTGAAGTTGAAGTCCACCAGCCCGAGTTCCCCCTGCTCGTCCTGCACGAAGACGCCGCCGGTATCCCGCAGCCAGATATCGTCCATCACGGCGTGGATGAAGTGGGTGTTGCGCTCGCCGCACAGCTGGCGCGCCAGATCCTCTTCTTCCTCATGACAGAGCACGTTGACCCGGGTGTAGGGGGCCATGGCTTTCACCAAGCGGCCTATGGTGGCCTGCACGTCCTTGTAGTTGCGACCCCAGATCTCGCTGGTGGCACCGAAGGCCACCCAGACCTGGGCCTGGGGGGTGGACTCCTCCGGCATGTGGTAGCGGCCGGCGGCACTGGTCTCGCCGGCGGCGAAGGCCGAGCTGGCGCCGGGCAGGCTGCCAAACCCGGCGATGGCGCCGAGGGCGACCAGCTGTTTCAATACGTGGCGTCGGGAAAACATCTTTCTACTCCTAGGGTTCAGAGGCTGCTCTTGAAGCGAGTCCAGGCTCGCATGCGGGCACGCATCTGGGATTGAGCGATATCCTGGCCCGGAATGAGCCGCTGGTAGCTGGCCTCGTCCAGGTAGATATCCGGGTTGGCCGTCATGGTGGTATCCACCATGGGCTTGGCCTTGGCACTGGCGGTCGGATAGCCGGTGCTGTTGGTGATGGCCGCCATGTTGGCGGGGCGCATCACGAAGTTGATAAAGGCGTAGGCATATTCAGGATGGGGGGCATCCGCCGGGATCGCCATGGTGTCCATCCAAATGGTGCTCCCTTCCTTCGGCAATCTGTATTCGAAGTCGGCCCCCTTGCCTGACTCGGCGGCCGCGCGCCTGGCCTGGGTCATGTCGCCGCTGTAACCCAGAGAGAGGCAGAGATCCCCGTTCACCAGCTGGGTCACCGGCTGGGACTGGAACTTGCGGATATAGGGCTTGATCCCCTTGAGCAGGGCCAGGGCCGCCTCCAGATCCGCCGCCTTGCCGCTGCGGGGATCCCGCCCGAGGTAGTGCAGCACCACCGCCAGCACCTCGTCCGGGGAGTCCAAGACCGAGATGCCGCAATCCGCAAATTTTGCCGCCAGCTCGGGCTTGAACAACATGTCCAGGCTGTTCACCGGGGCATCCGGCATCCTCTGCTTGATCGCATCCGCATTGTAGGTGAGCCCTATGGTGCCCCAGGTGTAGGGCACCACGGCCTCCTTCGCATGGGGGTAGGCCAGCTGCAAGCGCACCAGCTCGGGATCCAGATCGCCGAGGTGCTGCAACTTGTCCTTGTCGAGCGGCTGCAGACTGCCCGCCCGCATCAGCCGCTCCGCCACCGTATCGCCTGGGAAGATGAGGTCATAACCGCTGCGACCCGCCATCAGCTTGGCCTCCAGGGTCTCGCTGCTGTCCATCACGTCGTAGATGACCCGGATCCCTGTCTCCCTGGTGAATTCGCTCAGGGTATCGGGGGCGAAATAATCGGACCAGTTGTAGAGGCGCAGCACCTTCTCCTCTTGCGCCTCCTCGGCCTGAACCCCGACGCTCAGCAGCAGGGCCAGCCCCATGGCTATCTTGGTCAAGACGCTCATGATGGACGCCCTCCCCGATGGCTGCGTCCGTCCAGGCTCAGCAAGGCGCCATACATCTCGGGGCGGCGATCCCGATAGATACCCCAGGTCAGCCGCTCCTCCGCCATGGCGGCCAGATCCAGCTCCTGCACCAGCACCCCCTGGCTGTCCCTGTCCGCCTCGGCCAGCAGGGCCCCCTTGTGATCCGTGATGAAGGAGGAGCCATAGAAGCGCATCTGAAGCTCGGGATCCCGGGTCGCCACCTCGCGTCCGATGCGGTTGGCGGCGATCACCGGCATGATGTTGGCGGCGGCGTGACCGCGCTGGGTCAGCTGCCAGTGATCCCGCGAATCGAGCGCCTCGGCACCCGGCTCGGAGCCGATGGCGGTGGGATAGAGCAGCAGCTCGGCCCCCTGCAGCGCCATGGCGCGGGCCGCCTCCGGGAACCACTGATCCCAGCAGATGCCGACCCCGATGCGGCCAGCGGCCGTGTCCCAGACTCTGAACCCCGTGTCCCCCGGGCTGAAGTACTCCTTCTCCTGATAACCGATGGCGTTCGGGATATGGGTCTTGCGATAGACCCCGAGCAGCCGGCCATCCTCATCCGCCACCGCCAGGGAGTTGAAGTAGGCGTTGCCGGCGCGCTCGAACCAGCTGATGGGCAACACCACCCCCAGCTCCCGTGCCAGGGCCGAGAAGCGGCGCAGCACCCGGCTCTGTTCGAACGGTTCCGCCAGCGCAAGATGGCCGTGATACTGCTCGATGCAGAAGTAGGGAGTGGCGAACAGCTCCTGCAACAGCACCAGGTTGGCCCCCTTGGCGGCGGCTTCCCGTACCAGGCTCTCCGCCATGTCCAGATTGCGCTCCAGCTCCCAGCTGCAGGCGAATTGCGTGGTGGCGACGACTATCTTGCTCATCCGTATACCCTCCCCGACACCCGTTCCCGCCGACAGGCGAACTGCATGGTTGCGACGACCTTGTTCATGAATCTCTCCTCCCTGATCCCGTCATGGCGCCTCGCCAGGTTCACCCGGCGAGGCGCGTCCCTATCCTTAACCTTGCAACGGCCAGGCCGGCTGCTGCTGAGTGATGCAGTGAATGCCACCGCCGCCGTGGGCCAGCTGGTTGATCCGCACCGGCACCAGCTGCCGGTCCGGGAAGGCGAGCCTCAGCACCTCCCCCGCAGCCTCGTCCGCTGCCACGCCGTAGGCAGGCATGATGATGGCGCCGTTGGCGATGTAGAAGTTGGTGTAGGAGGCGCAGAACACCTCGGCCTCGGCGTCCACCGCCTCGCTCGCCTCGAACAGCTCGAGGCACTCGAAGGTGCGACCTCTCGCATCGGTAGCCAGGGCCAGGGCACGGCGGTTCTCCCGCACGACCCGGCCATAGGTGGAGTTCGTATCCAGGGTCGCGTCCACCAGCAGGTGGCCGGGGCGGCTGAAGGCGCAGACCCCGTCCACGTGACCGTCCGTCATGTCGCCGGTGACGTGGTCTGGATCCCCCGGCAGCCAGATAGTCTTCTCGATGCCGAGCAGGCGGCTGAAGATCCCTTCGATCTCCCGCTTGTTCATGCCGGGGTTACGGTTGCTGTTGAGCAGCACGGATTCCGTGGTGATCAGGGTGCCCTCGCCGTCCACGTGGATGGCGCCCCCCTCGTTGGCGAGGAAGCTGCCGATGCAATCCAGCTCCAGGCTGTTGAGGACGCGCCGTGCCAACCCCTCGTCCAGACCGTGGGCCGACTTGCCGCCCCAGGCGTTGAAGCGCCAGCTGATGCCGGCGGTGCCGAGCTCGGGATGGCAGATGAAGGTGGGACCAGAGTCACGGCACCAGCTGTCATCCACCGGCAGGGGAATGAAGCGCACCCCCTCGCCGCAGAGGGCGCGAGCCTCTGCGACGGCGCTGGGATCCACCACCAGATTCACCGGTTCGAAGCGGGCGATGGCGTTGACCACCCGGGCGAAGTCCTGCTGCACCTGGGCCAGGGTCACACCCCAGCCGTTTTCCCACAGCGCCTTGTTGTGCGGCCAGACCATCCAGGTCGCCGCATGCCGGCACCATTCGGCAGGCATAAACCAGCCTGCTGCCATCATTCCCTGCTCGCGCATCTCAGCCTCTCTGATTAGGTACTATTAAGGTTGTTGACGATGGGAATAGACTATTCTCCCGAGAGATGGGTAACAAACGATCGATTTTCGATAAAAGTGATAAGCGGAGCTAATCAATGATGTTCAAACACTGGCCTCCCCTCAACGTGCTGCGAGGCTTCGAGGCGGCGGCCAGGCTCGGCAGTTTTCATCAGGCGGCCCAGGAGCTGCACCTCACCCAATCCGCCATCAGCCAGCAGATCCGCTCCCTGGAGGAGCTGATCGGCCAGCCCCTGTTCTATCGGCAGGGTCGCTCAGTGGCCCTGACCGACGCGGGCCAGGATCTGCTGGAGACCACCCAGAAGGTGCTGCTGCAACTGGCGGTGGGGATCCAGCGGCTCGAGCAGTATCGCAAGCCGAACCAGCTGGTGCTCAACACCAGCACCGCCATCGCCCGCCACTGGCTTCTGCCCCGGCTGGCCGATTTCCACCGCCAGCATCCCGGTATCGATCTCTGGCTGTTCACCGGCGACGACACCCCGAACATGGCCGAGCAGACCATAGACATAGCGCTGCGCTGGGGCCTGGCTCCTCAGGCGGAGTGCCGCCATCAGCCGCTGCTGGCGGATCGCCTGCTGCCGGTGGCGAGCCCGGCGGTGCTGGCACAACCGGCGCAGGAGCGCACCACCTTGCACGGGGAGCGGGAGATGGACTGGCACCACTGGACCCTCAAGGGCGGCGAGGATCTGCAGCTGCTCACCCAGGGGCTCAACTTCTCCGATCCCGGCCTGCTGCTGGATGCCGCCCAGGCAGGCCTGGGGGTGGCGCTGGTGAGCGAGCGGCTCTCCCGCCCGGCCCGCCAGCAGGGGCTGCTGCAACCCCTCTCCAGCCACAGGGTCCCCGGCCCGAGCTGGAGCCTGCTAGTCCATCAGGAGAGCGATGGCGGCCACCAGTGCCGTACCTTCTGCCACTGGCTGGAGCGGCAGTTTGCCGAGGGGGATGAGGAAGCGAACCTCTGAGGGGGGTCACTGAATCGGCCAACCCGCCGTGGTTAAATGGTGGATTCGCCCCATGTCGGAATTCGCCGTGACCCAGCCATCCATCCAGCCGCCCCACACCTGGCCCGACGAACTGCAGGCCTCCTGGCTGCGCTGCGCCCACCAGACCAGCCGGGAGCTCTGGCACCCGCCCCACAGCGCCAGGGGCCAGACCCTGCACAGCCTGCGCCAGCGCAAGCGGGATCTGCTCACCACGGGGGAGATGGCGCTGGAGGATCTCTACGAATACATGGAGGGGCGTCCCTGTGCCCTGCTGCTGACCGACGAGAGCGGCTGTCTGCTGGCCCGCACCGGCCACAATGAGACCCTGGCGGAACTGGAGTCCCTCGGCTTCGGCCCTGGCGCCTTCTTCAGCGAGGGGCGCATCGGCACCAACGCCATCAACCTGGCGGCCCTGACGGGCACGCCCCTCACCGTCAGCGGCCCCCAGCACTTCAACCGCACCCTGCATCCTTGGCACTGTTGCGCCAGCCCTGTCTACAACAGCACTGGCCGCCAGGTCGCCATCGTCGCCCTGGTGTGCAAGGTGGAGTCAGCGACCGCCAGCGATCTCGCCCTCACCGTCAGCGCCGGGCGCGAGCTGGCCAACATGCTGCGTGCGGAAACCCTGATGCAGGAGTCCCAGCACCACCTGAGCGAGCTCTATGCCCTGCTCGATGGCATGGATGACGGCGTACTGGCCTGGGATCCCCAAGGCAGGCTGCGCTACCTCAATACCTTGGCGGCCCGGCGACTGCGCCTCGACCCCGAGCGCTGCCTCGGCCAGCCGCTGACGCAACACCTGCTGCTGCCCCAACGATTGCGGCTCGCCATCGAGGGGCAGACCGGCCTCAGCCACGTGGAGCTGACCCTGGAGCGGGTCGGGGAGCAGAGCGGGGACTTCATCAACGCCCTGGTCAGCCTCAAGCCCCTGCCGGGACCGGACGGGGTCGGCTTCATCGCCCTGATCCACCCCGTCGATCGCTTGAGGGCCATCCATCAGCTGCGCCAGTCGGTGCCCGAACTCTCCACCCTGGTGGGGGAATCCGCTCCCATGCGCACGCTGCTGCGCCATGCCAGGCAGGCGGCCCGCAGTGCGGGGCCCATGCTGCTGCGCGGTGAGGAGGAGGTGGGCAAGGGACAGATCGCCGAGGCCATCCACTTTGCCGGCGAGCGCGCCGATGGCCCGCTCATCCTGTTCAACTGCCAGGCCCTGCCACCAGAGCGGATGGCGCTGGAGCTGATGGGCTCCGACGAGGCGGGACAGGAGCGGGCCGGCAAGTTCGAACTGGCCCACGGCGGCACCCTGGTGCTGGAGCAGATAGAGTATCTGCCCGCCCCCATGCAGGCGGCCCTGCTGCAACTGCTCAAGACGGGCCGCATCCAGCGCTTCGACTCGGCCCGCATCCTACCGCTCAGGGTGAGGATCATCGCCACCAGTAGCGCAGCGCTGGAACAACGGGTGCAGGAGGGAGGGTTCGGACGCCAGCTGCTCTACGCCCTGCAGGCCTGCGAACTCCGGGTGCCCAGCCTGCGCGAGCGCGGGGCAGACCTGCCTGCCCTCATCGGCCAGCAGCTGAGTGCCCGGGGGCGAGCGCCCCATCGTCGCTTCAGCCCGGCGGCCCTCGACTGCCTGCTGGCCTATCCCTGGCCCGGCAACCTGGGGGAGCTGCGCAGCGCCATCGAACACGCCCTGCTTCAGGGGGGCGACGATCCCATCCCCCCGGAGGCGCTGCCGGCCGCCATTTGCCACGGTCATCGACGGCTGGCCGAGGAGCCGGTGGGGCAACCCCTGCTCAGCCTGGCCGAGCTGGAACGCCAGGCCATCCGGCGCTGCGCCCTGGCCTGTCAGGGGCAGATCGGCCTGATGGCCCAGCAGTTGGGGATCAGCCGCACCACCTTGTGGCGCAAGCTGAAGCAGTGGCAGATAGATCCCCTGGCGCAGCAATGAATCGCCGAGGGAAATAGAAAAGAGGGGCCTTGGCCCCTCTTTCTTGTGCTACTCCGTGCTATCTCCTACTCCCCGAAGCGCCCCTCGGCCACTAGCCTGAAGGCCTGGATCGCCTGCTCCGCCTGGGGGCCGCTGGCCCTCAGCTCGATCTCGTCCCCACAGCGCACATCCAGCATGGCGAGTCGGGTCAGGCTGCGAGGGTTGATCCCCTTCTCCCCCTTGTAGAGGGTGAGCTCGGCGTCGAACGGCTTGAGGGCCGCCACCAACTTGGCGGCGGGGCGCACGTGCAGGCCATGGGGGTTGCACACCCGGTGGCGCCAGCAGAGGGTCGCCGCAGAAGAGGGCTCAGGCACAACAACCACCGGTGCCAGCCCCTGCCCCAGCATGGCGACCTTGGCCTGCAGACCCGCCATGGCCTCGGCGGCCACCTCATCGAGCCCCAGACCCGCGCCGGCCGCCACCACGGCGGCCAGGGTCCCCTCCACCAGAGGGGCCGGGCAGAGCCGCACCCGAGCACTCAGCTCGGGGGGCAGTAGCTCGAGGGCGGTCTCTGCGCTCAGCAGGGCTGAGCCGAGATCCATCAATACCAGCACACCGCTGCCATCGTCCGCCTGCTCTATGGCGCTCATCACGGCGATGGCATCTGTGCCTATGGGGTGCTCGGGATCATCCACACCGGCCGCCAGCAGCAGGGGGGCCGGGCTGCCCAGCTGGGCGGCCAGCTCGCCGATGCCGGCGGCCAGGGTGGCGCTGTGAGAGACAAGGACTATGCCTATCATGTCAGAGCCTCGCCCGGTCGCGCAGGGCGGTCAACAGCAACAGGGTCGAGGTAGCTCCCGCATCCTGATGGCCTATGCTGCGTTCCCCCAGGTAGCTGGCGCGCCCCTTGCGGGCCTGCATCTGTATGCTGGCCTCGGTGCCCGCCGCCGCGGCAGCCACGGCCCCATCCAGCGCCTCGACCAGTGGCAGGCCTTGCTGCTGCGCCCGCTGCAGGGCGGCCAGGGCCGGCCACCAGGCGTCACACATAGTCTTGTCGCCGGGCTCGGCGCGGCCACGGGAGACGATACCCTCCACCCCGTCCGCCAGCATCCGGGTCAGCTGATCCAGACTCAGGCTCTGGCAGGCATCGGCACTGGCCGCCGCGCGGATGAAGAAGGTGCCGTAGAGGGGCCCGCTGGCCCCTCCCACCGAGGAGAGCAAGGTCATGCCCGTGGTCTTGAGCACCTGGCCAATGTCCTTGTCCGCCACCGCCGGCAGCTTCTCCGCCACCTTGGCGAAGCCACGCTGCATGTTGAGGCCGTGGTCACCGTCGCCGATGTCGGTATCCAGCGCGGTGAGATGGTCGCGCTGTTCGGTGAAGATGTGCTCGCAGTCGAGCAGCCAGTTCACTATCTGATGTTTGCTTAACATGACTATTCCTCAGCAGCCACGGCGCAGGGCCGGTGTATGAACGGGAGCATCCCACAGGGTCATCAGCTCGTCATCCACCTTGAGCAGGGTGATGGAGATCCCGGCCATGTCGAGGGCGGTGCAATAAGGGCCGATGAGGTTTCGCACCAGGTGGATGCCGGCATCCTCGCACAGGGTGGCGAGATGACCATAGACCCCGTAGAGCTCGGAGAGAGGTGTGCCTCCCAGGCTGTTGACCAGGGCGATCACCCTGTCCCCCTCGTTGAGCGGCTCGATGAAGGCGTGCTCCTCCTGCCAGCTCCCCGAGGCCCTGTCCCAATGGCGCAGGGTGCGGCCATAGGGGCTGTTGTCCGTCAGCTCCCTGAACATCTCATCCACCAGGGTATCGAGACTTGTGAAGGGACGGCGTGCTATGCCGGGCTCACCGTGAATGCCGACCCCGAACTCCAGCTCGCCGTCTGCCAAGGTGAAGGAGGGTTTGCCCGCCGCCGGGACCGTACAGGCGTGGGTGGCGATCCCTATGGTGCGGCCCTGGTTGTTGATGCGCCGTGCCAGCGCCTCACAGCGATCCAGGTCATAACCCGCCTCAGCGGCAGCCCCGACCAGCTTCTCGCACAGCACTGTGGTGGCCACCCCGCGGCGACCGGCGGTATAGAGGCTGTCCTTGACCGCCACGTCGTCATCGATGAGGGCAAAGCCGACCCTGACCCCATCCCCGTGCAGCAGCTCGACGGCCGTCTCGAAGTTGAGCACATCGCCGGTGTAGTTCTTCACCAGGAAGAGCACGCCGGCGCCGCCGTCCACCGCCTGGCCACACTCATACATCTGATCCGGAGTCGGCGAGGTAAAGATCTCGCCGGGGCAGGCACCGTCCAGCATGCCCATCCCCACCAGGCCGCCGTGCATGGGCTCGTGCCCGCTGCCACCGCCGGAGACCAGCGCCACCTTGCCCATCACGGGGGCGTCGGCACGGGTGATGTAGTGAGGCTCGATACGGACCCTGAGCTCGGGGTGGGCGGCGGCCATCCCCATCAGTTGTTCACGGACCACGGCATCAACGGCATTGATCAGCTTCTTCATGGCTCACTCCTCGACTCGCCCCGGGGGCGGATGATTGATGGAACCAGTCTAGCGAGAGCACTGGGGATAAAAATGACGGGCATCGGGGTTCGGATTTGAAACCGGGGAGGAGGGGTTGGCGTTTCAATCTGAAACGAGGGGCGGCCAGGGAGCAGAAAACTGTTAGCCCCCTCACAGAGACGAAAAAGGGCCCCCGCGGGAGCCCTTCTCGACATCGGTTTGGCTTAGATGGCCCAACCACCGGCGTAGAACACCACGAGCGCCACCGCGATGATGACGGTACCGACGTTGAGCTTCTTCCACTCGGCGGCAAACAGACGGCCGACCACCAGGGCCACGAAGCCCAGCATGATGCCGGTCACTATGTTGCAGGTGAGCACGATGAAGACGGCGCACAGCATGCCGGACAGGGCATCTACCGAATCCTTGAAGTCCAGCTTGGTGACGTTGCCCAGCATCAGCAGACCCACATACATCAGGGCCGGCGCGGTGGCGTAGGCCGGCACCAGATAGCTCAGGGGGGAGAGGAAGATCATCAGCAGGAAGAGCACGCCCACCAGGGTGGCGGTCAGGCCTGTCTTGCCACCGGCGGCGGTGCCTGCGGCGGACTCGATGTAGACGGCAGCCGGAGCCCCACCCACGGCGCCCGCCACCATGCTGCTGACGGAGTCGGCGGTCAGGGCCTTGCCGCCGCTGATGATGTGGCCACGCTCGTTGATGAGACCGGCCTGACCCGCCACGGCACGTATGGTGCCAGTCGCGTCGAACACGGCGGTCATCACCAGAGCCAGCACGGTCGGGATGACCACGGGGTTGAGGGCTCCCAGCAGATCCATGCTGCCCACAAGTGAGCCCTTCTCACCGGTCAGGCTCGGCATGGCGAAGAAGCCCTGCCAGGTCACCTTGGGATCGAAGGCCAGCCCCAGGGCGGAGATGGCGATGATCACCATCAGGATGCCACCCGGCACCTTGCGGCGCTCCAGGCCGAAGATGGCCGCCAGCCCCAGCACCGTCATGATGACCGGGAAGGAGGTGATCTCGCCGAGCTGCACCGGCAGGCCGGCCCCCTCGTTCTTGATCACCATGCCGACACCGTTGGTGGCGATCAGCAGCAGGAACAGGCCGATGCCGATACCGGTGCCGTGAGCGATGCCGGAGGGTAGGTTGTCCAGGATCCACTGGCGCACGCCGGTCACGCTGATCAGGGTGAACAGCACCCCCATCAGGAAGATGGCACCCAGCGCCACCGGGATGCTCAAGCCCTGCCCCAGCACCAAGCTGAAGGCGGTGAAGGCGGTGAGGGAGATGGCGCAGCCAATGGCCATGGGCAGCTTGGCCCAGAGACCCATCAGCAGGGAGCCGAAGGCCGCGATCAAGCAGGTCGCGACGAACACGGGCCCCTGCTCAAAACCGGCGACACCCAGCATGTTCGGCACCACTATGATGCTGTAGACCATGGCCAGGAAGGTGGTCAGCCCGGCCAACAACTCCTGGCGCACGCTGCTGCCGCGCTCGGAGATGGAAAAATAGGAATCCAGAAAGCCGCTCTTTCCTGCTTGGGCGGCGATATCTTGCGTTGCCATAACTCATCCTGAAAGTGTGAAGGAAATCGTTTGCTTTTATGGCTGCGCAAAATAGCAAGAATTTGTCAGGATTGCAGCGACTTCTCCGAACTTTTCCACAAAGTCATGACAAAAAGCTCCATTTGTGGCTCATCGTGCTCACCAGGAGAGTCGATCCCCCTGGATGAGGGCTCCTATACTGCAATGACCACGTGGCGCCCGACTGGAGATGAGCATGCACACGCGCAACCTGTTGAACGACATTCCCTCCCCCCTGCCCAACGAGTTCTTCCAGGATCTGGTCAGCACCAACCACCTGCGCATCGAGCGCATCGTCTCTCACGGCCATCAGAGCGCTCCGGGGGAGTGGTACGATCAGGATGAGCACGAGTGGGTGCTGATCGTGCAGGGGGAAGCCAGCCTGCTGTTTGTCGATCCCCAGACCCAGGAACAGCAACAGGTACTGCTCGGGCCGGGGGACCATATCAACATCCCCGCCCGTCAGAAGCACAGGGTAGAGTGGACCCATCCAGACATGCATACCATCTGGCTCTGCGTATTCTACTGACAGAGCTCAGAAGCCCTAAAAACCTGTACTTTGTGGTGAAATGGACGAGAAAAGGCGAGGAAACTCTGTGGGGATTAGGAAAGCAGAAATGAAAAAGCCCAGTCTTCCGACTGGGCTTCTTAAGTAGTGGCGGAGCGGACGGGACTCGAACCCGCGACCCCCGGCGTGACAGGCCGGTATTCTAACCGACTGAACTACCGCTCCGCATTCGGTTAGCTTTCGCTAAATCATGTGCCGCTTCGTTGAGATGTCATCCTCGCAGCCAATCGTGCAATGTGTGCACAACTGTTTAATTGGGTGCCTGGCAGTGTCCTACTCTCGCATGGCGAATGCCACACTACCATCGGCGCTACCGCGTTTCACTTCTGAGTTCGGCATGGGATCAGGTGGTTCCACGGCGCTATGGCCGCCAGGCAAATTCTTAA
>NZ_JBOFLJ010000010.1:0-483471 GCF_051657805.1 Aeromonas sp. | reverse complement strand
TTGGTGATGGTCACCCCGTCGTCATCGTTCTTGATGGTCAGGGTCAGGGTCGCCGTGCTCACGTCACCGTCCGCATCGGTCAGGGTGTAGGTGAACACTTCGCTGCCACTCCCGCCCCCGGTCAGCGCCTTGAAGTCCGTATCGTTCGGGTTGAGGGTGTAGGTATAGGTACCGTTGGCATTGAGCACCAGGCTGCCATAGGTGCCGCTCAGGTTGGCGGCTGTCACCGCCGCGCCGTCCGCCCCCTGCACGTCGTTGGTGATGACATTGCCGCTGAGCACCAGGTTGTTCTCGGTCGCTGCGGTCGGGTTGCTGTCGTTATTGGCAATAGGGCCATCATCCTCGAAGCGGAACACGCCACCGGCCCCCAGATCCAGACTGGCCTTGGCGCTGTCGCCATCGGCGTCGGTCACGGTCTGCACCAGGGTCAGGATGTCACTCTTGAGGATCAGGCTGACACTGTCATCGGGATTGCTGGTATTGCCGTGCCAGACATTGTCCAGCAGGGTCAGGGTCACGGCGCCGCTGGCCGGATCCAGGGTCAGAGTGAAGTAATCCACCCCGTTGGCGCTGCCGGTGATGACGTTGCCAGACTGGTTCAACAGGATCTGTGCCCCCTGGCCGTTGGGCGCCGAGGGATCCACGGCATAGAGGCCGCTCGCCACATCGCTGCCACTGAGGGCCAGGTGGTAGCCGATGCTGCCGGCACCATCGGCACCAAAAGCGTGGCTGAACTGAGCTTGTACTGTCGCCGCCGCCAGCGTCGCACTGGCAATCCCATCGCCGTATGCACCGCCCAGGGCTGGCAGGCTTTCATCCACGGTTGCCAACAGGCGCGGGGCCCCTTCTGTCAGGCAGACGGTCGGGCCATCATCCTCGAAGCGGAACACGCCACCGGCCCCCAGGTCCACGCTGGCCTTGACGCTGTCACCATCGGCATCGGTCACCGTCTGCACCAGGGTCAGGATGTCACTCTTGAGGGTCAAACTGACGCTGTCATCGGGATTGCTGGTATTGCCGTGCCAGACATTGTCCAGCAGGGTCAGGGTCACGGCACCGCTGGCGGGATCTATGGTCAGGGTGAAGTAGTCCACCCCGTTGGCACTGCCGGTGATGACGTTACCAGACTGGCTCAGCAGGATCTGTGCCCCCTGACCGTTGATAGCCGAGGGATCCACGGCATAGAGGCCGCTTGCCACATTGCTGCCACTCAACGCCAGGCTGTAGCCGACGCTGCCGGCACCATCGGCCCCAAAGGCATGGCTGAATTGTGCCTGCACCAGGGCAGCCGCCAGCGTCGCGCTCACGACCCCATCACCGTATGCACCGCCCAGAGCCGGCAGGCTTTCATCCACCTTCACCGAACCCAGGCTGGGCGCCTCCTCAACCAGACAGACGGTCGGGCCGTCGTCCTCGAAGCGGAAGGTGCCGTTGACCCCCAGATCCAGGCTGGCCTTGGCGCTGTCGCCATCGGCATCGGTCACGGTCTGAACCAGGGTCAAGGCCCCGCCCTCCAGCGTCAGACTGACGCTGTCATCATGATTGCCGGTGTCGCCGTGCCAGACGTTGTCCAGCAGGGCCAGGGTCACGGCACCGCTGACGGGATCTATGGTCAGGGTAAAGTAGTCCACCCCGTTGGCACTGCCGGTGATGACGTTGCCCACCTGATTGAGCAGGATCTGCGCCCCCTGCCCATTGGGAGCCGAGGGATCCACGGCATAGATACCGCTCGCCACATCATTGCCATTGAGAACCAGGCTGTAGGCGATGCTGCCGGCGCCATCGGCACCGAAACCATGGATGAACTGGGACTGTACGGCCGCGCCCGTCAGCGTCGCACTGGCAATGCCATCGTTTCCTGCTCCGCCCAAGGCAGGCAGACTCTCATCCACAGTGACGAATCCCGGGCGCTGGAATTCGGGCGCCAGACCAGAGGCCGGGCCATCGTCCTCGAAGCGGAACATGCCGCTGGCCCCCAGATCCAGGCTGGCCTTGGCACTGTCACCATCGGCATCGGTCACCGTCTGTACCAGGGTCAAGACACCGCTGCCCAGGGTCAGACTGACGCTGTCATCGTTGCTGCTGGTATCCCCTTGCCAGACGTTGTCCAGCAGGGTCAGGGTCACGGCGCCGCTGACGGGATCTATGGTCAGGGTGAAATAGCTCACCCCGTTGGCACTGCCGGTGATGACGTTACCCACCTGATTGAGCAGGATCTGTGCGCCCTGCCCATTGGGAGCCGAGGGATCCACGGCATAGAGGCCGCTCGCCACATTGCTGCCATTGAGGACCAGGCTGTAGCCGATGCTACCGGCCCCATCGGCGCCGAAGGCATGGCTGAACTGGGCCTGCACCACGGAAGCCGCCAGCGTGGCGCTGGCGATGCCGTCGTTGTCGGCACCGCCCAGCTGCGGCAGGCTCTCATCCACGCTCATCACCCCCAGCTCGCCAGAGCCCGGGAGCAGACGCACGCTGGGGACATCGTCCAGTATCACCACATCCAGGCTGGCACTGGTGCTGTCGCCATCGCTGTCCGTCAGCACGACGCCGAAGCTTTCGGTCAGGGCGGTGTCATTGGCAGGCTGGGTGTGGGTTTCGTTGTCGCTCAGGGTATAGCTGTAGGTCACGCTGCCGGCCCCGGTCACCGGGTTGTAACTGATACCGGTCACCAGTAACTGATTACCCAGGGGGCTTGGGATCGTCTGCGGGAAGCTGGCGATGATCTGGCCATTACTGATGAGCGTCACCCCACCCAGGGTCAGACTCTGAACGCCATCCTCCGCATTGAAGGTGAAGGTCCCCCCCTTGGTCAGGGAGGGGGCATCCGGCGCACTGCCGTCGGCCAGTGCGGCTTCATTGAGGAGCAGCTCACCGCCTTCCACTTGCAAGCCACCGAGGGAGACACCTTCATCCACCGGGGTGATAGTGATGATGAGAGTCGAAAGATTGGTGTCGGCACCGTCCGTGACGATGTAATCGGCGGGGGGAACCGGTCCCGTATAGTTGAGGGCCGGGGTATAGGTATAGGTGCCATCGGCATTGATGATCAGCGTGCCGATCCCATCCAAGGTGCTTGCAACCCCAGCTGGTACGCCGATGTTGTTGCCCCAGCTGTAGGTGAGGATGGACACCCCGAAGGGGCCGTCCGAGTTGGTGCTGTTGGCCAGCAGATCACCGCTGACGGACTGATCTTCCAGCGTGACCGCGGCCTCGTCCAGATCGTCGAGCTCATTATCTGGCAGAAGGTCGTCCTCCTGCAGCGGGTTTTGCCCTGCGAGCGCATCATGGCTGGTATCGAAACCTGCGGTGGCTATGGTTGCATCACCGGTACGGTCGATGACGACAAAACCGCCATTACCACTGGCGCCGGCCACACCGCCAATCCCACCGCCACCACCCGCTGCAGGCGCGCCGCCCGCCGCCGCCGCCTCGAAGTTCTTGGTCGGATCGACCCCTTCCAGTATGGATTTTTGCAGCGCGGCGATTTCCGGGGAGACATCCTTGTTCTCGGCCGATGAGGAAGGATCGCCCTGAGCCGGGGCATCCGCCGGAGCGGGGGCATCTGGCGCGACATTGGGGCTGTCATCATAGGGAGCCAGCATCAGCTTGGCATCGTCGGCGATGTTGAGTTTGGCCCCTGGCTGCAATATCTCCCCCGGCTGGAGAGGACGGCTGCTGCCATCGGCCAGCAGGATCTGAACATTGCCTTCCACGGATGAGACGACGACTGTCTTGTCGATGATTTGGGTACGCATATCCATTGCTCCAGGGTGACAAATCTTGATGCATACACCTTAGATTTCCTCCCTGCCGGATTCCGTTGCAAAAATGTACTGATTTGAATCTGCCCGGCCCCTTCCGATGCAGCGAATCGAACAGTATTTTTTTACATCAAAAAATCAATACATTAACAATTCATGTTTTGGTTCATTCGCTGAGATGGCGTTAAAAAAACGCAGGCTTATTCAAAATGGATATAAAAAAGGGCCCACATCGGGGCCCTTTTTCATGTTGAGGTCGTTCAGGAGAGCGGGAACGCCGGATGGACGAAGCCCTGATAGCCGTCGATGTGCAACTTGGCCAGCATCTCCACCTGCTGTTCATCTTCCACCCGCGTGGCGATGGTGGTGACCCCGGCGTTGTGCGCCGCCCGGCAGACCGCCGCCAGGAAGGAGGTATCCGCACCGGGCTCCATGATCTGGCTGGTGTAACCGTGATCCACCTTGACGTAGGAGGGGGCCAACTCTTCCAGATAACCGAGGGACTGGAAGTGGCGACCATAGTGATCGACACCCCACTGGAAGCCATGCTCCTGCAACACCTTGACTAGGGCAGCGACCTGATCCTTGTGCTTCATGATGGCCGCCTCGGGAATTTCAAACAGCAGCTTCTCTTTCAGATCCCCGTGCTGGCCAAGATAGCCCCGCAACCAGACCAGGAATTCATCTGAACAGAGCGAGCCCGCCGTGATGTTGACGGCCAGCACCAGATCGGCCTGCTGCTGGAACAGCGGGACGCTGGCATCCAGCACGGCCTGATCGAACTCGGGCCCCATCTTGAACTGCTCGATGGCGGGCAGGAATTGGCCGGCAAAGTAATCGGTGCCATCCCGCGAGATGGAGGCAAACAATTCGGCATGCAGCCGGGTGCCATCATCAAAGCGGCAGGCGGGCTGCGCCTTGAAGCGCCACAGGCTTCTGTTGATGGCATCCTGAACCAGGTCGCGCCAGGCCAGACGTCCCATCAGCCCTTGTTCGGTGCCCCCTTCCATCACCACGGCGCCACGGCGCTCGTTGCGCGCCTTGCCAAGGGCGTTGTCCGCCTTGGTCAGCAGGGCGGAAAGATCCTCGTTGCCATCGCGACCGGCGATCCCGATGACGGAGAGCGCACGCCCCTCGCCCATGGGGTTGACGACCAGATCCGCGATACGGCTGTTGATGATCTCGGCCAGCTCCTTGAGGCGGGAGAGATCGTCGGTCGGGCAGAGCAGCGCATATTCCGTGGCCGAGATCCGGGCCAGGGCGGCGCCGTCCCAGCCATTGAGCAGCTCCTTGAGCACCTGGGCGATGGATTTGACCATGTTGTCCCGGGCGGCAAACCCTTCTTCCCGATAGAGATCATCCAGCATGTCGACGGCAACCAACATGACGCCGCCCTGCCCCGCCTCGGCAATCCAGGCATTGACCTGACCGACGAAGTAGGAGCGGTTGCCAAGACCGGAGACGGCATCCACATAGACCCGCGCCCGCAGGTTTTCCGCCTCGTCAGCCTGCTCCTTGAACTGCACTGCCAACTTGCTGGACAGGATGTTGATGGCCTGTACCACCTGCTTCAACTCGCGGGTCTTGGGCTCAGGGATGGCATGTCCGAAGTGATGCAGTTCAATCTCGACGGCCTGATCGCAGATGAGCTTGAGGGGCTTGAGCAGGTAGTTCAGGGCCCGCATCAGCAAGATGGTGGTCAGCAGGAAGCCGATCAGGAACCAGCTGGCCAGCCTGCTCATCCCTTCCCAGAGTTCGTAATAGGCCTGGCCGGGGTGGCCCACTACCTTCAATTTGCCCAGCTGCAACCAGCCCGAGGTCAGAATCGATTCGTTGGATACCTCGGGAAACAGCCCCAACCCCATGAACCACTGGGGCACACCCTGAATGTTGTTGCTGTTCTCCAGCTCGATCACATCCTTGGAGGCCAGCAAGTCCAGACGCACCAACTGATAATAACCGCCGTCGAACACGGCCTTGATGACGGACTCGGCGCTGACCTTGTCGCCATTCTCCAGATAAGGCGTCAACGCCAGCCCCAGGGAGGTGGCAGTGTTGATCACCGTGGTTTCCTGTTGCTGTGCCAGATAGTTGCGAGTCGAATTGAACTGCACCCAATAGGTGGCGGCAAACAGCAATCCGAACAGGAGCAACATGGTTGCCAATAATTGTCTGTAGAGCGTCATAGGTTAATCATCCAAATTCAGCACTGGCCGAGCCAATCGCCCCGAAGTCATGCGATTGCGTAAATCATTCCATAATCCCAAGCGTGACGACTGTCCGGTCAATTCCCCTTGACCACGCGCCTTCATCAACCACAAGTGACTACCGTTAAAGCTATAAATTGGCAGCAGATCCGCCCGTTGGCTGGCCGGGCGAATGGCACCGACCAGATTGTCCAGGATCAATGGCACAGAGGCGGGCGTCTCATAATAAGCAACGACCATATGAAACTGGTTATAATCCAATGCCTTGACATATACCATTCGCATTTTTTCATCCGGAATGCCAAGTTCCAGCAGCGTAAAATACTTGGAAATGCTGAAGTCTTCACAATCTCCGCCGGCGGCCCCCAAAAACTCCAGCGGGGTCGCCCAGTAATCTTTCTTGTGCCACAGCTTGATGTCATCGATAAACCGCATCTGGTTGAAGAACTGGTTCACCTTCTCCAGTTTTTGCCGATCCGACAGACCCGCATCCCGATTCTGCATGGCCAGAGTGCGCCAACCGGTCACCCGCTTGCCCGCCCTCACCCCATAAGTCTCTTCCGCTCGTTTGACCAGCTTGAGATCTGCCGATGAGAGAGGTTGACTGGCATTGAGCAGCAGGGGAAAAACGAGCAGGCACAGCCACAACATCGAACGCGACCCGCGCAGAGAGGGGCATGTGAACCCTCTCCACCCGGTCATTCCGTTGCGGCTTGCTTGGTACCACGACGTCACATTCTTCCCCTGCGGCATTTCATCAAAAACTTCCTGTGAGACAACAACATAAAAGAATGACTGCAGCGAGCTGCAGCCATTGCTTTGTCTGAACTCATGTCAACGGAGTGGACATCAGTTGTTGTTGGCCTGCCACTCGGCGGGCTGCTGCACGTTCATGGCGTTGAGCAGACCACCGGTGGCATTGAGGATCCGATAATCCGCCAGCAGGGAGTCATACTCGGCCGTGATGTAGCTGCGACGCGCCTCAAACAGTTCGTTCTCCGTGTTCAAGACGTCCAGCAAGGTCCGTTGGCCCAGACCGAACTGCTTCTTGTACGCCTGCACGGTGTCGTAGCTCGCGTCCACGTGCTCTTTGAGGAAGACCTTCTGCTTGGCCAGCGACTCTTTGGCGTTCCAGGCCAGACGGGTGCCCTCTTCCACCTGACGGAAGGCATTCAGGTGAATGTCTTTCGCCTGGGAATAGAGCGCCGAGGTGGCCTTGCTTTCCGCCAGATCGGAGCCGCCGCGGAACAGGTTGTAACGCATCCGGACCATGGCGGTCAGATCGTCGTTACGGCCCTTGACCGCATCGATATCCTCGTTCCAGTTCTGATCCACCTCGAAGGCCACGTTCGGATAGAAGCCGGACTTGGAGCCTTCATGCTGGTACTTGGCTTCCTCGATGTCCTGCAGGGAGGAGAGCAGGGTCGGGTGTACCTCGGTCGCCGTCTTCAGCGCATCCTCAAGGGTCGCCGGGAGCAGCTGGCTGTTAGGCGTGGGCTGAACCAGATCCTTGGGTACCTCGTTCACGACACGGATGAACTCACTCTCGGCATCCCGATAGTTGTTCTCGGCCGCGGCCTGGTTTGAGTAAGCGCGGGCCACACGACCGTCGATCTGGGTCTGGTCCGCGGTCGACCCCAGACCGGAATCGGTCCGCTTCTGGATGTCGCTGCGGATCTGCTCGTGAGTCTCCAGGTTCTGCTTGGACAGCTCCAGGATCTCCTGTTGGCGCAGCATGTTGAGATACACCTCGGCGACGCGCAGCGCAGTGTTCTCCGCCTCGGAGATCATGGCCAGACGCTGGGCCTCGGCGGCGGCATCGGTACGCGCCACGTTGCTGCTGACGTCGAAGCCGTCGAACAGCATCTGGCGCAGACTGATCCCGGCCTCTTTACGGGTCATGGAGTCATCGATGGTCTGCGAGTTCGCGCCGGCGGCACGAGTCGAGGGGCTGTCAGTCTTCTCATAGCCGACACCGCCACGCAGGTCGATGGTGGGATAGTAACCGCCCTTGGCTCCATCATGCTGGTACTGTCGTGCCTGATAGAGGTCAAAAGCTTCCTTGATTTTCGGATGGGTAGCCAGTGACTGTGCCACTGACTGTTCCAGCGTTTGAGCCTGGCCAAGGCCAGGGAACAGCACTGCGCCACTGACCAGCATGGCAACAATCGTCTTCTTCATGGTATCTCCAGTCATGTTGTTATTAGATTGTTGGCTTTATCGTTCTCTCAGTGCCGACTGCTTAGCCCTCAAGATCGGCTTTAGCAAGTAGTCTAGGACACTTTTTTTACCAGTAATGATATCTGCACTGGCTAACATACCGGGGATGATGGGAAGTGCGTTAAGCTCATCGCCCAGATAACTCTTCTCGGTACGGACCCGCACCAGGTAGAAGGAGTTGCCCTCCTCGTCCTGGATGGAGTCAGCGCTTATCTGTTCAACCTTGCCATGTAAACCTCCATAAACAGTGAAGTCATATGCCGTTATCTTGACCACGGCTTCGAGTCCCGGGCGCAGGAAGGCGATGTCCTTGGGAGAGACCTTGGCCTCCACCAGCAGGGTGTCTTCCAGCGGTACGATTTCCATCAGATCCATCCCAGGCTGCACGACGCCTCCCAGGGTATTGATCTTGAGCTTCTTGATGGTGCCTTTGAGGGGGGCGATGACGCTGGTCCGATCGACCCTGTCACGCAACCCGACCTGTCCTTCGGAGAGCTGGCCCAGCTTGCCCTGGCGCTCGTTGAGCTCGGTTTGGGAGTCGGCCCGGAATTTCAGGGCGATGTCATTTCGCTTGGAGATGGTTTCACGCAGCACCGAGTTCAACTTGGGGATCAGCAGCCGATTGGCCTCCAGCTCCCCTTGCATCTCGTTCACCTGCCGCTCCAGCTTGATGAGCTCCACCTGAGGCACTATACCCTCTTTTGCGAGAGGGCGGCTGATATTGAGCTCCTGGCGTGCCAGATCGACGCTGCGGCTCACGGTGCGGATCTTGGCATTGAGCTCTATGGTCTCCTGCTCTTTCTGCTCTATCTGCTGGCCGAGGATATAGAGCTGGTTCTGCAGGTTGTTGAGGCGATCGTTCTGAACCGATTTCTCCCGGTTCGCATACTCGGCGAACACGTTCTCGTAGCCGTCTGGGAAGACGATGGGCTGCTTGTCGATGACCACCTGCTCGCGCCAGCCCAGATTGGGTTCATTCTTGACCACCACGCTCTTGATCTCGGCACGCAGACGGGCGATATCCCCCTTGAGGGTCACCAACTCCTGCTCACGCTCCCGAAAGTCAGACTTGAAGCGGGTATCGTCGATGCGCAGCAAGGGTTCTCCTTTCTCGACGATGTCCCCTTCCTTGACGAAGATCTCCTTGACGATCCCCCCCTCCAGGTTCTGGATCACCTGCAGCTGGCGAGACGGGATCACCTTGCCCTGGCCGACGGTGACTTCATCGAGCTTCGCCCAGGCTGCCCAGACGATGGCGCTCATGAAGAACAGGAAACAGGCCCACAGCAGGACCCTGGCACGGGTCGGCGTGCTCAGCAGGACGGCGGCGGCGCCGTCGTCCACGAACTCCAGCTGATCCGGGGATGGCAGGACAGTGTCGGGCTCCGTTTTCTTGAACCAGTTGTTAGCCATTGGCCGTCTCCTGCACGCGAACCTTGCCTTCCTTCAATTGCTGCAATACCACCTCTTTGGGGCCGTCTGCCACTATCTGGCCCTGCTCCACGACGATCACGCGGGAGGCCACGTCCAGCATGGAGGTCTTGTGGGTGATCAGGATGAGGGTGGTCTCGGGCCCGAGCCGGGCCAGCTCCTGCTTCACCAGCATCTCGGACTGGTTGTCCATGTTGGAGGTCGGCTCGTCCATCACCAGAATGGGGGGATCGTTGAGCAGGGCGCGAGCCAACAAGATGGCCTGACGCTGGCCACCGGAGAGCTGACGCCCCCCCTCACCTATTTGTCTGTCCAGCCCGTTGGGATCCCGGTTGGTGAAGTTGGTCACCCCGGCGCGCTTGGCGGCGCGCAGCACACGGGCATCATCCACCAGCGGGTTGCCGAGCATGATGTTGTCGCGCACCGAACCGAAGAAGAGGGTCACATCCTGGGGGACACAGCCGATGTTGCGGCGAATGGCCGCCGGCGGCAGCTGATCGAGTTCAAAGCCGTCTAGCCTGACTGAGCCATCGGTCGGGCGATAGAGACCCATCAGCAGCTTCTCCAGCGTGGTCTTGCCCGCGCCGATCCGACCTATGATAGCCACCTTCTCGCCGGGTTCGATGCGCAGGGAGATGTTGTGCAGGGTGCTGCTCTCCATGCCCGGGTACTTGAAGGAGACGTTCTCGAACTCGATACGACCCTGGATCACGGGATGGTGGATGTACTGCTTGCCCTCCTCCTGTTCCCCCGGAGTCATCATGATCTTCTCGAGGATCTCGAGGGCAGACTTGGCCTGGTTATAGCGAGTGGAGAGCACGGAGAGTTGCACCATGGGGGCGATGGCGCGGCTCGACAGCATGACGGCGGCAATCATGCCCCCCATGGTCACCAGCCCTTCCGAGATCTGGTAGACCCCGACGATGACGAGACCGACTGTCACCACCTGCTGGATGTAGCTTGCCAGAGACGACATGGAGTTGGTGATGCGACGGGTCTGCACGCCCCAGGTGGAAATGTGGGACACAGCCTGCTCCCAGCGGTGCTGGAACAGGCTCTCGGCGCCGAAGATCTTCACGGTCTCGAGGCCGGAGATGCTCTCGATGAGGTTCGCGTTCTTCTGGGACGCGAGGCGGGACCCCTCCTCGATGGACTGCTTGAGGGGCTCCTGAATATAGAAGCTGTAGGCGACCAGGATCAGGATGGCGACGATGGGCACCACCACCATGACGCCGGCGAAGATCCAAATGATGAACAGGAAGAAGATAGCGAACGGCAGATCGATCAGGGTGGAGACGGTGGCCGAGGTGAAGAACTCACGCACCGATTCAAACTCCTGCAGATGCTTGGCAAAGGCGCCGGTCGAGGCGGGACGGGACTCCATCTTCATGCCCATCACCTTGGCGAAGATCTTGGCCGACAACAGCACGTCAGACTTCTTGCCCGCTATGTCGATGAAGTAGCTGCGCAGCTGACGCATCACGAAATCGAAGGTGAACACCACCATGGCGCCGACCGCCAACACCCAGAGGGAGTCGAAGGCCAGGTTCGGCACTATCTTGTCATAGACGTTCATGGTGAACAGGGGGCTGGCCACCGCAAACAGGTTGATGAGGATGGAGGCGATCAGCACGTCCCGATAGATACCACGGGACTCGAACAGCGTGCTCCAGAACCAGTGACCGTCGCGGGTCTCCAGCACCTTGGGGGAGCGCTCGTCGAACTTGAACTGCTTCTTGACGAAGAAACAGCGGCCATTGTATTCGTCCCCGAGCTGGGCAACGCTGACCCACTGAGCCGCATCGCCGGCCTGGGGGAAGATGACCTTGCCCTGGCTTCTGTCTTCATTCCACTCCAGCAGGATGCAGGCGCCACCATTGCGGGTCTGCAGCACGCAGGGCAACAGCAGGGAGGAAATCCCCTCGAGCGGCTGGATCACCTCACGGGCGGAGAGCCCGCCCCGCTCGGCGGCGCGGCTGAAGAGTGCTGTGCTCAGGCGACCGGATACCAGCGGCAAGCCGGTGGTCAGGGCATCCTGGCTGTTGGGTACGCCATAAAAGCGGGTCAAGAAGACCAGGCATTCCAGTAGCTCATCAATACGGCTAGTTTCTGCTTGCATAGCATCCCGTTAAATATGATCCGAACGGTTGTCGCGGGAGAGTCGCCACCCGAAGCGGCGGGGATCGGCAAAAATCACAGCGCACGGATCCCATGACTGACAACCTGATTAGCGCACGGTGACAGGATATTCCATGAAACTGCCTGACTCCCCCGTCATGGGATCGCATCGACGCGATCGGTGAGGTACGGAGTGAGACGGCGACCTTGACTTCAGGATGCCCTGCACGATTCGTAAACACTACAAGCTTATTGATAACAATATATTTTTCAAGCCGACCATAGTACCAAGGCGACTTGAATGAAACTATACCGCAAAGACTGAATTTCTTCTAATAACCCCCTGTTTTTTTGATGAAATCAGAGTGACAACTCATTAAGACCGGCGAGGGAGAAGGGTCGGCCGAGGCGAGCACCCTGGGGGCCTGAACGAGCCAGTTCACTGGCGATATCGGCCATGGCGGTCCAGCGATTCTCGCACCAGGCCGGTGCCAGCAGGGTCGGACGGCGGGCCGATGCGGAGATCCGGTGATACACCACCTCGGGCGGGGTGTGCTGGATCATGGCCACCGCCGCCTCCACATATTCCGCCAGGGTCGGTACCGCGAGGCGCCCCGCCTGCCAGGCCTTGCCGAGGGTGCTCCCCTCCACCACGTGCAGCGGATGCAGCTTTATCCCCTCCACCCCGGTATCGACGATGCGATGCAGGGTCTCCAGGCTGTCCATGGCCGCCTCCCCCGGCAGACCGACGATGAGGTGAGCGCACGTCTTAATGCTTCTTTGGTGAGCGCGGCGTACCGCATCTTCGTAAGCGGCGTAGCCGTGGCCCCGGTTGATCCGCTGCAGCGTCTTGTCGTTGGCGCTCTGCAGCCCGAGCTCCAGCCACACCTCGTAGCCGCGGGCCTGATAGCCGGCCAGCAGATCCAGCACCGCATCCGGCACGCAGTCGGGGCGAGTGCCGACGCAGAGCCCCACCATGTCGCTCACCGACAACGCCTCCTCATACATGCGCTGCAGGTACTCCACCTCGGCATAGGTGCTGGTATAGGCCTGAAAATAGGCGAGGTAGCACTTGGCGCGGGTCACCTCGTCCCGCCGGGCCAGCAGTTGCTGCACCACCGAGAGCTGCTGGGCCGACTCGTCGGCAAAAGAGGAGACGTTGCAGAAGGTGCAGCCGCCACGGCCCAGGGTGCCGTCCCGGTTCGGGCAGGTAAAGGCGCCATGAATGGAGAGTTTGTGGATCTTCTGGCCGTGACGCTGCTTGAGATCCTGGCCGAATGTATTGATGAGTTCGTGTAGCTGCATGACGCCTCCGTGATGAGGCGCCATTGTAAGGGCGATGACCCTTGGGGGCGCTGAGCTGGATCAAGCCACTCCGCGACACAAATCATATAAATATTCACATTTAGTCGAATAAATACCCACCAACTCTGTATTTGGGTTACCTTTGGAAACCATCCTCATCACCATGAGGCGAACGACCATCAGCAGATATGAGCCATAAGCAATTGTTAACAATGAATAATTTCTAGATAGCCTGTCAATTTACAAATGCAAGGCACAGGATCCTGAAATGTGATCCCTGCCCGCCCTCCGGAGGGTGAATTGGTAAGATTACTACAGGGCGCCGGCACGATGCAGTCAACCACCAAACCCATCATTATCGAAACAAAACACCACGAATAAGAATAAAACCAGATTTACGTATACCAAATCGCCTTTAAACCCCCTTAAGCCCACATTTTGTTATGACGATGTAACATTGCAAACAGCAGGGATGTCCAATTGACCTTGCCCAAAATTCCCATTAGTTTGGAGATTCGCCACCTCAGGCGGACGGAACCACAAGAGCCAATCGCAATTTATGCAGTCAGTTGATGACAGTGCGATGGAAGGCCGAGCAAGGGAGAAATGCAATGTCACTATATGATCCAAAGCTGGAGAGGGATAACTGTGGCTTCGGCCTGTTGGCCCACATGGAAGGGGAAGCCAGCCACAAGCTTGTCCGTCTCGCGATGTCAGCCTTGGCTCGCATGCAGCACCGCGGCGGCATCTCCGCCGATGGCAAGACCGGCGACGGCTGCGGCCTGCTGCTGCAAAAACCGGACAGCTTCTATCGCGCTGTCGCCGAGGAGAAGGGATGGCACCTTGGCCGCAACTATGCGGTCGGCATGCTGTTCTTGAACCCGGACCCCGTATTGGCCCAGGCCACTCGCGACATCATAGACGAGGAGCTGGAGCGGGAAACCTTGAGTCTGGTCGGTTGGCGCAAGGTGCCCATCGATACCAATGTACTCGGTCCCATCGCCAAGGCCTCACTGCCCAGCATCGAACAGGTCTTTGTCAACGCGCCCCCCGGCTGGGTCGACAAGGATCTCGAGCGCCGCCTCTATATAGTGCGCCGCCGCATCGAGAAGCGCATCAGCGACGACTATTTCTACGTAGTCAGCCTCTCCAACCTGGTCACCGTCTATAAAGGACTGTGCATGCCGGTGGATCTGCCGCGCTTCTATCTGGATCTCGCCGACATTCGCATGCAGGCGGCCATCTGCGTGTTCCACCAGCGCTTCTCCACCAACACCAGCCCGCGCTGGCCACTGGCTCAGCCGTTCCGCTATCTGGCCCACAACGGCGAGATCAACACCATCGCCGGCAACCGCCAGTGGGCCAAGGCGCGCAGCTACAAGTTCGCCACCCCGCTCATCCCGGACTTGCAGGAAGCCGCCCCCTTCGTCAACACCACGGGTTCCGACTCCTCCAGCCTGGACAACATGCTGGATCTCTTCCTCGCCGGTGGCATGGATCTCTTCCGCGCCATGCGCCTCTTGATCCCGCCTGCATGGCAGAAGCACCCGAACATGGATGACGACCTGCGCGCCTTCTACGACTTCAACTCCATGCACATGGAGCCCTGGGACGGCCCGGCCGGCATCGTCATGACCGACGGCCGCTACGCCACCTGCGCGCTGGACCGTAACGGCCTGCGCCCGGCCCGCTATGTCATCACCAAGGACAAGTTCATTACCCTGGCCTCCGAAGTGGGCACCTGGGATTACACCCCGGACGAGGTGCTGGAGAAGGGCCGAGTCGGCCCGGGCGAGCTGTTCGTGGTGGATACCAGCAATGGCAAGATCTGGACCAGCTTCGAGATCGACGATGATCTCAAGAGCCGCCATACCTACAAGCAGTGGATGGACAAGCACTGCAAGCGGCTGGTGCCGTTCGAGCAGATGGACGACGCCAGTACCGGTGCCCGCGAGTTCCCGGACGATCGCCTCAAGACCTATCAGAAGCTGTTTGGCTACTCCTTTGAAGAGCTGGATCAGGTGATCCGCGTGCTCGGCGAGAACGGCCAGGAGGCAGTCGGCTCCATGGGGGATGACACCCCCATGGCGGTGCTCTCCTCCAGCCAGCGCACCCTGTACGACTACTTCCGCCAGATGTTCGCCCAGGTGACCAACCCGCCCATCGATCCCCTGCGGGAAAATCACGTCATGTCGCTGGCCACCTGTATCGGTCGTGAGCAGAACGTGTTCAACGAGACCTTCGGTCACGCCCACCGGGTGCTGTTCCAGTCGCCGATCCTGCTCTACTCCGACTTCCACCAGCTGCTGGCCCTGGAAGGGGAACACTATCGCCATGCGGTACTGGGCCTCAACTACCTGCCCGAAGAGGGACTGCAGGCGGCCCTCGAGCGCCTCTGCGAAGAGGCCAAGATCGCAGCCCGCAGCGGCACCGTGCTGCTGGTGCTGTCGGACAGAGACATCAGCCCGGACACCCTGCCCATCCCGGCCGCCATGGCGGTGGGGGCGGTGCAGCGCACCCTGGTGGACAACAACCTGCGCTGTGACGCTAACATCCTGGTGGAAACCGCCAGCGTGCGCGACCCGCACCAGTTTGCCGTGCTGCTGGGCTTTGGCGCGACCGCCATCTACCCCTATCTCGCCTACGAGACCCTCGCCAAGCAGGTAGAAGAAGGCGTGCTCAAGATGAGCCTACGCCAGGCCATGCTCAACTACCGCAACGGCATCAACAAGGGCCTCTACAAGGTGATGTCCAAGATGGGCATCAGCACGGTGGCGAGCTATCGCTGCTCCCAGTTGTTCGAAGCCATCGGCCTCTCCAAGGCCGTGGTGGAGCTCTGCTTCCGCGGCGTGTCGAGCCGCATCCAGGGCGCAGACTTTGCCGACATCCAGCAGGATCAGGTCAACCTGACCCGCCAGGCCTGGCTCGGTCGCAAGCCGCTGACCCAGGGCGGTCTGCTCAAGTTCGTCCACGGCGGCGAGTACCACACCTACAACCCGGACGTGGTTCAGACCCTGCAAGTGGCGGTGCGCTCCGGCAACTACGCCGATTACAAGGAGTACGCACGCCTCGTCAACGAGCGCCCGGTGGCGACCCTGCGCGACCTCTTGTCCCTGAAGAAGGGCACGACCCCCATCGCCCTGGACGCGGTGGAGCCGGCGGCCAAGATGTTCCCGCGTTTCGACTCCGCCGCCATGTCCATCGGCGCCCTCGGGCCCGAGGCTCATGAGGCACTCGCCATCGCCATGAACCGTTTGGGCGGTCAGAGCAACTCCGGCGAAGGTGGCGAGGATCCCAAGCGCTTCGGTACCGAGAAGAACTCCCGCATCAAGCAGGTGGCGTCGGGGCGCTTTGGCGTCACCCCCCACTACCTGATGAACGCGGACGTGGTGCAGATCAAAGTCGCCCAGGGTGCCAAGCCCGGCGAAGGGGGTCAGCTGCCCGGTGACAAGGTGACAGCCCAGATCGCCAAGCTGCGCTACTCCGTGCCAGGCGTGACCCTGATCTCGCCCCCGCCCCACCACGACATCTACTCCATCGAGGATCTGGCCCAGCTCATCTTCGACATCAAGCAGATCAACCCGGACTGCCTGGTGTCGGTCAAGCTGGTGTCAGAGCCTGGCGTCGGCACCATCGCCTGCGGCGTGGCCAAGGCCTATGCGGACTTCATCACCGTCTCCGGTTACGACGGCGGCACGGGTGCGAGCCCGCTGACCTCGGTCAAATACGCCGGCTCCCCCTGGGAGCTGGGGCTTGCCGAGACCCAGCAGGCCCTGGTCGCCAACGGCCTGCGCCACAAGGTGCGCCTGCAGGTAGACGGCGGCCTCAAGACCGGTCTGGACATCATCAAGGCGGCCATCCTCGGCGCCGAGAGCTTCGGCTTCGGCACCGGCCCCATGGTGGCGCTGGGCTGCAAATACCTGCGGATCTGCCACCTGAACAACTGCGCCACCGGCGTCGCCACCCAGGATGAGAAGCTGCGTCGCGAGCACTTTACCGGCCTGCCGGAGATGGTGATGAACTACTTCCAGTTCATCGCCGAGGAGACCCGCGAGCTGATGGCAGAATTGGGTGTCGCCCAGCTCACCGACCTCATCGGCCGCACCGACCTGCTCGAGGCCCTGCCCGGCCTCACCGCCCGTCAGTCCAAGCTGGATCTGTCTGGCGTGCTGGCGAGCCCGGTGGCACCGGCAGGCTCCAGCCTGTTCAGCCAGCAGCACAACCCAACCTTCGACAAGGGTCCCCTGAACCTCAAGATGGTGGAGGACCTGCTCGGCGCGGTCGAGAGCCTGAGCGGCGGCGAGTTCCGCTACGACATCCGCAACACGGACCGCTCCGTGGGAGCGCGCCTGTCCGGCGAGATCGTCAAACGCTACGGCAACCAGGGCATGGCGACGGATCCGGTGCGGGTGCACTTCAACGGTACCGCCGGCCAGAGCTTCGGCGTCTGGAACGCCGGTGGCCTCGAGATGATACTGACCGGGGATGCCAACGACTACGTGGGTAAGGGGATGACGGGCGGCAAGCTGGTGGTCAAACCCCACGTCGGCGTGGCGTTCAAGTCCCACGAGGCGGCCATCATAGGCAACACCTGCCTCTATGGCGCCACCGGCGGCAAGCTCTACGCGGCGGGGACTGCCGGCGAGCGCTTCGCGGTGCGCAACTCCGGTGCCCTGGCGGTGGTCGAGGGGATCGGTGACAACGGCTGTGAATACATGACAGGCGGCATCGTCACCATACTCGGCAAGACGGGTGTCAACTTCGCGGCCGGCATGACGGGCGGTTTCGCCTACGTGCTGGACGAGTGCGGCAACTTTGCCAAGCGCACCAACCCCGAGCTGGTGGAACTGCTGGACGTGGCGGATTTGGCCATCCATCAGGAACATCTGCGCGGCATCATCACGGCGCACCTCAACGAGACAGGCAGCTCGCGCGCCGAGGAGATCCTGGCCAACTTCGACTCCTATGTGCCCAAGTTCAGGCTGATCAAACCCAAGTCCAGCGACGTCAAGTCCCTCTTGGGCCACACCAGCCGTTCCAGTGCAGAACTCAGAATCCAGGCGCAATAAGGAGGGAACCCTATGAGCCAAAACGTATTCCAGTTTATCGACGTCCAGCGGGTCGACCCGCCCAAGAAGCCACTCAAGATCCGCAAGATCCAGTTTGTGGAGATCTACGAGCCCTTCAACCAGGCCCAGGTCGGCATGCAGGCAGATCGCTGCCTCGACTGCGGCAACCCCTATTGCGAGTGGAAGTGCCCGGTGCACAACTACATCCCCAACTGGCTAAAACTCGCCAACGAGGGACGCATCCTGGAGGCGGTGGAGCTCTCCCATCAGACCAACAGCCTGCCCGAGGTGTGCGGCCGCGTCTGCCCGCAGGATCGCCTCTGTGAGGGGGCCTGTACCCTCAACGATCGCTTCGGCGCCGTGACCATAGGCAACATCGAGAAGTACATCACCGACAAGGCGTTCGAGATGGGCTGGCGCCCGGATCTCTCCAAGGTGGTCAAGACCGGCAAGCGGGTCGCCGTCATCGGTGCCGGCCCCGCTGGCCTCGCCTGCGCAGACGTCCTGGCCCGCAACGGCGTCACACCAGTGGTGTTCGACAAGTACCCGGAGATCGGTGGCCTGCTCACCTTCGGCATCCCCTCCTTCAAGCTGGAGAAAGAGGTGATGCAGCGCCGGCGCGAGATCTTCGAGGGCATGGGGGTGGAATTCCGGCTCGAGACCGAGGTGGGCCGTGACATCACCTTCGCAGACCTCCTGGGCGAGTTCGATGCCGTCTTCCTCGGGGTCGGCACCTACAAATATATGAAGGGCGGCTTTGCCAACGAAGAGGCGCCGGGAGTCTACGACGCCCTGCCCTACCTCATCTCCAACGCCAACCGCCTGCTGGGCTTCGAGAAGGCCCAGGCCGACTACATCGACTTCGCCGGCAAGCAGGTGGTGGTGCTCGGCGGCGGCGATACCGCCATGGACTGCGTGCGCACCGCCATCCGCCAGGGGGCCGATCGGGTGATCTGCGCCTACCGCCGGGACGCCGAGAACATGCCGGGCTCCAAGCGGGAGGTGAAGAACGCCCAGGAGGAGGGGGTGGAATTTATGTTCAACCTGCAGCCCATCGGGGTGGAACTGGATGCCCATGGCCGCACCTGCGGTATCAAAGTGGTGAGCACAGAGCTTGGCGCCCCCGATGCCAACGGCCGCCGCAATCCGGTGGTGATCGAGGGCTCCGAGCAGGTGCTGGCCGCCGATGCTGTGGTGATGGCGTTCGGCTTCCAGCCCAACCCCCAGCCCTGGATGGCCGATCACGGCATAGCGCTCGACAGCCGGGATCGCATCAAGGCCCCCGAGCAGGCGGACTACGCCTTCCAGACCAGCAACCCCAAAGTGTTCGCCGGTGGCGACGCGGTGCGTGGCTCGGATCTGGTGGTGACCGCCATCTACGAGGGCCGCAAGGCCGCCGAGGGGATCATGGACTACCTGGCCGTTTAAGCTGCCGTCCAGACGAGCAATACACCAAGCAAACAGCCCCGCACCGCGGGGCTGTTTTTATATGAAGAGTCCTCTCGCCCGCTCCGCTAGATGCTCCAGCTCCCCGGCAGCCTCTCGGTCAGGGTAGAGATGTAGGCCAGGGTGCGTCCTCGCCTGGGAGCGGTGAACATCTGGTGTGCGCTCCCCGTCTCCACCACTTCCCCCGCTTCCAGAAAGATCACCTGCTGGGCGATCTGGGCCGCGAGGCGCAGGTCGTGGGTGGCGATGAGCATGGTAGTGCCCTCATGAGCGAGCTGGCGCAACACGGCCACCACCTCCTGGGCGAGCTCGGGATCCAGCGCCGAGGTGGGCTCGTCGCAGAGCAGCACCCTGGGTGACGGCGCTAGGGCCCGTGCTATGGCCACCCGCTGCTGCTGGCCACCGGAGAGGGTTGCCGGCACCGCCTCGGCCTTGTGGCTGAGCCCCACCTTCTCGAGCAGCTCCCGGCCACGGATCAGCGCCCGCTCCCTTGGCCACTTCAGCACGGTCACCAACCCCTCAATCACGTTCTCCAGCACCGTCAGGTGCGGGAACAGCTGGAAGCTCTGGAACACCATGCCGGTCTGCTGGCGCAGGGCCAGCACCTGGGCCCGGGAGACCGGTCGGGCGAAGTCCAGATCGCTCTCCCCCAGCACCAGGCACCCCGCGTCCGGCCGCTCCAGCAGGTTGACGCAGCGCAGCAAGGTGCTCTTGCCGCTGCCGGAGGGGCCAATCAGCGCCGTCACCGTGCCGGCTTCCAGTTCGAGCCCCACCCCTTTAAGCACCGGCTGGCCGGCAAACCGTTTCTCGATACCGCTCAACCGGATCATGGGGCGACCTCCCGGGTCTCTTTGTGGATCAGCCTGCGCTCCAGCCTGCCCTGCAAGGCGGAGAGCACGGAGCTGAACATCAGGTAGATGACGGCCGTCTCCACATAGAGGATGAGCGGCTCGTAGGTGACGGAGGCGAGCCGCTGGGCCGCCTGGAACAGCTCGGGCACAGTGATGGCCGCCGCCAGCGAAGTGTCCTTCACCAAGGAGATGAAGGTATTGGAGAGCGGCGGCACAGCGATGCGCGCCGCCTGGGGCAGGATCACCCGTCCCATGGCCTGGGGCCAGCTCATGCCGATGGAGTGGGCCGCCTCCCACTGCCCCCTGGGGATGGCAGCCAGGGTGGCGCGGATGACTTCCGAGCTGTAGGCGCCGATGTTGAGGGTGAAACCGATGACGGCGGCGCTGAAGGCATCCAGCACTATGCCTGCACTCGGCAGCCCGTAAAAGATCAGAAAGAGCTGTACCAACAGCGGCGTGCCGCGAATAAGCCAGACGTAGAAGCGCACCAGCACGACCAGGGGCCTCGGGCCATATAAGCGGGCCAGGGCCAGCAGGAAGCCGAGCAAGATGCCGAGTACGAAGGTAATAAGCGTCAGGGGAACGGTGAAAATAAGCCCCGCACTGAGCAGGGGCCAAAAAGAGTCGATAACCAGCTGTAACCAGGGGGGCACGTTAATTACCTCGAACGTGATGAGATGGCCGCGTGCTTATTGCGAGACGTCGGTACCGAAATATTTCAGGGAGACTTTCTGGTAGGCGCCATCCTGCTTGGCGGTGCGCAGGGCCTGGTTGACCGCCGCCAGCAGCTCGGGCTGCCCCTTGGCGAGCAATACAGCGGACTGTTCCCCCTGCTCACTGCTGGCCGCCACCTTCAACTTGGCGTCCGGCTTGTGCTTCTTGAAGTCCAGGAAGGAGAGACTGTCGTTGATGGTGGCATCCACCCGCCCGGTCAGCACCAGCTGGAGAGACTGGTTGAACCCCTCGGTCGCCACCACCTCGGCCCCCGACGCCTTCGCTAGCTGGGCGAAGTTGCTGGTCAGGGACTGGGACGATGTCTTGCCCTTCAGATCCGCGAAGCTCTTGATGTCGTCGTTGTCGCTGTGAACCAGCACCACCGCCTTGGAGGCGATATAGGGATCTGAAAAATCGTACTTTTTCAATCGCTCCGGGGTGATGGCAATCTGGTTGAGCACCAGATCGTAGCGCTTGGCATCCACCCCGGCGATGAGGCCATCCCACTTGCCCTCGACAAATTCCGGCTTCACCCCGAGACCGTGTGCGATAAGCTCCCCTATCTCGACGTCAAAACCCACCAGCTTACCGCTCTTGTCGTGGAAGGTGAAGGGCGGGTAGGCCCCTTCCGTGCCTATCTTGATCACCCCGGCGCTCTGGATGGCGGCAAGGCTGGACTGGGTCTGTGCCTGCACCGAGCTCATCAGAGCCATGGGCAGCGCCGCCAATAAAAACAGGGACCGTATTTTTTTCATCATTCACCTCGTTATATTTATCAATATCAAAATGCTTGCCAACGATATTCAGGCGGGAGCCATGACCTCTATATAGGAAACCTGACCACGGGAGTGCTTCGTTTAATTAATATTATTCGAGGCGCATCTTCATTTATTTAAAGGGTGCCGTGGTGGCATGGACAAAACATAACGCGGGAGATTCCCGAGCCAAACCATGAAATATGGGGATATTTAGCGAAAGAATGGATAACGAAGAGTGTCACGAAGCGGGCTATTAATTGCCCTGCAGCCAGGAATGCGCCGCAGGGCTCTTTATCGGATCAGCCGCTCGACTGCCCTTGTCGAGGCGAGAATTGGACGTGACGGGAGTCGGGAGGCGGCTTACCACAACAGGTGGCTCACAGGTGGGCTATCAGCCACTCCCCCTTGCCCACAGGTACCAGGGAGGTGATAAACGCGGGATCCCGGCGAACCTCTGCCATCCATTCCTGCATCTCCCCCTGATGGGAGATGGCGTTATCCACCACCAGCAGGCCGCGCGGGGCGAGCAGGCGTCGGATCTCTGGCCACCAGGCCTGGTATTGCTGGCGATCCGAGTCCAAGAAGACAAGCTCATAACCCGATGTCGGCAGGTTGGGCAGCAGCGCATCGGCCTCCCCCACCAACTGGGTGATGGCGGTATCGAGGCCGGCGCGCCGGAAGTTGTGGGCGGCCAACTCGACCTTCCCCTCGTCCCGCTCCAGGGTAGTGACCTGGCCCCCCAGCCTTTGCACCGCCTCCCCCAGCCAGAGGGTGGAGTAACCGTTGGAGGTGCCTATCTCCAGCACCTCCCGGGCACCTCTCGTCTGTACCAGCACCGCCAGCAGCTCGCCGGTGTCCCTGGTGATGTTGAGCATCTTGTGACCGCGTGCCTGCTGCGCCCTGTCGTTCTCCTCGCCAAAGAGCTCCAGCTCCCGTTTAAGCCGTTCCAGTTCCATCTCTGCTCCTCGTTGTGACAAGGCTAGGCGCCGTGGCCAGGCCTCTCCGGTTTTCTTCCTGATAATGCTCAGTACTCGCGCTCTGACGGTTGATCCCCCAGCAGATAGCGGGGACCGCTCCCCATAGCGGCGGCCTGATCGCCCGGGTTGTAGAGGGCGCAGTGTTCCAGCGACAGGCAGCCGCAGCCGATGCAGGCGCCGAGTTTGCGCTTCATCAGTTGCAGGGTCTCGATGCGCCGATCGAGCAGCGCCTGCCATTGGCCGGCGATCCCATGCCAGTCGTGACGATCCGGTGTGCGCCCATCGGGCAGCCCGGCCAGGGCCTCGGCGATCTCCCCAAGGCTCAGCCCCACCCCCTGCGCCACCCGGATAAAGGCGATGCGACGCAGTGCATCCTGGGGGTAGAGCCGTCGACCTCCCTCGCTGCGCACGCTGCCGAACAATCCCTTCTGCTCGTAGAAACGCAGGGCACTGGCGTTGACACCCGAGCGCTTGGCTATCTGACCGATGGCCAGCCATTTGCGATCCATCTTCGTCCTTGATCTCAAGTTAACTTGAACTTGCATAATCCTGTCTCCCCCGAAAAAAGGAGTCAAACGATTATGGATTATCTGCATTCTCTGCTCGATGCGAACCAGGCCTTCGCTCTCAATGGCCGCGATACCACCAACCACTGCCCCATGGCGTTGCACGCCCTGCACGAGATGGGGGCGACCCAGTCTCAGCTGCGGCGCTTCTTCACCCATTGGCAGAGCGCCCATGCCCTGCCGGCCGGGCTGAACCATCAAGGCGAAGAGGAAGAAACCCGCTTCGTGCGACTGCGCCAGCTGCTAGCCATCCGCATTGCCGAAGAAGGCTGGCTGACCACCTTCGAGGCGCTGCTGAAAGATGGCCTATCCCCCGCCGGCGGCGCTTTCCATCCGCTTATTCGCCTCGCCTGCGCCCTGGAGAACGGCCATCTGGGGGAGCAGGCCGCAGCCCTGGCCGCCTGGCGCTGCAAGCCGCTGATATTGCCAGCTGGCGAGGGACCCGAGTGCCAAGACATCTTCGCCCTGCTCGGGAGCCTGTCTGCCCGATGGGAGGGCTCACACTGGCCGGGTGAATGGATCACTGCGCGCCTGCGCCAAGTGGCGGCAGACTCGCGCTGGCCAGGGTCGCTGCCCCGCCGCCTGGCTGGCGGAGGCGATGTGCTGGCACAGCTGGCCGAGGCCGCCCTGCCCCTCTATTGGCAGACCCGCAACTTCACCGTGCTGCACCTGGTGACCGGCAGTCGGGCCGCCGCCATCGTCGCCCGTCATCTACCCATTGAGCTCAGAGGTCGCTGGCAGACCCTGATGTGGCAGGCGGTGGCTGCGGCCTTTATCACGGTCGGGGCACCAAGGCTGGGACCCCAACGCTGGCCGGACGTCTCAGGGCTGAATTGGGAGCAGGTGTTGCCGTTGGCGATCGCGAGCCTGGACGATCACGTGATCAAGCTGGTGCACTGCTGCTGGCGGGAACAGACGGGTTCTACCCACCCCTCCCGTTACCTGGCGGTGGCCGCCCGCGCGGTGGGACTGCTGGCGGCAGAAGGCGAGCGGGTGGCTTAGGGCACAGCCACCCGGGTGAAGCTGATGGCGGGGCAACTGGGGGCCACCCCTTGCGTCAGGGTCAGGGAGTGGGGGCGATAGCTCAGATGGTATTGGCCCGGGAGGGACAGATCGTAGACCTGGGTCAGATCCGCATCCGCCCTGTTACGCTGACCGGCCCCCAGGATGAAGAAATCGTCGGGACCCGGGGCGCCGCGCTTGGCCAGCGGCCCCTTGTAGGCAATGGGGTTCTGCTCGAGGCGCAGGTCGATGGCATCGGCAAACCAGCCCTCGAAGGGGGTGAACCAGCTCAATACCTCGATGGGCCCCTCCCCCAGGTTGGTCAAGGTCATCACCAAGGGCAGGGGTTCGTTCACCGGGCTCTCGGCCTTGACCGACAGCTCGCACTGCAAAGGGGCCGCGAGGGCAAGGGTGGTGAGCAAGAGCGACATCATGGTGCCTCCATCAAGAAGGGGCCTTTCGGCCCCATCATTCATCAATTTTCGCTCGGGGTATTCTCGGCGAAATATTCGTGGTTGTCGGCGTTGTTCAGCGCCTTCAACGGATCCGTGCTCGCCAGGTTGCGGGCGTTGCTTTGACCGTAACCCAGATCGTCGGTGCCTGCCACCACGTTGAAGTGGCTCAGCTCGTGGACGATAGTGCCGGCGCGGGAGTCGGTCCCGTTGACCGGGGCCGTCCAGAAGCTCTTGCACAGATAGACCTTGTAGGGCTGATCCGGATAGACGTAGGCGAAGTAACTCTGCTGGCAGCCACAGTCGAAGGTGAGCGGCTTGTTGTCGATGGCATCCTTGATCTTGCTGAAGTTCACCTCGGCCTGATCCCAGCGAGAGGCATCATAGGCACCGAACCAGCTGCGATAACGCTGACCGCTGGGCTTATCCACTGCCAGATAAGTGCTTGAGTTATTGGTGATGCTGCTGGCCGCATCCAGAGCCGTCAGAATGTTGCTCTTCTGGGTATTGGTGCAGCGCCCGGTGAAGCTCACCGAGGCGGTCACCGCCTGGGGTTCGGCCAGGGGGGCCGCCTTGGCCTGCAGCCGCTCGTCGCTCACCCCTTCCACCCAGAGGCTGACGGCGTTGGACTCACTCGCCTGGGCCTGCTTGGCCTTGGCGCCGCCACTGCCCTGTGCCAGGGTCGGCAGCTGATAACGGATGCTGTACTGGCCCTGGAGGCTCATGTCGTAGAGGCCGGAGATCTCGGCCTGCAGGGTCAGGCTCTGGCCGGCCTTGAGCAGCTGGTAGTCCTTGTCGGTCGGGGCCGCCCGCTTGATCAGGGCCCCCTCGTAGCCGACCTTCTGGCCGTCGCGCTCCACCACAAACAGGGGGGCGTCCTCGCTGCCCGGCAGTTGCCACTTGAGCAGGCGAACGGGCTTGTCCCCTGTGTTGGTCAGCGTCAGGTTGACCCGCACGTCCTCGGCATTGCCGTCCACCAGGGAGAGGCGGGCATCGAGGGCGGCGGCGCAGAGCGGTGAGGCCAGGATACCGGCCAGCAGCAGGGCGATGGGAGTTGCTTTCATCGGATTTCCTCATTCATTGAGTTGCGCCATCAGGCGGTTTGCTTCCTTACTTCCTTGGCCCTCTTTGGGGCCTGTTCACCCTAGAGCAGAAATTTTGCGCCACCATCCCTCCATATGGGGGACGACGCCCATCTAAGGGGGAACCCGGCCTGTTCCGCCAGGCTGCGACAAAAACGGGCCTGCGCGGGTGCGCCATGGCCCACAGCGCCGGCCCCTTGCAGCCTGTGACCCATAAAAAACCCCGGCGCGGGCCGGGGTGGATGCAATGGGAAAAACCTGGGGTGATCAGTCACTGACCCGGGCCAGCAGCGCCAGCGCGCCCTGGGCATTGCCCGGCATCAGCCGGTAGGCCTTGTGATGCTTGACCAGGGTGGTCTTCTTGTTGCCCTGGCTCAGCAGCAGGCCGTGCCTGAAGGCACCCTCCGCCAGCTGTGTCTCGTCACCACGCACATAGAGGGTGATGGGCTTGAGCAGCTCCCCGCCCTCGATATGCCCCTGGTACTCGCTGACCGAGATAACCAGACTGGATTGGCCCTGGCTCAGCAAGCGCGACTTCGCCTGCAGTTCGCTGTCGGTAAACACTAACCAACCGGCCGCTTCCAACTCGGCGAGCAGGGCGGCGAGCCTGGCCCCCAGTTGCGTCGGCTCGCTCATGGCGCGGCCGTACTGACAGACGATGCGCTCAAGCAATCCTTTCAGATCGGCGCCCGCCCCCAGGGTGCGCCCCTGCTGGATCCAGGCCTTCAGGTCTTCCATCACCAGGCGGGAGAAGCGCTTCTCCTTGAGGGAGTCCGCCATCCAGGTACAGAGGAAGTGGCTCTCCTGAGCCGGGGTGCGCTGGCCGGCCTTCTGGGAAGCGGTGCGTTCCAGTTCGGCCAGGCTCTGGCTGGCCATGTCGAACAGGGCCTGATTGTAGGTGGGAGTAGTCATCACGAGTCCTTTACACTGGATGCGGGCCAGAAGCCGGCTCATCAACAACACAAAGGCGCCAGCGGCGCCTTTGAATACCAAAGCCCCTCACGAGGGAGAGGGGCAATGCTCACCTTATTTCGGCTGGCGCGGCTTCTTGGCGGCGGCCAGGCGCTTGAGGCGCTGACCCTGCAGCTTGCTCTCGGCCATGGCCTGGGCGGCGGCGTTGTCTTCCCGCTGGGGGCGCTTGCCGAAGCGGCGGCGCTCCTGCAGTTGCTTGATCAGATCGTCCCGGCTGCTAACCTCGTAACCCGGCACCATGATGCGGCGGATCTTCTGGCCGATCAGCGCCTCGATCTCCAGCAGGGTCCGCTCCTCTTCGCGGCTGACGAAGGAGATGGCCATGCCGCTCTTGCCGGCGCGGCCGGTACGGCCGATGCGGTGCACATAGTCTTCCGCGAGGAAGGGCAAGTCATAGTTGACCACGTACTCCAGGTCCGGGATGTCCAGACCACGGGCGGCCACCTCGGTGGCCACCAGCACCCTCAGCTTGCCTTCCGTGAACTCGCGCAGGGCGCGGCGACGGCTGCCCTGGGCCTTGTCCCCGTGCACCACGGCGGACTTGATGCCATCCAGGTTCAGCTCGGTCACCAGCTCGTCGCAGCTCTCGCGGGTACTGGCGAACACCAGCACCTGGGGCCAGTTCTGCTTGCCGATGAGCTCGGAGAGCAGCTCGCGCTTGCGCTTCTGCTCCACCGGATAGACGGTGTGGCTGACGGTGTCGGCGGTGGAGTTCTGCTTGTTGACGCTGACGATCTGCGGTCTGTCCAGCATCAGGTTGGCGAGCTTTCGCACCGCATCGGAGAAGGTGGCGGAGAACAGCAGGTTCTGGCGCGCCTTGTTGGTGGCCTGCAGGATCTGCTGCACATCGGCGCTGAAGCCCATGTCGAGGATGCGATCCGCCTCGTCCAGCACCAGACACTCCACCCCGGAGAGGCTGAGGTTGCAGGCGGTGAGGTGCTCCAGCAGACGGCCAGGGGTCGCCACTATGATGTGAGCCCCCGCCTTGAGTTTCTTGGCCTGCACGTCCTGCTTGCCGCCGCCATAGATGGTCAGCACGCTGATATCCAGGTACTTGGCGAAGTCGTTGATGTTGCTCGCCACCTGAGCCGCCAGTTCGCGGGTCGGGGTCAGGATCAGCACCCGGGTGTTGGAGGGCTGCACCGGTGCCGGATTGTCCAGCAGGCGTTGCAGTATGGGCAGCGCGAAGGCAGCGGTCTTGCCGGTGCCGGTCTGGGCGCTGGCCAGCACGTCGCGGCCACGGCGTATGGTCGGGATCGCCTGCTGCTGCACAGGGGTCATCTCCTGATAACCGCAATCTGAGATGGCGCGCAAAATCTCGGGGGCAAAATCGAACGATTCAAATCTCATATTGGGTTCCTGTGTTCCAGCTGGGCTGTGATTGGCTTGAGTGGATGGATGGCTCGGCATCGCGAGGCAAGTGGCCACGGACGGCTGGGCCTGACATCAAGTCAGAGTGTGAGCCGGAAATCGCGGGCGCGAAGTGTAACAGATAGGCGAGGCAAATGCCGCCTCAAATGGTCTCTATTTTTACGCCGCCCCATCCCCGTGGGAGGAACGGACTGTCATCAATGCAGAGGGGGCACCCCGGCCCCCTCTGCTTGCATGCTCTGTCAGCGCACGCGGTTGGTCGGCCGCTTGAGCAGGCGTATGCCGATGGCCGCGACGGCAATGACGAAGAGGGCGAGCGAGGTCACCAGCAGACACTTGGTCATCAGCTCGTGGTGGTTGGCCAATACCGGGGTCGCCATCACGAACTTGCCGATGAGGCTCAGCACCAGGGCCCAGAGGAAGGCGCTGGCGAAGCTCGCCACCATCACCCTCGGCAGGTGCAGGCGGGAGACCCCCATCAGCATGGGCGTCAGCACCCTGACGAAGGGGATGAAGCGGGAGACGAACATGGCCCAGAAGCCGTATCTGTCCAGCAGCCGGGAGGCCCTGGGCAGGCTCCCCTCCGGGATCATCCGCTCTACATGCCCCATGAAGGAGGTGCCGTGCAGGGCATGCCCCTGCACATAGGCCACCAGGCTGCCGAGGCCGGCGGCGAGCGGCATGTAGAGGAAAGTCACCTCGGGGCCGAGCACCCCCATCCCCACCAGGCCACCGGCCAGCAGCACCAAGCTGTCTCCCGGCAGGGGCAGGAACACGAAACTCGATTCGAGAAAGAGGATCACCACCAGACAGGTGACGAGCAAACCGATGGCTTGCATTTGAATAAGCTGATCAAAATCCTGATGCCATATGGCAAGCAGCATGTCCTGCATCCGGTGTGACTCCCATCAACGTACTGCACATCCGTCATGGAGACCCGAGGGCCCCAGCTGGCCATTCTTCCCTGATAGCGACCCCATCTATCCCTGTGGGAGGCCCGTTATACACCCGCAGAACTGAACAATAAATTAATGTCTGCGATTTATGTGGGCTTCCCGGCGCTTTCGCGGACAGGGGCCGACCCCAGCAGGCGCGATGGCGCACAGGCAGGCAAGGGGCTGATCCAGCTGGAGATTTGGCAAAGAATATAGTCAGTTGGCGCCATGACCCGCTGCCAAGGCGGCCAAAAACCATTACAGTGTAAGGACTCCTCATCGGACGAGGATGCCCACGGAGCTAGGTATGGCGTTGACCCCTCTCTTTGACAGCAAGACCCTCTCCCTGGCCGGTCTGGGACTGCTCAGCCTCGCGGCCCATGCCGACGACGAATCCCTGGTACAGCGCCGTGCCAATGCCGTGGTCTCCCTGATGAGCTACACGGTGGTGCCCGACATCACCGCCAGCAACCTGGACATAGGCGGCGGCACCGGCGAACAGTCCGCCCTGACCATCACCCAGCTCGGGGGCGGCGCCACCATGAGCGCGGACTTCCCCATCTATCTGGAAGGCACCCTGGGCTACAGCCGCTACGATCCCCAGTTCGTGTTCAGCGACGGCACCGACACCCGCACCATCCCCACCAAGTGGAACAGCCTGACCGCCACCGGCGGCATAGGCTGGGACTTCACCCTGCACAAGGACAAATGGGGGGGCAATCTGGTGCTGCGCCCCATCGGCAACTTTACCCTCGGCACCCTGGCGAGCGATCTGCGCCTCGGAGCCCTCTTCATCCAGCACAAGACCGGCAAGAACCTCGACTTCCTCGATGGGGGCCGACTCAACGTCTACGGCCTGGGGGGCGCCCTGATGCTGGACTACGAGCTGTTCTCCAAACCCCAGGACATCGACGTGGAGCTGCGCTACTCCTATCAGCACCTGCAGAGCTTCGCCGGCACCAGCCCCAGCGTCACGGGCCAAGCCGAGGCGGAGAACCTGGGGCTCTACCTGCGCCGCCGCGCCCCCATGTGGGACTGGACCCTGCTGGATCGCCCCCTGCGCTACGTGCTGGAGGCGGCCCGCACCGAGTACCTGGGGGAGCAGCGCGGCCTGCTCGGCTTCAACAGCCTCAACTCCCTCGGCCTTGGGCTCGAACTCGACAGCAGCAAATACGACATCTTCGTCACCCGCACCCGCCTCGTTGCCCGTTATATGTTCAGTAACAACACCAGTGGCTACTCGGTCGGGCTGGCGATGAGTTTTTAACGGCGCAGACGCAGGCACAGGAGACCCCATGACGAACTTGACCAAGGCACAGACTGACGACTTGCTCGCCACCTTGCAGGCCCGCTTTGAGCGCTACCCAAATCGTCACGAAGGGATCACCTGGTCACAGGTGCGCGCCAGGCTGGATGCCAGCCCGCAGCCACTGCGCTCGCTTTATGAGATGGAGCGCACTGGCGGTGAGCCCGATGTCATCGGCCAGGATCCCCAGAGCGGGCAATTTATCTTCTGTGACTGCAGTGCCGAGAGCCCAAGCGGGCGCCGGAGCCTCTGTTATGACCGGAAAGGGCTGGAATCACGGAAGGAGAACCGACCGGCGGGTTGTGCCACCGAGATGGCCGCACAGTTGGGCATAGCCCTGCTCACGGAAAGCGAGTATCGGGCGCTGCAGACCATCGGCACATTCGATATCAAGACATCGAGCTGGATAGAGACACCGGCGAAAATCAGAGCGCTCGGCGGGGCCCTGTTCTGCGATTGCCGCTACGACAGCGTCTTTCTGTATCACAACGGCGCCCAATCCTACTATGCCGCCAGAGGCTTTCGCGGCAGCGTGCGGGTCTAGGTACCAAGTGGATGTCCGACCGCAAGAGGCTGGCTGTTTACCCGCTATATTCTACCGGTCACCGCTTCTTGTAGCCGGTCAACACATAACACTTCCAAGGATCGAGAGCTTGTTATGGCCAAATTTCTGAATACCAACGCAACTAACTATTTTCTTGAAGAGCTGATCAAGGATGCCAAGGAACGGTTAATCCTGATCAGCCCCTTCCTTAAACTCAACGACAGGATCAAAGAGTTGCTCACCGACAAGAATCGGCTCAAGATCGATGTCCGCATCGTCTATGGCAAAAGCGAGCTACAGCCGGAAGAGATCAGCTGGCTTAAAGAGCTCACCTATATCCGCACCAGTTTTTGCAAAAACCTCCATGCCAAGTGCTACCTCAATGAGGAGATGTGCATCATCACCAGCCTGAACCTCTATGAATTCAGTCAAGTGAACAACAACGAGATGGGCGTATTGATCCAGCGTTCAGAGGATGGCGAACTCTATCGCGATGCCTATGACGAGGCACAACGGATCATCAGGGTCAGTGAAGAGGTGCGCATCTCGCTGGAAAGAGTCGCCAGCGACAGCGATAAGAACGAAGCTGCGGTTGTCAATGCTGGGCCAGCACCAGCTTGTCCAAAATGCGGTTCCACCATGGTATTGCGAACCAGTAAACGAGGAGATACCAAGGGCAATACCTTTTGGGGGGTGCACAAGCTATCCCAAGTGTCGCAGCATCATTCCCATCGAGACGCATCCCTGACCAGGGTCTGTAAAGGCATATCACTATGCTTATAGACCCGCTGCTAGCTCAGCGTTGATTTCTACTGCCACTATTGTTGCTCACAATCCTGTTCAAAACGCCGTAGTAGTAACCTGATTAAGTTAAGAATGCATGGGGCAACAAGCAGCTCTCACAGCCCCCAACACTCAAGTCGAACACATGTAATTGTCAAATGGGGAAAATTATTTTATGCGTATTACACACCCTAATTTCGTTGTATCAAAAAAAATCAACCCTGATACCAAATAATTTTTAAATACTATAGAGCACAGGTGGATAATTGTATGAGCCAGAACCTAAAAACATATCAGCAAATAACAAGCGAGCTGAAAGCCAAGCAACGGCAAATCCACTTACTTCTGGGTAATGGATTTAGTATGGCCTACAACCCTGAGATTTTTTCATATAATGCACTACATAATTTTATAAGTTCTCAAGATAACTTAAAGATCAAGTCTCTGTTTGACATAGTCAAAACCAAGAACTTCGAACTTGTCATGCAACAACTAGATAATTTCATTGATCTAGCCCGTGTTTTTGGTTGTGACAAAACTTAGAAAGTGACATATTACAGACCAGTCAACAGCTAAAAGAGAGCCTAATTGATGCTGTTGAAGCATTACATCCTGAGCATGTATTTAAGCTTTCTAACGATGAAATCAATAATTGTGCTAGATTTCTATCTCCATTCATATCTAGCAATGGCAATATATTCAGCACGAACTATGACATATTGTTATATTGGGTATTATTGCGAAAAGGTACGATTCACCATATAGATGGTTTCGGTAGAGATATCGAAGATAGCTCAGCTGATGAGCCTGAGTTTTCTGAACTGCGATGGGGATTGCATAGAGATAAACAAAATATCCATTACCTTCATGGTTCTCTTCTAATATTTGATCAGGGGATTCACATAACCAAAGAACAATATACACCTAAAAAATACATTCTTGAAAATATAAAAGAACGAATTCACAGTTCACAATACCCCATCTTTGTTGCATCAGGAAATGGCAACGAAAAGTTAAGTCACATCCTTCACAATCGATACCTAACTTATTGCTATGATGCATTGTGTGCTATTGAAGGCTCATTGATAACCTTTGGATTTAACTTTGGTGAATATGATGAACATATCATAAATGCAATAAATATCGCAGCGAAGCCAGGTAGAAAAATGCCTGACAGATTATTAAGTATTTACATCGGCGTCTACTCTGAGGACGATAGAAAACATATTGAGCGTATAAAAGGGAAGTTTAAGTGTAAAGTGAACTTGTTTGATGCAAAGACTGTCCCTGTTTGGCGTTAATATCCTTAGTTTTTTAGATAAATGATAAAATATATGGCGGCCCATTGGCCGCCCTTGTTGTCTCTGGCTATCAGCGAATGGTCGCCATCTTTCTGACGCAGGCCTGCTCCCTGTCATCCACCCGCTTGGCGAACCAGGCGGTGGTGAGGTTGCGGGTGATCTTGGGGCTCTTCAGCTGGATGCCGGGCAGGATGGCGCGAGGCAGACGGCTACCCGCCTTCTGCTCCGCCAGGGTGAAGACCCGGCCATAGAGATCCGTCTTGGCGAACTCGTCGCTGTCCCCCAGTCGCAGACTCTGGCGAATGGCGGTCTGGCTCATGCTGAGCCGGCTCGCGATGCTGTAGACGGCGAGCTCCGTATTGCCCGGCTTGTCGGAGCCATAGCGGATGAGATCCCCATCCAGCGCCAGCGTCTTGCCGCTCACCCGGCTGACGGCGGCCTGGAAGGCGGCGTTGCGACTCGCGTACCAGCCGGCGTTGAAGTCGGCGAAGCGATAGAGGGTATCCGGGTAGTCGGCGGGATAGCCGAAGATGTGCCTGGTGCCAAACCAGATGCCCCCACGGCGGCTGAACACCTCGTGGCGAATGGACTCCTTCACGGGATAGGGATAGCCGCGGGCATTGGCCTCGGCGAAGGCGATGCTCACCTGCATGGGGCCGCCGGTGTGCACAGGGTTGAGGTTGCCAAACAGCGTCTTGCCCATGGGCACTGTGCCTATCATGTCTTCGAAGATCTCGCTCATCTCCCGCTCGGTGCGCAACTTGTCGATGCGTTCGGCATAGGACTTGCCGGTGGGGGACTTGATACTGAGGGCCGAACGCACCACGAATTCGGGGATGAGCAGCTTGCCGGCCCGCCGGTTGATCTCCTTCCAGGCGATCTTGCCAAGGCCGGGCACCACGGGATCGGCCTGATAGGTCGCCTCCTGCTCCGCCACCGCCAGCACGCTGCAGACGTTGTGATCGCTCACCGTGAGGTTCTGGGTCGAGAGGGCCGTTACCACGTCGTTGGCCCACCCCTGTTTGTCCGGCACCTGGCGCGGCAGGAAGCGCACTATGCGGCTCTTCATGTCGGCGGGTTGGCGCGGCTGCATGGCCTTGGGTTGTTTGGCGATGGCGGCCGCTTCGTCGGCGGGGATGCCGGGTTCGCTGGCACAACCGGCCAGCAGGGCGGCAAACAAGAGGGGCAAGGCAACCAGCGGATGGGCCGAGCCCAAGTATCGGGGAGAAAGAGTCATGAAGGCTTCCGATAAGCAGGAGGGGCCGGGGTCCCCATCCCAGATGACGGGCCCCGAACGCAAACAGGGAGCCATTGTAGTGGATTGGGAGGGTGATCTGAAGGCGCTCATTCAAGGGGGCAAGATGGGGCGACAGCCTATGACCGCAGCCTTCTCAGGCCGGTTCAATCAGGCTTCTGCCGAGGTTCCTGGTCCCATAGAGAGCGTGATCGGTGAAATGTCTGAAGGCCCATTACAAGGAACCTGATGGGGCTACAACTTCTGTTCACCCCCGACTCAGGCCAGTTCAACCCGGTTTCTACCCAGGTGCTTGGCCCGGTAGAGGGCGAGATCGGTGCGCTTGACCAGGGCCTCCGCCTCCTCCCCCTCCTGGCAGATCCCGACCGCCACGCTCACCGTCACCTGGACCCCATCCGTCGTGACGAGGGACTCGGTGGCGGATCGGACCTGCTCGGCGAGGGAGCACGCCCTGACCATGGGAATGCCCGGCAGCCAGATGGCGAACTCCTCCCCCCCGAGTCTCGCGACCACACCATCCGGTGGGCAGTGTTGGCGCAGCAAGGCACCGAATTCCCGCAGCACATTGTCACCGGTGCCGTGACCATGGCGATCATTGACCTGCTTGAAATGGTCCAGATCCAGCAACAGCAGCGGGGTGCCCGCCTCCATGTGGGACTCGAGCACGGCGCCAAAGGAGCGGCGGTTGGACAGGCCCGTCAGCTCATCCGACATGGCGAGGGAGGCCAGCCGGATCTGGGTACCGTACATCTGCTTGACCATCAGCAAGACCCCCCATGCCGTCGCCAGCATCCCCAGAGAGCGCAGACTGTCCTCCACCCGGGAGAGCCACCATGGCTGGGCATAGGCCTCATCCATCACGTCGATGACCCCCGAGACGAGCCACAGGTAGAGACCGACGGAGAGATAGAGATAGGAGCGCCTGGAGAGGGGGGCGCATTGCACCACCCAGAACATGAACAACAGGGTCAGTACATTGATCATCTCGGCCAGGGCACCGATGGTGTAGAGGTGATGCTGGGCCAGGGGTTCGAAGGAGAGTCCATCCCATCCGGCCGTCAGCAGCAGCAGGCAGGGAAGCAAGATGAGAGCGATGCGGCGACCACGGGGGAGAGACGGAAAGCGGCTCGGGTGTATGGATAATGTGAGGGGAGTCTTTAACATCTATCTGGCTCCAAGGTATCGCCATCTCGCAACGACCGGGGATTGTCAGCACGGGGAAACCCCGTCGCCGTGGCAGAGTCCAGGCCGTTGAACTTTCGTATTGTGAACCAGATTTTCCATAAAAAACAATCCCCTCACCATCAGGGTCAGGGGATTGCCGAGGAAAAAACAGGGGCCGTAATGGCCTCTGGCAAGGGTCAGGCGCTCTGGCGCAGGGCCTGATGCTGGGCCGCCCCGTTGATCACCGCCTGCAGGGAGGCATTGACCACATCGCGCCCCACGGCGACGCCACAGAGGCGCACCCCGTCGATGCTGAGCAGCACATAGGCGGCGGCGCGAGACTCGGTGCCGGCAGTGAGGGCATGTTCCGAGTAATCCAGCACGTCGATATGCATCCCGGTGTGGCGCTCCCAGCCGTTGACCAGCGCCGTGATGGCTCCCTCCCCCTCCCCGCACAGCTGTACACTGCCCGCCGGAGTCTGCAGCTCGAGGCGCAGGCTCTCCTGGTTGTCGTGGCCGAGCTGGAAACGGCCGATGCGATAGCCGTGGACGGGTTCGAGGTAGTGCCGCTCGAACAGGGCACGGATCTGCTCCGGGCTGATCTCGCTGCTGCTTGCCTCGGCCTGCGCCTGAACCCGGCGGCTGAAGTCGATCTGCAGCCAGCGCGGCAGTTGCAGGCCGAGGTCGCGCTCCAGCAGATAGGTCACCCCCCCCTTGCCGGACTGGCTGTTGATGCGGATCACCGCCTCGTAGCTACGACCGAGATCGGCGGGGTCGATGGGCAGATAGGCCACATCCCAATAGGCGTCGGGTTTGGGCGCAGCCAGGGACTTGCGGATCGCGTCCTGGTGGCTGCCGGAAAACGCGGTGTAGACCAGCTCCCCCGCGTAAGGGTGGCGCGGGTGCAGCGCTATCTGGGTGCAGGCCCCCACGGTGGCGACGATGGCATCCATGTCACTGAGGTTGAGCTCGGGGTCTATGCCCTGGCTATAGAGGTTCATGGCCATGGTGACTATGTCCATGTTGCCGGTGCGCTCGCCGTTGCCGAGCAGGGTGCCCTCGATGCGATCCGCCCCCGCCAATACCGCCAGCTCGGCAGCGGCCACCCCGCAGCCTCTATCGTTGTGGGTGTGGATGGAGATGCTCACCTCGGGGCGCGCCTTGAGGTTTCGACAGAACCACTCCACCTGATCCGCGAACACATTGGGCGTGCTCACCTCCACCGTCGCCGGCAGGTTCAGGATCATCGGGCGGGCCGCCGTGCGCCACTGGTCGATCACGGCGTCGCACACCTCGACGGCAAACTCCACCTCTGTGCTGCTGAAGCTCTCGGGGGAGTACTGGAAGCTCCACTCCGTGCCCGGGTTCCTGGCCGCATGCTCCCGCACCCAGCGGGCCCCCTGCACGGCAATGGCCTTGACCCCTTCGCGGCCCGAGTTGAACACATAGTTGCGCTGGGTCGGGTTGACCGAGTTGTAGACGTGGACGATGGCCCGCTTGGCCCCCTTGAGGGACTCGAAGGTGCGGACGATGAGATCTTCCCGGGCTTGCACCAGCACCTGGATGGTCACATCCTCGGGAATGAGGTTGCGCTCGATAAGCTCGCGCACGAAGTCAAAGTCGGGCTGGGAGGCGGCCGGGAAGCCCACCTCGATATGCTTGAAGCCGATGTGCACCATCAGCGCCCACATCTGCAGCTTCTGGGCCACCGTCATGGGCTCGACCAGCGCCTGGTTGCCGTCACGCAGGTCCACGGCGCACCAGAGGGGCGCTTGTGTCATGACCCGGTTCGGCCATTGGCGATCCGCCAGATTGATCACGGGGGAGCGGCGGTATTTGCGGTGATCGAAGCTCATATTCGTCTTTCCTTGGCTGGGGCCATAAAACGGTCTCGAAGGCGTCGGCAGGTGAGCAGAGCAGGGAGGGGGAACGGGTTGGCGCGGTAACGCTGGCCCTGTCGGGTGGTGCGGCGATGACCCCACACCCGCTTTCCAGTGACCCTCCCTGATAAGGGGGAGCCGGCCGGGGAGGCTGATAAGCCGTCGGCCCTGATCCTCTCGCACTGCCCCGATGCGCTGCCCTGTGACAGCCAGCACCTGCAGGCGCAGATGACCTTGGTGATGAGAGACCAGTATAGGGAAGGCGGTGCGGTGAGAGATTGCGAAGATGGCGATGAGAGGCTGAATATGCGCAATCATTGGTATGCAAACATCTAGATCATGAGTCAATATCACCCTTGTATGACGCAATGACTCATATATCCATTGGTTCATATAAACGAAAACCCCGCCATCGCTGGCGGGGTTTTGAGGGGCACGGCCCGGAGCCGGAGTTCCCGGCCCTTGGCAGGACTAGCGGTTGTTCACCTTGTGGTGCAGCTCCTGCACCGAGTTCACGTTGGCGGTGGCATCCACGCTGATAGCCATGCAGGTGGCGAAGGCCGCGTGCAGCGTGGTGGTGTAGGCCACCTTGTGCTGCAGGGCGCCGCGGCGCAGCTGCTTGGAGTCCTCGATGGCCTGACGACCCTCGGCGGTGTTGACGATGTAGGTGTACTCGCCATTCTTGATGCGATCCAGAATGTGCGGGCGACCCTCGTGCACCTTATTCACCAGACGCGGGTTGATGCTCGCCTCCCCCAGAGTCACGGCGGTGCCGTGGGTGGCGTCGAGCTCATAACCCAGCTCCAGCAGCTTGGCGGCCAGGTTCACCACCCGCTCCTTGTCGCCGTGGCGAACGGAAAGCAGGGCGCGGCCTTCGCTCGGCACCTGGTGACCGGCACCCAGCTGGGCCTTGGCATAGGCCTCGGCGAAGCTGCTGCCCACCCCCATCACCTCGCCGGTGGAGCGCATCTCCGGCCCCAGCAGCGGATCCACACCCGGGAACTTGGCAAACGGCAGTACCACTTCCTTCACCGAGTAGTAGGGCGGGATGATTTCGCTGGTGAAGCCCTGTTCTTTCAGGCTCTGGCCGGCCATCACGCGGGCGGCAATCTTCGCCAGCGGCGCGCCGGTCGCCTTGGAGACGAAGGGCACGGTACGGGCGGCACGGGGGTTCACCTCGATGAGGTAGATCTCGTTGTCCTTGACCGCGAACTGCACGTTCATCAAGCCGACCACGCCGAGCTCCAGCGCCAACTTGCGCACCTGCTCGCGCATCTCGTCCTGGATGGACTTGGACAGGGTGTAGGGCGGCAGGGAGCAGGCGGAGTCGCCGGAGTGAATGCCGGCCTGCTCGATGTGCTCCATGATGCCGCCGATGACCACGTCGGTGCCGTCGCAGATGGCATCCACGTCCACCTCGGTGGCGTCGTCCAGGAAGCGGTCCAGCAGTACCGGCGACTCGTTGGAGACGCTCACCGCCTCCGCGAAGTAACGGCGCAGATCCTGCTCGTCATAGACGATCTCCATGGCGCGGCCACCCAGCACGTAGGAGGGGCGCACCACCAGGGGGTAGGTGATGCGGGCGGCAACCTGCACCGCCTGCTCCAGCGCGGTGACTGTGCCGTTCTCCGGCTGCTTGAGCGCGAGACGCTCAACCGCAGACTGGAAGCGCTCGCGGTCTTCGGCGCGGTCGATGGCGTCCGGGCTGGTGCCGATGACAGGCACGCCGTTCGCTTCCAATGCTCGCGCAAGCTTGAGCGGGGTCTGGCCGCCGTACTGGACGATGACGCCCTTGGGCTGCTCGACCCGCACGATTTCCAGCACGTCTTCCAGGGTCACCGGTTCGAAGTAGAGGCGGTCCGAGGTGTCGTAGTCGGTGGAGACGGTTTCCGGGTTGCAGTTGACCATGATGGTCTCGTAACCGTCCTCGCGCAGGGCCAGGGCCGCGTGCACACAGCAGTAGTCGAACTCGATGCCCTGACCGATGCGGTTCGGGCCGCCACCGATGATCATGATCTTGTCACGGTTGCTCGGGGCCGCCTCGCACTCCTCGTCGTAGCTGGAGTACATGTAGGCGGTGTTGGTGGCGAACTCGGCGGCGCAGGTATCGACCCGCTTGTAGACCGGGAAGATGGCGTGGCGGGCGCGCAGCTTGCGTACCTCGCCCTCGGCCACGCCGAGGATCTTGGCCAGGCGCGCGTCGGCGAAGCCCTTGCGCTTCAGGGTGCGCAGGAAGTCGGCGTCGAGGCCGGCCATGCCGCGCTCCTTCACCTGCTCTTCCAGCTTGATGAGCTCTTCGATCTGCACCAGGAACCAGGGGTCGATCTTGGTCAGCTTGAAGACCCCTTCCATGGAGAGACCGGCGCGGAACGCATCGGCGATGTACCAGATCCGGTCACAGCCCGCGTCCTGCAGCTCGTGGCGGATGCGGGTCAGGGAGTCGGGGGCGTTCAGGTCCACCATGGGGTCGAAGCCGGTCTTGCCGGTCTCGAGGCTGCGCAGGGCCTTGTGCAGGGACTCCTGGAAGTTGCGGCCAATCGCCATCACTTCACCCACGGACTTCATCTGGGTGGTGAGACGGTCGTTGGCACCGGCAAACTTCTCGAAGTTGAAGCGCGGCACCTTGGTGACCACGTAGTCGATGGCCGGCTCGAAGGAGGCCGGGGTGCGGCCGCCGGTGATGTCGTTCATCAGCTCGTCCAGGGTGTAACCGATGGCGAGCTTGGCGGCGATCTTGGCAATGGGGAAGCCGGTGGCCTTGGAGGCGAGCGCGGAGGAGCGGGATACCCGCGGGTTCATCTCGATGATGACCATGCGGCCATCTTTCGGGTTGATGCCGAACTGGACGTTGGAGCCGCCGGTCTCGACGCCGATCTCGCGCAGCACCGCCATGGAGGCGTTGCGCATGATCTGGTACTCCTTGTCGGTCAGCGTCTGGGCGGGCGCGACCGTGATGGAGTCACCGGTATGGATGCCCATGGGGTCGAAGTTTTCGATGGCGCAGACGATGATGCAGTTGTCGTTGCGATCCCGCACCACCTCCATCTCGTACTCTTTCCAGCCGATCAGCGACTCATCGATGAGCAGCTCCTTGGTGGGCGACAGGTCCAGGCCGCGCTCGCAGATCTCGACGAACTCTTCGGTGTTGTAGGCGATGCCGCCACCGGAGCCACCCATGGTGAAGGAGGGACGGATGATGCAGGGGAAGCCCACCATCTGCTGCACGCCCCAGGCCTCTTCCATGTTGTGGGCGATGCCGGCGCGCGGGCACTCCAGGCCTATGCTGCGCATGGCCTTGTCGAAGCGGGAACGATCCTCGGCCTTGTCGATGGCGTCCGCCGTGGCACCGATCATCTCGACGCCGAACTCCGCCAGCACGCCGTGCTTCTCCAGCGCCAGGGCGCAGTTGAGCGCGGTCTGGCCGCCCATGGTGGGCAGGATGGCGTCCGGACGCTCTTTCTTGATGATCTCGCGCACCACTTCCCAGGTGATGGGCTCGATGTAGGTCGCATCGGCCATCTCGGGGTCGGTCATGATGGTGGCCGGGTTGGAGTTCACCAGGATGACGCGGTAGCCCTCCTCGCGCAGGGCCTTGCAGGCCTGGGCGCCGGAGTAGTCGAATTCGCAGGCCTGACCGATGACGATGGGGCCGGCGCCGAGGATCAGGATGCTCTGTAGGTCGTTACGTTTTGGCATGGCTTCTCTCTTCCTTTTCCTTAGGCGCGATACTGCTTAATCAATTCAATAAAGTGGTCAAAGAGACCGGCACAGTCGTGGGGGCCGGGGCTCGCTTCCGGGTGTCCCTGGAAGCTGAAGGCCGGGCGGTCGGTGCGATGAATGCCCTGCAGGGAGCCATCGAACAGGGAGACGTGGGTCGCGCGCAGGCAATCCGGCAGGCTCTCCTCGTCCACCGCGAAACCGTGGTTCTGGGCGGTGATCATGACGGTGTTGTCGTCCAGGCTCTTCACCGGGTGGTTGGCACCGTGGTGACCGAACTTCATCTTCAGGGTCTTGGCGCCGGAGGCCAGCCCCAGCAGCTGGTGACCGAGGCAGATACCGAACACCGGGGTGTTGGTATTGAGGAAGGCCTTGATGGCGTCGATGGCGTAGTCGCACGGCTCGGGGTCACCGGGGCCGTTGGAGAGGAAGATGCCATCGGGATTGAGCGCCAGTACCTCGGCGGCCGGGGTCTTGGCCGGCACCACGGTCAGGCGGCAGCCACGGTCCACCAGCATGCGCAGGATGTTGCGCTTGACGCCGAAGTCGTAGGCCACCACGTGGTACTTGAGCTCATCGGCGGCCGGGGTGATGTGACCCTTGCCGAGCTGCCAGCTCCCTTCGGTCCAGTCGTAAGATTCGGAAACGGTCACTTCCTTGGCCAGATCCATCCCCTTGAGACCGGGGAAGGCGCGAGCCTGTTCGAGGGCATATGCCTCATCGACCTGCTTGCCCGCCAGGATGCAGCCGGCCTGGGCGCCTTTCTCACGCAGGATGCGGGTCAGTTTGCGGGTGTCGATGTCGGCGATGCCAACGATGTTTTGAGACTTGAGGTAATCGGAGAGGGATTGCTGATTGCGGAAATTGGAGGCAAGTATCGGAAGGTCCCGGATGATCAATCCCTGAGCGTGGATTTGACTGGACTCTTCATCTTCGCTGTTGGTGCCGGTGTTGCCTATATGGGGGTAAGTGAGGGTGACTATCTGACGGGAGTAAGAGGGATCGGTGAGGATTTCCTGATAGCCCGTCATCGACGTATTGAAAACCACTTCACCAACGGAACATCCCTCGGCGCCTATCGACACGCCTTTGAACACAGTTCCATCTTCCAGCACTAGCAATGCAGTGTGATTCAAGACAACCTCCAGTTATTTAGCTTTAAATTCAGCAATTTACCTGGGTGTTGCGGGTCCGGACACTGTTTGAAACAGGGCTCAAACCCGGCAGATTTCTGGCAAATTGGGCGCATTCTACTTAAAAACGATCGCATTTCAACGTCTTTTCTCACCTGAAATGCATCTAAATTCAATAAAAAAGCAATATTACCCATTATCTATGCACTAACCCGCTTTGCAACCCCCTCCCCTAAAAGAAAATCAAAATGCAGGCATGAAAGCCGGAAAGAAAGCCTTCAGAAACACACAAATCAAACTTTATCACTTAAATTACAACGCGTTATGATTCAACAAAAAAACAAACCACAATCAACAATGGATATTTTTAGACAGATAAGTTTTATAACAGAAAGGAAAACGTTTTTACGTGTTTGAATTTTTAGTCTGTTTTACCACATGTAAAAAAACGGGGTAATAGGGATCATTGAGGCCCGTCACCGTTACGCTTTGATGACATTTTCGCAATGCAGACCGGGGGAGATTCGGAGCTTTAAGGATTTTATGATAGTTCGACTAAAAAGAGGCATCTAAGCCTCGTTTATACCACTAATGTGAAAATCCCCGGCGAACCGGGGCTTGGCAGGGGGGTGACAACCGGGGTCATCAACGGGGCGGCTGGCTGGGTAGGAAACGCCCGCGATCCCCTTACTTCAGGTTGAGGACATCCTGCATGTCGTAGAGACCGGCAGCCTGGCCCTTGAGCCACTTGCCCGCCCGCACCGCACCATTGGCGAAGGTCAGACGGCTGGAGGCCTTGTGGCTGATCTCCACCCGCTCGCCGATGTCGGCGAACATGACGGTGTGCTCCCCCACCAGATCGCCGGCCCGTATGGTGGCAAAGCCGATGGTGTTGCGATCCCGCTCGCCGGTGATCCCCTCGCGGCCGTAGACGGCGCACTCTTTCAGGTCACGTCCGAGCGTCTTGGCCACCACTTCCCCCATGGAGAGCGCGGTGCCGGAGGGGGCATCCACCTTGTGTCTGTGGTGCCCCTCGATGATCTCGATGTCGGTGTAATCCCCCATCACCCTGGCGGCCTGCTCCAGCAGCTTGAACACCAGGTTGACCCCCACCGAGTAGTTGGAGGCGAAGACGATGCCTATCTGGCTGGCGGCCTGATGCAGGGCGGCCTTGCCCGCGTCGTCAAAGCCGGTGGTGCCGATCACCATCTGCTTGCCGTGCGCCTGGGCAAACGCCAGGTTCGCCAGGGTCACCTCGGGGCGGGTGAAATCGATGATGAGATCGAACTCGTCACGCACCTTGTCCAGGCTGTCGCTGATCAGCACCCCAAGCCGGCCGAGACCGTTCAACTCACCGGCATCCAGACCTATCACGGCAGAGCCCGGTCGCTCCAGCGCCGCCCCGACCACCACGCCCTCGGCGTTGGTGATGGCCTCCAGCAGCACCTTGCCCATACGACCATTACAGCCCATCACGGCCACACGGATCGGATTGTCCATCTCCACCCTCTCATCTGTTTTTATGGAAAGATGACCGTTTTACCAGCCTGCGTCTGCTTTGAAAAGCCTGCCGTGGACGCCGTTTTGCAACCGACAAATAAACGAGCATTAACCAATAAAACCGAATATTCGACAAATTTAATCGGTGTGGCGAAATCACCAGAGAAAAAGAATTGTCCATCTGGACGTCTATCTTGACCAAATGCCCCTGACTCACTACCTTGAGCCCCCCATAGCGGCAGGATGCCCACCCTGTGCCCGACCCGAGTCGGATCCACGCAGGCCGCGACAGGAGGTCATTGTTCAAGTTTCGAGGAACACATGATCCAGACCCAACCCAGTGCCAGGGCCCTGCTGCCCCTGCTGGTCTTTCTCGCTCTCTTCATCGGTACCGGCACCTGGCTGACCCTGCAGGGGGTCGAATTCGCCTTCTATCAGCTGCCTGCCCCCGTCGCCGCCCTGCCCGCCGTCATGCTGGCGCTCATGCTGGGCAAAGAGGGGTTCAACAAGAACCTCGAGACCTTCTTCAAGGGGGTGGGTGACAGCAACATCATGGCCATGTGCCTCATCTACCTGCTGGCGGGGGCCTTCGCCACCGTGGCCAAGGCCACCGGTGGGGTGGATGCCACCGTGGCCCTGGGCCTTTCACTCATCCCGGGCTGGTGCCTGCTGCCGGGCCTCTTCCTCATCTCTGCCTTTATTGCCACCGCCATGGGCACCTCCATGGGGACAATCGGTGCCGTGGCGCCGGTAGCCCTCGGCGTGGCCCAGGCCACCGGCATCAGCCCGGTGCTGATGGCGGGCACCATACTCTCCGGCGCCATGTTCGGGGACAACCTCTCCATCATCTCCGACACCACGATCGCCGCCACCCGCAGCCAGGGCTGCGAGATGAAGGACAAGTTCCGCGAGAACGTCAAGATCGCCGCACCCGCCGCCGTGCTGGTGATCCTGCTCTATCTGCTGCTCGGCTCCACCGGGGATGTGCCCGCCTCCGCCGCCAGCGCCGATCTGCTCAAGGTGATGCCATACGTGCTGATCCTGGTGCTGGCACTGATCGGGGTGAATGTGTTCGTGGTGCTGGGGCTTGGCATCATAGCCGCCGGGGGCGTGGGCCTGCTGGGGGACTATCCCCTGGGTCAATTCAGCAAGGACATCTATCAGGGTTTCACCAGCATGCAGGAGATCTTCCTGCTCTCCATGCTCATCGGTGGCCTCGGCGCCCTGATGGAGCGTCAGGGGGGGTTGGCCTGGATCAGCGCCCGCATCGCGGCCCTCATCGCCCGCTTCACCCGTGCCCACGACGGCGAGCAGAACGAGAAGGCGGCGGAGCTCGGTATCGCCGGTGTGGTGAGCCTCACCAACCTCTGCACCGCCAACAACACGGTCGCCATCATAGTGGCGAGCAAGGTGGCACGGGATCTGGCCGAGCAACACGGAGTCACCCCGCGCCGCGCCGCCTCCATGCTGGATATCTTCTCCTGCGTGGTGCAGGGGCTCATCCCCTGGGGGGCCCAGGCCCTGCTGCTGGGCTCCATATTCGCACTGTCGCCGCTGGCGGTAGTGAGCATGAGCTTCTACCCCATGGCCTTGGCCCTGGCTGCCATCGTTGCGGTGTTTATCAAGCATCAAACGAGAAGCGCCGCCGAGCAGCGCCAAGCTGCCTGAGCATCAGCTTCTACCGCTGATGAGCACTGGTGCTGTCGGCCCTCGTCGCCGTCTTTATCAAGCACCAGACCCGCAGCGCGGCGGAGAACCGCCAGGTCGCCTGAGTATCCACCCCACGAGTGAAGGGCATGGCCAGTCATGCCCTTCACCGCTCTCAACCCCGATGAGCCGCCCCGGCTCCCGCTGTTCATCCCGCCACACCCTTGTTAAGGTAACCCCAGCCTTTCGTCCCCCTTTTCATCATCCTTAGGAGCCCCCATGCCGGATACGCAAGCCGCCGCCCCCGACGCGCGCCAGACCCTACGCCAGCTCATCCGCCAGCGCAGGCAGAGCCTGAGTCAGGACGAGCAGCAGGCCGCGGCCCAGCAGCTCGTCGCCCGCTTCAAGGAGCACCCCGAGATCCTGGCGGCCAAGCGCATCGCCCTGTATCTCGCCAACGACGGCGAGCTCAACCCCCTGCCCGCCATTCACTGGCTCTGGGCCCGGCAGAAGGAGGTCTACTTGCCGGTGCTGCACCCCTTCACCCCGGGGCATCTCTTGTTCCAGCGCTACACCGCCACCAGCCCCATGCTCCGCAATCGCTTCGGCATCCCGGAGCCCGAGCTCGACATGTCACAGGTGGTCCCCCACAGCATGCTGGACATCATCTGCACCCCGCTGGTGGCCTTCGATGCTGCGGGCAACCGGCTCGGCATGGGGGGGGGCTATTACGATCGCACCCTTGCCAGCTGGCACGAACACAGGCTGGGCCCCCTGCCGCTCGGCCTCGCCCACGATTGCCAGCAGGTGGATGCGGTGCCCAAGGAGCAGTGGGACGTGCCCCTGCCGCAGATCCTCACCCCGACCCGCTGCTGGGACTTCTCCCGCCTGGATGAGGCGTGATGAGTCACTGCCCGGCCCTTTTCTGACGAGTTGTTCGACTGCCATTGGCCCCCATGACCAATAAACAGGCAAACGATTTACATCTTGAGGGTTTTTGCCCCGGAACGTGAGCGAGGTGGTCGCCCTCGGGGGCAGGCTTGGATATAATGCGCCCGCTTTTTCCATAAGGATCCATCATGACTCAAGATGAAATGAAGAAGGCGGCCGGTTGGGCTGCGCTCGAATACGTGGTCCCCGGCACCATAGTCGGGGTCGGCACCGGCTCCACCGTCAATCACTTCATCGACGCACTGGCGACCATGAAAGATGAGATCAAGGGCGCCGTCTCGAGCTCAGTCGCCTCCACCGAGCGTCTCAAGGGCTTCGGCATCCCCGTGTTCGATCTCAACGAGATCGATGCCCTCTCCGTCTACGTCGATGGCGCCGACGAGATCAACGCCAGCCGCGACATGATCAAGGGCGGTGGCGCGGCCCTGACCCGCGAGAAGATAGTCGCCGCCGTGGCCGACAAATTCATCTGCATCATCGACAACACCAAGACGGTCCCCGTGCTCGGCACCTTCCCGCTGCCGGTGGAGGTGATCCCCATGGCCCGCGAATACGTGGCCCGCGAGATCAAGAAACTCGGCGGCAACCCCGTCTGGCGTGAAGGGGTGGTGACCGACAACGGCAACCACATCCTGGACATCAAGGGCATGGCCATTCACGACGCCAAGGGGCTGGAAGTGCAGCTCAACGCCATCGTGGGCGTGGTCACCAACGGCTTGTTCGCCCACCGCGGTGCTGATGTCGTGCTGATCGGTACCCCAGAAGGCGTGATCACTAACTAAGCCACGACGGGCTGGATGTGGTCACCAACGACCTCCATCTCACCCACCGCGGCACAGACGTGGTGCTGATCTGTACCCCGGAAGGCGTGATCACCAACTAAGCATCCCCTGTTGCGGAGCCGCTTGCAGCAGCGAGCCCGGAAGACTCCCCCTCACAGAGACCAACAGAAACGGTGCCTCCTGGCGCCGTTTCTGTTTATGGCTCAACGAGTTGCAAAGTCTCAGCTACAACTATCGTTGAAAACTTCAAAGAATTTGACTTTCGTCACAAATATTCCCTCTCCCGCACGTTTTTGCTACTTTACGGTTTTCTTCACATCGCATACCTGCACCGCTTTTCGCACTCATATATAAAACAGAGGGATCGTCATGACAGCCAAGTTTTCGCTGGACAAGGATAAAATCAAGGTGTTGCTGCTGGAGGGAGTCCATCCCAACACGGTGGAGACCTTCCGGGCTGCCGGTTATAGCAACGTGGAGTATCTCAAGACCTCGCTGTCGGAAGAGGATCTGATCGAGCGCATTCGCGACGTGCATTTCGTGGGCCTGCGCTCGCGCACCCAGCTCACCGAGAAGGTACTGGACGCCGCCGGCAAACTGGTAGCCATCGGCTGCTTCTGCATCGGCACCAACCAGGTCGCCCTCGACGCCGCCCACGTGCGCGGCATCCCGGTGTTCAACGCCCCCTTCTCCAACACCCGCTCCGTGGCCGAGCTGGTGCTGGGGGAGATACTGCTGCTGCTGCGCGGCATCCCCGAGAAGAACGCCAAGTGCCATCGCGGCGTCTGGGAGAAGCTCGCCAACCGCTCCGTCGAGGCCCGCGGCAAGAAGCTCGGCATCATAGGCTACGGCCACATCGGCACCCAGCTTGGCATCATCGCCGAGATGATCGGCATGAAGGTCTACTACTACGACATCGAGAACAAACTCTCCCTCGGCAACGCCATCCAGGTGCCGAACCTGGTGGAACTGCTCAACATGTCTGACGTCATCAGCCTGCACGTGCCGGAGACCGCCTCCACCAAGGATCTCATCGGTGCCGAGCAGCTGCGCATGATGAAACCGGGCGCCGTCTTCATCAACGCTTCCCGCGGTACAGTGGTGGACATCGAAGCCCTGGCGGAAGCCATCAAGAGCGGCCACCTGTCCGGTGCCGCCATCGACGTCTTCCCCGTCGAGCCCAAGTCCAACGACGAGGAGTTCCTGACTCCGCTGCGGGGCCTGGACAACGTCATCCTGACCCCCCACATCGGCGGCTCCACCCAGGAGGCCCAGGAGAACATCGGCCTGGAAGTGGCGAACAAGCTGGTGAAATACTCCGACAACGGCTCCACCCTCTCCGCCGTCAACTTCCCGGAGGTCTCCCTGCCCAGTCACAAGGGCTCCAGCCGCCTGCTGCACATCCACCGCAACCAGCCTGGGGTGATGAACCAGATCAACCAGATCTTCGCCGACGAGGGGATCAACATCGCCGGCCAATACCTGCAGACCAGCAGCCAGATCGGTTACGTGGTGATCGACGTGGAGACGGAGCACAGCGAGAAGGCCCTGACCAAGCTCAAAGAGGTCAGCGGCACCATACGCGCGCGTATTCTGCACTGATGCCCTGAGCCTTGCGCTCGGACAACAAAAAGCCCGTCACCATGACGGGCTTTTTTATGCCGCAGAACCTAACCCTGTTAGCTCCCTTCTCCCCTCGCGGGAGAAGGGTTGGGGATGAGGGGGAGAAGAGACCTCCCTCACCCAGGTCTCTCCCAAAGGGAGAGGGAAAATACGATATAAAAAATGAGGCCTGACCTACCACCAGCCCAGCAGATTGCGGCCCACCAGGGCGCCCCACACCAGGGCGTTGAGGGCCAGCGCGATAAAGACGGCGGCGGAGCCGAGATCCTTGGCGCGCCCCGAGAGCTCGTGATGCTCGGAGCCGACGCGGTCCACCACCGCCTCGATGGCGGAGTTCAGCACCTCGACAATCACCACCAGCCAGCTGATGCAGATGAGCAGCAGGATCTGGTTGAGGGAGTCACCGAGCCAGCAGGCCAGGGGCATCAACAGCAGGATCAGCACCAGTTCCTGACGGAAGGCCGCCTCGTTAACCCAGGCCGATTTGAGCCCCTTCATGCTGTAACCTGTGGCGTTGATGATGCGGGTGATCCCGGTTGCGCCTGGCTTTGCCACGATAACTACCTCATTTGAAATGGCTTTTGGGTTCACATCCTAGCAGAGCCCGCAATGGTTTCCATCAGGGGGTTTTTGCTTTATTTTATCCCTCTGCCTTTTCGGCACTTCATTTGTCAGGGTTCGTCAGACGACGTCCCACACCACCCACTCGAGAATTGAGTCGTATGTCCATTCACACCGATGAATTGCGCACCCGCCGCCTGGAGTCACTGATCACTCCGAGCGAACTCGCGCACGCCTTCCCCATCAACGACCAGATCGCCCAGAACCTGCTGGACGCCCGCCGGGAGGTGGAAGCCATTCTCGCCGGTGAGGATCAGCGCCTGCTGGTCATCGTCGGCCCCTGCTCCATCCACGATCCCGTCGCCGCCCACGAGTATGCCCAGTGCCTCAACGCCTTGCGCGAGCAGTACAAGGGCAGCCTCTGCATCGTCATGCGCACCTACTTCGAGAAGCCGCGCACCATAGTCGGCTGGAAGGGACTCATCAACGATCCGCGCCTGGATGGCAGCTTCGACGTCAACGAGGGGCTCAAGCTCGCCCGCAAGCTGCTGGTGGACATCAACGCCATCGGCATGCCCACCGCCACCGAGTTCCTCGACATGGTGACCGGCCAGTACATCAGCGACCTCATCACCTGGGGCGCCATCGGCGCGCGCACCACGGAATCCCAGGTGCACCGCGAGATGGCCTCCGCCCTCTCCTGCCCGGTCGGCTTCAAGAACGGCACCGACGGCAACACCCGCATCGCCATCGATGCGGTGCGCGCCGCCCGCCACAGCCACATCTTCTACTCCCCGGACAAGGACGGCAAGATGACCATCTACCGCACCGCCGGCAACCCCTTCGGCCACGTGATCCTGCGCGGCGGCCACAGGCCGAACTACGACACCGCCAGCGTGGACGAGGCGTGCGAGGCGCTGGCCGACGTGGGCCTGCCCGAGCGGCTGGTGGTGGATTTCAGCCACGGCAACAGCATGAAGGATCACCGCCGCCAGCTGCTGGTCGCCCAGGATATCTGCGATCAGCTGCGCCGCGGCCGCACCGGCATCGCCGGCATCATGGCCGAGAGCTTCCTGGTGGAGGGGCGTCAGGACGTGGAGAACGGCTGCGCCGCCACCTTCGGCCAGAGCATCACCGACGCCTGTCTCTCCTGGTCCGACACCGAAACCCTGCTGGCCATGCTGGCGGACGCGGCTCAAGTCCGTTTGACCAAGCAACAGGGCTAAACCACTCAGAGACCCTGTGCAAAGGGCCAGGCATCTCGGATGCCTGGCCCTTTCTTTTTTGTAGCGCGCTCAATGCAAGGTATCCCTCGCCAAGGCGACCCCTTCTCCCTCGCGGTAGAAAGGTCGGGGATGGGGCCAGGCACCTACAGGCTCGGCCTGAACCAGACTCGCCCGTCCGCCTCGATGCGATCCGTCCTTATCTGGAACACCCGTGCCAGCAGATCCTGATCGATGATCTCCACCCCGCCCTCGGCCACCAGCGCCCCCTGTTGCAGGCAGAGGATGCGATCCGCCCAGTCGATGGCGAGGTTGATGTCGTGGATGGCGAGCACCACCAGCAGCCCCTGCCTGGAGAGTCGCTTGAGCAACCGCAGCAGGGCCAGCTGGTGATGCAGATCCAGCCCGGCCAGCGGTTCGTCCAGCAGCAGCACCCGCCCCGCCGGGTTGAGTCCTGGCCAGATCTGCAGCAGGGTGCGGGCGATCAGCACCCGCTGCTGCTCGCCGCCGGAGAGGCGGCTGAAGTCCCGAGCCAGAAGCGCATCGAGCTCGAGCTCCCGGCACAGGGCCAATACCGCCTGGTTACGAGCGTCGGGATCGTCCGCCTCGTCCAGCCCCAGGCTCAGCACCTGGAATACCGGGATATGAAACAGCTGGGGTTGACGCTGGGGCAGCATGGCCCGCCGCCTGGCGAGCTCCGGCCAGCTCATGTCCGAGATGGATTGCCCCTCGAGCAGCACCTCCCCCTGCCCAGGCAGGAGGCCGGCCAGGGCGCCGAGCAGGGTCGACTTGCCGCTGCCGTTGGGGCCGAGCAGGGCCACCAGCTGGCCGTCGGCCCAGCCCAGATCCAGGGGGACAAGCCGTGCCGGGATGGCCAGGGCCCGGGCCGCCAGCACCGGTGAGGGAGCATTAACGGGAGACATCGGCATCTTGCCTCAACAGCAGGTAGATAAAGAGCGGCGCCCCCACCGAGGCGGTGATGACGCCTATGGGGAGCTCGCCGGCGCTCAGGGCCGAGCGGGCGATGAGATCGGCGCCGAGCAGCAGGGCGCCCCCCCCGAGGGCCGAGGCGGGCAAGAGGAAGCGCTGATCGCTGCCCCCACACAGGCGCAGCAGATGGGGCACCACCAGGCCGACGAAGCCGATGACGCCACACAGGGCCACCGCGAGGCCGGTGAGCAGGCAGACCGCCAGCACCAGTTGCACCCGCACCCTGTCCACGTCCAGTCCCATCAGGCGAGCCTGGGTCTCCCCCAGCAGCAGCTGTTGCAGGGCCCGCCCCTGCAGGCAGAGCCAGCCCAGGGTCAGCGGCAGCACCAGCCACCACCAGGCGAGTTGCTGACTGCCATAGGAAAGGCTGCCCATCATCCAGAACATGAATTCCCGCAGGGAGGCGTCGTCCGCGAAATACATCAGCCAGGTCATGGCGGCATTGGTGAGGATACCGATGGCGACCCCGAACAGCAGCAAGCGGGTGTGGCCGAGACGGGCCCGGTGCGCCAGCCGGATCAGCATCATGGTCACCACCAGGGCACCGCCGAAGGCGGCGAGGGAGAGCCCCCAGCCCGGCAGATAGACCCCGAGGGATCTGGCCACCGCCATGGCCACCATGGCCGCGAGCCCTGCGCCGCTCGAGACACCGAGCAGGCCGGGCTCCGCCACCGGGTTGTGCAGCATCACCTGCAACACGGCGCCGCCACAGGCGAGCGCCGCCCCCGCCAGCAGGGCCAGCAGGGCGCGGGGCAGACGCAAGTCCAGCAGGATGCGTTGCTCCAGCTCGCTCAGGGGGGGCCAGGGCAACAGCAGGAACTCCCCCCAGGCCAGGGAGAGCAGGAACAGGGAGAGGGTGAGCAGCAGCAGGGCGAGCAGCCAATAACGCTGCCAGCGCTGCTGGCGATGGATGAGAGCGAGATACAAGCAGGATCCCCGATGAGAGAGGTGCGACCCAAAACGGGCCGCCAACAGGGTGCATGATAACAGCGCCAGGCCACCCGAGGTCAAGGCTGGTAGGGCTTGGCCAGCGTCCCTATCTCGCCGCTGATGACCATCTCGTGCAGGGCCTTCGCCAGCACGGGCCCGAGGCCGTGATGGGGTGAGCGCTTGCTGATGCCGAGGTAGAGCACCACGGGGGATGGCGGCAGGTAATCCGCCTTGACCAGGGCACCGGCATTGCGCCGACTCAGGGCGTAATCCACCTGGCAGTCGGTGCCTATCATCAGCGGCAGGTGGCCGCGCTCCACCATGCGCTGCAACTGGGCCTCGGTCGGCACGCCGTGCTTGTCTATCCCGAGGTCCTCATCGAAGGGGGCGAAATAGGCCGAATTGAGCACATAACCCACCTCGCGCCCGCGCAGATCCTCGTAATCCTTGATGCCGGCCACGGCCCTGGCCTTGCCGTAGAACGCCGGGTTGCACTGGTAATAGGCCGGTTGCAGGTAATCGATGAAAACGGCGCGCTCCGGGGTCTTGGCGAGCCCTATCATGAGATCGGCCTGACCGGTCTGCATCTGTTTGAGGGCTCGCCCCCAGGGCACCCGCTTGAGTTCGAGGCTGACGCCGCTGCGGGCCTGCAAGCGGCGCAAGATGTCGATATCCAGGCCGTAAAACTTCCCATCCTGCGCCAGCATGCGAAAGGGGGGCCACACATCCGTCGCCACCGTCAGGGTCGGCGCGCCGTTTGCCATCGAGGCAAGGGGCGCGATGCAGGCAAACAGCAGACCAAGCACTCCCCAGCTTGTCTTGCCCATCCATTCCAGCCTTATGTTGCTTCATCCTTGTGGGGTAAAAATACCCTCAAGCCCCACTTATGGAAACCCACCCTCTCGAGATAAAATGCGATTGATTTTAAAGGAGAACCTAATGAACCCTATCGTCACCAGCATTGGCCTGTTGATCTGCAGCAACGTCTTCATGACCTTCGCCTGGTATGCCCATCTCAAGAGCATGAACCACAAGCCCTGGATCATCGCCGCCCTCATCAGCTGGGGTATAGCCCTGTTTGAATATCTGTTGCAGGTACCCGCCAACCGCATCGGCCATACCGTGCTGTCGGTGGGTCAGCTCAAGATCCTGCAGGAGGTGATCACCCTCACCGTCTTCGTCCCCTTCTCCATCTTCTATCTGAAAGAGGATCTGAAATGGGACTACCTCTGGGCCGGCCTCTGCATCCTGGGGGCAGTATTTTTTGTGTTTCGCGAGAAACTCACCGGCATCTGACCGGATACACTCAACCACATCTTCCCCATCGCATCTTTTTGAGTGAGAGGCCCCATGGAATTGCGAGACATGCTACAGACGCTGGCCAAACAGGATGGCTCAGACCTCTATCTCTCCACCGGCGCCCCCCCCTGCGCCAAGTTCAACGGCGCCCTGCGCCCCTTGAGCGAGACCCCACTCGGACCGGGTGAGGTGGCGAAGATTGCCGACGACATCATGGATGGGGAACAGAAGCAGCAGTTCGAGAAGGAGCTGGAGATGAACCTCGCCATCTCCCTGCCCCAGATTGGCCGCTTTCGCATCAACATCTTCAAGCAGCGCAACGAAGTCTCCCTGGTGGCGCGCAACATCAAGACGGAGATCCCCCGTTTCGAGGATCTGAAACTCCCCCCCGTGCTGCTCGACACCATCATGGAGAAGCGCGGACTGGTGCTGTTCGTCGGCGGCACGGGCTCGGGTAAATCGACGTCGCTGGCGGCCCTCATCGACCATCGCAACCGCAACCACAGCGGCCACATCATCACCATCGAGGATCCGGTGGAGTTCGTCCATCGCCATCGCAAGAGCATCATCAACCAGCGGGAGGTGGGGGTGGACACCCGCAGCTTCCACGCCGCCCTGAAGAACACCCTGCGCCAGGCCCCGGATGTGATCCTCATCGGCGAGATCCGCGATCGCGAGACCATGGAGCACGCCCTCGCCTTCTCCGAGACCGGGCACCTGGCCATCTCCACCCTGCACGCCAACAACGCGAACCAGGCGCTGGATCGCATCATCAACTTCTTCCCCGAGGAGCGCAGGCCCCAGCTGCTCAACGATCTGGGCAACAACCTGCAGGCCTTCGTCTCCCAGCGGCTGGTGAAGACCCTGGATGGCGGGAGACGGGCGGCGGTGGAGATCATGCTCGGCACCCACACCATCCGGGATCTCATCAAGCGCGGGGAGTTTGGCAGCCTCAAGGAGGTGATGGAGAAGTCCCAGGCCCTCGGCATGGTCACCTTCGACAATGCCCTGTTCGATCTGGTGGTGGAGGGGGTCATCGACGACGAGGAGGCGGTGAAGAATGCCGACTCCCAGAACAACCTGCGCCTGAAGATCAAGCTGTGGCGGGAGAAGGGGCAGATAGTCCAGAGCCCGGCCGCCAGCAGTTGGAGCCTGGAGCCCACCAAGGACGGCCAGCAGGATCCCTTCTAGTCGGGCCCATTGGCAGATAAAGATGTCACCGAGATATTGAAAGGGAGCCGAGATGGCTCCCTTTTCATCGATAGCAGTGGGAACACGGGCAAGATCCCTCTCGTTTCCCACCGATCGGCTCTCCCAGGTTGAGGCTTGCCGCACCGCCAGCCCCAGGCGGGACCTGGCCCTCATCTCCCGCCTCTCCTCGTTTATCCCCTGTTCTGGCCACGCTGGCCGCTCAAAACAAACTCATTTGCACCCCGGCAAAGCGAAATCGTGATTAGCGGCACTAACTCGCCAGTGGAAAACAGGCATTATCACTAATGATGGATCTAACAGGAGTGTTAAATGTTGTTATCACCCAACAATACAGCAAAATCACGACAGTTATTGAATGAAACCATGGCTCTCGTCCTCGCCGGAGGACGGGGCTGCGGCCTGCATCAGTTGACGGACAGCCGGGCGCTGCCTGCGGTACACTTCGGCGGCAAGTTCCGCATCATCGACTTCGTCCTCTCCAACTGCGTCAACTCGGGCATTCGCCGGATCGGGGTCATCACCCAGTACAAATCCCACAGCCTGCTGCGCCACCTGCAATCGGGCTGGTCCTTCCTGCGCTATCAGATGCATGAGTTCATCGAGCTGATGCCTGCCCAGCAACGGGTGGACGAGGTGCACTGGTATCGCGGCACCGCAGACGCCGTCTATCAGAATCTGGACATCATCCGCGAGCACGCCCCCAAGTATGTGGTAGTGCTCGCGGGGGATCACATCTACAAGATGGACTACACCGCCATGCTGCTGGATCACGTCAAGCTGGGGGCCAGGGTGACGGTGGCCAGCATAGAAGTCCCCCGTCAGGAGGCGAGCGCCTTCGGCGTGATGACCCAGGGGGAGGATCGCAGGATAGAGAGCTTCATCGAGAAACCCGCCCAGCCCGCCCCCATGCCGGGCAGGCCCGACAGCGCCCTGGCCTCCATGGGGCTCTACATCTTCAATGCCGACTACCTCTACCAGTTGCTGGAGGCGGATCTCGCCGATCCTCACTCTCACCACGACTTTGGCCGGGACGTGATCCCGAAGGCGGTCAGGGAGGGGGTCGCCTACGCCCACCCGTTCGCCGACTCCTGCGTCGGCGCCAGCGCGCAGCAGCGCCCCTACTGGCGCGATGTCGGCACCCTGGATGCCCTGTGGGAGGCCAACATGGATCTGACCTCCGTCACCCCTGAGCTGGATGTCTACGATCAGGACTGGCCTATCTGGACCAGCCAGAAGATGCTGCCCCCCGCCAAGTTCGTGCAGGATCGCCACGGCCAGCACGGCATGGTGATCAACTCCCAGCTGGCCGGCGGCACCATAGTCAACGGCTCCTTCATCCTGGACTCCGTGCTCTTCCCCAACGTGCGGGTCGACTCCTGCTGCACTCTGGAGCAGGCGGTGATCTTCCCCCAGGTCGAGATAGGGGCCGGCTGCCGGCTGCGCCGCGTCATCATCGACAAGGGCTGTACCCTGCCGGAGGGGCTGGTGGTCGGGGAGAACGCCGACGAGGACAGCCGCCGCTTCCATCGCACCGGGCAGGGGGTCGTGCTGGTGACCCGGGAGATGCTGGCCAGGCTGGGATAAGCCCCACCTCGGGCACACAGCGTCACAGAAAACGAAGAACCCGCCAGCGGCGGGTTCTTTTTGATGGGGTGAGCGGCAGGCTCAGCGCTTTTGTATCAACCCAATCTGGCCGGGTTCACACCACTCGAACATCACCTCCTGACTCTTGCCGCAGCAGGAGCCGCCGCACACCTGAGTCTCCCGCTTGGCGACGCGCCCCTTGCGCATCCAGACCCCGAGCATGGCCTCCACTGCATCTTCCGAGGTGTGGAAGTGGCGGGCCAGCTCCCGCCGGCTCACCCTCTGCTGGGTGGCGAGGTAATCCCCCAGTTCTCGCAGTATCATGCTTCTACCTCCTCTCGACTCACAGGGCCATCACCTTGCGGCCCGCGATGTCGCCATGACGGCGACCGAGCCACCAGAGCAGCGCCAGGGAGAGGCCATAGAAGGCCAGCCACAGCAGGCTCTGCTCCGGGTGGGCGGCAAAGGTGGCCAGCTGATAGAAGACGGTAGCGCACATGAAGGCCAAGTAGTTGCACCAGGCGGCGGTGAACAGGGCCCACTGACGGCCGGTTTCCCGCACCAAGGCGCCCATGGCGGCGGCGCAGGGCATGTAGAGCAGCACGAACAGCAGGTAGGCGAAGGCGCCGGCCACACCGTCGAAGTGGGTCTGCATGTTGCCATAGGTGGAGGTGTCCACCTCCTGCTCCTCGGCCGCGACCTGCTGGTTCTCCAGATCCCCGACCTTGATCCCCATGGGATCGGTCGGATCGATACCGGCGAGGTTCGCAGGTATGGTCGCCAGCGCCTCCTGCAGGCTGCCGAGCAGGGAGTACTCGCTCTCCTCCTCATCCCCGGCGCCACCGGCGTAGAGGCTGTTGAGGGTGGCCACCACGGCCTCCTTGGCGAAGATGCCGGTGAGGATGCCGACCGTCGCCTGCCAGTTCTCTTCCCGCACGCCTATGGGGTGCAGCACTGGGGTCACCGTCTGGCTGAGCTTGCTCAGCACGGAGTTCTCCTTGTCCTGGTTGCCGAAGCTACCGTCTGTGCCCAGCGAATTGAGCACGCTCAGCACGGCCACCATCAGCACTATGGTCTTGCCCGCGCCGAAGATGAAGGCCTTGAGCTTTTGCCAGGTGCGCAGTCCCACGTCCACCGGACGGGGCCACTCGTAGTCCGGCATCTCCATCACCATGGAGTCGCTCTTGCCCGGCAGCAGGGTGCTGCGCAGGAAGAGGCCGGTGAGTACCGCCGCCAGTATGCCGATGAGGTAGAGGCCGAACACCAGGTTCTGGCCCGACGCCGGGAAGAAGGCCACCGCGAACAGGGCGTAGACCGGCAGGCGCGCGCCGCAGGACATGAAGGGGGCCATGGCCGAGGTCATCAGCCGCTCCCGCTCCGAGTTGAGGGTACGGGTCGCCATCACCGCCGGCACCGTGCAGCCGAAGCCCATCAGCATGGGCACGAAGGCCTTGCCGGGCAGACCGAGACGGCGCATCAGGGCATCCACCACGAAGGCGGCGCGGGCGAGGTAGCCCGAGCTCTCCAACACGGCGAGGAAGAGGAACAGACAGCCCACCACGGGGATGAAGGTCGCCACCGTCTGCAGACCGGCGCCTATGCCATCCCCCAGCACCGCATCCAGCCAGGCAGGGGCACCCACCAGGCCGAGCAGATGGTGCACCCCGTCCACGAACAGGGCCGCCCCCATGATGTCGAAGAAATCGATGAAGGCGCTGCCCACATTGATGGCGAACATGAACATCAGGTACATCACCAACAGGAAGAAGGGGATGCCAATCCAGCGGTTGAGCAGCACCTTGTCCAGCCACTCGCTCTGGGCGATGGTGAGCTTGCCCTTCTGCTTGCACGCCTGCTGGCACCAGTGATGGATGTGACCGTAGCGCAGATCGGCCAGTTGCAGGTCGATGTCCTGGGCGCCATGGGCCCGGTTGACCAAGTTGCCGACGGCGGCCTGCTGGCCGGCCAGCACAGTCTCCTGCATGGCGTCATCTTCTTCCAGCAGGCGCAGGGCGCGGCCACGGGGGCTCAGATGATGGGGGGCGAGCAGGGTCTCGAGTTCTGCTATGTCGGCTTCCAGCGGCTGACCATAGTCGAGCACCAGGGCCGGCGCCGCCTTGCCGATGAAGGTCTGGATCTGCCCCTTGAAGGCCGCCACCTGCTGGCGGTTGTGGGCAGAGAGCGACACCACGGGGCAACCCAGGGCCTCGCTCAGCAGGGATTCATCTATGGTGACGCGGCGCTTTTGCAGCAGATCCATCTTGTTGAGCACCACCACCATGGGCAGGCCCAGCTCACGCAGTTGCAGGGTGAGGTAGAGGGAGCGCTCCAGGTTGGCGGCATCGATGACGTTGAGCAGCAAGTCGGGCTGCTGCCCCTCGACGAAGCGGCTGGCGATCTGCTCGTCCAGGCTCGCCTCCTGATTGGCGAGGGCATAGATGCCGGGCAGGTCCATCAATTGGTAGTCGTGATCCCCTGCGGAGAACTCGCCCATCTTCTTGTCGACGGTGACCCCGCTCCAGTTGCCTACCTGTTGGCGGGCACCGGTGAGGGCGTTGAACAGGGATGTCTTGCCGCTGTTGGGATTGCCGACGGTGACCAGGTTGTAGCTCATACCGGTTCCACCTCGATTCGATGATTCAGGCTCTTTTGCTGTGAGTGGCTCATGGTGCTTCCGCCTCGATAAGTTGAACCGGACTCTTCTGCTGCAAGTAGGTTCATACCGGCTCCACCTCGATTTGCTGTGCCAGGCTCTTTTGCATGGAGAGACAGATGCCCTGGCACTGGATCTGAAGCGGATCCCCGAGGGGCGCCGCCCGCAGGAAGATGACCTCGGTCTGGGGCAAGAGTCCCATCACCATCAACTTGCGTCGCAGCGGGCGCGTCAACTGATTCATGTTCTTGATGCGGGCGCTCTGCCCCGGCGACAACTGCGTGAGTACCATGACGGACCCCTGATGAGAAACAAGAATAATTCGCTTTTAGTCGGGGAATTATAAGCTGTGCCCCCAACATTTATTTGCGTAAAATCAAACTCCCCTCAGCTAATCCACAAAGAACAGCCATGACCCCAGACAACAACAGCCGCCTGGTTTACAGCACGGATGGCGGCATGATCAAAGAGCAGACCGGCCCCCAAAGCGCCTCCCCCTTCCCCGCCGACGGCATCGTTCGCATTCGCCGCGAGACCAAGGGGCGCAAGGGCGCCGGCGTCATCAGCATCCATGGCGTGCCGGTCGATCAGCAGAAAACCATCGCCACCCTGCTCAAGAAAAAATGCGGCACCGGCGGGGGCTTGAAGGAGGGGATCATCGAGATCCAGGGTGACAAACGGGACCTTATCAAGGCCGAACTGGAGAAGGCGGGCTTCAGCGTCAAGCTGGTCGGCGGCTGATGCCCCGCTTTTCGCCCTTGTTTCGCCCCCCCTTTTTCCCTAGAATGCCCGCTCCCATCGAGGGGGAGTAGTCTCGCCACCGGTTTAGCTGTTAGCCAAAGCCGACGCGCGATCCTGATCAACACACTTGGTGCCAACTCACCATGGTCAGGATGATCCGGGCAATGCCGGATTTGACAAGACCTTTGACGGGCCAGTGCCAATACCGGGGACGGATGGCGCAGGCTTGTCTCAGGTATAACAATTCCGTCCCCCGGTTATTTTTTATGGAAGCCTTGTTAACCTCAACCCTGAGCGTGGCTATCGCCGAAATTGGCGACAAGACCCAGCTGCTGGCGTTGCTCCTCATCTGTCGTTTCAAGAAACCCTGGCCCATCATAGCCGGCATGCTGGCGGCGACCCTGCTCAACCACGCCGGCGCCGCCTGGCTCGGCGGATTCATCAGCAACTGGCTCGATCCCAAGCTCATGACCTACCTGGTGGCCGCGGCCTTCATCGCCATGGCGCTCTGGATCCTGGTGCCGGACAAGATGGACGACGAGGAGAGCTCTCTCGACAAATACGGCCCCTTTATGGCCACTTTCGTGCTCTTCTTCATCGCCGAGATTGGCGACAAGACCCAGATAGCCACAGTGCTGCTGGCGGCCAAGTACGACTCCCTCTCTCAGGTCATTGCCGGCACCACCCTCGGCATGATGCTGGCGAACGTGCCCGTGGTGCTGCTCGGCAAGCTTGGCGCCGACAAGCTGCCCCTCAAGGGGATCCGCATCGCCTGCGCCATCCTGTTCGTGGGGCTCGGGGTCAGCACCCTTATCTTCGTCTGATTGGCCCCATAAGGCGGGGAGGTCAGCGTGAGCACTGACTTACCCCACCAGAGCGCCAGCCTCAGCAAGCCCCGATCCGAGATCGGGGCTTTTTCATGCCCAAAAGGCGCCCCGCCCTTCTGGCGTGCGTCAGCCTTGTCGCACCCACTCAGGCGGGGCCTGCCCCGGCGCAGCGCGCCGTGCCATAATGCGACAAACACAAGGACAGACAGGCACTTGGGAGCCTTGCCATGCACCACACCTCAAGACAGACACTGCTCGACTGGGTCAGACGCGGCCGCCTCGCGCCGGAGCGGCTGCCAGCCGCCCTCGCGCTGCTGGAACTGCCCCCCAGCGCGCAGCGCTGGCAGTGGCTGTTCGACCGGCTGCTGCTCTGGCTCGGCAGCCTCTGCCTCGGCGCCGGACTGGTGTTCTTCGTCGCCTTCAACTGGCAGGAGCTCGGTCGCCTGTCCCGCCTCGCCCTGCTGGAGCTGCCCCTGCTCGCCATGCTGGTGCTGCTGTGGAAGCGGCCCATGACGGGGGGGGCGCGCCAGGCCCTGCTGCTGGCCATCGCCCTCAATATCGGTGCCCTGCTGGCCCTGGTGGGTCAGACCTACCAGACCGGCGCCGATCCCTGGCAGCTGTTCGCCACCTGGGCCCTGTTGCTCGTCCCCCTGGCGGCGCTCGGCACCAGCCCACTGCTCTGGACCCTCTGCTGGCTGCTCGGCCAGCTCGCCCTGGTGCTCTACTGGCGCCTCGGCCTGTTCGACTTTTTCTTCGCCTTCGACGAGGAGGCCCTCGGCTGGAGCCTCTCCCTGTTCAACCTCGCCCTCTGGGGTGCCCTCATCCCGGTGCCCGCCCGTTGGGGGCTGATGCCCTCCTGGCTGGCGGGGCTGGCCGCCGGCCTTGGCATCACGCTGCTGGCCCTGCTGGCCCTGTTCGATGCCGCCTCCCCCTGGGTCTGGCCCCTCTGGCTCGGCTGGCTCGCTGCCGCCTACCTGCGCTGGCATGGGCGCTTCATCGCCGGCCTCGCCATGGGGTGCCTGAGCCTCATCGCCGTCATCCTGGCGGCGCTCGGCAAGTGGATGGAGCCAGACATCAACGGCTTCCTGCTGCTGAGCCTCATCGCCATCGGGCTCTCGGTCGCGGCCAGCCGCTGGTTGCAACAACAAAGGAGGCTCCATGGCTGAGTTCACTTGGCACCCCTTTCGCCCCACCCATGAGGCGTCGGGCACGCCAGATGCCATCACCCCGGAGGAGACATCATGGCCGAACTGACCCCCTGGCAGCGGCTGCAGGCCGTCCAGCTCGTCGAGGGGGACGCCCCCAGAGATGAACAACCCCACTGGTCGAGCCGTTTCCTGCTCGGCGTGGTGGGCTGGCTTGCCGCCCTCTTCCTGCTGTTCTTCCTCTTCATGGCGCTGGAGTCCTGGATCCAGGAGGCCAATCACGCCCTCGCCACCGGCGCCGTGCTCATGATGGCCGCCCTTGGCCTCAACCGCAGCACCCGGCACGGCCCCCAGGCCAGCGATCTGCGGGATCAGTTCGTGCTAGCACTGGCGCTGGCGGCGGATGCCTGGCTGCTCTATGGCCTGCTGGACAGGCTGGATCTGGACTCGACCCCCCTCTGGTTCGGCCTCACCCTGCTCGCGCTGGTGATCGCCGCCCTGTTCGAGCACTGGCTGGTGCGGCTGTTCCACAGCTTCGCCGCCGCCATCCTGCTCGCCCTGGGGCTCTCCTGCCTCGGCCTGCAACTGCTGGCCCTGCCGCTGGTGATGGCCGCCCTCGCCGCCTGCTGGCTGCAGGCCGAGCACGACCCCAGGCGCCATCAGCTCTACGAGTCCCTGACCCTGGGGCTGGCCCTCTCCCTGCTGGTGTTGGGCCGCCTGCATCACCCGCTCTGGGACGGCGGCGCCAGCGTGCTCGACGAGCTCGGCGGCTCCCGCCTGCCCCTCTGGCTCAATCCCCTGCTCTGCGCCGCCCTGCTGCTCGGGGTCATGGTGCGGCTCAAGCTGCCCCTGCTCTATGCCCTGCCGCTGGTGCTCATCAGCGCCATCATCCCCGGCATGGGGGCCGGCGCCCTGGTGCTGGTGCTCGGCTTCTATGGCGGGAGCCTCGGGCTCATGACCCTGGCGGGCCTGCTGCTGCTGGGCTTTGGCTCCCTTTATTACTACGATCTGGGGCTCACCCTGATGACCAAGTCCTGGCTGCTGCTGGGATCGGGGGTTTTGTTGCTCGGCGCCCGCCAGCTGTTGAAACGGCTCGGTGCGAGGAAAACATCGTGAAAAAGTTAAACATCGAGATGAGACATCACACACCCACCCGCAGGAGCCCGGCATGAAGCGTCTCGCACTGCTACTGACCGGCCTCGCCATCCTGGCGGGCATCAACCTCAGCGTCTGGCGCTTCGAGCGCGCCATGGCGAGCGGAGAGGTGGTCTTGCTGGCCCTGGCGCCAGTCGATCCCCGCTCCCTGATGCAGGGGGACTATATGCGCCTGAACTATGCGCTGGCCCGCGAACTGGTGGGGCTGGAACGGGACAAAGCGGCGGCCGTCGATACCCTGGTCATCCGCCTCGACGAACATCAGGTAGCCCACTGGGTGGAGGGGGGCAAGCCGGACGCGCTGGGGGCCGATGAACGCCTGCTGCGGGTGCGCAAGCAGGAGAGCCAGTGGCGCATCGGGCCGGACGCCTACTTCTTCGAGGAGGGGGCGGGGGAGCCGTTCGAGGCGGCCCGCTACGGGGAGTTCAGGCTGCAGGCCGACGGCTCCACCCTGCTGGTGGGACTGCGGGACGAGGCCTTCAAGCCCATAGGCCCCAACCGGGCGGCCTGGTAGGCCGTCCGAACTTGCGCCCCCTGCCCACCGACAGGGGGCGCCGCCCCTTCGCTCCCGCCATTTCTCTCTGCATCCCCCTTCATCGGCCTCCCTCCGTCGCCACCAGCCGTTGCCGTCACCCCACCTCCCCCTCCATAACGGGTGGCGAAAGCCCGGGACTTGGCAACACTTGATGGGGATACCCCGCATCAGGATGGTCTGGATGAGAACAGCAACCTCAGTGGTCATGGGCGCAGCACAGCTCCTGCTCCCCCTATCGCTCCTGCTCGGCCAGGCCCAGGCCAGCCCGGCCCTCGGCCAGCTGCACTACCTCACCGAGGAGTACAAACCCTATAACTTCAGCGATGAGAAGGGGGCCCCCACCGGCCTCGCCGTCGAGCTGCTGCAACTGGTGTGGCAGAAGACCAATACCCCGCCCCAGCCCATCACCATGCTGCCCTGGGCCAGGGGCTACTACCTGCTGACCCAGAAACCCAACGCCGTGCTCTTCTCCACCGCCCGCACCGAGGCCCGCAGCCCCTTGTTCAAGTGGGCCTGCCCCATCGGCTACGCCGAGATCGTGCTGATGGGGCTCGCCGGGCGGGACATCAAGATCCGCAAGCTGGAGGATGCCCAGGGCTACACCATAGGCGCGGTGCGCACCGACGTGGGGGAGCAGCTTTTGCTCAACAATGGCTTCGACGAGCAGAAGATCATGAGTGCCAACCGCCTCTCCCAGGCCCTGCGCATGCTCACCTCGGGTCGGGTCGATCTCGTCTCCACCAACAGAACCACCATGCAGGATCTGATCGCCGCCCAGCAGCTGGATCCCGCCCAGTTCACCGTGAGCTGGGTGCTGAGTTCGGAGCAGTTCTGCTACGCCTTCAGCCACCCGGTGGACGATGCCCTGGTCAAGGAGTTCCAGCACGGTCTGACCCAGGTGCTGGCGAGCAGCGACTTCCGGCAGTTGCAGGCCAAATACTTCCCCCTCCCCTAGCCCCCGACGCCGGGCTGCCATGTCGCACCCAATTAGCCCGAAAGTGGCACCCACGGGAGCGGGTTCGGCCGTTCGTCTGCCCACGCACGCAACAGCCCCCAACGAGAAGCCATCAGCCAAGGGAAAGGGGCAGCTGTCCCGCCCGGCGCCTGTCGGCCATCACGGGGTGCAATCGGCAAAAGAAGGAAGCATGGACGGCGTATGGGCAGCGGAAGCTGGACGCATAGCGTTGCAGCCCCGGGCGGCAGGCGGCGCCGAGAGAGTGCGGGCAGGGCGGGAATGCCGGCAAGGGCTCGGGTTGAAGGAATGGTGAAGAGAGTGAGGGAGCGTGCAAGGCGGGCGGCCAAGTGATAGGCCCGGGCCCGCAGCCACCGAGGATCATGGCACCCGACGGCCATGCCGCCCCCATGCTTAATCCCCCATCATTTGACCCGCATCAACCGGTGGCTGATGGCCCCCACGGGGAGCTCGATGGCCTGGGAGGGCTGCATCTCGTCCACCAGGCGCAGCATGGCCCCGTCGTAGCCCTTGCCCACCATCCACTGCATGGGCTCCTCGAAGCTTCCCTCGTTGACGATGAAGGTGTCGGTGTGGGTGTCGTGCAAGATGCTGACCACCCAGATCCGCTGCTGGAACTCCATCAGATCGGCGGCTTTCGCCACCAGGGCGCGCACCGCGCCCATCACGCCATTTGCCATGTTCGAGATTGCCTGTGATGAAAAGATGAGCATCCTAGCACCCGGTTCGACCGGGCAACCATGCGCAGGGTCAAGCCGGGGCGATCGCCCTGGCCCGCCCACCGGAGTTATTGGGCTCATATTGAGCCCATTTATATGCCTCAGCCCTTAGCGCCTCAGCCCTGTGCGCGGCGCATCCGCTTGACCGCATACATGCTCGCGTCCGCCAGGCGCAGGGCCTCCTCGATGCCGGTGTCGGCGGGATTGACCGCCACCACCCCCACGCTGGCCCCCGGGTAGTGCAGGGTCTGGGCAGGGAGCGGCAACTGCAGCACGCTCTGCTCGAACAGGCGGCGCTGGAAGCGCAGCACCGCCAGCTCCTGCGCCTCCTCCTGCGGCAGCGGGCCCATGCCCACCACCACGAACTCGTCCCCGCCGACCCGCGCCAGCAGATCGCCGCTGCGAAGGGCCGACCCCAGCCGCTCTGCCACCATGGTGAGCAGCTGATCCCCCGCCTCGTGGCCATGGGTATCGTTGATCTGCTTGAAGCCGTCGAGATCGATAAAGGCAACCAGCACCGGATGGCCGGCCCGCGCCGACAGGGAGAACAGCAGCGGCAGTTCCAGCATGAGGGCGCGGCGGTTGAGCTGCCCGGTCAGGGGATCGCTCAGGGCCTGGCGCGACAGCTCCTGGTTCGCCTGCTGCAGCTGCACCAGCAACTGCTCCCGCTCCACGTGCTCGGCGATGAGGCGCGCGAAGAAGGAGATGAGCTGCTCGGAACCCGGCACGCAGGGTTTCTGGTTGCCGCTAGCGGCGCAAAGTGTGCCATAAAGGGAGCCGGACGGCGTGCGCACCGGGCTGCTCAGGTAGGTGCGAATACCGAGGGCTCTGGCGGCATCGGAATCCCCCCAGCAGTCGGCGACATCATCGGTATACATGCGTCCCTCGTCCATGGCGCGCCGGCACAGGGTATCACTCCAGTCCACGCTGATCCCCTCCGGGATCTGCAGCTCGGCCGCGTTGCGGGCGAAGCGGATACTCTGTTTGCCCTCCCCCAGAGCGATCTCGGTGAGGTAGGTCGACTCCAGCCCGGTCACCGCTTCCAGCATCTCCAGCAGCGGCCGGGTCAGGCTCTCCAGATCCCGCGCTGCCGTGACCTGTACAGACAGGGCCTGCAATATCTTGTCCATGCATATCTCCAGCTTGCATGCTCTCCGTGCACACCTTACCCAAGCCGGGCATGGGCCGACAAGCGGGAGCAGGCGCCAACCCGGCAAAATTCAGCCCTTTTCACACTTTGGCGAGCCGCCTGCCTGGCACGCCCCCGGCTTCTGACCCAGACGCAGCCATAACTTTGAACCAGCGCAAATATTCATTCATTTCTGATGGTTAACTCATCAAAGCCATGGATAAGACCGAGATGGCTCCGTAAGATGGGGGCGAACTCCTGTCCCAATACGACGGGCGACGGTTCACGACGCACTCTGGCAGTCAGCGCCTGGCGGCAGCGTCCCTGACGGATGCCAGCCCGGCATCCCGCGCCCCGGCGAGGGACGAGGACTTCGTCCTCGATGGGTGTTCACTGCCAGTAATCCGGGCCTTGCCTCAAGTCTCCGGTGTGATCCCCTCTCCCCTGCGGGAGAGGGTGAGGGGTCGCTAACCTCTTTTGGCATGGCTACGCCTGTAGGGTCGATTAGCGCAGCGTAATCGTCCGCGATAACGATCCCTCTCCCCTTGCGGGAGAGGGTCAGGGTGAGGGGTCACTAGCCTCTTTTGGCACGGTTTCATCGCGTGGGATACGAGGACGCCGTCCTCGACGGGGTTTCGCCACCGTTTGTTCGCCCTCCTGCGTCGGGTTCCCTCGGCTCACCTCGGCGAACAACAGGGGGGCAACACCCAACCCGCAGCCTCGAGGTTAGTTAACTGCATCGGGCTATGCCTATTCGACGACGTGATCGGGAAAATAGTTGTCTCTCACCCGATATACTACCCCTATCGGGAAATACCATTATATTAATGGCTCGATAGCTATCATCATGCATCTATAAAAATTTATCTATACAGAGCAATCATCGATGAGCAATTCTGAAGTTAAACTAGAGTCAAAATTCGGTCTATTTATCAAGAAAACCACGCCTGTTTTTTTACTCGGTCACATATATTTATTTTACTTAATCTTCACATATAACATGTCTACATATGCGGTTCAGATACATATCATTAACTATCTTTTTATTATATCCTGGCCATTAATAAACATTATTGCCGCATTGGCTTTATTAGTTACCATGCGCTGGAAGTATTTTTTCATCAATACAATCCTTTGTGTCATAGCTATCTTGTCACCTATGTATTTGTCTCTCTATTTTAGGTGGTGAGCTATAGAGATGATTGGCGAATTGTTACTACAAAACTAAATGGTACTGCGCCGCTGCACGGCTGGGTGAGTGGCCTTGTAAAGACCTTGCCTTTGGCAAATAACACCAAAGGTCATATCCCCGTGTGTTCACCTTCCTACATCGAGGGTATTCGGCTTACCCGTTTGACCAACGTATATCTAAACCTAACAACGAGGCTTTATGAAGTATTTATTAATTTTTATTTTTCCATTATTTATAAATACAGTACTTGCTGAGGAACCGAGTCAAGAAAATATCAATTCAAAGGTGATTGGTGAGGCTATTGGTGATTTGGACAAAGATGGTTTAGATGAGAAAGCTATTGTCCTGGATACTGGGTTGGACGGTGAAATAGGAACACAAAGAACACTCCTTATATATAAAAAGAAGCAAAATAAATGGGACTTATGGCACTCTTCGCAAGGTCCCGTACTAGACAGTGCTCATGGTGGCATGATGGGGGATCCATTCGTGGGTATTGAAATAAAACGAGGAACCATTGTAATTGACCATTTTGGAGGCAGTAATAGAAAATGGAATTACACACATAGATACCGTTTTAACGGTAAAGAATGGAACCTTATTGGTGCCACGATAAATTATGGAGCACCATGCGAAGGTTTTTTTGAGTTCGACTTTAATGTAGTGACGGGAAAGGCCATTTATAAAACATATGAAGAGGGGTGCACTGATGAAGAGGTTTCATCAAACTTTAAAAATGACCAAAAAGAGATCTCTATCCCCGTTACTAAACCTATCAAAATGGATGGATTCCATCCAGGTTCAAACAAGCAGGATATAAAAGGAATCAGCGGAGAAGTTTATTACTAAATATGAAAACCTACGTCACATGCTTTGCCGTACTATTCATAGGTATCCGAAGCACTACCATGCTGCTCAAGCAGATCTGATGACTTATTTTTTGTAAATGTGGTGGCAATCAAATAAATTCTCATTTGAATTCGCTTGGCTACTTGTATTAGACTGCGAGCCTCTCAGCTGAGGCGACTCGAATGGAACATTACGTCAGTTTAATCGTGACTTGATGAACAGTCACAGCTCTGCTGTAAAACGGTGTTTCACAGATAATAGCAGGAGTAGTTATGCGTTTGTTGGCTTGGTTAGTTGTATGCATCTCCCTCACGGGATGCGCAACGATAACCTCGAGAATGGGAGAAGATTCAACCTGGGGTCACCCTTACTCCAGTGTTCAAACCGCGACTGATAATGGCGCAGAATGCATGGTCGCATCCATGTTGACGGCCCCCCCCTTACTGTTATTCACTATCCCTCTGACATTAGTGGACATGGGAAGCGCGCTGGTTGTCGATACTGTTATGCTACCCGTAGATCTGACAGTTACCCCTAGCGATCCTCAGCTTAAGACCCCTCGCCCGCAGGTTTGCAGCTACGAATACAAAATTTAAACGTAAGTCAGGACAAGTAGAGCTCACGTGATATCGACTTGTGTGGCAGCACTACACCACAAGCAACACCCAATAAAAAACCGCAGCCCGAGGGCTGCGGTTTTTTATTGGATTAACCTGTTGGCTCTCACAGAGCAACCGGCCTTAGGCACGGCGCCAGCTGGTTTTGCCGGCGCTATCTTCCAGCACGATGCCCATCTCGGTGAGACGGTTACGGGCGGCATCGGCGGCGGCCCAGTTCTTGTCGGCGCGGGCCTGGTTGCGCTGGGCGATCAGTTGCTCGATCTCGGCCACTTCGTCGTCCGCTTCATCGCCCTTGAGGAAGGCGTCCGGATCCTGCTGCAGGATGCCGAGCACGGCGCCGAGCTCCCGCAGGCGGGCACCCAGGCCAGCGGCCACGTTCAGATCTTCGGCCTTCTGGCGGTTGATCTCGCGCACCAGGTCGAACAGAGCGGAGTAGGCTTCCGGGGTGTTGAAGTCGTCGTCCATCGCCTCCTTGAAGCGGGCCACCTGCTCCTCACCACCGGCGGCGGGGGCCGCCGGCAGGTCGCGCAATGCGGTATACATGCGCTCAAGCGCGGCGCGGGCCTGCTTCAGGTTGTCTTCCGAGTAGTTGAGCTGGCTGCGGTAGTGGCCAGACATCAGGAAGTAACGGACGGTCTCGGCGTCGTAGTGGGCCAGCACGTCGCGGATGGTGAAGAAGTTGCCGAGGGATTTGGACATCTTCTCCTTGTCCACCATCACCATGCCGCTGTGCATCCAGGTGTTGACGTAGTCGCCACCGTGGGCGCAGCAGGACTGGGCGATCTCGTTCTCGTGGTGCGGGAACTGCAGATCCGAGCCGCCGCCGTGGATGTCGAAGTGGTTGCCAAGGTGCTTGGAGTTCATGGCGGAGCACTCGATGTGCCAGCCGGGACGACCCGGGCCCCAGGGGCTGTCCCAGGTCGGCTCGCCGGGCTTGGACATCTTCCACAGCACGAAGTCGAGCGGGTTGCGCTTGGCATCCACCACGTCGACCCGGGCGCCGGCCTGCAGCTGCTCCAGATCCTGCCCCGAGAGCTTGCCGTAGTCGGCGAAGGACTCGACGATGAACATGACGTCACCGTTGTCCGCCACGTAGGCGTGCTCTTTGGCGAGCAGGGTCTCCACCAGATCGATGATCTCATGGATGTGCTGGGTGGCGCGCGGCTCGATGTCAGGGCGCACCATGCCGAGGGCGTCGAAATCCTGATGCATGTCGCCGATCAGACGCTCGGTCAGATCGTCGCAGGTAACGTGCGTCTCGGCGGCACGCTTGATGATCTTGTCGTCCACGTCGGTGACGTTGCGCACATAGTTCAGCTCATAGCCGCTGTAGCGCAGGTAACGGGCCACCACGTCGAAGGCGACGAAGGTGCGACCGTGGCCGATATGGCAGTGATCGTAGATGGTGACCCCACACACATACATGCCCACCTTGCCCGGGTGGATAGGTTTGAATTCTTCTTTTTGACGAGTGAGTGTGTTGTAGATCTTCAGCATCTTATGACCACTGCCTGTGAGTAAAATGGTCTGACATTCTAACTGCATCCGGGGGAGAAAACGAGGCGCAAAACGGGTTGGATCCGGCCTGAATGGCCTCTGTGCGCCACATTGGCATCACGCCAGCGCTATGCCGGGCGCCCTTGTTGGGCTAGAATTGCCACCACTTTATGCCATAACCCATGCAACAGCTGCGAGCCGACTCGCGCTCGCATATCAATGAAAGGACATATCATGGTTACTCTGCACACCAACCACGGCGACATCACCCTGACCCTGAACGCCGAGAAAGCCCCGGAAACCGTGGCCAACTTCCTGCAATACTGCCGTGACGGTCACTACGACAACACCATCTTCCACCGCGTCATCGACGGCTTCATGATCCAGGGCGGCGGCTATGCCCCTGGCTTCGAAGAGAAAGAGACCCGCGCCTCCATCAAGAACGAAGCGGCCAACGGCCTGTCCAACAAGGTAGGCACCATCGCCATGGCCCGCACCATGGAGCCGCACTCCGCCAGCGCCCAGTTCTTCATCAACGTGAACAACAACGACTTCCTCGACTTCAAGTCCGCCACCACCCAGGGCTTCGGCTACTGCGTATTCGGTGAAGTGACCGCCGGCATGGACGTGGTCAACAAGATCAAGGGCGTGAAGACCGGCAACTACGGCCGCATGCACCAGGACGTGCCGACCGAAGACGTCGTCATCACCAAGGTGACCCTTGCTGACTGATTGCTGCCACCTCGGCACTGACACAACTGCGGCCCCGGCCGCAGTTTTTCCATCTGCACTGGCATCCCGTGCAGACGGGGGCCCGAACTGGCGCCGCTTCGACTATCTGGCCCAGGGCAACCCGCGCCAACGCTCGGCCCATGCTCTGCTCACGTCGGGGCTCTGGGGCGAGCTGGCAGCTCAGTGCCAGGATCTCGCGCTGGTGAGCACTGTGGCCATCGGGCTCGACCAGCCCGGCAGCGATCTCGATATCCTCTGCCAGCACAGGAATCCCGCCGCCTTCGCCGAGCGCCTGGGCAGGCGAGGCTGGCGACTGAGAGACAAAGGCCGGCAGATCTGGCTCGCCGAGCAGACCCTGGCAGGCCCGGACGGGCACAGCTGGCCGGTGGAGCTCTATATCACCACGGACCCCGTCCAGACGCGCCATGGCTGGCGCCACCTCAGCCTGATGGCGGCCCTGCTCGAGCGCTTCGGCCACGACTTCTATCTCGCCGTGCTTCACCTTCGCCAGGGCGCCGGTCTCAAGGGCGAGGCCGCCATCTGCCGGTTGCTGGACCTGCCCGGCGACCCCTACCAGGCGCTGCTGACCCTGGAAGACAGAGATCTGGGCCGGCTCTTCTGGCCACCGGCCCCCTTCGCCCACCCCTCTCGCGCCGAGGACCACTCCTTACCATGACGCTCAGGACCCCATGAACACCCTCTTCATCAGTGACATTCATTTAAGCCAGGGCAGACCCGATATGACCGCCGCCCTGGTGCGCTTTCTCGAGCAGGACGCTCCCGGCGCCGATGCCCTCTACGTACTCGGGGATCTGTTCGAATTCTGGGTGGGAGACGATGATCCCAACCCCCTCCACAACCAGGTCGCGGATGCCTTTTTCGCCCTGAGCCAGCAGGGGGTGCCCCTCTACTTCATCCACGGCAACCGTGACTTCCTGCTGGGCAAACAGTTTGCCAAGCGCGCCGGCATGACGCTGCTCGGGGACCCTTGCGTCATCGACCTCTACGGGGAGCGGGTGCTGCTGAGCCACGGGGATCTGCTCTGCACCCTGGATCTGGACTATCAGAAGTTTCGCCGCATCACCCAGCTCAGGTGGTTGCGCTGGCTCTTCCTGCGCCTGCCCCTCGGTCGTCGTCAGCGCATCGCCTGCAAGCTGAGAGGTCAGAGCCAGATGGAGAATGCCGGCAAGCAGCAGACCATCATGGACGTCACCCCGGCGGCGGTGGACGACATGCTGCGCGCCCATGATTGCGCCCTGATGATCCACGGTCACACCCACAGGCCCGCCATCCACGACTTCAAGCTGGATGGCAAACGGGCGCGGCGCATCGTGCTGGGGGACTGGTTCGAGCAGGGCTCCATCCTGGTGTGCTCCCCCGCCAGGCAGCGACTCGAGACCCGTTTACTGGGCTGAGTGGTACGGATCCGCCGGGGATGGTTCTCATATGACCATTTCTGACCAACCCGAGTCCCTGGCGGGATACATTCCAATCCACTGCGTATACTCTAGGTCTCTCACATAGCGAGGATAGAGTGATGGGATTTATTACCTGGATTGTATTGGGACTGATCGTCGGCATTCTGGCCAAATGGATCATGCCGGGCAAGGATGGTGGTGGTTTCTTCATGACGGTGATCCTGGGCGTGATCGGTGCCATGGTGGGGGGCTACGTCAGTACCCTGCTCGGCATGGGTGACGTCACCGGTTTCAACCTGCCGAGCATCATCATCGCCACCGTCGGCGCCCTGATCGTGCTGTTTATCTACAACAAGGTACGCAGCTGACAGGCCCCTCTCCCCTGGCATCCCCAGTGCGCGCCCTCGCGGGCAAAGATCCGAAACCCAGCGTTTCGGATTTTTTATGGGCGCACGGCGCCAGCATGATGCCGTGACCCATCCGGCTTATGCAAACAGATCCATCAGCAGATAGGTACCGGGCTGTCGTTGATGCCGATCGATGAGCGGCACCAACCGCCGGAAATGCTCGGTGGCACAATGAGCATCCAGCGCATCCCTGTCGGGCCACACCTCCACGAACACGAAGTGCCCGGGATCTTTCTGATCGACGCAGAGCTCATAAGAGATGCACAGCGGCTCCGCCCTGGTCTTCTCCACCAGCTCCCGATAAAGGGGCTCGACCTCCTCGATGCGATTCAGCTTGATAAAATCCTGCGCGATGACTCTCAGCATGAATAACCCGTCCCTTGTTCAGCCTGGCGATAGATCCAGGAGGCCGACTCTAGCCCACTCCGCCACCCGACGCTAACACTTTGAACCTCATGGGGATCTGGCTTGCTCGGCGGCTTCTCTGGATAGACCGAGGCAACCCCCACTGGGATGTATGGCCGAGTCAGCCACCGACATGAGGGGGATCTGGGCTAAACTCAGCGTTATCTTGTCCGGTTCGCCCCCGTGTTCAACAGGCCGCCGGGCAAGCGAGCTGTAGAGGACAAGGTCATGAAAAACTGGAAGATTTGCCTGATAGGGATACAACTCATGCTGGCTGGTTGCGCCTCCTCCGGTGGCAGCGCTCCCCCGACCGGAGATGGCGGCAGCAACGGTGGCGGTGGCATGGGAAATGGCGGCGGCAGTTACCTGATCACCCCCTCTGAAGCCCCCTAGTGCTCTTTGCTATGCCACTGACATAAGAACGACGAGCGCCGGCAGTTGGCCGGCGCAGACTGCCCTACCACGCCTGATTCTGCCTATTAAGAGGGCATCAAGGTCGGAAGACTTAACAAGTGCCAACGAAGTCATCTCCAAACTTTCTCGCTGCCATCGCCTTATGGGGTCTCATTGTTTCCATACAGGCGAAACCCGAAACAGCCAACCATTATCAGAGGTTCAACGAGACCCGCTGGTTGCCCACTCAGGTGGAACACAACCTCATAGCGCGGTCACAACCCCCAACTGCTCGATATGAAGCTGGAATATCTACCGGAATAAATCTGTGTGGATCAAATGTGGACACTGAAGGGAAACAAAAAAGGCCACTATTGCTAGTGGCCTTCATAAGTCTTTGATTTTAATGGTGCCCGAGGCCGGAATCGAACCGGCACGCCGCGAACGGCGAGGGATTTTAAATCCCTTGTGTCTACCGATTTCACCACTCGGGCACCGTAATCGGTATCAAGTCCGCGCGGCGGGCTTGTCAATATGGAGGCACGTTCCGGAGTCGAACCGGACTAAACGGATTTGCAATCCGCTGCATAACCGCTTTGCTAACGCGCCATGCAAAAGAGAGTGAACTCTCTATTGTCTGAATTTGGAGCGGGAAACGAGACTCGAACTCGCGACCCCGACCTTGGCAAGGTCGTGCTCTACCAACTGAGCTATTCCCGCATCGGTCTGGCTGATTGCCTGACTACGAGGACGCATTCTAGCGATGTTCCTCGCCCAGTCAACCAAAAACATTTAATACGCTGATCGTTCGGGCATTTTTTGCCCTTTCCCCGTACTTTTGCCCCTCATCACCGTTTCCTGGAACCAAGAGCCGGGAAACGGTGGTTTGTGAGGGGGCAGACTAGAAGCGGGAGTGGTAGCTCAGATCGCCCCAGGCGGCTTTCATGTACTGGAACATGGACCAGAAGGTGAGCACGGTCGCCACATAGAGCAGCAGGTAGGCGAGCCACACCATCCAGATGTCGTATTGCCAGATGAGGCCAGTAAGCGACACCATCTGGATCATGGTCTTCCACTTGCCGATCCAGCTGACCGCCACCGAGGAGCGCTTGCCGAGCTCCGCCATCCACTCACGCAGGGCGGAGATGATGATCTCGCGGCCGATCATGGTCATGGCGGGGATGGTGACCCAGATAGTGTTGTAGTGCTCGACGATGACCACCAGGGCCGCGGCCACCATGATCTTGTCGGCGACCGGATCCAGGAAGGCGCCAAAAGCGGTGGATTGATTCAGCTTGCGGGCGAGATAGCCGTCAAACCAGTCGGTCGCCGCCGCCAGGATGAAGACGATGGCCGCCGCCACATAGGCCCACTGATAGGGAAGGTAGAACAGGATGACGAAGACGGGGATGAGCAAAATCCGAAAAAACGTCAGCAGGTTAGGAATATTTGTCATTATTTTCAGCCACTTCTTGTATGCCGCTACATGGTAGCCCCAAGCCGATTGCCGATGCAACCGGGCGGTGCCCGTCTTGGTCTATGGATCCGTCAATAACCTCAGGATGCCGGTTATTATGGCATTGGCGAGCCCCCTGCGTCACGGCCCTTGTATGCCGATGATGGGGCTTTACCACATTCCATCCTCCCCAGCCCCCGTGCCGCACATCCCGGTCGGCCGGGCTGATGCGGCCCTGACCACTCAGAGGGAGTGCAGGGCATCGTGGATGGACTGGGCCAGCTCCTGGCTGATGCCGGGTACCTTGGCGAGTTCGTCCACCCCGGCCTTCTTCACCTCCTGCAGGCCCCCCAGGTACTTGAGCAGTGCCTGCCGGCGCTTGGGCCCAACCCCAGGAATATCTTCCAAAGTACTGGTAGTGCGGGCCTTGGCGCGCCGCGCCCGGTGGCCCGTGATGGCAAAACGGTGGGATTCATCACGAATGTGCTGAATGAGGTGCAAAGCGGGCATATCCGCCGGCAGGTGCAGCTCTTCGTGGCTATCCCCCAGGATCAGGGTCTCCAGCCCCGCCTTGCGGGTCACCCCCTTGGCGATACCCACCAGCAGCGGGTATTTACCGCCGAGAAACTCCAGCTGGCGGGCCAGGATCTCCTCCGCCCGGCGCAACTGGCCGAGGCCGCCGTCAATAAACAGCACATCCGGCACCTTCTCCGGCTCCTGCTGTTTGCCGAAGCGGCGCTCCAGCGCCTGCTCCATGGCGGCGTAGTCATCCCCGCCGGTGATGCCGTCGATATTGAAGCGGCGGTATTCGGAGGAGAGCGGCCCCTCCCGGTTGAACACCACGCAGGAGGCGACGGTGCGCTCCCCCATGGTGTGGGAGATGTCGAAACACTCCATGCGGGCGATGGGGGACTCGAGCTCCAGCAGCTCCTCCAACTGAGTGAAACGGGCCGTGGTGGTGCTCTTGTGAGCGAGACGGGAGCGCAGGGCTGTCTCGGCGTTGATGGCGGCGAGCTTGATAAAGCGCGCCCGTTCACTGCGAGTGCGACTCTGCACCCGCACCTTGTAGCCGGCGGTCTGACTCAAGGTCTCGGCGATGACGCTCTCATCCTCCAGCGCCACGTCCAGCAGCACCTCGCTCGGGATCTGCCTACCCCCCTGCCCCGACAGGTAGAACTGCAGCAGGAAGGATTGCACCACCTCGTCCAACGGCGTATCCGCCGGCACCTTGGGGAAGTAGCTGCGCGAACCCAGCACCTTGCCTTGGCGAATGAAGAGCACGTGGATGCAAGCGGTGCCCTGTTCGAAGGCCACCCCCACCACGTCCAGCTCGTCCAGCACGTTGCCGCTCACCGACTGCTGCTCGGTGACCCGGCGCAGGGCCTGGATCTGATCCCGGTAACGGGCAGCCTCCTCGAAGCGCAGATCGCCGCTGGCGGACTCCATCTTGCCCACCAGCTCGCCTATCACCTGCTGGTTCTTGCCCGCGAGGAACAACTTGGCCAGCTCCACCTGCTGGGCATACTCCGCCTCACTCACCAGACCCGCCACGCAGGGACCGGCGCAGCGCTTGAGCTGATAGAGCAGGCAGGGACGGGTGCGGTTGGCGTAGACGGCATCCTCGCACTGGCGCACCGGGAAGATCTTCTGCATCAGATGCAAACTCTCACGCACCGCGCCGCCGGAGGGATAGGGACCGAAGTAATCGCCCTTGATCTTGCGGGCGCCGCGGTGCACACCGATACGGGGATGATGATGGCCGGTGATGATGATCCAAGGGTAGGACTTGTCATCCCGCAGCAGCACGTTGTAGCGCGGCTGGTACTGCTTGATGAGGTTGTGCTCGAGGATCAGCGCCTCGGTCTCGGTGTGGGTCACCGTCACCTGGATGTCGGCTATCTGGCGCACCAGGGTACGGGTCTTGATGCTGTCGACATTGATGCGAAAGTAGGAGGCGAGCCGCTTCTTGAGATCCTTGGCCTTGCCCACATAGATGACGGTGCCGCCACTGTCGTACATGCGATAGACGCCGCTCTGGTTCGTCACGGCGCCGAGGAAGGCTTTGCTGTCGAAAAGGGGCTCAGGAGAAAGGGTCATCGGCGACTCGGCTCAGGACTAGGATTCTCGGGGGATCATACTGCGCCCCGCCACTGGAACGCAAAGGCCTCGGTCCCGGCAGCAAAGGCACCAGGCTAGGCACATCAAGCAAAAAGGCGGCTAAGGCCGCCTTCGTCAACACACCACACCCGGTTAGAGGGTGTCGGCATCCAGCATGCCGTAGCGAATGGCCAGATGGGTCAGCTCCACGTCGCCATTGATGTTGAGCTTGCTGAACAACCGGTAGCGGTAGCTGTTGACCGTCTTCGGGCTCAGGTTGAGCTGCTCGGAGATGTCGGTCACCTTCTGCCCCTTGGTGATCATCATCATGATCTGCAGCTCGCGCTCGGAGAGGGACTTGAAGGGGTTCTCGTCCGCCGAGGCAAACTGGCTCAGGGCCATCTGCTGGGCGATCTCCGGGGAGATGTAACGCTGACCGGAATGCACCAGGCGGATGGCGTGGATCATCTCGTCCGGGGCGGCCCCCTTGGTGAGATAACCGGCGGCGCCCGCCTGCATCACCTTGGTCGGGAAGGGGTTTTCTGAATGAATGGTCAGCACTATGATGCGCACATCGGGCCGGATCCGCAGGATCTTGCGGGTCGCCTCCAGGCCGCCGATGCCCGGCATGTTCATGTCCATCAGGATCACGTCTGGGTGATGCTGTCGGCAGAAGGTCACGGCGGTCTCGCCGCTCTGTGCCTCGCCCACCACCTTGATCCCGCGGACATCTTCCAAAATGCGTCTTATCCCTGTACGCACCAACTCATGATCATCGACCAGGAATACATTAATCACCCATACACCCCGTTTCTTATGTCGTTATATGCCAGTTAGGGTTAACACGGCGTCTTGCATCATAACCAAACTCGGTGATTTGGCAAACCATGGCCGGTAAAAGTTTGAAACTCTCCACCAATGCCGTTTTAAATCAACTAATTATATAAAGTTTCAACCAAAAAACGGCGCCCTGGGGCGCCGTCTCGAGTCAAACTGCTGTTACGCGTATCAAGGGGCCAGCAGGGCACGCACCTTGTCCAGATCCCGCTGGGTATCCACCCCCACCGGCGGGGCTTCCAGCGCCTCTGCAACATGGATCTTCTCCCCGTACCAGAGCACCCTCAGCTGCTCCAGCGCCTCGATTTGCTCGAGCTGGCTCGGCGCCCAATCCACGTAGCGCTGAATGAAACCGGCGCGGTAGGCGTAGATGCCGATGTGGCGCTGATAATGGGCACCGATCTGCGCCTGACTCTGGGCGAAGCGGTCCCTGTCCCAAGGAATGGAAGCACGGCTGAAGTAGAGGGCATAGCCCTGATGGTCGGTCACCACTTTGACGGCGTTCGGATTGAACGCCTCTTCCGCATCCACAATAGGCACGGACAGGGTCGCCATGGGGGCGCTGGCGCTGGCCAGGTTGTCCGCCACCTGACGGATGATGACGGGGGGAATAAGGGGCTCATCCCCCTGCACGTTGACCACTATGGTATCGGCGGCGAAACCGTAGTGGCGGCACACCTCCGCCAGTCGCTCGGTGCCGGACTGGTGATCCGGGGAGGTCATGCACACCTCGGCCCCCGTCTCCTGCGCCACAACTGCCAGTGCGTTTTGTACCCGCACATCGTCGGTGGCGACGATCACCCGATCCGCGCCGGACTGCAGGGCTTTTTCCACCACGTGCTGCACCATGGGCTTGCCATGGATGTCCGCCAGCGGCTTGCCCGGCAACCGGGTCGAGGCATAACGGGCCGGAATGACGACGACGAAGCTCATGGGTTCAGCTCTTCCAGCGCCAGGGCGCGGGCGCGGTTCTCCAGCAGCACAGGTATCCCCTCCTCCAACGGATAGGCCAGCTTGTCGAAGCGGCAGACCAGCTCATGGGCGGCCTTGTTGTAGTGCAGCTTCCCCTTGCAAACCGGGCAGGCAATGATGTCGAGCAGTTTAATATCCAGTGCCACAACGAAACTCCTTTAACGATTTCGGACAGGCGATACCGGCACGGATGCCGGGTAATCCAATGGACATGTCCGGCGCAAATGAGGAAGCGCTTTTGAAGGCGTCGGCCTCATATTCACGCCGGACATCTCGGTATATTTAGCTTGATGGGCCGATAGGGCAGTCATTACACAAGGTAAATCCTGCCCCTACAGCACAAACGCATTGTTTATTTATCCACGCCAGCACGAGACTCTGCCAACGAGGCCAGCAGGGTGTCCAGCAAGGAGGTCGGCAGCTCGGCGCTGACCGGCAGATACCACCAGTTGTCCGGCGCAAAGCCACGGCACTTGACCGCGTCCTTCTCTGTCATCAGCAAGGGGCGATCAGAAAAGCGAGCCAGCAGCTCGGCGCTGTCGAACGCCTGATGATCCGCGTAGCCGACGCTTTGCTCGAGTTCATAGCCCAGGCTGGTCAGGGTCGCGAAGAAACGAGGGGGATGGCCGATCCCCGCCATCGCATCGATTTCGCGCGGCAAGGGCTCAGAGGCCAGCACGTCATCCCGCACCCGGCGCGGCGCATCCGCCACCAGCGTCATGGGATACTCGCCCCTGGCCGGGGTGCCGCCATTGCAGATGATGGCATCCACCCGCTTCAGGCGGGTCAGCGGCTCGCGCAGGGGTCCCATGGGCAGCAGGCAGCCATTGCCGAAACGGCGCACGCCGTCCACCACCACCAGTTCCAGATCCCGGGCCAGGGCATAGTGCTGCAGACCGTCATCTGTGATGATGATGTCCACATCAGGCTCCAATAGCTGCACCGCATCGGCCCGCTTGGGGGCCACCACCAGGGGGCAGCCGCAGCGCCGGGCGATGAGCACAGGCTCGTCCCCCGCCTCGGCGGTGGTGCTCTGCGCATCGAGCCGATAGGGATAATGGGGCGCCTTGCCGCCGTAACCGCGGCTCACCACCCCGGGCTTGAAGCCGCGGGCCTGCAACTGCTCCACCAGCCAGACCACCACAGGGGTCTTGCCGTTGCCACCGACCGAGATGTTGCCGACCACGATGACAGGCACGCTGGCGTGATAGGCTTTGAACCAGCCGCGACGATAACCATAGCGACGCCCACCGCTGATAAGGGCAAACAAGAGGGCGAAGGGGGCCAGCAACCAGCGCCAGCCACTCTTCTCGTACCAGAGCCGCTCCAGCATCAGGCCTGCTGGCTCGCGGCTGGTTGACTGGCACCGAACTGGATGGCACGCAACTGGGCATAGGTGCCCTGCTGGCTCATCAGTTCGCTGTGGTTGCCGCGCTCGACGATGTGACCCTCGTCGATCACCAGGATCTCGTCCGCCTTCTCGATGGTGGAGAGGCGGTGGGCGATGACCAGGGAGGTGCGCGCCTTGCAGAGCTCGTCTATGGCGGCCTGGATGTGGCGCTCGGACTCGGTATCCAGGGCCGAGGTGGCTTCATCCAGCAGCAGCACGGGGGCGTCCCGCAGCAGGGCACGGGCGATGGCGATGCGCTGGCGCTGGCCACCGGACAGGGAGGCGCCGTTCTCACCTATGACGGTGTCATAGCCTTCCGGCATCTTGCGCACGAACTCGTCCGCATGGGCGATGCGGGCCGCATGCTGGATCTCCTCACGGCTGTAGCGATCCGCCGCCGCGTAGGCGATGTTGTTGGCCACGGTATCGTTGAACAGGTGCACGTGCTGGGAGACCAGGGCGTACTGCTTGCGCAGCTCGCTCAACTTGTATTCGCGGATGTTGACGCCATCGAGCAGTATTTCCCCCTGCTCGATGTCGTAGAAACGGGTCAGCAGGCTGGCGATGGTACTCTTGCCGGAGCCCGAACGCCCCACCAGGGCCACGGACTTGCCCGCCTCGACCTTGAAGCTGACGTTGTGCAGCGCCGGGGTCTCCTTGGTCGGGTAGGTGAAGGTGACGTTGCGGAATTCGATCTCGCCGCGAGCCCGCTCCAGGGTGCGGGTGCCGGTGTCCTCTTCCGGGGTGGAGTCCAGCAGACCGAACAGGCTCTGGCAGGCGGTGATGCCGCGCTGGAACTGGTTGTTCACGTCGGTCAGACTCTTGAGCGGCTTGAGCAGCATCATCATGGAGGTGACCATGACGGTGAAGGTACCCGCGGTCAGGGTCGCCTTGACGCTGTCGATGGTCGCCACGTAGAGGAAGACTGCCAGGGCCACCGAGGCCACCATCTGGACGATGGGGCTGCCGATGGCATCCGCCGCCACCATCTTCATGGTCTGCTGGCGCATGCGGTTGCTGACGGAGAAGAAGCGCTTGTCCTCCACCTGCTGGCCGCCAAACATCAGCACCTCTTTATGGCCCTTGAGCATCTGCTCGGTGGAGGTGGTGATATCCCCCACCGCCTGCTGGATGTGGCGGCTGATCTTGCGAAAACGTCGGCTGATGAGGCCGATGAGGATACCCACCACGGGGCCCACCACCAGGAAGATCACCGACAGCTGCCAGGAGTGATAGAACATCAGGCCGAGCAGACCGATGACGGTGGCCCCTTCCCGCACCAGGGAGACCAGGGTCGAGCTCGCGGCAGAGGAGACCTGACCGGCGTCATAGGTCACCTTGGAGAGCAGGTTGCCGGTGTTCTGGCGGTCGAAGAAGCTCATGGGCATGGCCATCAGGTGGCTGAACACCTGCTGCTGCAGCCGCATCACCACATGGTTGCCGACCCAGGCCATGCAGTAGTTGGAGAGGAAGGCGGCGCAGCCGCGCAGGGCAACGATGCCGAGCACGAAGAAGGGCATCCACTTGAGGACGCTGCTGTCGTCGCCGTTGAGCCCCTGATCGATGAGCGGCTTGATGGAATAGACGAAGGTGGTATCCACGGCTGCGTAGCCCAGCATGCCGATGATGCCGCCAACCAGTCCCAGTTTGCGATCCCGGACATAACCGAGCAGGCGCTTGAAGACGGGCCAGCTCTCTTGTGAGGTTTCTTGTTGCATGAATAGCCGTAATTGAAGGAAATGACGGAGTATTCTAGCCAAAGCGCAGCCTTACACCAAGCGTCGCCATCACGCACCGGGATGACAACAGGGGAAATGACGGATTCATGCCCAAGCCAAAGCGCAGCCTCACACCAAACACCGCCATCACGTACAGCGATGACAACAAGGGAAATGACGGCTTGGGGGCCTCACCAGTCCCAGAGCTTGGGTTGCCACCAGTCACCGTTTCGCCGATACCAGGGTCCCCCTTCCCGCTCGGCCCGAATGCGCAGCCCAGTCCCCTCTGCCTCCACCAGGATGGCGCCGTCCAGCCCTGTCACCCACTGACGCGCGTCTTCGTATCTCGCCACCACCTCGGGTCTGGGAAACTGCCACTGGTTCATGAAGCCCGCGCTATGAACGACAAGGGTCGGGCTGACCGCCGCCACGAACGCCGGAGTCGAGGAGGTGCGGCTGCCGTGATGGGGACTGACCAGCAGGGTGCTGGCAAGCCCCCTTCCTTCCTCATCTTCTTCCTCCAGGGCCACCAGCCGGCGCTCGGCTGCCTTCTCGATATCGGCGGCGAGCAGGATGCGGCTGCGGCCATCGCTTATCTGCAGCACGCAGCCATCGTTGTTGCGACCCGCCCCCGGCCGTTCTGGCCAGAGCACCGTAAAATCTAGCCCCTGCCACTGCCAGCGCTGACCCCGTCGGCACAGCCGGGTATCCCGGCTGAACGGGAAGGAAGAGATCTCACTGCGCACCGGCAGGGCCTGTAGCAAGGCGAGGCGGTTGCCCGCGTGATCCTTGTCCTTGTGGCTGATGATGAGGGCATCCAGCACCCGTATGCCGAGCCGGTTCAGTATCGGCAGGATGGCGGCGTCGGCCATGTTGTAGCCGCCAGGGTAGCGATCCCCTGTGTCATACAGGATGCCCCGCTCCCCGCGAGTGATGAGCACGGCAAGCCCCTGCCCCACATCCAGCACCCGCAACTGCCAGGGGCTGGGCGTGGGCCAGGCGGCCAGCAGCAGGGCGGCCCCCACCGGCAGCGCCAGATAGCGGCCACCGGGCAGTCGCCAGCCAGCCCACAGCAGGATGAACAGCAGGCTCGCCGGCATCAGCCAGCCGGGCACGGGCCACCAGAGTTGCAGATGACTGGCCAGCAGGTTCAGCCCCCAGAGCACCCACTCCAGGCCGCACGCCGAGAGCCAGAACAGGCCGTGGGCAAGGGTGGTGGAGATGGGGGCAACCAGCACGCCGATCAGCGCCAGCGGGATGATCCCGATGCAAAACAGCGGCAAGGCCAGCAGATTGAACAACAGCGCCAGTGGCGCCATCCCCTCGAACAGCAGCAGTTGCAGGGGCAGCAGGCCGAGTAGCAACAAGAGTTGCAGACGCACCAGCCCGGGGCTGGCGGCTAGATGGCTCGCCAACAGCAGGAGCGCCACCGCCAGGAAGGAGAGCCAGAAGCCCGCCGAATAGAGGGCGAAGGGATCCCAGAGCGTGAGCACGACCCAGGCCCACAGCCAGATGCGGTGGCTGGGCCAGTCCCGCCTGCGCCAGCGCAGCAGGCTCCAGACCGCCACCATGATGAGGGCCCGTTCGGTGGCCACCGCAAACCCGGCGAGGGAGCTGTAGGTCGCGGCAAACAGCAGGGAGATCAGGATGGCCGAACGCAATCCGAACAACCGCCCCAGCCACCAGCCGAGCACGGCCACCAGGGCGATGTGTTGGCCCGAGATGGCGATGATGTGGGTCAGACCGCTGCCACGAAACAGATCCCACTGGGCATCCGTGATCCCGCCTTGTTCTCCAAAGGTCAGCGCCGCCAGCAGGGGGGCCTGAGCCAGTCCTTCCCAGGCGAGGCTGGCATCGGCCAGCCAGCGCGCCCGCCAACCGGGGGCGACCGCGTCCATCGCCACCACCCGGCGCAGGTTGCCGGTGGCGGTGATCCCCTTGCCGAGCAGCAGCCGTCGTCCATCCAGCCCCGCCTCGTTGGCGAGCCCGTGCGCCGGCTTGAGGGTACTCACCAGGGTGATCTGGCTGCCGGCAGGCAGATCAGGCAACGCCTGGTAGGCGTTGATGCGGATAAGGGGAGAAGGCCGGATGCGCGCGTCATCCAGCGTCTCCAGGCGCAGCAGCAGGCGGACAAATTTCTCACCCTGAGGTTCTGTACTTTGCACCCGTGCGGTTATCATGTGGGTTGTCTGCTCCTCCAGCCTGTCGAGCCAGGCCAGCCGGTATTGCAGACTGGCCTGCATCCAGAGCATGCCAAGCAGCAGGAACAGCCAGGGCCAATGACGCCCATGGGCCAGCCAGAGGGCGAGCACCAGCAGCAGGGCGCCCCATGCAACCGAGGGGAGCCAGGGCCAGAGCAGGGAGGAGCTTGCCCCGAGGGCAAACGACAACAGACGCAGATCCATTGAGCAAGTATTTAGCAAGGTTTCAAACATGCCCAAACGACTCATCAAACGCTGGCTACCCGATCAAGAGAAGCTCAAGGAGCACAAGCATTTGCGGCTGTTTGGCAAGCTGCTGCTCGATGCCAACCTCTGGCACCTCAACCGCCGCTCCGCCGCCGGCGCCTTCGCGGTCGGCCTCTTCATGGCCTGGATCCCGCTCCCCTGCCAGATGTTGCTGGCCGCCGGGGGCGCCATCGCATTTCGGGTCAACCTGCCCCTCTCGGTAGCCCTGGTCTGGCTCTCCAACCCCTTCACCATGCCGCCGCTGTTCTACGGCGCCTATCTGGTGGGCTGTCACCTGCTGGGTCAGCCCTATCAACATATCGAGATCGAGTTCACCTGGGCCTGGCTGGTCTCAGTGTTCGAGACCCTGGCCCCGCCCCTGCTGCTGGGATCGCTCGTGCTCGCCCTGCTGAGCTCCCTGCTCGGTTACGCCTTTATTCGCACCTTCTGGCGCATCAATACCGTGCGCCAATGGCAGAAACGCAAGGTGGCGCGGGCATGCTGAAGCAGTGGATTGCCCGCCTGAAACTGGATCCCGAGACCCTGCGCCAGCAAAAATGGTTTGCCCTGTTCGGGGAACGGCTGCTCTCCCCGGCCCTGTGGCAGGGTGGGCGCCGCGCCCTCTGCGGCGCCATCGCCTCCGGCATCTTCGCGAGCTGGGTTCCCATGCCCATGCACTCTCTGGTCGCGGTGGCGCTGGCCCTCGCCTTCAGTTTCAACCTGCCGCTGGCCCTGCTGGCTGTCTGGTTCAACAACCCACTGACCCTGCCCTTCATGTATCTGTGGGCCTATCGCACCGGCTGTCTGGTGTTGCATCAGACTCCCGAACCCTTCCATCTCACCTGGTCTTTGCACTGGCTGGAGCACGAGGCGGCCACCCTGGTGCCCCCCTTCCTGCTCGGCAGCCTGCTGCTCGCCATGATCACGGCCGCCGCCGGAGCTCTGCTCACCCTGCTGCTGCTGCAACTGGGCCGTCTCGGCAAGGGTCATCCCCAGCGCCCTTGAACCCTTAACTTTGAGGCGAATGAATGACATAAGGGAGGCCGGTGCGGGGCCTTCCCTTGCCATCATCTGGCTCTGCCACCACACTCCTATCAGCCTGTTTCCTCTTTGGTCGACTGCGATAAGGAGCCCTCCATGGCCGAACCACTGACCCTCGCCTACGCCAATGGCCAGCCCATCAGCCTGCTGCCCGCGCTGGCCAATCGCCACGGTCTCATCACGGGTGCCACGGGGACCGGCAAGACAGTCACCTTGCAGGTAATGGCGGAGGGGTTCTCCCGCATCGGGGTACCAGTGTTTCTCGCGGATGTGAAAGGGGATCTCGCCGGGCTGGGTGCCCCAGGTGCCCCCTCCACCAAGCTCGATGCCCGCCTGGCCCAGCTCGGGATCCCCGCCCCCCTGTTTGCCGCCAGCCCGACCCTCTTCTGGGATCTCTTTGCCGAACAGGGCCATCCGGTGCGAGCCACCGTCTCCGACATGGGCCCCCTGCTGCTGGCCCGATTGCTCGGTCTGAACGACACCCAGAGCGGGGTGCTGGAGCTGGTGTTCAAGGTGGCGGACGACGAGGGGCTGCTGCTGCTCGATCTGAAAGACCTGCGGGCCATGGTGCAGTTCGTGGGGGAGAACGCCAAGTTCCTCACCACCCGTTATGGCAATGTCTCCACCGCCTCCGTCGGCGCCATCCTGCGCAACCTGCTCACCCTGGAGAGCGCCGGCGGGGATCACTTCTTCGGCGAGCCCATGCTGGATATCCAGGATCTCCTGCAGACCAATCAGGCTGGCCACGGCCATATCAATGTGCTGGCCGCCACCAAACTGACCCAGTCCAGCCGGCTCTATGCCTGCTTCCTGCTCTGGCTGCTCTCCGAGCTGTTCGAGCAACTACCCGAGGTGGGGGATCCGGAAAAACCCGTGCTGGTGTTCTTCTTCGACGAGGCCCACCTCCTGTTCAACGACGCCCCCAAGGCATTGCTGGAGAAGATCGAGCTGGTGATGCGCCTCATCCGCTCCAAGGGGGTCGGCGTCTATTTCGTGACCCAGAGTCCGGCCGATATCCCGGACACCGTGCTGGGACAGCTTGGCAACCGGGTGCAGCACGCCCTGCGTGCCTTCACCCCGAGCGATCAGAAGGCGGTGCGGATCGCCGCCAACACCCTGAGGGCCAACCCGGCGTTTGACGCCGCCGGCGTCATCACCGAGCTCGGGGTCGGCGAGGCCCTCATCTCCCTGCTCGATGAGAAGGGACGCCCCAGCGTGGTGGAGCGGGCCTTCATAGCCCCACCCGCCAGCCGCATCGGACCGCTGACGGAGGCCGAGCGCCAAGCCCAGATCCTGGGCTCGCTGCTGCACGGCCGCTATGAGCAGACAGAGGATCGGGAGTCAGCCTTCGAGCGGCTCAAGGGAAATGGGGCTCAAGGGGAAGAGGCGCCGGATGGGAGATCAAGCGGCTCCCCGACCCAGAGGAACCAGCCTGCGGGCGGTGGTCTGCTCGATGCCCTCAATGGCATGCTGTTCGGCCGTACCGGCCCCCGCGGCGGCCAGCACGACGGCGTGGTGCAGACCGCCGCCAAGAGCGTGGCCCGCACCCTGGGCAACGAGGTGGGACGCCAGCTGATCCGCGGCGTGCTGGGATCCCTGCTGGGGGGCAAGGGGCGTCGCTGAAACCAGGCGACAGAGTGATGCGATAAGAAATGAAAAAGCCCGCCAAATCTGGCGGGCTTTTTGTCAGCATTCAACATCAATCCAGGTATGCAGGCTCTCGCTTACAGTACCTTGGCGATGGCGTCGCACAGCGGATCTATGTTGGCGCGGGTGATCCCGGCCACGCTGATCCGGCCGGAGCCGACGATGTAAATGGCAAACTCGCTCTTGAGGCGCTCCACCTGATCCTTGGATAGGCCGGAGAAGGAGAACATGCCGTTCTGCTCGCGGATGAAGCCAAAGTCCTGGCTCACGCCCAGGGCCGCCAGCTTCTCCACCAGCAGCTCGCGCATCTCGCGAATGCGCACCCGCATGGCGGTCACCTCTTCCACCCACTCGGCATAGAGGGCCGGATCGCTGACGATGGCGGTGACCACGGCGGCGCCGTGTGACGGCGGATTGGAGTAGTTGGCACGGATGACGGTCTTCACCTGAGTGAAAGCCACGTCGGCCACGGCCTTGCTCACGCTCACCAGGGTGAAGGCGCCGACCCGCTCGTTGTAGAGGCCGAAGTTCTTGGAGAAGGAGCTCGCCACCAGCAACTCATCGTGGCACTCGGCGAAGATCCGCAGACCTTGCGCATCTTCCTCTATACCCCGGGCGAAGCCCTGATAGGCGAAGTCAAACAGCGGCAGCCAACCGGCGGCCGCACTCTGTTTGGCGAGGGCCTGCCACTGCTCGGTGGTCGGATCGATACCGGTCGGGTTGTGGCAACAGCCGTGCAGCAGCACCAGATCGCCGGCCTGCACCTCGGAGAGCGACGCCTGCATGGCGGCAAAGTCCAACCCCTTGGTGGCGGCGTCGTAGTATTTGTACCATTTAACGGAGAGACCCGCGGCCTGGAACACGCTCACGTGGTTGGCCCAGGTGGGGTCGGAGATCCAGATGGTCTTGGCCAGCCCGTTGCGAACCACGAACTCGGCGGCGATGCGCAGGGCCCCGGTACCGCCCGGCGCCTGCGCCGTCTTGGCACGGCCGCTCGCGATCAGAGCCGCATCCTGCCCGAACAGCAGTTGCTGCACGATGTGGGCATATTCGATGTTGCCCTCGATGCCGAGGTAATTCTTGGTCTTCTCGTCACTGAGCAGCTTCTGCTCGGCTTTCTTCACGCAGTGCAGTATGGGGGTGGCACCGGATTCATCCTTGTAGATCCCGACCCCCAGATTGATCTTGTGGCTGCGAGTGTCGGCACGGAAAGCTTCGGTCAGGCCCAGGATAGGATCCGCTGGGGCGGCAACAACCTTTTCAAACATGGTAGTCCCTGTATTCCATTGAATGTGTTGGGTGGCAGGCGCGTTTTTGAAACAAAAAAGTGGCAAACAAAAGCGCCCGCAGGCGAGCGCATCGTCAGCTCTTTATACCACCGTGCTCAATAGGGGAAAACCGCTTTTTCGCAGGCATCTTTGACCGGATCCACCAGCCTATCCACCGACCGCATGCCACTCTGGTGCCAGGGCGCAGACTTCGGTGGACAAACCCCTGTTTGACTCGATCAAATCGCTACAAAGTGCCAACAGTGGCCGCGGGATCCGGCTCGGCTCCCAGGGGCGGGAATCCCCCAAGGGGGATGCATAGGCCTCCTTGATGGGGGCCAGGGTCAGTGGCAGCCACCAGCTCGCCGGCCGACCCAGCCGCTCGGCCAGCGTCAGTACCCGATCTACTCCGGCCGGATCCAGGGCGCCAAGATGGCTCCAGACGACATGGGGAGGCAAAGCGGCAACCAGGGATTGCAAGGCGCCGGGCTCGCCCGGGGGGAGCCAGACCAGCAGGGCATCGACGGGCAGGGCCAGCTCGGCAAAGGCGCCGATGGAGTCGGTGCTGATCACCCGCAGGATCTCCCCTTCCCCCCACAAAACCTTGCCAAGTCCCCCCAGGGTGCGCACGGGGAGCGCCACCTCCCCGAGGCTCTCCAGCCAGGGGCCCGCATCCAGCAGTCGCCCCCCACTGAAGAACAGGCTGAAAGGGTGCATCGCCCGCAGCCGCAGGGATTGATCCCGGCAGAGTCCTATCCCCTTGTCCTCAAAGTTGATCTGCTCGATGGGGCTGAAACTTCCCTGTCCCTTGCGATAGAGCGCCGCCAGCACGCGCTCGTTGACGCGATCCCCCAGCTGCCAACCCTGTTCATGCAGCCACTCCTCCGGCTCGAGGGGCGCGCACGCCATCTCGGCCAGGGTCAGCTCACGGGTCAGATAACGGCGGCCCGCCGGGGTCAGCTCATAGCGATGGTTGCCGAGGGCCAGCAGCAGTTGATTGTCCCTGAGCATGCCGATGAGAGGCTGCCACTGGCGCGCACGGAGCACGGGGGCGGATTCCGCCAGCAGCTGCTGCGCCAAGGCCCGCCACTCGGGGTGGGTAAAATCGATCAATCCAGTGCTTCCCTGTCGGTCAATGTTCCTTCAACGAGTTGAATAATCTAGCGATCCAACCTGGGAGAACCAAGGGAAAAAACGTGGCAACGTGATGCTGCGCGGGAATGGGCGGTGAAATGGGGGAACGAGGGCACAAAAAATAAAACGGCCAAGCTAGGCTTGGCCGTTTCTTCACTAACTCAGTGCCAGGACTGGATTAGAAGTTGTACTGCAGGGCAACGGTGAATTCGTCATCCAGGTTGTCGATACCCTGGATCTTGTACTCGGTGTATGCCTTCAGCTTGGAAGTGAAGTTGTACTGCACGCCCAGCAGGGTTTCGTCAACGATGTCTTCGTAAGAAGCACCGGCAGAGTTGGAAGCAACCTTACCTTCGGTGAAGTTGTAACCGGCCAGGAAGGTCCAGGCGTCAACGTTGTAGGAAGCAGCCAGCTCGTAGCCACGGCCCTTGTCCTTGTTGCTACCGGCAACAGTGTTGTCGTAGCTCAGGTCAGCCTGGGTGTACACACCGGCGAAGTAGAAGCCGTTGATGGCGTAGTGTGCGCCCAGGGCCCACTCTTTCTTGTCGCCAGAAGCGCTGCTGGTGGTGCTTTCCAGATCGGAGTAAGCGTAACCGGCATCGAAGCCCAGACCGAAGTCGAAGTCATAGCCAGCTGCGGCGGCGTAGCCATACTTGCGCTTCACGTTCTTGCCGTATACGGCGTCTTCTTTGATGCCTTGACCGATGTCGGTAACCTTGACGGCTACGTCATCGTTGGTCTGGTAGGACAGCTTGCCGCTGAAACCGCCGAAGCTGTTGGAGTAGATGATCTGGCCTTCTTGACGACCGTCGTAGAAGTTACCTACGTCACCCCATTCGTTGAAGATATCGGTCGGCTCCAGCACGTCGTAGAACGCGGTGTCGGTTTGACCAAAGATGATCTTGCCGTACTGGGTGCCGTCGAAGCCGACGTAGATGTGACGGGAGTTGAACTTGTTGTCGGAGTTTTCGGCAGAAACTTGCCACTCGGTCTTGGCGATACCGGACCAGGTGTTGTTCAGCGCAACTTTACCGGACCAGCCCAGACGGGAAGAACCAACCAGTTCACCATCCACATCAGAGTAGTGTGCAGGAGTACCTGGAGTGAACTCAGGAGCACCAGTGTCACTGAAACCCCAAGAACCGTCAGTTGCGCCAACAGACTTGTTATGGTCTGCATAATAGTTAGCCTGAACACGGCCGTAGATATCAAAAGTGACACCGTCTTTGTCATAAACGACTGCGGCGTTAGCGGCAGAAGCGAACAGAGCCGGGATAGCAATAGCCAGAATTGTCTTTTTCATAATTGTTTCCAATGCCTACTGTAATTAAACACTAAGTCCTTGTTATTCCCTGTGTTAGCGATGTTCTTTGCATCACTATGGGGCCGAGACTATCACCGGGTTTTCCAATCCGCAACGAAAAAACTTGGAACTTTTTGCGAAATGCTTAGTCAAAGCAAAAATTTTGTGAGCTGACTCCCACATTGCCAACCCCACCAGGGAAAACGTTTACAGTCATTCTCTCTGCCTTAACAACCCGGCACTGGTGATTTATTGCACCGATTTGAGTCCTCATACTATAAATGCCGAATCGAGGATGAAGCCCCTGTCGCTCCCTGCCTCGACCCCGGCGCCCCGTTGCGGGTATCCTGTCTCCATCCCCCCCGACACGGCCAGAACTCATTTATGCTATCTACCCGCCTCAAAACCACCATTCGCAATACGTATCGACAGATTGCCGATGGCTTGCCCGGTTTTGTGCCCCGTAAAGAGCAGAACTTTCTGGTGGCCGAGATCGCCAAAACCCTGACCGGTGAATACGACAGGGCCCGCCGCATCCTGGTGGCCGAGGCGGGCACCGGCATCGGCAAATCCCTCTCCTATGCCCAGGGCGCCATCCCGGTGGCGCGCCTCACCCAGAAGAAGCTGGTGATCTCCACCGCCACCGTCGCCCTGCAGGAGCAGCTCATCCACAAGGACCTGCCCTTCTACCACAGGCACAGCGAACTGCCGTTTCGCTTCATGCTGGTCAAGGGGCGCCAGCGTTACTGCTGCGAGTACCTGCTGGAGCAGGCGGCCAGCGGCGGCGAGATGGCCAACTTCGAGCTGGATTTCGGTGCTTTGAGCAAACACAAGCCCTCCGATGCCGACAAGGCTCGCTATCAGGCCCTGTGGCAGGCCTATACCGAGGGGAAATGGGATGGCGATAGAGACAACTGGCCCAAACCCATCCCGGATCTCTGCTGGGACAGGATTGCCGCCGACCGCCACAGCTGCAACAAGGCCCTGAGCCATCACCAGCACTGCCCCTTCCACCGCGCCCGCAACGACATGGACGCCGCCGACGTGCTGGTGGTCAACCACGCCCTGCTGCTCTCCGACCTCACCATGGGTGGCGGCATCATCCTGCCGCCACCGGACGAGTGCATCTACGTGCTGGACGAAGCCCATCACCTGCCCACCATAGCGCGGGATCACGGGGCGGCCTCCGCCAGCGTCAAGGGTTCGCGCCGCTGGCTGGAGAAGCTGGTACAGAGTGCCGGCAAGCTGGCCCGGGCCCTCAACAAGGAGAGCCTGCTGGACCCTCAGCTCAAGTTGCAGGACGCGCTGGCCTCCCTGCAGCCGGACCTCAAGGCGCTGGAGCAGTGGCTTGCCGGCAACGATCATCTCTTTGGCTGCGAGCAGCACTATCGCTTCGCCGATGGCGTGCTACCGGATCCCCTGCCCATGCTGGCGGAGAATCTGAAAGAGGCGAGCAAGAAGGCGCTGCGAGCCCTGGACAGGATGCAGGGGGCCATCGGCGAGGCCCTCAAGGATGGAGAGATCCGCCGCAAGGAGGCCGAGCCCCTGTTGGCGGAGAGCGGCTTCCACCTGCAGCGGCTGGAGAGCTTCTGCGCCCTGTGGGAGATGCTGAGCCGCCACGTGCCTACCGGCAAGACGCCGCTGGCCCGCTGGATGGCCAAGGGGGAGGAGGGCGACATCTGGCTGCACGCCTCCCCCATCGAGGTGGGTTACCTGCTGGAGGAGTGGCTCTGGTCAAAATGCCTCGGCGCCGTGCTGGTGTCCGCCACCCTCACCGCCCTCTCCTCCTTCAGTTACTTCCGCCATCAGGTGGGGCTCAAGGAGCACGATGGCACCCGCTACCTGCGCCTGCGCTCCCCCTTCGACTACCACAAGGCGGAGCTCTATCTGCCCAGGATGGCCCATGAGCCCAGCGCCCCGGCCTTCACCCAGGAGCTGATAGACACCCTGCCCCGGCTGCTGGCGGGCAAGGAGGCGAGCCTGGTGCTCTTCTCCTCCTACCGGCAGATGAACGAGGTGGCGGTGGGACTCCGGGCCAAGGGGCTCTCCCTGCTGGTGCAGGGGGAGGCATCCCGCAGCGCCCTGCTGACCCTGCACAAGCAGAAGTGCGACGGCGGCCAGGCCAGCATACTGTTTGGCACCGGCAGCTTCTCCGAGGGGCTGGATTTGCCCGGCCATTACCTCACCAACCTGGTGATCACCAAGCTCCCCTTCGCGGTCCCCAACTCGCCGGTGGAAGAGGCCACCGCCGAGTGGATCGAGCAGCGTGGCGGCAATCCCTTCCTGCAGCTCACGGTGCCGGAGGCCTCCCGCAAGCTCATCCAGGCCTGTGGCCGCCTCATCCGCAAAGAGGCGGATCGGGGACGGGTCACCATTCTCGACCGACGCCTGCTGACCAAGCGCTATGGCAAGGGGCTGCTGGATGCCCTGCCCCCCTTCACCCGGCGCGTGGAGTAGGCCACAGGAGAGACGGCCCGGCCCTTCTTCTGCGAGAAAAGACGCTGCCAACCCTGTCAGAGACGCCCTAAACACCTATTGCCGCTCTGCGGCAAACCTGTAAAAATGAGCCCCTATTTTTCAGTGGGCACTCGCCTGACTGTTCAAGGAGATGAAATGAAACTGACTGTTCTGGTACCGGCCCTGGCTGGTCTGTTGTGGGCAGGTAGCGCCCTGGCCGCCAGCCAACTGGAAATAACGAACCCCTATGTCATCCAGCTGCTCGATGGTGAACCCGTCAACCCCCAGCTGCTCGACAAAGCCACCGTCTTCTCCCTGGAGCCCGGCAAGCACCAGGTCGTCGTCGCCTTCGAAGGCAACTACTCCAGCCGCAGCGAAACCAAGCTGGTGACCGCCGAGCCCCTGGTGATCAACTTCACCGCCGCCGACAACCAGCAGCTGTTCCTCGACTTCAAGAAGCCCCGCAAGGAAGACGAAGCCAGACGTTTCGTCAAGGATCAGAACGTCGTCCTGAAAGACAAAGCCACTGGCCAGGCCCTGAAATCCGAACAGTTCATCATGCCGACCGTGGGTGGCTTCCAGCTGACCCGGGACTATCAGCAGGAGCTCATCAAGATGGGCAAGGCGTTCAACCAGCCCAAGACAGTTGCCGTCTCCACCGCTGCCGTGATGGCCGCCGCCAGCGCACCGGTGGAAGTGGCCCCGAGCAAGGCCATGAGCAACCCGGAAGCCCTGACCCAGCTGCAGAGCTGGTACAACAAGGCTGACGCCGAGACCCGCAAGGCCTTCCAGATCTGGGTGATCCAGCAGCAATGATGGCGCTTGAGTGCCAGTAATCAGGGGAGCCAGGCTCCCCTTTTTCATTTCGCACGGACTCGGATCCCATGTCCCTTCGCATCTTCCATCACCACAGCTACTCCGCCCTGACGCTGCCCGAACGCCATCGCTTTCCTCTGGCCAAGTATCAGGCGCTCTACCAGATGCTCTCGGAGCAGGGTTATCCGCTCACCCTGGCCAGCCCCGCCAGCCGGGCGCAGCTGATGCGAGTCCATGACGCCACTTATGTGGATGCCGCCCTCGCCGGCACTCTGGAGCGGGACGCCATCCGCCGGCTCGGCTTTCCCTGGTCGCCACTACTCATCGAACGCACCCTCCATTCTGTCGGTGCGACCCTGGCCGCCAGCCGCCATGCCCTGGCCGAGGGGTGCGGCCTGCAGCTCTCCGGCGGCTATCACCACGCCCACCGGGGCTTTGGCAGCGGTTTTTGTCTGTTCAACGATCTGGTGATAGCGGCGCAAACCTGCCTCGACGAGGGGCGCTGCGAGCAGGTGCTGATCGTGGATCTCGACGTCCATCAGGGGGATGGCAGCGCGGCCCTGTGCGCAGACCGCCGGGACATCATCACCCTCTCCCTCCATGGGGAGCGCAACTTCCCCTTCCACAAGCCCGCCTCCCATCTGGACTTCCCGCTGCCCGGCGGCATGCAGGACGATGCCTACCTCACCACATTGGAGCAGGCCCTCACCCTGGCCCTGCGCCTCTATCAGCCGGATCTCATCCTCTATCAGGCCGGCGTGGATGTGCACCATGCGGACGAGCTGGGTTTCCTCTCCCTGAGCGACGCCGGGGTACGCCAGCGGGATGCCATGGTGTTCGATTGCGCACGGCAGCACGGGCTGGCCATCGCCGCCGTGCCGGGAGGCGGTTACCGGCGCGATTGGCAGACACTTATCCCGCTGCATCTGTCCCTGTTTGAGGAGGCGCGCCGCCGTTTCGGCTAACCTTTCGCGCCCCCCATTCACCGTTTGCCCCAAACGAAGAGGCGACCCCAGGGTCGCCTCTTCTTTATATAAAGCACAACAGTGATCCCATGAGCCCGCTCCCGAGCGCTACTCGTCAACAAATGGTTCTATCTCGCAGGGTCATCAGGCATGGGCCACCGGCGTCCTGTGTTCGCCCATCTTGCGCAGCAGCATCAGCAGATAGACAAGGGAGACGCCGGCTATCATGACGAACAGCAGGTTATCGGAGTAGTGTTCCATCAGCAGCGCCGTCAGGGTCGGCCCGAGCAGGCTGCCTATGGTGTAACTCAGCAGCAGCGCCTGGTTCATCGCCACCAGCTGATGCTGTTCGACCTTCTCGCAGGCCCAGGCCATGGCCACCGGATAGAGCGTGAAGCCCGCTACGCCAAGGATAAACAGCGCCGGCCCCATGGCCAGGTTGCCTAGCATTCCCATGGCCCCCAGGATCACCACAAAGACCTGTACCCTCAGCACCGGCAGTCGCCCGAATCGATCTGCCAGGCGGCCGATGGGCCACTGACCCAGGATGCCGGCACTCACCATCACCGCCATCCAGAAGCCGATGCCGGCATCACTCACCCCCTGATGATTCAGGTAGAGCGGCATCAGGCCATACAGAGACCCCAGCACGATGCCGGAGATGATGCAGCCGTTGACCCCGAGGCGGGCCTGACGCAGGCGCAGCATGGGCCACACCAGGGTGGTGGCTTGCGGCTCGCCGCGCTCGTGAACGATGCGGGTGAACAGCAGCGGCAAGATGGCCGCCAGCACCAGACCGGTGACCCAGGGCAGCACCTCCATCAGCCCCGTCGGCACCTTGCTGACCAGCAGTTGCCCCAGCACTGTGCCCACGTAATAGACCATCATGTAGGCGGCCAGCAGACGGCCCCGATTGCGGGCGGTGCCGCTGCACATCAGCGCGCTCTCCACCACCACCCAGATCATGGCGCAGCCGACCCCGGCGATGAAGCGCCAGCCGAGCCAGCTCCAGAAGCCCAGGGTGACGCCTAAGCCCACACAGCCGGCGGCAAAGATCAGGGAGGCCAGGTAGTAGCTGCGGTTGAAGCCGACCCGCTTGATCAGCGACCCCGCCAGCAGGGTGCCCAGCAGGTTGCCGCAGAAATAGGAGGAGCCGACCATGCCCACCTGCCAGGTCGGCAGCTTTTCATGGGCGAGCCAGAGCGGCACGAGTGTGTTCAACACCGCGATGGCCAGGGTAAGCAGCAGCAGGCCACAGAGCAATAACAGCACCGGCCGGGTGTAGGTAGTCATGGGTAAAACCGTGAGGAGAGGCAAAATGCGAGCGCATCATGCCACCGCCGATTGGATTGTCAATCCGCCAGAGATGGCGCCGGCGGCACTTTTCTCACCAAAGGGGTTGAGCCGTTTCTGCTGATGGCCGGACGCATGCCAGACATCACACTTATCCCCTTGATTGACTGGCGTTTTATCTGTCCGCACCAGACATGCATGGGCGAGAAATGTCATCGCACCTTTAGGCAAGCAATCAGGATTAAAGGAGTTGCCGGCCTTCTGCAAAAACGGGCAACGCAACAAGGCCACGGGGATGGCTATCGGCACAACTGGCAGCCACTACCCCCGCGGTCCCTTCCCTATTAAAGAAGACATCATGTCGACCAAGGTACGCCACTATCCTGGCTGGCCCCAGTCCCGGGAAGCCCATACGAGAAGAGGCGACCCTGGGGTCGCCTCTTCTTTATACCAAGCACAATAGCGGCTATTTTTGGCGCTTCTTGGCGTACTTGCGACGGGCGCGAGCCTGGCGCTCCTCTTCCCGTTCGGCCTTCTCCTTGGCCTTCTGTTCGGCCTCGGCATCCGCTTCCACGATTTCGACGGCCACCATCTCCGGGGTCTCCAGGGAGATGCGACCCAGCATGCCGGAGCGGAACTCGTTCACCAGGATCTCGGACGCCTTGTGCAGATCCGCCAGCCCCCCCTTGCGCATGAAGCCGCGCTGGCGGGCGATGAGCTCGAGCAGCTCGATCTCGGTTTCCGGCAGCTCGCTCAGCTGGTAGCGCGCCTTGATCCGCTCGGGGTACGCCTTGATGAAGTAATCGGCGGCGAACATGGCGATGTCGGCGTAGTCGAACACCGTGTCCTTGATGGCCGCGGTGATCGCCAGCCGGTAACCGCAGGAGGGCGGGTTCAGCTTGGGCCAGAGGAACCCCGGGGTATCGGTCAGGATGACGTTGTTGTCCAGCTTGATCCGCTGCTGGGACTTGGTCACCCCCGCCTCGTTGCCGGTGCGGGCTATGATGCGCCCCGCCAGGGTGTTGATCAGGGTGGACTTGCCCACGTTGGGGATGCCCATGATCATGGCGCGCACCCCGCGCAGGTCGAAGTTGCGCTCCGGCAGCATTTCGTGGCACAGGGTCAGCAGCGCCTTGATCTTCTCAGGCTCCTGCTGGGTCAGGGGCAACGCCTTGATCCCCTTCTCTTTCTCCATGTGCGCCACCCACAGCTCGGTGATCTCGGGATCGGCGAGGTCTGCCTTGTTCAGCACCTTGATCACCGGGGTCTCACCACGCAGCTCGGGCACCAGGGGATTTTCGCTGGAGAAGGGGATGCGGGCATCGATCATCTCTATGATGACATCGACCTGGGGCATGACCTCGGCAATCTCTTTGCGGGCCTTGTGCATGTGGCCGGGGAACCAGTTGATGGACATATCCGTGACTCTCTGTAAGGGCTGCGGGCGCTGGCGTGCGGGAACGAGCGGCGAGCGATGGCGGACGTCTGGCGTCGCAAGGGGGCGCATTTTACCCGTTGGCGCCTCAATTTGACAGGTCATTCTAGCCGGATGAAGGCAAACCACCAAGCCACGGCCCCCACCCGACGCTCTTCATCAAGGGCGGTTAAATAACAGAAGCATCATCAATAAGTGGTTGATACAACATAACATTTAGATAACACTTTCATCGGATTGTCATCCAATTTCACTAAAAGTGTCATCTGACGCCTCTAGGCTGCGCTCAGGTTTTACAAGGAGCGAACCCCAATGAGAAAGATGGCAGGACTTGCATTGATGATCGGCGCCGCCCTGGCCGCCGGCTGCAACTCCACGAACGACAGCAATCCCCCCGAGCCCATCGCCAGGAACGTGATCTTCTTCCTCGGCGATGGCATGGGCCTCAACACCCTGACCGCGGCCCGCATCTACGGCGTCGGCGAAGAGGGCAGCCTCACCATAGACACCCTGCCGGAGACGGCCTTCATCAAGACCTTCTCTCACGACTCCCAGGTCACCGACTCGGCCCCCTCCATGGCGGCCTACATGACGGGGGTCAAGAGCAACAACGGCGTCATCAGCATGGACAGCGACGCCACCCAGGAGAGCGATTGCAGCAAGAGCGCCGGCAAGCCGGTCACCACCCTGCTGGAGCTGGCGAAGGCCGACGGTCGCGGCACTGGCGTGGTCACCAGCACCCGGGTGACTCACGCCACTCCGGCCGCCACCTATGCCCACATCTGCAACCGGGATCTGGAGGCCGACATCGCCGCCCAGCTGGTCCCGGGCGGTGCCGGTTACAACGGGGCCCTGAAAGAGGGGCTGGACGTGGTGCTCGGCGGCGGCAGCAGCTTCTTCCTGCCCACCGCAGCCAAGGGCAAGCGCACCGATGGCCGCGACCTCATCGCGGAGATGCAGGCCAAGGGCTATCAGTTTGCCAGCAATCTGGATCAGCTGAACCAGGCCGAGGTGGGCAAGCCGCTGCTGGGGCTGTTTGGCTCGAGCCACATGAAATACGACCTGGACAGGCCCGCCAGCGAGCCGTCCCTGAGCCTGATGACCCTGGCCGCCATCAAGCAGCTCCAGGGCAAGGAGAAGGGTTACTTCCTGATGGTGGAAGGGGGGCGCATCGATCACGCCCTGCACGATACCAACGCCAAGCGCGCCCTGCAGGACACCCTCGCCTTCGACGACGCCATCAAGGCCGCCATCGACGAGGTGAAGAAGACCGACCCCGAGCTCAAGAACACCCTGATCGTGGTCACCGCCGATCACGACCACACGCTGGTGCTGAACGGCTATGCCAAACGTACCGGCAAGACAACGGCCAGCAACCCTGGCGTGCTTGGCCTGGTGAAGAACTACGAGACCGGCGAGCCCAGCAAGGACAGCGATGGCATGCCCTACACCATCATAGGTTTTGGCAACGGCTACAACCGGGTGGAGGGTCCGCGCAGCAGCGTGGCCGCCCTCGATGACACCACCGTCTCGGCCAACGACTATCACCAGGAGGTGGTGGTCAGCACTGGCGACATCGGCAACGAAACCCATGGCGGTACCGACGTCTTCCTCGGTGCCATCGGCCAGGGAGCGGACAGCTTCCACGGCTCTCTCGATAACACCGCCGTGTTCGGCAAGGTCAAGGCTGCGGCCAAGCTGTAAGGAGCATTCTGATGAAATCAGCCATGAATAAAACCCTCGTCTGTACCGCCCTGCTGGGCGCCCTGGCGGGTCAGGCCCAGGCAGCCGATGCCAAGAACGTGATCCTCTTCATCGGTGACGGCATGGGCCCCACGGTGCTCACCGCGACCCGGCTGTTCAAGGTCGGGGAAGAGGGGGATCTGGAGATGATGAAGCTGCCCCGAAGCGCGCGCATCAAGACCTTCTCCAACGATGCCCAGACCACGGATTCGGCCCCCTCCATGGCGGCCTACACCACGGGGGTCAAGATGAACAACGAGGTGATCGCCATGAGCAGCGACACCAAAGCCGTGGCACCCGGTAAGGATGTGAACGGCAACAAGGGGGTCAACAACTGCGCCGGTGACAACGGCACGTCTGTGCCCACCATACTGGAGCTGGCCAAGGCGGCAGGCAAGTCCGTCGGTGCCGTCACCACCACCGAGCTGACTCACGCCACCCCGGCCGCTACCTACTCCCACATCTGCCACCGGGATGCGGCCTATGCCATCGCCGAGCAAGCGGTACCGGGCGGCGCTGGTTTCAACCAGGCGCTCGGGGATGGCGTAGACGTGCTGCTGGGGGGCGGCGCCAACCACTGGACGCCCTACAGCGCCAGCAACAAGGGGGGCCGCGCCGATGGCCGGGATCTCACCGCCGAGCTCAGCGCCCAGGGTTATCAGTACGTCACCACCCAGAGCGATCTCGCCAAGGTGCAAAACGGCAAGGTACTGGGGCTCTTCAGTGCCAAGTCCCACCTCGACTATGAGCTGGACCGCGTCGCCAAGGGGGCCGCCAATACCCAGCCGTCTCTGTCCGAGATGACCGCCAAGGCCATCGATCTCTTGAGCCAGAACAGCGAAGGCTACTTCCTGATGGTGGAAGGGGGGCGTATCGACCATGCCCTGCACGCCACCAACGCCAAGCGCTCCCTCACCGATGCGGTGGCGCTGGACGAGGCGGTCAAGACGGCGCTGGGCAAGGTGGATTTGAGCAACACCCTGATCGTGGTGACGGCGGATCATGACCACACCATGACCATCAACGGCTACTCCGCCAAGGGCAACCCAGTGCTGGATCTGGTGAAGAATCCGGACGGTTCGACTCAGAACGATGCCCAGGGCAAGCCCTTCACGACCCTGGTGTTCGGCAACGGCCCGAACCGCCCGGATGTTCGCCCTACCCTCACCAGCGATCAGGTGATGGCGGATGACTATCTGCAGGAGACAGGCGTCAAGCTGAGCTCCGAGACCCACGGCGGCGGCGATGTCATGCTGTTCGCCGGTGGTGCCGGCAGCACCCGCTTCAAGGGCACGCTCGACAATACCAAGGTGTTCGGCAAGCTGCGGGAGGCGCTCGGCCTGTAAGTGGCAGGGGCCAGCCGATAAACTCTGGCCCCTGCTCTTTCGAGCGAACATCATGATTCGAATCCTGTTTCCTTTATGGCTGCTCGCCAGCCCCTTGATGGCCCAGGCCTATTTCGACGACGTTCCGGATCTCGCCACCCGCATCAGCTACCAGAATCGCGTCACCGGCGCCGATGGCATCGCCCGGGAGAGCCACTGGCAAGAGAAATGGATGCGGGTCGGCAACCAGGTGTGGAGCCAGCGGCTCATCCCCCTGCCGCTCGCCCGCGCCTATCACGCTACCCATGACGCCAATCCGGGTCACAAGCACTTCACCCACCAGATGGCGGCCCGCTGGGTCACGCACGGGGAAGAGGGTGAGCTGCAGCTGCGCTACGCCGACGCCTGGCACAACCAGCTGGTGGAGGTCCCTGCGGAGGAGTACGGCCAGGTGGGCTTCACCCCGGACTGGGACAAGATCCGCCATCTGGTGGATCCGGCCCTGCTGCAGGGGATGACGGCACTGGATGAGGCGGCCCCCGCCCAGGCGCGCTGGTACGAGAAGCGCGAAGGCAAGCAGCGCACCCGCATCCTCTGGTCGAGCCAGTGGCAACTCCCCCTGGTGGTGGAGTCCGCGAGCCTCGACGGCTATCGCAGCTACCGGATGGAGGTGACCCCGAGGCCATTGCCCAAACAGCTGCCCTGGCAGCAACTCGGCGGCTACCAGAGCCTGGATCTGCGGGATTTCTTTGACTGACCCCTCTTATCTATATGGGGCTGGCGGATCCGGGCCGGCAGGATGGTACACTCCCAGGCCTCATCCCCTGGCCGGCTCCCTATGCGTCTTCTTGTCTCCCCCTTCCTCGTCGTCCCGTTCTGGCTGGCGGCCCAGACAGCCCAGGCCGTCACCGTCATCGCCGCCGAGGTGCCGCCCTATGTCATTCGCAGCCAGCAGGGGGCGCCGAGCGGCATGGCCATCGAGGTGCTGGAAGAGGCGGCGCGCCGCCTGCGCGAGCCCCTGACCATAGAGCTGATGCCGCTGGCCCGCGCCCTCAGCCAGGCCCGCTATCGACCCGATACCCTGCTGCTCCCCCCGGTCAGGAACCCCCAGCGGGAGCACCAGTTTCTCTGGGTCGCCCCCCTGCTGGAGGAGGCCTTCGTGCTGGCCAGCCATCGCGACCATCACCCTGCCCCGCTCACCCGCCGCGAGCTGCCAACCCTGGCGCTCGGGGTGATGCGCGGCTCCTACGGCCAGAGCCTGAGCCAACCCCTGCCCAAGGGGAGGGAGGAGGCGGTGACGGAGGAGATAAGCAACGCCAGCAAGCTGGCCATGGGCCGCATCCAGGGCTGGGCCGTGGCCTGGAACACGGCCCGCTACACCCAGCAGCAGGCCGGACTCCCCCTCGCGGACCTGGTGCGGGGCGAGACCCTGCAACAGACCGCCATCTACCTCGCAGCTCACCCCGACTTCTCCCCCAGGGAGGCCGCGCGCTGGCGCCAGGCCATCGAGGGGATGCGACAAGATGGCAGTCTGGCCCGCATCCTCAGGCAGTACGACTATCAGGCCCCCTGAGCGTTAGTGTGGGCAATTGCCAAAGCCGTCAGGAATGGTTATGGTATCCACATGAAAGCGCTCATGATTTTTTCCAGTCTGCTCACACCCCGCTGAGCCCCCGCCCTCGCCCCGCTGCGCGAGTCGCTCGGGGGCATCGCGCTTGCGATCTCATTACACAACCCATATTCATCTTTCGACCAGCTTGCCCGTCATCCTGGTCCCGTCAGCCATTGATAAGGAATGCCCTATGAAACAGCCACATCTCGTGATTTCCAGCCTGGATCTCGATCGCATCGAGCAACTGCTCGGCAACCACCCCCAGCACCTGGCCCTGCAGGAGGAGCTGGATCGTGCCGAGATCCGCGAGCCCGCGGACATGCCGCCGGACGTGGTGACCATGAACAGCACGGTGCGCTTCAAGATGCAAAACAACGACAGTGACTTCTGTCTGACGCTGGTTTACCCCAAAGATGCACTGGGGGATGAGACCAAGATCTCGGTGCTCGCCCCGGTCGGCAGCGCCCTGCTCGGACTGAAGGTGGGCGACAGCATCGCCTGGCCGGGTCCCGCCGGTCGCACCATTCAGGTGGAGATCCTGGAAGTGGTCTATCAACCCGAGCGCGCCGGCGAGCTGCACCGCTGAGCCAGAGGGGCACGCGCTGCCCGCGCCCCGTGGCGCACGGCGCGTGCCCGGCCTGATCCGGATCAAGCTTTGGGCACGGATCGCCACTTATCTTGCTCACAATTTCCCCTCCCCCTTGAGCCAAGGTGACGCCACGGGTATCTTGTTCGCCGCGCCAGCCCCCCTAGGCGCCCATCTCAGGCTGACATCATGATAAACATTGCCCTCATCGACGATCACCAGATCGTCCGCTCCGGCTTCGCCCAACTGCTCAATCTGGAACCCGATCTGCGGGTCGTCGCCGAATTCGGCTCAGCCAAAGAGGCCCTCGCCGGCCTGCCCGGCAGCGGCGTCCAGCTGTGTGTGTGCGACATCTCCATGCCGGATCAGTCCGGCCTGGATCTGCTCAGGCAACTGCCCGTCGGCCTCGCCGTGGTCATGCTGTCGGTGCACGACAGCCCGGCCCTGGTGGAGCAGGCCCTGCAGGCGGGGGCCAAGGGCTTTCTCTCCAAGCGCTGCAGCCCGGATGAGCTGATCGCCGCGGTGCGTACCGCCGCCCTTGGCGGCTGTTACCTGACCCCGGACATTGCCCACAAACTCGCCTGCAACAGCCGGGATCCCCTCACCAACCGGGAACGGGAGGTGGCGCAGCTGCTGGCACGCGGGTTGGAGGTCAAGGCCATCGCCGAGCAGCTCGGCCTCTCCCCCAAGACGGTGCACGTGCACCGCGCGAACCTGATGGACAAACTCAAGGTCAGCAACAACGTGGAGCTGGCCCACCGCATGCTGGACAGCTGGTGATCCCCCGCCTCGCCAGCTATGCCGCCATCTCCCTGGCGGCCAGCTTCATCTTCGCCGCCGGCTGGTTCTGCCTCTGGAGCATAGGCCTTCACCTGGTGGAGCACCCGTCCCTGGCGGTGCTGCTGTTCCCGTTCGGTCTGCGGCTCGGCCTGCTGTTGCAAAGCCCGCTCCCCTACTGGCCGCCACTGCTGATCTGCGAGGCCCTGCTGCTACATTGGCTCGATCAGGAGGTCGGCATCCCCCTGTGGCCATTTCTCCAGGCCGGCAGTCTGCTCACCCTGGTGCCCCTGCTAGTGGCCCGCCGCCAGCGCGTGCGCAACGACTGGCAACAACTGCTGGTGCTGCTCGCCACCGTGACGGTGGCGGCTCTGCTGCAATCCCTGCTCTGGTATCTGGCGGGAGAGGAGGCACTCACCGCCCTGCTGCTGACCCTGACCGGTGGCCTGACCCTCACCTCCACCTGCATGCTGATCTGGCACTACCTGACCCGGGCAACCTGGGTGCCCCTCGGCCCGGCCCTCATCGATCAACCGGTGGACTGGCGCTTTCGCCACCTGTTCTGGTATCTGCTGCTGTTCGTGCTGAGCCTCTGGTTGCAGCTCGGCCTGCCGGACTCCCTGGTGCGCTTCACGCCGTTTTGCCTCGCCATCCCCATCATGGCCATGGCCTGGCGTTACGGCTGGCAGGGGGCCCTGCTCGCCACCCTGATGAACACGGTCGCCCTGATGGCGAGCCAGGCCTGGCACGAACATCCCCTGGATCTGCTGCTCTCCCTCTTGGCCCAGAGCCTGACCGGCCTGCTGCTCGGCGCCGGCATCCAGCGCCAGCGGGAGCTAAACCAGGCGCTCAGCCGCCAACTCGCCCACAATCGCCAGCTCACCGAGCGGCTGCTGGAGACCGAGGAGTGCATCCGCAAGGAGGTGGCCAGGGAGCTGCACGACGACATCGGCCAGACCATCACGGCCATCCGCACCCAGGCGGGCATAGTGCGGCGGCTCGCCCCGGACAATGCCGGGGTCGGCCAGAGCAGCGCCCTCATCGATACCCTGTCGCTGGGCATCTACGACGCGGTGCGCGGCCTGCTCGGTCGCCTGCGCCCCCGTCAGCTCGACGACATGAGCCTGGAGCAGGCGGTACAGGGGCTGCTGCGAGAGCTCGAACTCGAGCGCCGCGGCATCGTCACCCGCCTCGAGTGGCAGCTGCGGGATAGCGATCTCTCCGATGCCCAGCGGGTCACCCTGTTTCGGGTCTGCCAGGAGGGGCTCAACAACGTGGTGAAGCACGCCAATGCCAGCTCGGTGCGCATCCAGGCCCGCCAACAGGACAGCCAGTTGCTGCTGCAACTGGAGGACGACGGCTGCGGCCTGCCCGAGCACAGCCCCCAGGGTTATGGCCTGCTCGGCATCCGCGAGCGGGTACAGGCGCTCGGCGGCACCTTGCAACTTTCCTGCCTGCACGGCACCGAGCTGACCCTCTGCCTGCCCCGCCGCAAACGGGAGGAACCCCATGCCTGAGTCCTTGTGCCAGAAGAGATTGCCATGCTGAGCTTTATCAAGAGCCGCCCACCGGTGCCGCCGCTGCGGGATAAGCGGGAAATAGACGCGACCTATCGCCACTGGCGCATCCACCTGCTGCTGACCATGTATCTGGGCTACGCGGTCTTCTACTTCACCCGCAAGAGCTTCAACTTCGCCATGCCGGACATGCTGGCAAACGGCCTGCTGGACAAGGCCGACATCGGTCTGCTCGGCACCCTGTTCTACCTCACCTACGGGGTGTCCAAGTTCCTCTCGGGCATCATCAGCGACGGAGCCAACCCGCGCTATTTCATGGGGCTCGGGCTGATGGCGACCGGGGTCATCAACATATTGTTCGGGCTCTCGTCGTCGCTCTGGCTGTTCGCGGCACTGATGGTGGCCAACGCCTTCTTCCAGGGCTGGGGCTGGCCCCCCTGCTCCAAGCTCCTCACCAGCTGGTATTCCCGCACCGAGCGCGGCGCCTGGTGGTCGGTCTGGAACACAGCCCACAACGTGGGGGGCGCTCTCATTCCCCTCATCGTCAGCTCCATAGCCCTGCAACACGGCTGGCGTTACGGCATGATAGTGCCCGGCATCATCGCCATCCTGGCCGGACTCTTCCTCTGCTGGCGACTGCGGGACACCCCGAGCACCATGGGGCTGCCGACGGTGGGCCAGTGGCGAAACGATGCCCTGGAAATCGCCCAGCAGACCCAGGATACCGGCCTCACGCCCCGCCAGATCCTGCACAAATACGTGCTCGGCAACCCCTATATCTGGCTGCTGGCCTGCTGCTACGTGCTGGTCTACGTGGTGCGCACCGCCATCAACGACTGGGGCAACCTCTATATGACGGAGGAGCGCGGCTTCAACCTGATGAGCGCGAACTCGGCGATTTCGATGTTCGAGGTGGGAGGCTTTATCGGCGCCCTGGTGGCGGGCTGGGGATCGGACAAGCTGTTCAACGGCAACCGGGGGCCCATGAACCTCATCTTCGCGGTGGGGATCCTGCTCTCGGTGGGCTCGCTCTGGCTGATGCCCTTCTTCAGCTACGTGATGCAGGCAGCCTGTTTCTTCACCATCGGCTTCTTCGTGTTCGGGCCCCAGATGCTGATCGGCATGGCGGCGGCGGAGTGCTCCCACAAGGATTGCGCCGGGGCCGCCACCGGTTTTGTCGGCCTGTTTGCCTACATGGGGGCGGCGCTGTCGGGCTACCCCCTGGCCAGGGTGCTGGAGATCTGGCACTGGAACGGCTTCTTCGTGGTGATCTCGGTGGCGGCGGGCGTCTCCGCCCTGTTGCTGCTGCCTTTCCTCAAGGCCCAGGCGCCGCGCCCACTCACCACCGAGCCGGCCTGAGCGCCAACGTGAATGGAGCGCCCCGTCAGGCGCTCTGGCAGACCCGGTTCTTACCGCTACCCTTGGCTCGGTAAAGCGCCCGATCCGCCTGGCTGAACAGGGTATCGAAGTGCCAGCCGTGCTGGCAGGGCACCAGCCCCATGCTGACGGTGATCTGGATGCCGGCCAGCGGCAGCGCCGCTATCTCCTCGCGGATCTGCTCGCAGCGCGCCTGCTGGGCGATCGGCTCGCGCTCCGATAGCAACAACACGAACTCCTCCCCCCCGAAGCGGCCGGCCACCAGATCCCGCTGGGCGGCGAGATAGGCCCCCACCGCCGCCAGCACCTTGTCCCCCGCCTCGTGGCCGTGGCGATCGTTGATCTGCTTGAAGTCGTCGAGATCCAGCACCACCAGGGCACCTCGTCTGGATGACTTGGCACAGCGCGCCATAAAGCCGCGCCTGTTCAGCAAGCCGGTCAGGGGATCCTGGCTCGCCTGCTGGCGCAGGGCCAGGGCCCGGTACTGAGTGCAGAGCAGCAAGACCCCGAAGGTGGAGAGGTAGTTGCCCATCAGCATGGAGAGGAAGGGCAGCACATTGACCGCGTGCTGATCCATCAGCACCCGCACCTCGCCGCTGAACAGGGCCCCCATCCGCACCAGGTTGAAGCCGTACAGCAGCACGTTGACCACGGTGAACACCAGCACGGCGGGCAGGTAGGCGGGATAGCCGTGGCGCCACACCTGCCGAACTATCACGGCCCCGATCACCATGTAGCTGAGGCAAGCCAGCAGCACCCTGGGCGCCATATGATCGTTGAACAGCACGGTCCAGCAGAGGAGCACCACATAGATCGCCATGAAGAGTGCGAACGCCCGCCAGCTCGGGGCCTGACCGAAGAAGCGTTGCAGCGCCAGCGGCATCAGGGCGATGCAGAAGGTGATGAGCAGGTTGGCGAACCAGATCCCCGCCAGGTTGGGGGAGAAGGCCTGCAGGAAAAACAGGGACTGGGCCGCCAGGGCACAGAGACTGGACCACCACCAGAGCCCGAGGCCGGGGATCTCCCTGTGGGTTGCCCAGATGATGGAGAGGGTGATGAAACCGAGACTGTAACCCCCGAGGGCCATCAGCATCAGGGTGAATACGTCCAGTTCGAGCAGTATTGAGGTGTCCATACCCGGGCCTTCCTGTGAGGATGGCTGAGTATATGGGAAGGCCATGGCAAGACACAGAGGGAGCCCACCCTCCCGCTCAAATAATTCCAGGGTGCACCTTGGACGCGGCAACATAGAGTGTCATATGACAACACACATCAAGGGAAGCGCGCTCGTTTGATCCCCCTCAGCCATGGGAAAGTCGCGCAAAGTGACCCCGACGGCGTTTTGCACTTGAACCCGCGCCATTAGATAGATATGTTGTTTTCGTGTGGTTTTATGAGTCAAGCCACGAGGAAAAATCGTCACTAACTTATTGAGTCTTCTAGCACAATCAAGTTTTGGTACATTTTTCACTCAGCAGACCATTCATAGAATCTCATATGGGGCTTTTGCCCGACCCAAGACAATAATCCTGTCTTGCCTGTTGCCGGATGCAGCAGTCTCTTGTGCCATGGAGTCGCACGGGAGCAGGTTCAAGGCCGAACACACTTTCGACAGAGACGTCACCGATATGATCAAAAAACTCATTCTCTCTACCCTGCTGCTGTGCGGGCTGGCCAACGCCGCCGCCCCCAGTTCCACCCTGGACGCCGTGCTGGAGCGCGGCGTGCTGCGGGTCGGCTTCGACGCCGGCTATCAACCCTTCGAGATGACCAACAAACAGGGCCAGTACATCGGCTTTGACGTGGATCTGGCCAAGATGGTCGCCAAGGAGATGGGGGTCAAGGTGGAGTTCGTCAACACCGCTTGGGACGGCATCATTCCGGCCCTGCTGACCGACAAGTTCGACGTCATCATGGGCGGCATGACGGTCACTCCCCAGCGCAACCTGCGGGTCAACTTCGCCGATCCCTATATCGTCGTCGGCCAGACCATAGTGCTGCGAAAGGACAAGGCGGGCGAGATCAAGTCCTTCCAGGACTTGAACGATCCCAAGTACAAGATCGCGGTCAAGCTCGGTACCACGGGTGAACAAGCGGTCAAGCGCATGATCCCCAAGGCAACCCTGCTGCAGTTCGAGACCCAGGACGACGCCAAGCTGGAAGTGATCAACGGCAAGGTTGACGCCTTCATCTACGACCTGCCCTACAACGCCATCTTCGCCTCCCAGAACCAGGGCGCCGTGGTCCACCTGGACAAGCCGTTCACCTTCGAACCCCTGGCCTGGGCCATCCGCAAGGGGGATCAGGACACCCTCAACTGGCTGAACAACTACCTGCGCCAGATCAAGGGCGACGGCAGCTACGACCGTCTCTACAAGAAGTGGTTTGAATCCACGACCTGGTTGAATCAACTCAAATAACCTCTCAAGGGGCGGCTCGCCGCCCCTTTCACGCAGTCTTTTCCCACAATAACGACAAGAGAGGTTGTGACAGTGATCAACCCCAAATCCACAAGACAGATGGAAAAACAGCCCAACCAGCTGCTCTGGCACGGCGTCTTTCTGCTGATGCTGCTGGTTGCCGTCTTTGGCATCTACAAGGCCGTGCAGGCCGTCGATTACACCTGGCGCTGGGAGCGTATCCCTCAATACATCGCCTATCAGGCCGAACAGAAACATTTTGCCGAATTTGATGGCACCGTGGTCGCAGAGAAGGGACAACTCTTCCTGCAAGACGATGCCGATGCCAGCCGTCGTCAGGCCATCGCCCCCCAGGGCGCGCAGGTGGCCGAAGGGGATACCGTCTTCCTCGGTGATACGCTAGACACTCAGTTAAGCTGGACCGCCGGCCCCATCGCCTGGGGTGTCTGGATGACGGTCAAGCTCTCCCTGGTGGCAGGCGTCTTCGCCATCCTGCTGGGCACCCTGGCGGGCCTTGCCCGCCTCTCCCCCAATCCCGCCCTGCGCAACCTGGCGGTGACCTATGTGGAGCTTATTCGCGGCACCCCGCTGCTGGTGCAGATCTTCATCGTCTACTTCTTTATCGGCACCGTATTAAATCTGGATCGCTTCACCGCCGGGGTGGCGGCGCTGGCGGTCTTCACCGGCGCCTACGTGGCGGAAATCGTGCGTGCCGGCATCACCTCCATCCACAAGGGGCAGATGGAGGCGGGCCGCAGCCTTGGCATGACCTCGGCCCAGACCATGCGCTACGTGATCCTGCCCCAGGCCTTCAAGCGCGTGCTGCCGCCGCTGGCGGGCCAGTTCATCAACCTTATCAAGGACTCCTCCCTGGTCTCCGTCATCTCCATCACGGACTTGACCAAGGCCGGGCGCGAGGTGGTGAGCTCCACCTTCAGTCCGTTCGAGGTGTGGTTCACCGTGGCCCTGCTCTATCTGGTACTCACCGGTACCCTCTCCTTCCTGGTCCGCCGTCTCGAGGTGAAATATGCAAAAAGCAACTAACCCCATCGCTCGAGCCCGGCAGGAGTCTCAACACTTTGCGACGACCGACACGTCCCGCGCCTTTCCGGCCCGGCAGTTGGAGGTGACATATGCAGAAAGCCGCTGATCCCATCATCAAGGCGACGGGCGTCGAGAAGTTTTACGGCAGCGAGGTCCATGCCCTCAAGAACGTCAGCACCCAGGTGGCCGAGGGGGAGGTAGTGGTCATCGTGGGGCCGAGCGGCTCCGGAAAATCCACCTTCCTGCGTACCCTCAACCAGCTGGAGACCATCAACGACGGCCACATAGTGGTGGACGGCATCAGCCTGACCGAGCCCGGTGACGTCAACAAGCTGCGGGAAGAGGTGGGCATGGTGTTCCAGTCCTTCAACCTCTTCCCCCATCTCAGCGTGCTGGACAACATCAGTCTGGCTCCCCAGAAGGTGCGGGGGCTCTCCCGCGCAGAGGCCGAAGAGAGAGCCAAGGCGCTGCTGCTCAAGGTAGGCCTCTCCAACAAGGCCCAGAGCTACCCCTCCCAGCTCTCCGGCGGTCAGCAGCAACGGGTGGCCATCGCCCGGGCGCTCGCCATGCAGCCCCGCATCATGCTGTTCGACGAGCCCACCAGCGCCCTGGATCCCGAGATGGTGGGGGAGGTGCTGGACGTGATGAAGGGGTTAGCGAAAGAGGGCATGACCATGGTGGTGGTGACCCACGAGATGGGCTTCGCCCGGGAGGTGGCGGACCGGGTACTCTTCATGGAGAGCGGCGAGCTGCTGGTGGACGAGAAGCCCGGAGACTTCTTCGACAATCCGCCCTCCCCCCGCCTGCGCCAGTTCCTGAGCCAGGTGCTCTAATCCTGCAAATCAGCTGACAAAAGAGGGAGCCCAGGCTCCCTCTTCTCATTCAGACGACGCCGAGCCAACTTGCCATCAGAAACGATAGTTGCTCACCAGCCCCACATAGTGCGCCTCGGGCAGCACCACGGGTGCCAGCAGCCAGCGATCCGTGCCATAGGCCCCGAGGGCAGCCCCCAGCGCATTGGCGCCCGCATCCAGGGCCGAGAAGTCATCCCCCGATGCTTGCTCGACCAGCTCGCCGGCGATGCCGATGCCGGTGGAGACGCCGAAACCGATCCAGCCCCTGTGTTCCCGATAGCCAAAGTGATCCGCAATGGCCGTAAAGCCCGCCCCCATGGCCGCACCGCCGGCAAAATGACTCAACTCGCTGTTGAAACTGTCATTGGCCCCTGCACTCGCGGTCAACAGGCTGAGCATGACGCAAACCTGGTTTGCTCTCATTCTCTCCTCCTCAGCTGACATCATGCCGCTCGTGGCACCACAGACTCTGGCGCCCGTCCCTTCAGCCTACGTGAAGATCCCGGCCGACAGAGGCCAGGGCTGAAAGCCATGAAATGTTAATGAATTTTTAAATCTCTTCGGTATGCTGGACACCAACTGGTCCAACCGGATGACTGACATGGATGTGCAACTGCTGCTGCTCTACCTCTCCCCCCTCTTCCTGGCCTTCGTCGGCTGGGAGATGCTCTACCTGCGCAAACATGGCGCCGCCTTCCCCACCGCCGGCTATCAATGGCGGGACCTGTTCGCCAATGCCTCCCTGGCCCTGATGCACCAGGGAGGCGATGCCCTGGCGGCCATCGCCATCGCCTACCTCTACGACGGGCTCTGGGGCTGGCGGCTACTGGATATCGAACTCAACCTCTGGAGCCTGCTGCTGCTGTTCCTGCTGCAGGATCTCTGTTACTGGCTGTTCCACTTCGCGAGCCACCACGTGCGCTGGCTCTGGGCCTCCCACGTGGTGCATCACAGCTCGGAGCGACTCAACCTCTCCACCGCCTTCCGCCAGAGCCTGATGTACCCCGTCTCCGGCATGTGGCTGTTCTGGATCCCCATGATCCTCATCGGCTTCCCCCCCGAGGCCGTGGTCGCCACCGTGCTGCTGAGCCTGGGCTTCCAGTTCTTCGTCCACACCCAAGTAGTGGGCAAGCTGGGCTGGCTCGAAGTCATCTTCAACACCCCCTCCCACCACAGGGTGCATCACGCCAGCAACGCCAAGTACATAGACCGCAACTTCGCCGGCGTGCTCATCATCTGGGACAGGCTGTTCGGCACCTTCGTGGAAGAAGATCCCGCCGAACCCTGCCGCTTCGGCATCACCAAGCCCATCCACAGCTTCAACCCGTTTACCCTCACCTTCCACGAGTGGCGCGACATGCTGAGGGACGCCCGCGGCCTGTCCTGGCGGGAGAAGTTCAAGGTGCTGTTTGGCAAGCCAGCAGGCCCTGCCGCCTCCTGAGCCGGCTCAGCGCCAGCAATAGATGAGGCCACCCCGGGGTGGCCTCATGCATTCTATCTTTAGGTGGCTTAGCGTCCCGCCAGTACCCGCTTGGTCTGCTTGACCCAGTCGGAGACGCGCCCCTGCTGGGAGTAGCCTTGCCAGATCTGCTCCCACTGGGCGGGGCTCAGGGGACGACCCAGCCTGCGCTGCACCCCGGCGTAGAGGTAGTCGTGGGCCGTGGTACGGGCCTGGGCCGAGGTGAGGAACTTGGAGACAGGGTCCGTCAGACGCACGTCCCGCATGCCGAGCAGGGGGTAGTCGCTGTGCACCGCCGCCAGCATGGTCTCGCGCATGGCCGATTCGATGTAGCCGCGGGCAAACAGGGCCGTCACCGACTCCAGCGACCCCTGATCCGGGCCGTGGTACTCCTCGTCGAACACAGGGTTCGGCTCCGCCACGGCGCTCTGCACCACGGCATCGGGATCGGGCTGGGGCACCACCACGGCGGCCTCTGGGGCAACGGGCTTGGGCGCGGCGGCTGGCTTTCGCGGCGCGCTCTGGCTACAGGCCCCGAGGGCAAGGGCCAGGGCCACACAGCCAAGGGCACGGGAATAAGACGGCATCTTCATGACTCCTGAACGACCTTCTCGGTCACTATGGTTTCCATTCATGGGTTCCACTTGGCCAGGCAGCTTGTCACCCAGCCCTTTCAACTTGTTGTGCTCGCATATTATCGAAAAACGGCCCATATAGGGCCATTTTTATGCACTGAGGCGGGCGCTACCACTCAAGCCGCCGGGTGCGACTCCTGGGGCAACTTGTCGGCGGCCACGGGCTCGACCCGGGTCACCAGCAACTGATCGATCTTGTAGCTGTCGATGTCCACCACCTCGAACTTGTAGCCCGCGTACTTGACCGAGTCGGTGCGCTTGGGGATCTTGCGCAGCATGTACATGATGAAGCCGGCGATGGTCTCGTAGTTCTGGTTCTCCGGGAACTCCTCGATGTCGAAGGCCCGCATCACGTCCGAGATAGGGGTTACCCCGTCCACCAGCCAGGAATTCTCGTCCCGCTGGACGATCTGCTCCTCCACCACGTGGGTGGCCCACTCCCCCATGACGGTGCTCATCAGGTCATTCATGGTAACGATGCCCACCACCAGGGCGTACTCGTTCATCACCACGGCGAAGTCCCCGCGATGATTCTTGAAGTACTCCATCGCCTCGTAGAGGTTCAGGGTATCCGGGATGATGATGACGCTCTGCACCAGGGAGCCGCTGTTGAGATCGATGCTCTGACCGCCGATGACGCGGATCAGCAGCTCCTTGGAGTCGACGAAGCCCTTGATGCTGTCGAGGTTGTGGTCACACACCAGGAACTTGTTGTGGGGATGTTCGGCGATCTTCGCCTTGATGCTCTCCTCCCCCTCCTGCAGGGTGAAGTAGATGAGGCTCTCACGGGCCGTCATGGCGGATGTCACCCCGAGGGATTGCAACTCGAACACGTTCTCGATGAGCTGATGCTCCTCGCGCTGGATGACGCCGGCCTCGGCCCCCGCGTCCATCACCGCATAGATGTCGTCCGAGGTGATCTCGTCGTTGCGCACCATGGAGATGTGCAGCAGGCGGAACAGGCCGTTGGCCATGCCGTTGAACAGCCACACCAGGGGCATCAACAGGGTGACGCACAGCATCATGGGACGCACGACGATCACGGCGATCCGCTCCGGCATGGTCATGGCGAGGCGCTTTGGCATCAGATCCGCGATCAGGATGAACATGCCGGTGACGAACACGAAGGAGGCGGCTGAGCTTATCTCCGAGAGCCAGGGGCCCTGATAAAACTCGGAGATGAAGGTCTTGATGGCGGGGTTCAGGGCGGACTCGCCCAAAATGCCGCCCAGGATGGCGACGGTGTTGAGACCGATCTGCACCACGGTAAAGAAGTTGCCCGGCTGGGCCTGCAGCGCCAGCACCTTTTCGGCATGGCGGTTGCCCTCGTCGGCCATCACCTGCAACTTGATCTTGCGGGAGGCGGCGAGAGAGATCTCGGAGAGCGAGAAGAACACGCTGCTGGCGACCAGCAACATCAGGAAAAACAGACTATCGGCAAAACTCATGATTGACCTATTGCGACAGCCGCCTTGACACAAGACGGCAAACTGGGCCCGGGAAACCGGGCCGTGAGTCCATCCGGGACTCACACAGGGGCCATATTCTAGCAGATAAAGCCTCCATGGGGTGGCGTTATCTTAAGATGACTCTCAATGCAACAAAAAAGGCGCTTTGCGCGCCTTTTTATTCACTTTTTGCTCAGTGCTTGCCCAGCAGGTCGCTCAGCTCGTCCGCCTTGGTGTGGCGCACGTCCTTGCCTTTGACGTAGTAGACGATGTACTCGCAGATGTGCTGGCAGCGATCGCCGACCCGTTCGATGGCCCGCGCCGCCCACAGCACGTTCAGCACCTGAGGTATGGTGCGGGGATCTTCCATCATGTAGGTCATCAGCTCGCGGATGATGGACTCGTACTCCCGATCCACCTTGTCATCTTCCTTGTAGACGACGATGGCCGCATCCAGATCCATGCGCGCGAAGGCGTCCAGCACGTCGTGCAGCATCTTGATGGTGCGGCGGCCCATGTTCTCGAGCGACACCAGCGGCGGCTGCGGCTTGTTGGCGTTGTCGGTCAGCATGCGGGCGATCTTGTCCGCCACGTCGCCGATGCGTTCCAGATCCGTGATGGTCTTGATGATGGCCATCACCAGGCGCAAATCGGAGGCGGTGGGCTGACGCTTGGCGATGATGCGAGTGCACTCTTCGTCGATGGCCACTTCCATGGCGTTGACCTTGTGGTCGTTGGCCACGATTTTGCGCGCCGCGTCCAGATCCTGGGTGTGAATGGCGGCGATGGCGTCGGTCAGCTGCTGCTCCACCAGGCCCCCCATCACCAGCACCTGGTTGCGGACGTTCTCCAGCTCGGCATTGAACTGACCGGAGATGTGTTTATTGAGGTTCATATTATCCATACGAGTAATCCTTGATGCTCCGATTATGCCTTAGCCGTTGAACCGACTACCAATCTGTTCACTGATATTCATGCGCTTCATCCCCTTGCCCCTGTTCCCTGCGACGACCTTAGCCATAACGGCCCGTGATGTAGTCTTCGGTCTTCTTTTTGGCCGGGGTGGTGAAGATGGTGTTGGTGTTCGAATACTCGATGAGCTCCCCCATGTACATGAAGGCGGTCTGATCCGAGACCCGCGCCGCCTGCTGCATGTTGTGGGTGACGATGACCACGGTGAACTGGCTCTTGAGCTCGTTGATCAGCTCCTCGATGGTCAGGGTGGAGATGGGGTCGAGCGCCGAGGTCGGTTCATCGAGCAGCAGCACCTCCGGCTCGATGGCGATGGCGCGGGCGATCACCAGACGCTGCTGCTGGCCACCGGACAGACCGAAGGCGTTGTCGTGCAGGCGATCCTTCACCTCCTCCCAGAGGGCGGCGCCGCGCAGTGAACGCTCGGCAGCCTCATCCAGGGTGCGTCTGTCGTTGATGCCCTGCAGGCGCAGGCCATAGACCACGTTCTCGTAGATGGATTTCGGGAAGGGGTTCGGACGCTGGAACACCATGCCCACCTGACGGCGCAGGGCGGAGACATCCACCCCCTTGTCATAGATGTTGTGGCCGTGCAGCTGGATCTCCCCCTCGATGCGGCAGATATCCACCAGATCGTTCATCCGGTTGATGCAACGCAGCAGGGTGGACTTGCCGCAGCCAGACGGGCCGATGAAGGCGGTCACCTGACCTTTCGGGATCTTCATGTTGACGTTGAACAGCGCCTGCTTGTTGCCGTAGTACAGGTTGAGATCCTTGACCTCGAGGGCCGTCTGCTCAGGGGTCAGGTTGAGCAGGTCGGTCGCGGTATGCTGGGTCGAGTTCGGTGTTACGTTGATCATCTATTACCTCAATCTATTCAAGGTGGCCGGAGCGACTCCAGCGACCGTCTCATGCGTTGTTTCGAAGGTGCGGCCCGCCCTCGGGCCGCACCTTCCTCATCTCAGTCTGGGTCAGCCGGATCAATGTTCCAGCGACCGGAATGTTTCGCGTAAATGGTTCCGGATGCCCGTGATGCCGGTCAGCTTCACCTGCATCAATGTTCCAAAGAGCGGAATTTCTCGCGCAGGTGGTTACGTATGCCGATGGCTGTCAGGTTCAGACCCACGATCACCGTCACCAGCAGGAAGGAGGTGGCGTAGACCAGGGGGCGCGCCGCCTCGACGTTCGGGCTCTGGAAGCCCACGTCATAGATGTGGAAGCCCAGGTGCATGAACTTGCGCTCCACGTGCAGGTACGGGAAGTTGCCATCCATCGGCAGGGTCGGCGCCAGTTTCACCACCCCCACCAGCATCAGGGGCGCCACTTCACCCGCCGCACGCGCTATCGCTAGGATAAGGCCTGTCATGATGGCCGGGCTCGCCATGGGCAACACGATGCGCCACAGGGTCTCGGCCTGGGTGGCCCCCAGGGCCAGGGAGCCCTGGCGTATGGTGCTAGGGATCCGGGCCAGCCCCTCTTCGGTGGAGACGATCACCACCGGCAGGGTCAGGATGGCCAGAGTCAGGGCCGACCAGATGACGCCGGGGGAACCAAAGGTCGGGCTCGGCAGCGCCTCGGGGTAGAACAGCTGGTCTAACGAACCACCGAGCGTGTAGACGAAGAAGCCCAGACCGAACACCCCGTACACGATGGAGGGCACACCCGCCAGGTTGATCACCGCGATGCGGATGATCTTGGTCAGGCTGTTCTTGCCCGCGTATTCGTGCAGGTAGACCGCCGCCACCACCCCGAGGGGGGTCACTATGATGGCCATCAGCAGGACCATGAAGACGGTGCCGAAGATGGCCGGGAAGACGCCGCCCTCGGTGTTGGCCTCACGGGGATCGTCGGAGACGAACTTGCCTATCTGGTGGAACCAGTGCCCCACCTTGGCCGGCAGGCTCATGTCGTTGGGCCAGACCACGTCCAGCACCCTGGACATGGGCATGGTCACCAGCTCGCCGCGCATGTCCTTGACCGTGATGCTGTCCCTGTCTGCCTGGGTGCGCAGGGAGAAGAGCTCCTTCTCCAGCACCTGGTAGTTGTCGTTGAGGGCCTGACGCTGACGTGCCAGATCGGCCTTGAGTTCGTCGGTCAGCTTGTCTTCCAGCTCGGCCTTGCGCTCTTTCAGGCGCAGCCGCTCCAGCTGGTAGTTGATGCTGCCGATGTCACCCTTTTGCAAGTCATTGGCTTTCTCGGACAGGGCGTTGGCACGCTCCAGCACCCGCTGCAGGGCGGGATGCAGGTCCTCGGTCAGCGCCTTGCCATCCTCCTTCACCCCGACGATGTAACCGTAGAAGTTGCCGTTGGTGGTGCGCTCGACCATGGCGAGCTCGGCCGGCTGGGTCTGGGACTTGATGTCCGTCTCCAGGATCCAGCGAAAATCGAGGTCGACGAACTCCCGGTTGCCGGTCTTGACCAGATAGCGGGTCAGCAGCTCGCGCTCCTCCCCGGCCAGGGCCAGCCCGGCGGAGCGCAGCCGCTCCACCGGCACCTGCTCGCGGTCGTTGATCTCGCCGATGAGCACGCTCTTGTTGCCCTGCTCATCCTGCAACTGCCACTCATAGATGGGGTGAGGCCAGAAGTAGACCAGACCACGCCAGCCTATCAGCAGCAACAGGCCCAGTACGGCAACCAGACTCAGGCTGACGGCACCGCCTGTCATCCAGATCCAGGGAGCCCCTGATTTAAACCACTTACCCATTGTCGATTCCTTGTCCATGACAGAGTCGTTCCTTACAGAGAGCTGTATTTTTCACGCAGCCGCTGACGCACGAACTCTGCCAGGGTGTTGAACATAAAGGTGAATACAAACAGGACGAAGGCCGCGAGGAACAATACCCGGTAGTGGGAGCTGCCCACTTCCGATTCCGGCATCTCCACGGCGATGTTCGCCGCCAGGGTGCGCAGCCCCTGGAACATGGAGAAGTCCATGATGGGGGTGTTGCCGGTGGCCATCAGCACTATCATGGTCTCACCCACGGCGCGGCCAAGGCCCATCATCACCGCCGAGAAGATGCCCGGACTCGCGGTCAGGATCACCACCCGGCTCAGGGTCTGCCAGGGGGTCGCCCCCAACGCCAGTGAGCCCTGGGTGAGGTGCTTGGGCACCGAGAAGACCGCATCTTCGGCGATGGAGAAGATGGTGGGGATGACCGCGAAGCCCATGGCGATGCCGACCACCAGGGAGTTGCGCTGGTCAAACTTGATGCCCATCTCGTGGGTCAGCCAGATGCGCGAATCACCGTGCATGAAGGCGTTCTCGATGAGCGGGCTCAGGGCGAAGGCCCCCCAACCGATGAAGAGCAGCACCGGAATGAGCAGGATGGCGTGCCAGCCGTCCGGCAGCCAGGTGCGGCCGCGCTCCGGCAGGTAGTTCCAGATAAGCGCCGTCAGCAGCATGCCCATGGGCAGCAGGATCAGCAGCAATATCACCCCGGGCAGGGCCCCTTCGATGATGGGGGCGAGCCAGAGACCGGCCAGGAACCCCAGGATCACGGTCGGCAGCGCCGCCATGATTTCCACCGTCGGCTTGACGTATTTGCGCAGGCCCGCCGACATGAAGTAGGCGGTATAGATGGCACCGGCCACGCCCAGCGGCACGGCAAACACCATGGCGTAGAAGGAGGCCTTGAGGGTCCCGAATACCAGGGGCACCAGGCTCAGCTTGGCTTCGAAGTCGTTGCTCGCCGAGGTGGACTGCCACACATACATGGGCTCGGGGTAGCCTTCGTACCACACCTGCTGCCAGAGCGCCGACCAGGTCACCTCGGGGTGATCGTTTTCCACATCAAACAGCTTGAACCCATCCCCCTGCTGGGCCAGCAAGAGGTTGTGGCGCGGGGAGATGGCGAGCGCCGCCATGGCGCCGCCTTCCACCTTCTCGGTCAGCAGCTTGGTCTCGCCGGTGGCGTGGAAGAAGTTGATGGTCCCATCCTGAGCCGCACTGATGAAGCCCTTGCGAAAATGCTCGGGAGTCAGCAGCGCCACGGCGCCATCGCCCTTAAAGTCACGGATCTGGGTAAACTGGCGCTTGCCATCCTTCGCCACTTCGAACCACTGGGAGATGACACCGTTGTCGTTGCCCACCAACAGGGAAGAGGCGCCGGAGAGCAGCTCGACCCGGGTCACGTTGGCATCGGGGGCGTTGATCTCCATGACGTCCCGCAGGGAGATATCGTTCAGGTTGTGAATGTCGTAAACGGAGAGGCGGTTGCCATCGCGCACGAACAGGATGCGCAGGTTAGGGGTCAACAACATCTGATCCACGTGACGCGGCAGGGAGGGAATGGCGTAGTTCTCGCTACTCCACTCTACTTCCCCAGAGAGGAAGTTCTCCTCGCCGCTCATCACCGTCATCACACCGCGGCCGTCTTCGGTCACGGCGGCGGCGGCCATCTTGTCCTTGGTCGCCTCGAACACCAGGCGTGTCAGGGCCTTGCCCTGCGGATCCACCACCATGGGCTCATCGCCGAAGGGATGCTGCAGGCTGGGCTCGATGACCCGCACGTCATTGGGATAGGAGACCTTGAAAGCGGGCTGGACCACCAGCGCCTTGCCATCGGCGAAGCCGTAGGCGATGAGTTTCTGGCCCGGGGCCGGAGCCGCCACCGAGGTGATCTGGCCGGCCACCTGGCTCTGACCCAGCACCTGACCCACCTTGAGGTTGCCATCGGCCTGGACGGCGAAGAAGCTGACCTGGCCCTGGTCGCTGAAGCGGTAACCGATCTCGTTCTGCTCCTCGACACCGAGCCAGGCGGTCTTGCCCTGCACCGGCAGCGTGAAGGAGGAGGTCGCTTCCATGCTGGCGCCATTGAAGATGGGCTTCACCACATAGAGCAGGTAGAAGAAAATAAGCAATAAGGCCACCAGCACCAGGCCACCACCCGTGGTGACCCCGTACTTGGCCAACTTGTCCTTGATCCGGCGTTTTCTACTGCCCGCCATGACCAGGTTGATCGATTCCGATGACATGCAAAACCTCAATGTGAGCTAGGCTTGGCGGCATTATATGGCGGTTGCATGACAGTTTTGTTACATGAATACGCCGATGAGACGCTTCTTTTCGGGGCGGGAAACCGGGCCGATCGGCCGGTAAATAGGGAGTGCTTCTCCCACCTTATATAGGCAGGGACGAGAAGGGACCAGGTTGCTCCGCCCGACATAGGCAAAGCCCCAAATAGGCCAGGCCCCAAGGGGACAGGGAGCCCCGCCAGATCAGGCTGAGGGGAGTTCCGTTGGCTTGGCAGCCTGCTTCGCCGCCTTCTTTTCGGCGCGGCGCCGCTTGAAGAAAGCAGACAGCTGGGCCGAGCAAACCTCGGCCAGCACGCCCCCCTGCAGTTCAACCCTGTGGTTGTGACGAGGGTCCTGCAGGATCTCGAACACAGATCCCGCTGCTCCCGTCTTCAGATCCTTGGCCCCATAGACCACTCGTTTGACCCGGCTGTGAATGAGGGCGCCGGCGCACATGCAGCAGGGCTCCAGGGTCACGTAGAGCACGGTATCGAGCAGCCGGTAATTCTGCAGCCGCTCGCCGGCGGCGCGGATCGCCATGATCTCCGCATGGGCGCAGGCGTCGTGCTCGCTGATGGAACGGTTCCACCCCTCCCCCACGACCTCACCGTCTCGCACCAGCACGGCACCGACCGGGATCTCGCCGATCCCCTCTGCCTTGTTGGCCAGCGCCATCGCATGCCGCATCCAGCGCTCGTCTTGCGCCGTCTGGCTCATCTCGTCACTCTTCTCTGATGGCGTCACGCCCGCTCCTCTCTCGTCAATCCCGGATATTCTGGCCACGGGCAAGGGTTGTTGCTGCCGCAGCAGGCTGCGCACGCATGGCGCTGTGCCGAGTGGGCGGCGATTATGCCAAATCTCCCGCCGGCGCCCAAGTTGCATCGACTCTGAACAATAAAGAAGCAGTCGGCATCTCTCTGATAAAAAAGGAGTTGCGTCCGCAGAGCCAGTTCATTAGACTCCTTTCCCGTCAGCCGAGCTGACTCCGTCGGTGTGTAGCGCAGCCAGGTAGCGCATCTGCATGGGGTGTAGAGGGTCGGAGGTTCGAATCCTCTCACACCGACCAAATTCCCCGAAAATAGCCCAGTCCCTCGACTGGGCTATTTTTTTATTCGCGTGTCCCGACACCTCCTGCATGTCACCCTCCTCCATCACAGTCCATCGACGCTCTGTTTCTTAGGGCGCTTTATCCCTGTTTTTTTCTGATATGGCTGTTTTCACTGCGCATTCATGCTGCCATCAAGGGAAAACACAGCGGCGGCATGTTTTTTATACAGAACCGCTTGAAGCTTTTTGAAAGTCTCGCTAGGATACGCCACTTTTCCGCCGGCCATGCAAACAGGGAGGTGGATATTCGGGTGAGGGAGTCACCAACCGGCTTGCAATCCAATGAGGCAAGCACCCATGACGCAAGCAGTTGATACCCAACCCGACCAGCCCCTGCTCCCGACCCCGGCCAGCGAATCCGGCAGCACAGAACACGGCAACATGGTGCACCTCGACGTGATCGATCTCGCCGCCCCGGACGAGGACTATTGAGAGACATTCAGCCCTCCACCCTGGTCAATGCCCCCTCCATGAGGGGCTTCTTTTCCCTCCCAAACCCCATCTGGAAGTGCTTCCTTCCCCCGATGTTTAAAATAACAACAAAACGCTACTAAACACCAAACCAACAGCATAATCAGCTAGTCCATTCTGTTGCACCCTCGCCTCCGAGCCATCGGCCCTCCGATACAAACCTACGTTATTGCCCGTCATTTTCAGGGGGCATGCCCGCCTGCGACGCTTGCTCGATTTTCAGTCATTCAGTTTTAAACAGCAGTTCATCATCAAGCCCTCTGCTGAGTTGGACGCCGACTGAGTTTACGATGGGAATTTCATACAGATGTTTTTTCAAAGCCTGGAGTGAGGTCGGGATTTGTTTTTGCAATGGTAATTTTATTACGTAATAAATTACATTTTCTATTCCTGACCCCATCCCCGCCCCCACCCTCTGGCGAAGCCTAGAGGTGAGAGCATAACCATCTGCACAGAGCTTTTGCACTAATCACATAAATCCATTAAAAACAGCATCTTAACCATCAGTAAAAAACAGGCGTTTTAAAAATCAGGTTGACGAGCCGGACAAACTTTTGCACCTTATGAATCGTGTTACCCCGCTGTTACGGGGTCTTTAAGAAAAACAGGGAACGACGTTAGTCGTAGTTAATAAGTTCAAAATGTAACTTTCAAAGGAGTGAGCCCTATGTCGGCACCGGCCCAGACCATCAGCAGCACCCGTCTGCGCATACAAGGCGAGATGCTTCCCGAATACGCGCAAATCCTGACGCCGGATGCGGTGGCCCTGGTATCCGAACTGGTGGAGCGCTTTGCCCCCCAGCGCAATGAACTGCTCAAACAGCGCGTGGCCCGTCAGGCACGCATCGATGCCGGTGAATTGCCCGATTTTCTGCCAGAGACCGCCCATATCCGTGAAGGGGGCTGGACCATACGCGGCATCCCCGCCGACCTGCAGGACAGGCGCGTGGAGATCACCGGTCCGGTCGAGCGCAAGATGGTGATCAACGCCCTCAACGCCAACGTGAAGGTCTTTATGGCGGACTTCGAGGATTCATTGGCCCCGGCCTGGAATAAGGTGATCGAGGGTCAGATCAACCTGCGTGACGCGGTCAACGGCACCATCTCCTACCAGAGCCCGGAGGGAAAATCCTATTCCCTCAAGGTCGATCCCGCCCTGCTTATCTGCCGGGTGCGCGGCCTGCACCTGCCGGAGAAACACGTCACCTTCGACAATGACCCCATTCCCGGCGGCCTGTTCGACTTCGCGCTCTACTTCCTGCACAACCACAAGGCGCTGCTGGCCAAGGGCTCCGGCCCCTACTTCTACCTGCCCAAGCTCCAGAGCCATCTGGAGGGTCGCTGGTGGAGCGAGGTGTTCGCCTGGACCGAAGACCGATTCGGCCTGCCCCGCGGCACCATCAAGGCGACCGTGCTCATCGAGACCCTGCCGGCGGTGTTCGAGATGGACGAGCTGCTCTATCAGATGAAGGATCACATAGTCGCGCTCAACTGCGGCCGCTGGGACTACATCTTCAGCTATATCAAGACGCTTAAAAATCATGGGGATCGGGTACTGCCGGACCGTCAGGTAGTGACCATGGACAAGCCGTTCCTCTCTGCCTACTCCCGCCTGCTGATCCAGACCTGCCACAAGCGCGGCGCCCTGGCCATGGGCGGCATGGCGGCCTTCATCCCGGCCAAGGATCCGGCGGTAAACGCCGAGGTCTTCGCCAAGGTGAAGGCGGACAAGGAGCGTGAGGCCAACAACGGCCACGACGGCACCTGGGTGGCCCACCCCGGTCTCGCCGATACCGCCATGGCCGTGTTCAACGCCGCCATCCCGGCTGGCGCCAGCAACCAGATCGGCGTACTGCGCGAGCAGGATGCTCCCATCACGGCCGCCGAGCTGCTGGCACCCTGCGAGGGCGAGCGCACCGAGGCGGGCATGCGCACCAACATCCGGGTCGCCCTGCAATATCTGGAGGCCTGGATCAACGGCAACGGCTGCGTGCCCATCTACGGCCTGATGGAAGATGCGGCCACCGCCGAGATCTCCCGTACCTCCATCTGGCAGTGGATCCACCACGGCAAGTTCCTGTCAAACGGCCAGGCGGTAACCAAGGCCCTGTTCCGCCAGATGCTGGCCGAGGAACAGGAGGTGGTCAGACGCGAAGTGGGTGAGGCCCGCTGGCAGGCTGGCCGCTTCGCGGAGGCGAGCGAACTGATGGAGCAGATCACCTGCGCCGACACCCTGATCGATTTTCTGACGCTGCCCGGTTACGAGCGGCTCTGAAGATGAGCCCCTCGCGGGGCCTACCAATAACAAGTCAATGGACACGTGAAATCAATGAAAGAGGGAACTGATATGGCACTGACCCGTGAGCAACAGATCCAGGCTATCGAGAAAGACTGGGCGGAAAACCCCCGCTGGAAAGGGATCAAGCGCGGCTACAGCGCCGAAGACGTGGTGAACCTGCGCGGCAGCTTGCAGCCGGTGCACACTCTGGCCCAGCGCGGTGCCGACAAGCTGTGGGAGCTGATCCACGGCGGCGCCAAGAAGGGCTATGTCAACTGCCTCGGCGCCCTGACAGGCGGCCAGGCGGTGCAGCAGGCCAAGGCGGGTATCGAGGCCATCTACCTCTCCGGCTGGCAGGTGGCGGCGGACAACAACTTGTCCTCCACCATGTACCCGGATCAGTCCCTCTACCCAGCCAACTCTGTGCCGTCCGTGGTGGAGCGCATCAACAACTCCTTCGCCCGCGCCGACCAGATCCAGTGGGCCAACAAGGTGGGGCCGCAGGACAAGGGCTTCATCGACTACTTCCTGCCGATCGTGGCGGATGCCGAAGCCGGTTTCGGCGGCGTGCTGAACGCCTTCGAGCTGATGAAGGGGATGATCGAAGCGGGCGCCGCCGGCGTGCACTTCGAAGATCAGCTCGCCTCCGTCAAGAAGTGCGGCCACATGGGCGGCAAGGTGCTGGTGCCGAGCCAGGAAGCGGTACAAAAACTCATCGCGGCCCGTCTGGCGGCGGACGTGTGCGGCACCACCACCCTGGTGATCGCCCGTACCGACGCCAACGCGGCCGACCTGCTGACCACGGACGCAGACCCGTACGATGCAGGCTTCCTGACCGGTGAGCGCACCAGCGAGGGCTTCTACAAGGTGCAGGCCGGCATCGAGCAGGCCATCTCCCGCGGCCTGGCCTATGCCCCCTACGCCGACATGGTGTGGTGCGAAACCGCCAAGCCGGATCTGGACGAGGCTCGCAAGTTTGCCGAAGCCATCAAGGCGCAATACCCGGACAAGATCCTGGCCTACAACTGCTCCCCGAGCTTCAACTGGAAGAAGAACCTGGACGATGCCACCATCGCCCGCTTCCAGCAGGAGCTGTCCGACATGGGCTACAAGTACCAGTTCATCACCCTGGCGGGCATCCACAACATGTGGTTCCACATGTACGAGCTGGCCTACCAGTACGCCCGTGGCGAAGGGATGAAGCACTACGTCGAGATGGTGCAGCAGCCTGAGTTCGCCGCCGCCGAGCGGGGCTACACCTTCGTTGCGCACCAGCAGGAAGTGGGCACCGGTTACTTCGACAAGGTCACCACCGTCATCCAGGGCGGCCAGTCCTCGGTGACCGCTCTGACCGGCTCCACCGAAGAAGATCAGTTCCACTGATAACTTGCTGATAGCAATAAAAAACCCCGGCCTGGTGCCGGGGTTTCTTTTGGTGTTTTTTCTCACTCTGTCGAGAGTCAGCCCTAGGCCATGTCAGCGCGGGATCAAAGCTCGAGGATCTCTTTGACAAAGGGAATGGTCAGCTTGCGCTTGGCGCGAAAGGAGGCGTTGTCTAGCTGATTCAAGGTAGTGAGCAGGGTGCGCATGTCGCGCGACAGCCGGTTGAGCAGGAAGCGGCCCACATCGATGGGGAGCTTGAAGCCTCTCAGTTCGGCGCGCAGCTGCAGGGCGCTGAGCTTGCCCTCGTCATCCAGCTCGTCCAGATGAAAGCTCACACCCCAGTCGAGGCGAGAGGCGAGATCCGGCAGTTGCAGCCCCAGCTTGCGCGGCGCGCTGCAGCCGGTCACCACCAGCGTCCCCTCTCCCTTCTCCTTCCAGCGATTGTAGAAATCGAACAGGGCCCGCTCCCACAGAGCATTGCCGGCGATGGCCTCCAGGCTGTCGAGGCAGACCAGGGGCAGACTCTCGAGGGCGTCGAGCATGCTGGGATCCAGCTTCTCGAACTGATCGAGGGAGAGGTAGGCGGCGGCGGCGTCGCGGGCATTGACCTCGGCGCAGGTAGCGTGCAGCAGGTGGGAGCGCCCGGAGCCCTTGGCACCCCAGAAATAGAGGAAAGGCGAGCCCTGACCGATGGCCGCGTTCTTGAGGGCGGTGATCAGATGGGCGTTGTTGCCGGGATAAAAACTGACGAAGGTTTCATCATCCGGTAATTGTACGGCTAAAGACAGTTGGGCCGGTTGCTTCACTCGTTGGGCTTTGACTGTGATATTTGTTCCCAAGTGTACCACCCAAGCAGCAGATAGAGAACCGCCCGGACTCGGCCGGGCGGTTGGGATCCTCGAATTGGATCAAGGGTGCGACCCTAGGTAGCGCAGGCGGCGACGCCTCAGACTACGAGGAGAACCGCGCAACGACGCTCAGCCACCTACATCAGGATCAGGGCTGCGACCATTGATAGCGCAGGCCCTGCTCATTGTCTTCAACCTGGCGCAGTCGGCTCTCCAGTTTCAGACCCCGCACCAGCTCGGCCTTGTCTCCCTGCAGGGTGAGGTTGAAGGTGACTCTGTCCCCTTCCAACTGGCCGATCGTCACCTTGGTGACCGTGGCCATGCCCTGCAGCATCTTCTGCAGCTGGATCATGCCATCGATGCCGGAGAGGCCCTCCACCACCAGCACCTGGCTGGAGACGACCCCCGAGATGCGCGAGCCGTAGTGCTCCACCAGCCAGCCGGCCAGGGCATCCGCAAACCCTTGCGCCACCTCGGCCTGAGTGCCAGAACCCGCCCCCTTGGTCAGCTCGGTCAGCTCACCGCCGCTCTGGGCACCCTGCTTGGGACCGTAGAGGTCCCAGTCAATGCTCCACTTGCCCTCTTCCTTATCGTCAGGGGTCAGCTTGCCGAGCACCACCATCTCGGCGCCGTAGCGCTGGCTCGCGGCGAGGATGGGATCGGCGAAGCGGCCCCAGACATCGGTGGCATTGACAGCCATGTTGTCATCGAGATCCATCAAGGGGATGCTCACCGGCAGCCCCATGGCCTGGGCCTGGGTGCGCAGGGCGGCGGCCCAACCATCGCTGGACTGATCCGCTAGGATGCGGCGCTCCCCCTGATCCACCACCAGCCAGATGGCCATCTGCGGGCGCGCGGGCCCGAGCAGGGCAAACTTGCTCTGACCGATCAGGGCGTTGACCTTGGCGACGTTGAAGTCCGCCTTGAGAAACTTGACCGGCCCCACGTCCTGATAACCATATTGCTGCACATAGTCCGCCGGTGCCGCCAGCGCCTTGACCACCTCGGGCTGGGTCAGGATGTCGCGTTTGCCGCTCACCTTAATGAGCACCTCCCCGAGTGCCTGGGACTGGGCGGCGGCCGTATCGCCACTGGTGGGCGCCTTGCCCTGATAGAGATCACTCACCTGGGCTGCCGACACCACCAAGGGCAGACAACAGCAGAGAAGTGTTGCTAAGCGTTTCAGCATAAAGAAGATTCTCGAAATGGGAGATGGTGCTTATGGTAGCGGCAAGGCCGCTTTCTCAGCAAGGCGAGCGGCCGGTGCAGCACCAAAAAGCGTGAAGCCGGCGCTGGGCCGGCTTCACGGAGAGAGAACCAGGACTTACTTGGTGCCGAATATCTTGTCACCGGCATCGCCGAGGCCAGGGACTATGTAGCCCTTCTCGTTCAGACCCTGATCGATGGAGGCGCAGTAGAGCTCCACGTCCGGGTGAGCGGCTTCCAGCGCCTTGATGCCTTCGGGGGCGGCGACCAGCACCAGCACCTTGATGGACTGGCAGCCCTTCTTCTTGAGGAGATCTATGGTGGCGATCATGGAGCCGCCAGTGGCCAGCATGGGATCGATGACCAGAGCCAGACGCTCCTCGATGTTGCTGACGATCTTCTCGAAGTAGGGCACCGGCTGCAGAGTCTCTTCGTCGCGGTAGATGCCGACCACGCTGACACGGGCACTCGGCATGTGCTCGAGCACACCGTCCATCATGCCAAGACCGGCACGCAGGATGGGCACGACGGTGACCTTCTTGCCCTTGATCTGGTCAACTTCTACTGGCCCGTTCCAGCCATCGATGGTAACCTTCTCCGTTTCGAAGTCAGAGGTCGCTTCGTAGGTCAACAAACTGCCCACTTCTTTGGCCAGTTCACGGAAACGCTTGGTGCTGATATCGCCTTCACGCATCAGACCGATCTTGTGCTTGACCAGGGGGTGTTTGACTTCAACGACTTTCATTATTATCTCCTCTAACTGCCGCAAAAAAATCGCGGAATCATACAACAAAAGCTGCCGCTTGTAGAGCATTTCCGCGCAAAAACGCGCAAACGATTTCCTTTCTGCTTTTACCCTCCCACTGTTAGAATACGCCCCGAATTTTACCCTCCACTTGTTTATATGACGGGGAATACGCGTGACTGACAAAACCTCACTGAGCTACAAGGATGCTGGCGTGGATATCGATGCCGGCAATGCACTGGTTGAACGTATCAAGGGCGTGTCAAAACGCACTCGTCGTCCTGAAGTCCTTGGTGGTCTTGGCGGCTTTGGGGCCCTGTGTCAGATCCCTGCTGGCTACAAGGAGCCGGTGCTGGTCTCGGGCACCGACGGGGTGGGCACCAAGCTGCGTCTGGCCATCGATCTGAAGAAACACGACACCGTCGGCATCGATCTGGTGGCCATGTGCGTCAATGATCTGATCGTCCAGGGCGCCGAGCCCCTGTTCTTCCTCGACTACTACGCCACCGGCAAGCTGGACGTAGACACCGCCGCCGCCGTGGTGACCGGCATCGGCGCCGGTTGCGAGCAGTCCGGCTGTGCCTTGGTGGGCGGCGAAACCGCCGAGATGCCGGGCATGTATGAAGGGGAAGATTACGACATCGCCGGCTTCTGCGTCGGCGTGGTGGAGAAGAGCGAGATCATCGACGGCAGCAAGGTCGGTGACGGGGATGCCCTGATCGCCCTGGCCGCGAGCGGCCCCCACTCCAATGGCTTCTCCCTGGTGCGCAAGATCCTGGAAGTCTCCAAGGCCGACGTGCATCAGCCGCTGGGGGATACTACCCTGGCCAACGCCCTGTTGGAGCCGACCCGCATCTACGTGAAACCCGTGCTCAAGCTCATCAAGGAGTGCGAAGTTCACGCCCTGTCCCACATCACAGGCGGCGGCTTCTGGGAGAACATACCCCGCGTGCTGCCCGCCAACACCCAGGCGGTGATCGACGAGCAGAGCTGGCAGTGGCCGGCGGTGTTCAGCTGGCTGCAGCAGGCCGGCAACGTTACCCGCCACGAGATGTACCGCACCTTCAACTGCGGCGTCGGCATGATCATCGCCCTGCCAGCGGATCAGCTGGAAAAAGCCCTGACCCTGCTCAAGGCAGAGGGCGAGAACGCCTGGCACATCGGTCATATCGCCAAGGCGGCCGATGGTGAGGAGCAGGTCATCATTCAATGAATGATCGGATCAACAGCCAAATGACCTCTCCGATGAAACGCATCCTGGTGCTGATCTCCGGCAACGGCAGCAACCTGCAGACCGTGCTGGACCATTGCGCCAACGGCAAGATTGTGGGTCAGGTGGTCGGCGTCATCAGCAACAGGGCCGATGCCTATGGGCTGGTGCGTGCCCAGGAGGCCGGCGTCGCTACCAGCGTACTGGCTCAGCAGCAGTTTGCCTGCCGGGAGGATTACGATCTCGCCCTGCAGGGGCTGATGGCGGGCTATCAGCCGGATCTGGTGGTGCTAGCGGGCTTTATGCGGATCCTGAGCGGCGATCTGGTACGCCACTTCGCCGGGAAGATGATCAACATCCACCCCTCCTTGCTGCCGAAGTACCAAGGCTTACACACCCACCAGCGCGCCATCGACGCCGGTGACAGTGAACACGGTGCCAGCGTCCACTTCGTCACCGAGGAGCTGGATGGCGGTCCCGTCATCCTGCAGGCCCGCGTGCCCATCTTCAAAGGGGATGACGCAGACGAGGTGGCGGCCAGGGTGCAGGCCCAGGAACACAGCATCTACCCCCTGGTAGTGCAGTGGTTCTGCGAAGGGCGCCTGCGGATGCAGGAGGGCGCGGCCATTCTGGATGGCGTGACGCTCGGCCCTGCGGGTTATGCCAGCGAATGAGCCGATCCGATTCGACCTGTGAAAAAGGAGGCCCATGGCCTCCTTTTTATTTCTTTAAATTCGTCTTTGTCAGCACATCTACAAACTTGATATCCATTGCATAGCCTGAATATCCATCACGGCGATTTCAGGCTGTACGATACGCTGCTCTTCTAGACCGGGTTATCGATATCGATAAAGGTGACATCCAGCCCGTGCACCGTCGCCAGCCACTCCCCCAGCGCCTTGACGCCGTAGCGTTCGGTGGCGTGATGGCCGGCGGCGTAGAAGTGCATGCCCATCTCGCGGGCGGTGTGGATGGTCTGCTCCGAGGCTTCTCCCGAGATGAAGGCATCGATACCCTGCTCCGCCGCCTGGCTGATGTAGCTCTGACCGCCGCCGGTGCACCAGGCCACGGAGCGGATGAGCTCGGGGCCGCTGTCACCACAGTGGAGCGGCTCGCGGCCGAGGCGCTCGGCGATGAGTTTCGCAAAATCGCTGCCGCTCATGGGCTCCTCCAGCTTGCCCACCATGGCCACGCTCTTGCTGTTCCAGGGCTCCAGGCCGCGGCGCACCTTGATGCCGAGCAGCTTGGCGAGCTGGGCGTTGTTACCCACCTCGGGGTGCACGTCGAGCGGCAAATGATAGGCGAACAGGTTGATGTCGTGGGTCAGCAGAGTCTTGAGGCGACGCTGCTTCATGCCGGTTACCTGAGCCGGCTCACCGCTCCAGAAGTAGCCGTGATGAACCAGGATGGCGTCGGCGTTGACCGCCACCGCCGCATCGAGCAGGGCCTGGCTGGCGGTGACGCCGGTCACCACCTTACGGATGCGCTCACGCCCCTCCACCTGCAGGCCGTTGGGACAGTAGTCCTTGATGGCGTGGGGTTCGAGCAGGTGGTTGAGCAGGGATTCCAGTTTTCGATGAGAGATCATGGGGGTCTCCTAACAGGGGCTGTCGCCGGCCATGGCGGCGCCAGCCCGGATACGGAACATCAGGTCCCCATGATAATCGAGCCGGGCCGGCAAGGCCACGGCGCAGGAGGGCGAGTGTCAGGCGGGCAGCTCGATGCCGGCGTCCCGCATCTGTGCCAGCTTGTAGCGCAGGGTGCGCGGGCTGATGCCGAGCCGATCCGCCACCGCCTTGCGGCTGCCGTTACACTCCTGCAGGGTGTCCAGGATGATCTGGTGCTCCTGCAATTTCAACTCGCTGCCGAGCCCCTCGCTCGCGGCTGGCCGCTCCAGCGGGCGCAGGGCCTCGCTCATGTCCTCGTCGCTCTCCTCCAGCAGCAGCTCGGGCTCCCCTATTACCCCGTCCGGGCTCAGGATCAGGGCGCGCTGCACCACGTTGTCGAGCTCGCGCACGTTGCCGGGCCAGGGGTGGGCCAGCAGCCGTGACTTGGCGCTCTCCTTGAGTCTTGGGGCTGGCAGCCCCATCTGGCTGGCGTGCAGTGCCAGCAGGTGCTCCGCCAGGGGGATGATGTCGCCGGGTCTCTCCCAGAGCGCCGTCCAGCGCAGGGGGAATACGTTGAGGCGGTAGTAGAGATCCTCGCGGAACAGGCCGTCCTGCACCGCCTTCTTGAGATCCCGGTTGCTGGTGGCGATGACCCGCACGTCCAGCGGGATCATCTTGCGGCTGCCGAGCCGCTCCACCTCTTTCTCCTGCAGCACCCGCAGCAGCTTGGCCTGCAGGCCGAGATCCATCTCGGTGATCTCGTCAAGCAGCAGGGTGCCGCCCTGGGCCTGCTCGAACTTGCCGGGGCAGCCCTGCACGGCGCCGGTGAAGGCGCCCTTCTCGTAACCAAACAGGGTCGCCTCCAGCATGTTCTCCGGAATGGCGGCACAGTTGATGGCGATGAAGGTCTGCTCCGCCCGGTTGGAGTTGTCGTGAATGTAGCGGGCCAGCACCTCCTTGCCGGTGCCGCTCGGGCCGGTCACCATGACGGTGGCCTCGCTGCGCGCGACCCGGGTCGCCAGCTGGAACAGCTCGGCGGTCTTGGGATCCCCATGGACCACGGCCCGCTTCTCGATCTTCTGGGGTGGCACGTAGCGGCTCACCTGGTTGAGCAGCACCTCGGGGGAGAAGGGCTTGGCGAGATAGTCGATGGCCCCCTCCCGCATGGCCCGCACGGCGCCGTCGATGTTGGCGTAGGCGGTCATCAGCAGCACGGGCACCTGGGGATATTGCAGGCGGATGTTAGCCAGCAGGGTCAGACCGTCCATGCCCCCCATCTGGATGTCCGAGATGACCATGTCGAAGCTCTGGCGAGAGAGCGCCAGCAGGGCCCGCTCGCCGCTGTCGGCCTCGCGGCACTCGTAACCGCCGAGCAACAGGGTATCCACCAGGGCCTCGCGCAGGCCGCCGTCATCCTCCACCACCAGAATACGGGCCTGAGTCATGCCACACCTCCAAGGCGCACCACGGCCTGATGCAGGGGGAAGGAGAGGGTAAAGCAGGTCCCCTCACCGGGCACGGAGGCGACGCTGACCTCCCCCTGATGGGCCCGCACCACGGATTGCACCACGGCCAGACCGAGGCCTGTGCCCTGGGAGCGGGTGGTGAAGAAGGGTTCGAAGATCTGGTTGAGCAAGGCGGCGGGCATCCCCTTGCCGTTGTCGAGCACGCGCAGCTCCACCCGGGCGCCGCGGCGCACCGCACTCACCAGCAGGGAAGTCGCACCAGCCTGCTGGGCGTTGGCGATCAGGTTGTTGATGGCCCCGGCCAGGGCGCTGTTGTTGGCCAGCAGGCAGAGATCCGGCTCGGGAGCCTCGATGTGCAGGGTGCAGCCCTGCTGCTGGCAGAAAGCCTCGGCCCCCGCCTGCACCTCAGCCAGCAATCCCTGTACCGAGACCGGGGCCACCACCTGGTTGTCGCCGTTGCGGGCGAACAGCAGGATGTCGTTGATCTGCTTTTCGAGATCCTGGAGCCTGGCCATCAGTTTTTGCTGGAACTGGCTGCGGGATTCGGGTTTGAGGGTACGGTTCGCGAGGTTGGCCGCGTAGAGCATGGCGGCGGAGAGGGGGGTGCGGATCTGGTGCGCCAGGGAGGCGGCCATGTTGCCGAGGGCAGACAGCCGCTTCATGTGGTTGACCCTGTCCTGCAACTGGCGGGTCTCGGTGAGATCCGTGATGAACACCAGCTGGCCGGGTTGATCCGCCAGGGGCTGGGTCGAGAGCTGGACCCGGCGCCCGTCCCGCAGGGAGATCTCATGGCCGTCGTCTTCACGGGGCTGGAAGCTGCGGGCGATGATCTCGCGCCAGGGCTGACCCTCCAGCGGCTCCCCCAGCAGCGCCAGGGCGGCCGGGTTGGCGCGGGTGATACAGCCCTCCCCGCCCAGCAGCAATACGCCGGTCGGCAGTGCCTGGAAGATGGCGTAGAGCTGGCTCACCTCGTGAGACTGGAGCGGATTGTCCTGCTGGAGAATTGTCATAAACCTGACCTCAAACTGGGTTTGGGGTAAGCCTATTCAATTTCCATGCCATTAAAATATCTGTTTAATATCAATATGTTGAAGTCAGGCGTCAAAGCCTTGACCTCAGGCTTCCTTGCTCATGCCGTACTTCTTCATCTTCTCCACCAGGGTGGTGCGGCGCATGCTGAGCAGGTCGGCGGCGCGGGCCACCACCCCGTCCTGGGACTCCAGGGCCTGGCGGATCAGCTCCACCTCCAGATCCGCCAGCATCTCCTTGAGATTGACCCCCTCCTGGGGCAACTGCATGGGCAGTGCCACGGCGACCGGGGTGTCCAGCTCGGGGGGGCTCTGGAACACGGCGGCCAGGGCGTCCCGCTCATCCATCTCGGTGAGGCGCTCGTCCCGCGGCTCGCAGGGGAGCAACCGGTAGCGGCCGGGCAAGTCCGCCACGTCGACGATCTGGTTCGGGTAGAGGATGAGCAGCCGCTCGATGAGGTTCGAGAGCTCCCGCACATTGCCGGGCCAGGGGTACTGCATCAGGGATTCCATGGCGCGCTGGGTCAGGCGGATGATGCCCTTGTGCTGCTCCGCGTGGCGGTTCAGCAGCTCCTGCAGCAGCAGGGGGATGTCGTCCGAGCGCTCGCGCAGGGGGGGCGTCTCGATGGGGAAGACGTTGAGGCGGTAGTAGAGATCCTCCCGGAACACCTGGGTGCGGATCATCGCCTCCAGATCTCGGTGGGTCGCGGCGATGACTCGCACGTCCGCCTGCACCGGCTTGCCGCCACCGACCCGATCAAATTGACGCTCCTGCAGCACCCGCAGCAGCTTGACCTGCATGGGCAGCGGCATGTCGCCTATTTCGTCGAGGAAGAGAGTGCCGCCCTGGGCCAGCTCGAAGCGACCGCGACGGGCGGCGATGGCACCGGTGAAGGCCCCCTTCTCGTGGCCGAACAGCTCGCTCTCCAGCAGCTCGGCCGGGATGGCGCCGCAGTTGATGGGGACGAAGGGGCCCTGGTTTCGGGCAGAGAGTTCATGGATGGCGCGGGCCACCACCTCCTTGCCGGTCCCGGATTCGCCGAGGATCAGCACGTTGGCGTCGGTCTCGGCCACCTGGCCGATGAGGCGGCGCACCTCCTGAATGCCCCTCCCCTTGCCCACCAGCAGGCGCAGCAGGGCCTGGCCCTTGTCGTGCAGTTGCTGACGGGGATGCAGGGAGAGGAAAGCCTGACAGAAGTGCAGATGGCGGGTCAGGGATTCATAGGTGAAGGGCTCGTCGCTGCCACCGATGAAGTTGCTGTTGGGGTGATCCGCCTGCTGCAGGGAGAGGAAGGGGATACGGGGGAAGGCGCCGAGCAGCTCGACGAGGGGGCGCTCAAGCAGCTCGCCCGCCAGGATCCCTTGCAGTGGGCCCGAAGACTCAACCGCCATGTCGAGCTCGGCCTCTTCCACCTCCTGCCAGGGGATCCCCATGAAGGAGAGCACAGTACCCAGTTGCTGACGCCGCTGTTCATCGGCATCGACAATCAATACCCCCATCGCCATCATATCCATCCTGTCGAAGCCTCTGAAATAACTTATTGTTTTTTAACTATTTTAATCTGGACGCGTCGATGCATCGCCCATTTTGTCGAGATGCACAAGGTGCCAAAATTCTGGCGGATTGTCAAAAAGTGTCGCATCTGACCCGTCCCTCTGTGGGCGGGATCACGGTGTGGGCATCTTGCCTGAGGAACAGGGAGAGAAGATGACAGGGGAAAGTCGGTAAAAAGAGGAAGGGCCCGCAAGGGGGCCCTTTTGGAGACTCAGTGGCGCATCTGCTCCCGGGGAGCGGCGTAACGGCATGCCGGGAAACGGCTACAGGCCAGGAACAGACGACCGGCATGGGGGCCCTTCTTGGCCTCTCGCTCCACCAGCAGGGCATCGCAGCGCGGGCAGTGGGGCTGCGCCTTGGGATGCTCCTCTTCGTCATCCGGATCGCTGAACAGGTTGTCCAGCAGCTCGGGCTCCGGCAGCCCCTTCCCCGGTGCCGCCGGAGCTGGGTCTGGCTGCGGGTTGCCCAGCTTGTGCCCATGATGGCTCTCGCTCAAGTCCACTCCGTCGAGTTGCAACGGATTGAAGGTCGGCTCGCGGCGCTCACCGGGCAGCAGATCCTCGGTGGGGGCCGCCGCCCTGGAGAGCAGCGGCAACAGCTGCTCGCGCAGCTCCTCCACCTGATAGTGGCTGCTGGCGGGGATCTGCAGCAGGGGCAGGCCGGCGCTGTCGCAGGCCTCCTTCAGGAATTGATCCCGCGCCTTGCGCTTCTGGTGGCGGTGGGAGCTGTCATCGAGCTCGACCGCGCAGAGGAAGGAGAGATCCCCCGGGTGGCAGAGCAGGTAGTCAAAATGCTTGGCGCTGATCTTGTTGAAAGCCTGCTGCCACTTGCTCTTGCCCATGCGCGCCTCCGGCGTCAGCACGTCCGCCACCCGCACCTTGGCAAAGACCCGCGCCTTGTCACCCACAGCGAGATCCAGCACCCCGAGGAAGGAGCGCTCCGCCGGGCTGAACAGGGTCTCCTGCAGATCATAGGGCAACGTCTTGCCTTGCTTGCCGCGGGACCAGAAGATCGCCAGCAGCAGGAGCACCAATAACACCAATCCCGATACGACAAGGGTATTCATGAGGGCACTGTCCAGTTCACAAAATGAGAGAGAAGGAGCGCCACTCTAACACAGGGGGGCGACGACACGCATCGCCCCGCGAACGGCGACCGCGGGTATCGGTGTTTTTCATGCGATTTGCGCGTGACGGGGCTTCATATGACCTGCCACAGCAGGCACAATGCTGGTGGAACTCATTCAAAGGAGAGCAGGATGCAAAAGCAATTGGTGGTCACCGTCATCGGGGCAGACAAGCCGGGTATCGTCGAGAGCCTGGCCAATACCATCAGCCATGAGCAAGGGAACTGGCTGGCCAGTTCCATGAGCGAGCTGGCCGGACAATTTGCCGGCATCTTGCACGTCAGCGTCCCCGATGAGCACTATCGCAGCCTGTGCGAAGCGCTGGTGATGCTGCCCGGCCTCACCGTCAGCTTCGCCGAAGGCCAGCTCAGCCCGGAACCCGCCCGCCAGGTGATGCTGAGCGTCACCGGCAACGACAGGGCCGGCATAGTCCACGAGGTGGCCAGCATCTTGCGCCAGCTCAACATCAACGTGGCCGATCTCACCACGGGCTGCGAGCCTGCGCCCCACTCCGGCGCCCCCCTCTTCTATGCCCATGCCCTGGTGGCCCTGCCCCCCCAGCTCGAGCTGGATGCCCTCATCAGTGCGCTGGAGTCCCTCTCCGATGATCTGGTGGTCGATATCGATCAAGACCTCACCGAATAGCGCTGGCTGTCATAAATTTGTCATGGTTTGACCCCATAACTGCCGCCCAGACGCAAGCTGATCACAGAGGCACATATGAGCACCGACAAGCAGTATGAAGAGAAAGAGCTGAGTTGGCTCTCATTCAATGAACGGGTGTTACAAGAGGCGATGGACAAGACGGTCCCCCTCATCGAGCGGGTCCGCTTCCTCGGGATCTTCTCCTCCAATCAGGACGAGTTTTTCAAGGTAAGGGTCTCGGACGTCAAGCGCCGCATCCTCATCAACGAGGTGCACGGCGGTGACGACGAGGCCAAGGTATTGCTGCGCGCCATCCAGCAGAAGGTGATGGCCCTTGGGGAGGCGTTCGACAACACCTACAAGGATCTGCTGATCGCCCTCGCCCGCCACAACATCTTCCTGGTCAACGAGAACCAGCTCTCCGACGCCATCCAGCAGTGGCTGCGGGTCTTCTTCAAGGAGAAGGTGCTGCGCCACATCATTCCCATCCTGCTGAACAAGGAAGTGAACCCGGTCAAGTTCCTGAAGGACGAGCACACCTACCTCGCCGTCGAGATGAAGAAGGCCGGCCAGGTGATCCAGTACGCCCTGGTGGAGGTCCCCACCGACGATCTGCCCCGCTTCTTCCAGCTGCCGCCGGAGGGCACCCGCCGCAAGAAGCAGATCATCATATTGGACAACGTCATCCGCTTCTGTCTGGACGAGATCTTCAAGGGCTTCTTCGACTACGACGAGATCGCGGCCTATGCGGTCAAGCTGACCCGGGACGCGGAGTACGATCTCTCCGACCAGCTGGACTTGAGTCTGGTGGACAAGATGAGTGATGGCTTGAAGCAACGCCTCACCGCCATGCCGGTGCGCTTCGTCTACGAGCGGGAGATGCCCGCCGCCATGATAAGCTTCCTGAAACTCAAGCTGCAGATAAGCTCCTACGACGCCATCATGCCCGGCGGCCGTTATCACAACTTCAAGGATTTCATCGGCTTCCCCAACGTGGGTCGGGACTATCTGGAAAACCCCAAGCTGCCGGCCCTGGATTGCCGCGACTTCGACGGCTTCGTCAACGCCTTCGACGCCATCGCCAAGCAGGACATACTGCTCTATTACCCCTACCACAAGTTCCATCACTTCACTGAGCTGGTGCGCCAGGCGGCGTTCGATCCCATGGTGAGCGCCATTCGCATCAATATTTACCGGGTCGCCAAGAAGTCGCGCATCATTCACTCCCTCATCGACGCCGCCAACAACGGCAAGAAGGTGACGGTCGTGGTGGAGCTGCGCGCCCGCTTCGACGAGGCGGCCAACATCGACTGGGCCAACATACTCACGGATGCGGGAGTCAAGGTGGTGTTCGGGGTGCCGAGCCTTAAGATCCACTCCAAGCTCTGCCTCATCACCCGCCACGAGCACGGCGAGGCGGTGCGCTACGCCCATATAGGCACCGGCAACTTCAATGAGAAGACGGCGAAGATCTACACCGACTTCTCCCTGCTGACCCGCCATCCGGACATCACTGCCGAGGTGGAGGGAGTGTTCGAATACATCGAGTACCCCTATAGGCGCTACAAGTTCAACCACCTGCTGGTCTCTCCCATCAACAGCCGCCGTCAGCTCTATCGCCTGATCGACAACGAGCTGGCCAACGCCAAGGCGGGGCAACCGAGCGGCATCACCCTCAAGATCAACAATCTGGTGGACAGGGATCTCATCAACCGGCTCTACGCGGCCGGTCAGGCGGGGGTGCCCATCCAGATGATCATCCGCGGCATGTGCGCCCTGCGCCCAGGGGTGCCGGGCCTGAGCGAGAACATCCAGGTCATCAGCATCATAGACCGCTTCCTCGAGCACCCGCGGGTCATGGTGTTCCACAACAAGGGCAACCCCCAGCTGTTCATCTCCAGCGCCGACTGGATGAGCCGCAACATCGACGGCCGGATCGAGGTGGGCACCCCCATCTACGACGAGCGCCTCAAGCAGCGCATCCTGGACATACTCCAGTTGCAGCTGAGCGACACCTGCAAGGCAAGGGTCATCGATGCGGATCAGAGCAACGAATACGTGAAGCGGGGCAACCGCCGCAAGGTTCGTTCTCAGGTCGCGATTTACGATTATCTCAAACGCATAGAGTCAAACCATGGACAATAGTCTGTACGCCGCTGTCGACCTGGGCTCGAACAGCTTCCACATGGTCATAGCCCGCCTCGCCGAGGGGCGGATGCAGATCGTCGATCGCATCAAGGAGCGGGTCCGGCTGGCGGAGGGGATGGACGAGCAGCGCCGCATGTCCGAGGAGGCCATGGCCCGCGGCCTCGACTGCCTTGGCCTGTTCGCCGAGCGCCTCACCAACATCAAGCCGGATCAGATCCGCATCGCCGGCACCTACACCCTGCGCCGCGCCAGCAACGCCCGTGAGTTCGTGCGCGAGGCGGCCCAGGTGCTCAATCACCCGGTCGAGATCATCAGCGGCCAGGAAGAGGCCCGCCTCATTTATCAGGGGGTGGCGCACACCCAGCATATCGAAGGTCAGGTGCTGGTGGTGGACATAGGCGGTGGCAGCACCGAGCTCATTATCGGCGAGGGGTTCGAACACAAGGCCCTCACCAGCCGCAAGATGGGTTGCGTCAGCTTCACCCAGAGCTTCTTTGCCAACGGCAAGCTGAGCGAGAAAGCCTTCAACAACGCCGTGTTGGAGGCTCAACATCAGCTCGCCCCCATCGTCAACCAGTACCGCAAGCTCGGTTGGCAGAGCTGTCTCGGCAGCTCCGGCTCCATTCGCACCGTGCGCGACGTCTTGCAGGGGGAAGAGTGGACCGATGGCAGCATCACGCTGGCGGGGCTGGAGCGCCTCAAGGCCGAGATGCTCAAGCACAAGAAGGTCGATCAGCTCAAACTTGTGGGTCTGACCGAAGAGCGCCAGGGGGTGTTCGCCGCCGCGGTCGCCATCCTGCTCGGGCTCTTCACCTCCCTGCCCATCGAGCGGATGGAGTATTCCGACGGCGCCCTGCGCGAAGGCCTGCTGTACGAGTTCGAGGAGCGGCTGCAGCACCACGACATCCGCGAGCGCACCGCCCTTGCCCTCATCAGCCACTACCGCATCGACAAGCGTCAGGCGGCCCGGGTCGAGCAGAGCGTGCTCTCATTGTTTGATGCCCTGAGCGATCCCTGGCAGATGCCCATCGAGCCCTACCGCGCCATCCTCGGCTGGGCGGCGCGGCTGCACGAGATTGGCCTTGCCATCAACTACAGCGGCATCCACAAACACTCCGCCTACATATTGCAAAACACCGACCTGCCCGGTTTCAACCAGGACGATCAGGCCCTGCTCGCAGCCCTGGTGCGCTTCCAGCGTAAGGGGCTCAAGCTCTCGGAGCTGCCCGCCCTGCCCAACCATGACGAGCAGACGGTGCTGCGCTGCATCCGCATCCTGCGCCTCGCGGTGGCGGCCCATCACAGGCGCCAGGACAATTTGCTGCCGCCGCTCAATGTGCTGGCGGCCGGGGATCAGCTGGTGGTCACCTTGCCGACCGAGTGGTGTGAAGACAACCGCCTGCTGATGCAGAACCTGGAAAAAGAGCACCGCTATTGCCAGGAGCAGGGCTGGCCCCTGCTGTTTCAACTGAGCTAGGTTCGATTTCCCCATGCAAAAGAGGCAGCCCATTGGCTGCCTCTTTGTTTATCGCGGGTTTATTGTCTGCTCAGTGCAACTCCGGCAGCAGCAACTTGGCTATTTCGAAGTAGATGATGAGGCCTGTGCCATCCACCAGGGTGGAGATGAAGGGGGCAGAGACCACGGCCGGATCTATCTTGAAGCGGCGTAGCACCATGGGGATCACGGAGGCAACGGTGGCGCTCCAGAGCACGATGGCGATGATGGTCAGGGTCACGACCATGCCGATCTCCGGGCCCACCCCCAAGCTCCAGGCCCGTACCCAGGCCGCCAGCGCGATGGCCACCGAGATGAGCAGACCGGTGGAGAGCTCCTTCTTGAGCACAGTGCCCAGGTTCTTCATGCTCACCTCCCCCACCGCCATGGCACGCACGATCGTGGTGGTGATCTGGGTGCCGCTGTTACCGCCGGTGCCGATGAGCAGCGGAATGAAGAAGGCCAGGGCGATGGCCGCCTCCAGCTGCTCCTCGAAGGCCCGCAGCACGGTGCCTGTGTAGGCTTCGGCCACGAACAGGATCAGCAGCCAGCCCACCCGCTTGCGCCACAGCTGCCAAGGCGTTGCCTGCAGATAGGGGATATCCAGCGGCGATGAGCCCCCTTGCAGCTCGGCATCCTCGGTGGATTCGAGCTCCAGGATGTCGGCGGCATCGTCCACGTGGAAGACCCCCACCAGCCTGCCCTGCTCCTCCACCGGCAGGGTCGAGATGTCGCGATCGATGAGCAGACGGGCCGCCAGCTCCTGATCCGCCCGGGCGTTGATGCGCACCGCCTCTCTGTCCATCAGCTCGCTCACCGGTCGCAGGGGATCGGCGATGAGCAAGGACTTGAGGGAGAGGCTGCCGAGCAGACGCTGATCGCCGTTGACCACGTACAGCTGCTGGAACAGCTGGCCCTTGTCCCAGGCGTCGTGGATCAGCTGCTTGGCGTTGTCGACCGTCTCCCCCTCGTGGATGGAGAGAAACTCGTGGCGCATGTTGGCCCCCACCGATTCACTCGGCCAGTTCAGCAGAGCATAGAGGCCCGACTGCACCGACTCGGGGAAGCGGGAGAGCAAGGTGTTGCGATCGCTGTCATTGAGCTTGCGCAACATCCCCAGCAGCTCGCGCCGCGGCATGGCCCCCTGCAGCACGCCGACTATGCTGGCATGCAGCCGCAACAGGAGGCGACCGGCACAGTCCGGTGGCAGGGAGACGAGCAGCTCGGCTCCCTTGGGTATGGGCAGGGTATCGAAGATACAGTTGAGCTCTTCCGGACGCAGGGTCAGCAGTTGGTCGGCCCGCTGCACCGGATCCAGGTTGCGGGCAAGCCAGCCCTGCAGGGCGGGGAGATCGAGCAGTTGATGACGGTTGAGCAGGGTGTGTGTTTTCTTCATCACAGATGTCCTCATGTGATTCCGGGTCAGGCCCGGAAGCAGCCGATACGGCCGCCGTTTGCAAGAAAACAGCAATTTGATTGACGAGTAACAGGCAGGAAATGACGCCGTCCGGCGTGTATTCATCCCCACGTACCAGCTTTAGCACTGCATAACGTATCCGGCATGCCGGAAGCCACTTGGGTTAACACCTTAATCCGATGAAAACTGTCCTGATCTTGGGCGTCTCTGGACGTCGTGAGATCAGTGGCCTGTGTTTATGCAGGAGCCTCGCCTAACGAGATGCTGCGAAATAGGCAGGGCCTTGGGCCATGCGGGCGGCATCATCGGCGAGGCGCCGGCCCGAGTCAAGCCAAACGGTCACTCAGCAATGGGTTGTTACAAATGGCGGGAAGCAGGGCAGATAAGATGGAAACACGATGGAAAAGATGACGCAGCGGTGAGCGAGGCTCCCCCGCAGGGGAGCGCAACGGTCAATGGACAGGCATCAGCGGATATAGTCGAACAGGGTCAGCCGGCTTATCTTGCTGAATGCGAGCTGGGAGGCGCTCATGGCCGCGTCTTCCTTGGAGAGGGTCGCGATCACTTCATACATGTCCGCCTCCGAGACCTTGGCCCTCGCCTGCTGATTCAGGGTGCTGAGGCCATCGTTCGAGCTCATCACCTGCTCCAGGCTGTTGAGCCGGCTGCCCAGATCCCCCTGCCCCCGATCGACCTGAGTCCTGGCATTGCTCATGTGGGTGGTGGCATCGGCCACCGCCAGCTGGAAGTCATCCGCCGAGATGTTGGGGTCGCGCAGGGCTGAGATGAAGTCGGACATGCCGTTGAGCACGTTGTCGTTCTTGGGGGCATCGAGGGCGAAGGTCTGATCCGCTCCGCCAGCGGGCAGGTCTAAGGTGAGCTCCAACCCGTTGAACGAGATCTTGTTGCCCGCGCTGTAGTCGCCGCTTTGCATCACTGTGCCGCCAGCATCCTTGATCTCGTAGCTGGCCGGCGGCCCCGCCAGGGTACTCACCGTGAAGCTGTTGCTGGCCAGCGACGAGTCGTAGTTGTTGCGATAGAAGCTCTCGAAGTTGCCCTGATCCCCCACCCCCACCTTGATGTTGGCGCTGGTGGCACTGGCGGTGCGCCGGGTCGCCACCATCTCGAACAGATCGAACCCCGAGTCGTTGGCCGGGATCTGCACAGTCGGAGAGACCTGGATGCTGCGCTGACCCGTGTCCCCCTGGAACACATAGTTGCCGCTCGCATCCTTGACGAAGGGCTGGGTCTTGCTCTGGTTGCCGCCGAAGATAAACTCCCCCTGGGAGTTCTTGCTGTTCATCAGGTCGAACATCTGCTTTTGCAGCCCCTCCAGCTCGCTCGCGATGGCGTTGCGCTCCTCGGAGCCCATGGCCGAGCTGTTCGCCTTCTGGATCAGGGTCTTGGCACTGAGCATGGCGTTGTTGATGGAGGTCAGCACAGTATCCGCGTGACCCAGGCTGTTCTCCAGCAGGCTGCCGTTGACGCCGTACTGCTTGAAGAGATCTATCTCCTTGGTCAGGGCCAGCTTCTGGCTCATACCGGAGGGGTCCTCCCCCGCCCGGGTGAACTTGTCCCCTGTCATCAGCTGGTTGTAAGCCGTGTTCTGGCGCTCGCTGACCTTGCTCATGGTGGCCAGATTGCGATCGTAGATCATGTTGGTGGTGATGCGCATGGGTTACCTCACGGAGGAGAGCAGGGTGTCGAAGATGGTCTTTGCCGTGTTGACTATCTGGGCCGAGGCGGCATAGGACTGCTGGAAGCGGATGAGGTTGGCCGCCTCCTCCTCCAGGTTAACCCCGGAGACGCTCTCGTAGATGCCGGTGCTCTGGGTCAGCTTGGCCTCGTTGGCCTGCAGCAGTGTCTTGGCCTGGCTGGTCTTGTTGCCCACCCCTGTCACCAGGGCGCTGTAGGCGTCGTTGAAGGTCATCTTGTCGTTGCTGGTGGCGGCGTTGTTGTTCTTGCGCACCAGCTCCTTGTTCTGCAGCTCCGCCAGGGCCAGACCGTTGGCGTTGTCGGCAAAACCATTCTTGTTGTAACTCAGGGTGAAGCTGTCTTTCGCCTCCACCTTGCCGGTAATGCTGAAGTCATACCCCGGCGCCGTCTTGGGATCGGCATAGACCTTGGGGCCTCCCAGCGGGCTCTCGAGGGCGGCCATCAGGTTCTGCCCCTTGCTGGAGGCCGGCGCCACCCCGATGAGGGTGGTGCCATCCGCCGCATAGACTTCGTAGTTGCCGCTGTTGTCTATCTTCACTACCTGAGGCGCCGCGGGATCCAGGCTGTTGGTACCAAAACCCGAGCCTGTGCCCGTGTTGTAGACACCTGTCATCTTTATCTCGCCAGAGCCGATGTTCTGAGCGTTCTTATCCGCCTTGATGGGGGAAGCCAGCGCGATATCCTCCGGGCGAGTGATGGCGGCTTCGAGTCCTGCGGCGGCATGCTTGGTCGGCTGCAGCAGTATCTTGTCGCCGGCGGCCGGGGTACCGGAGAGATCGATCTCGATGCCATGCCCCGCCACGCCCACCTTGGCGGGCGGCGTGGTACCCGTCATGAGGGAGGTACGGTTGCCGCTGCCATCGATGGAGAAGATCTCATAGCCGGTGGCGCTGCTGAACTGCACCTCGTAATCGAAGGTGGTCACCTCGGTGCCCTTGCCGGGTACGAAGCTGACGCTGGCGGCGCCGCTGCCGGTGTTGCTGCCATAGGGCAGCCCCTGGCTGGGCTTGAGGGAGAAGAGATCCCCGCCAATCTCGTTGTCCAGATCCATCCCCAGGCGGTTTTGCTGGTTCATGGCATCCGCCATGGCGGCAGCCAGCTGCCCCAGCTCCCGCTTGGTGGGCTCCAGATCCCGACGGGCGGCGAAGAGGCCGCCGATGCCGCCACCTATGTCCTTGTCGTTGACATCGGCCTTGTTGTTGCCGAGGGTGAGCTGCAGGGTCGAGTCCCGGGAGTCCGGGTTGCCCGCGACCACCTTGAACTGTGCCACCCCGCCGTCCAGCACCAGGGAGTGACCCGTGCTCATGTTCACCAGCATGCTGCCGTTGGGCTGGGTCACGGTGCGGATCTCCATCTTCTCGGAGAGCTGGCGCACCGCCTCGTCCCGCTGATCGAACAGCATCAGGCTCTCTTCCGGCGTCCCCTGGGTACGGATGATGGCCTGGTTCAGATCGTTGATACTGTTGAGCAGGCTGTTGACCCTGTCGGTCTCGTCGCTGATGGTGGCGTTGATGGTGTCGGACTGCTTGTCGAGCTGGGCGGAGAGGGTGTGGTACCTGTTTACCATGCCGTTCAGCTCGCTAAGCGTGGTCTTGCGACCGCCGATCTCGGCCGGCGACTCGTTGGCGGTGTGGAATGCCTTGAAATAGGAGGTGATGGTGGTGCCCACGCTGTTGCTGCTGTCGCCGAGCAGGCTGTCGAGCTGGAATAGCTGGTCGTAGCGATTGCCGGAGGCGTGGTAGGCGGAGGTATCGCGGCGCACCTCCCCCTGGGCATAGCTGTTGATGACCCGCTGGGTCACCATGTCCCCCGTCCCCAATCCGACGGAATTGGTGTACACCAGGGTGCGCTCACGTACATAGCCCTGGCTATTGACGTTGACGATGTTGTTACTGGTGGTCTGCAGCAACCGCTGCTGGGCCATCACACCCGAGGTTCCAATTCCAAGCAGATCGCTTGCCATAGCTTACAACTCCATCTCTGTGTTGCTGCTTGCGGAGTAGCCGGCGATGGCGTCACTGCGCAAGACCTGTTTCAGTTTGCTGGCGTATTGGGGATCAGTGGCATAACCGGCCTGCTGCAGTGCCTCGAAGTAGCGATCCGGACTGTCCACCTTGGCCAGCGCCCCCTTGTAACGGGAGCCGGAGGTGAGGAAGTCCACGTAGTCGTTGAAGCTCTCCTCGAACGACTCGTAGGAGCGAAACGCCGCCTTCTGGCGAGAGGCCACCCCTTGCTCATACTCCAGGGTACTCACCACCGCCTTGGGCCCCTCCCAGCGGGGATCGGCCTTGATGCCAAACAGGTTGTGGGTTATCTGTCCCTCCCCGTCCTTGATGACCCGCTTGCCCCAGCCGCTCTCCAGCGCCGCCTGGGCCACCAGTACCGCCGGGCTCAGCCCCAGCTTGTCCGCCGCCTTCTTGGCGAGCGGCATCAGCCTCTCGACGAACTCTTCCGGGCTGTCGAACACCAGCGCCGTCTTGTCCAGGACCCGGTCACGATGCACGGCCTGTATGCCTTGCGCCGGTCCCATGGGGGGAATAGCGCGACGACGGTGAGAGCTGGCCGTCGATTGGCTCCCTCCCATCTCGTTATCAGCAAAATCTTTGCCAACTTTTGAGGCGGCTATCAGATCGTTCGGCGCCGAGGTAGGGGGCTGGTAGGGTTTGTAGACCCGCTCGGTACGCTCCGGCAGCCTGAGCACCCGGCCGTCGTTGTGAGTGAAGGTCTTCTGCTCGGGGGCCAGCTGCTTGGCCACCATCTCGGCGATGCCAATCCCCCCCTTGCTCGACATGTCGGCCACCCGCTGCTCGTCCAGCATCCCCTCGTAGAACTGGGTGTAGCTGCTGTTCATGGGGTTGCCTTCCGTCAGCACGGAGTTGGCCTGGCGCATCCCCTTGAACAGGGTCTGGGTAAAGATGGACTCGAACTGGCGGGCCGCCGCCATCAGCGCCTCCCCCTTGCCTTCCTTGCTCTGGCTCATACGGCGCAGCTTGTCCAGATTCTGGACGTCCTGCACCATGCCAAGGTTGATCCCGCTCTGGGTGTCGAACTCTGCCATAACCTACCTCTTTGCCGCCCGTGGCAAGCCCTTGCCGCCCAACACCGACCGGATGGCCGCCCGCCCAGCGGCGAGGCCCATCATCCCCTCATCACCCCAGCGACCCATTTACAGGATCACCAGCTGACCCTGGATGGCGCCCGCCTGCTGCAGGGCCTCCAGGATGGCCATCAGATCGCCGGGAGCCACTCCCACCTGATTCACCGCCCGCACCAGATCGTCCAGGGTCGCGCCGGTGTCGAGTTTGAACATACGTCCGGGTTCCTGCTGCACGTTGATGGTGGAGTTGTTGGTGATGGCGGTCTGGCCGCCCGCCAGCGGATTGGGCTGGGAGACCTGCTGGTTCTCGGCGATGGTGACCGTCAGCCCCCCGTGGCTGATGGCCGCCGGCCGCAGCTTGACCTGGCTGCCGATGACTATGGTGCCGGTACGGGAGTTGACGATGATCTTGGCGGCTTCGCTCGCCGGATCCACTTCCAGGTTCTCTATGGTGGAGAGATAGGAGACCCGCTGGCCCGGATCCCGCGGCGCGAACACCTTGATGGAGGTGGCATCCAGCGCCTGTGCAGTGTTCGGCCCCACCAGATCGTTGACCACGTCTGCCACCCGCCTGGCCGTGGTGAAGTCGGGCCGGTTCAGGTTGAAGGTGATGGTGTCCCCCTGGCTGAAGGAGTTGGGTACCTCCCGCTCCACGGTGGCACCGTTGGCGATGCGCCCCACGGTCGGGGTGTTGACCACCACCTTGGAGCCATCCGCCCCCTCGGCCCCGAGGCCCCCCACCACCAGGCTGCCCTGGGCAACCGCATAGACACGGCCGTCCAGCCCCTTCAGGAAGGTCTGCAGCAGGGTGCCGCCCCGCAGGCTCTTGGCCTCACCGATGGCGGAGACGGTGACGTCTATGGTCTGACCCGGCTTGGAGAAGGCGGGCAGATCCGCGTGGATGGCCACCGGCGCCACGTCCTTGATCTTCGGCTTGATGTTGTCCGGCACCTTGATGCCAAAGTTGTTGAGCATGGTCCTGAAGGTCTGCTCGGTGAAGGCGTTGTTCTTCTCCCCCGTGCCGGGCAGGCCCACCACCAGGCCGTAGCCGATCAGCTGGTTGCTGCGCACCCCTTCCACCGAGGTGAGATCCTTGATGCGGGAGGCGTGCGCCAGCCCGAGCGGCAGGCAGCAGCACAGCAAGGCGAGCAGACGAAGTCGATTCATGAGAGCTCCTAAAAGACCACCAGGGCCCTGAATGCTAGATGGGCCACCAGGGGCCGTTGAAGAAGCTGGTGAGCCAGCCCTGTTCCTGGGTATTGGCCAGATCGCCGGTACCGCCGTAGTGGATGCGCGCGTTGGCGACCCGCTGGGAGGAGACGCTGTTTTCCGAGCTCACGTCCTCCGGGCGCACCAGGCCGGTGATGCGGATGTATTCGTTGCCGTTGTTGAGCATGATCCACTTCTCGCCGCGCACCAGCAGGTTGCCGTTCGGCAAGACCTTGACCACGCTGACCGAAATGTTGCCCTGCAGGCTGTTGCTCTGATCCGCCTTGGCCTGGCCCTTGAAGGCGCTGCTCTGATCCACGGAGGCCGACAGGTTGTAGGGGCTGGCCGTCACCGGCACCCCGCCAAGGCTCACGGGTGACAGGTCAAAGCTGTTGTCCTTGCCGCTCTGGGTATTGGCCTTCTTGGACGCCGAGGTGGACTCCGCCAGCTCTATGGTGATGATGTCGCCGATCTTGTGGGCCTTGATGTCCGAATAGATGCCGTTGACCTGCTCGGGCTGGAAGATGGCGCCGGTGGGGCGCACCGACACGGGCTCGGATTCGCCGTAGACGGGGGCGAATTCGGGATCATCGGGCCTGGCGGTGTTGGGGGTACTGGTACAGCCTGCCAGCGTCAGCAGGCTCAGCATCCATATGGCTTTCATCATGGGTCTCCTACATCAGGTGCGCTGGGTCAGGAAGGACATCATGGAGTCCACCGCCGAGATGACCTTGGAGTTCATCTCATAGACCCGCTGGGCTTGAATGAGGTTCACCAGCTCCTCGGTCACGTTGACGTTGGAGGTCTCCAGCATGCCCTGCTTGATGACCCCGAGCCCGTCCGCACCGGCGGTGCCCTGAATGGGCGCGCCGCTGGACTGGGTCTCGAGGAAGAGGTTTTCCCCCATGGGTTGCAGGCCGGTGGGGTTGACGAAATCCGTGGTGTTGATCTGGCCCACCACCTGGGACTGGCCATCCCCCTTGAGCTGCACCGACACCTGGCCATCCTCCCCCACGGTCACGCTCTGGGCGTTCTCGGGGATCTGGATCTCAGGCTGCAGCGGGTAACCGTTGCCCGGGGTGACGATAGTGCCCTCGTCGTTCAGGGTGAACTGGCCGTTGCGGGTATAGGCCGCGCTGCCATCCGGCAGCTGAATTTCGAAGTAACCGCGCCCGCTTATCATCAGATCCAGGGAGTTGTCCGTGGTCTGCACGTTGCCCTGACTGTGGTTCTTCTGGGTGGCGACCACCTTGGCCCCCGCCCCCAGCATCAGGCCGGAGGGCAGCTCGGTATCCGCCGAGGAGCGACCACCCGGCTGGTTGATGTTCTGATAGAGCAGATCCTCGAAGATGGCGCGCGCCTTCTTGTAACCGACCGTGCTGGCGTTCGCCAGGTTGTTCGAGGTGACCGAGATGTTGGTCTGCTGGGCATCGAGGCCGGTCTTGCTGATCCAGAGTGCAGGATTCATTTAATGCTCCTTGATTAGCTGATACGCAGCAGCTGGGTTTGGGCCTCGTCATTCTCCTCGGCGGTCTTCATGATCTTGACCTGAGTTTCGAACTGACGTTGCAAGCGAATGAGGTTGGTCATCTCGTCGACCACGTTGACGTTGCTGCCTTCCAGCGAGCCCGCCAGCAGGCCGACATTGGCGGAGGCCGGTTCAGTCTGGCCATCCTTGCGACGGAACAGGCCATCCTGCCCCTTAGCCACCGCATCGGCGGGAGGATTGACCAGCTTGATGCGCTGGAAATCCTCCGGCAGGTTGGCGGCGGCCCCTTCCGGACGACCGCTGATGGTGCCGTCCCGGTTGATCTCGATCTTCTCCATGGGCAGGGGCAGCACGATTGGCTGACCGCCGTCATCCACCACGTTGAGACCGGTGGAGGTCTGCAGGTTGCCGGCTTCGTTCAGCTGCAGGTTGCCCATACGGGTATAGGCCTCACCGCCGTTGGGATCCTGCACCGCAATCCAGCCCGGACCGTCGACGGCGACGTCAAGATCCCGACCCGTGGTCTGCAGCAGGCCATGCTGCAGGTTCTGACCCGGACTCTCCGTCATGGCAAACACCCGCGTGGGCAGCCCTTCGCCAAACGCCTGCATGCTGCGTGCCTGCTCGAAGTCAGACTTGAAGCCGATGGTGTTGGCGTTGGCCAGATTGTTGCCACGCACAGCCAGGCTGTTCATGTTCTCCTTGGCCCCGGACATGGCGATATAAAGCAGGTGATCCATGGGATCCTCCGTCAAACTGATGACTCTCGGGGGACAACTGCAAGTAGGATGCCAAGTGAGGGGAGTGGCTAGACAGGCAAGGAAAAAGGCAAGGAATAAAGAGAACGACAAGGGGCGCCGAAGCGCCCCTTTATGACCGGCCTGCAGATTAGCGGATCTGCAAGATGCTCTGCTGCAGGGAGCTGTTCACCTCCAGGGAGCGGGAGTTCGCCTGGAAGTTGCGCTGGGCGGTGATGAGGTCCACCAGCTCAGTGGTCAGGTCCACGTTGGACTGCTCCAGGGCCGAGGACTTGATGGAGCCGAAGGTGCCGGAGTTCGGGGTGCCCGGCAGGGCGTCACCGGAGAGCATGGACTGACGCCAGGAGGTGTCCCCCACCTGGGTCAGCCCCTGGGAGTTGGCAAACTTGGCCATGGCCACCATGGCCACCTTGACCGTGGTCGCGTTGCTGTAGGTGGCGGAGACGATGCCGTCCGCCCCGATCTCGACCTTGGTCAGACGACCGACGGTGGATCCATCCTGGGTCAGCTTGCTCACTTCAAAGGGCGAGGCGTACTGGGTGACTGTACCCAGCTTGAGCTCGATCTCCTGGGTGCCGTCGGCACCATTGGTGATGATGCCGGCCCCCGCCGCCCCCAGTTGTTCGGTCTTGATGACGGCCGGCGTGGTCGGCGTCACCATCTTGCCGGAGGCATCGAAGGTCACGCGGGCACTCAGAGGCGCCTGGCTGACGCCGGTCGCCATGGTAGTGGCAACCCCACCCGCGACGTCGATGGGCTTGTCCCCCTGATAGAGGTACATGCGCCAGGCCGTCGGCACAGCCGCCTGGGTCGGATCGGCCGGATCGGCTTCTTTCACGAAGTACTGGGTGATGGTGTGGGGCTCACCCAGGGAGTCGTAGACCACCACTGAGGTGGAGGATGAGTAGGTGCTCGAATCCTTGGGATCAAACTTGGAGGCATCCCCCGCTCCATTGCCCGCCGCCAGCGCCTTTGCCGTAGAAGGCAAGTTGAAACCGGCCTCGACCTTGGAGGTCTGTACCGGCTCACCGGCCCTGTCCGGGATCTGGATGGGCTTGGTGGCGTTGATGCTGACTGCCTTGGGGGTGCCGTCTGAGTTGATCTCATACCCCTGCAGGTAGCCGCCGGAGTTGCTCACCATGTAGCTGCTTTCGTTCAGCTTGAAGGCGCCGGAGCGGGTGTAGGTACGATCCAGATTGGACAAGCCATCAGAGGTCACGAAGAAACCGTTGCCCTGGATGGCGAGATCCAGTGCGTTGTTGGTAAATTGCAGCGCCCCCTGGTGGAACTGCTGGGCCACGGCGCCGGTCGCCACACCATTACCCACCTGGGTCTTGGCGTTGACGAAGATGGAGTTCGCATAGACGTCAGCAAACTCGGCGCGGGACTCCTTGAAGCCGGTGGTGTTGACGTTGGCAATGTTGTTCGCGGTGACGTTCAGGTCTTTTTGAGCCGCATTGATGCCGCTGAGGGCATTGTTGAATGACATGTCTTTATCTCCTTAGATCACTGCGTTAGGGGCCGGTTCCGGGGTCGTGGTCGACTTGCCGGTCGTCCCGCCAATTTCCAATACGTCGGTCAGATAGATGCCACCCAGTCCCTTGAGTTTGAGGGTGCTGGGGTTGGAGCTGGTACCCAGGGTCACGCTCTCCACCTTGGCGTAGGTGAGGGCCGGCATGCTCTCGGACTTGCCATCCACTGTGCCGTGCGCCTCGATACTGTATTTGCCGCTCTTGACCAGGTTGCCGTCCTTGTCCTTGCCATCCCACTCGAAGGCCACGTTGCCCTTCTTGTCTCCCTCGAGGGAGAACTCCTTGATGACTTGGCCGCTCTCATTCTTCACCGTCACCTTGATGTTGCTGGCGCCGTCGCCGGTGGCGATCACACCCGAGATGTTCTCCCCCTTCTCCAGGTAACCGGTATTGGAGGGTATCAACACGTTCTGGCCCACCAGGGCCGACGCCTGCAGCGCCTGGCTGGAGGTCATCAAGCTGTTGAGACTCTCCATCTGGGTGGAGAGGCTGCTGATCCCCTGGGAGGTCGACATGGATGTCATCTGGGACAACATCTGGGCGTTATCCACCGGCTTGAACGGATCCTGATAGGAGAGCTGCATGGTCAGAAGCTTGAGGAAAGACTCCTGATCCAGCTCCTTCTTCTGGGTGCTGGTGTTGGCCGTACTGGTCTGGTTCGTGGTCCGGTTGACCCCCAGCAGGCTGTCGTAGGTATCTGCCATCTGTGCGCCCCCTTATCAGGACTTGCCGAGGCCAAGGGTCTGCTGCAGCATCTTCTTGGCTGCATCGGCGACCTGGACGTTGGTCTGGTAGCTGCGGGAGGCGTTGATCATGTCCGCCATCTCTTCCACCATGTTGACGTTGGGCTTGAAGATGAAGCCGTCCTTGTCCGCCATGGGGTGATTGGGGTTGTACTCCTTGAGCAAGGGGGCATCGCTCTCGACGATCCCCTTCACATCCACCCCGACCGAGGCCTGCTTGTCGGACATGGCCTGATCCAGCTGGGCGGCAAAGACTGGCCGCCTGGCATGGTAAGTTTTTTCCACGCTGGAGCTGACGCTGTCGGCGTTGGCCATGTTGCTGGCCACCGTGTTGAGGCGAACGGACTGCGCGCTCATGGCAGAGCCTGCAATGTCAAAGACCTTGAACAAACTCATTACTGTTCTCCTTTCAGCGCCTTGAGCAGGCCGCTTATCTTGCCGTTCATGAACTCGAGGGAGGCCTGGTACTCCAGGCTGTTGCGCAGGAACTCGCTGCGCTCCTCCTGCACATCCACGGTATTGCCGTCACCGGTATCCGGTTGCAGGGGGTTGCGGTACTGGGTCGTGCCCGGGGCATCCATCTGCAAGGCGAAGTGTTTCTCGCTGGTGGTGGCAAGACCGAACCCTTGCTGGCTCTGGGCTTGTTGCAACGCCTGTGAGAAATCGATGTCCCTGGCCTTGAAGCCCGGGGTATCCGCGTTGGCGATGTTGCTGGATAGCACCTCGGCACGCTTGGCGCGAACGCTCAGCGTGTACTGGTGAACCCCGAATGCCTTGTCGAATGAAATTGCCATAGCACACCTCCTGCTTCACGAATGTTTAGCAAGAGGTGTGCCAAAGAGGGACTAGAAGGGTGTTATTTGACTTTGTAGACGATGCCGGGATTGCAGCGGATCATCTCGAACTTGTCGGTGAGGCCGGCCAGGGACTCCGAGGCCCCCAGCATCAGATAGCCGCCAGGATTGAGGCTGCTGGCAAACTGGTTGAGGATCTTGGACTTCACCTCGGGGGCGAAGTAGATGAGCACGTTGCGACAGAAGATGATGTCGAACTTGCCGAGCAGGCTGTAGCTCTCCAGCAGATTCAGGGGACGGAAGCTGGTCAATTTTCTGACACGCTCCGACACCCGCATCTTGTTGTCACCGCAGGGCTCAAAGAACAGCCGCTTGCGCTCGGGGGAGAGGCCTCGGGCCAGGGCCAGGCTGTCATAGACCCCCTCCTTGCACTGGTTCAGCATGGTGCTGGAGATGTCGGTGCCCACGATCTGCACGCCCCCTGGCAGGGTACCCGGCCGCTTGACCTGCTGCTCCAGCGCCGTCATGGCGATGGAATAGGGCTCCTGGCCGGAGGAGGAGGCGGCAGACCAGATTTTGATGGGACGGCCGCTCTTGCCCAGCTCGGGGAAAATCTTGTCGCTCAATAACTGAAACGGATAGGTATCGCGAAACCACAGGGTCTCGTTGGTGGTCATGGCGTCCACCACGGCCATCTTCAGCTCCCGCTCCCGGATCCCCATGGAGCGGGTCACCAATTCAGACAGACTCTCGATACCAAACTGAGTCATCAAGGGCGACAGGCGGCTCTTGACCAGATACTGTTTGTTGTCACCCAGCACGATCCCGCTCTGTTGCGCCAGAAAATTGCTGAATTGTTTGTATAAGTCGTCCGAAAGTGTCTTCATGCAGTTTTTTCTTCTTTATTAGAGTGCGCCTTGTACGGCCTTGGCCAACTCATCCGGCTGGAACTTGGCGATGAAGTTGTTTGCACCAACCTTCTGAACCATGGCCTGATTAAACACCCCACTGAGGGAAGTGTGCAGAATAACATGCAAATCCTTGAGTGCGGGATTGTTGCGGATCTCGGCGGTGAAGGTGTAACCGTCCATCTCCGGCATCTCGATGTCCGAGATGACCAGGGCCAGCTGATCCAGGATGGGCCCCTGCTTGGCCATCTCCAGCAGCATGTTGAGGGCCTCGCGCCCGTCCTTGGCCAGCACACACTGCACGCCGATCGCCTCCAGCGCCCGCTGCACCTGCTTGCGCGCCACCGAAGAGTCGTCCGCCACCAGCACGGGACGGCCGTGGGGATTGCGCTCCACGCTGGCATCCACCAGCTCGGCGCTCACCTCGGTGGAGACCGGCGAGATCTCGTTCAGGATCCGCTCCACGTCCAGAATTTCCACCAGCTCGCCGTCCACCTCTGTCACCGCCGTCATGTAGTTGATGCGACCGGCCCCCTTGGGAGGTGGCAGGATGGACTCCCAGTTCATGTTGATGATGCGCTCGACCGAATGCACCAGGAATCCCTGAATGGATCTGTTGTACTCGGAGATGATGATGAAGCACTTGGAGAGATCCTGGATGGGGCGCTTGCCCATCGCCATGCTGAGATCGATGACCGAAATGGTCTGGCCACGGATGTGAGCCACCCCGCGGATGCAGGAGTTCAGCTTGGGCATGACGGTCAGGGGAGGACACTGCAGCACCTCGCGCACCTTGAAGACGTTGATGCCAAATCTTTGACGTCCGTTGAGACGAAACAACAATAACTCCAGCCGGTTTTGCCCCACTAGCTGGGTACGTTGATTGACCGAATCGAGAATACCCGCCATAAACACTCCCTAAAAACGCTTGGCATTAATCATGCATATGTCTTCGCATACAGGCTGGCGTGCGTCAGACTCTTGTTGTCTGGGCTGCCGAATTCTGCAGCAAGCATAGTTAACTACGGTGGTATACGTGAACAGCTTATCGACCGGCAAGCAAAAATGATTAGTAGACTTTTCCTCATCTTACTGCCCTTTTGCGGCCTCTCTCAGGCCATGGCGTCCGAGGTCACCCAATACCTGCAAGAGCAGGCACAGGAGTTCGTGCTCGGCCAGCTGGATATCCCCCTGGATGCCCAAGCCGAGGTGACCGCCGCATCCATCGATGAACGCCTCCCCTTGAACCGCTGCGAAGAGGCGCTGACCATCTCCTTCCCCGGCAAGATAGAGATCCGCCGCAACACCACCGTCTACCTCAAGTGCGAGGGGGACAAGCCCTGGGATCTCTACCTGCCGGTGCGGGTCAGCATTCAGAAACCCTATGTCACCGTTTCGGCTCCCGTGGCCAAGGGGGATATCCTGAGCGAGGGCATGCTGACCCTGGCCTATCAGGATCAGACCCTGATCCGCGGCGACTATCTCAGCGACCCCGCCCCCCTCATCGGGGTGCGCAGCAAGCGCGAACTCAAACCGGGCCAGCCCATCCGCCTCACCCAGGTGTGCGTGGTGTGCAAAGGGGATCAGGTCACCCTGAGCGCCGAAAACAGCAGCATGCAGATCAAAACCATGGCCCGAGCCTTGCAAGATGGCAGCTTCGGAGACATGATCAGGCTCGTCAACATCCGCTCGGGCAGGCAGGTACAAGGCAAGGTCGATGCCGTCGGCTCGGTGGTGGTCACGTTCTGATTGTTTTGTTAATGATCCGATATTTTTTTCTAAAGTTCTGACCGCCGTCACCGATAACCAGATAAGCGAACAGCAAAGCAGACGAAGGTAACCCTATGGCTATCAACAATATCAACAACTTGGCTAACAGCCGGCTGCAAAATAATGCAACCAGCACCGCCAACAAGTCTACGACTTCGGCCGAAGGCAGCCGCGCGACCCCCGTCAAGGCTGACTCTGTCTCCTTGACCAGCGAGGCACAGCAATTGCAACAGATGAGCAAAACCCTCAACACCGTCTCGACCGGCAACGAGAGCCGCGTCGAGAGCCTGAAGAAGGCCATCGCCAGCGGTGAATACAAGGTCGATAGCGAAGCCGTCGCCAAGAAGATGTTCAGCTTCGAAGCGGATCTGGATAAACGGCTCGGATGATGGACCTGCCTTCGCTGCTCCGCACCCAGGACGACAACCTCTCCCAGATGCAAGGCGTACTGGCAGAGGAGTTTGACCTGCTCAAACAGCACAGGGCATTGGCCCTACCGGCCCTGGCCGAGCGCAAGCAGCAACTGCTGACAGCCATCGAAGCCCTGGACAAGACCCTGGCCGAGCAGCCGGATCTGCGCCAGCAGCTCAGCGCCTTCCCCGCCCAGTTGCAAGCCCTGCAAAGCAAGCTGGATGCCTGTCAGGAGCAAAACGACCTCAACGGCCGCCTGCTCGAACTCAGCATCATCTCCAACCGCCGTCTGGCCAGCTTCCTCAGCAAGCTGAGAGACAGCAGCTCCCTCACCTATGACGCCAAGGGCAACACCCGCTCGGGGACGCGATCCCTCGGCATCAAGGCCTGATAGCCCCTTTTCTTCCTCTTACCGTTACAACGCCAGCCGCATCAGCTCTGCCCCATCGGCGCAGCCGTGAATGCTCAGGATGCCCTCTTCGTAACGGCCATAACTTGCCGCCCACTCCCCCCGCGGGAAACAGACAGACCCAGGATTCATCAGCACCAACTCTCCCTCCCGTTTGAGCACTGGCAGGTGGGTGTGACCGCTGATGAACAGGCTGCCCGCCGGCAGGGGCACCGCCTCAGGCTGATAGAGGTGGCCGTGGCTGACGAACCAGCGCCGCCCGTCCACCAGCAGCTGGTTGTAGGGCGCCGTGATGGGGAAGTCGAGCAACATCTGATCCACCTCGGAGTCGCAGTTGCCCCGCACCGCCATGATCTTCGGCGCCAGCTGATTGAGCCGCTCGGCCACCGCCGCCGGGGCATAGCCCTCGGGTACCGGATTGCGCGGACCGTGGTTGAGCAAGTCCCCGAGCAGCAGATAGTGATCCGGTTGCCAGGGCTCGAGCCGCGCCAGGGTCGACTCCAGCGCCGGCAGGCTGCCGTGCAGGTCGGAGATGATGGCTATCTTCATGGTACGCTCCCTTCCTGTGCCACCGACGGCTGGCTGAAATAGAGATCCTTGGTGGCGATGGATCCCTTGAGATTGCTGCTCGGCAGGCCGTGCAGGGAGGGGTCCACCAACCGCATCTGGTTGTAGTGATAGACGGGAATGGCGGGCATCTCCTCCATCAGCAGCCGCTCGGCCTGATGGTAGAAGCCGTTGCGGGCGTTGCCATCCAGGCTGTCCGCCGCCTGTTGCAGCAGGGCATCGAAGGCGGGGTTGCAATAGCCGCTCTCGTTCTGGGGATCCTGACAGCGGAAACTGCCGAGCATGGAAGAGGGCTCGACATAATCACCAAACAAGAATGACCTGGCCAACATGAAATCACCGCTGTCCTTCGCCACCTGGTAGGCGTTCCACTCCATGTTGTTAAGCGCCACCTCCACCCCCAGGGGCTTCCACATGGCGGCCACCGCCAACGCCAGCTTCTTGTGATTCTCCGAGGTGTTGTAGGTCAGGGTCAGCTTGAGGGGGTGGGCGCTGTTGAAACCCGCCGCGTTCAGCAAGGCCGTGGCCTTGGCGAGGCGAGTCGGCTGATCCAGCGTGGACCAGTCTGAACCGAGCTCCTCATAACCCGGCATGGCGGGCAGCAGGGACCAGGCCGGCGGCTCCCCCTGGCCGCTCACCTTCTCGGTCAACAGCCGGCGATCGATGGCCATGGCGAGCGCCTGACGCACCCGCACATCCTGCAGCTCGGGGCGGCGCAGGTTGAAGGTGTAGAGATAGGTGCCGAGCAGGGGCAACCCCCAGATCCGCTCAGGAGTCGCCTCCCTGGTCTTCTGGTAATACTCCAGCGCCACCTTGTTGGTGAGCTGGATTTCCCCCGCCTCGTAGCGCAGTCGCTCCGCATGCTGGGAGGCCAGCGGCAGATAGGTGACCCGCTGGATGCGGGTATGGGCATCGTCCCAATACTGGGCGTTGCGCTCCGCCTCGATCCGCTCGTTCGGCACCCAGTTCACCAGCTTGTAGGCCCCGTTGCTCACCAGCTTGCCGGGCTGGGTCCACTGCCTGCCGAACTGCTCGATCACCTGCTGGTTCACCGGCACGAAGGGGCGCTGGCTGATGAGTTGCAGGAAGTAGGGCACGGGCCGCTCCAGAGTCACCTTGAGGATCTGGTCGCTCTCGGCCTCCACCCCCAGGGCGTTGAGATCCAGGGCGCCGGCATAGATGGACTGGGCGTTGTTGATGCCGGTGGCGAGCAGCAAGCCAGCGGACGGGGAGCCTTGCGCCGGGCTCAGCAGTCGCCGCCAGGCATAGACGAAGTCCTGGGCTTTGAGGGGGTCGCCGTTCGACCACTTGAGCTGGGGACGCAGGAAGAAGCGCCACACCAGCCCATCCTCGCTGGTCTCCCAGCGCTGGGCCTGGGCCGGCACTATCCGGCCCTGCCCATCCTCGCTCACCAGCCCCTCGAACAGGTCCACCAGCACCACCTCCCCGGGAAAGCCTGAACGGATGTGGGCCGGATCCAGAGACTCGGGCTCTGCCCCGTTCCCCTTGACCAGGGTCTGTCTGTCCGCCAGCACGGGGGCTTGCACGACCGTGGTCGCCTGCAAGGGGGAGGCCAGTATCAGGCCAAGCAGAAAGGGGGGAAACCAGCGGCGAGCGGGTTTGGGGGCAAGGGGGTAAAGCATGACATCAACCTCATTCAATTCTGTTCACTGCAACATTGGGGGAAGGCCGGCGGCGCGCCTTGAACAAGAATGCATGATGCCGCGCTTGTTATCCCCGAAGACGGCCCGTATTGTATCGGGCTTGCCCGGCAGATGGAGTCTTTCGGGCTATTTTTTTCAGAAGTTTTTTGCGATGTCCGCCAGCCTGGGAGCCTCCAAGACCTGGCACGCCTTTTCGACCATGTATGCAGGGATATGTTATGGGGTACGAGTGGCTGGCGCTGGCCGCAGCCGGCTTATGGGCGGTCGCCGCCCTGATTTCCGTCAAACCGGCCCGTCATCTGGGGGCCTTCGCCTACAGCCGCTGGCGGATGTTCCTGGTCAGCCTGATGCTGGGAGGCGCCAGCCTGACCACCGGCGGCTGGCAGACCCTGACCGAGAGTGCCCTGCCCCTGCTTGCCTTGTCCGGGCTCATCGGCATCTTCGTCGGTGACACTGCTCTCTTTGCCTGCATGAACCGGCTGGGCCCGAGGCGCAGCGGCCTGCTCTTCTCCTGCCATGCGCTCTTCTCCGCCCTGCTCGGGCTCTGGCTGTTTGGCGAGCAGCTCGGCGGCTGGCGGCTGGTGGGGGCCTTGCTGGTGCTGGCCGGGGTCATGCTGGCCATTCTGTTCGGGCGGCGCGGCGGCGCGCAGGACAACGAGTGGGAGCAGGTACGCGGCCACCTCGCCATCGGCATCGCCCTCGGGCTCACGGCCGCCCTGTGCCAGAGCCTGGGCGCCATCATCGCCAAGCCGGTGATGATGGGCGGCGAGGTGGATGCGGTGAGCGCCTCCGGCGTTCGCATGGGCAGCGCCCTGCTGGCGCACTGCACCCTGCGGCTGTTGCGGGTACCGCTGGCCATGCCGCACCACCCCATCAACCGGCGGGTGCTCGGCATGATAGGGATCAACGGCTTCCTCGCCATGGCCCTCGGCATGACCCTCATCCTGGTGGCCCTGCGCCAGGGGGATGTGGGCATGGTGGCCATCCTCTCCTCCACCACCCCCGTCATCCTGCTGCCCCTGCTGTGGTGGCATTCGGGCACTCGCCCCGCCCTGCCCGCCTGGGCGGGCGCCCTGCTGGCGACCCTGGGCACGGCCCTGGTCCTGGGGATGGGGGGAAGCTGATCCCCTTGGCCTCTTCCCGCTCAACGAGTCCGGGCGGGGGAAGGTAAGCGCTTCCCCCGCCCGGCGGTCTTCCTCGTCATCCCCTCCATCCTGCCGCTTCGTTAGCCCCGTCATCATCGACGACGGTTACTGCGTGGCAGGATCGGACATCCGTTGCCGGGTCGGGAGATTAGAACTGAGCGATCTCCTCGGCGGTCAGCTCGCGGTACTCCCCTTCTGCCAGGTCGTCATCCAGGGCCAGGGCGCCGATCCGTTCCCGATGCAGCCCCACCACCTTGTTGCCGATGGAGGCAAACATCCGCTTCACCTGGTGATACTTGCCCTCGTGGATGGTCAGGCGCGCCTCGCACTCCCCGAGCAGTTCGAGCTGGGCCGGCTTGGTCTTGTCGCTCTCGTTGCGAAGATAAACGCCGTCGGCGAACAGGGAGATGGCATCCTCGCTCACCGGATCCGCCAGCCAGACATGGTAGGTCTTGGCGCATTCGTGGCGTGGCGAGGTGATGCGGTGGGACCACTGGCCATCGTCGGTGACCAGCACCAGCCCTGTGGTGTCGAGATCCAGACGCCCCACCACGTGCAGCTTGCCCATGGAGGGCTCGTCCATCAGGAAGAAGACGGTGGGGTGATCCGGGTCTTCGTTGGAGCAGACATAGCCTTCCGGCTTGTGCAGCATGAAGTAGCGGTTCTGCTGGCTCAGGGTCAGCATGACGCCGTCGAACTCGATCTGACTCTGCTCGTTGATATGAAAGGCCGGCTGCTTGACCTGAATGCCGTCCACCATCACCTCCCCCTGGCGGATCAGCTTGCCCGCCTGGGAGCGAGTCAAATCGGAGCAATCGCAAATAAATTTATCGAGCCGCATGCACAACCTCGGAGTCCATGATGAAAGGGGCGTCATTATATCGGCCAGGCCCCGCAACGCCAGCACTATGGCCGCACTCTGGCAGGCACCCTGGCGGACGGCTCGCCGCCTACGGCCATGACGCCACCGCCGCCCGGTGGTAGACTGCCGAGAGAGGGCCCACGTTACGCATAATAAGAATCGCAGGAAGTCGTATGAAGTCGAACACGCCTCATCCCGTCATCCCCGTCAGCCAGTTACAGCCCGGCATGTATGTCATCGCCATCACCAGCCAGACCGGCACCATGGAGATCGCCCAGATGGGGCTGGTCACCGATCGCAAGCAGATAGCCTCTCTCGTTCGCCGCGGCGTCAGCACGGTGCGGGTGGATCTCGCCCGCAGCAAGCTGGCGGGCATCGACCAGATCCTCTCCCCCGACCCCGCCGCCCCTACCGCCGGTCCCCAACGGCCGGGCAGCCCTGCCAACGGCGAGGGGCGCGAACTCAAGATCCGCCGCCTCTATCAGGAGGCGCGGGAGCTGCAGGGCAAATTCATCCGGCAACTCAAAGCGGGAGAGCCCATCGACATCACCCCCCTCGCCGCCGTGGCCGAGGAGATGGTGGACACCATGTTCAGCCACGGGGATGCCATGCTCTGCCTCGCCCGGATCCGGGCCAAGGATGCCTACCTGATGGAGCACTCCATGAACGTGGCCATCCTGCTGGCCAACTTTGGCCGATACCTCGGGCTGGAACGCGGCGTGCTCAAGGAGCTGACCCTGGGGGGATTGCTGCACGACGTGGGCAAGATCATGACCCCGGACGAGGTGCTCAACAAGCCAGGCAAGCTCACCGATGAGGAGTTCGGCATCATGCGCCAGCACGTGGTGCACAGCCACGACATCCTGCTCGCCACCGCCGGCATCACCCCCACCATGCTGGAGGTGGCCGCCAACCACCACGAGCGGCTCGACGGCAGCGGCTATCCCCGCCATCTGAAGGGGGAGCAGCTCTCCCTCTACACTCGCATGAGCGGCATCGTCGATGTCTACGACGCGGTGACGGCGGACAGGGTCTACAAGCAGGGGATGCAGCCGACCCAGGCGTTCCGGATCCTGCTCAAAGGGGCGGATCACCACTTCGACCGGGAGCTGGTGACCCGTTTCATCAAGTGCATGGGGGTCTATCCGGTCGGTACCCTGGTACAGCTCTCCAACCAGCGTCTCGCCATCGTCATGCAGCGCAATCCCCAGGAGCCCCTCAAGCCGGTGGTCAAGGTGATCTATCACGCCGCCCAGCGCCACTACCTGGAGGTGCAGTGGCTGGATCTCGCCAGAAGCGGGGGGCAGGAGACCATAGAGTGCACCGTGGACCCCAAGGAGTTTGGCATCAGCCTGGCCCACTTCGTCTAGCGGCTCTGGGCGCCGGGGGCCTGTTCACGGCAATGGCGGATAAGAAACTCCTCATCCAGGGGGGACAGATCAAAACGCAGGCTCGCCTCCTCGATGGCCCGCAGATCGTGCTGATGGTGCTCGCCCAGCCAGCGTATAGCGCGGCGCAAGTCTTCACCGTGAGGCAGCAGGGAGTTATCGCTCATGGGGTTAGCTCCGACCAAGGGGCCCGGGATGCCGGGCCCTCCCCCAGAGTCTAGTATTCCCTCCCCTTCCCGGCCTTAACCGAAGGCCCGCTGCCAATCCTCATCAAACTTCACTAGGGCCGCATCCACCGCAGGCACCCTCAGCAACTGCTCGGCCACATCCAGCGGCAGGGTAATGGACTGACAACCCGCCAGCAGACAGTCCAGCGCCTGGCGCGGGGTACGGAAGGAGGCGGCCAGCACCTTGCTGCCCGGTGCATGCAGCGCCAGCAGCTGCTGCAGCTCCTGCACGGTGGCGATGCCATCCCCCCCCTGGGCATCGAGCCGATTGACATAGGGCGCCACATAGTGGGCGCCGGCCAGCGCCGCCAGCGCGCCCTGCAACGGGGTATAGACAGCGGTGCCCAGGGTCGGTACGCCGTTGGCCGAGAGGGTCTTGATGGCCGCCAGCCCCTCTTCACACACCGGGATCTTGACCACCAGATCCCGGTCAAGATCACGCAGGGAAAACGCCTCGCGCACCATCTCTGTCTCGGTTTTCGCCATCACCTGGGCAAACAGCCGCCCCTTGGGTCCCAGCACCTCCCGCAGGGCGGGCAGCAGCTCGGGCAGCGGCATGCCGCCGGCAGCCGTGATGGACGGATTGGTGGTGACCCCCGCCAGCGGCAGGATCCTGGACCAACGACGTACCGCGGCCACATCGGCCGTATCGAGATAAAGCTCCATCTCTGACTCCTTAATGGGATGTTCAAGCCGCCCCATTCTAGCGACAACCGATCCCGAGAACACTTGATCAAAATCAAATCAACTTACGAACGAAAGCAAATAGAATATCGAACATAGCATTTGAGCGAATATCGCTCGCCACCTTCAGTCAGCGCAGCGTGCCACCGGCAGCCCCGAGCACCATGATGAGGTCCCATGATTTTCGATCTGCAGCGTTATTCCACTCACGATGGCCCCGGCATCCGCACCCTGGTGTTCCTCAAGGGTTGTTCGCTGGCCTGTCGCTGGTGCCAGAACCCGGAGAGCCGCTCCCCCAGAGCCGAGCTCCTGTTCGACCCCAGGCGTTGCCTGAGCGGTTGCGACCTCTGCCAGAACGCCTGCCCGACTGCCATCAGCCGCCGGGAGGAGGCCCTGCAGATCGATCGCGCCCGTCTGACCCGGGACCATCTGCTGTCCCTGCGGGATCTCTGCCCGAGCGAGGCGCTGACCGTCTGCGGCCGTGAGCCCTCTCTCGATGAGCTGATGACCGAGATCCTGCGGGATCGTCCCTTCTTCGAGCGCAGCGGCGGCGGGGTAACCCTCTCGGGCGGTGAGCCCTTCATGCAGCCGGAGCTTGCCGCCACCTTGCTGGCTCGCTGCAAGGCCGAGGGGCTGCACACCGCGGTGGAGACCTGTCTGCACGTGCCCTGGCAGCAGATAGAACCCAGCCTGCCCCACCTCGACCTAGTGCTGGCGGATCTGAAACACGTCGACGAGCAGCGCTTCTTCGACTGGACCCGCGGCAAGGCGGCGCTCGTGCTCGCCAACCTCAGGCGCCTGGCCGAACAGCGCATTCCCCTGCAGATCCGGGTGCCCCTCATCCCCGGCTTCAACGCGGATGAGGATTCCATCAAGGCCATCATAGAGGCCGCCGCCGGCCTGAAGGGGGTGACCGAGATCCACTTCCTGCCCTATCACACCCTCGGCATGGGCAAATATGCCCTGCTGGACTTGCCCTACGAGGCGCCGGACCGGCCCCTCGATGATCCGGATTTGCTTCACTTCGCCCACACCCACGCCCAACGCCAGGGGTTGACCCCTGTCACCCGAGGATAAGATCATGACCCAGCTCGACTTGAATACCCTGAGCCCCCGGATCCGCGCCCACAAGGAGAGCCTGATCCACATAGTCCAGCCACCGGTCTGCACCGAGCGCGCCCGCCACTACACCGAGGCCTATCAGTCCCATCTGGCCCGCCCGCTGCCGGTGCGCCGCGCCCTGGCCCTGGCCCATCACCTGGCCGAGCGCACCCTCTGGATCAGGCACGACGAGCTCATCGTCGGCAACCAGGCGAGCCAAGTGCGCGCCGCGCCGCTCTTCCCCGAATACACGGTGGGCTGGATCGAGAAGGAGATAGACGAGCTGGCCGAGCGGCCCGGCGCCGGTTTTGCGGTGAGCGAGGCAGACAAGCAAGTCATCCATGGCCTCACCCCCTTCTGGCGCGGCCAGACGGTGCAGGATCGCTGTTTTGGCATGTTCACCGAGGAGCAAAAAGCGCTGCTGGAGAGCGGCATCATCAAGGCCGAGGGCAACATGACCTCGGGGGATGCCCACCTCGCGGTCAACTTCGAGGAGCTGCTCAGCAAGGGGCTAGAAGGCCTTCAGACCCGCGTGAGCGAGCGCCGCGGCCGGCTCGATCTCGCCGACTGGGCCGATCTGCAAAAAGAGCAGTTCCTGCAGGGGGTTGCCATCACCCTGGATGCGGTCAGCGCTCACATCGAGCGCTACGCCGCCCTGGCCCGGGAGATGGCCCGGCAGGAGCCGCGCACCGAGCGCCGCGAAGAGCTGCTGCAGATCGCCGCCAACTGCGCCCATATCGCCCACCAGCCGCCGGAAACCTTCTGGCAGGCGCTGCAGCTCTGTTACTTCATCCAGCTCATTTTGCAGATCGAGTCCAATGGACACTCGGTGTCGTTTGGCCGCATGGATCAATATCTGTACCCCTGGTACCGCAGGGAGGTAGAGCTGGAAGAGACTCTGCCCCGCCCCCGCGCCATCGAGCTGCTGCAATCCTGCTGGCTGAAGCTGCTGGAGGTGAACAAGATCCGCTCCGGCACCCACTCCAAGGCCTCCGCCGGCAGCCCCCTGTACCAGAACGTCACCATAGGGGGCCAGAGCTGGCGTAACGGTGAGGCGAGTGATGCGGTCAACGGCCTCTCCTACACCATCCTGGAGTCCTGCGGCCAGTTGAGATCCACCCAGCCGAACCTCTCTGTGCGCTACCATGCCGGCATGAGCGAGGACTTCCTCGACGCCTGCATCCAGGTGATCCGCTGCGGCTTCGGCATGCCCGCCTTCAACAACGACGAAATAGTCATCCCCGAGTTCATCAGGCTCGGGGTAAGCGTGGAAGATGCCCACCACTACGCCGCCATCGGCTGCATCGAGACCGCCGTGCCCGGCAAGTGGGGCTATCGCTGCACCGGCATGAGCTTCATCAACTTCGCCCGCATCCTGCTGGCGGCCCTGGACGGTGGTCGGGACACCACCACGGGCAAGGTGTTTCTGCCCCAGTCAGAAACCCTGCGGGACGGCTCTTTCGGCGCCTTCGAGGAGGTGATGGCCCGCTGGGACGAGCAGGTGCGCTACTTCACCCGCAAGTCCATCGAGATCGACTGCGTGGTGGACAGCGTGCTGGAGGCCCAGGCCCACGACATCCTCTGCAGCGCATTGGTGGACGACTGCATCGAGCGCGGCAAGACCATCAAGCAGGGGGGCGCCGTCTATGACTGGGTTTCCGGCCTGCAGGTGGGGATAGCGAACCTCGGCAACAGCCTGGCGGCCATCAAGAAGCTGGTGTTCGAGCAGGGGGTCATCGATCAGACCGTGCTGGCCGAAGCTTTGGAGCAGGACTTCGCGGGGCTGTCCGGCGAGCTACTGCGCCAGCGCCTCGCCAATGCGGCACCGAAGTACGGCAACGATCAGGACGAGGTGGATCTGCTGTTGGTACGTGCCTACCAGAGCTACATCGATGAGCTCAGGGGGCTGCACAACACCCGCTTCGGCCGAGGCCCCATCGGCGGCACCTACTATGCCGGCACCTCCTCCATCTCCGCCAACGTGCCCTTCGGCGCGGCCACCATGGCCACCCCGGATGGGCGCCATGCCAAGACACCGCTGGCGGAGGGGGCGAGCCCGGCCTCCGGCTCCGATCGCCTGGGGCCCACAGCGGTGTTCAATTCGCTGGGCAAGCTGCCCACCGCGGCCATCCTCGGCGGCGTGCTGCTCAACCAGAAGCTGAGCCCGGCGAGCCTCGAAAACGAGCGGGACAAGGCCAAGCTGATGAGCCTGCTGCGCACCTTCTTCGAGGTACACAAGGGCTGGCACGTGCAGTACAACATCGTCTCTCGCGAGACCCTGCTGGCGGCCAAGGCCCATCCGGATCAGTACCGGGATCTGGTGGTGCGGGTGGCGGGTTACTCCGCCTTCTTCACCGCCCTCTCCTCGGATGCCCAGGACGACATCATAGCCCGTACCGAGCACAGCCTCTGAGGGGCGGACGAGGCGGTGAAAATACCGAATCAACAGGCTTTTCACCGCCTTATCGCCGCCGGCACAAGATGCTATCATCCCGCCCATCGAGCACAGTCTCTGACGGGTATCTTCATGGCGGCCACGGCCGCCATGCCTTTTCATCGTTCGCATCGAGCCACAGCCATGAACCTACGCCGCCAACAGATCCTCACCCTGGTCCACCAGGCCCGCAAGATGAGCGTGGCCGAGCTGGCCGCCCAGACCGGCGTGTCCGAGGTGACGGTGCGCAACGACCTCACCGCCCTGGAGAGGCAGGGGCTGCTCAAACGGGTGCACGGCTCCGCCATGGCGCTGGACAGCGACGATCCCGACGCCCGCATGAACATCAACTACCCCCTCAAGGAGCGTCTCGCCGAACGGGCCGCCCAGTTGGTGGAGGACGGGGAGACGGTATTTATCGAGGGGGGCAGCGCCAACGCCCTGCTGGCCCGCTACCTGGCTCTGCACAAGCGGGTCACCATCATCACCATCAGCAGCTTCATCGCCCACCTGCTCAAGGACACTCAGACCCAGGTCGTGCTGCTGGGGGGCCTCTACCAGCAGCAGAGCGAAAGCGTGGTGGGGCCCCTCACCCGTCTGTGCATAGAGCAGGTACACTTCTCCAAGGCCTTCATCGGTGTCGATGGCTTTCACCCCGAGATGGGCTTCACCGGCCGGGACATGATGCGGGCCGACGTGGTCAACAGCGTGCTGGCCAAGGGGGTGACCAACGTGGTCATCACCGACAGCAGCAAGTTTGGCGCCATCCATCCCAGCCCCCTCGGCGCCCCGGGCCAGATAGGCGTGCTGGTCACCGACGACGCCCTGCCCGCCCCCATGCGCAGCGCCCTCGAAGCCCGCGGGGTGACCCTGCACTGCGTCGCGGCCTGAATCCTGAGCCGCCATCTGACCGGTTCCCCATTACACATCACGGGTTGACGCCGATCACCCCTTAGCGGTTATGCTCGAGCCTCTGCCCGAGCGCCGGCCCGTCCGACGCCTTCTCATACCAAGCCATGCGAACAAGGACGTATATGCAAGCCAAGGACAAGTGTCTGGCCGCTCTGGTCATTCTCTGTTGGGGACTCAACTTCGTGGTGATCAAGTGGGGGCTGGAGGGGATACCGCCCCTGCTGCTGGGAGCACTCCGTTTCATCGGGGTGGTGTTCCCCGCCATCCTGCTGGTGCCGAGGCCCGCCATGCCCTGGCGCTGGCTGCTGGCCTATGGGGGCGCCATCAGCCTGGGACAGTTCGCCTTCCTGTTCAGCGCCATGAAGTTCGGCATGCCGGCGGGCATGGCCTCTCTGGTGCTGCAGTCCCAGGTGCTGTTCACCCTGCTGTTCGCCATGATCTGGCTGGGGGAGCGCTGGCAGACCCATCACTGGGTAGCCTTGCCCTTGGCCGGGGGCGGCCTCTACCTCATCGCCGCCTTTGGTGAGGGCAACCTCACCCTGCTCGGCTTCGTGCTCACCCTGTGCGCCGCCGCCTGCTGGGGCCTTGGCAACGTCATCAATCGCCAGATCGGCCTGCGCTACCAGACCACCTTGCCGAGCCTCATCGCCTGGGGCGGCCTGGTGCCCATATTCCCCTTCCTCGCCCTCTCCTGGTTGTTCGAGGGGCCGGAGCGCATCGCAGACAGCCTGTTGCACTTCAGCTGGCAGGGGCTCCTGTGCGTCATCTATCTGTCGTTTATCGCCACCTGGCTCGGCTATGGCCTCTGGGGGCGGCTGCTGATGCGCTACCCGGTCGCCCAGGTGGCTCCCCTCTCCCTGCTGGTGCCCTGTGTCGGCATGGTGACCGCCGCCCTCTTGCTGGACGAGCACCCCAACATGCTGCAATGGCTGGGCTCGGCCCTGGTGCTGCTCGGCTTCGTGGTGCACCTGCTGGGAGGGCGCCTGCGGCTGTTCAAGCCACAGACCGATCACTGAGGCGACAACCCATTGACCCGCACGGATAAACTTTCCATATTGAAACAGGCCCCTCGGGGCCTGTTATCGTTTGTTGCCGGCAGGACGCCTATCATCAGGAGAGCAAGGATATGCTGCACCCCTCGTCACCGACCCTTTCACGGCTTTCGCACATCTCACGATTCACAGCCCTCACTATTCCGCTGCTCTTTAGCACCTTCGGCTGGTGCGCAGCCTTGCCGGCCGACCTTGTGTGGGAGAGCAACGACACAGACCCCGTCTACGCAGATCCCGCCGCCCAGCGAGGGGGCACCTTTCACGACTTCATGACCAGCTTCCCCCTCACCCTGCGCAAATACGGGCCGGACTCCAATGGCGGCTTCGCCGGTTACATCCGGGAGGGGACCCTGCCCCTGCTCGCCACCCACCCGATCACCGGCAAGCCCATGCCCATGCTGGCGAACCAGTGGGCGTTCGGGGCCGACAACAAGACCCTCTATTTTCGCATCAACCCCAAGGCCCGCTGGTCGGACGGCCAGCCGGTCACCACGGACGACTGGCTGTTTACCCTCAAGATGATGCGCAGCAAGGAGATCAACGACCCCTGGTACAACAACTACTACTCGACCCAGATAGCCGATGTGACCAAGTTCGACGACCACACCTTCTCCATCACCAGCGGCACCGAGAAGAGCCGGGAGGATCTGCTGGACTCCCTCCCCTTCTCCCCCGAGCCGAGCCACGCCATCGCGCTCACCGCCAACTGGGTCAAGGAGTACAACTGGAAGGTGTTGCCGGTCACCGGCGCCTATCGGATCGGCGAGGTCAAGAAGGGCAAATCCGTCACCTTCCTGCGGGTCAAGGATTGGTGGGGCAACGACGAGCGCTACTTCCAGCACCGCTTCAATCCGGACAGGATAGAGGTCAAGGTGCTGCGGGATCAGAACATCGCCTGGCAGCACTTCCTGCGCGGCGAGCTGGACACCTTCGGGCTCGTCATGCCTAACTGGTGGCACGACAAGAGCAAGACGGTGGAGTTCGAGAAGGGCTATATCGAGCGGCTCTGGTTCTATACTCAGACCCCCCAATCCCCCATGGGGCTCTACCTCAACACCGCCGATCCCCTGCTGAGGGATCTCAACGTGCGGCTCGGCATCCAGTATTCCCTCGCCATCGACAAGATGATAGCGACCCTGTTGCGGGGGGATTACCAGCGCCTCAACACCTATGGCTCCGGCCAGGGAGTCTTCACCAACACCGATCTCAAGGCGCGCCCCTTCGATCCCAAGCTGGCGCGGGAGTACTTCGCCAAGGCAGGCTTCACCAAGGTTGGGCCGGACGGCGTGCTGCGAAACGACAAGGGACAGACTCTCTCCCTCACCATCACCTACACCACGGCGGAGCATGCCCAGCGGCTGACCCTGCTGCGGGAGGAGGCGAAGAAGGCGGGCCTCAATCTGGAGCTGAACCTGATGGACGCCTCCGCCGGCTTCAAGTCCATGCTGGAGAAGAAGCACCAGAGCGCCTGGATGGGCTGGAGTACCGGCCGCTACCCCGCCTACTGGGAACATTTTCACAAGGTCAACGCCAACAAGCCCCAGACCAACAACATCATGAATATCGACGACGATACCATCTCAGCCCTGGTGGAGCAGTACGACAAGGCGTTCGACTTCGCCAGGAAGGCCGAGCTGTCGCGCCAGATCCAGCAGCGGCTGTTCGAGCTCGCGAGCTTCGTGCCCGCCTATCAGGTGCCCTACACCCGGGCCGGCGCCTGGCGCTGGATCAAGCTGCCCAAGGCGCCGGCAACGCCCCAGAGCGATCTGCTCTACTGGCCGCTGGACGGCGCCAACTCGGGTTACAGCTACGGAGGCCTGTTCTGGATAGATGACAAGGTCAAGCAGGAGACGCTCGCCGCCATCAAGCGCGGCCAGGGCTTCCCCCCCGTCACCCTGGTCGATACCCGCTATCAGCAGCACTGAGGATGATCCGCTCCCGAATCCGGGATCCCGCACTCAGGATGTGAGATCCCGGGGCAAGAGCAGGCTGGCCGGTACAATAAACAGAGAGCCCTCTCCGGGAATGGGCCCGGGCAACGCTGGATTGCCCTATTGAATAAACAAAAGACCCCGCTCGGTGACGGGGTCTTTTGTTGACAGGGGCGAGGCACTTAGCCGCGCTTGGCCTGCTTCTCGGCGATGGCATCGGCCACGTCGGCCGGCTCCAGCACTATGCCTTCCTGCTCCGGGGTCGGGAACACGGCGACGCACAGCTCGTCTTCCGCCATGCCGTCGATCCAGCGCTCCAGCCATACCTTGAGGGTGATGGACTGCGGTTTGCACTCGGCCCACTCCCCTTCGGCCCAGGCCTTGGCGTATTCGGGATGCGGCCAGACCGGGATGCAATCTTCATCGTCAGTGGTCAACATCATGACGCCGTGCTCGTCGGTCAGGACAAACAGCTCTTCGTGCTCGACCAGCTTGCTGATGAAGTGATCGAAGCGGTAATCGGCGTTCAGTTGCAGCGCGGCATTGCGCTCGGTGTCGCTAAGTTCATAGCTCATCGGTCAAGTCTCTCATGCAATAAAGGGCGACATGTTCACATCTTGCCGTCGGCTTGTCCAGCCGAGCATGCAGGGCCGCCACAAAGCCTCAGCCCAACGCCGGGGTGACGAGGGTGATCTCGGCCGCTTCGCTCAGGCGCTGGCGCAGCCAGTAGGCGGATTCCACCTCCACGAAGCAGAGCTGATCCCGCCCGGCCCTGGCCCCTTGCATGATCTGCTCGAAGCGCGCCTGCAGCTGCTGCTCCCAGGCGGCCGCCAGCTTGGCGCCATGGGCCTCGTCCACCACCTCCCGGCGCAGCTCGAACAGGTTATCGGTGATCGGGCTGTTGATCTTGGCCGGATGGCTCCAGTACATCAGCAGGTTATCCAGCATCTCCTCGTCATAACTCGCCAATGCATCGAGCTCCGGCGTATCTCCACCATGACCGGTCGCAAAGTCACACCAACCCGATGCGAGGGAGGCCAGCAACTGGGCACCCTTGCCACGTTGTTCCAGGACCGTCATCTCGCCTCCCTTGATGGCGGGCAACCAGAGATCCCCCCGATGCTCCTCGACCAGCGGCAACAGCAGCGCTGCGGAATAGTGAGGGAAGCGCGGGCCGAGCCTGTGCAGCAGAGAAACCAGAGTGACAGTGATCATGAGAGGCGCCTTGGGCAAAAAGGCCGGATCATCCGGGCCAGAAAAACAGAAGAGAAGCTAGTCTACCATGTTTGATGAGGTCTTTGATGGCCCAGCCCCTGTTCACCTGTGGGCCCCAGGCCAAAAAAGCAGCGCTTGCACAACGCCAGCCCTCACAAAGCCCAATACTTTGAGCCAGCGCCCACTAAAGTGAAACCGGGAATGCTAGTTTGCATACATCTTTAGCGTTAAGGAGTGCATCCATGAGTGGGATCGACCAGGTTTCCGAGGATTTTGTGAATGAGCTGAAAATACTGGCATGCTTTGATCCGGCCAACATGAGCCAGGGGATCAAGCTGCGCAGCGATCTCTCCCCGGCGCTGAGCCTGGCGGCAGAGCGCCTGCACAGCCAGGGCATGATCAGTGCCGTCGACGGCGGCTACCTGACCCCCTTTGGCATGACCATGCTCGAACATCTCCAGCATTTGTTGGTGGCGCTCAAGCCGAATTGAGCTCCTGCGGCGCCCAGAGCGAGAAGTTGAGCAACTCCCAGCTCTTCTGGTGTCGCAACAAACAGGCAAACAGCAAAGGACCTTCGGGTCCTTTTACTTGGCCGTCCACCAGCCACTCCCCCGCTCGCTTGGCCACGGGTCGAGCCTTGACCTCCTCGGGCTGGGCCGTCTTACCCAGGCGAACCTGCACGAATTGCTGGCACACGGCCACGGCCTTGTCGGCCACGGGATCGGGCGCAGGCGTCGCAGCAAGCAGGGAGGCAGTCAGCAGCAGGGATGGGATCATGGTGATTGGCACGACTCAGACATGGTTCAAGAATATGCCATAAACAAAAAGCCGCGGTACCAGAGGTAACGCGGCTTTCTTAAATTCTGTAAGAATTACAGAGCAGTTACGTTCTCAGCCTGCGGGCCTTTCTGACCTTGGGTCACAGAGAACTGTACGCGCTGACCTTCAGCCAGGGTACGGAAGCCGTTACCGCTGATGGCGCTGAAGTGAACGAAAACGTCCGGGCCGTTTTCTTGCTGGATGAAGCCAAAACCTTTGGTTTCGTTGAAAAACTTAACGGTACCGGTGATCATGTTGGACATATCTTTAACCTGTATTCAAAATAATTACTTATGCTTTTCAGCGGGTAAAGCTCAAAAACGGGATTTACTTATGAACAACAGGAAAAGATGTAAAACATCGTATTCATTGACATAACAATCGCCTTTTCAAGCTGCCTGAGATTATACGTCCCTTTGTCGATTACGCAAACAAATTCGTACCCTGCCGGCGGCAGGGTACGAGTGCTTACACATCGGCAGATTCCAGTGCCTGGACCAGGGCTTTGAGGAAGCGCGCCGCCTCGCCGCCGGTGCAGGCGCGGTGGTCAAAGGTCATCGACAAGGGCAGCGCGCGAACCGGTCTCGCCTCCCCGTGGATGAACACCACCCTCTCGAACAACTTGCCCGCCCCGACGATGGCCACCTGGGGCGGCGTGACCACTGGGCTGGCGTAGCGGCCCGCGATGGCACCGAAGTTGGTGAGGGTGATGGTCGCCCCCTGCAGCATCTCCCGCGGCACGGCGCGCGCCTTCACGTCTGCGATCATCCGATCCAGCCCCTGGCGGATGTCCGCCCGCTCCCGCTCGGCCACGTTCTCCATCACGGGCACATAGAGGCCGTGTTTGGAGTCGACCGCAATGGCCACGTTGACCTCCTGGAACAAGCGTCTAGACAGCGTATCCCCGTCAAACCAGGCGTTCATGGAAGGCTCGGCCCGGCACGCCACCCCGATGGCCTTGATGAGGCGCACGGTGACGTCTTCATCGGCGCGCCAGTGACGCAGGTCTACCTCGTCGGTGAGGCTGACCGGCACTACCGTCTTGTGAGACAGCTCCATCGCCTTGGCCATGGCACGGCGAGAGCCCTTGAGGAACTCGTTGCCGCTCTCCAGCATCGCCTCGAACGCCGACTGCACGTCCTGCTCGATCACCATGCCGGCACTGCCGCTGCCCTGGATCTTGTCGATGTCGAGGCCGAGTTTTTGCGCCAGCAACCGCACCGCGGGCATGGCCTGCACCAGGCTGCCACCGGGCGCCATGGCGCCGACCACGAAGTGATCCTCGATGTGCTGCTGATGGGCGCTCACCTTGCCCACCACTGTGCCATCATCTTCCCCCCCTTCAAACTCCACCAGGGGGGCGCCGATGTGGAGGATGTCCCCCTCCTGGCCGCACAGACGAGCGATGACCCCGGCCACCGGCGAGGGCACGTCCACCAGCGCCTTGGCGGTCTCTACCGACAACAGCACCTGATCGACACTCACGGTATCGCCGGCGCTCACCTTCCATTCCACTATCTCGGCCTCGGCCAATCCTTCGCCCAGATCCGGTAATTTGAAAAATTTCATGACCCGTTCTCCATCCGCTGGGAAATCACCGCACGTTGAAAAATTCCATGCCCGTCGTTTGCGCGGCCGTTCAACCGCCCATCTGTGTACAAGGTCATAGCCAATTCTTCTCCATCAGCTGGTGAGCCGCATCCGCAATATCCTGCTCGGTGATGAGGTAATACTCCTCGTTGCGATAGTAGGGCACGGCGGCGTCCACCCCGGTAAGGCGTTTCGGCGGCGCCTTGAGGAAAGTCAGCGCCTCCTCGGTGACCCGCGCCACTATCTCGGCACCGACCCCGAAGCTGCCGCAGGCCTCGTGCACCACCAGCAGCCGACCTGTCTTGCGCACCGAGCTGAGGATGCTCTCCATGTCCAGCGGCTTGATGGTGGCAAGATCCAGCACCTCGCACTGAATGTCCTGCTCCGCCAGTTGGGCGGCGGCCCGCATCACCTCCTGAATGCAGGCCCCCCAGGCGACTATGGTGAGATCCCGCCCGGGCCTCAGGGTGAAACAGACGTCGAGCGGCAGGCCGATACCGTCGTCCACCACGTCCGATTTCATGGAGCGGTAGATGCGATCCGGCTCGAAGAACATCACGGGATCCGGGTCGCGGATGGCGGAGAGCAACAGGCCATACGCCCGCTTGGGGCTCGATGGGATCACCACCCGCAACCCGGGAATATGGGCGAACAGCGCCTCCACGCTCTCGCTGTGGTGCTCAGGCGAATGGATGCCGGCGCCATAGGGAGAGCGGTAAACCAGGGGGCAGGAGAGGCGGCCGCGGGTGCGATTTCGCATACGTGCCGCCTGACAGATGATCTGCTCTATGCCGGGGAAGATGAAACCCTGGAACTGGAACTCGGCCACGGGCTTGAGCCCCTGGGTGGCCATGCCGACCGCCACGCCGGCGATCAGCCCCTCGGCGAGCGGGGTGTCTATCACCCGCTTGAAACCGAACTTGTCGCGCAGACCCACGGTGGCGCGAAACACCCCGCCGTTGACCCCCACGTCCTCCCCGAGCACCACCACGTCCGGGTCGCGCTCCATCTCGTGATGCAGAGCCAGGTTGACTGCTTCAAGCAGCGTAATTTCACTCATGATGTGTCTCCCCGCCCTGCAACTGCATCCCCTTGGCGATGATGCGTTGACGCTGGGTGCGATAGTCCTTCGGCAGCTCGGCGAACTGGTAATCGAGCAGGGTTTCCGGCGCCTGGGGCGCCGTGCCCTCGTAGACGGCGACGGCGCGCTCGACCTCACGGGCGGCTTCCGCCAGCAAGGCCTGCTCCTGCTGTTCGTCCCACCAACCCTGCTCGGCCATGAACTGGCGCAGCCGCTTGACCGGCTCCTTGGCCCAGGCGGCTTCCACCTCGGCGGATTCCCGATAGCGGGTGGCATCATCAGCTGTGGTGTGATCCCCGAGCCGGTAGCTGACCGCCTCGATCAGGGTCGGCCCCTTGCCGCTGCGGGCCCGCTCCATGGCGGCGCGGGTCGCCTCATAGACGGCCACCACGTCGTTGCCGTCGACCTGCAGGCTGCGCACCCCGGCCCCTATCCCCTTCTGGGCCAAAGTGGGGGCGCTGGTCTGCAGCTTGCGCGGCACCGAGATGGCCCACTGGTTGTTGTTGATGATCATCACCATGGGCAGGTGCCAGACGCCGGCGCAGTTGAGCCCCTCGAGGAAGTCCCCCTTGGAGGTGCCCCCATCGCCTATGGTGACCACGGCGACCCTGGGTTGATTGCGCAGCTTGAAGGCCGCGGCGATGCCGGCGGCATGGGTGATCTGGGTAGCGATGGGCACGCAGATAGGCAAGTCTTCCGATAATTCGCCATCTGGTTTATAGAAAACACTGCCCCGCTCATCCCCACCCCAATATTGCAGGTTTTGCTCCATGGGCACGCCTCTCACATAGAGGGTCGGCATGTCCCGGTAATAGGGTACGTAGACATCCTCTGGCCGCATGGCGAGCCCGACCCCGATCCCCACCGCTTCCGCCCCCAGGTGAGAGGGAAAGGTGCCGAGTTTGCCGGTTCGCTGCAGCGCTATCGCTTTCTTGTCATAGCTGCGCACCATCACCATGTTGCGGTAGAAGGTGTGCAGTGTCGCCTTGTCCAGCCAGGTCGGCAGTGTCGCGACCGGGCGCCCCTCCTCATCGAGGTAACGAAGGAAAGGGATGTCGACATGGGTCATAACTGGCTCCTTGCCGTTGTCAACGTCACCACCATGAGGTGACCCTCAAAATGTAAACAACATGTTAACTTGGTGGCAATGGGATTTCGTCAGGTTAGACCAGTAGAAACTTCTTTAATTTCAGAAAGAAGATGAGATTTTCGGCGAGCAGGAACGAAGAAGGGAGCCCGTTCGGGCTCCCTGTCAGGGTGATTTCGGGATCACTCCCAATCTCTGTTCTGCCCCCGCGGCCGCCTGGGGCGCCACTTCGTCGGGCAGAATCGGGCTCAGATCACTCCCATAACCGGGTCGGCACCACCAGCAACATGGTGCGCTGGCCGATGGCCACGTTGGCGTTGGGGAAGACCACCGCCTCCCGCGGTTTCTCTACCCTGTACTGCTGATCCCCGTCCTCCGCCAGCACAAATCCCTGGGGAAACTCGGTAAAATTGTCCACGTCGCTGGCAAACAGGAAGCGGAACTGCTCGGAGCGCTTGTTGATCACCCGATCGATGGCGAACAGGGTGAAGTCATCCGCCCGCCAGGGTTCCAGCGCCATCTCGTCCTGGGTCACCAACTCCTGCAACGCCTGACGCGCCTCGAGGAAGCGGGTCATGTCGTTCTCGCCAAAGGGGCGCACCTTGCCGAGCTCCACCGTGAAGGCGTGGGCACCGTGGCGATGGGAGCTGTAATAGCTGAAGGTAGTGGTCGGCCCGCCGGAGAGCAGTATGGTGCGCACCCCGCAAGCTCCGAGGAACTGCACCTGCTCCCTGCAGTGGGGCCGCTCGTGGGGGAAGGGGTAGACCGCAAACTTCTCGTGGCGCGAGCCGCGAATGGCTGTGTGCAGATCGTAGTGATAGCGGGGCCGCGCGGGGTCTGCGAAGAAGCGGCTCACATACTGCTCGAGGCGCATGGCGCGGATCCGCTCCCGGTTGCACAGCCCCTCCCCCTTGCTGTGGGCGCCGGAGAAGAGGCGGTTCATGTTCTCCTCCACCTCCCGCAGCCCCAGGTTCATGGCGGCCGGGTTGCCAAACAGGAAGAGCACCCGGTGGCGGGCCTGCAACTCACCACTCAGCAGCCGCGTCAGCAGCAGGTTGCAGATCTCAATGGGGGCGGTCTCATTACCGTGAACCCCGCAGGAGAGCACTATGTCCTTGCGCCCGCCCGGCTCGTCGCCTGCGCCGCTGGCGGGCTCCAGGCAGAGCACCCCCGTGTCCCACACGCTCACCATGTCACCGTTTGGCAGCGCATAGGCGAAGGGGTCGAGCTGCCACTCGTGGCGGCGGGTCAGGGCCAAAAAGTCATGCTGGGGAATCATCCATCTCACCCTCTTGTCGGTTCACACTTGTCGATGTCAGACAAGGCGGATTATACGCAAGGCATCCCGGCTTAGAATCAGTTTTTAAACAAATTCAAACAGTAAGGATACAAATGTGACAACAAGTGATGCTATGGGGATGGCGAGCGGAAAGCGTGGACGTACAGGGCATTCAAACGGGGCGGTGCGAGGGGGGGCAGGCCAGTGATGGCGGTACTACAGGGACTATGGGTAAAGAAACACTATCAACAGAAAAACGAGGCATCCATGCCCGGTCGATCAACCACGCCAGAACGGCTTGGTGGTCTCTTGATAACGGTCGGCTTCGTTCAGGCCGATGTCTTTGAGCAGGTAGGCGGGCAGCTCGGAGAGCTGGCGACGGCTGCGGCTGCGTTCCAGCCAGGTCAGGACGGTCGTTTTGACGCGAGCCATCAGATTGGTCTGGCTGGAATGCTGGTAACCGGCTTCGGTATAAGTCATGTTGGCCATGGGATGGCTCCTCTCAATTGAGTTCGACACTGGGTTCAAATTTGTTGCGCAGAGCTTAGTCAGGGAGCAGAGGCGTCTCAATTGACGAATTTTGATACAATGGATTAGTAAAACTAATGATCAGGCTCACAGAAGGTGTTTTTGTAACCAATTGATTTTAAACGATAATGTTATTTTAATGCTCTGAATGGTGACCCCGCAGCATTTTCTCCTGCCGCCTTCGCTTCTAACTATGCAATTTCTCGCAGTAGCTATGCATGCCATCCCGCCGACAAGGGGCCCGATAACCACGAGTTCACAGCCAGTTGTTAATCAAGTGATCTTTCATTGATCCTTATTTAACAGACGGATACAAACAACCAATACTCAAACGACGCCAGCTTTTCCGCCCCGACTGGCGGATTGTGAAGGGGACACTTGGCGCCCTAATGGCATGCTGGTATGGTTATTTATACAGTAGTTTAGCCAGCCCCGTTGTTCGTCCGTCACGGACAAGCGTGGAGCCGACCACAGGATATGCCGATGGATACCTTTACCCCCACCGCCGCCCTGCGCCAGCAGATGGAAACCCTGGAAGCCGCCCTGGCGCGCCTCGCCGACCTGCTAGGCCGGCTCCCGCTGCTGGAGGCCCATGTCTATCCCCTGCCCGCCGTTCCCTTGGGGGAGGAGCACGATCCCATCGACACCATAGAGGTAGGCTATCTGGGCGGCGAGGCCGCACTGGTCGCCACCCTGGCCGCCTATCGGGATCACAGCGCCCGCCCCGGTTGCTCCACCAAGGCGACCCTGCGCCTGCCCGGCTGGCTGCGCTTCCCCGCCGCCAGCGCCTCCCTGCTCACCCCGCTGATCGAGGAGATCAACGGCCACAAACTCGCCTTCAAGGCACTGGTACAAGAGGCCGGTGGACGGGATGAGAAGTTCGAACTGGTGCACGGCGCCCTGCCCGGCGTCATCACGCTGCAGGTCTATCGTAAGCTGACCCTGCTACAGGGGGAGCTGCATTCCCTTGGCTTTACCTGGGCGGACAAGCAGAGCATCAGCCGTCTAAGCCGGGAGCAGGTGCTGGAGATGCTGGAGCGCAGCCGCCGCTATGTGCCGGCCCTGTCGGACAACGAGGAGTGGAGCAAGATGGTGGATCAGGAGGTCTACGACATCCGCCGCCTGCCGGCGGACGTTGAGCTGCGGATCCGGCGGCCTGTCAAGACCCACCCCATGATCAACCTGCTGTGGCAGGACAGGGAGCCGCGCAAGCAGCAGCTGAAGGCGAGCCTGCCCCTGCTGCTCTGCTCGGACACTGCCCCCAGCGTCACCCATCTCGGCCACTATCCCCCCAAGCTGCGCCAGGCGCGGCGGGATCGCAAGATTGGCGGCGAGGCCATCATAGAGCGGCTGCACCTCTACCGCTATCAGGGGTAGGCAGGGCTTCGCCCGTGGTCCCAAACAACGAGGGGAGCATCGCCGGATGCTCCCCTCGTTGCTTTCACCCGAAAAGGTTCTCAGCTCATCAGCAGGGCACGCAGGCTCTCCACATCCAGCCCCTTCACCTCGGACTGGCCGCTCAACAGGCCGTCGGCCAGCGCCCGCTTCTCGTCGTGCAGGGCCACGATCTTCTCCTCCACCGTCTGCTCGCACACCAGGCGATAGACGGTCACCGGCTGGGTCTGCCCCATGCGGTGGGCTCGATCGCTCGCCTGATCCTCCACCGCGGGGTTCCACCAGGGATCCAGGTGCAACACGGTATCGGCCTGGGTCAGGTTAAGACCGGTGCCTCCCGCCTTGAGGCTGATGAGGAACAGGGGCACCGGCTCGTGGCGGAACCGCAGTATGGACTCCTGGCGGGACTTGGCGGAGCAGCCGCCATCCAGATAGCAGTAGTCCCACTGCTTCTGTTCGATGCGCGCGCGCAGCAGGCTCAGGAGATCCACGAACTGGCTGAACACCAGCACCCGGTGGCCGCCGTCGATGGCCTCCTCCAACAAGTTCATGGCCTCGTCCAGCTTGCTGCTGGTCTGATCCCATTCCGGCATCACCAGCTGGGGGGAGCAGCAGAGCCGGCGCAGCCGGGTCAGGCCGCTCAGCACGTGCATCAGGGCGCGGCCGTCGGCGCTTTGCACCTGCTGCACCACCTCCCGCCTCGTCGCCTCGTAAAGCTGGCGCTCCTCCGGGGAGAGGCTGATGTGGTGGATGATCTCCGTCTTGTCCGGCAACTCGGTCAGCACCTGCTGCTTGAGGCGGCGCAGGATGAAGGGGCTGATCACCGCCCGCAGCAGCGCCATGTGGCGGGGATCCTTGACCGCCTTGCCGAAGCGGCGCTTGAACTCCCCCAGGTTGCCGAGCAGGCCCGGGTTGATGAAGGTGAAGAGACTCCACAGCTCGCCGAGGTGGTTCTCGATGGGAGTGCCGGAGAGGGCGAGGCGAAAATCGCCGTCGAGCTGGAACAGCAACTTGGCGCGCTGGGTACCGGCATTCTTGATCTGCTGCGCCTCATCCAGCACCATGCTCGCCCAGTGGCGAGACTTGAGGGCCTGGGAGAGGCTGCCGAGCATGCCGTAGTTGACTAGGATGATCTGGCCGGGTCTGGCCTCCTGGATCAACGCCTCCCGCTCGGCCGGGTTCTCGAAGATGACCACCTCCAGCTCGGGGGCGAAGCGGGCCACCTCCTCCTGCCAGTTGGTGACCACTGACTTGGGCACCACCACCAGGGCCGGCCCCAGATGCTGGCGCATGCGCAGCAGGATCAGGGCCTGCAGCGTCTTGCCAAGGCCCATGTCGTCCGCCAAGCAGGCGCCGAAGCCGTGGTGCGCCAGGGTCGCCATCCAGCGCACCCCCTCCTTCTGGTAGTCCCGCAGCGCCGTCAACAGCTCGGGCGGGCACTCCACCTCCTGCTGCCACTCCTGCTGGAGGGACTGCCAGGCATCATCCCCCGCCGTGGTCACCGCCGACAGCAGGCGGGCCAGGGGGTAGGCCAGCTTGTTGTTGATGCGCTGATCCGTGTCCAGCATGGACCCCAGCATGGTGAGGCGCTCCACCAGTTTGTCGGTCAGCATCAGGCTGGTCTTGTCATCGAGCTGAACGGTGCGTTGGCCCGGGGTGAGCTGGCGCAGGATGAGGCGCAAATCGAGGATCTGGTGCTCGTCCAGGGCCAGGGCCCCCTCCACCTGGAACCAGTCCTGACGCCGCTCGATGCGAAGGCTCAGGGCCGCCTCGTCCAGGCTCTTGAGCCGTGCGCTGTCCTGGTGCCAATGAATGACCACTCCGGCGTCCACCAGCTCGGGCAGGGCGTTGACCAGGGTCAGTGCCTGCTCACCCTCCAGCTTCCACTCGTTGCCCGGCAACCCGATGGGCAACTGGTTGCGCAGCCGCTGGGCCTCCTCCTTCTCCGCCGCCAGATCCCGCTGCCAATAGTGGTACGCCTTCATCCCCTGACGGACGATGGCCTCCCCCTTGCCGAGGGGCAGGGGGGGCAAATCCCCTTCCCGGGTCACCAGCTGGACCACCAGCTGGCCATCCTGCCAATCCAGCTGCACCGAGGCCCCCCCCGGCCAAGGGCTGAGCTCGGCATTGCCGTGCAGGCCCGCCACCTGGCTGTGCCAGGGGAGATCCGGGATGGCATCCAGGGTGCGTTGCAACTCCGCCAATCCAGCCTCGGGCAGAGGGGGAATGGCGGCCAGGGCAGGCAGCCTGTCCAGCAAGGCTTGCGGCGTCAGAATAAGCTGCCACAGATCCTGCGCCAACGGCACTATATGGGCCCCACGGGCCGCCGCCTGGGGGTTTAGCAGGGCGCGCATGCCCGGCATCTGGGCAGCATGCTCCGAGACATGAGCTGTTTGTTCCAAAGCCTGGGGGTCGCTCTGACTCTCGTCCGGCACGATCTGCAACAGGGGAGCACTGATGGCCAGTTGCAGCTTCTGTCCCTTGGCGTTGAACAGGCGGGGATGCTCGGCAAGGGGGGCCCAGGCCTCCCGCGGCAACTTGCCGAGGGTACGCGGCAGGGTGCGCACCAGCGCCCAGTCGGCCTCGTCCAGCAGGGCCGCATACTGGGTGGAGAGCAGGGCCGGATCCACTCGCCGACCGGCGGTCCACTCCCCCTTGGTGCTCTGCTTCTGGATCTTGCACTCGAGCTCGGGCCCCTCGGCGTGGAGCAGCCACACCAGCCGCTCCTGCGCCTTGCGCACGCCGCTGGAGCGCCCAAGGCCCTGCAGCCAGTTCAACCAGCTGGCGGAGGCGGGCGCCTTGTCATCCTCCGGATCCTCACTGCCCTGCCCCGCCGTGGCGACCTGCAACTGATTGAGGGGGAGGCGCTGCGCCCCCAGCCCCAGCAAGCTGCGCAGCAGATCCTGGCAAAAGCCCATCAACCGATGGCGAGGCTCGGCCTCCAGCAGATGGGAGAGATCCCACTTGTGCAGTATGGCCACCTGGGGGCTCTGCTCCCCGTGGCGCGCGAGGGCGCAGAGATCGAGCCAGAGATAGCCCCAGTGCAGCTCCTCGAGAGGCAGTTGCAGGGTATCGAACAGGCCGACCGCCTGACCGTGGCGATCGCCGGCCCACTGTCCCAGCAGATCGCCGAGCAGCGGGAAACCGTTGCGCGAGCCCGGCTGGCCGAGGCTGCGTTGCCACTGCTTGCGCTGCTCGCTGGCGAGCACGGGATCGGCCTGTTGCAGCCAGCCAAGCCAGAGCAGGGTGCTGAACATGGGCGGCCAGGCGGGGCGATCCCCATCGGCCTGCCGCCTCTCCTTCCATTGCGCCAGGGCCCCGAGCAGACGCTCCCCCAAGGGTTGCTCATCGGCCTGCTCCGCCAGCCGCTGCAGTGTCGGCCAGTGCGTGGCAGCCTCGCCCCTTGCCTCATCCGAGCCGCAGAGCCATTGCCATTCGGAAGACAGCGCCAGGACTCGCGCAGACAGAGGGGCCGCGCAGGCGGCGGCGACCTCTGCCAACGGCCAGCGGGCCTCGGGCTCGGCATCCAGCAGGGCTTGCAGGGCGAAGTGGTCCAGCAGGAGTCGTTGCCAGGCGGGGCTGGCCCCCGGCAACAGGCGATGGGCATCGGGCAAGTCCAGCAGGCTCAGCAACTCGGCACTCTGGTAGTAGGCGGGGATCTGGCCCGCCTCCCCCAGACAGAGCTCGCGCACCAGGGATTGCGCCATCTCCTGACCGGTGACGGAGGGCACCCGTGACCAGTCCGGCATGGGGCAATGACCGCCGCGTACCCCCAGGATCAACGCCAGCGTTCCCTCGGCCGTCAGGCTCCACTGCTGCTCTCCCCGCAGACGCACCAACCCCTGCTGCTGCAGCCGTGCCAGCTCCTCGGCCAGCAGTCCGGGGGACTGGGGTCTTGACCTCGATGCCTGCAAGGCGTCGAGCAGATAGCGGGGGCTGGCGGCGCGCTGCAACTGCAGCTCGCTGAGCAGGGCATAGCAATCCGAAGAGAGGGTGAAGGCTGACATCAGGACTCGTGGGCTGGTGCAAAGGCGGAATTTTACCGAGAAAGGGGCGACGGCTCGACCCTTAAGCGCGAATTAGTACAAAAAAAGCGGGCGGCCTCATAAAACCCGGCAGGGGAAATGTGGCAAGGATCGGCAACAAGAGGGGGAAAATAGGCAGGAAGGCGGTGAGATGGCGGACGTTGGCAACGATCAAGGGATGCCGCCATCACGCAATAGACCAGCTCAATAAAAAAGGCGCCGAAGCGCCTTCTTGCAAGCCATCAACGGATTTCAGCCTTCCAGCTGTGCCAGGCGGGACTCCAGGGCCAGCAGCCGAGTCTTGAGGTTCTCCACCTCCTCCTCGAGCTGACTCAGGCGATCGGCGTCATGGCCGCTGGCGGGCGCAGCCTGTGCCAGCGCCTGCAGATCGATCTCCCCGCTGAACAGGTGGGCATATCGGGACTCCCGCTTGCCCGGCTCCCGGGGCAGCTTGACCACATAGGGGCCCCGCTCGGCGAGGCCGGCCAGCACGGCATCCACCTGGGTCACGTCGTCGAAACTGCACAGGCGGTTGGTGCGCGAGCGCAGCTCACCCGGAGTCTGGGGGCCCCGCAGCAGCAGCTCGCAGATGAGACCAAGCTCCTGGGCCGTGAATTTGAGCTCACCGAACTCGGTGTTGCAGAAGCGGTGCTGATAGCGCGGCACCCGCGCATTGAAGCCGGCGGTGTTGACCACCAGGCGGCGGCGGATCAGCTCGTCGATCACGGCGCGAATGTCCAGCTCGGCGAGATCCAGCACGGGCTCGCGATTGCTCTTCTGGTTGCAGGCGTTGACCAGCGCGTTGAGGGAGAGGGGATACTGATCCGGCGTGCAGATCTCTTTCTCTATCAGACAGCCGATCACCCGGGCCTCCAGCGGGCCTAGCACTAACTCCATTTCAACCTCCCTTGTCAAACGTTAAGAAACTCATCTTAACCAAGGCGTGCGCAGCGTCCAGCCCTGAACCGCAATTTTGCGACCAGGGGAAACAGTTGATGAAACATCGCACAGTGATGGGTCAAAATCAGAGTCACTAGAGCCCTGAAGCTAGGCATTCCAAGGCTGACGGCTCAGTGTCCCGGCCCGGGCCCAGCGATCATTGCGATAGGATCATGGCGCTTAGAGAGACTTGTCGACGCTGGTGTCAGAGCCCGAGGTCAGGATGCGCACCCTGTCCCCCTTGGTGAAGCTGAGCCTGGGATCGCTCGCCTGCACCACGCTGAGCACCTTGCCCCCGTCCGTCTTGATCTGCAGCTCCACCGATTGGGTCGACTCGGACTGGCCATGGCTGCTCTGGCGCCGGCGGGAAACCTCGGCACCCGCCACGGCGCCGGTGACTGTGGCTATGGTCTGACCCGAGCCGCCACCGAACTGGTTGCCGACGGCCGCGCCGAGAGCCGCGGCCCCTATGGTACGAAGGGGTCTGGCCCCTTGATGGGAAGGCTCAGTGGTCTGGGTGATGAGATGACTCTCCTGTACCGTGCCGTATTCGACCTGGGCGCTGGTCCCAGCCATGGCGGATGAGCTGAGGATAAGCAGACTGGCGGCGATGAGTTCCACTTTCTTCACGATATAGACTCCGATGGCGAATGAGTGCCCAGAGCTCCGGGCGACTGGTTGATGAGTGGCTGGTAGATGATCGGTCGTTTTTGCCATTTTCCAGCGAGACTACACCGCCAAAGCTGACTGCAAGCTTGCCTGACATGGAAATGATAACGGCCGCAGAGCGGCCGTTATGAAAGAGTGCAGAATCGTCCAACCATCAGGAAGATGGCTTGCGCTCCAGAGTCGCGGCGACCGATTTGGCCGCCGAGGCGGTGAGCAAGGGCTCACCCGGATAGAGCACCAGGGCCTGAATACGCAGCCGATTGGCCTCCTCCGGGCGACCCAGGGCATTGAGGGCTATCACCATGTTGGCGTAGATATTGGCCCGCGGGGTATGGCGCACGAACTCCTTGCCCCAGTCGAGGTAAGCCTCCAGCTCGGCCTTGTTGTTGGTCTGCAGGCCCACCATCAAGCGCACCGCGTTGACGTCGAACTCTACCCGGGTCAGCCAGGCCATGGGGTTGACCACCTCCAGCAGCAGGGTCGGCTCCTTGTAACCGCCGCGCTCATACTTGGTCACCACCCAGGCGGTATGGATAGCGGTCAACATGAAGGGAACCACCACCAGGGGGATCGAGATGGCCGCGAAACGCAGCAACAGCCAGGGGCGATAGACATATTTCCGCCAGCTGGTCTGGCTCCCCTCCTCCACTTCCGCATCCACCACATAGATGAGCAGCAGCAGGGCCCACCAGAGAGCGATGGCATGGTAGAAGGGATACTCGGTCTGGCTATGCAACAAGATGGGGGTCACCAGCGCCAGCATCGCAGCCCCCTTGACCCAACCCGCCCGACTCAACCGCCACAACAGGGCCCCACCCATCAGCACCATGCCGAGCATGGGTGCCAGCCCCCCCTCCACCGCCCAGTAGAGGAACTCGTTGTGGGGGTGATCGAGGTTGTATTCTATCTGTACCATGGCCGGGTTGAGCGCCTTGTCGGCCATATAGTGTTCGAGAAACACCGACTCGAAGCTGCCATAGCCCCAGCCAGTCCAGGGGGACTCGGCAATCAGCTTGGCGCAATATATCCAATAGATAGGGCGATACCCCCCGGATTGATAAATCTCCATTCCTCGCCGAATCCCCGACATCCCGTACAAGGAAAATAGGCCCAGGATTATGCCTATCCCGACTAGTCCAAGGATGCACCCCAGCAGTCGTTGGCGTTTCAACTGCGGCATAAGCAACAGCAGGGCCAGCAAGCCGCCAAGCTGGCCGACCCGGGATTGCAGTACGACCAGCAGCACTGAGGCTGCGAGGATCACCCCATAACGCAGCCCCCTGAGCCAGGGGCTGGTACTCCCTCTCAGCTCGAGCCAGACCGCCAGCGACAGGCCGGTCGCCATAAAACTCGCCATCACATTGGGTTGCTGGAAGATGCCGTAGGGACGGTTGGCGCGGGTGTCGTATCCCAACCAGTTGCCCGGTGTCAGTAGATAGAACTGCACCAGGCCGAGAGCAGCCTCGATAGCCACTGCCCCCAGCAACAGATAAAGCAGCTTATCCCGCTCCCGACGCTCCCATTTCCATTGATAGAGACAACTCAGAAACAGCAAACCGGCAAAGAGCCCCAGCAGCCGGGGAATGGCGTAGTCCTTGAGCTCGAAACCCGAGTAAGCCATGGGCAGCAGCAGCAGCATGCCCCCCAGCCAGAGCCCTATTTGCAACGGGGAGACAACCAACTGCTGGTGCAGGGTCACCTGCCAGAGCCCGAAACCCATCACCAGGCTCGCAAAGATCCAGCCCCAGGCATTGAACGGCAGATAAAGCCCGGAGCCCCCCGGGTTGTGCATAAAGAAATGCATGCCGAGCAGCCAATAAAGCGCGCTTATCACCCCAAAAGACTTGGCCGTCGTCGTCATTTTCCTTGGCTCCTTACACCCATTCTCTTGCTATCATCTTGTGCCACAAAAAACAAAAAAGGGGGCTAATGCCCCCTCTCACTTATGGATAAACATTATACTTGTTCCGGTCTACGAAACGCATGACGAACCAACACAATCCCCACCCCCAGCATGCCTCCCAGCAGAGTCGCAAGCACCACGATCAGCGGGCGCTTGGGTTTGTCGCGACTCACCGGCTCTTCAGGAGAGTCTATGGTATAGAAGGATTCGAAGGATGCATCCTTGAGATCCAGAGCCTTCAGACTACCAAGCTGGAGACGGATCTTGCTCAGGGCCGGATTGAGCAATTCTGGGTTTTTCATTTCTTCGAGGATTTTCAATTTCTCGGCCAGCGCCTTACTACCGAGATCGATATTGAAGATATCCTTGGTGCTCAAGTTTTCAAGGGGTCTCTCAACACCGGCAGCTTCACTGATGCGCAGACTATATTGAGTTCGACGGATCATATCAAGACGATCCTGAATTGTATCCGCCTTGATATTGGCATACTGAGTCGTCAGGGTATTGATACGATTCTTCCAGATGGATTTTAGCTCGGCATTCTTCTGCTCAATCTGACCTTTCTGAATAAACGCTATATACTTGACCAACCGGTCCTGCGCTTCTTCAGCTGTCTCGGCCGAAAAGATTAGCGTCATATCTGTGCTAGCTTTGTCAAGCGCTCTGGCAGAAATCCCATCGGCTAAATTATTCATCAGACCCCGCTCATCGCGGTGATCGGAGATGTTCTCCCGCTTCACTTCATCAACAAAAATACCTTCTTGAATAAGGAAAGTACGTTTATTGTTCATCGAATTGAATGCCGAGATAAATCCCTGATATAAAGCGGGACGCTGCAAAGTAGAAAAATCCACTCCTTCAATACCTGATGCTGCACGGAACTGATCAAGACTAAGCTGCAGATTTGCCACCTGAGTCACCGTTGGTTCACTCACTAACGCTTGGCTGGTCCAGACCTGACGAGCTAGCAAAGCATAAGTAACCCCTAGGGCAGCGAAAATGAGGGAGATCGTTAAAATCATCCCCTTTTTCTGCCACAACACTAGTATCACCTCACGTAAGTCAACCTCATCAGAAGTTGATCTCCAATCCTTTGGTAAATGGGAGTTAGGGCTATGGGTTATATCTTTATTGGTCATAATTGTATTAGTTTCCTGATTTTTTCAGTGAAATACTCAATAGATTTCTCGATAACTATTGATTATATTACGTCCATATTAACAATATAAGTATAGTATCGATAACACCGGCTATTTTTATCAACACCAGATGAGTAGATTATTGCAACAGAATAAACAAATTCATTCCATTATAGATATATTCTAAATCAATATCCTCATTAATACCTACAGACCTTTCCATTTCAACAAATAGGTAAAATGATAATAAATCACCATAAAAATCAGTATGCGCCATCACGCTTCAAAACAACGTTAATGGTCTTAAATAGAATGGCTATATCATTCCATAACCCCCAGTTTTTCACATACCAGCTATCAAAATAAACACGAGTAGCGTAATCAACATCATTGCGACCACTCACTTGCCAAAGTCCAGTCATACCCGGCTTTGCCATCAAATAATAAGTTTTGTCATCGCCATAACGTTCAAGTTCTTCTTCGACAACAGGGCGAGGGCCGACAAGACTCATCTCACCACACAACACATTAATAAGTTGTGGCAATTCATCTAAACTAGTCTTTCTAAGAAACTTTCCAATAGGGGTGATCCGTGGATCATTTTTTAATTTAAAATCTTTTTCCCACTCAGCCTTGGCTTCCGGATCTGTAGCTAACAGATGGGCAAGCATTTCCTTAGAATTGATATTCATTGATCGAAACTTGAGACATTTGAATTTTTTCCCAAACTGACCAACACGTTCATGTCCGTAAAAAGAGGATGCCCCATCTCGAGATACTTTAAATGCAATATACATAAAGAGCGGTGATAACAGACACAGCAGAGATATCGATGTAAGAATATCAAAACTTCTCTTGATAACTCGAGAGGAACGCCTCGCTAAATTATTCTTAACCCTCAGCATCATTAATTCATGACTAAAGAAGTGAGACATATCTGTTCCATATAGAGGAACGCCACGCATAGCAGGTACGACTGATATATTTCTCACACCGTGAGAGCATAAATATCTTAGCCACTTATCGCTAAGAGCACTCTGCTCATATTCAAGTGCAATAAAAAACTTGCAGTCTTTATATTTATTGACCAAGTTTTCTGCATTCCCCATAAACAATGGTATGGAAGATATTGGTGAATGTTCACAATGCTGGTCTGGCGAAACAAATGCCACTACTTCGAATCCAAGCATTTTTTCGCTATTGATCGCAAGGAAAGCTTCTTCGGCATTATTATCGCAGCCAATGATAAAGCTCGGCATATTCCAATATCCAAACTTCATCAATTGATATTTGACAATCCAACGAAAAGAAGGCAAAAACAAGATGGCTAGTGACCAGAAAAAGAACCATTGATAACGGGAAAAACTCCATTTCGAGATAGCAACTACAGCTAGATCAGCAATAGCAAAACATACGAGCATGAACAGAATTTCTTTCAACTCGCTCCAGAATGGCTTACGGTAAGTGTAATGACGTAGATAAGTCCATGAACATAAAATAAATGCAATAGCTATGACCAAAAAGCTCCAAGTACGAGCCAGATCAGAGCCAGTTCGCAAAACCTGTGACCATGATAAGCCGGTTCGTAAACTTTCAAACCACCATGAGAATGCGAAAGCAGCAGCCATAGCAATAAAGTCACCGCACATAATAGCTAAGCGATTTATATTGACTGAGTACTTACTTGAACGAGTTTTAATATCATCCCGTACATGACTAAAATTCTTGAAGTCCATATATACTATCCGCATTATTACAATAACGATAATGACACAATCAATGATGTATCAAATAATATTATTCTGTATGGCATTCAGCACATCAACAACAATCTTATGGGCAGCGGTAAAATCATTAGCCTCTGCATAACAACGTAACTCTGGCGCATTCCCGGAGGGACGAAGATGAACAATCGCTTTATTATCCAGATAAAGTCGCAAGCCATCGGTTAGATCAAGTGATTCAACCTGACAATGAGGTAGCGCTAGCTCATTTAATAATGATTGGGGGGATACCTTTCCCTGCTCAATAATCTTTTGACTGAGCGAGGCTGGGAAATTGATAAGGCGATCAGAATGAGTGAATCGCTGAGGGAGGTCTTCACTTAAGTGTGATATTCCCTGTTTATGCCCCGAGTTGATGACCATCAAGGCTGGCAACACGGCATCACGAGTCGGTAATGCGCTCAAAAGGCGGCCTGACACAACTATATTACTACCAAGTAAGAAACCACCATTAGCCTCAAAACCAGCAACACGTTCATATTCCTGTGTTAATTTAGAAAACTGCTCAATCACATAAGGCGAGCCAATTTTGGTCAATGAAACAGTTTTGAAGCGTCCGCAATGCACGACGGACGTATTGCAACTGATTGGAACAGCAAGTGCTTCTATCGACAAGGCATCTGCACAGAGCAAGCCCAGAATATCCCCACGCAACCACTCCCCTCTTTCATCAGCCAACAGAGGGCGATCCCCATCGCCATCGGTCGAAAAAATCGCATCCAGACGATACTCTTTGGACCAAAGGCGAGCTCGGTTTTTGTCCTCTTCGCTTACCGCCTCCGTGTCGATGGGGACAAATTCATCGCTGCGACCGATCCGAATTACCTCGGCACCCAGTGACTCAAAGAGCGGTGCATAAAGATCCCTGCCAGCACTGGAATGCTCATAAATGCCGATCCGCTTGCCGATCAATAAGTCAGAGGAGAACAGCGAGCGATAACGTTTACAATAGGACTCTGCAGCACGGGAGCAGGTCATCAATGAAGGTAATTCAAGACAGGATAAAAAATCGACATTGGCTGAAAGGATCGCCAACTCATCGTCTTTGGTGATCTCGCCATCTGGTCGATAGAACTTGAGGCCATTGCGATCAAAGGGAATATGACTGCCCGTTACCATGATACAAGGCATGTTATCTTGCATCGCTTGATATGCCAGAGCCGGAGTCGGTATCACGCCATAATAAACCGGCTCAATTCCCGCTTGCATAAGAGCAGCAGCGCAGGCCTGTGCCATCCCATAACTGCTTGGCCGATTGTCTATCGCAAGCGCCATGCGTACCACATCAAACTCAGATCGCATCACTGCGACAAAGGCATGGGTGAATGCCGCGCAGATTTCAGGTGTGAAATCGACGACCAACCCACGGGCGCCGCTGGTACCAAAAGCAACGCCGCCACTGGATATCAGAGATGAACTGTTGAGAACTGTCATATGAGAATTTCCTACTAACGCCAGAGGGCCCTATCAGAGCACACTGACGGTCTTAGAGAACCAAGGTCAAATAAAAGAAGAAGGGGCAGGCAGACAATCATTCAATACGAACGATATCGTCTTCACCCAGATAAGCCCCTGAACGCACTTCAATAAGTTCAAGCGGGATCTTGCCTGGATTTTCTAAATCGTGCACTGCCCCGACAGGAATAAAGGTGGACTCATTCTCGGTAATAAAGAACACATCGCTGCCATTGGTCACCTTGGCCGTTCCAGATACAACTATCCAGTGCTCGGCGCGATGATGATGCATCTGCAGAGACAACTTCTCACCCGGTTTGACCGTGATACGCTTAACCTCGTAACGCTCCCCTTTATCGATGGCATCCTGCCGTCCCCAGGGACGATAAATTTCACGATGCACTTTATGCTCACTGCGCCCAGCCGCTTTAAGCCCATCGACGATCTTCTTAACGTCTTGCACCTTATTCTGCTTAACGACCAGCACGGCATCCTTAGTTTGCACTACGACGAGATTCGCTACCCCAACCAGGCTCACCAGACTACTTTCGGCAAACACATAGTTGTTCTGACTGGCGTGCAGCATTACATCGCCACGCAACACATTCCCAGCCTCATCTTTCTCCGATATTTCCCATAAGGATGACCAAGAGCCAACATCAGACCAACCGGCATCCATCGGCACTACCACCGCATCTGCCGTTTTCTCCATCACCGCATAGTCAATGGAATCACTCGGGCAAGCCAAAAAAGCAGGTTTATTAATACGCACAAAATCCAGATCCGGATTGATAGTCCCGACCGCCTGTACGCAAGCAGCATGAATATCAGGACGAAATGTCTTCAATTCTTCAAGAAAGCAGCTAGCACGGAACAGGAACATACCGCTATTCCAGTAATATTCCCCACTGGCCAGATATTCGTTGGCGGTTGTCATGTCAGGCTTTTCAACAAACTGCGCAACCGCAAAGGCTCCGCTCTGCTCAGCACCACGGCGGATATAGCCATAGCCCGTCTCGGCATGAGTCGGGACTATACCAAAGGTCACTAGCTTACCAGTCTCAGCGTGAGGAATTGCCTTCTGCACGGATGCGATAAATGCAGCATCATCACGAATAACATGATCAGCAGCCAACACCAGCAGTAAGGGATCCTCAGCGTCACCGGTTGTTTGTAGCGCAGTTAGTGCCGCCAGAGCGATAGCAGGTGCAGTGTTACGCCCAGCGGGTTCCAGAATGATGTTATGGGCTAGCTTGCCCAGGTGACGTAGTTGCTCTGCCACCAAAAAACGGTGATCTTCGTTACAGATTACCAGTGGCTGATCGCAAGAGAGCTGTTCCAAACGGTTGACTGTCGCCTGCAACAGGGTGACATCACCATCGATCGCGAGAAACTGCTTGGGATACTGTTCACGAGAAAGTGGCCATAGACGACTGCCAGAGCCGCCAGCCATAATAACAGGCAGAATAACCAATGTTTGTCCCTTTTCTATTTGCTTTGTTGCAACCAGTAGCTTTTATACATACTTAATTTTGGTCGCCAAGAGTGGGGTAGAATCTTATAACGTTTACCCAATTTATAACCGACCAATTTACAAGCTGTTGTCAATAAAGCACGCGGGATCCATAGAGGTGCATGACGCCAGAGGTAAATCAGTTCCGACTTGACAAACTGCAGCCCTTCACCTGATGCCCCACCGAGTCTTTCCTGTATCCAGGGTTCGCAAGCATGAAAAACACCGGTGTCAAAATAACGCCGAAACTCTTCCCACGGTGTGTAGTTATGAGAATGCCTAACCACGGCCTCAGCACAATAAGCGACTTTATAGCCAGCCAGGATCATCTTGCTCGCCATATACATATCTTCGGCAAGTATTGTAGACTCAGGAAAACCACCGAGCTTTTCAAATACATCTCGACGATAGGCTGCAAATGAGTTAGACATAAATGCAACCTTTAACCCTAGTCTTTTAATATCATCAGTACTTTTCGTTTCACTTTCCAAGGGGTAGTTAAAGAGTCGAGCATGTGTAGCTAATGGATTTGCATCAAGGTGGGGTAACTGCCGTCCACAGACCGCCGCTACATGTGGATTAGAAAAACCGTCAAGGATTTTTGCTAATGCATCTGAATCATTGAAAATGGCATCCTGAGTCAAATAAATAATGACATCTGAATCAAATGCATATTTTAAGGCGAAGTTTCGTGTTCCCCCATGATTGAAATCCTTGGGAGATATAATGATTGGTTCAATACCAACCTGACGTGATAAAGATACTGTGTTATCAGTAGAACTAGAGTCAACCATTATAATCTGAGATGGATTAATTACCTGCATCTTTAACGATTCAAGCCATTCAGTCCAGATGTCACCTGCTTGATAAGTCAAAACAATCAATGTGAACTTCATTTTTATATTTTCTCAATCCATGAGCTTATCATATCTTGCATAACATCCGAAGTATATTTTTCAGCGCATGCTTGAGCGTAAAAAAGAGATGTATTATCGAGAGGTAATTTTTTTAATGCGAGAGTCCAGCTTACCCTTGAACTTGGATCAACATAAATTGCCGCATCACCTAAAATTTCATGAAATACTTTAATATCAGAGACAATCACAGGAGTAAGAGAAGACATAGCCTCAACAGGTGGAATTCCAAATCCTTCATCTAAGGAGGGATAAATTAATGCCGAAGCGGCACTATATAAATCAACCAAATCAGTAAACTCTATATTATGTCTAAATTCTACACATTCTGAAAGATTGTTTTCGACAACATATTTTTTTAGATCAGAAACATAAGCCGTCTCCCCACAAACGATTATCAGCTTAAACTTATCAATCCAGAGAGAATGTACTTTTAGGAATGAATCAATATTTTTATGATGCCAAGATGAGCCAACAGCAAGAAGAAAATGCTGCTTCTCTAACATAGGCTTAAACTCCTTTGCATTTATTGAATTAAAAATCACTGAAATCTTATTCATAGGGTATTTATAGCACTGTGATATTTTCTGCTTTACCGTCTGCGAAACGGTAATAACATGACAACAACGCTTCAAAGCAATCGGCAACAATACACGAAAAAAACACCTCTGAAGTAGTGAATCGGGATATTTATAAGGCCGTAGATCATGTATTGTTATAATCTGTTTTTTAATAATTGGTAAGGAATGATGAGTGGTTGAAACTATAACTTCACTACCTCCTCTACACATAATACGCAATGAAATAAAGAAACTGTATACGAACCAAAGCAAAGGTCTTATCTTTGAAATTTTAGAGGTATTGGAAACCAAATCAGGCACTCGTATTATTTCAACCCCAAACTTTGATAACTTCTCGACATTGCCTTCTGAACAAATAATTGCAGATAATAACTCTAGTTTCTTAAGCCCCTCAATAAAATTCAAAGAGTAATTCCACATACCTGTTCCTGAGCGACCTATTCTAGAAAGATTTACTATAAACATTTGATAGTCTCACAAAAAAAATCATACAGATAAAAATAAAAACAGCTAGTAATATATGTTCTATAAAAAGCCATCCAGTTCCAAGAGTGAGTAATTCTACTCCAGCAAGAAAAATAAATGGAACAAAGATATACGCCCCTCCATCTATTCTAAGCTGATTTCTGAACATTCCAACGAGGATGCCTTTAAAGAAAAACAAAATAGATATGATGATATGGGTTAAATATCCGAAATCCGCATAGTAAGAACCGAAGCCAAACGATGGCGCGCCTTGATTCAAATAAAATGCCTCAGGAAAATATATCTTAGCCAGCTCAAGATAACCAAAGTCATTAGGTTTATCAGGGAAAAGTGCTCGTGGGATTCGAGAATAAAACTCTGTTTCAATCAACAACCTCCCCATTTCGAAGTCAATGCTTTTCTCATAAAGCAATATAGCATTTCTTGTGTAATCGGAATATCCAGCCATTGCCAAAAACACTTGCGTAATTTCAATATTAAATGTCAACCAAAAAAACATAGACATCAATAATGCTATCAACGAAACAAATAAAATCACATACTTAAAATTATAAACTTTATTGCTAATGGAGCTTTTATACAATAAATATATTAAAAAAACAGATAGAATTGCCGTCTTTGAACCATGTAAGTATATTACAATTAAACTAAGTGAACATGAAATAATAATTATAAACTTGTATCGATTATAGCTATATAGACAAAACAGCAATGACAACAATGCCAATAAATTAGATGTGAAGAATGATAATCCGTAGCCAGTTCTTGTCAGTTCATATATTCGCCTGGGACTTGCCAAATAATCTTTAAATTCAATAATAATTGGCAAATACAATAGAAAACCAAGTAAAGATGACAATACCGCCAATACCATATAACACTGTGACAACCTATAGTCACTATATCGATTCATTATTCTTTGTTGGAATATAATTATTTTATTATTAATAGAGTATATATACCCTAAAACCAGTGCTACAACAGAAAATGAGTATAAAGAAAAAAAATAAAAATAAGCAGATAAATTTAGGTTTTTAGGTGTCAGGTACACATAAATAAACTCGAAAAAATAACACGTAGGAAAAAAAGTAAATAGTGCTGGAGTCATGAAATTGATAGAGTTTCTTTCGACTCGGGATACAATATAATACCCGCCTATCCATAACAAAGCTGAGAATACAATAACAAATAAAACACTTAAATTATTATTGTTCTCTATCACAACTCCCCCCCCCTAAAAATGCACTCAGATCAACTCTGTGCTCATCTTCCGAATGTTTAAATTGTCTACATATGGCTAAATATTGGGGGTCTGTAAGACAATTAAATAGGCACTCAACAATAGCCTCTACATCAAGTTGAAATAGAGCACTCTCATTTAGGTAATCAACCATGCCATCAGCGTTAGAAGCGACTATTGGAATATCTAAAGCTATGGCTTCTAACATTACTAATGGCACCCCTTCAAAATGCGAGGGTATAACCAGCAAGTTAGGCTCAACAGAAACCATCCACCATTTTTCAGCCCAACCATGGAAAATAAATGCATCACTCTCTTCTGTATTGTCATGGATAGATTTCTTAAGCGAATCTAAATCTGGGCCATCACCGACAAAGTGAAATTTCACTTTTTTACCAAAGCAGTTTTTATAATGCTGAAGCAATTTTACAAATGCCTCAGCCGCAATATCCTGGCCTTTTTGTGAAAAAACTACTCGGCCAACCACAAATATATTAAAAGTGTTGCTTTTAATTATACTATTAGACGTGCACTCTATTTCATTAACCCTCTCTGGCGTAATGAAATTCCTACAAATATTTACAACAGCAGTTTTATTATAACAAAGCAATTGCTCCTTAAATACCTCGGAAATGGTTATATAGTTACAGCACATTTTGTAATAAATTTTGGCGATAACTTCTCTAATATAAGAAAACTTTAACTTTAATCGTATAGCTGAATGAGCAAAGGGCATGTATGACACCAGCGATATATTTAACATCCGACTCCAAAAGATAAAATCCGCCCCTAGTTCAATACTTCCTTGAATCAAGTAAACATTTCTATCACTTGAATAAAACGCGGCACGCTGAAGAACATCAATCACAGTGATTGAATTTTTCACATGTAAAAAATGCGTTACAGGCTTCATTTTTGAGGTGTATCCAATATACTCCTCATAATTAATATTTGCTTTAAGCAAAGCATTCTTTAGTGAAATATTATCTTTGTTGATGTAAGCTAAAACAGAAACAGAGTGGCATGTCTTTAAACTATTTATAATTTCCATAGCCATTATTTCATGGCCGCCAAAGTAAACAGAAGGAAAAACGAAAGCAATTTTTTTGCTCATGACAGCACTCTCTCTCGGAGTAGCTTAGCTGGAGCACCAACCACTATCTGATTATCAAGAACATCATGTGTTACAACAGAACCCGCAGCAATGACACACCCTGAGCCAATCGTCACCCCAGGCAATATAATACTGCCAGCACCAATCCATGTATTATCACCTATTGAGACATTCCGTTTAACATTATCCCACTCATGCTCTATCATATTCCCCCCTGAATCTACCACATGGTTTGATGCTACAATGGTGACAAATTGAGCAATCATGCAATGTTTTCCAATATAAATATCCCCTCCCGCAGCACGAATATTAGTGTATTCATTGATTGATGTCCCTTCCCCAATCCGTAGTGACGAAGTAATACCATTCGCGGACTTCTCATCCGAAACAATAATAAGAGAACCATGACCAATACAAACTTTTGGTTCAAGTGTTAACTTATACCATGAGTCGACTTGAATGATTGCTGAGGATGAACAATGACACTTAAGCTCGAAAATTCTTGCCCTTAAGATTGCCGCTTTAAAATATATAATTATAGGTATAGCCAGCTGCACCATAATGTATATAAGTCTTGACACCAATAAAGAAACACTCTTCATATTAAAATACCCTTAACGTATGAAGCCATGACTTTATTTTAAGTATTGAACGCCTAAAAATAAACCTATGCTCTCTGCGATTATCATTGATAAATGTTAGCCACTCATGTGTTTGAAGCCCTTTTTTCCGAGCAATAGTTTCTGTATCAGTATTGGAATGTCGTCTATATAAAAAACCAGGCCGCTCAATATACACAAAATCACCCGCAGATTTTTTCAAAATATCGAACGCAAACTGCAGATCACTTAGCCAGCTAAATTTAGTTAGAAACCGAACCTCTCTAATAGCAATGACTCGAAGCATCGAATTACTTGGTCCACCCAACAAATTCTGAGCCTTTTCCATACATTTAAACATTATAGCCTCAGGGTTTACTCTGAGGACATTTCTTCCTGATTCATTCAAAAACGAATAATGAATTCCACTATTAAGATCTTCATTTGTGATCATCATGGAACAGGATACGATATCGACACTATCATCGCTATATAATATATCGACCTGCTGATTTATTATATTAGGTAGCAAAACATCATCAGATGATAATATTTTCAAGAAATCATAACCAAATTCTATTGCGTATTCTATGCATAAATTATGATTAGGAATAGCCCCAACATTAATATTATTGCAAATTAATGCTACTGATTCATGTTCATTTGCAATAGTTCTTACCACATTTACACTATCATCTGTGGATGCATTATCAAACACAACCACATCAATATTAAACCCAACTGATAGCTGCTGATTCAATGCACTAAAAATGGCATCTTTGATAAATGGTGCGTTATTGAAATTCGGTATCGCAATTAATATCTTTTTCATTTTAAAGCTACACCTTGGCGATATCTAATAAAAGTAAACAATACCCAAGGGAATGATATGAATGTTGTTACTATGCAATAATATAATATTGTCATACTGTCGCTATGCAGGCTGCCAATAAATACCAGCGATGATGTAACAATACCAGAAATCAGTGAGCAATTAACTAATGGCTCCTCTTTAAATGCTCGCATGTATAGTGCCATACAGAAAATCAAGTGGTTTATAATAGTCACGAAAGATAACATAGCAATAATGTCTAATGATGGCAAACGCTGTACTAGTGGAATTTCATGCACCCCTAATAGAATAACACAAAAATCAAACAACATAACCACAATCAAATTTACTAGAGAAGACCTGAAAACTAGTGCTCGGAAAATCTCATTAACAGTTGAAAAATCCTTTTGGGCGATCAATCGACTCATTGTCGGTATTTTGGCATTAACCCAACTCATTGAAATTGACAACATTGTGGAATAAATAGTCAATGCAAGGCCGACCTTTCCCGCGACATCCGCCCCTTGATTTTTGAACAAAAATGGGTTGAACAACTGGAAAATAAGATATCCACTAAACCAACTAATTGCTAACTTTGATTGCAAAGGCCGAATATCACGCCACCACGATACTTTATCAGAAATAAACTTGTGACTACATCGATATGTATAAAATGCTTCAGGATATGATAAAGAACTGAAAGTTCTAATTACCCAAAAGGTGCTAATTAAGGCTGCAATCCCACTGACGAGGGGCAGAGCATAAAGCCCACTATTAAAGAACAACGCAGATATAAATAAAGTATATCCAACTATAGATTGAATTAAACGTATTTTGGCAACTCTGGCAACATAACCGAATCCTTCCATAACAGAAAGATATGGGCTAAGAAAAAGACACACTGCAGTAAAGAAAGTTACAAGCCCCCATACAGGCAACCATTTATATATATCCAGTGCACTATCCCAAAAAAACATTAATCCAAGAGAGAACACAACTATAAAAAAAATGGATGATATATTTATATACCATTTTGGAATTGCTTCAATCAATGAACTAACTTTATATAAAGATTTAAAGTTTCCGTCTAGCGTTAAATTATTACACACCTTAACGCCTGCCATTTCATGACTTATTGTCTGCGTTATTACAAAGTTAAATCCGAGTTCAAAAAACACTTGTAACGCAATGAGGCTAGAGATCGTAAAATAATACCCTTGTTCATCAGGAGAAAGATACGTTGGTATGATGAACAGTAATATTGCGCCAGCCAAAATGGTCCAAACTCGGTATAATAATGTCACTCCGATATCTATATCTACACCCATTTTATTTAGAAGCTTCATCAATAAACCCAGTATTATAATGTAGTGAATTGTAAACAATAGCGATAAACGCACATAATGATGAACTGAATTTAAATGCATCCTATGAAGTTATACTTGATTGTACAATTTTCTATACAACACTATAACTCTTGAAAACACACTTACTCTAGATAAGCTCTATACCCAGATTGCACGTTGATACTATTCAGATAGTGGCAATGCTGAAAATGACCTAAGAGATATCCTCTTTGTCTTGAATAACAACAAACGAAATAACACTTTGACCGCGGCTACGCCAAATACAGTAAGATATAAACAACTTAACAGCTTAATTTAATATGAAAGTACAAAAACTCTTCATAAAAAGAGTCGATTAACATGGCATGACTCAGAAAAAATAACAATAATAGCATAATAAACATATACGAACTTTATTCATATCATTACATCAATACTACACTCCGAGAGATAACTTAATACATAATATATGCCACACAAGAAAATTTACCATTTGATAGCATATATGCGTAAAAATGTAAAAAGTGATATCGCTAGGTGCCCAGTATTGCAGATACTTCCATTACTATATTTTCTAAAGATGTATACTTAGGTATGAATCCAAACTCAACCAATTTATTATTTTTGCTAAAATAGTTAACTTTGTTTCCAGTGGCACAAATTACATCTGGATTGTCTAAAATACAGTATTGCAATCCAAACCTGTTTTTCATTTCTGCAAGCAGGTGGAATTTATCTATTTCACCTGCAGAATAACAGTCTACAGCCAAGTTCACTTTTGGAGAGGACAATATACAATCGATTATCTGCTTGAAATCCTCCGGATGTAAATAGTCTCTGACCATAACCTCTGCGCTAACTTCACATTTTTTATTGCTTTGTATTGCTCTTACCAAGTCAGATAAAAAAAATCTAGTTGATAGGTCTTGATTTCGACTGAAAAAGCTAAAAACTCTGATATCAACAATTGAAAGATAGTGTAAATCTCTGTGTTTTACTTCAGTAATGAATTTTGCGAGACTATATTTCTCGCTACTGACACTAGAGTTTATATTGAAGGTTGCCATTTTACTTGGTGTTGCAGGTTTAGAAAAATCATGACCGTAAACGGCACCACTACTTAAGAATAAGTATTTACAGCTTGGCCTATCCTTTAAGTAGCTAATTACTAAATCATCATAAAAAGATGTTATTGATAATATACTCCCCCCCATTTTCTTGGCCTTCGCAGGGTCTCCCACACCAATGAAGTTAATAATTGCATCATAATCACCATCCATAGGAAATAGATTTAAATCTAATGGAAAAATATCTATTCCTTCATAATTTATCTCATGAATAAACTTATTAACCTTTTCTACATCCCTTGCATAAAGATGGATTTCATGGTTTACCCCACAAATAACCCACTGCCTTAGTAATTCTTGGGCAATAAAACTTGTCGCACCCATTATAGCTATTTTCATCATTAACCTTTTGGTGGAAATTGTTTGTCAATCGGCTGACCAAATGCAAGGCGGGGGCGACACTCTCTCGCATCGCTCATCAATATTTCAATTAACATTGGTTCCGATTGCTCGGCAAACTTAGCTAACAATGTATTTAGCTCATCCATATAGGAAGTAGCAAACGACTTGATGTTGTACGCGCGCCCAATGTTGCAAAATGATGAACTATAACCATTCCAATATGTTGATTCATTTCTACCGTCAAAATACATCTCTTGGAATGCACGCACCATGCCTAATGACTCATTATTAAACACTATGGTTAACACCGGCAGTTGTTCGCGTGAAATAATATCCAGCTCTTGAATATTCATCTGAGCGCCACCATCACCGGTTAACGCAACCACAGGTAAACCATTAGCATAGGTCACACCAATCGCAGTTGGGATGGAAAAACCCATTGAGCCCAAGCCACCCGAGTGATGCAGCGCTTGCTCTTCGCCTAGCAAAATCGAGTGTGCGGCCCACATCTGGTTGTTGCCAACATCGGCAACATAATGAATCGGTTTATTTTTAAATGCACGTTCTAAACTCTTACAAACCTGAAAGGGGCTAACACTCCAATCTTGATACTCATCGACATAATTCTGCTGCCAGTGTTGCTGCAAAGATTCCGACCATGTTTTATCCATCTGTTGAACAGATGCAGGAACATTGATAAATGATGAAAAGAAACTTTCACAATCTGCATGAATATCAATATTTGCCTTCACTCTGTTGGCTAGTTGTTCTGCATCCAAATCAATTTGAATAATCTTGGCATTACGTGCAAAATCTTTAATATCCGCTCCAGTCTGCCGTACATCCATCCGGCTGCCTAACACTACTAACAGATCGCAGTGTTGAATGGCATAATTTGCCGTACGTGTGCCATAACTGCCAATCATGCCAAAGTAATTTGCTAGTGACTGACACTTCTCGCTACCTTTTAAACTTGAGACATGTGGAATCCCAACTTGAGCAACAGCCTTCTGCCAGCGTACAAAGTTATCACAATTAATGGCCCCCCCCCCAATTAAAAACAGCGGCTTTTTCGCTTGGCTCAACGCATCTAACACTGCAGAAAAATATGTTAAGTCAACTTGCTTTCCTACTGTTTCTACTGATTTATTAGTTAAATAATCAATCACATTATCCGGCAACTCGGCGCGCTGTAAATCCATTGGAATGTCTAACAGCACAGGGCCTGGGCGACCACTCTTGGCGATATCAATCGCCTGTTGCAGCATTGGAACAAGCTCATCGGCCGACTTAATTTGATAGGAGAATTTGGTAATGCTTTTTACAATACTAACAATATCTAATTCTTGAAAACCCTGCTGACGAATATTGCGGTCACCCTTCAATTCATTGGTATTAACTTGGCCAGTTAAAAAAATACATGGGTAATTATCCAACCAGCAATCAGCAATACCGGTAATTAAATTCGTCGCTCCTGGACCACTAGTACCCAAAGCCAAACCAATTTGGCTATTATTGGTTGCTCGCGCAACGCCCCCCGCAGCAAATGCCGCAGATTGCTCATGATGCAAAGAGACTAACTTAGTTTCACCAATTAAGTTAATGCTATCAACCAAGTGTGCAATCATGCCACCAATTAATTCAAAGCCATGAGTGACATTATTTGCACCCAGTACATGAGCAACTGCGTCTGATGCTTTCATTCAAAACCTCAAAATTAATAAGAGCCAGCTAATGCTGGCTCTAAAATAATTGCTATTAGAAGCTTACACCAAAAAACTCTTCAAACTTGGCAATCACATAATCCAGATGATCATGGGTCAGCCCCGGATAGATACCGATCCAGAAGGTCTGATTCATAACACGGTCAGTGTTGATCAGCTCGCCAACAACACGATATTCACGACCAGCGAAATAGGGTTGACGGGTCAGGTTGCCAGCAAACAGCAAGCGAGTGCCGATCTTGGCCTCGTCGAGGAACTTAATCAGCTCAACACGGCTGACGCCCGCAGTGTCTTTCAGAGTGATAGGGAAGCCAAACCAAGATGGCTCTGAATTATCGGTGGCTTCTGGCAGTTCGAGGACGTCGACGCAGTTGGCCAAGCCCGCCTTCAAATAGGCAAAGTTTGCCTTACGTTGCTCAACAAACTCTTCTACTCGCTCCAACTGAGCCAAGCCACAAGCCGCCTGCATATCGGTGATCTTGAGATTATACCCCAAATGGGAGTAAGTGTATTTATGATCATATCCTTCTGGCAAGGAACCCAGCTGTTGGCTAAAACGCTTGCCACAGGTGTTGTCACAACCTGGAGCACAGTAGCAGTCACGACCCCAATCTCGGAAGGACTCGATGATCTTCTTCAGTTCGCCTGACTTGGTGAATACCGCCCCACCCTCACCCATGGTGATATGGTGTGCTGGATAAAAGCTGACGGTGCCAATATCACCGAAGGTGCCAACCATTTTTCCATCGTAACGAGTACCTAGGGCATCACAGCAATCTTCAATGAGCCACAGGTTGTATTTATCGGCAATACGACGGACTTCGGCTAGGTTGAACGGGTTTCCCAAGGTATGGGCGACCATGATGGCTTTGGTTTTATCTGTTACAGCGGCTTCAATCAGCGCTGGGTCAATGTTATAGGTCGGGATGTCTACATCCACGAACACTGGGATCATGCCATTCTGGATGGTCGGGTTGACTGTGGTCGGGAAACCAGCAGCAACAGTGATCACTTCATCACCCGGTTTGAGTGCACGTTCACCCAGTTTATGGGAAGTCAGCGCAGTCAGGGCCAGCAGGTTGGCAGAAGAGCCTGAAGTGGTAGTCAGCACATGGGGAACGCCGATGTATTCACCAAGCTTCTTTTCGAAAGCATCGTTGAAACGGCCGGTGGTCAACCAGCCATCCAGCGAAGCCTCAACCATCAACTGCAGTTCACGGGCACCGATCACCTTTCCGGATGGCGGGACGACGCTGCTGCCAGCTACAAATGGCTTGGGAGCCATAGCTTGTTCAGCATACTGAGCTACCAGTTGGGAAATTTGTTCACGCAGAGCTTGTGCACTCATTTATCTCTTCCTGTTAAAAGTCTTGCCAATGCCATGTTCTGGCAATGGATCATTGTTCGTCAATCAAGGGGGCTGGATGTTACCTAGCTAAGTGGGGAAAGTCATCCAGACCGATAGGCATCACTGAGCAGCCATGTAGTCACGGATCTCACGCAAGGTCACCTCACGCATATCCTCACCTGCCAGCCAAGCCTTGTGCCACTTGATGATACGCCCAAGGGTAGTGACCAGATCCCAGCGTGGCTGCCAGCCCATCCGCAGCTTAGCCTTGGAGCAATCGAGCTTTAGGTAATGAGCCTCGTGAGGATGATCGGTACCATCGAGTTGCCAGCTGGCATTGCCGCCCCACAACTGCACCATCTTCTCGACGATAAACTGCACCGGCTGAGCATCGTTGTCATTGGGCCCGAAGTTCCACCCTTCTGCATAGGAACAACCATCGCGATAGAGATGCTGTGCAACCAGCAAATAGCCTGACAAGGGTTCAAGCACATGCTGCCACGGTCGGATTGAATGAGGATTGCGAATAACCACCGGCTGGTCGTTCTGGAAAGAACGTAGGATATCCGGGATCAAACGATCTTTGGCCCAATCACCGCCCCCGATTACATTACCAGCACGTACCGATGCCAAAGCCACGCCATGACGTGCATAGTCCTTCGGATTAAAGAATGAGTTGCGGTACGCAGATGCCACCAGCTCGGCACAGCCTTTGCTGTTGGAATAGGGATCATAACCACCCATGGCCTCATCTTCACGATATCCCCATACCCATTCGCGATTTTCATAACACTTGTCGCTAGTAATATTGACTACAGCCTTGACACCACCGACCGCTTTGATGGCTTCAAGCACATAGACGGTACCCATCACATTGGTGGAGTATGTCTCGATAGGATCATCATAAGAGAGTCGCACCAGAGGCTGGGCTGCCATATGGAATACGATCTCGGGTTTGAAATCGATCATGGCTTCACGCAGATGGAAGAAATCACGAATATCCCCATCTTCCGATAACAACCCCTGCCGAACCTTGGCTACCTCAAAGAGACTGGGTTCAGTAGGGGCAGGAAGGGAGTAGCCACGCACAATGGCCCCCATTTCCTCCAGCCACAACGCCAGCCAGCCGCCTTTAAAACCAGAGTGCCCGGTCATAAAGACCCGTTTGTTTTTCCAGAAATCAGGATCGATCACGGCCATTACTTCCATACTTTCCAAGGTGCTTTACCTTTTTCCCAAAGTCCTTCGAGGTAGTGCTTATCACGTAAGGTATCCATGGGTTGCCAGAAGCCACTGTGCTCATAAGACATCAGTTGTCCCTGTTCTGCCAGTGCCATCAGTGGCTCTTGCTCCCAAGTCGTCGCATCATTTTCAATCAAGTCAATAACTTTGGGACTTAATACAAAGAAGCCCCCATTGATCAAGGCACCATCACCTCTTGGTTTTTCCTTGAATGAGAGTACCTGATTATTCTGGATATCCAGTGCACCAAATCGGCCTGGCGGATAAGTAGCCATAAGTGTCGCCAACTTTCCGTGACTCATATGGAAGTCGATACTCGCTCCAATATCAACATCGGATACGCCATCTCCATAAGTAAACAGGAATGCTTCATCATCTTTCACATATTCAGCAACACGTTTGAGACGACCACCAGTCATGGATGCATCCCCTGTATCAACTAGGGTCACATTCCATGGCTCTGCACGTTTTTCATGCACCTCCATTCGGTTTTCTGCCATATGGAACGTGACATCAGACATGTGAAGGAAGTAGTTGGCAAAGTATTCTTTGATGACATACCCCTTATAACCACAGCAAATGATGAAATCATTGATACCGTGAGCGGAGTACATTTTCATGATATGCCAGAGGATTGGCTTACCACCAATTTCAACCATCGGCTTTGGTTTGACAACAGTTTCTTCACTCAGACGGGTGCCCAAGCCACCGGCAAGAATTACCGCTTTCATGTTTTCTCCCACTTATTTTGATACCGTAAAGGCATCAGAAAAAAATTGTTTCTCTGAAAGCCCAACATTGATGAAATCATTTTTTGCAGCTGTGATCATTTGAGGTGAACCACAAGCATAAACACAGAAATCAGACAAATTACAAAAATCTTGCAATACTGCTTGATGGACAAAGCCTGTTCGTCCATTCCACTCAACATCATTACCGGAGACAACTGGGATGAAGGTAATATTGTCATACTTATCTTCCCACTCAGAGGGAAGCTTTGAATAGAAGTCGATAGATTTATTCATTCCCCAATAGATATTTATATCTCTTTTTGAACTACTACTTATGAGCGCTTCAACCATAGCTTTAACCGGAGCGAATCCGGTACCACCAGCCAAGAAAATGATAGGGCGATCATCCTCTCTGATGAAGAATGTTCCAATCGGACCATCTATTCTCATCAATGTATCCGGCTTGATTCCAGCAAGAAGCAGATTACTCATCGCACCATTATTGATAAGGCGGACATGGAGTTCGATTCCATCTTTACTACTAGCGTTAGCAATGGAATAACTTCGAGTAATTCCTTGATAGCTGAGATTTATATATTGCCCTGGTAAATAATCAAATTTTGCAGTAGGGGGAAGCCTGAATTTCAAAATCAAGAATTCATTATCAATTTCTGCTAATGTCACCTTACATGGCACAGTTTTACGAGAGAGAGAGGCCAACTCAGGGTAGTATTCTGCCTCAATAGTTAGCTTTTCACAGGCGCTCTTACATTGGCACGTCAAAAAATTTTGCCCTGATGAAAATGAGCGGCTTTGCTCATCAATTACTTTACCCTCTATAATTTTTGACTCACACAACCCACAAGAGCCATTCTTACAACTATGTTCCAATATTATGCCAGCGCGAATAGCTGACTCAAGGACTGTTGTATTTTCAATCGCATCAAAATTAATATCTGATGGCTTTATAATAATGGATTTCATAATTCACTCAAAAATGACAGCATCTTTTAAACAGACACCTTGTAAATCTTTGGAGGAAAGCTGTGGTTTAAAATCAAGCGGCCATTCTATAGCAATATCTATATCGTTCCATCTTATGCTAGCTTCGCTTTGAGGGGAGTAATACGCGGTTGTCTTGTATAGAAACTCGGCAGTATCACTCAAGGTTACAAAACCATGAGCAAACCCTTCCGGAATCCAAAATTGACGCTTGTTTTCAGCTGATAAATTCACTCCAACCCACTGACCAAAGGTAGGGGAGCTTTTGCGGATATCAACAGCCACATCAAATACCTCGCCAGTGACACAGCGGACTAGTTTTCCTTGGGCATGTGGGGGTAATTGATAATGAAGCCCACGGAGTACTTCTCGACTAGATTTGGAATGATTATCTTGAACAAAGGTAACAGCTCTACCAACCACTGACTCAAATTGCTGCTGATTAAAGCTCTCGAAAAAAAAACCTCTTTCATCACCAAATACTTTTGGCTCAATGATAAAAAGATCGGGAATTTTTGTTCTAATGATGTTCATTATGTCAATCCAAATAGACAGGTAAACAATACAATTTATGAAATCTTAGTGATTAACTTGAGAAGATACTTTCCATATTCATTCTTTATCAGTGGTGTGGCTAATTTCCGGACTTGATCTGAATTGATAAATTTTTGACGATAAGCAATCTCCTCTGGGCAAGCCACTTTCAACCCCTGACGAGTCTCAATCGTTTGGATAAAATTACTCGCCTCAATCAGGCTTTCATGGGTACCGGTATCCAGCCAAGCGTAACCACGCCCCATCATGGCTACCGACAGATTGCCTTGCTCAAGGTAGATACGATTGACGTCGGTGATTTCCAGCTCGCCACGAGGTGACGGCTTCAGGCTTTTGGCAATCTCAACCACACTGTTATCGTAGAAATAAAGGCCAGTAACAGCATAATTGCTCTTGGGCTCCACTGGCTTTTCTTCCAGAGAAACTGCCGTCCCTGAATTGTCAAATTCCACAACCCCATAACGCTCTGGATCCTGCACATGGTAGGCAAAAACAGTCGCACCACTAGCCTTGATTGCAGCAGCTTCCAGCTGTTTTTGCAGGTCATGACCGTAGAAGATGTTGTCCCCCAGCACCAACGCACAAGAATCTGAACCGATAAACTCTTCCCCTAAAATAAACGCCTGGGCCAGGCCGTCCGGACTCGGCTGCACTTGGTATTGCAAATTCAAGCCCCATTGGCTGCCATCCCCCAACAACTGCTCAAAACGAGGTGTATCTTGCGGTGTGCTGATGATCAGGATATCGCGAATACCCGCCAGCATCAGAGTGCTCAACGGGTAATAGATCATCGGCTTGTCATAGATGGGCAGCAACTGCTTGCTGACTGCCATGGTGACGGGATAGAGACGGGTACCTGACCCACCAGCAAGAATAATGCCTTTACGTTTCGTCATAATGGTTAGTTCTTATATTGAAATTATATAACCCATCGAAATAAGTTTAACCAGCGGCCACTCACCTCGAGTTCATTCTGTTTGTAAGGACAGGGCACAGAACCAGCACCACCCATCTTTTCCTACTTACCGAGAACCTCGGTCAGCATCCGTTCTACACCAACTGTCCAGTCCGGCAGTACTAAGTTAAAGGTGTGCTGAAATTTGCTAGTATCGAGCCGTGAGTTATGGGGACGTTTGGCCGGTGTAGGAAATGCGCTGGTTGGTACGGCATTGACCCGAGTCACAGCCAACTCGATACCGGCGTTTCGAGCCTTGGCAAAAACTAGTTGGGCATAGTCAAACCAGGTGGTGGTGCCGGAGGCGATCAGGTGATATAGACCCGCCACTTCAGGCTTGGTTCGTGCTGTGCGGATCGCATGGGCCGTGCAGTCGGCCAACAACTCCGCGCCAGTCGGCGCACCGAATTGGTCGTTGATGATCGACATTTCGCTACGTTCCTTGCCAAAACGCAGCATGGTCTTGGCAAAGTTGGCACCGCGAGCGGCATACACCCAGCTGGTGCGGAAGATCAGGTGACGAGAGCACTGCATGGCAGCCAGCTCCCCTGCCAACTTGGTCTCGCCGTAGACATTGAGCGGTGCCGTCGCATCGGTTTCAACCCAGGGGCGCTCACCACTGCCATCGAACACATAGTCGGTGGAGTAGTGCACCAGCCAGGCACCCAAGGCCTCAGCTTCCTTGGCAATTGCCGCCACACTGGTGGCATTGAGTAGCTCGGCAAACTCCCGCTCGCTCTCGGCCTTGTCGACGGCGGTGTGGGCCGCAGCATTCACAATCACATCTGGCTTGAGCAGGCGCACCGTTTCCGCCACACCGGCCGGATTGCTGAAATCGCCGCAATAGTCGACGGAATCAAAATCAACCGCGGTAACATGGCCTAACGGGGCGAGTGAGCGCTGCAACTCCCAGCCTACCTGGCCATTCTTACCGAACAACAGGATATGCATCAGGTACGCTCCCCGTAGTTTTGCTCGATCCAGGATTGATAGGCCCCGCTCTTGACGTTGCCCACCCACTGCTGGTTATCCAGATACCACTGCACCGTCTTGCGGATACCCGACTCGAAGGTCTCTTGCGGCTGCCAATCCAGCTCGGCGCTCATCTTGCTGGCATCGATGGCATAGCGGCGGTCATGACCGGGACGGTCGGCCACATAGGTGATCTGATCACGATAGGAGCCGGTTGTCGGCACCATCTCATCGAGCAGATCGCAGATGGTGCGTACCACATCCAGGTTCTGCTTCTCGTTGTGACCGCCAATATTGTAGGTCTCACCGATAACGCCACTGGTTACCACCTTATAGAGTGCGCGAGCATGGTCTTCCACATAGAGCCAGTCGCGGATCTGATCGCCTTTGCCATAGACCGGCAACGGCTTGCCATCCAGTGCGTTCAGGATCACCAGCGGTATCAGCTTCTCGGGGAAGTGGAAAGGACCGTAGTTGTTGGAGCAGTTGGTGACAATTGTCGGCAGGCCGTAGGTACGACGCCAGGCACGCACCAGATGGTCGCTCGATGCCTTGGAGGCAGAATAGGGGCTGCTGGGAGCATAGGGAGTCGTTTCGGTAAAGAGCGGTAATGTTTCACCGGGAGCCACTTCATCCGGATGGGGCAGGTCGCCATACACCTCGTCGGTGGAGATATGGTGGAAGCGGAAGGCCGCCTTTCGCGGCGCGTTTAGGCCGCTCCAGTAGGTGCGAGCCGCCTCCAGCAGCATATAGGTACCGACGATATTGGTCTCGATGAAGTCGGCAGGGCCGGTAATGGAGCGATCAACATGGCTCTCGGCCGCTAGATGCATCACGGCATCGGGCTGATGCGCTGCAAACACCCGATCCAGCTCGGCCCGGTCGCAAATATCTACCTGTTCAAAGACATAACGTTCGTTACCGGACACTGTGGAGAGAGATTCAAGATTGCCCGCGTAAGTGAGCTTGTCGAGATTAATAACAGAGTCGTTGGTATCCCGGATGATATGACGAACAACAGCTGATCCGATAAAGCCGGCTCCACCGGTAACGAGAATTTTCATATTGATAAGTACTCTGACGAGGTAACTGAGTGATATGGGGGATGTAAGATACGCACTATGTGGGCTCTCAAAAGCGATAGAGGCCATACAGCATAGTTGACGAAGGCGAGAAAAGCGTTAGCTACCGCAATGAGTTACAGCTCCCAACATGCTGCTTTTAACCTGATTGTGTGTGCTGTTGGCCATCATCTCCTCCAGCTTCTTGTATTGGTTGATGTGTCACAATGGCATCAAATGACGTTGCGCATCTGAGTATTCCGAGAGCATACATTGTTCACATCTTGGGCAACCAAGGCCCTACACCCGATTTTGGGTCAGATTCTATCTCGTTTAGCCCGAAGTTTAACAGTCAAAACATAGGAAACCATCCATCCTATATGGGATTCAAAGAATTCCTACTACTTCACCCTCTGGAATATACGTTCTCATTGCATGACAATCCTCAATACTCTGCACTTGACCAAGAGGACAGAATAGCTATTTTTTCAAACAATTACAGATGGTTAATGGTCTGACCATAACCGTTTGGGAGCTGTTACAGCCGATGCCCGCAAATAACGGAGCCCCCCAAAATGTATGAAAGCAGACGAAGTCCGTGCGATCAGAATAGTCGCGAAGCTACATCAGGACCGCAGAGTAACTGACTTAGGTATCCATGGAATCCTTCAACCCAGACTCATAAGTATTGCTCCCACAGTAAGGAGGCTGAGGCGGAAATAAAGGGGTATGCGATTCAGTCTCGATACAGGGGGGGCTATGTAGGATCCGGATTGACTCTCTTCCTCTTACCCTCTCTAATTGACAGCCTGGACCCTCATCATCATGCATCTTATGAAAATCCTATTGGTCGAAGACGACAAGCTGCTCAACCACCATCTCACCACGCTGTTGACCGAGGCCCAGAATCAGGTTCACAGCACGGACAAGGCCCAGATTGCGCTGCATTACGCTCGCGACTATCCCATCGACGTGGCCATCATAGACCTCGGCCTGCCGGACATGGATGGCCTGCACCTCATCACCCAGCTGAGAGAGCAGCAGATCCCCTTCCCCATCATAGTGCTGACCGCCCGTGGCAGTTGGCAGGACAAGGTCGAAGGGCTGGAGGCCGGTGCCGACGACTACCTGGTCAAACCGTTCCAGAAAGACGAGTTGCTGGCCCGCCTCAATGCCCTGGTGCGTCGCAGCGCCGGCTTTATCTCTCCCCGGGTGAAGGCCGGTGACTACGAGCTGGATCTCTCCCGCAAGGAGCTGACCATAGCCGGCGAAGTCACAGTGCTCACCAGCTTCGAGTATCTGATCCTGGAGTATCTGATGCGCAACGCCCGCCAGGTGGTCTCCAAGCAGCAGCTGCTGGACCAGCTCTACGGGGATGGCGAGGGGGATCCGAACACCATAGAGGTGATGGTGAGCCGGCTGCGCAAGAAGCTGGATCCGGAAGGGACCATCTCTCCCATCTCCACCATCCGTCGCCAGGGCTACATCTTCAACCTGTCATGCAGCTAAGCACGCCGTTCGCGCAGTGACCGCCATGAGAAGCCCAATGCAACTGATCCGCCGCTCCCTGCACATCAAGCTGATGATGAGCGCCATGCTGGTCATCGCCATCATCATGGCGTTTTCCGTCTATATCCTCTATCTCGGTCACACCGAGGAGCAGGCCCAGAAGGCCAGCACCCGCATGCAGGAGAACCTCTCCAAGCTGTTCTCCTCCAAGCAGCCGGATCCCCACGCCATCACGGATCTCGCCAGCATCACACCGGATGCCATCGACCCCAATCTCGATACCCTCATCTGTCGCTCTGACGGTCAGCTCAGTTGGTCCAGCCTGCACATGCCTGAGGTGATCACCATCAAGGGCACCATCTGTCAGGATCTGATGAAGTACCTGGGGGGCCTGGATCAGGATTACTTCTTCAAGCTGCACACCATCAAAAATGGCGACAGCTACTTCATCTACAGCCTGCGCTTCCTGCGCAATCACGGTGACGGTCCCACCACCTACTACGTGGTCATGGTCGACTCCGCCAAGCGCTATCAGGATCAGACCCGGGAATACCTCTATCAGTGCATCCGCCAGGCGCTGCTCGCCTACTGCCTGCTCGGTGCCCTGCTGCTGCTCACCAGCTTCTGGAGCCTCTCCTCCCTGCGCACCATGGCGCGGCAGATCAACGAGATCCGGGCCGGTCAGCGGGAGGCGCTCTCCAGCGACTATGAACGGGAACTGCTGCCGCTCACCGAGTCGGTCAACCAGCTGCTGGAAAACGAGCGCCAGCAGACCCTGCGCTACCAGCATGCCCTCAACGATCTGGCCCACAGTTTGAAGACCCGGCTGGCCCTCATCCAGATCACGGCTCAGGAGTTCAAGCTAGGCCATCCGGTGCATGACAACATCGATGAACAGATCACCACCATGGATCAGATCATCCAGTACCAGCTGCGCCGTGCCGTCACCGGCCGCAAGCGCCTCGCGAGCAAGGGTACCGAACCCGTTCCCCTCATCGAGAAACTGCTGGCGAGCCTGGCCAAGGTCTATCGCCACAAGAAGCTGCAGACCCAGTTCCAGTTCGACGACGATGTCTTCTTCCACGGTGAACAGGGGGATCTGATGGAGATGATGGGCAACCTGCTCGACAACGCCTGCAAGTTCGCCATCAGCGAGGTAAGGGTGCAGGTGCGCCGCAAGGGCAGCGGCCTGCTCATCCTGGTGGAAGACGACGGCCCCGGTATCCCCCCCGGCAAGTCGGAACAGATCTTCCAGCGCGGTGTGCGAGCCGACAGCTCTCCCGGTCAGGGCATCGGCCTCGCGGTCGTGACCGAGATAGTGCACAGCTATGGCGGCGACATCCGGGTGGATGAGTCTCCCCTTGGCGGCGCCCGCTTCCAGATGACCCTCCCCTGATCCCTCTTTCTCGTCAAGGGAAGGGCCTCTGACGCCCTTCCCTTCTGATTATTCTCAGCCTTCCGTCATCACCTCTTGCAGCGTCTCTCGACGCCTGTGGCTGTCCCGTTTATTCGATATCGATCCATATCTGATGGTGATGACGGATGACAGATGACAGATGACAGATGACAGATGACAGATGACAGATGACAAGGACTATCGGACTGCTTTCACGAGAGACAACAAGTGCGGGTGAGATTACGCAGATAAAAAAACCGGCCGCGAGGGCCGGTGAAACAGTTCAGGCTTGTCAGGTGACAAACGCACCCAGCGGATGAAGACCGGTTTCAATTCCTTATGAAGCCCCGTCCTCTTGAGTACGTGGGATCACTCTACTCCCTGGTCACTGAACCAAGACTTAACCGCCATGAAATCGTTTCCCTGGCCTCAGATCCGGATCCCGAGGGACTGGCGCAGGTAGGCGCCGGCCCCGAGCAGGCCAGGCCCTTCGTGGGTGATGAGGAACACGGGAATGTCTTTGAGATAGGGTTTGAAGCGCCCCTTGTCCTCGAAGGCAACCCGGAAGCCGGAGCCGATGAAGAACTCCTGGAAGCGGGGCACTATGCCACCGGCGATGTAGACGCCGCCGAAGGTGCCCATGTTGAGGGCCAGGTTGCCGGCGAAGCGCCCCATCAGCACGCAAAACAGGCTTAAGGTGCGGCGGCAGTCCAGACAATCCCCCGCCAGTGCTCGCTCCGTGATGTCCTTGGGGGCGAAGGCTTGTGGCTCGCGGCCATCGGACTTCACCAGACCGCGGTAGATGTTGACCAGACCCGGGCCAGACAGCAGCCGCTCCGCCGACACGTGGCCCAGTTCGGCGCGCATCACCTGCAGCACGGCGTCTTCCTCTTCGCTGTTGGCGGCAAAGTCCACGTGACCTCCCTCCCCCGGCAGGCTCAGCCACTGCCCGGCGGCCTGCACCAGGTGGGCGACCCCGAGACCGGTACCGGCGCCGTAGATGGCGATGGGTTTGCCCGCCACGGGGGCCTCGCCGCCGAGCTGGATCCTGTCCCCTTCACTCAGCACGGGCACCGCCATGGAGACGGCGGTAAAGTCGTTGATCACTTGCAGCTCGGCCAGCCCCAGGTTGGCCTGCATCTCGCGAATGGAGAATTCCCAGCTGTGGTTGGTCATGGCGACCCAGTCACCATTGACGGGGCAGGCGATGGCGATGCAGGCCTCGCTCACCCTGGCCTCATGCTCTTCCAGATAGAGGCGGATCACCGCCTCCAGGCTGGGATGAGCCAGGCCGGAGTATGTCTTGGCCTTGGAAATGGTGCCGGTTGCCAGCTCACAGAGGGCCAACCGAGCATTGGTGCCGCCGACATCGCCGACCAGCGCATGGGTATGCTGCATAACAAACTCCTTCGTTACCAACTCGGGGCGGCCCTTACCGTCCCGATCTTATTATTTGGCAGCGATTCTACCCGAGCCCACCCCGAGTCAGAGGGTTTGTTGAGCGCAACTGTGCGCCCGCTCACAGTGTTGTTGCTTTGCAACATCTGTAAGCGTTTTCACGGAGTAAATGGAAGTTTGTAACCAAAATAACGAAATAATTAGACATGAGTCATACTTTCCGGGGCCGAGGTTAGTTTGGATAAGAGCTTGTCTTGTATAGTCCTCGGGTGAATTATAAAGATGCCATGTCGTGAACTTAGTGCAAAGACACTTGAAGCTAAATTACAAAAATGCCTGGTGGTAATGATGAATACCCTCGATAAAATTACGAACAATCTGGAAAGTTTCAGTAAATCAGAGCGTAAGGTGGCTGAAGTGATCCTGGCGTCCCCCCAGACAGCCATCCACTCCAGCATTGCCACCCTCGCCAAGATGGCCGATGTCAGCGAGCCGACCGTCAACCGCTTCTGCCGTCGCCTCGATACCAAGGGCTTCCCTGACTTCAAGCTGCACCTGGCCCAGAGCCTGGCCAACGGCACCCCCTATGTGAATCGCCACGTGGAAGCGGAAGACGGCCCCGACACCTATACCGCCAAGATCTTCGAGTCCACCATGGCCTGTCTGGATGCCGCCAAGAACAGCCTGGACATCTCCGCCATCAATCGCTGCGTCGACATCCTGACCCAATCCAAGAAGATCAGCTTCTTCGGCCTGGGCGCCTCCTCCGCCGTGGCCCGCGATGCCCAGAACAAGTTCTTCCGCTTCAACATCCCTGTGGTGAGTTTCGACGACATCGTCATGATGCGCATGAGCTGCATCAACAGCAGCGAAGGGGACGTGGTGGTGTTGATTTCCCACACCGGCCGTACCAAGGCGCTGGTGGAGATTGCCGCGCTGGCCCGTGAAAACGATGCCACCGTCATCGGCATGACCGCCAAGGATTCCCCCCTGGCCCGGGAGTGCAACCTGGTGCTCTCCATGGACGTGCCGGAAGACACAGACGTCTACATGCCCATGGCCTCCCGCATCGCCCAGCTGGCCCTGGTGGATGTACTGGCTACCGGCTTTACCCTGCGCCGTGGCATGAAATTTCGCGAAAACCTGAAGAAAGTCAAAGAAGGTTTGCGCGAATCCCGCTTTGATACCCCGCACACTTCCTGAAGGCTCGGGGGGTCATCCCCCGGCTGTCTATGCCAACTCGCTTGGTGTAGTATCGTAATTTAATAACATAAGGCCACTCAGAGGGCCTGCAGGCGGGCGCCAACGCCATGCGCTTGACGGGGCAGTATTTCAAGTCATATCAACTTCACATTGGAGTATTTCATGCCAAGACGTACCAAGATTGTAACCACACTGGGTCCGGCTACCGACCGCGACGGCATCCTCGAGGGGATCATCCGCGCCGGTGCCGACATGGTGCGGATGAACTTCTCTCACGGCACTCCTGAAGATCATATCCAGCGCGCCAACCAGGTGCGTGAAATCGCCGCCAAGCTCGGCCGCCACGTCGCCATCATGGGCGATCTGCAAGGCCCCAAGATCCGCGTTTCCACCTTCAAGGATGGCAAGATTTACCTGGCCATCGGTGACAAGTTCGTGCTCGACGCCGCCCTCGGCAAGGGGGAAGGCTGCCAGGAACAGGTCGGCATCGACTACAAGAGCCTGCCAGGGGACGTGGTGCCCGGCGACATCCTGCTGCTGGATGACGGCCGTGTGCAGCTGAAAGTCGAGCAGGTGGAAGGCACCCGCATCCACACCAGCGTCACCGTGGCGGGCCCCCTCTCCAACAACAAGGGCATCAACAAGAAGGGCGGCGGTCTCTCCGCCCCGGCCCTGACCGAGAAAGACAAGGAAGACATCAAGACCGCCGCCCGCATGAACGTGGACTATCTGGCCGTCTCCTTCCCCCGCAACGGCGATGACCTGCGTTACGCCCGCGAACTGGCCCGCGAAGCCGGCTCCAACGCCAAGATAGTGGCCAAGGTCGAGCGCGCCGAGACCGTCGCCAGCGACGAGGCCATGGAAGACATCATCCTCGGCTCAGATGCCGTCATGGTGGCCCGTGGGGACCTGGGCGTCGAGATCGGCGATCCCGAGCTGGTCGGCGTGCAGAAGAAGCTTATTCGTCACTCCCGTCGCCTCAACCGCGTGGTGATCACCGCGACCCAGATGATGGAGTCCATGATCAACGCGCCGCTGCCGACCCGTGCCGAAGTGATGGACGTGGCCAACGCCGTGCTGGACGGCACCGATGCGGTGATGCTCTCCGCCGAGACCGCCGCCGGTCAGTTCCCCATCGAGACGGTCACCTCCATGGCCAGCGTCTGCGTGGGGGCCGAGAAGCACCCGAGCCTGAACGTCTCCAACCACCGCATGAGCTACACCTTCACCTCGGTGGAAGAGGCCGTGGCCATGTCCACCATGTATGCCGCCAACCACCTGGAAGGGGTCAAGGCGATCGTGGCGCTGACCGAGTCTGGCACCACTCCGCTGCTGATGTCCCGCATCAGCTCAGGGCTGCCCATCTTCGCCCTCTCCCCCCACAACAAGACGCTAGCCTGGGCCAACCTCTACCGCGGCGTCACCCCAGTGCTGTTCGACGGTGACGAGACCAAGCCGGTGTACGAGGTGTGCCGCGAGGCGCTGGACGTACTCAAGGCCAAGGGCCTGGTCCAGAGCGGCGACATGGTGCTGCTGACGCACGGTGACAAGATGGAAACCGTGGGCAGTACCAACACCTGCAAGGTGATGATGGTCGAGTAATTCCCCATCGACCTTCACAAAAACGGCTCCCGCGGGAGCCGTTTTTTATGGCGCGTCCCCTGGCTTAGCCACGGAACAGCTCCACCTTGTCACCGTCCTGCAGGCTGCCGGCACCGCGCACCACCACCCTGTCCCCCTGCTTGAGGGCGCCGCTCACCGCCACCTGATCGCTGTCGCCGAACAGTACGGTCACCGGGACTCTGCTGACCTTGAGCTCCTCCCCTATCTGCTTGACCTGGTAGACCACGCTGCCCTCGGTATTGAGCACCAGCGCATCCCTTGGCAGCAGCATGGTCTGCTGCTGGCCGAGGGGCAGGGCCACCCGCACCGGCGAGCCTATGATGAAGCGGCCGGGTTCGGGCTTGAGCCTAAGCTCAATGAGGCGGGACTTGGGATCCGCGCTCGCCGCCCGTTGGTAGTAGCGGGCATGGCTGCTGAGCTGCTCCCCCTCCACCCGCAGCTTGGCCCCCTCCCCCAGTTGCTGAGCCCAGACGATGGGCGCCCGCAACCGGATGTCCGGCACGTCCGGGTTGACCAACTCCAGCGCTTTTTCGCCCGCATCCACGTGCTCCCCCGGCTGGATGAAGTGCTCGTTCACCACCCCGTCGAAGGGGGCGAAGATGTGGGTCCGCCGCAGTTGCTCCTCGATCTGGCGCACCTGTACCCGCGCCAGCCGTTCGGCCAGGGTCGCCTGCTCCACGTCGTAGCGCGCCTTGTCGTACTGGCTCTGGGAGGCACTCTTCTGCTGATGCAACCGTTCTAGGCGCTGGAACTCGGCGCGGGCGAAGCCCAGGTTGCTCTCCTCCCTGGCCTGCTCGGCCTGGGACTGCTCGAGCGACAGCCGCAGCGCGGCACTGTCGAGACGCAGCAGCTCATCCCCCGCCTTGACCCGGCTGCCAAACTCCGCAATCCACTCCACCCGGCCGCTCACCTCGGCACTCAGGGCCGCCTGCTGACGGCTCGCCACCGTGCCGCTGACCCAGATGCTGGCGGCTGCATCCCCCTGGGTCACGCTGGCCAGGGTCACCATCTTGGCCTGGGCCGGCAGACTCAGGCCAAGGGCCAGAGCCAGCATCATCCTTGTCATCACTCGTTTCATCTTGGACTCCTTCCTCAGGCCCGCTGCCGAATGGCCTGTGGCACGTCGACCCGTTCGCCCAGCCGCAGGAAGGCGGGTAACAGGATCAGGGTGAACAGGGTGCTGCAACTCATGCCGCCGACGATGACGGTGGCCAGCCCCCGGTAGATCTCGCTGCCCTCGCTCGGGCTCAGCATCAGGGGCAACATGCCGAAGATGCTGGTCAGGCTGGTCATGGCGATGGGGCGCATCCGGCTTTGCAGCGCATCGGCCACCGCCATGGGACGGCTCATCCCTTCCCGCTCCGCCGTGCGGGTCTGGTGCACCAGCAGGATGGCGTTGTTGACCACCAGCCCCAGCAGGATGACGAAGCCGATGATGGTCAGCAGATCCATCGGCAGCGGCACCAAGAGGCCGCTCAGGCGCAGCGCCAGCACGCCGCCGACGGCGGCAAGGGGCAGGGTCAGCAGTACCAGGATGGCGTCTTTCAGGGAGGCGAACACCCCCCACAGCAGGATGAGCAGGATCAACACCGCAAACAGGAAGATGCTGCCGAGATTATCCAGCGCCTGTTGCAGGCTGTCGGCATTGCCGGCGACCTGCAGCTCCCCGCCGGCCGGCAATATGGGCCGGATGGCGGCGAAGCTCTTGTTCTGCAGGGTCTCCAGCACCTGCTCCATGCTCATACCGTCCGGCGGGGTGATAAAGAGCTGGATGCTGCGCCGGCCGTCTGCACGAAAGATGCTCTCTGGCCCCAGGCTGTGCTCCACCCGCAGCAATTCGCCGAGGGGCACTATGCGCCCGGACGGGGTCGCGAGCGGTACCGCCCTGAGCTCATCCGGATTGGCCGAGCTCTGGCCCATCAGCAGGATGTCCAGCCTGTCCTCCCCGTCGAAATACTCGCCGACCCGCAGGCCATCCCCGAAGGTCTGAATGATGGTGGGCATGGGGGTGCGATCCCAGCCGACCTCCGCCAGCCGCCTGTCTTGCGGCACCAGCCTCAGCTCGGGGGCGGTGAAGTCGAGACCGGGATCCGGCCTTACCTGGGCCCCCGGCAGGTCTTTCTGTACTATGGCCATGCTCTCGCGGGCCGCCCGATAGAGCTCGGGCAGGGTACCCCCCTGAATGAGCAAGGAGATGCTGTTCTCGCTGTCGAAGCCACCAAACAGGGAGCCCTGGCCGCCGAAGGCCCGGGTGTCCGGGATGTTGGCGAGCAACTTGTCCATCAGCAGGCGCTCGAGCACCTTGATCTGGGTCTCGTCCTTGGGGCGCACCCCGATCTGGGCACCGCCCGGGTAGCGCAAGATGTAGTAGTTCTTGAGGGCCGGCTCCTTCTCCCCCTTCATATAGGGATCCAGCCGGGCGATCAGGGTATCTATCACCTCCTCGCGCTGGGCCTTGGGGTTGACCCCTGGGGTGAAGGTCATCCAGACGTCGATGGCATCGCGTTTCACGTCCGGCAGGTAGTTCATCTTGGGCAGCAGCAGCCAGCTCGCTAGCACGGGCCCGCTCATCATCAGGGCGATGATGGTCCAACGCTGGCGAGGTGTCGCCGTCCAGCGGATCACGTGGCGGGTGGTACCCTGCCACAGGTTGTCATAGGGATCGGTCAGGCGCTCGCGCCCCATCCAGCGCGCCGCCACCGCCGGCAAGACGGTCACCGCCACCACCATGGAGACGGTGACCGCACAGGCGATGGTGAGGGCGAGATCCGCAAACAGCTGCCCCTCCACATCGTTGAGCAGCAGCACCGGCAGGAAGATGGCGACCGTGGTCAGGGTCGAGGCCACCAGCGCCGTCCACACCCGGCTGGTCCCCTCCAGCGCCGCCTCCGACTTGCTGATGTCCCCCGACTCGGTGCGGCGGTAGATGCTCTCCAGCACGACGATGGCCGCATCCAGCACCATGCCCACCGCGAAGGCGATGCCGGCGAGGGAGATGACGTTGAGGGTACGCCCCATCACCTTGAGCAGGCAGAAGGTGAGCATGATGCTGATGGGGATGGCGATCGCTATCATCAGGGTCGCCTTCACCTGACGCAGGAAGACCCAGAGGATGGCGCAGGAGAGCAGCACCCCCAGCCCCAGGTTGGCGGTCACCATGCCCACCGCCCGGTTGATGTAGAGGGAGGCGTCAAACGACTGCTCCATATGCAGGCCGACCGGCTCCAACACCTCCCGATTGAGCTCCCCCACCTTGGCCTTGATCCCTTCAAGCGCCGCCAGGGCATTGGCCCCGCTCTCCTTGAAGATCTGGGCCGCGATGGCAGTGTTGCCGTTCTGGATGCGCAGCACAGGGTTCTCCTCCCGGGCCAGCCGTACCTCGGCCACGTCCCTCAGGTAGATGGGCAGGCCGTCGCGCCAGTCCACCACCTTGTCCCCCAGGGTCTCGACGTCGTAGCGACCGGCAAAGCGCAGCTTGTATTCCCAGCGGCCGATGTCGAGGGTGCCGGCAGACACGTCCCAGTCGGTGCTGGCCCGGCTGGCGAGCACCGGGATCACCACCCCGAGCTCGGCGGCGCGGTAAGGGTCGAAGCGTACCTGGATCTGACGCTCGTTGATCCCCTCCACCTCCACGGTGGAGACCCCGGGGATCCGCTCCAGCTCCGGCTTGACCCGCGCCTCGATCAGCGCCTGATGATCGTCGATCAAGCCCTTGGCGCCGGGCAGCTGCTGGATGAAGAAGAAGGTGAGGGTGTCGTTGCTGCTGTAGTTGTTGACGTAGGGGCCGTCGATCCGGTCCGGCAGGCCGGAGACCCGGTTCAGCCGCGAGATGACGTCGAGCTGGGCCCGCTGCATGTCGGTGCCGAGGGCAAACGCCATGTCGATCTCGGTGAAGCCGGGGTAGCTGTTGCTGCCGATGCTTTTCAGCCCCTGCACCCCCTGCATCTCCTGCTCGATGGGGTCGGTTATCTCAGACTCCATCTCCTGGGGCGAGGCGGAGCGCCAGCTCACCGAGATGTTGAGGTGGGGACGATCTATGTCGGGGAACAGCTGGATAGGCAGCCCCCGGATGCTGAGCAGGCCCAGCAGGAAAATAAGCACGACCGAGACCGCCACCCAGATGGGGCGTTCGATCGCCGTTTTGGCGAGGTTCATTCACTCTTCCTGAGTTGTTGTTATCGGCCATTCCGCTGGCCTGGCTTCCTGCCCAAGGGTGAGGGCCATTGCATTAAACTGGAATTAATCGGCATTGTAAATGCCTGGTTAAACAACAAAAAAACCGGCCACATGGGCCGGTTTTTCAATCTTGCGTCAGACTCAGGCGGCGTGCACCGCCGGGGCCGGTTGAGACAGTCCTTCCAGCTCACCCGGGGCGAAGTTGTCCACCTGGATCGCCTCGTAGCGCAGGGCATCGGCGGCCAGCAGCTTGTCCGCCTCATCCTGGCTCAGGATGGACTGGGACAGGGCGGCGGCGACCAGCTCGGACAGGGCCATCTTGCGCGGCAGCTTGCCCTCTTTCTGGGCCTGGACCAGCTTCTTCTCGATGGGCTGGACGGCGACCATGGCCTGGAAGGCGCGCTCCATCTGGCCGACGGGATCCGCCTCATCCTTGCCCACGTAGCAGAGGGCGGTCAGACGGTCGCGGAACTCGCCCGGCTTCATCATGGCCAGACAGATGGCGTGGCAGCGATCGTCCGCCGGCATCTTGTAACCGACCCCGAACGGGAACACCACCCGCTTGAGCACGGCCCCCGCCACCTTGTTCGGGAAGTTCTGGAAGAAGCCCTCGAACGCCTTGCCGATCAGATAGAGGTTGCGCTCCACCGCGTACTGCACGAAGGGCAGATCGGAGACCATGCGGCCCTGATCCTCGTAGTGCTTGAGGGTGGCAGAGGCCAGATAGAGGTGGCTCAGCACGTCGCCGAGGCGAGCGGAGATCATCTCCTTGCGCTTGAGATCCCCACCCAGCATCAGCATGGAGACGTCGGCGCACAGGGCCAGCCCTTTACTCATGCGGGACAGCTGCTTGTAGTAGCGAGCGGTCTCACCGCCCACCGGGGAACCATTGAACTGACCCAGGGTCAGCCCCTGGAACAGGGCGCCGAAGAAGTTGCCGGTACCGAAGGCGATGTGCTTCATCAGCAGGGCGTCGAACTTCTCGAGACCACGCTCCACGTCGGTGTCGGCGGCCGCTTCCAGCTCGGCGAACACGTAAGGGTGGCAACGGGTGGCGCCCTGGCCGAAGATCATCAGGTTGCGGGTCAGTATATTGGCCCCTTCCACCGTGATGGCCACCGGAATACCCATGTAGGCGTAGCCGGTGTAGTTCTTCGGACCGAGCTGGATGGCACGACCGGCGTGGATGTCCATGGAGTCATCCATGATCTGGCGCGCCATCTCGGTCATGTGGTACTTGGAAATCGCCGTGACGATGGCCGGTGCCTGCCCCAGATCCAGGGAGCCTGCGGTCATGCGACGAGCCCCTTCCAGCTGATAGGTCAGGCCGCCGATGCGAGCCAGCGCCTCTTGCACTCCTTCGAACTTGCCGATGGACATGCCGAACTGCTTGCGTACATAGGAGTAGGCACCCACGGTGCGGCTCGCCATGTGACCACAGGCGGTACCGAGCGCCGGCAACGAGATGCCGCGACCGGCGGAGAGGCATTCCACCAGCATGCGCCAGCCACGACCGGCGTATTCAGGGCCGCCGATGATCCAGTCCAGCGGGATGAACACATCCTTGCCGAAGGTCGGACCGTTCAGGAACGCCAGCCCCATGGGGTAGTGGCGATCGCCGACCCGCACACCCGGGTGGTTGGTCGGGATCAGGGCACAGGTGATGCCGATCTCTTCCTTGTCCCCCAGCAGCCTGTCCGGGTCATACATCTTGAACGCCAGGCCCAGCACGGTGGCACGCGGCGCCAGGGTGATGTAGCGCTTGTTCCAGTTCAGGCGAAGCCCGAGCACTTCCTCACCCTTGTACATGCCCTTGCAGACGATCCCCTTGTCCGGGATGGCGCCGGCATCCGAGCCCGCTTCCGGACCGGTCAGGGCGAAGCAGGGTACTTCCTTGCCGTTGGCGAGACCCGGCAGCCAGAAGTCTTTCTGGGCCTGAGTACCGTAGTGCATCAGGAGCTCACCCGGGCCCAGGGAGTTCGGCACCATGACGGTGACCGCCACGCTCAGGCTCTTGGTTGCGATGCGGGTGACGATAGTGGAGTTGGCAATCGCCGAGAACTCGCGACCACCGTAGGATTTCGGGATGATCAGCGCGAAGAAGCCTTCCTTCTTCAGGTAGTCCCACACGGACTCTGGCAGATCCTTGGTCTCGTTGACGATCTTGAAGTCATCCACCATGGCGAGCAGGGTCTCGACCTGGTTGTCGATGAAGGCCTGCTCCTCGGCGCTCAGGGTCGCCTTGCCGTAGCCATGCAGCTTCTTCCAGTCGGGGTTGCCACGGAACAGCTCGCCGTCCCACCAGACGGAGCCGGCCTCCATGGCCTCCCGCTCGGTGGCCGACAGGGGCGGCAGGATTTTTTTGAAGATGCCGAACACCGGACGGGTCACCACCTTTTTACGGATGGCAGGGACGCCGAGCACCACGGCTATCGCCAGCACCAGCAGGACAAGCAATGTGATCATACGAAAGTTCCTTTTATTTCACTGTTTCCGTTGATTATTGTTGGGCACTACACGGCCAGGGAGAGCCTGGTCGACTCCACGGGCGCACCGACACCGGACGCCAGATAGGGAATTACGTTGCGCACCAGCCCCTCCACATCGAGCTGCTGGCCAAAATCGGCCTGGGCGATGTCACGCAGGGCATCGGCGGAGGCCATGGTGAACACGACAGTGCCCAGGGTGAAGTGCAGGCGCCAGAACAGATCCGCCGGCGACAGGGCCGGATTGGCCTTGGAGATCGCCTGGGTGATCCCGTGCAGGGTGGCACCATAGTGGCTGGTGATGAAACGGCGCAGGTGGCCCTGGCTGTCGATGTAGCCGCGACCCAGCAGCTGCATGAAGAGTGCAGGCCCGTTTGAACGCACCTCCACCAGCTTCATCAAGGGGTCGACGAAGCTCTCGAACACCTGCAGCAGGGTCAGTTGCTCCTGCGCCATCAGGGTGTGCAGCCGCGCATCCAGCGCCGGCATGAACAGGCTCAGATAGCGGTCGAGCACCGCCTGGATCAGCTCCTTCTTGGAGCCGAAGTGATAGTTGACCGAAGCCAGGTTCACATCGGCCTCGCTGGTGATCAGACGCAAAGAGGTATCGGCAAACCCCCGCTCGGCAAACAGCACCTCGGCGGCATCGAGAATACGGTTCTTGGTATCGATTTTACTCACAGGACACCTCACTTAAACGAATGTTTAAAAAGTACGTTTCACGCCCAGCCATGTCAAGAGAATGTGAATGAGTGTTGAGGAAATGTTTTTTAATCAAAAAGAGGGAACAAGGCGGGAACTTAGCCGGGAAACGGCACTCTATATCTATGCCACTGCAATTAAACATTAAGTCTCGCCCAACTAACGCCATGTTAGTTGGGCATTTTTTTATCCAGCAAGTAATCGGCCCCAGGGATCCTGGCGAAAAAAAACCGTCGCAGGGGCGACGGTGGGGAAACGGGTCTGACTATCCAGTGTCGACCCATCGATGGGTGTTCAGGCTTGCATCGATGGGGTCATCTTCCCAGCCAAAGTTGGCCAGACTTTGTCAGTCTTGCCGTAATTTGTGACAGAGTATGGCAAGCTGTCTCATGGCCCCTCCCCGCCATTTTTGCTATGCTGGCGCCTCATGCCAGAGGGGGAGAGAAGATGAAGTATACGGTCGATACCCACACGCACACCGTCGCCAGCACCCATGCCTACAGCACCATCCACGACTACCTGCCCATCGCCAGGGCCAAGGGGATCAAGCTGTTCGCCACCACGGATCACGGCCCGGAGATGGCCGATGCTCCCCACGTCTGGCACTTCGTCAATCTGCATGTGCTGCCCAGGGTCGTGGACGGGGTCGGCATACTGCGCGGCATCGAGGCCAACATCAAGAACATCGCCGGCGAAATCGACTTCCCCGAGCGCTATGAATCCCGCCTCGACATGATCATGGCAGGCTTCCACGAGCCAGTATTCCCTCCCTGCGATCAGGCCACCCACACCCAGGCCATGATCAACGCCATCAAGAGCGGCCGGGTCGACATGATAAGCCATCCCGGCAACCCCGCCTTCCCCATCGACATCCCGGCAGTGGTCAGGGCCGCCGCCGAGTATCGGGTGGCCCTGGAGCTCAACAACTCCTCCTTCAGCCACTCCCGTCCCGGCAGCGAGGGCAACTGCCGCGCCATCGTCGAGGCGGCGCGTGATCTGGGCGCCTACCTCACCTTCGGCTCCGACTCCCACGTCGCCTTCAGCCTGGGGGATTTCGAGCACTGCCAACGACTGGTGGAGGTGGCCGGTTTCCCCGAGGAGCGGATCCTGGCCCGCTCCCCCCGCGCCCTGCTCGATTTCCTCGAGAGCCGCGGCCGGGCCCATATTCCGGAGTTTGCAGATTTCTAGATACCCTAACTCCATGAGCGGCCTCATGAAATTTACCAAGGCGCATTGACTCGTGACTCAGTTTTCGGGAATCTAGCTGCACGCCGGTGTAGCTCAGTTGGTAGAGCAGCGCATTCGTAATGCGAAGGTCGCAGGTTCGACTCCTGTTTCCGGCACCATTTAATATCAACGACTTAGGCAATTTTTGTCGCTGCGTGATCTTCTCCTTGTGTCGTTTTTGTGTCGTAAATACCCAAAAGCAGGTCGATCTTGCGGCCGAGTTCAGTGCGAGGTGCGCATACCTCCGGACTATCTCGATGCATTCCCAATATCCCGCATGCAATGATGGCAATATATTCTTCCTTGGAAACCGCTGTATTTGGCGTGAGGCGAAGCCGGACGTAATGCGCCTAGGGATTAAAGGTACATGATATCGATTCTGGTTGATGGTGAGGACAAGACCGCAAAGATCAGCGACTGGGTGATTCGCTGGAGCGAAAAGTACGAAGCACTGGAACTGACCTGTCATTTCCCCTCCAGTAAAAAATACACCCGCCCGCTCAGTAACTGCCGAGTGTCACCTTCCCGCGAGTTGAGCAATGTACTGCTGACCAAACCTGGCAGCACGATCGTCAAACCCATCGACAAAGCAGTGATCTACGGCGAGCGATATGCCGTGGTGCACTATCCGGGCGGCACCAGGCCCTATGTCCACAAGATGGACGGCATCGTCTTCACCGCCCCTACCTCGATCAAGGACACGCCGGTCTTCGGTTATTTCACTGCGGTCGCGAGTGCCCGACACGCTCAAGCACAGTCGAAGGCTGATCGTGACATAGCCAGCAATGTCGTAACTCAGCTTGGAAAACTGCCCGCCATCGCCAGCACGGCCTTGCAAGCCTATTGCACCGGGCACAACGGCACGCTCGCCCCAGGTCAGGGGCTCATTTATCCGTTCGGACTGAACGAAAGCCAGTACCAGGCCGTCGAGCGGGCATTCAGCGCGCAAGTCAGCGTGATCGAAGGCCCACCGGGAACCGGCAAGACCCAGACCATCCTCAACATCCTCGCCAATATCCTGTTGCGCGGGCAGACAGTGGCGGTGCTGTCCAACAACAATGCGGCCGTGGCAAACGTCTATGAAAAGCTGGAGAAATGCGGCCTGGGATACCTGGTCGCCAAGCTTGGCAACAAGAAAAACCGCGAAGCCTTCTTCGACGACCTGCCTGCATGGCCCTCCAGCGCACCCGTACCGGCACCGTCCCTGGAAGAGGTCCAGGGCTTGCTGACCCGCCTGAAGCAGCACCTGCAAGACCACAATCGGGCGGCACAACTGCAGATCGAACTGGACGAGCTAGTCATCGAGCGGCGCTACCTGCAACAGTGGCAGGCAGAAAACGGTGTGCAGGCCACGTCGTTGGACAAGTACAGGCTGACCCCACGCAAGACTGCCGACCTCATGGCCTACCTGGCGCACCTGGGCGAGCACCGCGTGAGGCTCAAGGACCGCATCGAGCTGCTGTTCCAATTCAGAGTCTTTCGCACCAAGCCGTTCGCCGAAGGCGAGGCGCGCATGGCCGCGTTCCATGCCCTACAGATGCATTACTACGACAAGTCACTGCAGGATAAGGAAACAGAGCTGCGGGCGTGCCGTGAATCCTTGGCGCGCGCAAATTTCACGGCGTTGCTCAAAGAGCTGACAACCGCATCGATGCACCATCTGAAGCAGCATCTGCAAGGCCAGGTTCCGCCGCGAGACAGCTTCGATGTCAAAACCTACCGCAGGGACTTTGATGCCTTCATGCGGCGCTTCCCTATCCTGGGCAGCGGCACGCACTCCATCGTCAACTCGATCGCACCGGGTGCGATCCTCGACTACGTGATCATCGATGAAGCTTCTTTGCAGGACATAGTACCGGGCATCCTGCCGCTGGGCTGTGCCAAGAACCTGATCGTCGTCGGCGACAACCGCCAGTTGCCGCACATCCCCGTGAAACTGGGGCTGCAGGCGCCGGCCGAGGCTTACGATTGCGAGCGCTACAGCTTGCTGGATTCGTGCATTGCCGTGTTCCAGGACGCACTGCCAAGAACGCTGTTGAAGGAGCATTACCGCTGCCACCCCAGGATCATCCAGTTCTGTAACCAGCAGTTCTATGGCAACGCACTGGTGCCGATGACTGTGGATAACGGCGAGGAACCCCTGCGTCTGGTGGTGACCGCCAAGGGCAACCACGCACGTAAGAATACCAACCTTCGGGAGTTGGATTCCTTGCTGAAGGTGCTCGAAGACGAGGGGCAGCCCGTCGCAGTGAATGATGAAGGCCGCGGTTACATCGCCCCGTTTCGGGCACAGGTCAGCCTCTCCGACAAGCACCTGCCGGCGGACTTCGTCAATGACACAGTGCACAAGTTCCAGGGGCGCGAGTGCGACGAGATCGTCTTTTCTACCGTGCTGGACAAGAAGCGCTACAACCAGGCGCAAGGACGCCTGGATTTCGTCGACGACCCGCGCATGATCAACGTGGCAGTGTCGCGGGCCAAACATCGCTTCACCCTGGTGACCGGTGACGAGGTGTTCACCAACAACAATGGCCACATCGCTGCACTGATCCGCTATATCAGCTATTACGCGCAGGACGAGCAGATCGTGCGTGCGCCAGTGGTGTCCGCATTCGACTTGTTGTACCGCGAGTACGACCAGTCCCTGGCACGCCTGAATGCCCGTCTGCGGCCCGAGGACTCACGCTACAAGTCCGAGCAGATCGTGGCGCAGTTGCTGCGCGAAGCGCTGTCGGCCCCTGCGTGCCAGGCGTTGCAATACCACATGCAGATCCGACTGGACAAGCTCGCATCGCCGACTAACACCGACTGGACGGAAACTCAGCGGGCGTTCATGAGGCGCGCCAGTTGCGATTTCGTGATCTATTTCAAAGTGGGTAAGACACCGATAGGGGTGATCGAGGTCGATGGCGGGTATCACGACCACCCAGTACAGGCGGCTCGAGATGTCATGAAGAATGAGATTTTGAATAAATGCCACATTCCCATTTTACGACTGCGGACAGTTGATAGTGGTATTAAGCAGAGAATCGACAACTTTATTGGTCTGTGGGCTAAATAGCAGTTCCTAATAGTAGAACGCAGGAGGAAGAAAACTCAGTCCAGCCTGCGTGACTTGATTAGTTGCCAAACGACATAAGCTACAAACCAACAATGGAATCATTCGTTTCGTAATGTGCTGGTCGCAGGTTCGACTCCTGTTTCCGGCACCAGATAAAAAAAAGGGTTAGCCTCGTGACGCGGCTAAACCTTTGTGCTTTTGTCATTTGGACCCGGCAAGGGAACCCGGATTGACAACGCTGGCACCCAATCCATCCCCTTCTCATACCTGCCATGGCCTGCTCTGCCATGCACTCCCTAACGCGCCACCTTGCATGCATGAGGAGCCAAGCGTCTGGCCCCTACAGGTGAATAGTCCCGGCATGAGACAGCCGGGATGGCTTTATCCAAGACGCCCCTTACTGCACCGCATAGACCTGGTCGAACACGCCCCCTTCCTTGAAGTGAGTGCTCTGAATAACCGGCCACTCGCCGAAGGTCTTCACCACGTTGAAGAAGGTGACTTGTGGGAAGCGATCGGAGAATTCGGCGAGGATCGCCGGATTGCGCGGGCGCAGGTAGTTGTTGGCGGCGATGCGCTGGCCTTCGTCAGACCACAGGTACTTCAGATAGGCTTCGGCCTCCTTGCGGGTGCCCTGCTTGTCGACGACCTTGTCCACCACGGCCACCGGGAGCTCGGCCACGGCGGTGACGCTGGGGTAGATCACCTCGAAGTTGCCACGACCAAACTCGCGGGCGATCATCTCGGCTTCGTTTTCGAAGGTGATCAGCACGTCACCTATCCGGTTCTGAATGAAGGTGGTGGTGGCGGCGCGGCCACCGGTGTCGAGCACGGGGGCTTGCTTGAACAGCTTGCCGACGAACTCCTTGGCCGCCTTCTCATCACCCCCCTTCTCCAGTACATAACCCCAGGCCGACAGATAGGTGTAGCGGCCATTCCCCGAGGTCTTGGGGTTCGGCACTATGACCTTCACCCCCTCTTTGAGCAGATCGGGCCAGTCCTTCAGCCCCTTGGGGTTGCCCTTGCGCACGATAAACACGGTGGCCGAGGTGAAGGGGGCGCTGTTGTCCGGCAGGAGAGTCGCCCAATCCTTCGGCACCAGGCCGCCATGTTCGGCGAGGGCGTTGATATCGGTGGCCATGTTCATGGTGATCACGTCGGCGGGCAGGCCGTCGATGACTGCGCGCGCCTGCTTGCTCGAGCCGCCGTGGGACATATTGATCTGCAGCGGCTGGCCGCCTTCTGCCTGCCAGTGTTTCTGGAACACTGGGTTGTAGTCCTTGTAGAAATCGCGCATCACGTCGTAGGAGGCGTTGAGCAGGGTGGCAGCCTGGGCCAGCGGGGCGAGGGCCAGTCCTGCGGCGAGCAGGGTGGCGGGTAGCAGTCGTTTCATTGCACGTCCTTGGAATGAGAGTCGAGTGACCAACTATAAGAGCCCCCCATTTATTCTTTGAAAGAATAATTAGTTCGCAGCTTATGCGATTTATAGCATGACTCTGACTGAGCTCAGCGGACGAGATGGATGGCGGCAGTGATTTGGCCATCGGTTTTCGCAGGGAGATGAAGACTGGAAGAGGCTGACGCATATCATAAATATCGCTTGTGCTGGCTAATCCTTATATTCGCCGAGCAAGCCTCTATTTAGTCCATATTTGTTGGTGCTATCGAATATAAAAACAGGGCGAACCCAGCGGTTCGCCCTATGACTGTCATGGCGCAGTGCTTGCGAGAGCGTTAGCCCTGCCCCTCCGGGGTAGTTGCTGCGGACGCTTCTGCCTGCCAACCGCCGCCGACCGCCTTGTAGAGGGCGACCTGGTTGCTGAGCTGGGCCAGACGGGTGCTGATGAGCCCCTGGCGCGCACTGAACAGGGAGCGCTGGGCATCGAGGCGGGTCAGATAGCTGTCCACCCCCTGTTCGTAGCGGAACTCAGCCAGCCTGAAGTAGGTCTGATTTGCTTCCACCAGATCCCGCTGGGCCTGCAGCTGCTGCTCATAGTCCGCCTGGGCACCCAGGGTATCGGCAACCTCTTTGAAGGCGGTCTGGATGCTCTTCTCGTAGCTCGCCACCGCCTGCTTGGCACCCACTTCCGCCACATCCAGATCCGCAATGCGCTTGCCACCGTCGAAGATGGGCAGGCTTATCTGGGGCATGAAGGTCCAGGTGCCGGTGCCGCCGTCAAACAACCCGCTCAGCTGGCTGCTGGCGGTCCCCGCCGTCGCGGTCAGCGAGATGGTCGGGAAAAAGGCGGCACGGGCCGCACCGATATTGGCGTTGGCCCCCTTCAGGCTGTGCTCCGCCGCCAGGATATCCGGGCGTTGTTGCAGCAGACTGGAAGGCGCCCCCACCGGGATAGCCGCCAAGCGCACCTCCTCCAGGGTCTTGGGTTGCCCCTCCAGCACCGGAACCTCGGTGCCGAGCAGCAGGGCCAGACCGTTCCTGTCCTGTTTCACCTGGCGCTGATATTGCGCCTGGCTGACCCGGGCGTTCTCGAGCGCCGTGCGCCCCTGCGCCAACTCCATCTCGGAGGCGGCCCCCAGCCGGTATTTGTGCTGGGTCAGGGCGTAACTCTCCTGCTCGGTGGCCAGGGTCGCCTGGCTCAGCGCCAGCAGCTCCTGATCCGCCAGCAGGATGAAGTAGGCGTTCGCCACCGAGGCGACCAGGGCAATCTGGGTGCTGCGCTGGGTCTCGATTTGCGCCAGATAGTTTTCCAGCGCCTGATCTTTCAGGCTCTGGATCCGGCCAAACAGGTCCAGCTCATAGGCGGTGATGCCGATGTTCGCGCCGTACTGGCTGCTGATGGAGCCCTGCCCCGTGCTGCTGAGATCGTCGGACCCCTGCTGGCGGGTGCCGCTGCCATCGGCGGCCAGGGTCGGCAACTGCGCCGCCCGCTGGATCCGATATCTGGCCTCATAGGCCTCGACATTGAGGGCCGCGAGGCGCAGGTCCCGGTTGTTGTCGAGCGCCGTGCCGATCAATTTTTGCAGGGCCGGATCCAGGAACTGCTGGCGCCAGGGGGCAAGTTCCCCCTTGGCGGCCAGGTTGTCTTGCCAGGAGGCGCCTTGGGGCAGCTCGGGGCGCTGGTAATCGGGGGCCATGGAGCAGGCCCCCAGCAGCAGGGTCACGCTCAGGGCGATCAGGGTCTTAGTCATGTTTGATCTCCTTGGCGTGGGCGATGCGCTCCTCGGCGCTGTGGTGCTCGGTGAAGTAACGCATCACCAGCACGAAGAACAGCGGCACGAAGAAGATGGCCAGCACGGTGGCGGTGATCATGCCCCCCATCACGCCGGTACCGATGGCATTACGGCTGCTGGCGCCGGCGCCGGTACTGATCACCAGCGGCAGTACGCCGAGGATGAAGGCGAGGGAGGTCATCAGGATCGGGCGCAGACGCTGGCGCGACGCCTCGACCACGGCTTCCCCGAGTTTCATCCCCTTGTCGTGCAGCTCCTTGGCAAATTCCACGATCAGGATGGCGTTCTTGGCCGACAGCCCGATCGTGGTGAGCAGGCCCACCTGGAAGTAGACGTCGTTCTCGAGGCCGCGCAGGGTCGCCGCCAGGATGGCACCCAGTACCCCGAGCGGCACCACCAGCATGACCGAGAACGGAATGCTCCAGCTCTCGTAGAGCGCCGCCAGACAGAGGAACACCACCAGCAGGGAGATGGCGTACAGGGCCGGCGCCTGGGAGCCTGCCTGCCGCTCCTGGAAGGAGAGACCGGTCCACTCGATGCCGATGCCTTCCGGCAGCTGCTTCACCATCTGCTCGATGGCTGCCATGGCATCACCCGTACTCTTGCCAGGCGCCGCTTCACCGACTATCTCCATGGCGGAGACACCGTTGTAACGTTCCAGACGGGGTGAGCCGAAGCTCCAGTCCGTGGTGGCGAAGGCGGAGAAGGGCACCATCTGACCCGCGCTGTTGCGCACGTACCACAGCTTGAGATCTTCCGGGTTCATCCGGAACGGTGCATCAGCCTGCAGGTAGACCTTCTTGACCCGGCCTCTGTCGACGAAGTCGTTCACATAGGAGGAACCCCAGGCCGCCGACAAGGTGTTGTTGATGTCGGTGATGGAGAGCCCCTGAGCCAGCGCCTTCTCGTAGTCGATCTTGATGTCGAGCTGGGGGGTGTCTTCCATCCCGTTCGGGCGTACCCGCACCAGGTTGGGATCCTGCGCCATCATGCCGAGCAGCTGGTTACGGGCCGCCATCAATTTCTCGTGCCCCAGTTCACCACGGTCTTGCAGGAAGAAGTCAAAACCTGTGGCCGTGCCGAGCTCCGGGATGGGAGGCAGGTTGAAAGCGAACACCTTGGCTTCCTTGATGCTGGACAGGTAGCCCATGGCGCGACCTATGATGGCGTTGGCGCTGCGCTCCTCGCCCTGTCGTTCACTCCAGTCCTTCAGCTTGATGAAGGCCATGCCCGTATTCTGTCCGTTACCGGCGAAGCTGAAGCCCGCCACCGTCAGCACGGAGTCCACATTGTCCTTCTCGGTCTCGAGGAAGTAGTCGCGCATCTCGGCGAGCACTACCTCGGTGCGCTCCTTGGTGGCACCGACCGGCAGTTGCACCAAGGACATGATGACCCCCTGATCCTCTTCCGGTAGGAAGGAATCAGGAAGGCGCACAAACAGCAGCGCCAGCACCGCCAGCATGGCCAGATAGATGATGCTGTAGCGGGTACCCTGCTTGATCACCTTGCGCACGCCGTTCTGGTAACGGTTGGCGTTGGTGTCGAAGAAGCGGTTGAACCAGCCGAAGAAGCCGCGCTGGGTGCCGTGCTCACCCTGCTTGATGGGCTTGAGCAGGGTGGCACACAGGGCCGGGGTCAGGATCAGGGCCACCAGCACAGAGAGCACCATGGCCGAGACTATGGTCAGGGAGAACTGGCGATAGATGGCACCGGTGGAGCCGCCGAAGAAGGCCATGGGCACGAACACGGCGGACAGCACCAGGGCGATCCCCACCAGGGCGCCGGTGATCTGGGTCATGGACTTGCGGGTCGCCTCCAGCGGGGAGAGACCCTCCTCGCTCATCAGACGCTCCACGTTCTCCACCACCACGATGGCATCATCCACCAAGAGGCCGATGGCCAGCACCAGACCGAACATGGTCAGGGTGTTGATGGAGAAGCCGAACGCCGCCATGACACCGAAGGTACCGAGCAGCACCACGGGCACCGCTATGGTCGGGATCAGGGTCGCCCGGAAGTTCTGCAAGAACAGATACATGACGCAGAACACCAGGAAGATGGCTTCCACCAGGGTCTGCACCACCTCCTCGATGGAGATCTTCACGAACGGCGTGGTGTCGTAGGGGTAGACGATCTTCATGTTGGCCGGGAAGTACTCGGCGAGTTCATCCAGCTTGCCACGCACGTGATCGGCGGTGTCCAGGGCGTTGGCCCCGGTGGCGAGCTTGATGGCGAGCGCCGCTGTGGCCTGACCGTTGTAGAGCGCGGAGGCGTCATAGCTTTCGCCGGCAAGTTCCACACGCGCCACGTCCTTGAGCAGCACCTTGGAGCCATCCTGGTTCACCCGCAGCAGGATATTGTTGAACTCCTCCGGGGTGGACAGACGGGTCTGCCCCATGATGGTGGCGGTGAATTGCTGATCGCTCACCGCCGGGGTGCCGCCGAGTTTGCCGAACGCGACCTGGGCGTTCTGGGCCTTGATGGCGGCCTGGATGTCACCCGGGGTCATCTGTACCCGGTTCAACTTATTCGGATCCAGCCAGACCCGCATGGAGTACTGGCTACCGAACAGGGTGATGTCACCCACACCGTCCAGACGGCTCAGGGGCTCCTTGATGTTACTCACCACATAGTCGGCGAGGTCATCGTTGGTCATGCTGCCATCGGTGGAGATGAAGGCGGCCACCATCAGGAAGCTGCTGGAGGTCTTCTGAACGCGAACCCCCTGCTGTTGTACTTCCTGCGGCAACAGCGACATCGCCTGTTGCAGCTTGTTTTGCACCTGCACCTGGGCGATATCGGGATCCGTGCCCGGGTTGAAGGTGAGGGTCACGTTGACGTTGCCGGAGGAATCAGATTGAGCCGACATGTAGAGCAGGTGATCCAGCCCCGTCATGTTCTGCTCGATGATCTGGGTCACCGAGTCTTCCACGGTTTTCGCGGAGGCGCCCGGGTAGCTGGCGGAGATACCAACCGCCGGCGGGGCTATGGTCGGGTATTGGGCGACCGGCAGGCCTATGATGGCCATGACCCCGGCCAGCATGATCACCAGGGCGATCACCCAGGCGAAAATGGGTCTATCTATAAAAAATCGTGCCATGAGGCGACTACTCCATCCTACTGCTTGGTGACCTGGGTCTGCTCAATCTGTGCGGTGTCCGTCTTGCTGACGCGCTCCGCCGGGGCCACCTCGGCACCGGGTTTGACTTTCTGCAGACCGGCGACGATCACTCGCTCACCCGCCTTGAGACCGGACTCCACCACCCAGCTCTCGCCGGACATGCGGCCGAGCTGGACGTCACGCAATTCCACCTTGTTGTCCGCGGTCACCACCATGACGTTGGCACCGCCCTTGGGGGTGCGGGTCACGGCGGTCTGCGGCACCAGCAGGCCTTCGGGACGCTCGCCCTCCTGCAGGGTGGCGCGCATGAACATGCCGGGCAGCAGCAGATCCTGCGGGTTCGGGACTATCACCCTCAGGGTCACCATGCCGGTGGTCTCGTCCACGGTCACGTCGGAGAACTGCAATGAGCCCTGCTCCCCATAGGTGCTGCCATCTTCCAGCTGGAAGCTGACCTTGGCGCCGTCCTTCTGACCATTGGTCAGCTGACCGGCGGCCACCTCACGCTTGAGGCGCAGCAAGTCGGCGGTGGACTGGCGCACGTCCACATACATGGGATCGAGCTGCTGGATGGAAGTGAGGCTGTTCGCCTGCTGGGCGGTCACCAGGGCCCCCTCGGTCACCGAGGAGAGGCCGATGCGACCGCTGATGGGGGCTGTGATGCGGGTATAGGCCAGGTTGATGTTGGCGCTCTGCAGCGCGGCCTTAGCGGCCCCGATCTCGGCAACCTGCTGTTTCCAGGCCGCGTCGGCGTCGTCATACTCCTGACGGCTGATGGCCTTGACCTTCACCAGCTCGGCGTAACGCTGGGCCTTGAGACGGGCGCTGCGCTCGTTGGCCTCGGCCTTGGCGAGGTTCGCCTTGGCACTGGCCACGGCGGCCTGATAGACAGCGGGGTCGATCTGGTACAAGAGCTGGCCGGCCTTGACGTCGCTGCCTTCGGTGAACAGGCGCTTGAGGATGATGCCGTTCACCTGGGGACGCACCTCGGCCACCCGGCGGGGGGCGGTGCGGCCGGTCAGTTCGGACATGAGTTGCAAGGGCGCGGTCTGGAGGGTCACCACGTCCACGGCGGCGGGGGGCATAGCACCCATGGCCTGCTGGGCCTCTCCTTTATCACCACAACCAGCCAGCAGGCCACTTGCCAGCAAGGCAAGGCCGACCGAACGTGCGAGAATATGTTTGTGCATGAATTTTCTGAGCCTCTGTTTCAAACAACAAAAAACAACAAAACCACAGGGTTTATGGGGCCCCTGTTGGTAAATCCGCGAAGATGAGGCAATATACATACATTCATAAATGTATGTAAGTAACTTTTTTACCCTTTTAGACAGGTACGGATCCCATGGCCAGACGAACCAAAGAAGAGGCGCAGCAGACCCGCTGCCACATCATGAGCACGGCCCTGACTCTGTTCTGCCAACAGGGGCTGGCCAAGACCAGCCTGACCGACATTGCCAATGCCGCCGGGCTGACCCGGGGGGCCATCTATTGGCACTTCAAGAACAAGGAGGAGCTCTTCATCTCCCTGTGGGAGGAGCTCTGCTCCCCCCTCTCCCATCAGCTCGACGCCTGCGTCGACGAACAGGAGCCGGATCCCCTCGGCAAGCTGCGGGTCTTCCTCAAGGAGGTGATGGTCAAGATCAGCACCGAGCCCGCCCACCAGCAGATGTTCACCATCATGTTCAACCTGGAGTCCCTGGAAGGAGAGGCCAGCGCCCTGCGCGAGCACATGCGTGCCCAGTCCCTCAACTTCTTCCGGGATCTGGAGCTCACCCTCGCCAATGCGGTGCGCCTGGGCCAATTGCCGGCGGCTCTGGATCTGCGCCGGGGCGCCACCCTGATGCACTGCACCCTGGATGGCTACATCATCAACTGGCTGCACTTCCCGGAGCGCATCAACCTGATCCGGGACGCCGACTTCCTGCTGGACACCCTGTTCGCCCTCATCGCCCAGCCCCAGGGACCCGCGGTGCGCCGTGGCTAAGCGGCGCGGATAGCCAAGGGGCTGGCCAGTGTTCTGGCCCGCCCCTCAAAACCCTCATCGTCGACACGACCCGGGATCCATGCCCGGCACAGACCGGGCTCGATAGTCAACGCCGCGACAAAATCTGCTAGAATGGCCGCCCCCGAATCGAGGTGATCCCCTGTCCATGTCCGCCCAATCCCCATCCCGCCAGCCCATGTCCCTGGCCCATGACCGTTTCCTGACCCTGCTGCCCCAGGGCGCCCACCTGCTGGAGGCAGGCTGCGGTGCGGGGGAGGATCTGCGTTATTTTCGTGAGCAGGGCTATGTGGTCACCGCCTTCGATGCCAGCCTGACCCAGGCCAAAGCGGCCTCGCGTCTGTGCGGTCAGCCGGTACGGGTGTGCCGTTTCGAGCAGATGCACAACGTGCTGCCCTTCGACGGCATCTGGGCCAGCGCCTCCCTGCCCTGCCTTGAGGAGGCCGAGCTCGCCCCCGTGCTGACTCACCTCGCCGGCCTGCTCAGGCCAGAGGGGCCGCTCTACTGCTCCTTTCCTCTCCTGGGTGGGCAGCAGCCCCATGACCCGTCGGCACAAGGCGACACGGGCGAGGAGTATCCCCTGCGCACCCCGCTCGATGAGGCGCGTCTGACCGCGCTCATCGCCCCCCTGCCTTTTGAGCTGCATGCGTGCTGGCACAGCGATGACGGCGCGCAGGGTCGCTGGCTGCATGCCCTGCTGATCCGCGGCCCCAATCCCGCCACAATTAATCAATATCGCGGTCGTCGCTCCAAACAGGGTGCCCGGCGCGATTTCGCATCCAGATAACAATATTTAACTCCGAGTTAACCAGGCATTGGCAGACAAGATGCGGAATTTGTGTTAAAAATCGGCATCAAAATCAAGATTAAATAACAAAACAGACACCAACATCTGGATTAACCCATGAAACTTGTCCTTAAACTGATCGCCGGCATACTCGCCGGTCTCCTGCTCGGTCTCTACGCCCCGGAATGGGTCGCACGCGTGCTGTTTACGGCCAAGACGGTCATCGGTCAGCTGATCACCTTCACCATCCCCCTCATCATCCTGTTCTTCATCATGAGCGGCATCGCCAGCCTGCCGAAGAACTCCGGCAAGCTGCTGGGCAAGACGGTGGCGCTCTCCTACTGCTCCACCATACTGGCGGGCCTGTTCGCCTTCACGGTGGCCAGCAACCTGATCCCGCGCCTGACCACGGCCGCCGAGCCCACCGCCGAGGCGGCCATCAAGCTCAGCTCCTACATCAATCTGGAGATACCGCCGCTGTTCGGGGTCATGTCGGCCCTGGCCGCCGCCTTCGTGTTCGGCATCGGCATCAGCGCCACCCAGGCCACGGATCTGCGCCGGGTCGCGGATCAGGGCCGTGACATCATCGACCGCCTGCTGGCCAGGGTGATCATCCCGCTGCTGCCCTTCTACATCGCCGGCGTCTTCGTCGAGATGACGGTGGAAGGCACCGTCTTCGCCACCCTGAAGACCTTCGGCGTGGTGCTGGTGATGGCCATCGCCATGCACTGGCTCTGGCTCTCAGTGCTGTTCGTCGGCACCGGCCTGGCGCTGGGTCGCTCCCCGGCCATGCTGATCAAGAACATGCTGCCGGCCTACTTCACCGCCCTGGGCACCATGTCCAGCGCCGCCACCATCCCGGTAGCCCTCAAGGCCAGCAAGAACAACGGGGTGAGCGAGGGCATCGCCAACTTTACCGTGCCCCTGTGCGCCACCATCCACCTGTGCGGCTCCACCATCACCCTGGTGACCTGCGCCACCGCCGTCATGTTCCTCTCCGAGCACCTGGCCATCCCCGGGCTCTCCACCATGCTGCCCTTCATCATGATGCTGGGCGTCATCATGATTGCGGCCCCCGGTGCCCCGGGTGGCGGCGTCATGTCGGCGCTGGGTCTGCTCACCTCCATGCTGGGTTTCGGTGAGGCCTCCATCGCCCTGATGATCGCCCTCTACCTGGCGCAGGACAGCTTTGGCACCGCCTGCAACGTCACCGGTGACGGCGTCATCGCCCTCTGGGCCGACCGCTTCGCCAAGGGCGAGGAGAGCCTACCGGCCGCCGAACAGGAAGCGGCCTGACAGTTCAAGTCAGCCAATAAAAAACGGGAGCCAGTGGCTCCCGTTTTTTATGAGACGAGTTCTGCCGGCGGCAGGGGCTCGGTAAAGACCAGTCGATTCCCGAAGGGATCCCGCACCGTGAGCTCCCTACAACCCCAGGGCATGGTCTCGATGGCGGGCCTGGCGTTGGGATACCCCTTGGCCCGCCACTCCGCAAACAGGGCGTCGAGCTGGTCGGTGGAGAGGCGCAGGGCCGCCCCAGGGCAGGCATCTCCGTGGTGCTCGGAGAGATGGATGACCCAGTCCCCCCGGGAGATCTGCAGGTAGAGCGGCATGTCCGGGCCGAACCTGTGCTCCCAGTCGATGACAAACCCCAGATAGTCGAGGTAGAAACTTCTGAGTTTGCCCTCATCGAAGCTGCGCAAGATGGGCACTATCACAAGATTACCCCCTGGCCGCCTGGCCTTGTCATGCGCCAGTGCCCCGGCGGCGGATCACCCCTTCCTGCATGGTGCTGGCCACCAGCACACCGTCACGGGTGAAGAACTGGCCGCGCACCAGACCGCGGCCACCGCTGGCGCTCGGGCTGTCCACCACGTAGAGCAGCCAGTCATCCAGCCGGAACTCCCGGTGGAACCACATGGAGTGATCTATGGTCGCCACCTGCATGTCCGGCTCCCAGTAGGAGACGCCGTGGGGCTGCAGGGCGGCGAACAGGAAGTGGAAGTCGGAGGCGTAAGCCAGCAGGTAGTTGTGCACCCGCTGATCGTCCGGCACGGGGCCGTTGGCCTTGAACCAAGTGTAGCGCAGGGGCTCGTGCACATCCGGACGTATGGGGTCGACCAGGGTCACCGGGCGGATCTCGATGGGCTTCTCGCACAGGATCTTGTCCCGCAGGGCCGGGGGGATCACCTGCTCGTAGGGGCGCACCAGCTCCAGCTCGCTCTTGAGCTGCTCCGGGGGCGTGATGCCCTCGGGCATCCTGGCCTGGTGTTCGAAGCCCGCGGCCTCCACCTGGAACGAGGCGTTGAGATAGAAGATGGGCTTGCCGCCCTGGATGGCCTTGACCCGGCGGGTGGAGACGGTCTGACCGTCGCGGATGTTCTCCACGTCGTAGACGATGGGCTTGTTGGCATCCCCAGGGCGCAGGAAGTAGGAGTGACAGCTATGCACCTGGCGATCGCTCGCCACCGTCTGCTTGGCGGCTGACAAGGCCTGCCCCATCACCTGTCCGCCGAACACGGCCCGCAGACCGAGATCCTGGCTCTGGCCCCGAAACAGGCCCTCCTCGATTTTCTCGAGCGCCAGCAGTGCCAGCAGCTCATCCAATACCTTGCTCATTCTTCTCTCCTGTGTCAGTGCGGGAAAGGCTAACAAGCCAGCCCTGGCAGAGCAACCGCTCCCTCATATGGCGCAACGTGATAGAGAAACTCATCAACATCAGAATCCATTGGCGCCGTGAATGAAAATGGCGCTGACCGTAGGGGATCTGCCCTGCCCGGCCGGGCGTTGCCAGCAGCAATAGAAAAGCCCACACCGAGAGGTGCGGGCTTTTGAAGGGACGGGGTCACCCAGGGCGAGCTTACTTGCTGCCGGTACCCGAGTTGCGGGTGGAGGAGGTCGGCTTGCGACGGGCTGTGGTGCTGCGGGCGCGCGGCTCCTTGCCCTGCATCTCCTTGTGGCGCTTGACGGCGCGGCGGATCTGGGCGGCCTGCTTGTGGCGACCGGCCTTGCCGTCCTGCTGCAGATCGACCTTGGACTCGGTCTCGTTGGGCAGATTCACCAGGCCGCGCAGGTAGTTCACCTCTGGGAGTTTCAGCTCCTGCCAGCCACCGCGGGGGATGCCGCGATCCAGGGTGACGTCGCCGTAGCGGATGCGCATCAGACGGCTCACCTGCACTTCCTGGGATTCCCACAGGCGGCGCACCTCGCGGTTGCGGCCCTCGGTCAGGGTGACGTTGAACCACTGGTTCAGGCCCTCACCGCCGGCCGGCTTGATCTTGTTGAACTTGGCCATGCCGTCTTCCAGCTGCACGCCCTTGCGCAGGCGCTGCAGCATGGCTTCGGTGATCTCGCCAAACACGCGCACCGCGTATTCCCGCTCCACTTCGTGGCTCGGGTGCATCAGCCGGTTGGCCAGCTCGCCGTCGGTGGTGAACAGCAGCAGGCCGGAGGTGTTGACGTCCAGACGACCCACCGCAATCCAGCGGGCGCCGTCCATCTTGGGCAGGCGATCAAACACGGTGGGGCGCCCTTCCGGATCGTGACGGGTACACATCTCCCCTTCGGGCTTGTGGTACGCCAGCACGCGGCAGATCTGCTCTTCCGCCGCACGGGTCTTGACCTGGTGACCATCCACCCGGATCACGGCGTTCACTTCGACGCGATCCCCCAGCGTGGCGACCTTGCCATCCACGCTGACCCGACCTGCGGTGATCAGGGCCTCCATCTCACGACGGGAGCCTTGACCCGCGCGGGCCAATACTTTTTGCAGTTTTTCACTCATCGGGTTTACCTGATTGTTGATCGCTGCCCGTTTGATACAGGGCAACGGTGACTTACTGTGGCGGCACCCGCTCGGGTTCGCCGCCACCGCTTGATACTCATCTTGCTAGGACGGCACGCTCTGACCGCCGCTCCCCTCACCCAGCATACCGGACAAGGGGGACTGCAGTTCGGGATCCAGCTCGGGAAGCTGTTCCAGACTGCGCAGGTTGAAATAATCCAGAAACTCCCGGGTGGTGGCGAGCAGCTCGGGGCGCCCCACCACCTCCTTGTGGCCTATGCTGCGCACCCAGCCACGCTCCTTCAGGGTATTGACGATCTGGCTCGACACCGCCACCCCGCGAATGGCCTCGATCTCGGCCCGGGTGATGGGCTGGCGATAGGCGATCAGCGTCAGCGTCTCCATCACTGCCCGCGAATAGCGCGGCGCCCGCTCGCTCCAGAGCCTCGAGAGCTCCTCGGCATACTCCTGGCGGGCCTGGAAGCGCCAGCCGGAGGCGACCTCTTTGAGCTCCACCCCCCGCGTCTCATAGTCTTTCCTGAGCTCCGCCAGCAGCAGCTGGACGTAGCGACCGGTGACCGGGTAGTCCGAGAGCACCCCGGCCTTGAGCTCGCTCACCGAGAGCGGACGACCGGCGACGAAGAGCGCCGCCTCGATCAGGCTCTTGAGCCGCTCAGCAGGCAATGCCATGACGCCCCTCCCCCGGTTTCAGGGTCTTCGACCGCTCAATGGGTAACGCCATGGTTGCCCTCCTCGGACGCACTGGCCAGTGCAAAGTGGATGGGACCGAGGGGCTCGGCCTGCAGGATCCAGATTAGGGACTCCTTGCACAGCTCAAGCAGCGCCAGAAACGTCACCAGCACCCCCATGCGCCCCTCTTCGGCCTTGACCACCTGATCGAGGCGCAGGGTCTGCCCCAGGGACAACATGGCCAGGATCTCCGCCATGCGCACCCGGGTCGGGATCTGTTCCCGGCGGATCTGGTGATGCTCAAAATGAGTCGCGCGTTTTACCACACTTTGCATGTAAAGGGCGAGCTCAACCAGCGAAACATCGGGAGCGAGCGGCTTCAGGGAGCCGAAATCCGGCGGCAAGGCGCTCGCCACATAGATCTCCCGCTCCAGCCGGGGCTGGGCGTCCAGCCGTTCGGCACCCAGCTTGTAGCGCTCGTACTCCTGCAGCCGGCGAATGAGGGTGACCCGGGGATCCTCCCCCTCCTCCTCATCTTCCAGCTCCGGAGCCTTGGGCAGCAACAGGCGTGATTTGATCTCGGCGAGCCAGGCCGCCATCAGCAGGTATTCCGCGGCGAGTTCCAGGTTCAGCCCCTGCATCAGCTCCACGTACTCCATGTACTGGGCGGTGATCTGCAGGATCGGCAGGTTCAGGATGTCCAGCTGCTGGCGACGGATGAGGTAGAGCAGCAGATCGAGAGGCCCCTCGAAGGTGTCGAGGAAGACTTCCAGCGCATCCGGCGGAATAAACAGATCCTGGGGCAGCTCATGATAGGGCTGCCCCAGGACGGTGGCGATGGGCGGCGCAGGGATGGGCGGGGGTTGGTCTCCCTCACCCTGGGCCTGGGTCGCCGTGTCGGCGGCCTTATTCAAACGGCGTGGGATCCCCGGCGCCGCGACGACGCAGCACGGGCTCGTCGTCGGAGAAGTCCACGACCGTGGTGGGCTGCTCGCCGAGATAGCCGCCGTTGACCACCAGATCCAGCTGCTTGCCGAGCTTGTCGGCGATCTCTTCCGGGTCGAACTCCGCCATCTCGGAGCCCGGCAGGATCAGGGTGGTGGAGAGCAGGGGCTCGCCGAGCTCCTCCAGCAGTGCGAGGGCGATGTTGTTGGCGGGCACCCGGATGCCGATGGTCTTCTTCTTCTCGTTCATCAGGCGGCGCGGCACTTCCTTGGTCGCCTTGAAGATGAAGGTGTAGGGGCCCGGAGTGTTGTTCTTGATCAGGCGAAACGCGCTGTTGTCCACCTTGGCGTAGGTGGCGATTTCGGAGAGATCCCGGCACACCAAGGTGAAATCGTGGTTCGGCTCGATGCGGCGGATGCGGCAGATGCGTTCCAGGGCATCCTTGTTGCCCATCTGGCAGCCAAGGGCATAACCGGAGTCGGTGGGATAGACGATGACGCCGCCGTTTTGCAGGATCTGCACCGCCTGGCCGATGAGGCGGGCCTGGGGATTATCGGGATGTACGTAAAAATGCTGACTCATATGCTGTTCTCGCGATGGGGGCACTGCGTGTGCCCGCTTCATGGTCGAGGGCCTGCGCCCATGACACTACCTTAACGCCTTTGGCGCAGACTCGCTCGCGCCAAAAGTTAAAATGGGCCCCATTGGCCTGCCGAACCGCGTCTCAGCGGGCGGCCAGCAGGCTGGCATGCTCCTCGGGGCTGAGGCCGAAGTGGCCGGGATAGCCCAGCCAGAGCGGCATCCCCTCCTTGGGCAACCAGAGATGGCGGCCGAGCTCGGTCCAGCTGGAAGGGAAATGGAAGTCCGATCCCACCGAGATGTAGAGATCGTGATCCTTGGCCCACTGACCGAGATTGGCCCGCTCCTGGGGGCTCTGCTGGGGCAGGGAGACCTCCATGGCATCCCCCCCGGCGGACTTGAAGGCCACCAGCAGCCGCTTGATCCACTTGGCGGTGAGATCGTAGCGGCTCGGATGGGCCAGCACTGCCAGGCCACCTGCGCCGTGGATGGCCTCGATGGCCACCGCCATCTCGGGCCACTCGGCGGGGACATAGCCCTTGTTGCCCCGGCTCAGGTACTTCTTGAAGACCTTCTGCATGTTGTCCGCCACCCCGCGGGCCATCAGCACCCGGGCAAAATGGGCTCGGGTCACGGCGGCCTCGCCGGCTAGGGCCTTGGCCTCTTCATAGGTGCCGGGCAGCTGGCACTTCTCCAGACGGCGCCCTATCTCCTCGGCACGGGCCTCCCGACGAGCCAGCTGGGCGGCCAGGAAGGCGGTGAGCCCCGGGTTTTGTTCATCCACCCCGAGCGCCACAATGTGAATTTCGTGATGCTCCCAACCGGTGGAGATCTCGACCCCGCTCACCAGTCGCAGCGGCAACTGCTCGGATGCGATCGTTGCACGAACTTCATCAAGGCCGGCGAGGGTGTCGTGGTCAGTGACCGCTAACACCTCGACCCCTTTTTCGGCGGCGCGGCGCACCAGGTCGGAGGGCGAAAGCACCCCATCCGAGGCCGTGGTATGACAGTGAAGATCGAATCTCATCGGCTTGTTTCGCTCTCGTTGACTGATCCGCTTGGCAAAAAGCGGCAAAAAAGCGACTTGACTTGGCCGCGGCTTTAGCGTTTTCTGTAGACACTTCAAGTGCAAACAGATCGATACAGGATTTTATCATGCAAACGACAATCACCCTGACCCATAGCTGGTGGTGGCACATTCCCTGACATGCGGGCGTGTGGTCGTTGCTGTACCTGAAATCTGACAGCAAATTAAGAACCCAGAGAAAAAGCCCGCTGACCCCAGCGGGCTTTTTTATTATCCGGCAAATGGACATCTGATGAAACCGAGAATTCTGATCAGCGTACAAGCAGGGCGATGGCGGGCCCACTGAGGCAACCCCATCCATCCATTTTCAAGAGACTCAACATCATGAACATCGGTTACACAGAACAGCTGCAAGGGAACGCATCATGACAGGCAACAAGACCCGGTTACCCCTGGGCGAATTCGATACCATCCGGCTCAACGCCCCCTATGTGACGGATCCGCTGGCGCTCTACAGCCAGCTCTGTCAGGGCCGCCCCAACAACCTGCTGCTGGAATCCGTGGAGATCGACTCCAAGGCCGGTACCCAGAGCCTGCTGCTGGTGGACGCTTGCCTGCGCATCGAGTGCCGCGGCCGCACCGTGCGGGTACGCGCCCTCAACGACAACGGCGAGCGGCTGCAAGCCCTGCTTGATGAGCGCCTGCCCGCTCTCATCGCTCGCACCCAGGACAACGGCGAGCTCAGCCTCGCCTTCCCGGCCTCCGATCGGGAGCTCGACGAAGACAGCCGCCTCAAGGGGATCAGCGTGCTGGACGTGCTGCGCACCCTGCAACGGGAGCTGCAATGCCAGCTCGGCCCTCTTGACGCTAGCGCGAACAAGCAGGCGCTCTTTATGGGGGGCAGCTTCGCCTACGACCTCATCGCCTCCTTCGAGGATCTGCCCGAGGTGCCGGAAGGCAGCAACGACTGCCCCGACTACTGCTTCTACGTGGCCGAGACCCTGATCACAATCGATCACATCAAGCAGAGCACCCAGCTGCTGGCCTGTCTCTTCGGCGGCGGTGAAGAAGATGACAGCCAGCTCGACGAGCGCTATGCCCGTTTGACCGCCCGTCTCGAGACCTTCAAGCTGGCCTGTCAGCAGCCGCAGCCCAGGCAACAGGCGACCCAACCCCTGACCGGGGCGCTGGCGGTCGACAAGAACGACAAGCAGTTCTGCGCAGAGGTGGAGAAGCTCAAGGGCTTTATCCGCCGTGGCGACATCTTCCAGGTGGTACCGTCCCGCAGCTTCTCCCTGCCCTGCCCCGAGCCCGTCGCCGCCTACCGTCGCCTCAAGCAGACCAACCCCAGCCCCTACATGTTCTACGTGCAGGACGAGGGCTTCACCCTGTTTGGCGCCTCCCCGGAGAGCGCGGTCAAGTTCGAGGCGGGCAGCCGCCAGGTGGAGATGTATCCCATCGCCGGCACCCGCCGTCGTGGCCTCAACCCGGACGGCAGCATCAATCTGGACCTGGATGGCCGCATCGAGCTGGAGCTGCGCCAGGACGAGAAAGAGGTCGCCGAGCACCTGATGCTGGTGGATCTGGGTCGCAACGACATCGCCCGCATCTCCGAGCCCGGCACCCGCTACGTCAAAGACTTGCTGAAAGTGGATCGCTACAGCCACGTGATGCACCTGGTCTCCCGGGTGGTCGGCACCCTGCGCACCGATCTCGATGCCCTGCACGCTTATCAGGCCTGCATGAACATGGGCACCCTGACCGGCGCCCCCAAGCTGCGCGCCAGCGAGCTCATCCGCATGGTGGAAGGCAAGCGCCGTGGTAGCTACGGCGGCGCCGTGGGCTATCTCAACGGTGAGGGGGAAATGGATACCTGCATCGTCATCCGCTCCGCCTTCGTGAAAGACGGCGTTGCCCATGTCCAGGCCGGTGCCGGCGTCGTCTATGACTCCAAACCCCAAGCCGAAGCGGACGAGACCCGCGCCAAGGCCGCCGCCGTGCTGGCCGCCATCGCCGCCAGCCATGGCACCTCCCTGCAGGCCCTGAGCCTGCAGGAGCACCAGTCAGAGAAGCACAAGGAAGCGCGCCATGACTAACATCTTCCTGCTCGATAACTTCGACTCGTTCACTTACTGCCAGGTTGCCGATCAGTTCCGCCCTTCGAAGGAGCAGTATCATGACTAATATTTTCCTGCTCGATAACTTCGATTCGTTTACCTACAACCTGGTGGATCAGTTCCGCACCCTTGGCTATCCGGTGCGCATCTACCGCAACAGCCTGCCGGCCAGCCGCATCATGAATGAGATCGAAGCCGCCGGTGGCGACGCCGTGCTGGTGCTCTCGCCGGGCCCAGGTGCCCCCCACGAGGCGGGTTGCCTGATCGAGCTCATCAAGCTGGCCCGTGGCCGGGTGCCCATCATCGGCATCTGCCTCGGTCATCAGGCCCTGTGTGAAGCTTATGGCGGCACAGTCGGGGCGGCGGGGGAAATCGTCCACGGCAAGCGCTCCCTCATCGAGCACAACGGCCACGGCGCCTTCGCCGGTCTGCCGAGCCCGCTGCCGGTGGCCCGCTACCACTCTCTGGTCGCGACCTATGTGCCGGAAGAGCTGCAGGTGATTGCCCACTATCAGGGCATGCCCATGGCTGTCGAGCAGAGCGGCGAGCGCGTGCTCGGCTTCCAGTTCCACCCAGAATCCATCATGACAAGCGAAGGGGCCCGCCTGCTCACCCAGGCCCTCGCCCACGTGACGCGTCCCGAAAGTACGGTGCGGTAAGGAGACTCCCATGCATCAACATCTCAATACCCTCTATCAGGGGCTGTCTCTGTCGCGCGATGAAGCGCGCGATGCCTTCGGTCAGGTCGTGCGCGGCGAAGTGGATCCCATCGTGCTCTCGAGCCTGCTCACCGCCCTCAAACTCAAGGGAGAGACCCCGGAGGAGATCGCCGGCGCCGCCGATGCGCTCCTGGCCGAGGCCCGCGACTTCCCGCGCCCGGATTATGCCTTCTGCGATATCGTCGGCACCGGCGGCGATGGCCTCAACACCATCAACGTCTCCACCACCTCGGCTCTGGTGGCCGCGGCCTGCGGCCTCAAGGTCGCCAAGCACGGCAACCGCTCCGTCTCGAGCAAGTCCGGCTCGAGCGACCTGCTCGACAAGATGGGGATCAAGCTCGACATGAGCCCAGAGCAGGCCCGCCGTTGCCTCGACGAGCTCGGCATCTGCTTCCTGTTCGCCCCCCAGTACCACGCCGGGGTGCGCCACGCCATGCCGGTGCGTCAGGCCCTCAAGACCCGCACCCTGTTCAACGTGCTCGGGCCCCTTATTAACCCGGCCCGTCCCACTTATCAGCTGATGGGAGTCTATGCGCCGGAACTGGTGCGTCCCATCGCCGAAACCCTGCTGGCGCTGGGTCTGAAAACCGGTATGGTGGTACACGGCGCGGGGCTGGACGAGATCGCCATCCACGGCCCGACCCAGGTCGCCGAGATCCGGGACGGCGAGATCCGCGAGTACCTCATTACCCCGGCGGACTTTGGCCTCGCCACCTACCCGGTCAGCGCCATCCAGGGCGGTGAGCCGGAGGAGAACCGCGCCATCACCGCCGCCATTTTGGCAGGCGAAGGCAGCCCGGCCCACAACGCCGCCATCGCCGCCAACGTGGCGCCCCTGCTGGTGATGGCGGGCAAGGCGCCGGACTTCAAGCAGGCTGCCGCCCTGGTGCTGACCAAGCTCGCGAGCGGCGAGTGCAGCGCCCTCGCGAAGGCGCTGGCCACCCTGAGCCATCAGGAGGCATGATGTCAGCCACGATCAAAGAGAGCCCACAAGGCACTCACTCAGAACGCCCGAAGGGCAGTTCACAGCTTCGCAAGGATAACGAGATGTCAGACGTCATTGCCCCCCATGCTTTCTTGAACATGGCCTCCATCAACCAGACCATTCTCGGCAAGATAGTGGCCGCCAAGCAGGGCTGGATTGAAGCCCGCAAGGAAGCCCAGCCGTTCGAGAGCTTCAAGGCCGCGCTGGTGCCAAGCGACCGGGACTTCGAGGGGCAACTGCGGGCAGGCTCTACCCGCTTCATTCTCGAGTGCAAGAAGGCTTCTCCCTCCAAGGGCCTGATCCGCAATGACTTCAGCCCCGAGGCCATCGCCGATGTCTATGGCAAATACGCCACCGCCATCTCCGTGCTGACCGACGAGAAGTTCTTCCAGGGGGATTTCGCGTTTCTGCCACGGGTGCGCTCCCGGGTTCAGCAGCCCGTGCTGTGCAAGGACTTCATGATCGACCCCTATCAGGTCTATCTGGCCCGCCACTATCAGGCGGACGCCATCCTGCTGATGCTCTCCGTGCTCACCGACGAGGGCTATAACGCCCTGTTCGCGGTGGCGAAAGAGCTGGGTCTCGGCGTGCTGACCGAGGTAAGCAACGAAGAAGAGCTGGAGCGCGCCATCGCGCTGGGCGCCCCTGTCATCGGCATCAATAACCGCGACCTGCGGGATCTCAGCGTCGATATCGCGCGCACCGGTCAGCTGGCCGCCCGCATTCCCGCGGATCGGGTTGTCATCAGCGAGTCCGGTATCCGCAACCGCGCCCAGGTGGCCGAGCTGCGCCAGCATGCCAAGGGCTTTTTGGTGGGATCGTCCCTGATGGAAGAGAACGATCTCGAGGCTGCGGTGCGCAAGCTCACCCTGGGCCAGAACAAGGTGTGCGGCCTGACCAAGCCTGAGGACGCCGCCGCCGCCCATCAGGCTGGCGCCGTCTTCGGTGGCCTCATCTTCGTCGCCAAGAGCCCGCGCTACGTGGACATCCCCGCCGCCCGCGCCGTGATGGCGGGCGCGCCGCTTTCCTACGTCGGGGTGTTTCGCAACGCCCAGGCCGCCACCATCGCCAAGACGGTGGATGCCCTGAACCTCGCCGCCGTGCAACTGCACGGGGATGAGGATGCCGCCTATATCGAGAGCCTGCGCCCCCTGCTGCCCCCAGGCTGCGAGATCTGGAAAGCCGTCGGCATCACGAGTGGCGAGCCCCTGCCCACCCTCGACTTCCCGGCGGATCGCCTGCTGCTGGACACGAAAGTGGGCAGCCAGAGCGGTGGCACCGGCCAGGCCTTCGACTGGTCCCTGCTGGCGGGGCTCGATAAATCCCGGCTGATGCTGGCCGGCGGCCTGAACGCCGACAACGCATTGCAAGCCGCTCAAGTGGGCTGTCTGGGCCTTGATTTCAACTCCGGGGTGGAGAGTGCGCCGGGCCAGAAGGATCCCCAGAAGCTCGCTGCGGCCTTTGGCGCCCTGCGTCAACTGTGAGAGCGCCCAGCACGCCCTGTGAACATGCACCCAATTGATGAATCGCTTTCGCCTATAAATACAAGGAATAGTCCCATGACTCTGCTCAATCCATTCTTCGGGGAATTTGGCGGTATGTATGTACCCCAGATCCTCGTCCCCGCCCTGCTCCAGCTGGAGAAGGCCTTCGTCGATGCCAAGGAGGATCCGGCCTTCATCGCCGAGTTTGAGGAATTGCTGACCGAGTACGCCGGTCGCCCGACCCCCCTCACCCTGACTCGCAACCTCACCAAGGGCACCCAGACCAGGTTGTATCTGAAGCGGGAAGATCTGCTGCACGGCGGCGCTCACAAGACTAACCAGGTGCTGGGTCAGGCCCTGCTCGCCAAGCGCATGGGCAAGACCGAGATCATCGCCGAGACCGGCGCCGGTCAGCACGGGGTCGCCACAGCCCTGGCCTGCGCCCTGCTTGGCCTCAAATGTCGGGTCTACATGGGCGCCAAGGATTGCGAGCGCCAGAAGCCGAACGTGTTTCGCATGAAGTTGATGGGCGCCACCGTGATACCGGTGCATTCCGGCTCATCCACTCTGAAGGATGCCTGCAACGAGGCGCTACGGGACTGGGCCGCGAACTATGAGAGCGCCCACTACCTGCTCGGCACCGCCGCCGGCCCCCACCCCTTCCCCACTATCGTGCGGGAATTCCAGAAGATGATCGGGGAAGAGGCCAAGGCCCAGTGCTTCGAGAAGGAAGAGCGTCTGCCCGATGCGGTGATCGCCTGCGTCGGCGGCGGCTCCAACGCCATCGGCATGTTCGCCGATTTTATCGACAACCCTGAAGTGCGCCTGATCGGCGTCGAGCCGGGCGGTCACGGCATCGAGAGCGGCGAGCACGGTGCGCCGCTGGGTCACGGCAGCAAGGGGGTCTTCTTTGGCATGCACTCCTACCTGATGCAAGACAGCCAGGGCCAAATTCAAGAGTCCTACTCCGTCTCGGCGGGGCTCGATTTCCCCTCCGTCGGCCCCCAGCACGCCCATCTGGCCGCCATCGGCCGGGCAGAGTATGTCTCCATCACGGACAAAGAGGCGCTGGATGCGTTCCAGGAACTGGCCCAATCGGAGGGGATTATTCCGGCGCTGGAATCCTCCCACGCCCTGGCCCATGCCCTGAAACTCGCCCGCAGCGAGCCTGAGAAAGAGCAGGTGCTGATCGTCAACCTCTCCGGCCGTGGCGACAAGGACATCTTCACCGTCGCCGACATCTTCGAAAAAGAAGGAACCCTGTCATGAATCGCTACGCACAACTCTTCTCCCGGTTAGCACAAGCCAAACAGGGCGCCTTCGTCCCCTTCGTGATGCTGGGGGATCCGACCCCCGAACTGTCGCTGGCCATCGTCGATGCCCTGGTCGAAGGGGGCGCCGATGCCCTGGAACTCGGCATTCCCTTCTCGGATCCGGTGGCGGACGGCCCCACCATCCAAGGCGCGGCCCTGCGGGCGTTTGCGAGCCACACCACCCCGGATGACTGCTTCGGGCTGCTCACCAAGATCCGCGCCAAGTACCCTGAGCTGCCCATTGGCCTGCTGGTCTACGCGAACCTGGTCTATGTGCGCAAGATTGACGGCTTCTACGAGAAGTGTCTGCAGGCGGGCGTGGATTCCGTGCTGGTAGCGGACGTGCCGGTGCAGATGTGCGAGCCCTACAAGGCCGCCGCCGACAAGTACGGCATCGACAGCATCTTTATCGCCCCGCCGAACGGCGACGCCGAGACGCTCAAAGCCGTGGCTGAACTGGGCTCCGGTTACACCTATCTGGTGAGCCGCGCCGGCGTCACCGGCGCCGAGACCAAGGCCGGCATGCCGGTGGAAGGCCTCATCAACTCCTTGCGCGAGTTCAAGGCCCCCCCCGCCCTGCTCGGCTTTGGCATCAGCGAGCCGTCCCAGGTGCGCGATGCCATCAAGGCTGGCGCCGCCGGTGCCATCTCCGGCTCTGCCGTGGTGAAGATCATCGAGACCCACCACCAGAACCCGGAGCATATGCTCACCCGCCTCAAGGAGTTTGTGGAAGGGATGAAGGCCGCGACCCGCCACCTCTGATCCCCAGGCCTGGCTTGGCCCCTCAGCCCTGACCCTAAGCAACAAGGGAGCCCGAATGGGCTCCCTTTTCTATTTCTTCTTTTCGCTCCTAATATCAGTGCCCCCTCTCCCTCTGGGAGAGGGTTGGGGTGAGGGGATCAAGATGCACTAAGGCGTTATCGAATGTGATGAAGATCCGTAGGGGCGAATAGCAAAACGTATTTGGACATTCGCGATTCAGGCGGAGTTAATCCGAACTCCCGAGCCAGCGGTGAGGTGTTTGATGCGGCTGCGCCGCATGGAACGCGAGTGCTCCGCCCTCGACGGGGTTTCGCCCGCCCTTCGGGCCTGGGCGAGTGACTTTGGAAAGACCCAAAGTCACCAAAAGTCTTCTCCCCCGCTTATTCGCCCGACTGACGTCGGGTACCTTCGGCTCACCCTCTTGTCCAACGGCACGCGCCGATGGGCCGTCCATGGCCCAGCGCCGCTCGCTCGGCATCCTGCCTCGCAGCCTGGACAAGAGAGCTCGCCTCAGCGAATAAGAGGGGGATCAAGACAAGACAGTGCCAACTCTCAGCTGCCGAACAAGCCCCCTCTCTCCTTGGGAGAGGGCTGGGGTGAGGGGAATTTCCGTACTCCCTGCTGACACAATGACGCACTTAAAATATCGATTGCTCACTAATTAATTGAGCCAACTCAGGTTTCTATCAACTACCTCTTCCCATGTCTCAATCCGGCCTCTTATGATAGCCACATGACAATCCATCTCTCGGGAAAGCGTCATGACAGCGATGCTTGCTATCTCGCGGGTGAAAAGCAGCGAACTGGGGGCTGGAACTCAGGGCGGTAGCCTTGCCGACGCTTGCCATCGCCCACTCCTTCACTGTTTCTTTATACGGGGGACATGGAAGCGTTAAACAAGGAGGTCAAGCGAATACATTCAAGTATCAGAGGCGGACTGGTAATGTTTTGATTTAATTCAATTTTTTTCGTGGCAACTATCAGGGCAGAGCGGAGTTATATGGAAGGCTCTGCTATCGGATTAGTGCCGCCCTCTATCTAATCACTGTTAGCCGCTATAATGGAGTGCACAATTTAATGATTTGGTGGGAAAAAACAGTTGAGTACAACTTTGTTATTCGATCTTCAATTGATAAAAAGATCAACTTTGCTGCGCCGCTGTCTGGCATACAGGAAATCGGCGGTGATGGAATTTTTGGAATCGATGCCAAGTTAATACTTGTTGAATTTAAACGGTCCCAAAAAGAACTTAAAACAGAAAAAGATAAATTCGTTTGCTACGAACAAGCAAAAAATGAAATGGTAGGTCGTGACAACCATCATTTTTTAGTTTATGGATCTGAAGGTGCTACCAATCTGAATTTGCATGCTCGACATTACTTTTCATGGAAGGAAGTAGATCCAGCCCTATCTATTTTAGAGCTTGGGGTCGGTGACGAAAATTTTAAATCATACCTTGGTGATCTAATTGAATTAAAGAAAGAGGACGGTCGTTCAGATGGGTCGGTTGGGCCAGAGTCGGTAGCGTCCGTTGTTGGCGTATCTCCTGATTCTGTAAGCTCAATATCTCTAACGGAATATGTTAGGTTGACTTTACCAAGACTTTATCAGGCCCTTTCTCCTACACAAACTATAAGCAAAGGACCGCGTCTTGGCTAACAAGGCATTGCAGCGGACAGGTCGCTGAATGCGGCGTTAGGCTCAAACCAACCCTTGATAAAATGAAAAATAAAATACTCTTAACAATTTAATCAGCCCTTCTAATTTCTGCGTTAGTAATAGGATCTTTCTGGACAAGCAACCCAGATGGAAACTACGAGCCATTTCTTGCAGTAATAGGAATCAACTTAGCCTTATTGGAACTATTTAGGCGTCTGACGGACCGCAACAATAAAGTATCAACTCCCAAAAAAATATATGTGCGACGATACTTGGATCAGCCACATAACCTACCCTTCATCAAGGGACTTCCTTCTTTGCGCCATGCCGCGCATGAAAGTGCTCAAGAACTTTGGGATAGCGGCATAACAGCCAATATGAGACAGGGCAGCTATGACTATATAGATTTTCTTGAAGATATCTGGGTGAAGCTGGCGGAGTTTTATCCTCCGCTTCACTTTGGTGGATTAGAGTCGAGAAAGTACATAACTAAATATATACAAGACCGTTTCAGTCATCATCGTGCAAACCTAGAACCAGATGGTCCTGGCACTGGAGGGACAATAGTTGGCGTAATGGCTGGCGGCCATGTGATTCATGACTTAGAAGAAATGATAGATGACACAGTTTGCACTTTATCTTTGAACTCGGAATCATTTGACTATCAAGACTGGAAAAACAAATGGCGAGGAAAAGCCTAACAAGTGGTTCAAACCGTTCGCTGCGCTCACTCGGGACTGGTTAAAGCCGGCCCCTTAACCAAACGTTATACATTTTGGAGTTTTGATGAAGTTTAATGTTTCAGATTTTGGTAAAGGTGGTTTTGTTGGTTTTATTTGTACTGCACTAATTGTTGCCGTACTAGCTTATACAACAGATGGACGCTTTTCATTTGGTATTATCAGTGCTGATTTTTCAGAAGAAATTCAATTTTAACTAAAAAATTGAAAGTCAGCAGACTCAGATAAACACATTAGAGAATAAAAATAAAGCTCTAAAAACAATGTTGCCAGTAACGGAGCTGGAGCCAGTATTAAAGTTTCAGGTTGAGGTTGAGGTTGATAAATTCACTGATAAATATGGTGAAGTTAAAAAATCATAGGTGGATACGTCTTGTGAAAATGATGACAAAAAACAACTCATAAAACTTCAAAGAGAATTAAAAATACTGGAAGGCAAAGCTCTTTATTTAAGCTTATACGACAATTACGCTTCATTTTTAATAGCTTTTAAGGCACAACATTTAGCCTTGACTGTCGAAGGTAAATGTATAATAAATAGTTTAATCCGTTCGTTTCACTCACTGGGACGGGCTAAAGCCCTCCCCTTAACCAAAACGTCAGCCACTATGAAAATCTCATACAGATCCGATACAGACTCTGACTTCAAGTGCTTAGAAGAAAGCATCGCGCGCGGTGAATTTGGGAAACTCAATGAACTATGGAGAGTTGAATTAGAGCGTGAAAAGGGGTTTTTCGCATGGGAAATTCAGGAGGTTTTCTCCAACTACTGGTCAAAAGAAGAGTCAGATAAATTTCTTAATGAGATGCAAAGAGATGAGATCATCCTGCCTACACGTTTCGACTCGATATCACAGCACTCAATTCTTTCTGGCCTGATTGCAGAAATTGAGCAGTCCGCCCAAGACTTTAAACTTGAATACGGGCATTTTCCGCATTCAAGTACTATTCCAACCGGCCAAGTAAATGCCTGTGCGGCAAACCTGAAGTGTTCTAGTCGAACATTTTTACTATTTGACTCTCAGCTTTTCCTGTACTGCCATCTCTTTTCTAAAGCTTTCGCACTCTGCCTCCCCATCATAAAGTCAGATTCATCCGGGATTCAGCTCTCGAGCAACATCGACAAAGTCAAGTTGCAGATCGAGAATAATACGAATAAATGTACAGAGCGTTTTTTTGATGTACTGCACGCCTATGTAATATTGGGTTGTCCAAGCGAGGCCGAACCGTATCTTTTACCAAAAGATTATATTTCTTATTCCGAGCTTCTCCGGCAAGGAATGGAATTAATGGTTGTTGGCCATGAGTTTGGTCACGTTAATGCTGGACACTTAGGTGATGCAACTTGGCGCTCAATACGGATGCTTTCAGAAGCAGAGATATATAAATCTCATCGGCAAGAATTCGAAGCCGATTTTTGGGGTTGCGTGCTTACACTTCAGGCGATGTCTCGCAAAGGTTATGACTCCACACTTTCATTTATAGGTCTTGACCTTTTCTTTTCTGCAATGGTGTTGTCTGAGCGCTATCGTAGCCTTCGTTCAGGTATCCGAGACGAGCATTTTGAAGAGGAAGAGTCTGAATCTCACCCCTCCTTCGGTGCACGACAGGCATTTCTACGCGAGGCAATAAAGCACATAGATGGAATTAAAGAGCACACTGCAAGTATTCAGGCACTCTGCCAGTTCTACGATGGCGCTCTAGAGCATTTATGGAAAACCTCTATTAGTACGTAAAGTGATAGTGCAAATAGCGGCTAACAACTCGCTCACTGGGACAAGTTTAAAGCCCGCCCCTTAACTAAACGTTAGGCTAAATTCAGAGGAAAAATCAGGACACCCATCTTTCTGAGCGAGACATTGTATAACCAGAACACAAGAGATGGGTGTCCAAGTTTTTATTTTTTGCTCAACCACTCTATATCCAACAAACCTTTCCAATCCCACCACTACCTCCCCTTCCCCACCCCCGCCATCCCATCAACACCAACATCACTACAACCCCCGGCAGCCAGACCCAGTAGAGCTCGGAGAGGATCACCGCCTCACTTCGGGCGGTGAGATACGCCTCCAGCTTGAAGGGGAAACCCGGATTACCTGCCAGGGGGCAAAAAAACGCTCGTCACGCCATGGCCAGAGCCAGCCAACCCCCTTGCCGTCAGTGGTGAGCGAATCGAGCAGGCTGTGGTAGAGCAGAGAGACCAGACGGTGGCGGAATGCTTGTAGTATGCCTATGAACAGGTAGGCTCGTCTCCACCCATGGTTCAAAGCGCTTGCCATGGGCATCCATCTTACGCATCATTCACAATCTATAGAGTCATACGAGAATGGAATGGTTATGAAAAAAGGGTTATTCCTGCTTTTAATGCTGTTGCAAGCACAAGTTTTAGCCGAAGGCGCCCCCCTGAAAACCAAAGACCCGCTCGATTTTGTCCCCAAGGGATATGTTGTCTTTGAGAAAATCGAGGGGGATTTAAACAAAGATGGTCAAAGTGATATGGTCATCATTGTCAAAGGCACCGACAAGCGCAATGTCATTGTTGATGAACACCGTGGTGAGCTTGATCGTAATCGGCGAGGACTTATCATCGCGTTCAAGAAGGGTGATCACTATGAGCTGGTTCTCGAAAATCCAAACTGTTTCTCCTCGGAGAATGAAGATGGTGGTGTCTATTTTGCCCCTGAGCTTTGGGTCTCCGTAGAAAAGGGTATCTTGCAAATTCACTATGGCCATGGACGCTATGGTTACTGGTCTTACAAATTCAGATATCAGAACGCCGGTTTCGAATTGATTGGCTACGACATGAGTGAAAACCGCGGCCCCCTCGTTGAGCGGATGACGAGCATCAATTTCTCGACCAAGAAAATTTTAATAAAGGAGAACATCAATCAGGATGCTCAAGAAGATGGTGACGAGACCTTCAAGGAAACTTGGAAGCGCTTCCAACTCCCTGCACCATTCACCCTTAAAACGATCACGGATTTCGACAATTTTTATTACGACAGGTTATATAAAATATCTGGCTGATTATACGGTATAGCTGCGACTCCATTTTATAGGAAAGAGCGGCATAATAAGCGAGCGACAATTGTTGGCAAAAATCCGCTCTCAAAAATATAATATCAACTCAAGCATATTGGTTACGCCATGTACATTCATAGAATAAATCACTTTACATCAATCTTATCAAAGAGTAATTTACTCATAGCAAAGATTATTTTTATCATCCTCACCACAATGTTCGTAACCATTAATGCTTTCGGAAAGACAGTCAATGATAATGTTATCTGCAATCTTCCTTCTGCTATGTGCAAGCTGGAAGCAGATCTATTGGCAGCAGATAAGGAGTTAAACAAAACTTATCAATCCACCTTACAAAAAAATGCGTCTGGCGGTTTTGACGACAGTTACGTAAACAAAGGAGAGATACGGAAAACTCTCATCCAGAGTCAACGCGCTTGGCTTTTATTTTTGGATGAAAACTGTAAAGCCTATTACACACTAAATAGCGGTGGAGCACAGAGAAATAAAGCAAGAATGGAGTGCCAAATCGATATGCTACAAGAACGCACCCAATATCTAAAAAAAGTCTATTTATAACACCACCATTTTACTGCGGTAGAGCCTATGATGATCATGTTCTTGCTCTCACTACTTCTATTTTCAACCCATACGATGGCGATTGAACCGGCACCGGTAGCCATTTCGCTTGAACATGACCATAGCATTTTACTCACCAAGCAGGTGCAACTTAGCCAGCAAGAGAACAAGATAACACTACGCTGCGCCAATCAAATGCTCACGTTTGAGCAGGATGGTATGGGGGATATCAAAAGCCCCGTGCAACGCTACGACTATCCGCACTTTAGTTTGCTGACACTCCCGGTAAGCTCTGGTTATGGTGGTGTAAATATATTCCATCGTCTGGTGAAATTGGTGGGTAATGATTGCTCACTCGCGACTAATGATGAAATTGTCAATCCCGTGCTGATGTCAGACAAGATCGAGAGTTCGATGAAATCCGGCTCCAGATATATTGATCGTACCTATCAGCTCAACGCTGACGGTAAGCTGGCACTTGTCAGCGAGCGAGAGAATTACGCCGATTTCTGTATCGAAACTCTACATCCTGCCAAAATTGCCGCTATCAGCTGCAATAGCAAACTCCCGGATATCTACCTGACAGTCGGTGTGGCACGAGCCTCTTTTTATGCCAGCGCCGAGAGCGAAAAACCACAAAAGAGTTACCTCATCAAGGGCGATCGGGTACACCTGCTTGATTTCAGTTTTCCGCATGCCCGCTACAAAGTTGCGTTTCACGGCAAAATCGTTACTACCGGCTGGATTGATGCTGCAAATATCGATTTGCCACAATAAGGCGCAACAAAATCAACACCAGCATCAATACAACCCCCGGCAGCCAGACCCAGTAGAGTTCGGAGAGGATCACCGCTTCACCTCGGGCGGTGAGATAGGCCTCCAACTTGAAGGGGGCGACCCGGATCACCTGCCAGGGGGCAAAGAAACGCTCGTCATGCCACGGCCAGAGCCAGCCCACCCCCTTGCCGCCTGTGGTGAGCGAGTCAAGCAGGCTGTGGGAGAGCAGAGAGATCAGCAGAAACGACCAGACGGTAGCGATGCTCGCCCGAAATTGGCGATGAAACAGCATGGCTAGGGTAGGCAGGGCAAAGGCAAACAGCAGGGAGTGGGTAAAGCCGCGGTGGCCAAAGACATGGCCGTAGGCGACTCCCAGCTTGAAGGCCAGCACATCGGCATCGGGCAACATGGCGATGGCAACTCCTGCCAGTAGCAGGTGTGGTGGAATGATCCGGCTGCCCAGTCCCAGCCCAATGCAGAGGGGTACGGCGGCGTGGGTAACGATGGTCGGCATAGGGTGAAGCTCCAACTGAAAATGTGGGCCTACCTTATCCCCGCTCGGTGAAGTGAAGGTGAAGTTGCGTGCCACCAGCCTTGAGCCCACGGCGGGCATTGCCTACAATGGCCCACTTTTTATCAAACTCAGGTCTATAAAATGAACGACAACAAACCGGCCCTACCCGACCGTCTGGCGGCCAACCCGCGCAGCCCGCACCATGTGGCGGAGTGCTTCAAGCACGAGATCGGCATTCGCGTGAACGGCAAGGTGCGCACCAATGTCGAGGAGTACTGCATCAGCGAAGGTTGGGTGAAGATCCCCTCCCCCAAGGCCAAGGATCGCTACGGTAATGCCATGCTGATCACCGTCAAGGGCACCGTCGAAGCCTTCTACGCCTAAGCGTTGCCGCGCCCTGCTCAGGGCTCGACAGCCTATCCCAAACACCGGCCCAGCGCCGGTGTTTTGTTTTTCAGCTTCTGGATGCGCGGATAAGCCGAGGTTCCTGTTAACCTCCTCAGCCGACATCCATAACAAAAATGACAGTCCCGACGACTGAATCCCTTTTATGACCGAGATGAATCGAAAGACAACAAGGCTAGTCGCTCTCTGCTTTTTCCTGTTTCTCACCCGGCTCGGATTTCGCGCTTTTGGCTACGACCACCTTTATCACAACCCGAACGATGCGTACGGCATATCGGATTTGATTGAGCTGGCATTAGCCTTGATCTATCAGGTGGGCATGGCTCTATGCATACTACATGCCTTTCGGGTGCTGCTCCGCCACTGGGCTCCGGGGGCTTTTGGGGCTTTTGGGGCTTTTGGGGCTTTTGGGGCTTTTGGGGCTTTTGGGGCTTTTGGGGCTTTTGGGGCTTTTGGGGCCACTCTACTCCTCACTCTCTGCACCCTGCAATGGCACAGCTATGACTACCTTCACAGACTGGCCGCCAGCCTGATCACCCAATAAAGCCCCCCCTCCTCGATTCCATCGGCAGCAACACCCACGATACATCCGACATCTGCGACATCAGGCCGAGAATCTATCCCCAACAACGTAAAAAGCCCCGTCCTGCCTTGCGGCGAGACGGGGCTTTATCATTTTTTATGATTAAGTTGCCAATGACATTAGCAAGCCTAATGAACTGACATCTTCTCTGGACCAGAATCCCGGGCCTTAACCCAGTGAGGCAAAGATCCCGGCCAGGGTCGCACTCATCAAGTTGGCCAAAGTGGCGGCCAGCACAGCCTTGAGGCCCATGTTCGCCACGTCGTGGCGGCGCTCCGGCGCCATGGTGCCGATGGAGCCGAGCTGGATGGCGATGGACCCCAGGTTTGCGAAGCCGCACAGGGCGAAGGTGATGATGATCTGGGTGTGGGCGCTCAAGTTCTCCTTGATGCTGGCAAAGTCCAGATAGGCGACGAACTCGTTCATGATGACCTTCTGGCCAATCAAGGAGCCTGCCGCCATCATCTCGTTGCTTGGCACCCCGATAAGCCAGGCGACGGGGGCGAACAGGTAGCCGAGCAGCAGTTGCAAGGAGAGCTCTGGCCAGCCAAACCACTCACCGACAGCGCTGAAGCCAGCGTTGAGCATGGTGATGACGCTGACAAAGGCCAGCAAGATGGTGCCGATGGCCACGGCTATCTTCATGCCCCCCATGGCGCCGCCGGCCAGGGCGTCGATGGCGTTGTTGTAATCGCTCTTGTCCAGGGTGATCTCGTCTTGCTCTCGCACCCGCTCCTGCTCCGGCACCAGCAGTTTGGCCATCAAGAGGCCCCCCGGCGCCGCCATAAAGGAGGCGGCGATGAGGTATTTGAGATCCACGCCGAGGCCGGCATAACCGCCGAGCACCGAGCCCGCCACCGAGGCCATGCCGCAGGTCATCACGGCAAACAGCTCGGAGCGGGTCATGCCCGCCAGGAAGGGGCGGATCAGCAGGGGAGATTCCCCCTGGGAGAGGAAGATGTTGCCGGTGGCTACCAGGGACTCGGCGCGGCTGGTGCCGAGCAGGCGGTGAATGCCGCCCCCCAGCACCCGGATCACCCACTGCATGATGCCGAAGTGATAGAGCACGGCGATCAGCGCGCTGATGAAGATGACCAGGGGCAGCACCCGCACCGCGAAGATGAAGCCGTTGCTCGCCAGATCGCCGAACACGAAGCGGATGCCGCTGTCGGCAAAGCCGAGCAGGGCCGAGACGCCGTTGCTCATGGCGCCGAGCAGCAGCTGACCGGGGGGGAAGTAAAGCACCAGGGCGGCGAAACCGGTCTGCAGGGCCAGGGCCCCGAGCACGGTGCGCCAGCGGATGGCGCGGCGGTTCTCACTGGCCAGCCAGGCGATAAACATCAGGGCCAGCATGCCGACCAGACTCAATAACAGGGTCATCTTGCACCTATGAAGAGAGGAGTTTCATATGGCAAGTCTGCAGACGGGGGGCGCGAGGACGTCAGGCGGGGCGTGCCGACCACGCGACACACAAACCACAAACCTACGGTTCAGTGGCGGGTCCCATCCTGGGGTCATTCACGTTCCGGGTGACGGCGAGTATCGGTGACGCCAGCCGCGCGGGAGAAGCGGCGACTGGCAGGTCGGGCGGCGATAGTACAGCGATTCACGTCACATAAAAAGCGGTAAAACGATTCGCCCCAGCAATTTTTTTGTCGCTGACAAAACCCATTCCAAAATAACTGCCACAAGGCAGCCAATATTCAAAGCAAGGTGGCTCATTGCTTGTGAAAATGAATATCAATATCGGATATTGGTACTAGAAAAGTATTAGACACGGCATCCAGTGAACGTCACCTGAAAAACGTTTTTCATTTAAATCTTTTAAAAATCTTTATTTTACGTCTGAACGAACATGGCCGTTCATATAATGAACGCCTTTAATATGCACCACACAATAAATAACAAAAATATAAATAGTTCAGACCATTAGGAAAAGCATCACATGTTCAGAATCCTGCTCGATCAACCGATGGAAATTACCCATGCTCAGGGTCAGTCCTGGCTGGTATTAAATGATGGTTCGATAAAAATCGTCCAGATAGGGGACCTGATCCCCAAGGGCGCCCTGCTGGTGTCCAAATCAGAGGTCGAACTCAGCCCACCTGCCCAGCTGCCAGAGGCCTCCGAAGCTGTTCAACCGGCCGCCAGCTTAAGCACAGAGCCACTTTCCCCAAGCGATCAGCAGGAGCTTGCAGCAATCCAGCAGGCCATTCTGAATGGCGAAGATCCGACCGAGATCGCACAAGCCACCGCCAGTGGCGGCGATGGTTCAGGCCTGACCACAGGCTCTGGCAATGCCGGTGCCGTAGTGACCGACCGCACCAATCACACCACGATTTCCAATGCTGGCTTCGACACGGCACATGATGCCCCTGAATTTATCCGATACCGGGATATCCTGGGCGAATATACTCCCGAAGAGAGGGATCACGATCCCGTCGCATTCAGTCAAAGCCATATTATCTCGGAAGATACTCAGGCATTTTATGCACAGGTGCCGACGGCACAGGATATCGATACCGATGGTATCAATCCTCACGGATATGCTCTTGTCACGGATGTAGATAAAGGCCACCTGGTATTAAATCCAGATGGCAGCTATGTATTTATCCCCCCGGCGGAATTTCAATCCCTGCGCGAGGGGGAAACTCGGCAGGTCTCCTTTACCTATATTGCAACGGATCCCAAGGGTAACCAGAGCGCCCCGGCGACCGTCACCATTACCATCACCGGCGCCAACGATGTCGCCACAATCGACGTCGCCACCCCAGGGGCCGACCAGGGCGTGGTCAAGGAGGATGTGACCCTCACCACCGGCGGCAAGCTGGTCGCCACCGATGTCGATAACGGCGAGGCGGTGTTCCAGCCCCAGACCGCTATCAAGGGCGCCCACGGCAGTTTCACCATCGATGCCGACGGCAACTGGAGCTATCAGCTCGACAACGACGACCCCGCCGTGCAGGCCCTCAAAGAGGGTGAGACCCTGCCGAGCGAGCACTTCGTGGTCAAGAGCGCCGACGGCTCCGCCGAGCATACGGTCACCGTCACCATCACCGGCACCAACGACGACGCCACCATAAGCGTCGCCACCCCGGGCGCCGACCAGGGCGCGGTCAAGGAGGACATAACCCTCACCACCGGCGGCAAGCTGGTCGCCACCGATGTCGATAACGGCGAGGCCGTGTTCCAACCCCAGACCGCTATCAAGGGCGCCCACGGCAGCTTCACCATCGATGCCGACGGCAACTGGAGCTACCAGCTCGACAACAACGATCCCACCGTGCAGGCCCTCAAAGAGGGCGAGACCCTGCCGAGCGAGCACTTCGTGGTCAAAAGCGCCGATGGCTCCGCCGAGCACACGGTCACCGTCACCATCACAGGCACCAACGACGACGCCACCATAGGTGTCGCGACCCCGGGCGCCGACCAGGGCGCGGTCAAGGAAGATGTGACCCTCACCACCGGCGGCAAGCTGGTCGCCACCGATGTCGACAATGGCGAAGCTGTATTCCAGCCCCAGACCGCTATCAAGGGCGCCCACGGCAGCTTCACCATCGATGCCGACGGCAACTGGCGCTATCAGCTCGACAACAACGATCCCGCCGTGCAGGCCCTCAAAGAGGGCGAGACCCTGCCGAGCGAGCACTTCGTGGTCAAGAGCGCCGATGGCTCCGCCGAGCACACAGTCACCGTCACCATCACCGGTACCAACGACAACGCCACCATAAGTGTCGCGACCCCAGGGGCCGACCAGGGCGCGGTCAAGGAGGACATAACCCTCACCACCGGCGGCAAGCTGGTCGCCACCGACGTCGACAACGGCGAGGCGGTGTTCCAACCCCAGACCGCTATCAAGGGCGCCCACGGCAGCTTCACCATCGATGCCGACGGCAACTGGAACTATCAGCTCGACAACGACGATCCCGCCGTGCAGGCCCTCAAAGAGGGCGAGACCCTGCCGAGCGAGCACTTCGTGGTCCAGAGCGCCGACGGCTCCGCCGAGCACACCGTCACCGTCACCATCACCGGCACCAACGACAATGCCACCATCGACGTCGCCACCCCGGGCGCCGACCAGGGCGCGGTCAAGGAAGATGTGACCCTCATCACCGGTGGCAAGCTGGTCGCCACCGACGTCGATAACGGCGAAGCGATGTTCCAGCCCCAGACCGCTATCAAGGGCGCCCACGGCAGCTTCACCATCGATGCCGACGGCAACTGGCGCTATCAGCTCGACAACGACGACCCCGCCGTGCAGGCCCTGAAAGAGGGCGAGACCCTGCCGAGCGAGCACTTCGTGGTCCAGAGCGCCGACGGCTCCGCCGAGCACACCGTCACCGTATCCATCACCGGTACTAACGAGGCACCCGATGCCCGGGATGATGGCCTCAGCAGCCGGCAGACTGTCACCCTCAATGGTGAAAACTGGGACACCAGCGGCGATATCAAGGTGGATTACTATGTCATCGATGCGACAACCGGAACCAGGGTCGCCGATGCCGAGAAGTCGGATTACACCGGCGATGGCGATCATCGCTTCGGAGTGAAATCGGATATCGAGCAACCCGAGGCGGATGCGGTTCAGGCGGGCCAGATCGGCTATCTGGACAGTGAAGACAAGAGCGAAGCCATGCGCTTTACCTTCCAGCAGGGGCAGTTGGCCCATCACGCTTCCATTGAGGTCAGGAACCTGTGGTCCGATCGTGCCAGTGGTGGCTGGGAACCCGGCTGTGAGCGCGGTGTCTGGAAAGCCTTCTACAAGGGTGAACTGGTCACGAGCGGCATCTTCGAAGGCACGTCGGGTGGGAAGCAGACCCTCCAGATCGACGCCGCCGGCCGCTACTTCGACAGCATAGAGATGTCGGCGATTGGCTATAAAGATGGCATCGTCGACCCTCAAGGCTCCGAGTACTTCATCACCAAGGTCACCGCGGATCTGACCCACTTCGATCAGGCATTCCAGACCAACGAGACGGGCAGCCTTTCCCTCGACGTGCTGAGCAATGACTCGGACCCCAATCAGGATGCGATCGCTATCGTGGAGGGCAGCTACCCGGACTATGTCACCCTGGTGGATGGCAAGCTGTTCTTCGATCCCGCCAAATACCTCCAGGCCCTGCCGGCGGGGCAACGTGATCTGCTCCCGGGAGAGGCCAAGTCGATCGAATTCGAATACAGCATCCGTGACACCCACGGGGCGACCGACAAAGCCAGCGTCAATGTCACCATCATTGGGGATCCCCTCTCCGACCCAGCTCTGCTCCATGTCGAGTTGCAGGAGAGCGATCTGGGTAATGGGACCCCAGCTCGCAGCGAGGGCCTGTTGCCCGGCGCCCACGAGGCAACGCCCCACGAGTATCGGTTTGCGGCTCAACAGGACGGCAGCAAGGTCAGCAGTGGCGGCAATCCCCTCGCCTACGAGGTCAGTCAGGATGGTTTGCAACTGACGGGATTCATCGTGGAAGGGGGGCAGAGGGTCGATGTGCTGAGTGCGCAGCTTGACCCGCAGAACGGCTCCTATCAGCTGGATCTCTTCCGGCCGCTGGACCACGGGAGCCAGGGCAAGGACCTGCTCTCCCTCCCCTTCGAGATGAATATCCAGATCGGGAATCAGCAGACCCAGGGGCAGTTGATCGTCGATATCATCGACAGCGCCCCCACCCCTGCCTCCATCACTCATACGGTGGGCGATGTGGCACCGCAGTCCAACTCCGTCATCATAGCGCTGGACATGTCCGGCTCGATGAAGGACTACGTGCGCGATGGCAACGGCCAATGGACGACCCGCTGGTCGATCTCCCAGCAGGCCATCAAGGCGATGTTCGAGCAATATGACAAGATGGGCGACGTGCAATTCAAGATTGCGACTCATGCGGGTTATCCGGATGGTCAGACTTCAGGCTGGCTGCACTCTCTGGAGGATATCCAGAAGTTCTTCGACACCCTCTCCCCGGCAGGCTGGACACCCTATTACCAGGCCCTGAACCAGGTGGACGCCATTCTGGGCAACCAGCAGGATCAGACCGCCATGGAGGGGACTAGCAAGCAGTTCTATTTCCTCTCCGACGGCGCGCCCTCTGACTTCGGTTACTGGGCCAGCGGGGCCTACAAGTCCCAGGAGATACGTGACCGGCTGATGAGTGGCATCAGCCCGGATGAGGTGGGCGGAGAGAAGCACTATCAGGATCTGCTCAATGGCAGGGTGGAACCGACCAAGGCTGAGCAATTCCTCATCCTGGGTGAATCCATGGATCACATCATGGACAAACATGGCCACCCCTTTGACAACATGAACATGTTGGCCATTGGCAAAAGCGCCTCACTCGAGTATCTGGAACCCCTGGCCGGCAAGGGTGGGTCTGCCATTCAGGTAGAAGATGCCGATGTCGTCAACATCCTGACCGAGTCGGTGCCAGGCCAACTGCACGGCGACCTCACCCAGCATTCCGTCGAGGGGGAGTGGGTGCAGAGCCTGAACTACGATGGCCGTACCTACTTCTACGACCAGGCCAAGGGCGGCATCTTCCTCCATGACGGTCCAGCTGACAACAAGGTGGCCGACGGCGCCAAGCTGACGCTGGATACGACCAACGGCAAGCTGGCACTGAACTTTGAAACCGGGCAGTACGACTATCAGGCCAAGGATATTCATGGGAATGGGCAGGACAAATTCCTGCTCACCTTGCGTGACGGTGATGGCGATACCGCGGATACCTCTCTGGCTATCGATGTCACCGATCTGCAGGGGGGCATCTCTCCCTCACCGCTGACCCTGGGGGCCCAGGAGAAGGCATCCTACTCTGTCTTCTCTGCCCCATTGCTCGGCTCGGAGGCACAGGACGAGCTCATAGTGCTGCCCACCGGCCACAAAGCTGCGGAGCCGACCAGCCCTGTAGAGACCCGGATAGCCGTCAGCGATCTGCTCAGTCATGATGAGATGGACGGCCTGCTAGCCCGGGTGGCGCCCGTCACTCAAGACGCCACAGGCACTGCCGGTGAGCCGCGGATCCTGTCGGAACACCCGGCTGGCGATACCCCTGACTCGCTCAGTCAGACCATGCCAAACCCGGTATTCGATGAACTGCTGTCACAGCAGCAATTTATCCAGTAATCCCTCAAGCCAGGCCCCTGACCAGACCGGCAGGGGCTTTTTGCATACAGACCCGCCCCCATTCGCAATTCGATAAACGCCCTCCCATCGTTTGAAATCCAGCTCAAGAACAGCACTCCCCCTATGTCGCCTCACGCTCAGCGAGTGCATGCCCCATCGCCGCTCAACGAGGCATTTTTAGCCCGGCATAGGCCCGTTGCAACCCGGCCCCGGCCAGCACCAGGGCGACGCCGAACAGGTCGTCCCAGCCGAGGCGCCCCGCCAGGGCATCCAGGGCCACGCCCCCCACCAGCTGGCCGGTGATGATGAGCAGGGCACAGGCCAGGGCACCGACCCGACCTATGGCCCAGCTGCTGATGGCGACAAATAGCGCCCCCAGCACCCCGCCCACCAGCAGCCAGGGATCCAGCCCCGCGAGCCGCTCCCAGGGGGCCCCCGTCAACAGCAACATGGCGCCGAGCAGCAGGAAGCCGAGCAGATGGTTCGCCAGGGACGCACCCAGGGCTCCGCGGGCGGTGGCGAGGCGGCCGTTGAGGGTGCGCGACAGGCTGACCGCCACGCCGTTGAGCAATCCCAGCAGGATCAAGATGGTCATCATTCTCTCCTTATCGATAAAACGGGTTCAGGGTGAGCAAAGGGGGGAGCGATCCCAACGCATCGACAGCGCCACAGAGCTCTCCCTACTCGCGTAATCAAAGACGCCGCGCGATCACAGCCCCAGCACGATCAGCAGGGCGCCAGCCATCACCAAGAAGGTGGCGAAGAGATCCATCCCCTCTGGGCGGCGGCGGGGCAGGCCGAACCAACCGAGGGCATCGCACAGGGCACCAAACAGCAGCTGACCGAGCAGCAACAGGGCCAGGGTGCCCGCCATACCTAGGGGTGAGTTGAGGCAAAAGGCCGCCAGCACCACGGTGAGCGCCCCCGGCAGGCCGCCAAGCCAGGCCCAGAGCGGGACCTTCTCCACCTGGGCAGGCCTTGCCTTCGCCTGAACAGGGGCAGGCGCGTCCTGGCTGGGGCCGGTACTGTTGCTATCTGGCGCTGAGGAGGGGGCAAGGGAGCCGAGCTCGACGGGCATCTTCCCCGCCGTTGCGGTCCCTGCTCTGCTTCTGCGGTTAGTACTCACTCTGGCCATAAGACCCCATAACAGGGCGGCCACCAGGGTGCCTGCCCCGTGGGCGAGCCAGCTCGCGAGCCAGGGGTCGGTAGCCTGGGCCAGGGCGCCGTTGCGGTCGATCATCAGCGCCAGCAAGAGGCCTGCGCCGAAGGCCGCCAGGGCCCCGATCGCCTGCTCCCCTTGGAAGCGCAGCGAACCGAGAGAGGTGATGGATGTGGATGACATGGCTAGGCTCCGTTAACACGATAGGAGCAGGATAGATTGTCTTTGTTAAGGGGATAATCCACCATAACGTCACAACTTTGTTTCCAGTTCGAGAACGACATGAACCAGGATGCCTTCGCCCTGCTCCCCGCCTTCGTCGCCGTGGTGGAGGCGGGCAGCTTCTCAGGCGCGGCGCGCCAGCTGGGGGGCAGCAAGTCGGCGCTCAGCAAGAAGGTGAACCAGCTGGAGCAGCTGCTCGGCTGCCAGCTGCTCTATCGCACCACCCGCTCCCTCAGCCTCACCGAGGCGGGAGAGCGCTACTTCGAGACGGTGCGCCACGCGGTGCGCCTAGCCGGCGAGGGAGAGGATGCCATCGGCGCCCTCCAAGCGGCGCCCCGGGGCCTGCTGCGGGTGACAGTGCCCATGGTCTATGGCCGCCGTTATGTGGTGCCCCTCATCCCCGACTTTCTCGCCCGCTACCCCGAGGTGCAGCTGCAGTTCGAGATGAGCGACGAGCAGCGGGACCTCATCGCCGAGGGGTTCGACGTGGGGCTGCGCATCGGCGCCCTGGAGGACTCGAGCCTGATCGCCCGCCGCCTCGCCCCCTGCCACAGCACCCTGTGCGCCGCACCTGCCTATCTGGCCCGGGCGGGGGTGCCCGAGACCCCGAGCGATCTCGAGCGCCACAACTGCCTCTTCTACTCCCTGTTCCGTGGTGGCACCCGGTGGCGCCTGCTGGGCCCTGAGGGCGAGGTGGGGGTGACCCCCAAGGGCAACTTCGAGGTCAACAACAGCGACGCCATCCACAGCGCCCTGCTGGCGGGACTCGGCATCGGCAACATGCCGGACTTCATCGTGGGGGAGGATCTCGCCGCCGGCCGGCTGGTGCCCGTGCTGCACGCCTACCGGCTGCCAGAGCACGGCATCTGGTGCCTCTACCCGCGCCGCCGCCACCTGCCTGCCAAGGTGGCAGCCTGGCTCGCCTTTCTCGACGAGCGGCTCGGCCAGCCGTGATGGGGGGGCCATTTCGGGTTCGCCGGAGCGGTTCACGTTTTCTTCATCCCAAACGGGGTAGAATGCCAAGAACAAGCTCATGTTTTTATTGGAAAAGCGGCAGGAGAATGCAAGCTCCCCTGCCCCAAGGAAGCCCTCGATGAAAAGAACCGCGATTGCCCTGACCCTGGCCAGCCTGCTGGCGCTGCCGGCCCTGATCCCGAGCGTCGACGCCGCCCCGGTGCGCTCCCTGCAAAAAGAGCAGAACTACGAGCAGTACATCAGCAAGCGCCAGGTGGTGGATCAGCTGCTGGCGGATGCCCTGCACATCTTCAAGTCGCCGGCCCGGGTCTCCGATGCCGGCTTCACCGCCAAGATGCCGAGCAACATGGAGCAGGTGACAGATCTGCTGCTGCAGGCCCACCAGCTCGAGCCCTATCGCACCGATCTCCTCATCTCGGCGGCCAACGCCCAGATCTACAACGGCAACGTGGACAGGGCCATCGGCCTGTTCGAGCAGGCGCTCACCGCCGCCCCCGACGATCTCGACATCAACAGCTACCTGGCCACCTGGCAGCGCTTCAAGGGCAACCAGGCCAAGGCCGACGGCTATTTCAAGCGGGTGAGTGAACTCAATGGCGGGCGCGCCGCCGACTTGCAGCGCCTCTTCGAGACCGTGGACAGGGTGGTCGCCACCCCCCTCAAGGAGCGCCAGGGTCGGGTGGAGAAGAGCGGGCGGCGCGCCATCGTCACCCTGGGTTATGCCCTCAACCCCGACGGCACCATGAACGACATCCTGTTGGGGCGCCTCGAGACCACCCGGGTGCTGGCCCAGGCCAACCCGGCGGCCCTCATCATAGTGACAGGCGGCGTGCCCCAAAACCGGCAGACCGAAGGCAAGCTGATGGCGGACTGGCTGGTGAAGAAGGGGATCGACAGATCCCGCATCATCGAGGAGAACTACGCCACCAGCACGGTGGACAACGCCCTCTACAGCGGCTATGCCCTCGCCCGCCACCAGATAGAGTTCGCTACCCTGGTGAGCTCCGCCAGCCATGTGCGCCGGGGCCAGAGCCTGCTGGAGATCGCCAGCTGGCAGAGCGGCCCCGCCGGGCTCAAGGTGGACAGCGTCGCCTACCCGGACAAGCCGCTCTCCACCCTCGCCAAGGTGAGCGACGGCGAGCTGCTCGGCATCTACCGGGATGCCCTGCGCACCTATGGCCTCTGGAGTTATCGCTCGGCGCCGCTGATCGAGCGTTAAGGCGCTCTAACAAAAAAACCGCCGAATGGCGGTTTTTTTGTTCTGTCAGTAGTGTTTATGCTTCTTTAGGGTCTTCACCAAAACGGTTCGCCCCTATAGTCCCTGAACAGAAACTAAAGTAGAGAAAAATAAACGGTCCAACCACAGGAATACAGGATATGAGGATCCACCACCCACTTCTATCGGTATCATGCAACCGACGGACCGTCACCGCAAAACCGGGGATGGCGGTAAATAACAAATAAACAAAGAGTACTGAGACACCAACTTCTTGGCTAGCAAACAAGGCACACACCATACAAATTACGCTACCAACCAGAATGTTGAGGAGGCTGTACATCCAATACTCTTTACGACGAGCTCGCCCACGTAGTACTGCGTATTTTTTAAGAACAGAAAGATACCAATGCATTGTATTAACCCAAGTTTATCTATTGTTATGTTAGACGCTATGTAAAGCTCAAACACTTTACCACTAGAGCTCAATAGAGTCCAACAAACTATGCTTGAAAATTGGCATAGCAATTAACTTAAATACTACCATGTGAAATTTAATAGCTGATGCAGTATTACTTGGCTCACTCTATTAACACCGCCCATTAATTACAGTGGAACTCTGCGGCAATCCAACATATATGAAACAATGATTTATTTTTCATTATTTTTTCTAAGAACCATAAGGCATGAGAACACCTTTCTCGTTCCTTCATTCCCAGCAGTACTTTGGACAAAGATGTGGCTTCCAACACCCCCGACAAGGAAGTGCATCATGACAGCGAAAGGCATCTCTCTGTGGCTGGCGGCATCCGTCCTGCTCAGCCAGTCCGCCCAGGCGGTGGACGTCACCGTCGCCTACCAGACCTCCGCCGAGCCCGCCAAGGTGGCCCAGGCCGACAACACCTTCGCCAGGGAGAGCGGCGCCAAGGTGGAGTGGCGCAAGTTTGACAGCGGCGCCAGCGTGGTGCGGGCGCTCGCCTCCGGCGACGTGCAGATAGGCAATATCGGCTCCAGCCCCCTGGCGGTGGCGGCGAGCCAGAACGTGCCCATCGAGGTGTTCCTGCTCGCCTCCAAGCTCGGCGACTCCGAAGCGCTGGTGGTGAAGCAAGGACTCGCTAACCCTCAGGATCTCGTCGGCAAGCGCATCGCCGTGCCCTACACCTCCACCACCCACTACAGCCTGCTGGCGGCCCTCAAGCACTGGGGGGTCGATCCGGCCAAGCTGCAGATAGTGAACCTGCAGCCGCCGGCCATCATCGCCGCCTGGCAGCGCGGTGACATCGACGGAGCCTATGTGTGGGCCCCGGCCCTCAACCAGCTCAGCAAAGAGGGCAAGGTGCTGACCGACTCGGCCCAGGTAGGGCAATGGGGGGCGCCGACCCTGGATGTCTGGGTGGTGCGCAAGGACTTCGCCAGGGCTCACCCCGAGGTGGTGCAGGCTTTCGTGAGCAGCACACTCGCGGCCCAGCGCGGCTATCTCGACAACCCCGAGGGCTGGCTGGCCCGGTCGGAGAACCTCGGCAAGCTCTCCCGCCTGAGCGGCGTGCCCGAGGTTGATATCCCTGAGCTGGTCAAGGGCAACACCTACCTGGACGCCCGTGCCCAGAGCGACGAGCTCGCCTCTCTGGTGAACCAGACCATAGTCGACACCGCACGCTTCCTCGAGGGGCAGGGCAAGGTGGCCAAGGCCGCCGGCGACTATCGCCAGTTCGTCACCGACCGCTTCGTGAAAGCACTGCCTCAATAAGCCAGAGGAGGCGATCATGCTGCAGATATCCCATGTATCCGCCGAGTACGCAGGCAAAAAGGTGCTCGACAACATCAGCCTCTCCCTCGCCGAGGGGGAGCTGATGGTGGTACTCGGGCCCTCGGGCTCGGGCAAGACTACCCTCCTCAACCTGGTGGCCGGTTTCGAACCCTGCCGCCACGGCCAGATAAGCCTAGGAGGCGAGCCGGTGACCGGGCCCGGGGTCGAGCGCGGCGTGGTATTCCAGAGTGAGGGGTTACTCCCCTGGCGCGACGTGCAGGACAACGTGGCCTTCGGTCTGCAACTGGCCGGGGTACCCAGGGCCGAGCGCACCGTGCTGGCCCAGGATCTGCTGCGTCAGGTGGGGCTGGAGGGGGCCGGCGATCGCGCCATCTGGCAGCTCTCCGGCGGCCAGCGCCAGCGGGTCGGCATCGCCAGGGTCCTGGCCACCCGGCCGCAACTGCTGCTGCTCGACGAGCCGTTCGGCGCCCTGGATGCCTTCACCCGGGAGCAGATGCAGACCCTGCTGCTGCGGTTGTGGTCCCTGGGCCGCCGCCAGGTGCTGCTCATCACCCACGACATCGAGGAGGCGGTGTTTCTGGCCACCGACCTGGTGCTGCTCTCCCCCTCCCCCGGCCGGGTGCTGGAGCAGCTTACCCTGGACTTCGGCCGCCGCTTTGCCGCCGGGGAGTCCAGCCGCAGCATCAAGTCCGATCCGGCCTTTATCGAGCGGCGGGAGTACGTGCTCGGCCGGGTGTTCGCCGAGCGGGAGGCCTTCGCATGAACCAGACCCTGATCCAACCCCTGGACGCGCCCGTCGCCACTATCAACAGCAGGCGAGCCTTGCGCTGGCCCTTCGGCCGCCGACTTGGCCTGAGCCTGGTTACCCTGACCGCCCTGCTGGCCCTCTGGTGGCTGGTGGCGCATCTGGGCTGGATTGCCCCCCTGTTTCTGCCGCCCCCCGAGCGGGTGCTGGGCCAGCTCGTCACCATCGCCGGGCCCCAGGGCTTTATGGACGCCACCCTGTGGCAACATCTGGGGGCGAGCCTCGGCCGCATCCTGATCGCCCTGACGGCGGCGGCGGTCTTTGGCATAGCGGCCGGTATCGCCATGGGGCTCAGCCCCACGGTGCGCGGGGTGCTGGATCCCCTCATCGAGCTCTACCGGCCGGTACCGCCGCTCGCCTACCTGCCGCTCATGGTGATCTGGTTTGGCATCGGCGAGACCTCCAAGGTGCTGCTCATCTATCTGGCCATCTTCGCCCCCGTGGCCATGGCCACCCTGGACGGGGTGCAGAGCGCCCAGCCGGTGCGGCTGCGGGCGGCCCGTGCGCTCGGCGCCACCCGGATTCAGGTGCTCTGGCACGTGATCCTGCCGGGGGCCCTGCCCCAGATCCTGACCGGGCTTCGCATCGGCCTCGGCGTGGGCTGGTCCACCCTAGTGGCGGCCGAGTTGATTGCCGCCACCCGGGGCGTGGGCTTCATGGTGCAATCCGCCGGCGAGTTTCTGGCCACCGACGTGGTGCTGGCCGGCATTCTGGTGATCGCGGTGATCGCCTTCGTATTGGAACTGGGCCTGCGCGCCCTGCAGCGCAAACTGACCCCCTGGCATGGAGAAACATCATGACCGACCAGCTGAACATCGGCCCCCGTGGTGATGGTTCATATCGCCTTCGTATTGGAACCGGACCTGCGCGCCCTGCCGCGCAGGCTGACCCTCTGACATCCCATGGAGAGAGACTATGACCGACAAGCTGACCATCACCCCGCTGGGCCCCCACATAGGTGCCGAGATCGCCGGACTGGATCTGGCACAGCCCCTGAGCCTCAGGCATTTCGAGCAGCTGCACCGGGCCCTGCTCAAATACCAGGTGCTGTTTGCCCGCAACCAGCCCATCACGCCGCGGGAGCAGCGGGCCCTGGCGAACCGCTTCGGGGATCTGCACATCCACCCCGTCTATCCCCACAGCGAGGAGGCGGAGGAGATCATCGTGCTCGACACCCATGACGACAACCCGCCGGACAACGACAACTGGCACACGGACGTCACCTTCATCGAGACACCGCCGGCGCTGGCCATCTTGGCCGCCAAGCAGCTGCCGCCGACCGGGGGCGACACCCTCTGGGCCAGCGGCATAGCGGCGCTCGCGGCCCTCTCCCCGCCCCTGCAGAAACTGCTGGCAGGGCTGGAGGCCGAGCACAACTTCACCAAGTCCTTCCCCGCCCATCGCCATCAGGGCAGCGAAGCCGAGCGCCAGCGCTGGCAGGCGGCGGTGGCCAGCAACCCGCCCCTGCGCCATCCGGTGCTGCGCACCCACCCGGTGAGCGGGCGCCAGGCACTGTTCGTCAACGAGGGCTTCACCACCCGCTTGCCGGAGCTGCCCGCCCGGGAGAGCGAGGCGCTGCTCGGCTTCCTGTTCGATCACATCCGCCGCCCCGAGTTTCAGGTACGCTGGCGCTGGCAGGAGAACGACATCGCCATCTGGGACAACAGGGTCACCCAGCACTACGCCAACGCCGACTACCTGCCGGCCCGGCGGGTGATGCACAGGGCCACCATATTCGGGGACAAGCCCTTCTGGCGCGCCTCCTGAGGCCCTTGCATAACGAGCGCCCATAAAGAAGCCCGCCGATTGGCGGGCTTTTTGCACGGCAGCAGGGACGGTGTCAGGCCTTGAACTCCAGCACGGGACTGAAACCGCCGTAGATCATGCGGGCACCGTCAAACGGCATCTGCTGATGCATGGGACTGCCCGGATCCATCCTGGGATCCTGCATCATCTTCTGCATCGCCTCGTCCCGGGTGGCCTTGTCCGGCCACTCCACCCAGGAGAAGACCACGGTCTCATCCTCCTTCGCCGCCACGGCGCGGTAAAAATCGGTCTGCTTGCCGTGGGGCACGTCGTCCCCCCAGCATTCCAGCACCCGGGTGGCGCCGAGCTCGAGGAAAATGGGATCTATGTATTTCGCATGGTCGATCATGGCCTGCTTGTTGGCCGTGGGCACGGCCAGTACGAATCCATCCACATATGACATGGGGGCGTCCTCCTTGCTTGGGGATTTCAGCATAGCAAGGGAGTCCGGCCGCCGCCCCGAGCCTCAGGCGGCTATCAGTCGCTCCAGATCGCTGCGACTCAGGTGCTTGGTATCCACCTTCACGTAGAGGGAGCGTTCCTCGGCCACCAGCAACACATCGCTCACCCCGTCGCAGGCGCGCACCTTCTGTTCGAGGGCTGGCGTCGGCGCGACCCCTGCCGGCAGCACGATGCGCAGGCTGCTTACATAGGGAGGATCCTGCATGGTGAGGCTGATCCCGAACCAGATGAGCGCCAGCAGGGCGCAGCCGCCAAACACCAGGGGCCCCCCCCCGGTGCCGTAGAGCAGGCCACCCAGGCTGCCGCCGATGGCGACCCCGATGAACTGACTGGTGGAGTAGACCCCCATGGCGGTGCCCTTGTAGCCGGGGGGGGACTCCTTGCTGATGAGCGACGGCAGCAGCGCCTCCATCACGTTGAAACCGATGAAGAAGATCTGCAGCCCCGCGAGCAGGCCCCAGAGCTGCAGACCCGCTTGCCAGAGCACCAGCTCGGCAACCAGCATCACCAGCACGCAGAGCTGGAACATCCGCTTCATCTGCCGGCGCTTCTCCGCGTAGACGATGAAGGGCACCACGCTAACAAAAGCGATCAACATGGTCACCAGATAGGCCTGCCACTGGCTGTCTCGCGGCAGGCCAGCCTGTTCCAAGAGCGGCGGCAGCGCCACGAAGCTCGACATCAGCAGGGTGTGCACGCAGAGGATGCCGAGGTTCAGCTTGAGCAGGCGCGGGTTGGTCAGCACGGTGCGAAAACCGCCGCGCACCATGGCGGACTCGCGATTCTGCAGATGGGCCTCGGGCCTGGGCACCGCCCAGATCACCAGGGCGATGGCGGCCAGGGCCAGCAGGGCGATGAGCCAGAACAGGCCGGACAGGCCCAGGGCGTGGGTGATGAGGGGCCCGGTCACCATGGCGACGGCGAAGGTGATGCCAAAGCTCACCCCGATGAAGGCCATGGCCTTGGTGCGGTTCTGCTCCCGGGTGAGATCCGAGAGCAGGGCCATGACGGCGGCCGAGATGGCACCGCTGCCCTGCAGGGCGCGGCCGACGATGACCCCCCAGATGGAGTCGCTCAGGGCGGCGATGCAACTGCCTGCGGCAAACATCAGCAGGCCGCCGACGATGAGGGGCTTTCTGCCGATGCGATCGGAGAGCAGGCCGAAGGGGATCTGCAGCAGGGCCTGGGTCATGCCGTAGATGCCGATGGCCAGACCGATGAGCGCCTCGGAGGCGCCGGCCAGGGACATGCCATAGGTGGTCAGCACCGGCAGCACCATAAACATGCCGAGCATGCGCAAAGAGAAGACGGAGCCGAGCGCCCAGGTGGCGCGTCGCTCGCCCCTCGTCATGGTGAAATCATTCATGATGGCCTCGATAGACAAGAAGAGAGAAGGAGTCCGGGTGAATGGCGCCCTGCCGCCACCCGACAGACATCGGGAATACGCCCCGCACGGGGGCCACATAATAACAGAGCCGGGAAGGTTCCCGGCTCTGGATTCTATTGATTTTCCTGCGTCATATCACAGCAACTCAAGGCAGCATGGTCACCAGGACCGGCGCCGCATCGGGCTGGAAGTCCACCGACATCATCACGCTCAGGCAGGTGATGGTGACGATGGAGAACATGAACAGCTTGCGGGCCCAGAGGGAGTCATCCACCGCGGCCTTGTAGCCGGACAGCGCCATCCCCAGCCACCAGACGCTCACCGCCGTGGCGACGATCAGGTACTTGTAACCGGCGTAGCCGCCGAGGAACAGCATCAGGGTCGGTACCATGAAGGCCAGGATGTAGAGGGTGATGTGGTGCTTGGCCACGGAGATCCCCTTCACCACCGGCAACACCGGGATGTTGGCGGCCTGGTAATCCTTGAAGCGGAAGATGGCGATCGCATAGGAGTGCGGCATCTGCCACAGGCTGAAAATCGCCAGCAGGATCAGCGCCCCCGAGTCGAACTGGCCGCTCACCGCGCAGTAGCCGATGACGGGCGGTGCGGCGCCGGAGAGGCTGCCCACCAGGGTGCCATAGACCGAGTGGCGCTTCATGTAGAGGCTGTAGACCCCCACATAGACCAGGAAGCCCAGCACTGCCAGCAAGGCGGCCAACGGATTGGCCGCGAAGTAGAGCAGTGCAATGCCCGCAACGCCGAGTACGCTCGCATACCAGAGCGAGACCCCCGGCGCTATCAACCCCTTCACCAGAGCGCGGTTCTTGGTGCGCTCCATGATGCAGTCGATGTCCCGGTCGATGTAGTTGTTGAACACGCAGCCGGAGGCGACCACCAGTGACACCCCGACCATGGTCAGGATGAACAGAGGGACGTCGAGGCTCCCCTTGGACGCCAGCAGGAAACCCCCGATAACCGAGATGAGGTTACCGAAGATGATGCCTGGCTTGGTCACTTGCAGGTATTGCTTCATCATCACATCAACCCGCTTAGTGAACCATCATGTTGATGTTGAGGTTGTACATGATCCACAGGGAACCCACCACGACTATGGCGATGATGAGCACGGTGAAGACCAGGGCCACCAGGTTCCAGCGCTCCTCGGAGGAGGTGTTCATGTGCAGGAAGTAGACCAGGTGCACGAAGATCTGCACCACCGCCATGCCGACCACGGTGCCGAGCACCACGGCGTGGGAGGCGGAGCCGTCCATCACCATCCAGAACGGGATTGCGGTCAGGATGAGTGACAGCACGAACCCTATCATGTAGGACTTGACGCTGCCGTGGCTGGCGCCGTGATTGTCAACAGAATGACTCATTACATGACCCCCATCAGATAGACCACGGTGAAGACGCAGATCCAGACCACGTCCAGGAAGTGCCAGAACAGGCTCAGGCACATCAGGCGAGTACGGTTGCGCTCGGTCAGCCCCTTCTTGGTGATCAGCACCATCATCACGATGATCCAGATAAGGCCGCTGGTCACGTGGATACCGTGGGTACCGACCAGGGTGAAGAAGGCAGACAGGAAGCCACTGCGATCCGGGCCCGCATCGTTGACGATGAGGTGATGGAACTCGTAGATCTCCATGGCGATGAAGCCGGCGCCGAGCAGGAAGGTCACAAACAGCCAGGTGTTGACGGCGGCGACCTTGTTCTTGTTCATGGCCAGCATGCCGAAGCCGAAGGTGATGGAGCTCAGCAGCAGCAGCATGGTTTCGGCGAACACGAACGGCAGTTCGAAGATGTCCTTGCCGGCGGGACCGCCGGCGGTGCCGTTGACCAGGACTGCATAGGTTGCGAACAGGGTCGCAAACAAAATGCAGTCACTCATCAGGTAGATCCAGAAGCCGAATACCTTGGTGGCACCGGCATCATGGTGCCCATGATCGTCATGGGCGCCGTGAGTGTGATGGAGTACGTCAGTTGCCATAGCGTCAGGCCACCTTGTTGATATTGTCGAAATGCTGACCTTCGATGCGCTCGATCTCGTCAACCTGTACGTAGTAGTCCACATCGTCGTTGAAGCTGTGGATGATCCAGGTGGCGATCATGCCGACGAAGCCGGCGATGGCCATCCACCAGATGTGCCAGATCATGGCAAAGCCGAACACCACGCTGAAGGCCGCGATGATCACGCCGGCACCGGAGTTCTTCGGCATGTGGATGGGGGCATACTGGGCCGGCTTGCGGTAGGCACTACCGTCTTGCTTGGCTTCCCAGAAGGCATCCAGACCCTTGATCTTCGGCTCGATGGCGAAGTTGTAGAACGGCGGCGGTGAAGAGGTCGCCCACTCCAGGGTACGGCCACCCCAGGGATCGCCGGTCAGGTCGCGGTTCTTCTCGCGGTCACGGATACTGACCACGATCTGGATGACCTGGCACAGCACGCCGAGGGCGATGAGGCCGGCGCCGCAGGCGGCAACCACCAGCCAGCCGTGGAACTCGGGATCGATGTTCTGGCTGACACGACGGGTCATGCCCATGAAGCCCAGCACGTAGAGCGGCATGAAGGCCACGAAGAAGCCGACAATCCAGCACCAGAAGGCGCGCTTGCCCCAGACGTCATCCAGCTTGAAGCCGAACGCCTTCGGGAACCAGTAGGTGATACCGGCGAAGCAACCGAACACCACGCCACCAATGATGACGTTGTGGAAGTGAGCGATCAGGAACAGGCTGTTGTGCAGCACGAAGTTGGCAGCCGGCACGGAGAGCAGTACCCCGGTCATGCCACCCACGGTGAAGGTGATGATGAAGCCGACGGTCCACAGCATGGGGGAGCTGAACTCGATGCGACCCCGGTACATGGTGAACAGCCAGTTGAAGATCTTCACCCCAGTCGGGATGGAGATGATCATGGTGGTGATGCCGAAGAAGGCATTCACGTTGGCACCGGACCCCATGGTGAAGAAGTGGTGCAACCAGACCACGAAGGAGAGCACGGTAATGGCCACCGTCGCCCACACCAGGGAGGTGTAGCCAAACAGCTTCTTCTTGCAGAAGGTCGCCACCACTTCGGAGAAGATCCCGAACACCGGCAGCACCAGGATATACACCTCGGGGTGACCCCAGGCCCAGATCAGGTTGATGTACATCATCATGTTGCCACCCATGTCATTGGTAAAGAAATGGGTACCCAGGTAGCGGTCTGCGGTCAGCAGGGCGATGGTGACGGTCAGGATCGGGAAGGAGGCGATGATCAGGATGTTGGCGCACAGGGCGGTCCAGGTGAACACCGGCAGACGCATCATGGTCATGCCGGGGGCACGCATCCGGATGATGGTGGCAAAGAAGTTCACACCGGTCAGCAGGGTTCCCAGACCCGAGATCTGCAGACTCCATATCCAGTAATCGACCCCGACCCCCGGACTGAACTCCAGCCCCGACAAGGGCGGATAGGCCAACCAGCCGGTCTGGGCGAATTCACCGACCCCGAGGGAGACGTTGATCAGCACCACGGCCGCGGCGGTAAACCAGAAGCTCAGGTTGTTCAGGAAGGGGAAGGCAACATCACGGGCACCGATCTGCAGCGGCACGACGATGTTCATCAGGCCGATCACCAGTGGCATGGCCACGAAGAAGATCATGATGACGCCGTGGGCGGTGAAGATCTGGTCGTAGTGATGGGCATTCAGGTAGCCTTCGCCACCGGCGGAGGCAATGACCTGCTGGCCACGCATCATGACCGCATCGGCGAAGCCGCGCAGCAACATGACCATGCCCAGAATGAGATACATGATACCGAGGCGCTTGTGGTCCACCGAGGTAAGCCACTCTTTCCACAGATATTGCCACTTGCCGTAGTAAGTGATGAGACCGGCGATGGCCAGCCCACCCAAGATGATACCGGCTATCGTGACCATGATGATGGGTTCATGGTACGGAACAGCCTCGAGTGTCAATTTTCCAAACATCGATTATTCCTCGGATCCTGCTTTCACACTCTTGTCAGCCATCGACGTGGCCATGTGTCCTGCATGCTCGTCATGATTCATGGCCTCGTGGTCCATGGTGTCCTCATTCGCGGACTCATGCTTCATGGCGTCGTGATCCATGGCGCCCTCTTGCTTGGCGTCATGCTTCATGGCCTCGTGGCCACCATGGGACATGCCGCCCATGAACTTGTTGATCACGTTGACGAACAGCTTGGGATCGGCGCTCGCGAAATACTCCACCGGGTGGTTTTCGCTCTTCTTGGCCAGGGCATCGAACTCATCCATGGTGCTCAGCATCTTGGGAGATTGCTTCACCTTGGCAACCCAGGCGTCGAAGCCAGCTTGATCCTGCGTCGCGATGGCCTTGAACTTCATGCCGGAGAAGCCGGCACCGCTGTAACTGCCGGAGATCCCCTTGTACTGACCGGCCTCGTTGGCGATCAGGTGCAGCTTGGTCTGCATCCCCGCCATGGCGTAGATCTGACCGCCCAACTGGGGAATGAAGAAGGAGTTCATCACGGTATCCGAGGTCACCCGGAAGTTGACCGGAGTATTGACCGGGAAGGCCAGCTCGTTGACCGAGGCGATACCCAGTTCCGGATAGACGAACAACCATTTCCAGTCCAGCGAGATCACATCGACCTGGATCGGTTTGACATCCGATTCCAGCGGCTTGTAGGGATCCAGCGAGTGGGAGGTTTTCCAGGTGATCACCGCCAGGATGACGATGATGATAACGGGTACGGTCCAGACAACCGCTTCAATCTTGTTGGAGTGAGACCAATCCGGGGTATATTTGGCGTCGGTGTTGGATGCTCTGTATTTACGAGAGAATGCCACCGCCATAATAATCACAGGAATCACCACGATCAGCATCAACCCGAGTGCGGTCAATATCAGTGATTTCTGCTCCAGACCAACCTGCCCCTTGGGGCTCATCAGAGCCATGTCGCAGCCGCTCAGCAAGCCAGCAGTCGCGATCAACAGCAAAGCGCCCAAGCCCCTCTTCACATCAAAAGGTCTCATGCAATGTCCTCATCTTCCCAAGGCTTATTGGTATAATTAAAAAATGCAGCATTTTATTGCATCAGACAGGCATGTGAACAACATGAAAAATTAATCCCAAAATTGTTTTCAAGCTGATACAAACACACATTGGATGTTAATCACTTGACATAGACCAATTAACTCGGATCACAGCCACGCAATTCATCCTGCGTTAATTTTCCACACCACCGAAAACGCTCACTAATTAAGCAAAAACATCATCCATCCTTATATTTCCCACGGGTAAACGGAAAGAAAGGCCTCATACCACTCCCTTCCATCCTGACCTTTCTTTACCAGTTCCTTGATCTGGCGCCATGAAACTATCACAAAAATAAAAATTAATTAATCAAACGATCGTATGATTAACTTCTTGCATTCGAAAAAGAGCCCTTTTTCCCCTTCCTCCCCTCCATTTCCGCCTCCCCGGGATGAAAAAAAACGGGTCACCAGCGGGACCCGTCATCAGCACATTCTGTTGTTATTTTAATTTAACACAACATTAACAATTAAGGTGCCATATCAGCCGTGGGAATGCTCCATGCGGGTGGCGACGGCGACCCGGTTCCAGGCGTTGATGGTGATGATCTGCATCAGGCACTGGGCCAGCAGGGTCTCCCCGAGCAGGGCCAGCCCCTTCTGATAGCTCGTCTCGCTGAGCCCCTGATCGGCGATCAGGGTCACCTCGTCGGTCAGGGCCAGCACGGCCCGCTCCCGCTCGTCAAACAGCGGAGACTCCCGCCAGGCGGCCAGCGCCAGCAGGCGCTGCGGGCTCTCCTGCTGCTTCATCGCCACCTCGGCGTGCAGCTCGATGCAGTAGGCGCAGCCGTTGATCATGGAAGCGCGCAGCTTGATGAGCTCCTTGAGGCTTGGGGGAATGTCGGTGTTGCCGAGGTAGGTTTCCAGCCCCCGCATGGCCTGAATGGCGGCGGGGATCTGGCTGGCGAGCTGGATACGGTGGGACATGGCAAGACTCCTTGGATGAGCGCCCTCCTGGGCGATACCGACATTGTTCACTCCCGCCAGGATGAATAGAATAGGGGCATAATCGGCAACAGTTTTGCATTTTACGCAAAGGATGAATCATGCTGGATCGCATCCGTATCCTGGCCCAGGTGGTGGAGTCCGGCGGCTTCTCCCGTGCCGCCCGAGCCCTCAACCTGGCCCCCTCCTCGGTGACCCGCACCATAGACAACCTGGAGCAACAGCTCGGGGTGCCCCTGTTCAAGCGCAGCACCCGCCAGCTGGTGCTGACCGAGCAGGGGGAGTACTTCCTCACCCGCTCCATCCCCCTGCTGGAGGAGGCGGATCAGCTGGTGCAGTCCCTCCAGCCCCTGTCCGGGGCGCCGCGGGGAGGATTGCGCGTCTCTGTGTTCGAGAGCTTCGGCGCCGCCTGGCTGGCGCCGCGGCTGCCCCTCTTCCTCGCCCGATACCCCGAGGTGCGCCTCGAGATAGAGCTCGACAATCGGCTGGTGGATCTCGACGCCGAGAACGTGGATGTGGCCGTGCGCATCGGGCGACCCCTCGACAGCGGCCTGCACGCCCGCCGCCTGCTGGCGAACCGCACCCTGCTGGTCGCCTCCCCCGCATACTTGGCGCAGCACGGGGAGCCCGCCCATCCCGATGAGCTCGCGAGCCACAACTGCCTCATTCGCGGCCAGGGCCGCCAGCGCCAGCACTGGTACTTCCAGCGGGAAGCCCAGAAGCGGCGCGTTCCGGTGCAGGGCAACCTCGCCTCCATCGGCGGCACGCCGCTGCTGTGCGCCGCCAAGGCGGGCTGCGGCCTGTTGCTGCTGTCGAGCTGGATGGTGCAGCAGGGACTGGACAATGGCTCCCTGCTCCCCGTGCTGCCCGAGTGGCAGGCCTCCCCCTATGAGGATCGCCACGACGAGATCTATGCGGTGTTTCGCGGGGGTCGCTTCCTGAAGCCCCAGACCCGCGCCTTCATCGACTTCCTGATCGAGGTGATGAAGCCCCTGCAGGGGCCGCGCTGAAGCTGAGGAAAGGTGCATAGGATGGAAAGAAAACGCCGGGCTGAGCCCGGCGTTTGTCATCGTCTACCGTCCGTCAATGGGACTTGCGCCCATCCGGATCCGGGGTCGGGCCGCGATAGTCCCCGTAGGGGAAGATGTTGCGCAGCCGCTGGGCCACGGGCTCGGGGATGGAACGGGAGAAGACGAGGCGCACCCCGTTGCCGTCCCGTTGTCCCAGGATGCGGCCACGCACCGGATCGTGCTGCAGCACGCGCTTGGCCTCGGCCAGGAAACGTGGCGACACAGATCCCCGCTTCACCACCACCTTGCCGGGGGCGAGCCGGATCTCGAACACAGCGCCACGCCCCAGCTTCATCAGCCACCAGATCAGGGCTATCGCCACCACCAGAGACAACCAGGCCATCCGTGCTTCTCCTTCATGCCATTGTTGGCCTCAGTATAGGCCCCATCGGCGACCGATTACCGGGGGAACCTCACGCTTTGCCCATCGCCAGCGCCTCTCTTAACGAGACTGGCCCCAGGCCACCAGGGTCTCCCGATAGAGTGAGAGCAGCGCCTGATCCCGTACCGCCACCCCGACCCGCTGGGCGGGATAGGGGGCCCACTCGTCGTGGGGATGGGGCTTGCCATCGAATTTCTGCAGGGTGTGGCCGATGGCGGGGCCGCTGTGGATAACTCGCACCGGCCCTTCCCGCAGGGTGAACAGGGTCGGGTCTATCACATAGGCGATGGCGGACGGGTCGTGCACGTGGCAGCCATCCAGGCCGATCCTCTCCGAGTAGAAGCGCAGGTAGAAGCGGCTCACCTCCCACAGGAAGCGGCCCGGCTCCCCCGCGTCATCGCGCAGGGCATCCAGGTAGGCGCTGCTGAAGAAGCTCTGCTGGGTCACATCCAGCCCGATGATCACCAGGGGCCAGTCGGCGGTGAACACCAAATCGGCGGCCTCGGGATCGTCGTGGATATTGGCCTCCGCATAGGGGGTCACGTTGCCGCGATGGCCGTTGACGCCAAAGGCGCCCCCCATCACCACCACCTCTTTCACCAGTTGGGTGATCTCGGGGGCCGCTTTTAATGCCAGCGCCAGGTTGGTGAGGGGGCCTATGGTCACCAAGGTGATCTCGCCGGGGGCCGCCTTCAGGGCCTCGACGATGTATTGCCAGGCGGGACGGGCATCCGCCTCGATGTTCACCTCCCCGGCACGCACATCCCCAAACCCCGTGGGACCGTGCACGACGGTAGTGGGGCCGACCGGCTCGCGTTTGAGCGGCGCCGCGGCGCCCTGGGCCACGTCCGCCTTCATGGCATATTTCTGCTTGAGCCAGAGCGCGTTATGGGTGCCGTTCTCTATGGTGGCATTGCCAAATACCGTGGTGATGGCGAGCAGGTCGATGGCGGGGTGCGCCTCGGCGAACAAAATGGCCATGGCATCGTCGATGCCGGGATCCGTATCCAGAATGATCTTGTGAGTCATGGTGCCTCCATACAACGAAGCAGCCAGTGTAACGAGTCCGGGCCGCTTTAACAGCGCCCCCATCACAGCCTCGAGGTTTCGTGGGGGCCCAAGCGCGGAGTTGGCGACAGATTGCACAACCCGTAGCCATCAGAGGAGCGGCGACCGCCGAGATGCCCCTCCTTCCCCCTCCCGTTGCCCAGTTAATCGCCAACCGGACGGGCCCAGAGGCGGCTCGCCTTGTGGGGGAGCGGCCGGGATGGTATCACTTGGCCTCATCCCCCATTGCCCACAGAGGTCCACAGTGATCCGCCTGATCAAAGAGTCTGACCAGTTGAAGATGCCCTGGAAGAACAAGCAGGGCACCACGGCCCAGATCCTCATCGCCCCCGAGGGAGCCAGCCTGGATCGGCTCGATTTCGACTATCGACTCAGCTCGGCCCCCATCAAGGGCGCTGGACCCTTCTCGAAATTCCCCGGTTATCAGCGCATCCTGCTGCCCATCAGCGGCGCCGGCTTCGTGCTGAACGGTCACCCCTATGCCACCCATGAAGCCGCCCATTTCAGCGGCGACGACGAGACCCACTGCGAGCTATTGAAAAAGGAGGTGGTGGATCTGGGGCTCATCTACGACCCGACCCGCGTCAGCGCCAACCTGAGGGTACTCAACCTGCCCTTCCCCTTGAGCCTCACCCTGGAGGCGGACAAGACCTATCTCTGCCACCTGCTGAGCGGCCAGCTGGAAGTGGACGGCAAGCCGGTCGCCATCAACGAGACCCTGGTCGTCAGCGGGGAGGAGAGCATCCGTTTCGAGTGTCAGAAGAAGACCACCATCGCCTTCTTTACCCTGCAATCGCTCGGCTAAACGGCAGCCAAGCTCAACGTTTGGGAGCCCGGCCCCCGCTATCGAGACAGGCCTGCATGCTGTCGTAGGGCTCGTAGTACTTGGTGCGGCTGTAGTAGGTACCCCCCTTGGGATGGCAGATACCGTTGCGGCTCTTCTTGACCGGGGGCTCCGCCGCCAGCGCGATGGCGCACACCAGCATGAGGCAACCACTGAGCACCCATTTGACGGCTTTCATACTCTCTTTCCATTCGATGCGAAGATGGGAATCTGACCCGTTTGCGGCCTATGTTATCCCAACCCTGTTGCGGGCACTCTCCGCCAGATCACGAAACAGGCGAGCCATTCCCCTTGGGTGCAGCAAGCAGGCAATAAAAAAGCCGGGAGATCCCGGCTTTCTTCGGCATATCGAAACTCAAAGCGACTTAGACGACCTTGAAGGTCCCCTTCATCATGGCGAAGTGACCGGGGAAGGAGCAGAAGAAGGTCAGGTCTTTACCGGCCAACCCCTCGGTTTTGAAGGTGACGCTGGTGCTCTCGCCGCCCCCCACCAGCTTGGTGTGCGCCAGGATGCGAGCGTCGTCCTTGGGCAGGTAGTCGTGATCGGCCCCGGCGCTCATGCCCGCGGTGGCGAGTGCCTGATAGTCGGCGGTGTTCGACAGCACCCAGTTGTGGCCCATAGCGGTCACCGGCATCTTGCCGGAATGGTGCAAGGTGATGGTCACCTCCTTGCAGGTGGCCGGGACACTCATCTCCTTGAGGTTGTACTGCATGGCGTCATTGCCTTCGATCGCCAGCGCACACTCGTCGGCCTGAGCCGGCGCAACCATGCCCAGAGCGGCCAGTGAGCCAAGAAACAGCAGGGTAATTGCCTTTTTCATCATCTTCTCCTTCGTTTGGCTATGGATGGCAACACGCTTGCCTGCAGACTCGCCGAGGCGATGGGCAAAGATGCTGTCGTAATCGATCTTCATTCTACTTAACTGTCGTCAATCGACGATGGCTTTTGCTCAAAGCTGCGGACCAGGTCACCGTCTGAGGCTGATCTCTTGCCATCCTGAGACAGATTTATCTGATCAAGACCCTGTATCGGTTAATTATTTTTCCCCCCGAGTCCGCGAGAGGCTCGTCACCCCGGACCGGGTTGGCTAAGCTGCCCGCCCGAATTTCATTGCATATGAGCGTAGCCGATGTCGTTTTCCCTCAAGGCCCCCACTTTCCTTCGCCGCGGCGCACTGCTGACCATGATGCTGCTGCTCGCCGCCTGCCAACCGAGCCCCACCCAGACCCGCATTCAGGGCAATACCATGGGCACCTACTTCGTGGTGACCATCACTGACCCCTACCCAGGCGGCAAGGCGGCCCTCGACCAGGAGGTCAACGCCCTGCTGGTGCGGATGAACAAGGAGATCTCCACCTATGATCCGGACTCCCTCATCTCCCGCTTCAACCGGGGGCCGGCCAACGAGCCCCAGATCATTCCGGCAGCCATGGCGAGGATAGTGCAGCAGGGCATAGACGCAGGGCACCTCACCCAGGGCAAGCTGGACGTGACCGTGGGGCCCCTGGTCAACCTCTGGGGCTTCGGGCCGGACAAGCGTCCAATCAAACGTCCCAGCCCGGAGCAGATCGCCAAGGCCCGCGAGCGGGTCGGCATCGACAAGCTGACCCTGAGCCGGCAAGGGGATGACTTCCTGCTCGCCAAGTCCATTCCCGACCTCTATCTCGATCTCTCCACTCTGGGGGAAGGGGCGGCGTCCGACGAGATAGCCGCCCTGCTGGAGCGCAAGGGGGTCGACAACTACCTGATCGAGGTGGCGGGCGCGGTGCGCAGCAAGGGGCACAACAGTCAGGGCAACCCCTGGCGAGTGGCCATCGTAGAGCCCTCCGACCGGCCCGGTGCCATCGAAGACGTGGTGACGCCAAACGGCATGGGGCTCAGCACCGCCGGCAGCTATCGCAACTACTACGAGCTGGACGGCCAGCGCTACTCCCACATCATAGATCCCGCCACCGGTGAGCCCGTGACCCACAAGCTGGTCTCCGCCAGCGTCATCACCCAGACGACCCTGGAGGCCGATGCCCTGGATACGGCGCTCATGGTGATGGGCCCAGAGCAGGCCATGGCCTTCGCGCGCCAGCATCATCTGGCCGTCTACCTCATCGTCAAGACAGAGCAGGGATTCGAGGCCATATTCACCCCGGAGTTTGCCCCTTATCTGCCCGCCAGGGAGCAACCCGAGGCGTCCAGGCCGTCCACCTGAGTGCAACATGCGGGGCCAGCCACTGGCCCCCAAGCCCGGAACGATAACGAGATCTGGCCGCCAACCCGCGGATTTGTGAGGGATGACACGGGCAATTGCGCCATCGGATTGCCTGTCTGCGGACTTTGGTGGCACACTTCCCTCATCCCATCCCAGCGCCTGACCCAGACAGATGCAGACTCCCGAGCCAGAGAAGAAAGCCCAGCCCAAGCCCAGACGCATACTGTTGGTCAACGAGCAGCGCTCCTTCCAGATGATGATGAAGGCCATGCTGCTCAACATCGGCATCAACCGCATCACCTACATCAACTCCGCCGAGGAGGCGCGGCGCCGCTGCCAGAAAGAGAGCTTCGACATCTACCTGCTGGACTATGAGCTGGGGAGCGGGGAGAACGGCCGCCAGTTGCTCGAAAGCCTGCGGGATCAGAAGCTCATCCCGCCCCAGAGCGTGGTGATCATGGTCAGCAGCGATGGCTCCCGGGCCATGGTGCTGAGCGCCCTTGAGGCCGAGCCCGACGAATACCTGATGAAGCCCTTCTCCCAGGAGCAGTTCTCGTTTCGCCTCAAACGCGCCCTCGCTCGCCGCCAGGCCCTGGAGAGCGTCTTCACCGCCCTCACCCAGGACGATCTGCCTGCCCTTGTCGAGGCATGCGCCACCCAGGCGGATCTGGTGCCCCGTTTTGCCAACTTCTGCCGCTGCCTGCAGGCCGATACCCAGCTCAAGCTCGGCCAGGCCAGGGAGGCACGCAGCCTGATGCGCCAACTGCTGGCCGGGCAGGAGAACAGCTGGGCCCGGCTCACCCTGGGCAAGGCCTGTCATAACCTGGGGTTGCACGAGGAGGCGGTGAGCCACCTGCAGGCCATGTTGAAAAATGCCCCCCTGATGGTGGAGGCCTACCTCTGGCTGGCGGAATCCCAGCTCGCCCTCGGCAATAGCGATCTGGCCCAGCAGGAGCTGCGCCGGGCGGTGGACATCTCCCCCCAGTCGGTGCAGCTCTCCCGCCGCCTGGCGGAGGTGTGCCTGCTGCGCCACGACTACGGTCAGGCCAAGGATGTGCTGCTCTCCCTCATCGACCTGTCCCGCAACTCCATCCACCGTACGCCCCATTATCTCGGGGCCTATATCCAGACCCTGACCCTCTACGCCCTCAACAGCAACGACGGTTACCACATCGCCAACCTGCAGAAGCAGGTGAACTCGGCCCTGTCCCGCATTCGCGACTCCCTGATGATGGCGGAGTTCAACTACCCGGTGTTCGAGCAGATCTGCCAGGCCAGGGTGCAGATCGCCCTCGGCGAGCTGCTGAGGGGCAAGAAGATGCTCTACCGCGCAAACCAGAACTGGCTGGAGCAACCGGAGACCATGCCCCCCGCCCTGTTGGGAGAGACCATTTTGGCGCTCTATCAGCTCGGCGAGTTCGAGTACGCCGAGAGCCTGCAAGCCCTGCTGGCGGAAGATGAGGACAGGTTGCTCACCACCTGCATTCAGGTCACCCGGGATGACAAGACGGTGCAGGAGCGCCGCCAGCGCTACCAGCAGCTCAACGAGCTGGGCATCAAGGCCTATCAGGGCGGGGAGCTGGAGCAGGCCCTCAGCCACTTTCGCGAGGCCCTGCGCCGCACGCCGGCCAATACCGGGGCGGCCCTCAACAAGATCCAGGTGCTGCTGCAACTGATGCAGAAGAACCGCAAGAGCCCGGAGTTTGGCGCCGAGTGCAAGGAGACCCTGGAGGTGCTGGAGGGCATCCCCCTGAATCCCGCCCAGCAGGAGCGTTTTCGCAAGCTGCGCCAGGAATATAACCAGCTCAACTGAGCATCCCCCGGCCCCCCTCACCTATGCTGATACCAGTTCAGCGAGGGAGGGGACAGCATGGGGATGTGCCGATACCTGGTGGCCGATGGCCGCCACTGCAGCGAAGAGGCGGGGGATCAGGATCTGTGTCGCTGGCACGATCCCAAGGGGGATCATCAATCCCCCGGCACCACCCAGGCGCTGGAGAACTATGTGCGTCAGGGGGGTCTCTGCCACGGGTTGCAACTGGCCCGCGCCGAACTCGCCGACCTCAACCTGGTGAACAAGCAGGGCCCCCAGGGCTTCTTGCTGGAGCAGTGCAACCTCTATCGCGCGAACCTGCGCGGTGCCCACCTCTATGGCCTCAGGGTTCGCGGCGGCAGCCTGATGAAGGCCGACCTCAGCGAGGCGAATCTGCACTGCGCCGAACTGCACGACGTCAATCTGCTCGGCATCCGCTGGAAGAACACCCGTCTCGACAACCTCGACACCGGCAAGCGGCTGATGCAGGACAGGAAGGGGCGAAAGGAGCGGGATCCGGCCCAGGCCCGCGTCTGGTTCAAGGAGGCGGAGGAGACCTACCGGGATCTGCGCAAGGCCTCCGAGGCCCAGGGCATCTTCACCATGTCGGGGCGCTACATCCAGCAGGAGCTCACCATGCGCCGCCTGCAGATGCCGTTTTGCTCCTATCAGCGCTTCGCCTCCTGGATAGTGGATCTCTTCTGCGGCTACGGGGAGGCCCCCATGCGGGTGGTGCTCTTCTCCCTGCTGCTCATCCTCATCTGCAGCGTCTTCTACTTCTTCTTCGGCCTGAGCTTCAACGGCAATCACCTCATCTACCGGCCCGAGGCAAGCCTCGAGCAGAACGCCTTCTTCCTGCTGGAATGCCTCTACTACAGCGTGGTGACCTTCACCACCCTGGGCTATGGGGACTTCACCCCCGTCGGCCTGTCGCGGATATTCGCCGCCTTCGAGGCCTTCACCGGCAGCTTCACGCTGGCGCTGTTCGTGGTGGTGTTCGTCAAGAAGATGACCCGTTGACCAGCGGCGGCTCAGGGACTGGCCTCTGGCCCGCCCCTGAACTTGCATCCGGAGCGGATCCCGAGTTCAATAGCGACTAATAAAAACGACATGAGCATCCCGACATGAAGATCATCTCTTTCAATATCAATGGCCTGCGCGCCCGTCTTCATCAGTTGCAAGCCATCATCGACAAGCACCAACCGGATGTGATCGGCCTGCAGGAGATCAAGGTTCACGACGAGGCCTTCCCGGTGGCCGACGTGGAGGCCATGGGTTATCACGTGGCGTTCCACGGCCAGAAGGGCCATTACGGGGTCGCCATCATGAGCAAGCAGGCCCCCATCGAGGTGCAGAAGGGCTTCCCCACCGACGAAGAGGATGCCCAGCGCCGCATGATCATGGCCAGCTTCAAGCGGGAAGATGGTTCCATCATCAAGGTGATGAACGGCTACTTCCCCCAGGGGGAGAGCCAGGATCACGAGACCAAGTTCCCGGCCAAGCAGAAGTTCTACGAGGACTTGCAGCACTACCTCGAGACTCACCACAGCCCGGACGATCAGATAGCGCTGATCGGGGATATGAACATCTCCCCCACGGATCTGGACATCGGCATCGGCGAGGCGAACCGCAAGCGCTGGCTGCGAGACGGCAAGTGCTCCTTCCTGCCCGTCGAGCGGGAGTGGATGGAGCGCCTCAAGGGCTTCGGTCTGACCGACACCTTCCGCGCCGCCAACCCCACCGAGTGCGAGCGCTTCTCCTGGTTCGACTACCGCTCCAAGGGCTTCGACGAGAACCGGGGCCTGCGCATCGACCTCATCATGGCGTCCAATGCCCTCAAGGACAAAGTGACCGAGACCGGCATCGACTACGAACTGCGTGGCATCGAGAAGCCGTCGGACCACGCCCCCATCTGGACCTGTTTCGCCTGATAGGGAGGTGCAGGCCCCTGGCCTGCTCGCCAGATACATCCAGAGTGGGGACCGCCGGGTCCCCACTCTCATTTCAGCTCCTCTCCGTGCCTCCCCAGCCTCTCCCCCTATGGCTGCCCCGCCTGCCCTGCATTTTCCTCCCCTTATGAAGCCAGCATCTGAGGGTGCCAACAGCTCCAGTTCAACTTTGACATTTTATTATTAAAAACAGCATGTATAACAAAAGGTTAAATTTCAGGTATGTCATTAACAAGGTTGGCAGGCAAACAGGGCATGAAACGGCAGATTGATCATGCCGGCAGACCGCAAACAGGGTCATATTCCCTCACAAAAGGATGGTTATTCGCACGCACCGGCATCACCCTGGCGCTGATGGGCGCACTGGCAGGCTGTGGCGACAAGGCAGGGGACAGCGCCCAGACCCTGCCCCCGGTGCCCGTGGTGGTGGCCGAGGCCAAGCTGACCGATGTGCCGCTCACCACAGAGATGGTCGGCGAGACCGCAGGTTTCCGCGAGATTGACGTGCGTTCCCGGGTGAGCGGCATACTGCTGCAGCGCACCTATATCGAGGGCCAGCCGGTCACCGCCGGCCAGGCCCTGTTCCTCATCGATCCCGAGCCCTACAAGGTGGCGCTGGAGCAGGCCAAGGGCACCCTGGCCCAGGAGCTGGCCCGCCTGAACAAGGCGCGGGCGGATCGCGAACGCATCATCCCGCTCTACAAGCGCCAGGTGGTAAGCCGGCAGGACTATGACACCACCATCGCCAACTACGAGGCGGCCGTGGCCAGCCACCAGGCCGCCCAGGCCAAGGTGAAGGAGGCCGAGCTCAACCTCAGCTACACCCAGGTCACCGCCCCCATCAGCGGCATGGCGAGCAAGAGCTCCCAGTCAGAGGGCAGCCTCATCGCCACCAGCGGTGACAGCGGCCTGCTCACCACCATCACCCAGTTCGATCCCCTCTACGTGAACTTCTCCTACTCGGAGCAGGATCGCCTGAACTTCGAGAACTCGGTGAAGAGCGGCAAGTTGCAGGCCTTCAGCGCCGACAACTGGCGCACCCATATCCGCCTCGCGGACGGATCCCTCTATCCCCAGGCGGGCAAGCTGAACTTCTCCGACAGCCGGGTCGATCCCCAGACCGGCACCATCCGAGCCCGCGCCATCTTCGACAACAAGGAGGGCAAGCTGCTGCCAGGCCAGTTCGTGCGCATGGCCATAGATCTCGGTCTACGTAAGGATGCCATCCTAGTGCCGCCAAGGGCCGTCATTCAGTCCCAGGCCGATCGCATGGTGATGGTGGTGGACAAGGACAACAAGGTGGTGCCGCGGCCGGTCAAACTCGGCCAGAGCGTGGAAAGCGGCGTGCTGATCGACAGCGGTCTCGCCCCCGGTGATCGCTACATCGTCGAAGGGCTGATGAAGGCCCGTCCCGGCACCGTGGTCAAGCCGGTCTCTGCCGCCGAGATGAAGGCGATCCAGGCCAAGCTGGCCCAGCCAGCCGCCGGCAAGTAAGGAGCGCCCATGTTTTCCAAGTTCTTCATCGAGCGCCCCATCTTCGCCAGCGTCATCTCCATCATCATCGTGCTGGCGGGGCTCGCGGCCATGCGCTCCCTTCCCATTGAGCAGTACCCGCAGATAACGCCCCCCGTGGTGTCGGTGACCACCTTCTATCCGGGTGCCACCCCCGAGGTCATCTCCCAGACGGTCGCCGCGCCCCTCGAGCAGCAGATCAACGGCGTCGAGAACATGCTCTACATGCAGTCCGGCTCCGCCTCCAACGGGCAGATGAACCTCAACATCTACTTCAAGATAGGGACGGATCCGGATCAGGCCACCATCAACGTCAACAACCGGGTCAGCGCGGCCATGGCCCAGCTGCCGGAAGAGGTGAAAAAGCAGGGGGTGACGGTCAAGAAGAAGTCCACCTCGATCCTGCAGGTGGTGACCCTGCAATCCCCGGGCGGTACCTTCGACACCACCTACCTGTCGAACTACGCCCTGCTCAACATCATCGATGAGCTCAAGCGCATCCCGGGCGTCGGTGATACCACCCTGTTCGGCGGCACCGACTACGCCATGCGCATCTGGCTACGGCCGGACCGGTTGGCCCAGCTGCAGCTCACCCCGAGCGATGTGATCAACGCCATCCGCGAGCAAAACACCCAGTTCGCGGCGGGCAAGATAGGCGCCCAGCCCACCACGGCCCCCGTCGACTTCACCTACACGGTGCAGACCAAGGGGCGGCTCGAGGATGTGAACGAGTTCCAGAACATCATCATCCGCGCCATGCCGGATGGCGCCAAGATCCGGGTCAAGGACGTGGCCAGGGTCGAGATCGGCGGCAAGGATTACGATCTGCTGGCCAAGGCCAACGGCAAGCCCACCATAGGCATCGCCACCTACCTGCAGCCGGGGGCCAACGCCGTCGCGGTCGCGGATCAGGTGCACGCCACCATGGCTCGGCTCAAGGAGCGCTTCCCCCAGGACATCGAGTACCAGATCCCCTACGACACCACCGAGTTCGTGAAGATCTCCATCGAGGAGGTGGTGCACACCCTGTTCGAGGCGATCGTGCTGGTGTTCGTGGTGGTCTACCTGTTCCTGCAGAACTTCCGGGCCACCCTGATCCCCTGCATCGCCGTGCCGGTCTCCCTCATCGGCACCTTCGCCGGCATGCTGATGCTGGGCTTCTCTATCAACCTGCTGACCCTGTTTGGCATGGTGCTCGCCATCGGTATCGTCGTGGATGACGCCATCGTCGTGCTCGAAAACGTCGAGCGGATCATGCAGGAGAAGAAGTGCTCGCCCAAGGAGGCCGCCATCCTCGCCATGCAAGAGGTCTCCGGCCCCGTGGTCGCCATCGTGCTGGTGCTGTGCGCCGTCTTCCTGCCGGTCGCCTTCATGGGTGGCATGACGGGGGTCATGTACAAGCAGTTCGCCATCACGATCGCGGTCTCGGTCGCCATCTCGGGGCTGGTGGCCCTCACCCTGTCACCGGCCCTGTGCGCCGTCTTGCTCAAAGAAGGTCATCACAAACCGGCCCGCTTCTTCGTCTGGTTCAACCATGCCTTCGACGGCCTGACCCGTCGCTACGTGCGCGGGGTCGCCTTCCTCAACCGCCGGGTCGGGGTCGCCTTCACCCTGATTGCACTCATCCTGGTCGCCATCTATGGCCTCTTCACCCGGGTGCCGGGAGAACTGGTGCCGAACGAAGATCAGGGCTACCTGCTCTCCGCCGTCATGCTGCCGGATGCGGCCGCCCTCACTCGCACCCAGGCGGTGGCGAACGACTTCGACCAGATGGTGATGGCGAACCCCAACGTGAAGGACGTCATCACCTTCTCGGGCTTCGACATCCTCTCCAACGCCGTCATCAGCAACAGCGGCATCAGCTTCATCACCCTCAAGGACTGGAGCGAGCGCCAGAACGAGGGGCAGGACTCCTTCTCCCTGGCCAAGACCTTCCAGGGGCTGAGCCTGATGGGGCTGGCGGATGGCTTCGTCGCCTCCTTCAACCCGCCTCCCATCACCGGCATGTCCACCACGGGCGGGCTGGAGGCCTACCTGCAAAACCGCGGCAACGGCGATACCCAGGCCTTCTCCGCCGAGGTGCAGCGCTTCCTCGAGGCGGCCAAGCAGCGCCCCGAGTTTGCCAGCGTCACCAGCACCTACCGCGCCAACGTGCCCCAGGTCTATCTGGATCTGGATCGCGAGAAGGCCAAGGCGTTGGGGCTGCCCATCAACGCGGTGTTTGACACCATGCAGGCCACCTTCGGCCAGGTCTATGTCAACGACTTCAACCAGTTCGGCCGCACCTACCGGGTTCAGCTGCAGTCCGAGGCGGACTACCGCGCCAAACGGAGCGACATCAGCAACGTCTATGTGCGCTCCAATACCGGCGAGATGATCCCGCTCAGCAGCCTGGTGACGGTGCGCGACAGCACGGGCCCCGAGCTGGTTGAGCGCTTCAACATCTTCCAGGCGGCCAAGATCATGGCCCAGCCGGCGCCGGGTTACAGCTCGGGCCAGGCCATCGCCGCCCTGGAGGCCGTAGCGGGCGAGACCCTCGGCAACGACGCCAAGCTGGAGTGGACCGGCTCCGCCTATCAGGAGAAGGCGGCTGCCGGCAGCGCCGGCACAGCCTTCGGCTTTGGCATCGTCATGATCTTCCTCATACTGGCGGCCCAGTACGAGCGCTGGAGCCTGCCCTTTGCGGTGATCACAGCCGTGCCCTTCGCCCTGTTCGGCGCCCTGCTCGCCACCTGGCTGGTGGGGCTCACCAACAACGTCTACTTCCAGATAGGCCTGGTGACCCTGGTGGGGCTCGCCGCCAAGAACGCCATCCTGATCGTGGAGTTCGCGGTGATGAAGCACGAGGAGGGGATGAACCTCATCGAGTCGGCGCTGGAGGCGGCGCGACTGCGTTTTCGTCCCATCATCATGACCTCGCTCGCCTTCATCCTCGGCTGCGTGCCCCTGGTGACGTCGAGCGGCGCCGGCGCCGCCAGCCGTCACGCCCTCGGCTGGCCCGTGATCGGCGGCATGCTGGCGGCCACCTTCATCGCCATCTTCTTCATTCCGCTCTTCTTCCGCCTCATCATGAAGCGATCGGAGCGAAAAGACGCCAAGGCACCCAAGGAGACACACTGAGAGTGACAAGCCCCCGCCCAGGCGGGGGCTTGCTTGTCCGCCCCCTGCCCGGCGGCCAGCCACCTTTTCCCTTTTAGCCCCAAGTCCCTGTCTGCCCTCACAAATTGCGCGGCCCACAGTTGCCACACCTTGACCTTCACCTTTCGGTAAGGTTTACATTCGCCACATCCGTCATTGGGAAACTGCCCATGTTGTCATCCAGATTGCCCACAGAGCTCATCGCCCGGCTGTTGCTGGCGCTGGTGCTCATCTGCAATCTGACCCTGTGCATCAGCTGGCACAGCGCCGCGGTCGACGAAGGCGCCGCCCAATCTTCGGATGCCATGATGCTCATGAGTGACAACACCGGCCCCTCCCCGGCCATGCAGAGCCTCCCCTGCCACGACGGCCAGGCCAGCGCCCAGAGCCAGGATGACTGCCAGATGCATGGCGGCCTCACCGGTGGCATCCCCCTGCTGGCGGTCCTGCTCACCCTGTTTGCCCTGCCCCTGCTGCTGATGCCCCGACTGGGCATAGGTCTGCTGGATCAGTGGCTGCGTGACCCCTTGCTGCGCCTGCGCGGCGCCCATCCCCCCTCCTGGCCCAGACGGCATCTGATGCTCTCTGTGCTGCGCCATTAGAAACCTCTTCTCCCGCTAGCCCGCGCGATGGCATGCCCATCGCCAACAGCAACTCGTGCCAGTCATTTCCGTCGCTGGCGCCCTGTTTGCCGACCAAGCCTGCTAGTCAAGATCCCGCTTCCGGCGGCCTTTCAAGGTCAGCCCGTGCCGCGCCTTCTGCACAGAAGCGTCTGCACCGAATCAGGGGATCCCGACCCGGCCTGGCGGCTCGTTAGAAGAGAAGATGTACCATGCCATCAGCCAAGATGTTTGCGCCCCTGCGCGCCCGGCCCACCTGTCCGACTCATGCAGGAGGCCTCTTATGAACAAGTCTCTGATCCTCTCCGCCCTGCTGCTCGCCCTCGGAGCCGGCGGCGGCTACTGGGCCGCCAAACAGACCGGTGATGGTGCCGGTGCCAAAGAGAAGACACCCCTTTACTGGGTCAACCCCATGGATCCCCGCGACAAGCGTGACGGACCCGCCAAGGACAACATGGGGATGGACTTTATCCCCGTCTACGAGGAGCAGAAAAACGGCTCACCGGGTACCGTCACCATCAGCCCAGAGATCCAGCAAAACCTGGGGGTACGGCTTGCCAAGGTGGAGAAGCTCCCCATCCACCAGCAGATCGAGACGGTGGGTTACGTGGGCTATGACGAGGAGCGGCTGGAGGCCATCAACGCCCGCATGGCGGGCTGGATCCGCCACCTCGCCATCAAGAACGAGGGGCAGAAGGTGGCCAAGGGCAGCTTCATCTACGACCTCTACGCCCCGGATCTGGTGAACGCACAGCACGAATACCTGCTGGCACTCAACACCAGCAATCCCCTGCTGCTGCGCGCCGCCGAGGGCAAGCTGAAATCCCTGCAGGTGCCGGCGGATCAGATTGCCGCCCTCAAGCGCAGCCGTCAGGTGCAGGAGACCATCCGCATCTATGCCCCGAGCAGTGGCTATGTGTCCGAGCTGAAGGTACGCGAGGGCCAGTACGTGGAACCCGCCGCCCCCCTGTTCAACATCAGCACCCTCAAGCAGGTGTGGGTGAGCGCCGAGGTGTTCGAGCGCCAGGCGTCGGAGCTGAAAGTCGGCGACCCCGTCACCATGACCCTGGATTATGCCCCCGGCCGCCAGTGGCAGGGCAAGGTGGACTACCTCTACCCCACCCTGGATGCGGTGACCCGCACCCTCAAGGTACGGCTGCGTTTTGACAACCCGGATGAGTTCCTCAAACCCAACATGTTCGCCAAGATAAGCATCCAGAGCGGCAGCGGCGCCCCCCGGACTCTGGTCCCGAGCGAAGCAGTGATCCGCACCGGCAGCCAGGACAGGCTGGTACTGGCCCTGGAGGATGGCGGCTTCAAGTCGGTGGCGGTGACGCTCGGCCCCCAGTTTGGCGACAAGGTGGCCATCCAGAGCGGGGTCGAACCCGGTGACGAGATAGTCAGCTCGGCGCAATTCTTGCTCGACTCTGAATCCAGCATCACCTCTGACTTCCAGCGCATGACGGCAGTACGACCCCAGCAGGTGTGGACCCAGGGGGAGATCCAGACATTGGATATGGAGAGTCGGACCTTAAGCGTCAGCCACCAGCCGATCCCGGAGTGGCAGTGGCCCGCCATGGAGATGGACTTCACCGTGGCCGATGGCGTCGACATCAGCCAGTTGAAACAGGGCCAGGCCCTGCACCTGCAAGTGGAGCAGGAGGGGGATGAGTACAGGATCGTCAATATCCATGTCGAGGATGCCCCGGCCAGCAAGGCCCCCCCTGCCAAAGATGACATGAAGGGTATGGAAGGCATGGATCACAGCCAGCACGACATGGGGGATAAATCATGATCCCTGCCATCCTTTGTCGCTTCATCAATAACCGCATCCCGCCTCTGACGCAGCGCCAAGCGAGAGGAGCCAAGCCATGATCCCGTCGATTATTCGCTGGTCCGTCGGCAACCGCTTCCTGGTGCTGCTGCTGACCCTGATGCTCACCGCCTGGGGGCTCTGGTCGGTCAAACAGACCCCGGTGGACGCCCTGCCGGATCTCTCCGACGTCCAGGTGATCATCAAGACCTCCTACCCGGGCCAGGCGCCCCAGGTGGTGGAGGATCAGGTCACCTATCCCCTCACCACCGCCATGCTGGCGGTGCCGGGGGCCACGACTGTGCGCGGCTACTCCTTCTTCGGCGACTCCTTCGTCTATGTGCTGTTTGACGACAGCACGGATCTCTACTGGGCCCGGGCCCGGGTGCTGGAGTATCTGAGTCAGGTGGCCCCTAGCCTGCCCGCCTCCGCCCGTCCTCAGCTCGGCCCGGATGCCACCGGGGTGGGTTGGGTCTATCAGTACGCCCTGGTGGACAGAACCGGCAAGCACGACTTGAGCGAGCTCACCTCCCTGCAGAACTGGTTTTTGAAATACGAGCTGCAGACGGTGAACGGAGTCTCCGAGGTCGCCACCGTCGGCGGCATGGTGCGCCAGTACCAGGTGCGGGTGGATCCGGACAAGCTGCGCGCCTACGGCATTCCGCTCTCCCTCATCCAGACCGCCATCGAAATGGGCAACCAGGAGACGGGCGCCTCCGTCATCGAGATGGCGGAAGCGGAGTACATGGTGCGCTCCAACGGTTACCTCAAGAGCGTCGAGGACCTCAAGCGGATCCCGCTCGGCACCAATGTGCGGGGCGCCCCCCTGCTGCTGGGGGACGTGGCGGACGTGGTCACCGGCCCCCAGAGTCGGCGCGGTATCGCCGAGCTTAACGGTGAGGGGGAAGTCGTGGGCGGCATCATCGTCATGCGCTACGGCGAGAACGCCCAGCACACCATAGACGGGGTCAAGGCCCGGCTCGCGGAGCTGAAATCCAGCCTGCCGGACGGGGTGGAAGTGGTCACCGTCTATGACCGCTCGGATCTTATCCAGCGCGCCATCGACAACCTCTCCGGCAAGCTCATCGAGGAGTTCGCCGTGGTGGTGCTGGTCTGTCTCGCCTTCCTGTTCCACCTGCGCTCATCCCTGGTGGTGGTCATCTCCCTGCCCATCGCCATCCTGGTCGCCTTCATCGTCATGCACCTGCAGGGGATCAACGCCAACATCATGTCCCTTGGCGGCATCGCCATCGCCATCGGCGCCATGGTGGATGGCGCCATCGTGATGATAGAGAACGTCCACAAGCATATGGAGCGGGAGGCCCTCACCGACAAGAACCGCTGGCAAGTGATCGTCGAGGCGAGCATCGAGGTGGGCCCCGCCATCTTCTTCTCCCTGCTCATCATCACCATGAGCTTCCTGCCGGTGTTCGCCCTGGAGGCGCAGGAGGGGCGCATGTTCCACCCGCTGGCCTACACCAAGACCTACGCCATGGCGGCCGCCGCCGGGCTCTCCATCACGCTCGTGCCCGTCATCATGGGCTACTTCATCCGTGGCAGGGTCTTGCCCGAGCAGGCCAACCCCCTCAACCGGGGCCTGAGCAACGGCTATATTCCGCTGCTCAACGCCGTGCTGGCACGCCCTAGGACCACGCTCGTCGCGGCTCTGGTGGTGACTGTCGTGGGCTTCTGGCCCCTCAAGCATCTGGGCTCCGAGTTCATACCGCCGTTCGATGAGGGGGACATCATGTACATGCCCACCACGGCGGCGAACATCTCGGTGGGCAAGGCGCGGGAGATCCTGCAGCAGACCGACAAGCTCATTCGTACCGTGCCCGAGGTGCAGAACGTGTTCGGCAAGGCAGGCCGTGCCGACTCCGCCACCGATCCCGCCGATCTCGTGATGATGGAGACCAGCATACAGCTCAGACCGCGGGATCAGTGGCGCCCCGGCATGACCCCGGAGAAGCTGAAAGAGGAGCTCGACTCCCTCATCCGCTTCCCCGGTCTCACCAACGCCTGGGTTCCCCCCATCAAGACCCGCATCGACATGCTGGCCACCGGCATCAAGACCCCGGTGGGCATCAAGATAGCGGGCCCCGATCTCAAGGTCATTCAGGAGATAGGCCAACAGCTGGAGCAGATCGTCGGCAAGGTGGAGGGGGCCTCCTCCGTCTACGCCGAACGGGTGGCCGGCGGTCGCTACGTCAAGGTGAATATCGATCGGCTGAAGGCGGCGCGCTACGGCCTCAACATCGCCGATGTCCAGGCAGTGCTCGCCACCGCGGTGGGCGGCATGGACGTGGGCCAGACCATAGAGGGGCGCGAGCGCTATCCCATCAACCTGCGCTACCCCCAGAGCTATCGCGACTCGGTGGCGAGCCTGGAACTCCTGCCCCTGGTGACCCCCAAGGGGGAGCGCATCGCCCTGGCAGACGTGGCCCGGGTCTACATCAGCGACGAGGCTCCCATGCTGAGGAGCGAGAACGCCCGCCTCAATGGCTGGGTCTACGTGGATATCCGGGACAGGGACATCGGCTCCTTCGTGGGTGAGGCCAGGGCCGAGGTGGACAAGCAGCTGGTGCTGCCGGCGGGCTACGCCCTCACCTGGTCCGGACAGTACGAATACATGGAGCGGGCCAAGGCGCGCCTCGCCTACGTGGTGCCTCTGACGCTCGCCATCATAGTGCTGCTGCTCTATCTCGCGTTTCGCCGCTTCCAGGAGGTGTTGCTCATCCTCACCACCCTGCCGCTCGCAGTAGTGGGCGGGATCTGGACCGTCTGGCTGCTAGATTTCAACCTCTCGGTCGCCGTAGGCGTCGGCTTTATCGCCCTGGCCGGGGTCGCGGTGGAGACAGGCGTCCTGATGCTGGTCTACCTCAACCACGCCTGGGACGATCTCGTCGCCCGCGGCAAACCCACGCTGCAAGGCTTGCACGACGCCGTCATCCAGGGCGCCGCCCTGCGCCTGCGTCCCAAGATGATGACGGTAGTGACCATCATCGCCGGCCTGCTGCCCATCATGTGGAGCCACGGCACCGGCTCCGAGGTGATGCAGCGCATCGCCGCTCCCATGATAGGCGGCATGGTGACCGCACTGGTGCTGACCCTGCTGGTGCTGCCGGCGGCCTTCTATCTGTGGCGAAAACGCAGCCTGCCCGCTCATGAACAATCCGAATGACTCGAATACACAACCCACCATGAATCAGACATGTAAGGAAAACACCATGAACTTCAAGACGTTGACCCTGACCCTGCTGCTCGGCTTCGCCTCCCTTCAGGCCCGGGCCGAGATGACCATGAGCCACGAGGGGCACGACATGTCCCAGATGGAAGGGATGGAGATGGGTGACACGGCCATGACCCGGGGGGTTATCACCCGCATCGATGCCGCCAACGGCAAGGTGGGGATCAAGCACGAGGCCATCAGCAATCTCAAGATGCCCCCCATGACCATGACCTTCCTGGTGGCGGACCCCGCCCTGCTGGAGGGATTCGAGGCCGGGGATGCGGTGAGCTTCCACGCAGCCAATCCGGCGGGCAAGCTGACGGTAACCATGTTGCAGAAACAGTAACGGGGCCGGGATCAACAGGGATGGGGGAGATTCTCCTCCCCCATCCCTTTTATTGAGCTTGGCTACCGCCCCATGTCAGCCGACTATCCTTAAACATCCCGGATATTACTCGACACGAAGTGCACACGATATTGCGAATATCATCCTGCTTGCTATGTCTCGTATTTAGAGCAACAGCGTCATATTGATTAAGATAAAAATAACAACATATTAACAACCATTCAGTTGGCATTCAGCAAAAAATACGCATCTCCCCTTACTATCGAGACTCCCATTCATGATAGGAGTCATACCAAGCCAATAAACCAAACAGCCGATAATTCCATTCAATATAACCCTGTATGAGAGCAAGGATATTGCTTTCGGCTCTACTGCGCTCTTGTAGAGAACAATAAGGATATTATATGAAAAAGCACATTCTGTTCAGTATATTCACCGCACTGGCTGCCGGCAATGCGATGGCACAATCCCCGGAGATCACCGCCTACTATTTGAGTGGGCCGGATGCTCCCGCCAATACTCCCGCCTATTATGCCTCGTTGGATAATCTGGAAGCCTTGAGTCAGCAGGTCGCCAGTCAGAAGAGCAACTTCAATAAATTGGTGTTGTCGTTCGTCCAGCCCAGTCTGGTCAATTACACGCAAAATGATCTCGCCTGCACCGGGTTATTCGGCTATGTCTGTGACACGGCCACCGTCAATAAAGAACCAAGAGACAATAAATCCACCGCCGACTTTTCCCAGCTCAAGGAGATCATCAACACCTTCAAGCTGCACGGGGTGGAGACCTATATCGCCGTCGGGGGATGGAACTTCAGCTGCATCCCGGAATACTACGACGTCACCGCGGGCAAGGTGGATGCCTGTGGCCCAGCCGGGGAAAAATATGACTCCTTCCCCAACCCTGGCCCCCGTAACCGCTTCGACAATCCCATCTCCGGCCAGGCCGCGGATCAGGCCTATCGAAACGTGGTGCAGCTGGCCAGCGATCTCGGCGTGGCGGGTATCGATCTGGACTACGAAGAGTTCTGGCACGCGGACCTCAACGCCTACAGCTGGCGCCTGACGCCGGATTCGGTGCAGACGCCTGCCAGCAGTCCGGAGTACCTCGACACCGCCGAGCTGATGGGCCAGGGCAAGGGGCCGCTGGTCTATCACGACAACATGCAACTCGATCCCGCCCAGCAGCCCTACCCCAGGATCATGCCGGACACGGTCGACAAGTTTGCGGCCATCCTGGGCTCTCTCTACAGTGCCATCGATGCCATCGATCCCGGGCTTGCGCTGAGCACGGCGGCACCGGCCACCGGCGGACTCCCCAATATGTCGGCCAACTGGGGCAGCAATGCCCAGACCAGCCACACCTATGGGGGTGCCTGGTGGGGCGGCAACCTGTATGGCCTCATCTACAACACGGCCCTGCAATATCCGGACAAGATCGACCGGCTCAGCACTATAGGCATCATGTCCTATGACTTGAGTGAAACAGACTGCGGCGGGGATACCAATATTCCCTGCGATCTGGCGGGACAGGTCGATTATTACTATGGCTCCTTCTTCAGCTGGTTGAAATCCGGCGATACATTGCGACCTGGGCATGCACTGATAAAAGGGGCCCCCAATTATGCGACCGCATCCATTCAACCACAGAAGTTGTTGATTTCTCCGCCCATCACGGTCGGCTTCGAAGTCGGCAGGCCGGCCACCGGTAATTTGGTACTGAGCAAGGACTTGCTCAATGAAATAGCCAACCGCACCGCCAAATATGCCCACTCCGGCATGATCATGTGGGATCTCTATAAGGACAAGCGTCATGATGAACCCATGGGTAGTTGGGATCCCGAGTGGGCTCGTCCCAACGACGTATTGACCGTCACCTGTGACGTCATGGGATTAAAGGGCGAGCACTATGACTGTGCCAGCACTGTCCCCAATCCCTGATATCGAGACCGGAAATATAACCTGAAAGAAACATGCCGGTGCACCTTGCGCCGGCATGTTGCCGTCATATATTCATTGTCGTCCATATTATTGACGTTTTATTGATGGCCATCCCTGATTCCATTTCTCCAAGCAGGAGGATGAAATAACAGTCCAATAAAAATGGGCAGGTTATTCCTGCCCATTGGTTATATGGATGCGCCGTTCTCAGCCGCGAATATGCTCGATAAAGGCGTCGATCTGCTCGCGGCCACAGGCCGGGTTCATGAAGACCGCCTTCTCGCCGGCGATGTAGGAGTACTTGCCCCGCTCGTCGTATTCGGAGTGGGCCACCGCCTCCACCCAGTTGGTGAAGAGCCCCACCTTGCCACGGTGCTTGAACAGGTCGCGGTGATAGTCGGTGTTGCGTTGCAGCCGCGCCTTGTAGGCGGGATCGGCGCTGCGGGCCAGCTCGAAGGCGAACTCGGCCTCCGGATCGCTCACCCACTCCGGGTTGTAGATCTTGAAGCCCACGCTCGGCCCCTGGTTCTCCTGGGCCACCAGCTTGACGTTGCCGAGCTGGCTCAGGCGGAAGCGGAAGTAGTTCGCGTTCTGCAGGCAGTGGGCCAGCACGGTGCGATACCCCTCCACCCCCAGGTAGTTGAGGGCCGCATAGGCACCGAACAGGCCGCTCGCCCCACGGGAACACTCTATGGTGGACTGCAGGTGAGTCTGACCCTGGATGTCCCGCTCGAAATAGGAGAAGTTCTCCGGGTCGTTCTCCATCGCCTTGAGATCGTCCTGCTCCTTGATCATCACCAGGCTGGAGGTGTAGGGCACATAGCCCCACTTCTGGAAGTCGACGGTGAAGGAGTCGGCGTATTTGAGCTCCGCGAAGCGGACCACGTTGCGCTCAATGCCCGCCAGGGTGGCGGCGTTGATGGCGAGCGGGTTGGCGGCAAAGTCGTAATCCAGGAAGAAGATCATCGACCAACCGATGGCGGCATCCACGTGGATGTGAGGCTTGACCACCACCTCGAAGCGCTCGCACAGGCGATCCCTCAGCTCCACCACGGGTTTGACCTGATCCACCCCGAAGGTGTCGGTGGTGCCCATGGTGAGCATGATGGTGGGGACCACGTGTTTGAGGGCGAAACAGGCGGTCAGGGTGCGTTCGAGATCCACCAGATCGATGTCGTTGTTCTCGCCGACCTGGATGCGGATGGTCTTGTTCTCGATATCCACCCCGAGCAGGGAGAGGTTGGTGATGTTGGAGTAGTGGCCGCCCTGGGAGTTGATGATGCGGTAGTCCTGATAGTGGCCGAGCCCCTTGTGCTTGGCTTCCGGCAGGCTCTTGCGGATGCCGAGCAGGTAGCCGTAGAGGTTACAGAAGGTCCCCCCCTGGGTGAAGATGCCGGTGGCGCGGGCCGGATCGTAACCCGCCAGCAGGGCTATCTGGCGCACCACCTTCTTCTCAAGCTCCTCGGCCACCCCGGCGTATTCGGAGTAGACCAGGTTGGGGTTCGCGAGAATGCCCATCTGGGCGCCGTAGATGGCGGGATCCGCCGACATGGTGATGACGTTCTCGACACTGGAGGGGTTCTCCCAGTCTTTGGAGAGGGCGCCGGCGAACAGCAGCTCGGTCATGGGCTCACCCGGGGCGCGCATGGCCTGCGGCACCGGCATGGTCTCGCAGAGATCCGCGAGGCGGGCGCGGCCATCGGGCCAGGCATTGAGGCGCGCATCCGGTGCCAGGCCGCGGGCACGAAACTCGTTGAGGGTGGCGAAGCCGGGCTCGCGAAACACCGGCCAGAGCTCGGGATTGCGGGAGAAGTAGTGAGCCTTGACGGTGGCGAAACGGGCGGCGAATGCGGGGGAGACGGCGTTGACGCCGTCGTCTTTCAGATAAACCAGGTCACTCATTGTTGTTACCATTAATACTGCAGAGGTGGCCCGGTTATACCCCTCGGGTAGCGTTTGAAACAGCGACAATAACTAATGGCCTGCCCTACTTTTTATCATGCTCCAGGCGGGACAAGGGCTGGCCGTGAGGCCGCCCCCCAGGCCGGCTCCCGTTTCGTGATCCCGCTCTCAGCCGTGATGCGCCTAACGCAGCGCCGTCGCCAGCCAGCGCTCCAGCTCCGAGAGCTCGGTCCGCTGGGCGGGGAACTCCTCCTGCAGCGCCCTGATCAGTGCCGAGACCGCCACCGGCTGATAGAGGGTGCCCGGCAGTCGCTCCGCCAGGGCATCCAGGGGCGCCGGCTCCAGGCTGTCGCTGAAGATCTGCGCCCGCCCTATGACCCCCTTCTCCACGTCGAAGTGCAGCTCGACCCCGCCCCAGCCGAAGCGCTCGTCCAGCCGATGGCTGAACGCCGGTGCATGGCCGAAGTTCCACTCCCAGCTGCGCTGGCGGGCAAAGGTCTCGGCAAAGCCGGGCAAGTCCGGCAGCCGTTCGGGGGAGATATGCTCGGGCTGAACCCGCTCACCATGGTGGCTGAAGAAGGCCTCCATGAGGGCCTCGCTCACCCCTTGATGGTCGATCCCCGGCAGCAATTCGCTCAGGTTGGCGACCCGGCTGCGCACCGAGGTGATGCCCTTGGCCGCGAGCTTCTTGGGGTCCGGGTTGAGGTAGTTGGCGAGCCGGCTGAGATCGGCGTCCAGCAGCAGGGTACCGTGATGAAAGCCGCGATCCTGGGTCTCCCGGTAGGCCGAGCCCGACACCTTGCGATCCCCGTCCGGAGTCGCCACCAGCAGATCGTTGCGACCGGAGGCAAAAGCCTCCACCCCCAGCCGCTTCAGGGCATCCAGCACTATGGCGGTGGAGACCTGCTTGTCATAGCCTGGTTTGCCCGCCATGAAGGTGAAGCAGCTGTTGCCAAGGTCGTGGAACACGGCGCCACCGCCGCTGCTGCGCCGGGCCAGGGTTATCCCATCCTCTTCCATGCGGCGGGTGTTGCACTCCTTCCAGGGGTTCTGGGCACGGCCTATCACCACGGTATTGGCGTTGCGCCACAGGAAGAGCACCCGCTGACGCGGGTCCATCTGGCGGAAGATGCACTCCTCCACCGCCAGGTTGAACAGAGGATCGTGGGAATCCGAGATAAGCAGGCGCAGGGGGAGCATGGGCAAGCCTTGTCGAGAGGATGGGAGTCCGATAGTACCATCTTGGGCCGACAGATGAGCCCTAGTCTCTGCGCAAAAGCTGCCAACGCGGGATCAGTGGGTCCGTTGCCAGCCCCTGTCCACCAGCAACACGCCCGTCACCATGGCGACCACGAAGAGCCCTATCAGGGGCTGGCCTGCCGTGATGAGGGCCAGGGCCGGACCCGGGCAGATGCCGGCCATGCCCCAGCCGATGCCAAAGAGGACGGCCCCCCCGAGCAGGCGAGTATCCAGGGTCGGCGCGGGCACGGCGGCCATGGGCTCCCCCAGCAGGCTCTGGCGACGGGGCCGCACCAGCAGGAAATAACCCGGCATAAACACCAGCAGGGCGCCCCCCATCACGAAGGCCAGGCTGGGATCCCAGGCGCCTGCCACGTCGAGGAAACCCAGCACCCTCTCCGGATCCACCATGCCGGAGAGGGCGAGACCCAACCCAAACAGCAGGCCGGAGAACAGACTCATCAAGCGTTCCATGGGGTCTTCCTCACAACAGGTGGTGGCTGACAAAGACGGTGAGCACGGCGGTGGTCATGAAGACGAGGGTAGCCACCAGGGAGCGCCGGGAGAGCCGCCCCACCCCGCAGATGCCGTGGCCGCTGGTGCAGCCGTTGCCAAGGCGAGTGCCTATGCCCACCAGCAGGCCCGCCAGCGCGACCCAGGGCCAGGCAGGCAACACCGCCAGAGTCGGCAGGCTTGCCCAGCCGAGGGCAAAGGCCAACAGCGCCCCACCGGCCAGGCCCAGCAGGAACAACCAGCGCCAGCCGCCTCTCTCCTGCAGGGCTCCCGCCAGTATGCCGCTGATCCCGGCCACCCGGCCGTTGAACAGCATCAGCAGCAGGGCGGACAGGCCGATCAGCAGGCCGCCTCCGAGGGCAAACCACCATTGGCTCTCAAACATAGGGACTCTCCAGTCAGGGGGCGGTATGGGCGCCGTATCCGCTCTCAGGTCGGCAAAATGGGCCCACCCATTTAATTAGCAAGCCCTAATATTGATCATTCTATCGCCTATCACAGCATTAGCAATCTCTAATTTACAGCAGTCACTAAGGCCAACTTCTCACCCGGCGAAGCGTCATGCATACCATTTCGGATCCCAGAAACTTGTTTCTGGATGTTGCAAGACAGGCCCCATCCTTTACCTTCCCGGCCCGGTTCTGTACCATCTTGCCGTTCATTCACAGCGGAGACCATCAGTGGGCAACTCATCAAGTGACAGTAGCAAGCCGGCCATGGGCGTCGGCAGCCAGGTCGCGAGCTAGCCGCAGCAATCGTTCTGCCGCGCCTCGCGATCCCGCGAGAGGCGAGCATCTCCTCCCCTTCTCTTTTCACACTTGACGTCAAGTGACCGGCCAAGCACCGGACACCTTGCCTGCATAGTTTCTGCTTCCCACAAGGAGGCTGCTATGCGTTTTGTTTCAACCCATTTTGCTTCAACACCCGCCATCTCTGCCGCGACATCCGGCGCCCGCACCCTGCTCGGCAAGCTGGGCCTGGGAGCCCTGTCACGCAGGCTGGGCAGGCAGCGGCAACACCATTACCGGTTGCGGATCCGTTGCCAGGACAGGGCCGACATGCTCCCCGTACTAGCGCTAGTGGCTCATACCCTGCAACCGGCAGGGCTAGTACCCTCGCAATCCATGAGACCGGGACGCGACGGGGGACGGGAGCTGGTACTGGATCTCTACTGCACCCCGCCCCAGCGCCGCTACCTGGTGCAGTTCGTGCATCAGGCCGGGCTCAGCCACCCGGTACGCTGGGAGCTGCGCCCGGGCCCCCGATCCAGGACTCATGCGACTCGCACCCTCCCCGGGTGCCAGGGGCCTGCTCATCATTCACGGCCAGTCACCCTGGATGCTGGCTGCCTCGATCCGTGCAACATTTTCATCTGCCATGATGGCCTTCCACGCACGGGTCTATCTTCACTTTGCACATGACAGGTGTTTCATCTGCCATCTCGAAGGCCATCGTCATCAAGAGGAGTACGCCATGAGAATGTGGCAACAATTTGATCTGCTGGCCCTGACAGATACCCTGGCCAGCCTGCTACTGGCCTTCGTGCTGGGCAGCCTGGTGGGGCTGGAGCGCCAGTATCGCCAGCGCACCGCGGGCCTGCGCACCAACGTGCTGGTGGCGGTGGGCGCGGCCCTGTTCGTCAATCTGGCCCAGCGCATCTATGACCTGCACGGCGGCAGCTATGGGGTGGTGCACGTGGTGGCCTATATTGTCTCCGGTATCGGCTTTCTCGGTGCCGGCGTCATCATGCGGGAATCGGGCAACATCCGCGGCATCAACACCGCCGCCACCCTCTGGGGGGTAGCCGCCGTGGGAGCCGCCTGCGGTGCCGGCTTCGCCATGGAGGCCATACTCGGCGCTCTCTTCGTGCTGGCCGCCAACACCCTGCTGCGCCCTCTGGTCAATCAGATCAACCGCCACCCGGTGGACAACGAGGATACCGAGCTGACCTATCGCGTCACCGCCCTCATCCGCCGCACCCACCAGAAAGAGGTGCTGCCCTGGCTGGAGCAGCAGCTGGAGCAGGCCAACTACCCCCTGAGCGAGCTCGATATCGAGCCGTTCGGGGAGCAGGATCTGGAGATCTCCGCCGTGCTGCTCGCCACCTCCATCGACGGTGACGAGCTGGACGCCCTGATGAAGACCCTGGGCCAGCATCCCCGCATCAAACAGGTGTTCTGGCGCACCAGTACCACGGATTGAGCGCCGATCGAACGAAAACGATCACGGGAAACAAGCAAAAAGAAAGCCGGCACAGGGCCGGCTTTCTCACATCACTCGCGTGATCACTTGGTCAGGTCATCGAAGAAGCGTTTCACCCCTTCGAAGAAGCCTTCCGATTTGGGCTTGTGGGTCTTGGCGGCGGCGCCGCTGAAGGACTCGTCCAGCTGGCGCAGCAGATCTTTCTGGGTGTCGGTCAGCTTGACCGGGGTCTCGATGACCACCTTGCACATCAGATCGCCGACCTGGCCGGAGCGCACGGACTTGACGCCCTTGCCCCGCAAGCGGAACAGCTTGCCGGTCTGGGTCTCGGCGGTCACCTTCAGCTTGACGCGGCCATCCAGGGTCGGCACCTCGATCTCGCCGCCAAGGGCAGCTGTGGTGAAGCTGATGGGCACCTCGCAGTAGAGATCGTTGCCGTCACGGACGAAGATCTCGTGCTCCTTGACGTGAACCTGTACGTACAGATCCCCGGCCGGTGCGCCGGCCTCCCCCGCTTCCCCTTCCCCGGAGAGACGGATGCGATCGCCGGTGTCGACCCCGGCCGGGATCTTGACCGACAGGGTCTTGGTCTTCTGGTAGCGGCCCTCGCCGTGACACTTGCGGCACGGATCCTTGATGATCTTGCCGCGACCATGGCAGTGCGGACAGGCCTGCTGCACCGCGAAGAAGCCCTGGCGCATCTGCACCTGACCGGCGCCGTGGCAGGTCGGGCAGGTCTGGGCCGAGCTGCCGGTGTGGGCGCCCGAACCGTTGCAGACCTCGCAGTGAACCTGAGTCGGGATCTTGATCTCCTTGGAGACCCCGCGCACCGCCTCTTCCAGTGTCAGCTCCATGTTGTAGCGAAGATCGGAGCCACGGGCCGGGCCACGACGGCCACCGCCACGGCTGCCGCCGAAGATGTCGCCAAACACATCGCCGAAGATGTCACCGAAATCGGCACCGCCGCCGAAACCGCCGTGACCGCCGCCCTGGCTCTGATCCACGCCGGCATGACCGTACTGGTCATAGCGGGCACGCAGGTTCTCGTCGGTCAGCACCTCGTAGGCTTCCTTGACCTCTTTGAACTTCTCTTCGGCGGCCGCATCACCCTGGTTGCGATCGGGGTGATACTTCATCGCCAGACGCTTGTACGCCTTCTTGATCTCGCGCTCGTCGGCACCTTTTGCCACCCCGAGCACTTCATAGAAATCGCGCTTCGACATACTCATCCTGTTGCTATATCAGCAGTTACGCAGACGGGCGTTGGTCACCCAACGCCCGTAAATTCATCGACCAAGCCGCTGGGCGAAGTGACTCCGCCCAGCTGGGTGTGGCTTATTTCTTGTCGTCTTTCACTTCTTCGAACTCGGCGTCGACCACGTCGTCGTCAGCCTTGGCGGAAGAGGAGGACTGACCGGCGTCAGCACCGGCGGCGCCTTGCGCCTGAGCCTGCTGCTGAGCGATCTCCATCAGCTTCTGGGACGCTTCCATCAGAGCCTGTTGCTTGGCTTCGATGGCGGCCTTGTCGTCGCCCTTGATGGCGCTTTCCAGCTCGGACAGAGCGGTCTCGATCTTGGTCTTGTCGTCCGCCGGCAGGGCTTCACCGGCTTCGGTGACCTGCTTGCGCACGGAGTGGACCAGACCGTCAGCCTGGTTGCGAGTCTGCACCAGCTCTTCGAACTTCTTGTCCTCGGCCGCGTTGGCTTCGGCCTCGCGTACCATGCGTTCGATCTCGTCATCGGACAGACCGGAAGAGGCCTGGATGGTGATCTTCTGCTCCTTGTTGGTCTCCTTGTCTTTCGCGGAGACGTGCAGGATACCGTTCGCATCGATGTCGAAGGTCACTTCGATCTGCGGCAGACCGCGCGGTGCCGGGCGGATGCCTTCCAGGTTGAACTGGCCCAGGGACTTGTTGTCGCTGGCGCGCTTGCGCTCACCCTGCAGCACGTGAATGGTCACGGCAGACTGGTTGTCTTCGGCGGTGGAGAACACCTGGGACTTCTTGGTCGGGATGGTGGTGTTCTTCTCGATGAGCGCGGTCATCACGCTGCCCATGGTTTCGATACCCAGGGAGAGCGGGGTTACGTCCAACAGCAGTACGTCGGTCTTGTCACCGGACAGTACGGCACCCTGGATGGCGGCACCCATGGCCACGGCTTCGTCCGGGTTGACGTCTTTACGCGGCTCCTTGCCGAAGAAGTCGGCGACTGTCTTCTGGACCAGCGGCATACGGGTCTGACCGCCCACCAGGATGACGTCGTCCACTTCAGACACGGACAGGCCGGAGTCTTTCAGGGCGACACGGACCGGCTCCAGGGAGTCTTTCACCATGTCTTCCACCAGGGATTCCAGCTTGGCGCGGGTCACCTTGATGTTCATGTGCTTCGGACCTGTGGCATCTGCGGTGATGTACGGCAGGTTCACGTCGGTCTGCTGAGCGGAAGAGAGCTCGATCTTGGCCTTCTCGGCGGCGTCTTTCAGACGCTGCAGGGCCAGCTGATCCTTGCGCAGGTCGATGCCCTGCTCGCGCTTGAACTCGTCTACCAGGTAGTTGATGACGCGGTTGTCGAAGTCTTCACCACCCAGGTGGGTGTTACCGTTGGTCGCCAGTACTTCGAAGGTGGTCTCACCTTCCACTTCGTCGATCTCGATGATGGAGATGTCGAAGGTACCGCCACCCAGGTCGTAGACGGCGACCTTGCGCTCACCCTTGACCTTGTTCACGCCATAGGCGAAGGCCGCGGCGGTCGGTTCGTTGATGATGCGCTTGACGTCCAGACCCGCGATGCGACCGGCATCCTTGGTAGCCTGACGCTGGGCGTCGTTGAAGTAGGCCGGTACTGTGATGACCGCTTCGGTCACCGGCTCGCCCAGGTAGTCCTCGGCGGTCTTCTTCATCTTCTTCAGCACTTCGGCAGAGATCTGCGGCGGTGCCATCTTCTTGCCTTTGACTTCAACCCAGGCATCGCCGTTGTCAGCCTTGGCGATGGTGTACGGCATGATCTCCAGATCGCGCTGTACTTCGTCATCTTCGAAACGACGGCCGATCAGACGCTTGATGGCGAACAGCGTGTTCTTCGGGTTGGTGATGGCCTGACGCTTCGCCGGCTGACCAACCAGGATTTCGCCGTCATCGGCATAGGCAATGATGGACGGAGTAGTACGGTCGCCTTCCGCGTTCTCGATCACGCGAGCATGGTCGCCATCCAGAATAGCGACACAGGAGTTGGTAGTACCCAGGTCAATACCGATGATTTTACCCATTTGACGAATCTCCAAATACTTTGAATAAACGGGCGAGGAACTCGCCTTAAATACGTTAACGGCTAGGTGGGGCCTGCCACTGTGGCTTTCAAGCTCCCGGCATCAAATTCTTGTCGCCCCGCATGGCAGGGGGCAGAACGAGGATGCCGCCGTGGCCTTGTCACCTATATGGGGTCGCAACTTCGCGCTTCAAGCCTCGATGCAAAAAAACTGTATCAACTGTGCCGATTTAACCTGAGCCCGGCAAAGGCCAGGTCTCGGCCAACAAAAAGCCCGCCGAGCGGCGGGCTCAATGGGGGGGATGAGGCTCAGGCCGGTGCCTTGGAGACCATCACCATGGCCGGACGGATGACGCGACCGTTCAGCTCGTAGCCCTTCTGCATCACGGCGATGACGGTGTTCGGCGCCAGCTCAGCGTTCTCGATCATGCTCATCGCCTGGTGGGCGTTGGGGTCGAACGGCTGGTTCTGGGGATCCAGCGCCACCAGACCGAACTTGGCTACCCCGCCCTGCATGGACTTCAGGGTCAGCTCAACCCCTTCGATCATGGGCTTGAGGGCTTCATTTTCCTTGTCGGCGAGTTCGATGGCGCGCTCCAGGTTGTCCAGCACGGGCAGCAGCTCACCGGCAAACTTCTCCAACGCGAACTTGTGAGCCTTCTCCACGTCCTGGGCCGCGCGGCGGCGCAGGTTTTCCATCTCGGCGACGGCGCGCACGGCACGCTCACGCTCGTCGGCAGCCGCCTGCTGGGCCGCCTCCAGCTGGGCTTCAAGCTCGGCGATGCGGGACTGCTCGGCTGTCACTTCACTGTCTACATCGGTCGGCTCGACTGGCTGGGCTTCCACTTGCTCCATCGCTTCAACCTTTTGCTCTTCGTGGTTCATGACATCTCCAATATTCAGGGTTACTTCAAACAATCGGGGCAGCCTGGCTGCGATCAATGGCGCTATTATGGGGACGCAGCCCTCGCTTTCAAGGGGAAAAGGCCAGAACATGGATGAGGAGGCCCCCTTGCCCACTCTTTCATCGCCGTTCAGGGCGGGATCAGCCAAGTCCGCATGGAGGCAGACAAATCCATACCAAAGCGCGGTATACTCCCCTCAATACTTGGCCCAGACCCGATAACCTATGGATTCTCCGTTCAAAACCGTTGCCCTCATCGGCAAGCCCCATCATGAGGGCGCCAACCAGACCCTCAAGGGCCTCTATCAATACCTGAGCACCCGCGGCTTTCGGGTGCTGCTCGAGAGCCGGGTCGCCCAGACCCTGGGGATCCAGAACGACAGCGTGATGGACTTGGTGCAACTCGGGGAGCAAGCGGATCTCGCCATCGTCGTCGGCGGGGATGGCAACATGCTGGGGGCGGCCCGGGTACTGTCCCGCTTCGACGTGGCGGTGATCGGGGTGAACCGGGGCAACCTCGGCTTCCTCACCGATCTCTCGCCGCAGGATTATCTGCTACCCCTGGAGCAGGTGCTCTCCGGCCACTTCAAGAGCGAGCACCGCTTCCTGCTGGAGGCCGCCGTCTATCGCCACGGGGAGCGCAAGTCCAGCAACCTCGCGGTCAACGAGGCGGTGCTGCACCCGGGCAAGATCGCCCACATGATAGAGTTCGAGGTCTATATCGATGGCAGCTTCATGTACAGCCAGCGCTCGGACGGCATCATAGTCGCGACCCCGACCGGCTCCACCGCCTACTCCCTCTCGGCGGGAGGCGCCATCCTCACCCCCAAACTCAACGCCATCACGCTGGTGCCCATGTTCCCCCACACCCTGAGCAGCCGCCCCATCGTCCTGGACGCGGACAGCGAGGTGCGGCTGCTGGTCTCGCCGGACAACCAGGACGACGCCATGCAGGTGAGCTGCGACGGCCAGGTGACCCTAGCGGTGCATCCGGGGGACGAGATCCTCATCAAGAAGAGCCACCACAAGCTACACCTGGTTCATCCGCTGGATTACAGCTACTTCCACGTGCTGCGCAACAAGCTCGGCTGGGGCAGCAAGCTGTTCTGACGCCATAGCCAAGCCCCTTTTGCATCCTGCTGCGGGCCGACACTTTACTGTATGTAAAACCAGTATATACTGGATGCATACACAGTAATGTTGGCCCATACAGGATGAGACCATGCTGACCCAACTGACCATCACCAACTTCGCCATCGTCAAGTTTCTCGAACTCGACTTGCAAGCCGGCATGACCTGCATCACAGGGGAAACCGGGGCGGGCAAGTCCATCGCCATCGATGCGCTCGGGCTTTGCCTCGGGGAGCGGGCCGAAGCCAGCATGGTGCGGCCTGGCAGTGACAAGACCGAGGTCAGCGCGCGCTTCCTGCTGGATGGCAACCCCGCCGCCCGGGCCTGGCTCGTCGCCAACGATCTGGAGAACGAAGGGGAGTGCATAGTGCGGCGGGTGCTCTCCGCCGAGGGGCGCTCCCGCAGCTACATCAACGGGGTGCCCGTCCCCCTGGTGCAGCTCAAGAACCTGGGCCAGCTGCTGGCCAACGTCCACGGTCAGCATGCCCACCAGTTGCTGCTCAAACCCGATTACCAGCTCGCCCTGTTGGACGGCTACGCCGGCCATCACCTGCTGCTGGACGATGTGCGCCACCATTACCAGCAGTGGCGCCAGTTGCAGAACGAGCTGAACCGACTCAAGGCCGAGCAACAACAGCGGGAGGCGCGCCGCCAGCTCATCGAGTACCAGGTACAGGAGCTGGACGAGTTCGCCTTGCAACCGGGTGAATTTGAAGCGATCGAGGAGGAGCACCAGCGTCTGGCCAACGGCACCGAGCTGATGCAGGAGTGCGGCGCCTGCCTGGATCTGCTCTATGACAACGAGGAGACCACCATCGCCGGTCTGTTGCAGTTGGCGGTGGACAGGACCGAGACCCTGGTGGCCATGGACAGCCGGCTCGGCAACGTGCTCGGCATGCTCAATGAGGCCCTGATCGGCGTGCAGGAGAGTCACAGCGAGCTGCGCAGCTATCTCGATCGGCTGGAGCTCGACCCCGAGCGCTTCAACGAGCTGGAGGCCCGCCTCTCCCGCGCCATCAACCTGGCCCGCAAACACCATGTCAAACCGTCGGAGCTTGCCCACCATCATCAGGAGCTGGCGGGGGATCTCGCCCGTCTCAACTCGGACGAGGAGCGCCTCGAGGGCATGGAAGACGAGCTAATTCGGGCCCGCCACGCCTTCGTGCAGGCGGCGGAGGTGCTGAGCCAGAGCCGCCAGCGTTATGCCGAAGAGCTGGGGACCAAGGTGAGTGCCAGCATGCATGAGCTCGCCATGCCGGATGGCCGTTTCACCATAGAGGTGCGCCCGGATGCCCAGAGCAGCCTGTCGCCGCTCGGCATCGATCGGGTGGAATTTATGGTCACCACCAACCCGGGGCAGCCCATCCAGCCGCTCGGCAAGGTCGCCTCCGGCGGCGAGCTGTCACGGATAAGCCTCGCCATCGTGGTCATCAGTGCCCGCAAGATCTCCACACCGACCCTCATCTTCGATGAGGTGGACGTGGGGATCAGCGGCCCGACCGCGGCCGTGGTGGGGCGCCTCTTGCGCCAGCTCGGCGAGTCCACCCAGGTGATGGTGGTCACCCACCTGCCCCAGGTGGCGGGCAAGGGTCACCAGCACATGGTGGTGAGCAAGCACACTGACGGCAAGACCACGGAGACCCAGATGCAGGCGCTCAATGCCAAGGCGCGTCTCAACGAGCTGGCCCGCCTGCTCGGGGGAGATCAGATCACCGACAACACCCTGGCCAATGCCCGCGAGCTGCTCGCCTCCTGACGCTCCTGACGGGAGGGGCCCAGTGCCCCTTCCGCCAGTATGACACGGCCTACATCAGCATATTTGACTGCATAACCGTCATCTGGTGACGCATTTCATCCATCCCGGTATATCTACCAGACGAAACCCGTTCATTCGAGCCGCCGCTGGCCGATATTGATCCCGTGTCGCCCTGGCAGTAGAGTGAGTCGGCAACGCCGCTGGCTCAACTCTGAGTCTTCCCGGCCCTATACTCCTCTTTACCACGGCCTTCTTTACCATTGCGCATGACAGCTTCATGCAGCCGAGGCCCCCCCATATCAGGACTCCCCCATGCTTCATGTGTTTGGTCACAAGAATCCCGACAGCGACAGCATCTGCACCGCCCTGGTCGCCGCCGACTGGCTCAACGGCCAGGGCCGCCCCGCCCAGGCCTTCGCCCTGGGGACGCCCATCGCCGAGACCCGCTTCATCCTGGAGACCGCAGGGATCGAGGCACCCCCGGTACTCACCAGCAGCGTGGCCGACAAACCGGTCTTCCTGGTGGACTTCAGCGAGCTGGAGCAGGGGCCTGAGGGACTGGCGGACGCCGACGTACAGGGCCTCATCGACCACCATCGCATCGGCACCCTGATCACCCGTGGCCCCCTCGATGCCTGGGTGAGAGCCGTCGGTTGCAGCGCCACCGTGCTGCTGGAGCTGATGGGCCATGAGACGCTCTCCCGCCCCCAAGCCAGGCTGCTGCTGGGGGCCATCGTCAGCGACACCTTCAACTTCACCTCCCCCACCACCACGGAACAGGACAGACTCGCGGTCGAGCGGCTGCTACCCATCGCCGAACTGGAGCTGGCCCCCTTCGCCCAGACCCTGCTCGAGCGCCGAACCCAGCTGGGGGACCTGCCCCTCGCCGAGGCCCTGATCGCCGACGAGAAGGCCTACCAGATGGCGGGGCATGCCCTCATGGTGAGCCAGATCTGTGTGATGAACCCGGCCGAGATAGAGGCGCGCACCGCCGAACTCTATCAGGCCATGACAGAACGGCTGGCGCAGGACAAGCTGGATGGCTATGTGCTGATGCTGACCGATCTTGCCAGAGGGGAGAGCCAACTCTTCTTCGCAAGCCTGGGCATACTGCCCGCCGAGCCTGTGCACCTGGCCGGCGCCGTCAGCCGCAAGAAGGAAGGGCTGCCCTGGCTGACCCGCTACTTCGCCCAGCAACCAGCCTGATGCCATCCCCAGACCCTCGCCATCGCGAGGGTCTTCATTTCGTTAACAGATCTTTATCACCTTCCGCAGCATTTCCTTCATTTTTTATTCAACTCAGCCTGTTATGATGATGTAAACGGAGCCGGAGCCCACAGTTGTCGCTGACAACGAGTGACGCAGTCGGTACCGGGTTCGTTTGTTCTGACATTTCGCGGGCAGCCAAGATGGATGCCGTCCAAGGCCTCACCTGTCCCGCACCTGCCGAGGAGAACTGCTTATGAGCCCGACCAATATAGTGCTGTTGCTGGAAGGCAAGGATTACGAGCAGGAGACGCTGGCCAAGGCGAGCCGGCTGGCCCAGGCCATGGGCAGCAAACTGACCCTGTTGCACCTGACTCACAGCAGCAAGATACGCCAGCAGAGCCTGTCGCTGTCACAGGAAGAGCGCAGCGCCCAGGGCACCCTGGATGCCAAGGCCGTCATCAGCCAGCTCATCACCCAGTTGCACCATCCGGTGGATTACCAGTGTCTGGTGGTGGACGACGTGGTCTCCGAGCTCAGACGCTGGCTCTCCTCAGAGCCCGGTACGCTGCTGCTGGTAGGCAGCCGCCACCACTGGATGGAGGGCTCCCTGGCACGCCTGCTGCTCTACAAGCTGCCCGTCGATATCCAGATCTGCCATGAGCCCTACGCTGAGCCCCTCAGGGCCGTCGGCTGACTGACCGGGCCCGCCCCCTGCGCGGGCCCTCCCCCCTCCAACCGGCTGGTTTCTCTGGGCCTGTTGAGAGGCCCTCTCTTGCTACCTCGCCATTGCGTGAGCCCACCCGCCGCGGCACGAGCGCCATATGGCGCTCGAACCCGCCCTGGTGACAGTTCTATCTACACGTTTACTTACATATTGTTCGCTGTTTTTTAAGCCCCATTTGCTGCAGCATAGGGCCCCTGCGCCCCTTCGCAGGTTTCCGTTCAGGTAGATAAATGAAAAAACTCCCCAGACAGGGCAAGCTTGCCCTGCTCGTGATCGTTCCGCTGGCGCTCATCATCGGGTTCGCCTGGCCCAGCAAGAAACCGGATCCTGTTCTGACCGCCACCGTTACCCGCCAGGACGTGGAGCAGACGGTGCTGGCCAGCGGCGTCCTCCAGGCCATCGAACAGGTGGATGTAGGTGCCCAGGTCTCGGGCCAGGTCACCTATCTGGCGGTCGAAGCCGGACAGCAGGTCAAGCAGGGGGACCTGCTGGCACAGATCGATCCCCTGATCGCCCAGAACAACCTCAAGACCGCCGAGGCGGATCTCGCCAGCCGCCGCGCCCAGCTCAAGATCAAGCAGGCTCAGCTCAAGCAGAACGAGCTGGCCTGGCGCCGCCAGCAGCAGATGTTCAGCCAGGAGGCGAGCTCCCGCGCCGATCTCGAGAGTGCCGAGGCGCAACTGGCAGTCACCAAGGCGGAGTTGCAAAGCGCCCAGGCCGACATCGACAACGCCGTCATCAAGGTCGAGCGCACCAAGACCGAGCTCGGCTACAACCGCATTCAGGCCCCCATGGACGGCACCGTCATCAGCATAGTGACCCGCCAGGGGCAGACCCTGGCCGCCAGCCAGACGGTGCCGACCCTGCTCAAGCTCGCCAATCTCGACACCATGACGGTCAAGGCCCAGATCTCCGAGGCCGATGTGACCAAGGTCAGAGCCGGCATGCCGGTCTATTTCACCCTGATCGGGGACCCGGATACCCGCTATCCCGGCACCCTGCGCACCGTCGAGCTGGCCCCTACCAATATCAACGATCAGACCACCAGCACGGCGACCACCAGCAATGCCGCCATCTACTACTACGCCCTGTTCGATGTGCCCAACCCGGATCACCAGCTGCGGGTCGCCATGACGGCCCAGGTCACCATAGTACTTGGGGAACGCAAGCAGGTGCTGGCCATCCCCCAGACTGCCCTCGGCAAGAAACTCGGCGACAGCGAATACGAAGTGACCCTGCTCAAGGAGGATGAGCACAGGGAGACCCGGCGCATCAAGACCGGCATGAAGGATGACATCAAGATTGAGGTGCTGAGCGGCCTCGACGAGCAGGACAAGGTGCTCCTGGATCAGGGCAAGCCCATCCACGACGACGAGCCGGAGGGCATGCTGTGAGCGAGCCGCTGATCCAGCTCAAGGGCATCGAGAAGCGCTACCAGAGCGGGGAGCAGGAAGTCACCGTACTGCACCCGCTGGATCTCTGCATCCAGGGGGGGGAGATGGTCGCCATCGTCGGCGCCTCCGGCTCCGGCAAGTCCACCCTGATGAACTTGCTGGGCTGCCTCGATCGCCCGAGCGGCGGCCAGTATCTGTTTCACGGGCAGGATACCGCCCGGATGGATGCCCTGGCCCTGGCCCGCCTGCGCTGCCACCATTTCGGCTTCATCTTCCAGCGTTACCATCTGCTGCCCCACCTGGATGCGGTCGCCAACGTGGAGATCCCGGCGGTCTACGCCGGCACGCCCCGCGCCGAGCGCCAGGCCCGTGCCCAGGCCCTGCTGACGCGCCTTGGCCTCAGTGAACGCGGCCACCACAGGCCCGGGCAACTCTCCGGCGGCCAGCAACAGCGGGTCAGTATCGCCCGGGCTTTGGCCAACGGTGGCGAGGTGATCCTGGCCGATGAGCCCACCGGTGCCCTCGACAGCCACAGCGGCAAGGAGGTGATGGCCATCCTGAAGGAGCTGCACACCCAGGGCCACACCATCATACTGGTGACCCACGACATGGCGGTGGCCAACCACGCCGACCGCATCATCACCCTGCGCGATGGCCGGGTAGTGGAAGACAGCACCCGGGCCACCGGCCCTGACGAAGTCGCCCCAACAGATGAACAAAGCCAACCTTCAGGGCAACCCGATACCCCCAAGGCCAGTCACGGGCAGCTGGGCGCGAGCATCAGCCGGCTCGGCAGCCAGGGCTGGGATCGCTACCGGGAGGCGGGCCGCATGGCCCTGCACGCCATGCTGGCCCATCGCATGCGTACCTTCCTCACCATGCTCGGCATCATCATTGGCATCGCCGCCGTGGTCAGCGTGGTCGCCCTCGGCCAGGGGGCTCGCGCCAAGGTGATCAACGACATCAACGCCATGGGCACCAACACCATCGACATCTTCCCCGGCAAGGACTGGGGGGACGAGAAGGCGGCCAGCATCCAGACCCTGAACGAGGGGGATCTCAGGAGCCTGCTCGGCCAGCCCTATCTGGAGGGGGCCAGCCCCCAGATCGCCACCTCGGGCCAGCTCCGCTATCGCAACAAGACCAGCAGCGGCAGCGTGGTGGGAGTCGGCAGCGACTTCTTCCGGGTCAAGGGGATGACCCTCACCCAGGGTCGTCTGCTCAACGAGCAGGATATCCAGCGCCGGACGGCGGTGGCCGTGGTGGATGGCAAGACCATAGAGAGCCTGCTCGGCAAGGTGGACCCCGTCGGCCAGGTGGTGCTGGTCGGTACCCTGCCGGTGCGCATCATCGGCGTGGTGGCCCAGGAGACAGGGTTTGGCCCCAGCAGCCAGTCGGTCAATATCTGGCTGCCCTACAGCGCCGTGATGAGCCGCCTCATCTCCCAGAACCACTTCAGCCAGCTCACCATCAGGGTCAAGGACGGGATCCAGCCCGCCCTGGCGGAGCAGGCGGCGGTGGCCCTGCTGACCCAGCGCCACGGGGTGAAGGACTTCTTCACCTTCAGCAGCGACAGCATCATCAAGTCGGTGGAGAAGACCACGGCCACCCTGACCCTGCTGGTCTCCGCCATCGCGGTGATCTCCCTCATCGTCGGCGGGGTCGGGGTGATGAACATCATGCTGGTCTCCGTGGTGGAGCGCACCCGGGAGATAGGGATCCGCATCGCGGTGGGGGCCCGCCAGTCCGACATATTGCAACAGTTCCTGATAGAGGCCGTGATGGTCAGCCTGCTGGGGGGCCTGCTCGGCATCGGCCTGGCGCTGCTCATCGGCTTCATCTTCTCACTCCTGGTGGCGAGTTTTCAGATGTCCTTCTCCCTCTTCTCCATCCTGATGGCCTTCGGCTGCTCCTCCCTCATCGGGATCCTGTTTGGTTACCTGCCTGCCCGCAACGCGGCCCGGCTCGATCCGGTCGAGGCGCTGGCGAGGGAATGATGATGCACCACTTACCCAGTCAGAGGCGGCGCCTCTTGTCAAAACCAGCGCTCGGCCTCGCCGTCGCCCTGGCCCTGAGTGCCTGCAGCCAGCAGAGCACCTATCACAGGCCCGAGCTTGCCGTGGCGCCACAGTGGCAGCAAGCCAGCGAGGGACTCCACCAGCAGCAGGCCGGCCTCTGGTGGCAGGGCTTTGACGATCCCGCCCTCAACCAGCTGGTGGAGGCGGTGCTCGCCGCCAACCCCGACATGCAGGTGGCGGGCCTGCGGCTCAAGAGCACTTTGCTCGGCGCGGATCTCGCCGACACTAATCTAACCCCCTTGGTCAACGCCAATCTGGGGGCAAGCGGCACCAAGAACCTCAAGGACGGCAGCGCCAGCAGCAGCATGGGCCCCTCCCTCACCCTGAGCTATGAGGTGGATCTCTGGGGCCGGCTCGCCGCGGTGCGGGATCAGGCGAGCTGGGAGGCAGAGGCCAGCGAACAGGATCTCGCCTCCACCCGCTTGCTGCTCATCGGCAAGACCCTGGAGCAGTATTGGCAGCTGGCCTACCTCGGCTCGGCCATCACGCTGGGGCAGCAACAGCTGCTCAACTATGAGCGGGCCGAGCGGTTGACCCGGGCCAAGTATGAGGCGGGCGCCATCACCCGCCTCGATCTGGTGCAGGCCAGTCAGCAGAAGGCGGGCAAACAGGCGGAGCTCGCCGCCCTCGTCTTGCAGCGGGAACAGGCCGACAACGCCCTGCGCCTACTGTTGGGCCGCAGTCATGGCCCGCTGGCCTTGGCCCCCACCGCGCTGGCCATGCACCCCATTCCGACCCTGGCGGTCGGCATACCGGCGGATGTGCTGGCCCGGCGCCCGGATGTACGAGCCGCCGAACTCAGGCTGCGCAAGACCCTCGCCAGGGGGGACGAGATCCGCACAGGCTTCTACCCCGCCCTGAGCCTCACCGGCGGGGCCAGCACCACCTCGGACACCCTGACCCAGGTGCTGAGCAACCCGGTCGGCACCCTGGGGGCGAGCCTGGCCCTCCCTTTCCTCGAATACAACAAGACCCGGCTCAGCATCGCCAGCTCCGACATTGACTACCAGATTGCCGAGACCGAGTTCCGCAAGCAGCTCTACACCGCCCTGCTTGAGGTAGAGGACGGCCTGGCAGCGCGCCGCCAGGGGGAGCAACGCCTGGACTATCTCGAGCAGCAGCTGGGGTATGCGAGAGAGGCCGAGCGGCTAGCCCAGGCTCGCTTCCGGGCCGGGGCCAGCGGGGTTCAACCCTGGCTGGACGAGCAGAACCGCCTGTGGGACGCCGAGCTCGCCCTGCTCGCCCAGCAGCAGGCCCAGCTCAACACCATGGCAGGGATCTACCGGGCCCTGGGGGGAAGCGATCGGGGTTAAGGGGTGCCGGCGAACTCGCCACATCCTGAAACGAGGGGGACAAGGTCCCCCTTTTTCGTGCCGTTTTCTTGTTCACAAAGCAATTGATAATAGTTTTCATTTGCCTGAGAATGGGCGCCATTGCCTGTCAGGAGTACTCATATGTCACAGCCCGCCCCGGTCAATCGCCCCCGCCTGCTCACCGTCAAGCATGTCCACGATGTGGGGCCAAACCTGCGCCGACTCTGCCTGACCAGCCCCGAGCTGGCAGATTATCCCTTCACCTGTGGGGGGGCTCACATCAAGATCATGCTACCCCAGGCTGGTCAACAGCAGATCGTGCTGCCGACTCCCGGCCCCAAGGGACCCCGCTGGGAAGATCCCAGCCAGAAGCCCATCATCCGCACCTTCACCATACGGGCGTTTCGCCGCGAGGCTCTGGAGCTGGATATCGACTTCGCCCTGCACGGGGACATAGGCCCCGCCAGCCGCTTTGCCCTGCAGGCCAAGCCCGGCGATCAACTGGCCGTCTCCGGCCCCGGCGGCCCGGATCCCATGCTGCAAGCGGCCGAACACTACTACATGGTGGGGGATCTCAGCTCCCTGCCCGCCATCAGCGCCATGGCCGAGACCATGCCCGCCACGGCTCAGGGCCACATCGCCCTGCTGGTGCCCCATCAGGAAGATGTGCAGGATCTGTCGCTGCCAAGCGGTGTCAGCCTGCGCTGGTTTGTCGGCTCACCCGAGCAGACAGAGCCATTGGTGAGCTATTTCACCGCCCTGCCCATGGTCTCGGAGCTGAGCTATTTCTGGTTCGGCGGCGAGGAGGGATTGGTGGTGCCCCTGCGTCGCCACGTCAGGCGCACCCTGGAGGTGGATCGCCAGCGGGTCTACGCGGTGCCCTACTGGCGCAGCGGCAAGGATGAAGACGCCTATCATCAGGACAGACACGCCGTGATGGATAGCTGATATCCGCTATTTTCCTTATATAAATCAGGCCTATCCCGGCTCGGGGCAGGCCTGAACTTCAGGCCGATTTCCACTCTTTTTTTCCCCTCCCCCCCATCTTGGTGATCCCATCGCCAGGGCTTGCATTCGAGAAAGACAGCAAGATAATGATAATCACTCTCAATAAAGTGTTCTGTCATTGCCTCACGCCCTAACCCGGAGCCAGTGAGTCGAGACAGGTCACCCACCCCAGGTACAGCAAGGTAATCCAGATGGCAGTTTTGAATTCGGTAATGCGCGCCTTTGCAGTTGAAGCCCTCCCCACCCCTGCCGACCTGTTGGCACAACACCCCTGTCCCAGCGAGATGGCGCAGCAAATTGACCAGCACCGCCACCAGGTGCGCCAGATCTTGAACGGCGACGATGACCGCCTGCTGGTGGTGATAGGCCCCTGCTCCATTCACGATCCCCTCGCCGCCCTCGACTATGGGCGGCGCCTGGCAAGGCTAGCCGCACAGTATCAGGACAGCCTGCTCATCGTGATGCGCACCTACTTCGAGAAGCCCCGTACCACGGTCGGCTGGAAGGGTCTGGTGTTCGACCCCCACCTGGATGGCAGCAACGACATCAGACACGGCCTCCACCTGGCCCGACAACTGCTGCTCGACATCAATCAACTCGGGCTGGCTACCGCCACCGAGTTTCTCGACACCACCAGCTTCCTCTATCTGGCCGATCTCATCAGCTGGGGTGCCATAGGGGCGCGCACCACGGAGTCCCAGGTGCACAGGCAGCTCGCCTCGGCCCTGCCCTGCCCCGTCGGCTTCAAGAACGGGACGGATGGCAATATCCGGGTGGCCATCGATGCCATTCAGGCCAGCGAGGCGTCGCACCTGTTCACCGCACCGGGCAGCCAGGGGGGCATAGTGGTCATCAAGAGCGAGGGTAACCCGAGCGGCCACATCATTCTGCGGGGCGGCACTCTCCCCAATTACCATCAGAGCGATGTGGAGGAGGCCGCCGAGCGGCTGGCACGCCAGGGGCTTAGCCATCGCCTGATGGTGGATTGCAGCCATGGCAACAGCCAGAAGCAGCACAAGAACCAGATCCGAGTCGCCGGGGAGCTTTGCCGCCAGTTGAGTGAGGGGAGTGAAGCCGTCGCCGCCGTCATGGTGGAGAGCTTCCTAGAAGGGGGCAGCCAGAAACCAGCCCCCCTGGGTGAGCTGCAATACGGCCAGTCCATCACAGATGCCTGTCTCTGCTGGGAGGACAGCCAGAGCCTGCTGGCCATGTTGGCCGATGCGGTGAAGGCCCGCCGACGCGCAGCCCAATCAGCCGCGGTCCAACGTCATCCCGAACATATCCAGCCCATCAGCCAGAGCGTCTTATAAATATCGGAGACGGGGCCATCGCGGCCCCGTCTTTCCGTCTGGTCCCTTCATCTCGTCAATTTCGTTAATACCCCCAAATAAGGGTTTCAAATAGACCATAAATAGTCTCTGAAATAATACGGGAAGGACATCTCCTATTTCATCGGAACGAAATGTATGCGCGACGTCCCTGCCACTCCCCCCTGCAGTCGGTGAAACATGAGGGGCTGCCATGGATTCATGCCAACATGGTCGATTGAACAGACGGGCTGTATGAGTCCTTAATAAGAGGGGTCGGGATAGTGATAGGGATAGCAATGGCTTCGGCCCTTGTGTCAGACACTGTCATTTATTGCCTGACGGTGAGCCCAATCACTCAGGATCCGGCCGCATAAATAGTAGGCGGTTCGCCCTGCCTGCCGACCAATATGACCCCACAAATAATAATGCCGCCCAGCAGGCGGCATTATTGATGAACTGACGAAGGTTATCAGATCAGGAAATCGTTCAGATCCTTGCCCAGCGCAACTTGCTCGGCAATGGCCTTGGGCATACGGCCCTGACCGGTCCAGGTCTTCTCCTGGCCATCTTCCTGGTACTTGTACTTGGGAGGACGCGGGGCACGCTTGCTCTTGGTGGAGCCAGTGGCCGCAGGCGCCGCGGCAGTACCGATCAGCTCGCGGGGATCGATGCCGGCTTGCTGCAACATCTCGGTGAATTCGCTCAGCTTGCGCTGACGCTCTTCTTGCTCGGCACGCTCTTGCTCAACAGATTCGGCGCGCTCGTTATATACCAGATCAAACTTCTCTTTCGCTTCTTGCAGCTGTTCAAAGGGCAGTTCACGAATGGCAGCACGCAGGCTGCGAATGTTCAGCAGAACTTTCAGAAACTCGTTCATTACTTCCTCACAGAATTATTTTTGTTTGTCACAGGGGTAACACAATTTGAGAATAGCACGGCTGTTCCATAACAACATAATGATTTTATAGCCATCAGAGAATGCTTGGCAAATCCATCATCATTATTCACGGAGGTAAATTCATTCTCATATTTTATAGATAAGCCGCCTTAACAGGCATAATTAAACTCACCAGTACGCGGGAGAGTTTACCGCAGCTATCGCTTATCTGATCACCACCCAACAATGTTGTCGCTTCAATCCAACGCCTTTTCATCCCCATACTCAGACCGACATTCATGGTGACGGGGTACATGCCTGTAGAATATTGGTCCCCATGCCGTACCAGGGTCGCGGCGACTCAACGTCACTCAATATGGCGCCTTGGCCTGGTCGCTTATCCAATCGATAAATGCCTGGATCTTGGGACACTGGCGGTTGGGCAGGGTGGCGAGGTAATAACGCTGGGCGCAGCGCACCTCCATAGCCGGGAAGGGGGCAACCAGTTCATTGCGAGCCAGCCGCTTGCTCACCAGGCGCTTGCGGCCCATGGCGACACCGGCGTGGTTCATGGCGGCTATGATGGCGAGATCGGAGCGATCGAACCCCATGTTTGCCTGGCAGTCGTCGATGAGGATGCCGGACTGACGGGCCCAACTCTGCCATTCGTCGGTCTCAGAGTCATGACCCCAGGCCTGCCTGTCGTGCAGCAGGCGACAGTGCTGCAAATTGTCCGGATTACCGAGCAATTGGTGCTGCTCGGCATATTCCGGACTGCATACCGGCACCATGTATTCGTCCATCAGGGGGTGAATGGCGAGTCGCGCCGGCGTCTTGTCATCGAAATAGAGCGTCAGATCGATGCCGTAGCCGTGCAGGTTGATGTTCTCGTTGCCGGTCATGATGTTGAGTTCGATCTGGGGATGCTGGCGGGAGAAGTCCGCTAGCCTTGGCACCAGCCAGCACTGGGCGATGGAGGGGCGAGAATAAACGGTCAGTGAGCCCGACAGCTCCTGATTCTTGATCTCCAGGATCTCCTGATTGATGAACTCCAGCGACGACTTGAGCGCCCAGAACACGCGCTGCCCCTCCGCCGTCAGTTCCACCTTGCGATGAAAACGCTGGAACAGCTTGAAGCCGAGCTCCTCCTCCAGGGCGCCTATCCTGTGGCTCACCGCGCTCGGGCTGAGCGCCAGCTCATCGGCCGCCAGGGCGAAGGAGCTGTGACGGGCCGCCGCCTCGAAGGTATGCAGCTTGGCGAGCTGATAGCCACTCAGCAGCTTGTTTCTCGATACATAGTTCTCTTCGGTATACATCCGCATCTCTCGACAAGGGGTCGGGTCATGCCGCCATCATATCTAAACCCGCGCCCTTTTGGATGCAGCAAACGAATCCAAAGCGCCACATCAAAGGAATATGTGATGAATGTGGCACCTTTGCATCAACTCAGCGCACCCAAGACCCTGTTTTCATCATTTGTCAGCACCCTCGCCCTTGCCGTTCAATAGCCCCTCAATCCCAACCCATCACATATGTCGAGGCGCAGTATGAATTCTGAAATGTGGGTCGTCGGTACCTTGCTGACAAGCATCATCCTGATCGTCTTCACCATAGTGAAGGGCAAGGTGCATCCCTTCCTCGCCCTGCTGCTGGCGAGCTTCTATGTGGGCACCATGATGGGGATGAACCCGGTCAAGATGGTCAACGCCATGGAGGAGGGCATAGGCGGCACCCTGGGATTCCTCGCCGCCGTCATCGGTCTTGGTACCATACTCGGCAAGATGATGGAAGTATCGGGCGCCGCCGAGCGCATCGGTCTCACCCTGCAAAAATGCCGCTGGCTCTCACCCCAGGTGATCATGGTGCTGGTCGGGCTGGTGTGTGGCATCACCCTGTTCGTCGAGGTCGGGGTGGTACTGCTCATTCCGCTCGCCTTCTCCATCGCCCGCAAGACCAACACCTCGCTGCTGACCCTGGCCATCCCGCTCTGTACCGCCCTGATGGCCGTGCACTGCATAGTGCCGCCCCACCCGGCCGCCCTCTATGTCACCAACCAGCTGGGTGCCGATGTGGGATCCGTCATCGTCTATGGCCTCGCTGTCGGGCTGTTTGCTTCCCTCATCGGTGGCCCTTTGTTTCTGAAGCTGCTCGGTAAACGGCTGCCGTTCAAGAGCGTGCCCGCCGCCTTCGCCGACATCCAGGCCCGTGATGAGGCCGAACTGCCGACCCTGGGCGCCTCCCTCTTCACCGTGCTGCTGCCCATTTTGCTGATGCTGGCCAAGACGGTGGCCGAGCTCAACATGGCACATGATTCCGCCCTCTACACCCTGCTGGAGTTTATCGGCAACCCCATCACCGTCATGTTTATCGCCGCCTTCACCGCCTACTACGTGCTGGGGATCCGTCAACGCATGAAGATGGGGGGGCTGCTGGACCAGACTGAACAGTGTTTCTCCTCCATCGCCAATATATTGCTGATCATCGGGGCCGGCGGCGCCTTCAACGGGGTGCTCAAGGCCAGTGGCCTGGGGGACAGCCTGGCCGGCATCCTTTCCCAGCTGGACATGCACCCCATACTGCTGGCCTGGCTGGTGGCCATCATACTGCACGCCGCCGTCGGCTCCGCCACCGTCGCCATGATGGGCGCCACCGCCATCGTCTCCCCCATCATGGGGCACTACCCCGACATCAGCCCCGAGATCATGACGCTCGCCATCGGCTGCACCATGGTGACCGACTCCCTGTTCTGGCTGGTCAAGCAATACTGCGGTGCCACCCTGAACGAAACGCTCAAGTACTACACCAGTGCCACCCTGGTCGCCTCCCTGATGGCGCTTGCTGGCACTTTCCTGCTTTCCTATATCGTATGAACAGACTGAGATATCCCATGAAAAACATCGATGTTTCCCAGCTCACCGCCCAATTTCCGCTGGTTCGCTCCCTGATCGCGCTGGAGCCCCTGACCTGGTTCAATCCCAACGCCACCACGCTGGCGGTCGGCCTGCCCTATGTCGGCCTGGACCAGCGCGATGTCGCCGATGCCTCCGCCCGCCTCACCCGCTTCGCCCCCTACCTGTGTGAGGCCTTCCCCGAGACCCGCGCCAACCAGGGCATCCTGGAGTCCGAGATCGCCGCCATACCTACCATGCAGGCGACCCTCAACCAGCGCTATGGCGTCGAGGTGGCCGGCCGGCTGCTGCTCAAAAAAGACAGCCACCTGCCCATCTCCGGCTCCATCAAGGCTCGCGGCGGCATCTACGAGGTACTGGCCCACGCCGAGCAGCTGGCGATCAAGGCGGGTTTGCTCCGCACAGAAGATGACTACAGCAAGCTGTTCTCGGACGAATTCCGTCAATTCTTCGGCCAATACAGCATCGCGGTCGGCTCGACCGGCAACCTCGGCATGTCCATCGGCATCATGAGCGCCAAGCTCGGCTTCACCGTCACAGTCCACATGTCTGCCGATGCGCGGGAGTGGAAGAAGCGCAAGTTGCGTGAACACGGCGTCATCGTCGTGGAATACGCCGAAGATTACGGCGTTGCGGTGGAGCAGGGGCGCAAGGAGGCCGAGCGCGATCCCAATTGCTTCTTCATCGATGACGAGAACTCCCGCACCCTGTTCCTCGGCTACTCGGTGGCTGGCGAGCGGGTGAAGCAGCAGCTCGACGAGATGGGTATCAAGGTGGACGCCGAACACCCGCTGTTCGTCTACCTGCCCTGCGGCGTGGGCGGCGGCCCGGGCGGCGTGGCCTTTGGCCTCAAACTCGCGTTCGGGGATAACGTGCACTGCTTCTTCGCCGAACCCACCCACTCCCCCTGCATGTTGCTCGGGGTCCACACCGGGTTGCACGATCAGATCTCGGTGCAGGACCTGGGTATCGACAACCTCACCGCCGCCGATGGCCTCGCGGTAGGGCGTGCCTCCGGTTTCGTCGGCCGCGCCATGGAGCGGCTGCTGGATGGCTTCTTCACCCTGAGCGATCAGGAGATGTATGACCTGCTGGGGCTGCTGGCCAGGGAGGAGCAGATCAAGCTGGAACCCTCGGCGCTGGCCGGTATGCCAGGCCCCTGGCGAGTGACGGCCGACCGTGCCTGGCAAGCGGCTCAAGGAATGGATAAGACCGTCATGGCCCAGGCCACCCACCTGGTATGGGCCACCGGCGGCGGCATGGTGCCAACGGACGAGATGGAGAAATATCTGGCCACCGCCAAGATTTAAGTTTTTTTCAACTGCCAAACCCGCCTTCATGGCGGGTTTTCTCTTCATGGATCAGCAAGATGGCACATCTTTTGATCTGTGCATGCCAGCCCCCATGCCCTCCTGTTTGATGCTAATCCCCCCAAGTTGGTTATTTTGTGATACGATAGTGGCCGTTTTTTGATAATTGCGCACCGTTGTCGCCCTGATCTGACCATAAACGGGGGATAACGTTCTGCTCATAATGGGCGGCGCGCAATGCAACAAGTGACCTGGATGAGTCAGTTCTGGCGAGATACATCGGCCAGACAAGGACTCACCAAGGGCACCTTAGATAAGGAGATCGGGCTATGAAACAGTATCAAAGCTGGCTGGGACAATATCTGATGAGCCGCCGCGATGGCGATCACGCCATGGCATCCGAACTCGCCAACTCCATCTGCGAGTTCTGGCAAACCCAGGGCGATGAAGCCGAAACCAGCAAATGGCAACAGATTTACCAACAGCACGTGGAAAAGACCACCTGAGGGCTGAGGTGGCAAGCCGTCACCCATAAAAAACCGGCGCTCATGGCGCCGGTTTTTGCTTTCCAGAAGCGGGATATCACATCTGGTCGATCATGTCCTGGGCGAACTGGGAGCAGGAGCGCAGGGTGGCGCCTTCCATCAGTCGCTCGAAGTCATAGGTGACAGTCTTGTTGGCAATCGCCGCTTCCATCCCCTTGACGATGAGATCGGCCGCCTCGGTCCAGCCCAGGTGGCGCAGCATCATCTCGGCGGAGAGGATGAGGGAACCCGGGTTGACCTTGTCCTGACCGGCGTACTTGGGTGCGGTACCGTGAGTTGCCTCGAACAGGGCCACGCCGTCGCCGATGTTGGCACCCGGGGCGATACCGATACCACCGACCTGAGCGGCCAAGGCGTCGGAGATGTAGTCACCGTTCAGGTTCATACAGGCGATGACATCGTACTCGGCCGGGCGCAGCAGGATCTGTTGCAGGAAGGCGTCGGCGATGACGTCTTTGACCACGATAGTCTTGCCGGTCTTCGGGTTCTTGAAGGAGCACCAGGGGCCGCCGTCGATCAGCTGGGCATCGTACTCTTTCTGGGCCAGGGCATAGCCCCAATCCTTGAAGGCACCCTCGGTGAACTTCATGATATTACCCTTGTGTACCAGGGTCACGGAGTCGCGATCGTTGTCGATGGCGTACTCGATGGCGGCACGGACCAGACGCTCGGTACCGGCCTTGGACATGGGCTTGATGCCGATGCCACAAGACTCGGGGAAGCGAATTTTCTTCACGCCCATCTCGTTTTGCAGGAAGGCGATGACCTTCTTCGCTTCATCGCTGTCCGCCTTCCACTCGATGCCGGCATAGATGTCTTCGGCGTTCTCGCGGAAGATCACCATGTCGGTCAGATCCGGACGCTTGACCGGGCTCGGGGTCCCTTCGTAGTAACGGACCGGGCGCAGGCAGACGTAGAGGTCCAGCTCCTGGCGCAGGGCCACGTTTAGGGAGCGAATACCACCACCGACCGGAGTGGTCAGCGGGCCCTTGATGGCGACGCAGTATTCACGAATGAAATCCAGGGTTTCGGCCGGCAGCCAGGCACCTTCGCCATAGACATGAGTCGACTTCTCGCCGGTATAGATCTCCATCCAGGCGATCTTGCGCTCGCCTTTGTAGGCTTTCTCGACCGCGGCATTCACCACATTCAACATGGCAGGGGTCACGTCCACACCGATGCCATCCCCTTCGATGAACGGGATGATCGGGTTATGGGGGACATTCAGCTTGCCGTTGGCATCGACTGTGATTTTTTGGCCCTGGGTCGGGATAACTACTTTGCTTTCCATCGGCATCTCCTAACTTCCGTTTGTTATCAATCTGATCGTTGCGCGCGGCCATCTTAGCCCATCCATTTGCATAATCAAATGGCGGGCGTGCATGTCCGACCATAGTCGAGTACTGGATCACAATGCGTCCAATCCGCTCGCATCGGACTCACCGTCATGCCAGCCAACCTGTGTCTTTCGAAGACGTTGATGGCGTCAGGCCTTATCCTGGCAGCCCCTCCCCCTGCCCTTGTGGCTGACTCAGGGAGCGATACTGAGAGGGAGTCAATCCGGTCTTTAGCTTGAACACCCGGCAGAAATAATTTACATCGCCGTAACCACAGCGGGTCGCCACCTCTTCCAGCCGGAATCGATACTTTTTGAGCATGAATTTCGCCCTGTCTATCCGTACCCAGCTGATGTAGTCCGCCAATCGCATGTGCCCCTGCTCGCGAAACAGGTGGGAGAGGTGGCTCGCCGAGACGTTGAAGCGGTGGGCGATGGAGTCGCGGCTGATGGGGCGGTGAAAATTCTCCTGGATATAGATGCAGATGCCGTGGAACAAGTCAGCCCCCCTCGGCCGCTCGGCGGCGGACTCCGCCAGCAGTTGGCGAGCACTGGTGAGCAACGCCTGCAGCAGGTGGTTGTCGGTGGGGGAGCGACCGGGATCCTCGGCCAGCGCGTTGAGCGCCGCCAATATGTGTTCAGTCACATGACCGGCCCTGGCCATGATGCTGTGTTTTTGCACGTCGAAGAAGTCGGGCTCGTCGCGGCGCTTGCTCACCAGGCTGAAACCGAGCTGGCGCTTGCCAAACAGCAGGCTCAGCACGGAGCAATCCGTGGTCCACTCGGGCTTGTTCCAGCCGTTGGGGGGTATATAGAGTGCCTGCCCCGGCAGCACGCTGACTTGCTTGCAACCCGACTCCTTGTCCCAGATCTGGTTGAGGTATTCACCGCTGAACACCAGCTCCAGGCGGGGAAAATTGACCTGGTAGCTGAAGCCCGGCGGCACACCCTGTTCGCTGGCGAACCAGATCTGGTCAAAAGGAGCCTGCTCGTTGATGGCGCCATCGAGCAGCTGGCTGAAGATGAGTGACATGTTGATCCCAGTCAAGAGAGGGGCAAGCGATTGCGGCGCACGCGACCGCCCATGTTATAGTCCGGCCCGGATGGTCAATACCACCTTTTTCTTCACCCCGGTTTTCTCAACATTCAACGAGGCGTCCCATATGAGCTGTCGCGATCTGCCCTCCTTTCTGCTGATGCACAACCCCATTCAGGGTTACGACTGGGGCAGTCATGACGCCCTCACCCGCCTGTTTGACATCCCTAACCCGGATGGCAAGCCCCAGGCCGAGCTGTGGATGGGCGCCCACCCCAACGGCTGCTCCGAAGTGACGATCGCAGGCTGTGCCCAGAAGCTCTCCGCCCTGATCGAGGCAGCCCCCGCCGCCCTGTTGGGTGAGGCCACCGTCGCCCGCTTCGCCAGCCTCCCCTTCCTGTTCAAGGTGTTGTGCGCCGAGAAGGCACTCTCCATCCAGGTGCATCCGAGCAAGGCCCAGGCCGAGGTCGGCTTCGCCAAGGAGGAAGCAGCCAGCATCCCCCTCAAGGCTGCCAATCGCAACTACAAGGATCCGAACCACAAGCCGGAGCTGGTATTTGCCCTCACCCCCTATCAGGCGATGAACGGTTTTCGCGCCATCCCCGCCATCCTGGCGCTGTTCGAGCGGGTCAATGCCTCTGCCCTCCGCGAGCTGACCGCGGCCCTCGCCGCCGATCAGACCGAGGCCGGGCTGCAGCACTTCTTCCACCAGCTGCTGGTATTGGAAGGGGCGCGCAAGGAGGAGGCCCTGGCCGCTCTGCTGGCCTATGCCGCCGCGCATCAGGACGAGGAGACCTTTGCGCTCGTCACCAGCCTGGCCGCCCAGTACCCGGGGGACGTGGGGCTCTTCTCGCCGCTGCTGCTGAACGTAGTGACCCTGCAGCCGGGTCAGGCCATGTATCTGGATGCCTGCACCCCCCACGCCTATGTGCGCGGTACCGGCCTCGAGATCATGGCGAACTCGGACAACGTGCTGCGCGCCGGGCTCACCCCCAAGTACATAGACGTGGCGGAGCTCCTCGATTGCACCCGCTGTGTGGCTAAACCGGATGACCTGATCCTGCTGGCCCCCCGCACCGAGGGAGCGGTGCAGCACTTCGATGTGCCGGTGCCGGACTTCACCTTCAGCGTCTATCCGGCCGGTGAACATGTACTCACCACCGCCAGCGCCGAGATCCTGTTTGCCATCGACGGCGACGTCCTGCTCAAGCAAGGGGACGAGACGCTGCGCCTCGTGAAGGGGCAATCCGCCTTCATCCCCGCCGCCACCGGCCACTATCAGCTGCAAGCCGAGGGCCGGGTCGCCCGCGCCGGCAACCGCTGCTAAGCAATGACGCCAGGCAGTGACCTGCCAAGCGCATAAAAAACGAGGGCCATCACGATGGCCCTCGTCGCATCTGGATTGCCAATGCGCCTGGTATTGGCGCGCGACCTCCGGCATACCATGCATGACTATCACGTTCTCCGAGTTGAGGGTCTCGGCGGAGGGGGCGAAGTTGAAGGAGCCGGTCTCGACCGTCTCGTCATCCACGATGATCGTCTTGTCGTGATGAAGGTGGTAGCAATCGTTGGTGCGAAGCGCCACCCCGCCGCGAGTCGCCTCTCTCATAGCCACCTGGCTCGCCTTGCCCTGATTGCGCTGCTTGTCAACCACCACCTGCACCTCGACCCCGCGTTGTTTCGCCGCGACCAGCGCCTGTACGATATCGGGGGCCTGAAAGGCGTAGGCGAGCATGTGGATGTGGTGCCTGGCGCTTCCTATGGTCGCCAGCACCAGGGCGCGGGCCGAGCCTTCCGGCGAGAAGCCGACCTGCACGCTGGGGGCCGCATACGCCACCAGCGGCAGGCAGAGCAGAGCCGCTGTTGTGATCTGTCTAAACATCTTCATCTTTTCACCTCGATGAGTCAGTCCAGCGCAGCCGCGTTGGCGAGCGTTTCCCTCACGGCTGCTGATTGGCCTGCCAATGTGCGCCTCCTTCTGACCCATGGCAAGCGCATCAGGCTGCCAGTCGCAGATGCATGAGAGAAGGGCGTGATCAGCGTCGCCCAAGCCTTCCTCTGCGGCCTGTCAGGGGCTTAGTCGCCTTTGATGGGAACCTGTCCTATGGTAGGATTTTCCGTCGGACATGGCCTGCCTTCATGGTCAGATCCGCCATCCCGAGCGAGCAGGTCATATAGGCCCCTCCATGCCGACATCCGGGGCCGAGGCGTCCCATAACTGATCCCTTGACCCTGCTCGTCACTCTCGCCGCTGCGCTCGACCATGACACTCCAGCGGCAAAAACCTGATGGCGCCAAGGCATTGGCACTCTGCAAGCGTGGTACGTCCCTGTGATGGTAGATAACAACTGGCTGGCGCCTGTCTGGACTCTGTTTCAACAACAACCCCTGGCCCAAGCCATCGGTCTTGCCGCCATGCTGGTCGGGATCAGCGCCTTCCGGCAGCGGGATGATGGGCGCTTTCGGCTGCGCCTCTGCCTCTATCAGGGGGCCATAGTCCTTCACTTCCTGCTGATGGGGGCGAACACGGCGGCCCTCAGCGCCGGTCTCAGCTGCGCACGTACCCTGGTCTCGGGGCGTACTCGCAGCCCCTGGGTCATGTCATTCTTCCTGGTGCTGGTCTGGGGACTCGGCATCCCGGGGATCAGCAGCCCGGTGCAGTGGCTGCCCATCATAGGGACCACCATAGGTACCTGGGGACTGTTTCGCGCCAAGGGCATAGGGCTGCGCCTCTCCATGTTGGCGGGCGGCCTGTGCTGGACCAGCCACAACATCCTCATCGGCTCCATCGGCGGCAGCCTGATCGAACTGAGCTTCCTCTTCGTCAACTGCCACACCATGTACCGCATGTGGCGCCAGCCGGTGCCAAGAGCCAGCTGACACACCGGATGACCCCCGCAGGGCGCAGAGACGAGCCAGGTGCATACGGCAGACACAATAGAAAACCCCCACCGTCCTCGCGGGCGGTGGGGGTTTTGATTATCGGCCAGATAGGTGGGCCCTTGGGGCCATCACCTGGCTAGTGTTCTGCCGTTTCCGGCTGGGGCGCCTCGGCGCGCTCCCGCTGCAGTTCATCGACCCTGGCCTGCCATTTGTCGTGGGCCTGTTTCTGGCCCTGTGATTCAAACTCCTGGCGCATGGTGTCGATCTCTTGGTCAAGTTTTTCCATCAGGATGTCTCCTTACATCTCGGGTTACACACTGGCTGACGGCACTGTTTGGCCAACCTGCTCCCTCGTTTCGACTGTGCTGTCTCTTCGAAGGTTCAGTGAAATTAACGATTGATTGTGGATAATTCAATCTAAAAATTGGTTATAAATGCAGAAGATAGGGTCATGCCCCACTCACAAACAGGGGTTGTGTTTTGCCAAACAGCTCACAGTTTACCCAGGGAGCAAGGCGCACAAATCTCCAGACCAAGCTTCACCTGCCACCCCATCAATTCTCCTGTCTCTTTCCAATCCATCTCCACAACAACTAATAACTAACTGTTTAAAAAGAAAATATTAATTTACTGACTGTCATCGTGAAGAGCACTCGAAATGCGAACCGGATCACAGCACCGTTGGGATGACACAAAACTCCAGTAAACGGCACATTTATCCGATTCCTGCCACAGGGCAATGGCGAAACAATAGGCCGGTCAAACACTTACCATCAGTATGGCTTCATGACTAAGCCAGGAGACAGTTATGCTCACCACCTTGATAGATGAAGGACTGATCTGCCTCGACCTTGCCGCCACCGACAAGCAGACCCTGTTTGTCGAACTGGCCACTCAGCTCAAGAACCGCGATAAAATCAGCGATCAGGATGCTTTCGTGCGCGATCTCTGGGCGCGGGAGAACCTCGGCAACACAGGATTCGAGCAGGGTGTCGCCCTGCCCCACGCCAAGAGCGAGGCGGTGTTGCAACCGGCCATCGTCGTCGGTATCAGCCGGCAGGGGATAGATTTTGGCGCCGAGGATGGCTTGCCCTCCCGCCTGTTCTTCATGATTGCCTCCCCCACCGGGGCCGCGAACCACCATATCGAGGTGCTGGCGGAGCTCTCCACCCGACTGCTGGAACCCGGCTTTATCCCGCAAATGCAGTCGGCTACCGGCAAGGCCGAGGTGCTGGCCCTGCTCTCGGGCAAGGGCGCAAGTAGCCAGCCCGTCCAGACCCATACCAGCACTCAAGCCGCCAAAAGCGCGCCCGAACCGCAGGATCGCAGCATCAAGGCCCAACTCAATACCCTGAAGCAACACCTGCTGTTTGGCACCTCCCACATGATCCCCTTCATCGTCGCGGGGGGCGTGCTGCTGTCGCTCTCTGTCATGCTGAGCGGCAAGGGCGCTGTGCCCGAGGCGGGCTTCCTGAAAGACATGGCCGACATGGGCATCGCCGGGCTCACCCTGTTCACCGCCGTGCTCGGCGGCTACATCGCCTACTCCATGGCGGACAAGCCGGGCCTGGCCCCCGGCATGATCGGTTCCTGGATTGCGGTGCAGCAGTTCCACACCGGTTTTCTCGGCGCCATCCTGGTGGGCTTTATTGCCGGGCTTATCGTCAATCAGCTCAAGCGCATAAAACTGCCGGACTCCATGAGTTCGCTGGGCTCCATCTTCATCTATCCGCTGATTGGCACCTTCCTGGTGTGCGGCATCGTCATGTGGGTCATAGGTGCACCCATCGCCGCCATGATGGAGGGGATGAACCACTGGCTCTCCAGCATGGCGGGCTCCGGCAAGGTAATGCTGGGCGCCATCCTGGGTGGCATGACGGCGTTCGACATGGGCGGCCCGGTCAACAAGGTCGCCACCCTGTTCGCCCAGACCCAGGTCAACACCCAGCCCTGGCTGATGGGGGGCGTCGGCATCGCCATCTGCGTACCGCCGCTCGGCATGGCACTCGCCACCCTGCTCTCCCCCAAGCGCTACAAGAAGGAGGAGCGTGAAGCGGGCAAGGCGGCCGCCATCATGGGCATGATCGGCATCAGCGAGGGGGCCATCCCGTTCGCCGCCGCCGATCCGGTACGGGTCATTCCGGCCATAGTCGCGGGCGGCATCGTCGGCAACATCACGGGCTTCATGATGCACAGCATCAACCATGCCCCCTGGGGTGGCTGGATAGTGCTGCCGGTGGTGGAGGGCAAGATGGGCTATATCCTGGGCACAGTGCTCGGCGCCCTGACCACGGCCCTTATCGTCAACCTACTGAAAAAACCGGTCACCGAAGAAGATGACGTGACCGTTGCCGACACCGACTACCAGGCCATCGAAGCGGAAGGAGAGGCAGACGTGCTCGCCATCACCGCCTGCCCCTCCGGCGTGGCCCATACCTTCCTCGCCGCCAAGAGCCTGCAAAAGGCGGCGGCCAAGGCGGGGATCAAGCTGAAGGTAGAGACCCAGGGCGCCAACGGCATCATCAACCGCATCACGGCCAAGGACGTGGCCAACGCCCGCTGCGTCATCCTGGCCCACGACGTTGCCATCAAAAACAAGGAGCGCTTCACCAATATCGAGATAATCGATGTCAAGACGAAGGATGCTATCCACAATCCAGATGGGTTGCTGACCCGCACCCAGTCTGGCGGCAGCAAGGTGGCCTGATAAACCCATGTGAGTGCGATAACTCGTTGAGATGAAAAGGGGCCCCAAGGCCCCTTTTGTATTGCTGGCGGGGCTAAGTGCACCGCTGCACTTGAACCTCCGAATAAGGGCTCTCCCGCTTCCCCTCTTTTTTGGTAATGGGCTGGGAGTGGAGGCATGGGGAAAGAGATACCAGGCTTGCCACACCGCACCACCAAGGTTGTCGTTTGTGGCCCATTTTCGTACTATTGCCCACCACCGCGAATAACCTTATCTGGCCCCCACACCAAGGGGTATCCCAGACCCATAACGGATAGCCCCCCGATATGAAGATCCTGACCTACTGCTCGGCACTGGCGATGACGCTAGCCGCTTTTCCTTCCCTCGCCTCCGGCGATGGTGACGGATGCAGCTTCTGGCTCGCAGATTGCCCTATGCCCACCTACCCGCTCTATTTCAACGAGAACGACACCAAGGGCAATCTGCTGATGCTGCTGGCCGATCAACAGCAACTTCCCCTCCCCTTCACGCTGCCGGACGATCCGCTGAACGAGCGCGACAAGGCGCTCTTTTCCCTGACTCGGCTACCACTGCCAGACGAGTTGGAAAACCCGGCGCTGCGCGAGCAACTAGGCAGCCGGCTGACCGCCTATGATCCGTCGCTCCCTTCGCTGCTCGAACACTATGCTGGCCGCGACTCTCTGTACGGGCACGCCATCTCCAACTCGCTCCAGTCGGTCAGCGCGTTTCTCGATGCCCTCGAACAGAGCGAAGTGCCGCTCCAGGAGCGAATGCCACTGCTGCGAACCCGTCTGCAGATCCTCGGCCAGCAAGAGGAAACGCAAGCGACCACTGCCGAGATGAGTGCAGCAGCCAAAGAATGGCGGGACTATCTGCACGCTGCCCAGCGCTTCTACGACGGTCAATTTGACGAGGCCCGTGCTGGCTTTGCCGCCTTGCAGACGGCCAAATCACCCTGGGTGGCTGAGACGGCGACCTATATGGTGATGCGCACCTATCTCAATCTGGCGATGAAGGATGCAAAAGGCGAGTACGGCGATGAGGATGTAGCCAAGAGCGACAAGGCAGCCCTCGGCAACGCCATGAAGCAGGGTCAGGCCTATCTCTCTGCATACCCGCAAGGCCACTATGCCAGCTCAGCCAAGGGGCTGTTCAGACGCATCAACTGGATGTCCGGGGATCTGTCTGCGCTGCGCGACACCTATGGCGAGGCCATGGCATCCACCAGAACCTTGCCAAAACTGGAAGCGTTGGTGAACGAAATCGACCTCTCCCTGCTCAGCGCCGATGCCTATCGCAACCAGCCTGCCTATCAGGATCCGGCCCAGCCTGAGCTGCTGTTTGTCAATGCCCTGCGCGGCCTGAGACCTGCCTATGAACGTCAGCGCAACTGGCAAGATGCACAGCTTGATAGCGCCATCCTGCAACTGAGAACCGCAGGTAAACCGGAGCAGGCGACTTATCTCCAGGCCTACGCCCTGCTCCTGGGCAAGCAGTTTGAGCAGGTGTTGACCCTGTTGCCTGAGTCGCAGGAGCAGGATGCCTCGACACTGGCTTTCAGCCGCCAGATGCTGCGTATCTGGGCCCTGCAGGGGATCAAGGCCTTTGACAAGGCCGAGCAGGCCCTGATGGCGCTAGTGGCAGCTCCTCTCAACAAGGCCCAGCAGGCTTTCGTGCAAAATGTGCTGGCCGATCAGTGGGTACGTACCGGCAACACGGCGGCCATCTTCAATAAAGAGAGCCCCATCACCCAGTTGCGCATCCGTGCAGCCGTGCTCAAGCAGGACGCTCAACCAGCCCTGTTGCGCCAGCAAGCCAAGCTGGGGCCCAGCACGGCGGAGCGGCAAATTGCGCTGCATACCCTGCTGGTACGGGATCTCATCGCCAATGACCATACCACCTTCTTGCAGGATATCGCCCTCATCCCTGCCGATTACAAAGAGGTCATCCCTCCCGCCGACGCCCCCTGGCAGCCTGTGCCCAATGGCGATGTGCGCCTCTCTGCGTTCAAATGGAGTGGAGAAGGCACGCCCGAGGGCTACCACTGCCGGGATCTGACCCAGACCCTGGATACCCTGGTGCAGCGTCCCCAGGATGGCCATGCCCTCAACTGCCTGGGCGAGTACTTGCGCAACCGGGATCCTCATATCGACCTGTGGCAGGATCGCGAGCTAATCTGGGGGCTCCAACAGGAAGAGAATACCACTGCGCCGAGTAGACTCGCGCTCTATCAGGCCGTCATGGCGAACCCCAAGGCCGAACCCGAAGACAAGAGCTATGCCCTCTATCGCGCCATCCAGTGCTATGCCCCCTCGGGTTACAATGGTTGCGACAATCAGGAGATCCCCAAGAGTACCCGGCAAGCCTGGTTCAATACCCTCAAGCAGCGCTATGGTAACTCGGTATGGGCCAACTCCCTCAAATACTACTGGTGACCAAGGGACGCCATGCAACTCTGACTCTGCTGGCTGTCCTGCTATCGACACTGGCCACCCCGCTTCAGGCCGGTGTCGATGCCAATGCCTATCACGGGTTCTGGCTATGGTCTGCAACCCGCTATCAGCCGGTCCTGGCGCAGGCGACCAGCCTCTATCTGCATCAGGGGGAGATATTGGGCAGGCCCTCCGGCCCCCGTTTTGTCAAACTGGGGCGGGCCCCCTTCCCCATCCAGGCCGAGCAGCTCTGGCTGGTGGTGCGCGTCAACACCCTTCCGCTATCCAGGGATCACGAAAAGGTGCTGGTACGGTTGTATGAGCGCTGGCGCAAAACAGGCGCCCCAGTGACTGGCATTCAGATCGATTTCGATGCGGCGACCCATCAGCTGGGCCGCTACGCCGACGCCTTGCAACAGTTGCGGCGCGTGCTGCCGCCAGAGTGTCAACTCAGCGTGACGGGCCTGCTCGACTGGGCGAAAACGGGCGAGGTGGCACAGCTCAATCGCCTGCCCGTAGATGAGCTGGTGATCCAGACCTATCAGGGAAAACAGACGGTTCCAGGCTACGCCACCTATCTGCCCGCCATGATGCGGCTAACAATCCCGTTCAAGGTGGGGCTGGTGCAAGGCGGCGAGTGGGATGCATCCTGGCAGGCAAGGCTTGCCACCTCCCCCCACTATCGGGGGGAAGTGGTCTTCTTGCTCAATCAGTAGCTGTAGCGCAAAGAAATAGCCTTACACCATCTCTCCCAGGGCGCCGATCAGGGCGTCCAGCCCCTTGTCGAGCTTCTTGCGCGAGCAGCCGACGTTGAGGCGGATAAAGCCGCGCCCCTCGGGGCCATAGGTATCGCCACGCATGATGGCGACTCGGTATTTCTCCACCAGCAGGGTTTGCAGGGCATCCATCTTCTCGGTCGTGTCGATGCCAAGCCCGCTCAAGTCTATCCAGGCGAGATAGGTGCCCTCGGGCACCCGATAGTCGATGGCGGGGAAGGCACCGTTGAGCCGATTGGCCACCTGGCTCAAGTTGTCATGCAGGTGACTTTTCAGGGCCTCCAGCCAGGCATCTCCGTCGTGATAGGCGCTGATATGGGCCAGCACCCCGAGGATGGGGGGGGACGAGAGACCGTGGGCGGCCTTGAGGCGGTGCAGATAATCGGCGCGCGCCGCTGCATCCGGAATAAAGGCGTAGGCGCCGCCGAGGGCCGGGATGTTAAAGGACTTGGAACCCGAACTCACCAGGGCCCAGCCATCGTCCATGGCCACCTCGCTCCAGGGGGTGTAGGGGGCGAAGCTCATGTCCATGTGGATATCATCCGAGATGACCCTCACTCCGTGGCGCTGGCTGATGGCGGCCATGCGAGAGAGCTCGTCCCGTGTCCAGACCCGGCCCGTGGGGTTGTGGGGGTTACAGAGCAGCAGAACGCGGCAATCCGGACGGGCCGCCAGGCGCTCGAAGCCGTCCCAGTCGATGTGATAACTCCCCTCCCGCTTTACCAGCGGACAGGAGAGCAGCACGCGATCGTTGGCGCCGAGCATATTGCCGAAGGCGTCGTAGGCCGGGGTGTGCACCAGCACCCCCTCGCCGGGGGCGGACCAGAGGCAGACAAGCTGGGCGATGATATAGATGACGGAAGGGCCGTAAACCAGAGTATCTGCGTCCAATTCGGCGCCATAACGGCGGGCAAACCAATTGCAGATGACCTCCTTGAAGTCGTCGTGATTCCAGCGGCTGTAGCCAAAGACCCCGTGTTCCAGCCGTTTGGCCAGAGCCGCGCGAATGCAGGGGGCCGTCTCGAGATCCATGTCGGAGATGGTAAAGGGGAGCAGGTCTGCATGGCCGAAGCGGTCCGCCACATAGTCCCACTGGGTGCAGTAGGTGCCGTGGCGGTCGACCTCTTGCTCGAAGTCATAAATCTGATGCATGGGGTTTGATTCTCCATCGATGCGGCGAATAACCGGAAGGAAGAGACAAGGGGGCCTCGGCCCCCCTGTCGTGATTGTCGGTTCGCACTCAGGCGCCCATCAGGCTCTGCAGCTGGTTTTTCACCAGATGGACCTGGGGCCCTATCACCACCTGCAGGTTGTGCTCGTCGAGCTTGATCACCCCGATGGCGCCGTTGGCCTTGAGCAGCTTGTCATCGACCCGGCTCATGTCCTGCACCGACATCCGCAGCCGGGTGATGCAGTTATCCAGCGCCAGTATGTTGTCGGCACCCCCCAGGGCATTGAGGATGATCTCGCCGTTGTAACCGCTGCTGCCCGCCTTCTTGCCGGCCGGTTGCGGCGCGTCGTTGCTCTCGATCTCGCGGCCCGGGGTTTTGAGGTTGAAGCGCACTATGGCGAAGCGGAACACCCCGTAGTAGATGGCGAACCAGATGGCGGCCGCCACCGGCACCAGGTACCACTTGGTGCCGGTGCCCTGCAGCACGCCGAATACCAGGAAATCGATGAGGTTGCCGTCTGTGTTGCCTATGGTGACCCCGAGCAGCCCCATGGTCATGAAGCCGAGACCGGTCAGGATGGCGTGGATGACGTAGAGCACGGGGGCGACGAACAGGAACAGGAACTCGAGCGGCTCGGTGATGCCGCCGATGACGCAGGCGACGACCCCTGAGACCAGTAGCGCCTTGATCTTGCCGCGATTCTCCGGACGGGCGCAGTGATACATGGCGAGGGCCGCGCCCGGCAGGCCGCCGAGGAAGGCCGGCATCTTGCCCTGGGAGAGGAAGGAGGTGGCAGACACCGAGAACTGGGTGGTATCGGCGCAGGAGAGCTCGGAGTAGAAGATGTTGAGCGCCCCGCTCACCTCGTTGCCGCAGACCAGCTGGGTACCACCGGCCTCGGTGAAGCGAATGAGCGCCACCAGGATGTGATGCAGACCGAGGGGCAGCAGCAGCCGTTCACCGGTACCGAACAGGAAGGGACCGAAGGGGCCGGCGTGGGAGATGACGGCGCCGATGCCGTTGATACCGGCGGCAAACCAGGGCCAGACCAGGGGCACCACCAGACCGACCACCCCCAGCACGATGGCGGTGATGATGGGCACGAAACGGGCGCCGCCGAAGAAGGCCAGGGCATCCGGCATCTTGTAGGTGTAGAAGCGGGCGTGGAGCTTGGCGACGATGACCCCGACTATGATGGCCCCCAAGATCCCGGTGTCGATGGAGCTGATACCGAGGATGGATTTCACCCCGTAGGCCTTCTCCGCCGCCGCGTCGCCGATGACGTTCGCCACGGTCAGATAGAAGTTGATGGAGAGGTTCAGGGCCGCATAACCGACGAAACCGGCGAAGGCCGCCACCCCCTTCTCTTCACGGGCGAGGCCGAGGGGAATGGCGACGGCGAACATCACCGGCAGGTAGATGAAGGCCACCAGCCCCACCTTGGTCATCCAGAGGAACAGCAATTGCAACACGGTATGATCGAGGAAGGGCATGCTCTGCTTCACCGCATCGCTGGTGAGTGAGCTACCGACACCGAGCAGGATACCGGAGAAGGCGAGCAGGGCGACCGGCAGCATAAAGGTCTTGCCGAGGCTCTGCAGGAACTCCCAGATCGTGGATTTGGCGGGGGACTTGGCCATCTGTCTAATCCTTGTGAAGTGAAGGTCAGGTCCTGTGCCTCCCCTGCGCCTATCCGTCACAAGCGCTGGACGGAGGAAGAGGGATCGCATCAGGTTTTGCGGATGATAAAACGTTTTATCAACTCAAAATCCGCGACAAGATCACAATTTCACCGCCATAAACGCCACCGTCGCCAGATCTGTGAGGCAGATCCCTCCCCGCGTGCTGTAACGTTTTACTCCCCTCCTGGTGCGGGTATGCTGTGCCTATCGGCTCTCCTTATCGTCCCATGCCCTCGCCTATGTCGCTCAAACCGCTACCATCCAAGAATGCCAAGATCACCGACGTGGCCCAGCTGGCGGGGGTCTCGGTCACCACCGTCTCCATGGTGCTGCGGGGCAAGGGGCGCATCTCCCCGGCTACCGCAGAGCGGGTGCAACAGGCCATCAGCCAACTCGATTATGTGCCCAACAGCGCCGCCGCCAACCTGCGCAGCCAACACTCCAACCTGGTGGGGCTGATCCTGCGAGACATCACGGATCCCTTCTATACCGAGGTGACCGCCGGGGTGAGCGAGGTGCTGGAGCAGCAGGGTTATCTGCTGTTTCTGACCCAGTGTGGCCACAGCCCGGAGCGGCTGCAGCAGAGCATCCAGTCCCTGTCGCGCCAGGGGGTGGCCGGCATCATCTTCAACCCAGTGCGCGGCGCGGCCGCCAAGACGCTGCAGACCCTGCTCGACTCCCAGCTGCCCGTGGTGTGCGCCGCCCGCTCCTACTACCGCGACGACGTGGATTTTATCGGCCCGGACAACACCCATGCCGCCAAGCAAGCCGCCACCTACCTCATCGAGCAGGGCCATCGCCATATCGCCTACGTCGGCGGGCGGGCGGACTCCCTCACCCGGGCCGAGCGGATCGGCGGCTACTGCGCCAGCCTGCTGCAATACGGATTGCCGTTCAAACCCGAGTGGGTGCTGGAGTGCGATCGCACCCAGCGCAGCGCCGCCGACACCATAGCCCAGCTGCTGCACCAGCATCCCAAGGTGACCGCCATTCTCTGCCACTATCCCGAGGTGGCCCTCGGCGGCATCTACGGGGTGGAGGCGAGCGGGCGCACCGTGGGCAAGGACAACTACATAGGCCAGCAGGTGGCCCTGCTCGGCTTTGACGACATCGCCGAGGCCGAACTCACCTTCCCCGCCCTCACCTTCGTCGACTCCCCGGCCCGGGAGATTGGCCGCCAGGCCGCCCGCCGTCTGCTGACCCGCATGCAGCAACCCGAGCTCGCCCCCAACCGCCATATCATCACCCCCAGCCTGCAGAAACGGGAGTCGGCATAAGATCCCCGTGTGCAGCCGCTCGGCCGCGCAACCACGGGTTCCGTCATCGGGTAGTGTTATCTGCGACCTGTCAGCGCATATAAGCGCCAGAGCCTGGATCTTCCCCCCGCATGGGGAGGGCGTTTCATCAGCGTTAGGAGCGCCAAGGGGGGAAGAATATGATGGGCCAGCCCCCCACCCAGTTAATGAGCCCGGATCAAGATGAGTACCCAGAGCAGAGAGCAACAGCAGACAGAGCCGCAGAGCGAGATCCATCCCTGCGACCAGTGCGGCGAGCGAACCCGCCATCTGGTGGTGCTGGTCGCCCGCGACCACAGCCAGGACATCATGCCCAAGGATCCACGCAAGGCCTTCTGGCAAGCTTTTCGTGCCAGTAGCATCACCAACGCGGTATTCGGTGACAAGCTCGCCTATCTGGACCCCAATGTGAGGTATCTTATCTGCGAGCGCTGCGGCGAAACATTTCTCGAGCGCTGAGTCACGTGGCCGCCCCCATGGTGCGTGGCTGTGAGAGAGGCCCCGAAACAGGTGGAGTACCAACATGGCATACCAGATTGCCCCATCCAGGCAACGAAGTGAGACGAAGATGGAATATCACGAGGTCGATACAGGCGAACTGCCCATGGCACTGCTGCTGGAAGCGGATCCAGCCAAGCAGCGCATCGATGCCTATCTGGCCGGCTCCTGGGGCTTTGCCGCCAGAGAGGGGAATGAGGTGATAGGTGCCTGCGTAGCTGGCCTGATTGGGGAGCGAACGGCCGAGATCTTCAATATCGCCGTGGCCCCATCCCACCAGCAAAGAGGCATAGGCTCAGGGCTGCTGCACTTCGTACTGACGAGCCTGGCCGGGAAAGGGGTATACCGCATCGAGCTCGGTACCGGCAGCTTCGGCCACCAGCTAACCTACTACCAGCGCCACGGCTTTCGCGTCGATGCCGTCGTGAAGGATCACTTCCTTACCCACTACCCGGAGCCCCTGATGGAGCACGGCATCCAGCACAAGGACATGCTGCGGCTATCCCTTACTCTGGAACCCACAATCTCGGCCCCGAGCGGCGAGTAACCTGCTAGCACGGGTACCGCTAGGTGGCAGCCAATATATCCTCCTTATTAAGTAATTTATTGATCTGCTGTCAGATATTAAAAATTTTCTGTTTTACATCACCCCCTCCTTGATTACCATGCATCAGTTATCAACCATGTTTCGTTCGGAGGAGCGTTGTCGACATGGCAACCAGACCACCAAACTGCTATTTCCTCCCGTTACATCGCCGGTTAACAGCAGCAGAGTGGAGGCTGTCGTCCAGGGGCGGTAGCGTGTCAGCAAGAAATTGGAGCCAGTCATAACTTTCTCGCGACAGTCCAATCACGTTTCGCTAAGCGTAACAACAACGATTAGATCACCAAGCCTAAAAAATTATCTGGATAAAATAAGAATGGGACATAGAAAAGAATTAATATGTGTGGCCTCCGGGATCATCAATTCATTTTCCAGTAGAAACAACGATATAGATGGATATTGGGGGTTAGGCAAGCTTTACAAAGCTATTGAGCTTGCAGAGTCAAAAATAGTTTCTATTAATTTAATTACCAAAGTCGCCACCCCAGATATAGATGAATCAAAGATCATATGTCTATCATCCTCAGAGAGGCTTATTAAAATATTAAAAAGTAAGAATATCCCTATCCACTGGATAATTTCTGCCACGATCACATCTGAATTTGAAGCCAAATATCACCATAACCATCATTTCTGGCATTGTGCTCTTGGTAAACCTTGCAACCTAACTTGTACTATCGTTGATGACATGGGGAATAATCATATAGCCAAAGCATATGTTAACTGCTTACCACACAATCCACATAAAGAATTGAGAAGCATAAGGAGACATAACATTTAAAAATACGTCAATGTGCTCACAACTTTAAACATCAAGAAAAGACATTATGAGAACAAGCGTGATTTACTTATTATTTCTCCTCGGATTATTCAGCTGAGTCTCATTTGGTGCTGAATCAGGATCTCAACCACAACCTCGGAAAGAGGACTATCCAGCACCAGCTGTATATCAAGGTAAGCCAGCCAAGCTTTCACTAGACTCCGAATTAGCCAGAACATTCCGCACCCGACTTACCGCAGCATTGTCACAAAAGCCAGTATATGCTGGTGAATATGTACTAACAGGTTGGGGATGCGGTTCATCACGTTGTTATAATCAAGTCCTTGTCAACAAGCGCACGGGTAAGGTACTGGATACGGTATTTAATGCTTATAGCTCATATGATGTAAGTGATGATTCTGATACCCGTGTGGGAGAATGGATAGAGTCTCCCCAGATTGATAGCCGCCTTCTTATAACGACCAAGGTTGAGAATAGTAACGATGATACATCATTTATTTACCACACCAATTATTACATTATTGATAAAAACCAGCTCACGCTCATAAAAACGGTCCAAGACAGTAAGTAAACTACGCAAGCAACACTTTACAAAAATTCAAGTGGTAGAATAAATCAACATGAAATTCCTTATCATCACAACTTTATTACTATGCATCTCCATCTCTGCAAGAGCAGACTCCACATTTATAATTGACGGAGTAAATATAGAGATTAAAAAAGAAGATGAATGCTTTTACTTACTAACAGCAGGAAAAGAAAAGCAACAACTTAAATGTATTGATGATAACTTGGAATCTGACATTATCATACGGGACTTCAACTTTGATGGTTACAAAGATATCGCCATTACTAACTCTCTCGGCATGGTAAATAATATTTTTTATGTATTCTTATATGACCATGTAAGTGCAGCATTTAAAGAACTAAAAATTGCAGACTCGAAGACACCGACATCTGCCTGTGGGGACCTCTACAACCTTGCTATTCGATTAGATGATCTGTCTTTGGTCAGCTCTTGTCGCTCTGGTCCCGTCTGGTATTACGATACATATCGATATAATGCCAAAGGTACACTCTGGCTATATAAAGCAACAGAGTATCAGATCCAAAACTCCGAGATTGATACTTTCCCTCTTTACGAGCACACATTTAATCAGAAGGGAGGGAAACTGGACACCGTTGCGGTTGACTTTGATGGCAAAAAAATTCTCTGGTCAGTCACATCCGAGAAAGTGTTTCTCTACTTATCACCTGAAAAAACATCAAAGACTAAAGCCTATCTTATTCATAATGACAAAGTAGAAATTCTCGAGCAGAAAGATGACTGGATTAAGATTCGGTTTGCCTCCAGAAAAGGTCCTCTTATCCGCTGGCTTTATCTTCCAGAAGCAATAGCCAAAAGTTAACCTGCAAACTTGAACATCCAAGCACACTCAGACATTCGCGTCATCAACTCGGTAGGGTGCAATAAGCGCAACGCATTGCATCTCTACCTTTTCTGCCATCAAAAAAGCGGTGCTGCGTTTATTGCACCTGATGGCTAACGACTTTTCTCCACCTTTCCCCTGCTTGTTTCCCCCCTCAACTCCTCCATTACCGCCATTTATGTGCGTTGGCTCACATCCAGAAACCTCCTCTTACCTCACAAATTTATAGAGATGCAGCTCCTCTCGTCCAGGTGAGGGCAGGCTACATGGCCGATAAGCATCAACACGGCAATTCTCAATCAGTTGATTTTTAACTATAAAAAATCACTCACTGGTTCAGTCCAGGTCCGCTTTGTCAGCTGGTCTACTGTGAGATCGGGGTCACACTCAAGGTGATAGCGCACAAAAATCCAGTATTTCGCAGTTTTGTCCGATAGGGAGAAGGTTGCGCGCCCACCATAATAGGAGGGTCAAATTTGTCTGCATGTCCCGGGATAGCACCTCATAGTGGTCAACTACACCGGGAAACGATGCCAACAGGCTCCAGCGAGGAGCGGGGAGAACACCATGATCACCACCCTTATCAACGAGCAGCTGATCGCGCTCGATTTAAAGGCCAGTCGCAAGGAGGAGGTCTTCAGCGAGATGGCCCATCTGCTGGCGGCGCAAGGCAAGGTCAGCGACGAGCAGCAGTTCATCACGGACTTGTGGGCCCGGGAAGAGCTGGATAACACCGGCTTCGAGGAAGGGGTGGCCCTGCCCCACGCCAAGAGCGCGGCGGTGAGCACCCCGGCGGTGGCCATCGGCATCAGCCGCGCCGGCATCGATTACGGCGCCGAGGATGGCAAGCCGTCCCGCCTGTTCTTCATGATTGCCTCCCCGGCGGGCGGCGCCAATCACCATATCGAGGTGCTGGCCGAACTCTCCGCCAAGCTGATCGAAGAGGGCTTTATCGACGCCCTGCTGGCCGCCAAAACCCCGGCCGAGGCGCTGGCGCTCCTGCTCGAGAAGAAAGAAGAGGCGGTGGCCGCACCGGCCGCCGACAAGGGCCTCATCATAGGCGTCACCGGCTGTCCGGCCGGTATCGCCCACACCTATCTGGCTGCGGAATCCCTGGAGCGCGCCGCCAAGGAGCTGGGCTACGAGGTGAAGGTGGAGACCAACGGCTCCATCGGCGTCAAGAACAGCCCGACCGCGGCCGAAATAGCCCGCGCCAGCGCCATCGTGGTGGCCTGCGACAAGCAGGTGGACATGGCCCGCTTCAACGGCAAGCCGCTGATCAAGACCGGCGTCAAGGCGCCCATCAAGGATGGCAAGGGGCTGATCGAGCAGGCCCTCAAGGCCCCCGCCTATGTGGCGGACAAGGATGAGCGCAAGAGCGAGGAGAAGAGCGCCGGCGGCACGTCAGACCTTTACCGCTACCTGATGAACGGCGTTTCCCACATGATCCCCTTCGTGGTCACCGGGGGCTTGTTGATCGCCCTGGCACTCGCCATCGGCGGGGATCCGACCCCGAGCGGCATGCAGATCCCGGCAGGGAGCATGTGGAACCAGATCCTCAACGTGGGCGTCGCCGCCTTCACCCTGATGATCCCCATTCTGGCGGGCTACATCGCCTACGCCATCGGTGATCGCCCGGCCCTGGCCCCCGGCTTTATCGGCGGCTGGATCGCCAACAACGGCAGCTTCTACGGCGCCGACGCCGGTACCGGCTTCATCGGTGCCATCATTGCAGGCCTGCTGGTCGGTTATCTGGTGCGCTGGATTGCCACCCGCCAGTACCACAAGATGGTGCAGCCTCTGGTGCCGATCCTCATCGCCCCCATCGTCGGGTCGCTGTTTATCGCCGCCGTCTTCATCTTCATCATCGGCGCCCCCATCGCCGACATGATGACGGGCCTGAACGCCATGCTGCTCTCCATGAGCGGCGGCAGCCTGGTCCTGCTCGGTATAGTGCTCGGTGGCATGGCTGGCTTTGACATGGGTGGCCCGGTCAACAAGGTGGCCTTCCTGTTCTCCGTGGGCATGATTGCCTCCGGCCAGACCCAGTTCATGGGCGCCATGGCCTGCGCCATCCCGGCCGCGCCGCTCGGCATGTCGCTCGCCACCGTGCTCGGCCGCAAGCTCGGCATCTTCGATGCCACCGAGATCGAAGCGGGCAAGGCCGCCGGCGCCATGGGCCTGGTGGGGATCTCCGAGGGTGCCATTCCGTTCGCCGCCCGTGACCCGCTCGCCGTCATTCCGGCCAACATGCTGGGCAGCATGACCGCCGCCGTCATGGCCTTCTTGTTTGGCATCACCAACAGCGTGGCCCACGGTGGTCCCATCGTCGCCCTGCTCGGCGCGGTCAACAAGCCGTTGCTGGCCCTGCTCTGCATGATCTGTGGCGCCGTGGTCACCGGCGTGGTGGCGGTTGCCCTGAAGAAACTGAGGATGAAGAAGACGGACGAGAGCGCGCTGGCCAAGGCCGCCTGAGCCCCTCCTCACTACAAAATGCGAAGAGGCCACCCCGGGGTGGCCTCTTCCTGTTTCTGCTTTCTGCATTTGGCTTGTTGCCCGGCGCAGTGCCTGTTCCTAGGTCCCCCTCACCCGCTCGTTTCCTCCCCAACCGCTCCACCTTGCCGTGATCCCCTTCACAGTTCGGGGACGGATCCCGCCAAACTAGGAAATTTTCCTACCCCCCCTAGGGATGGCTCTCACGCCATGGCGAACGGCCCTCATTACAGTCGACCCACCTGATGCAGTGATCCGCCCCGCGGGGTCGGACACAGGTTCAACGGGCAGGAGAGCGAGACAAGAGTCCACCCTGCCGCCTTTTCGTGGCGTGACCTCCCAACGCGGGCCGACTCATCGGCCGCCAACCGGCCGGGGCCGCAGCGAAAATACCGTCTATTCGCAGAGGAAGAACGAAGATGTTGAAACTGCTCGAACAGGTCCGGGTCCCCACCCTGGACCTGCCGGTCGAAGCCCGGCGCAAGCTCTGGTTCAAGCCCTTTATGCAATCCTATCTGGTGGTCTTCATCGGCTACCTGACCATGTATCTGATCCGCAAGAACTTCAACATTGCGCAGAACGACATGATCCAGGAGTACGGTCTCTCCATGACCGAGCTCGGCATGATCGGCCTTGGCTTCTCCATCACCTACGGGGTGGGCAAGACCATCGTCTCCTACTACGCCGACGGCAAGAACACCAAGCAGTTCCTGCCGCTGATGCTGATCCTCTCCGCCCTGTGCATGCTGGGCTTCAGCGCCAGCATGGGGGGCACGGGCTTCAGCCTCTACTTCATGATCTTCTTCTATGCCCTGAGCGGCTTCTTCCAGAGCTGTGGCGGCTCCTGCAGCTACTCCACCATCACCAAGTGGACCCCTCGCAACAAGCGCGGCACCTACCTCGGCATGTGGAACCTCTCCCACAACGTGGGGGGCGCCGGTGCCGCCGGGGTGGCGCTGTTCGGTGCCAACTACCTGTTCGACGGCAACGTGCTCGGCATGTTCATCTTCCCCTCCATCATCGCCCTCATCGTCGGCTTCGTGGGCCTGCGTTTTGGCAGCGATTCGCCGGAATCCTACGGCCTCGGCAAGGTGGAGGAGCTGTTTGACGAAGTGGCGAGCGAAGAGGATGTCGCCACCGAGGAGCAGAAGCTCACCAAGTGGCAGATCTTCGTGAAATACGTGCTGATGAACAAGGTGATCTGGCTGCTCTGCTTCGCCAACATCTTCCTCTATGTGGTGCGCATCGGCATCGACCAGTGGTCCACCGTCTACGCCCACCAGGAGCTCGGCTTCTCCAAGGACGTGGCCATTCAGGGCTTCACCTTCTTCGAAGTGGGCGCCCTGGTCGGCACCCTGATGTGGGGTTATCTCTCGGATCTGGCGAACGGTCGCCGCGGCCTGGTGGCCTGCGTGGCCCTGGCGCTCATCATCGCCACCCTGGGGCTCTACCAGCACGCCACCACCCAGTTCATGTTCCTGGGCTCTCTCTTCCTGCTGGGCTTCCTGGTGTTCGGCCCGCAGCTGCTGATCGGCGTCGCCGCCGTGGGCTTCGTCCCGAAGCAGGGCATCAGCGTGGCCGACGGGGTCAAGGGCACCTTCGCCTACCTCATCGGTGACAGCTTCGCCAAGCTGGGCCTTGGCATGATCGCCGACGGCACCCCCATCTTCGGCCTGACCGGCTGGGACGGCACCTTCGCGGCGCTGGACATGGCCGCCGCCGCCTGCCTGGTGTTGATGGCCTGCGTGGCCGTGGCCGAGGAGCGCAAGATCCGCCGCATCAAGCGCGACATGAAGGCCGCTGAACTGGCGACCCAATCCGCCTGATAACCAAGTTTCACTCCGTTGTGTGCATTCGGCTCGCCTCTGGCGGGCCGTTTTTTATGGTGCAGCCATCGCCTTCAAATGGCGCCATGCCTTGCCCAAAGTGGCGCCAGAGCGCCGCCAAGATCCCACTTTTGCGGCCCCCCTTTGGCAAAACCGTCCCCTTGGCGCTATTGTGTTGCCCCACCCGAATTTGCCGTGAGAGCCCATGAAGATCCTCGCCGTCACCGCCTGCCCCACCGGCATAGCCCACACCTACATGGCCGCCGAGGCGCTGCAAAAAGCCGCCGACAAGCTGGGACTCAAGATCAAGGTCGAGACCCAGGGGGCCATGGGGCTGGAGAACGTGCTGACCGCCCGGGACATCGCCGGCGCGGAGCTGGTGCTCATCGCCTCCGACATCGAGATCGAGCAGAAGGAGCGCTTCGCCGGCTGCCCCCTGCGCCAGGTATCGCTGGAATCCGTGCTGCTGGACGCCGCCGCCGTGCTCAAAGCCGCCACCGCGGGCGCCTGATGCTCAGCCGCGAGCTCACCTTCTGCTGTCGTCAGGGCCTGACCATCACCCAGGCCAAGCAGCTCTGCCGACTGGCGGGACTGTTCAAGTCCCATGTCCAGCTCGTCAATGTGACTCGCCGCCAGAGCGTGGGGGCGGCCAATCAGCTCGCCTTGCTCACCCTGGCCACCCAGCCCGGGGATCTCTGCCAGTTGCAGATAGAGGGGCTGGACGCGGAGCTCGCCCACATGGCCTTCACCTGCTGGTGCGGGGAACTGGGCCAACCCCTGGGTAGACCCTGCACCTCGCTTCAGGCCGAGCAGCGCCTGTGCCAGCGCCAGCCCGATTATTGCTTCACCCAGTCCCAGCTCGGTCACGCCAGCGTTCCCCTCGACAAGGCCCTGGCGCTGAGGGTGTTGGTGGATCTGCTGCCCGCCGAGCTGGTGCGAGACAGGCCGGCGCTGGAGCAGGCCATCAACGAGCGGGAGCGACTCGCCCCCACCATCATACGGCCAGGCCTCGCCATGCCCCACGTGATCAGCCCCGCCATCCGCCAGCCTTCCCTCTCGCTGCTCAGCTGCGCCGAGCCCATCGAGTGGGGCTCGGCCCTCGGGCCGGTGGAAGCCATCATCTTGCTGGCGATCCCGGCCGGGCTCGCCCCCGAGCAACTGCGCCCCCTCACCCGGTTGGCCCGCGCCCTGATGGACGAGGTGGTGAGCACGGCCCTGCTCAAGGCCGGCACGGCACCCGCCCGCCAGGCCATCGTCATCGACGCCCTGCTCAGCTGAGCACTCAGGCCCCACGCTCCCGTTCATCCCCACGTCAACCCCCTGTGTTACAATCCCCCATCCCCTGTTTTTGGTATGCCTGCGATGAAACCAAGCCGTCCCCGTCTCTCCCTCTCCGCCCGCCCTAGCGGCACTGACCGCGCCGCCAAGATGGCCACGGTCACGCCAAGGGTGCGCGCCGGGAACAGCGAGCGCAAACCCGAGGTAGCGCCGGCGGATCGCAAGCTGCTGCTGCTGAACAAGCCCTACATGGTGCTCTGCCAGTTCACCGACGAAGGGGGACGCGAGACCCTCAAGGATTACATCTCTGAGCCCGGCATCTATGCCGCCGGCCGGCTGGACCGCGACAGCGAAGGGCTCTTGCTGCTCACCAACGACGGCAAGCTGCAGGCCCGTCTCACCCAGCCGGGGGAGAAGACCCCCAAGACCTACTGGGTGCAGGTGGAAGGAATACCGAGTGAAGAGTCCCTAGCCAGCCTGCGGGCCGGGGTGGAACTGAACGACGGCATGACCCTGCCCGCCGGGGCGCGGATCATGGAAGAGCCTGTTGTGTGGCCGCGCAACCCGCCCATCCGCGAGCGCAAGGAGATCCCCACCCGTTGGCTCGAGATCAAGATAGTGGAGGGGCGCAACCGCCAGGTGCGGCGCATGACCGCCCATATCGGTCACCCCACCTTGCGCCTCATCCGCTACGCCATCGGGGAGTGGACCCTCGACGGTCTGGCCCCCGGCCAGAGCCGCGCCCTGCCCGCCCCCGAACTAGCGGTGCTCCCGCGTGCCGGCACCCCTCACCGAGGAGACAAGGCAGCGGGACCTGCTGATCGCTCATCCAAAAACCACGGTCAGCATGGTACCAAACCAAGTCCCACCCGGCCCCTGGCCGGCAAGCCCCGCAGCCCGGGCCGTGGCACGGCCCGTCGCCCGGCTCGCAGCGGCAACGGCCAGTCCTGAATAACAGCAAGCGACAAGGAGTCCTTATGACAGATCATCCCCCCCTGCTGAGTCGCCTGACGGTGGCTGCCCTGGTGCACTGGCAGGGCCGCTTCCTGCTGGTGGAAGAGGAGATTGCGGGGCGGCGCCGCTTCAATCAGCCCGCCGGCCATGTGGAACCGGGTGAAGATCTCATCCAGGCCGCCTGCCGCGAGCTGAAGGAGGAGACGGGTCTGACCGCGCCTCCCACCACCTGGCTCGGGGTCTATCTCTACAAGCCGGCGGACAGCGAGGCCACCTTCGTGCGCACCGCCGTCATCTTCGACCTTGAAAAGGCGCCGGGCCGGCACCATCCAGAGGATCCCGACGGGGACGTGCTGGCCTGCCACTGGCTCACCCTGGACGAGATAGCCGAGTGCAAGCCGGCCTTGCGAAGCCCATTGGTGTGGCAGTGCATCCAGGATTATCTGGGGGGTACTCGACTGCCTCTATCCGCACTCAAGGCCTTTATATGAGGCCATTTGGCACCTATTTAGCCTCGGCGGATAGGACGATAGAAAAACGATTTCCTGTCGCGACTCTTCATGGAAAGCCGCACGCAGTGAGATGTGACCGGGGGCGCAAAACTCTGGTAGAATACGCCCCGTTTAAACGAACTGGTAACAACACGCAATGACAGACAACAGCCAAATCAAGGTGATCGTCGGCATGTCCGGCGGTGTGGACTCTTCCGTCTCGGCCTACCTGCTCCAGCAGCAGGGCTATCAGGTCGAAGGCTTGTTCATGAAGAACTGGGAAGAAGACGACACGGACGAGTATTGCTCTGCCTCCCAGGATTTGGCTGACGCCCAAGCCGTCTGCGACAAACTGGGCATGAAGCTGCACACCATCAACTTCGCCGCCGAGTACTGGGACAATGTGTTCGAGCACTTCCTCGAGGAGTACAAGGCGGGGCGCACCCCGAACCCGGATATCCTGTGCAACAAGGAGATCAAGTTCAAGGCGTTCCTGGAGTTTGCCGCCGAGGAGCTGGGTGCCACCTACATCGCCACCGGCCACTATGTGCGCCGTGACGACAGCACGGGCCGCCCGCGCCTGTTGCGCGGTCTCGATGGCAACAAGGATCAGAGCTACTTCCTCTACACCTTGAGCGAAGCTCAGGTGGGTCAGAGCCTGTTCCCGGTCGGGGATCTGGAGAAGCCGGAGGTGCGCCGCATCGCCGAGCAGCTCGATCTCATCACCGCCAAGAAGAAAGACTCCACCGGCATCTGCTTCATCGGTGAGCGCAAGTTCAAGGACTTCCTCGCGAAATTCCTGCCCGCCCAGCCTGGCCCCATCGAAACTGTGGATGGCAAGGTGATCGGCGAGCACCAGGGCCTGATGTATCACACCCTGGGTCAGCGCAAGGGCCTTGGTATCGGCGGTCGCAAAGACGCCACCGAAGAGGCCTGGTACGTGGTCGACAAGGAAGTGGATCGCAACACCCTGATCGTCGCGCAAGGGGAACATCCCCGTCTCTACTCCGACGGCCTGATCGCGAGCCAGCTGCACTGGGTGGATCGCACCCCCATTCGCGCCCCGCGCCGCTGCACCGTCAAGACCCGCTACCGCCAGGAAGACATTCCTTGCCTCATCCAGCCCATCGACGATGAGACCATCAGGGTCATCTTCGACGAGAAACAGGCCGCGGTGACGCCGGGCCAGTCTGCCGTCTTCTACGACGGGGAAGAGTGCCTGGGCGGCGGCATCATAGAGCAGCGCTTCAGCCACCCGGTGTAAATGAACAACGAGGGCCCTGAATATATGAGCGACAAATTCCAAGACAGAACAATGGCCTTTGCCGGCATCTGCCAGGCGGCCTACCTGGTGCAGAAGGTGGCCCGTGACGGCACCTGCGACGAGGCCTCCCTGCGCGAGAGTCTGCAAAGCGTGCTGGTGACCAATCCCAAGCAACCGCTGGAAGTGTTCGGCAGCCACCTCGCCATTCGCGACGGCTACCGCGCCCTGGTGGAGCAACTCGGTGCCGACGGCAGCCAGAAGAACGCCGAGCTGACCCGTTACGTGGTGAGCCTGATCGCGCTGGAGCGCAAGCTCGCCAAGCGCAAGGACATCCTCAACATGCTGGGGGAGCGGATCAGCCAGATCGGTCGCCAGCAACAGCATTTCGATCTGCTCGACGAGCAGATCCTGGCCAACATGGCGAGCATCTACAGCGATCTTATCAGCCCGATTGGCCCCAGGATCCAGGTAGCGGGCACCCCGCTGTTCCTGCAGCAGCCACTGGTACAGCACAAGGTGCGTGCCCTGCTGCTGGCGGGCATCCGCGCCGTGGTGCTGTGGCGCCAGCTTGGCGGCAGCCGCACCCAGATCATCTTCGCTCGCAAGAAGATGGTGGAACTGGCCAAACGTTTTTAAAAAATCGGCGCACGACCTGTCGCGAGAGGTCGTCAGCAAGGTGAAAAACCGCGCAGGAACCGGAGTTTATGTCGATAAATGAGGATTCCGAGCAGTGTATGAGCCTTGATCACGACATCGCAGCAAGATCGTGGGCAGAGTGCTAACCCCCACACACATCAGGAGTTAACCCCATGGAGCTGTCCGCGCTGACTGCTGTTTCCCCGATTGACGGTCGTTATGGCGACAAGGCCGATGCCCTGCGCCCTATCTTCTCCGAATTCGGCCTGCTGCGTTTTCGCGTCGAAGTCGAGGTGCGCTGGTTGCAAAAACTGGCAAGCCACGCCGGGATCCCGGAAGTCCCTGCCCTGAGCGCAGCCGCGAGCAGCCTGCTCGACGGCATCGTCAGCAACTTCAACGAGAGCGACGCCGCCCGCATCAAACAGATCGAGCGCACCACCAACCATGATGTGAAAGCGGTGGAGTACTTCCTCAAAGAGAAGGTGGAAGTGAACCCCGAGCTCGCCGCCATCAGCGAATTCATCCACTTCGCCTGCACCTCGGAAGACATCAACAACAACTCCCACGGCCTGATGCTCAAGACCGCCCGTGAAGAGGTGATCAAGCCTTATTGCGAGAAACTCATCAGCGAGCTCAAGCGCCTGGCCCATGAGTACCGCGATATGCCGCTGCTGTCCCGTACCCACGGCCAACCGGCGACCCCGAGCACCATGGGCAAGGAGATGGCCAACGTCGCCTATCGCCTGGAGCGCCAGTACAAGCAGATCATGGCGGTCGAGATCTTGGGCAAGATCAACGGTGCGGTCGGCAACTACAACGCCCACGTCAGCGCCTATCCCCTGGTTGACTGGCACCAGTTCTCCGAGGAGTTCGTCACCTCCTTGGGCCTGACCTGGAACCCCTACACCACCCAGATCGAGCCCCACGACTACATCGCCGAGCTGTTCGACGCCATGGCCCGCTTCAACACCATCCTCATCGACTTCGATCGGGACGTGTGGGGTTATATCTCCCTGGGTCACTTCAAGCAGCGCACCATCGCCGGCGAGATTGGCTCCTCGACCATGCCCCACAAGGTCAACCCCATCGACTTCGAGAACTCCGAAGGCAATCTGGGTCTGGCCAACGCCGTGTTCCAGCATCTGGCGAGCAAGCTGCCCATCTCCCGCTGGCAGCGTGACTTGACCGACTCGACCGTGCTGCGCAACCTGGGCGTCGCCGTCGGTTATTCCCTGATCGCCTATCAGGCGACCCTGAAGGGGATCTCCAAGCTCGAAGCGAACAGCGATGCCATGGCCGCCGATCTGGACGGCAACTGGGAAGTGCTGGCCGAGCCCATTCAGACCGTGATGCGCCGCTACGGCATCGAGAAGCCCTACGAGAAGCTCAAGGAGCTGACCCGTGGTCGCCGCGTCGACGCCGAAGGCATGCGCACCTTTATCGACACCCTCGAACTGCCCGAAGAGGTGAAGGTAGAGCTCAAGAAGCTGACCCCGGCCAACTACATCGGCGAGGCTCAGCGTCTGGTGGATCTGCTGAAGTAAGCGGTCATACCGACGGACAGGGGCCCAGCCATGGCGGCGGGGCCCCTGCTATTTTTCATCCCACAGGATCCCGAGAGACCTTTCCCAAGCCCGATTTGGGCAAGATCTCTCACAAGATACGAGAAGCACCATGTACGAACTCAATCTGGATATCGCTCACTTCCTCGAGCATCACTGGCAGAAGCGCCCGCTGCTCATCAAGGGCGGCTTCAAGAATTTCCAGGATCCCATCAGCCCGGACGAGCTGGCGGGCCTGGCCATGGAAGAGGTGATTGAATCTCGCCTGGTCACCCGCTTCAACAACAAGTGGGAGGCGGCCCACGGTCCCTTCGAATCCTACGATCACCTGGGGGAAGAGAACTGGACCGTACTGGTGCAGGCCTGCAACCACTGGGCCCCGGAAGTGCATGAACTGGCGCTGCCGTTCCAGTTCATTCCGGGCTGGCGCTTCGATGATGTGATGGTGAGTTTCTCCACCCCCCACGGCGGTGTCGGTCCCCACATCGACAACTACGACGTCTTCATCACCCAGGGTCAGGGCAAGCGCCACTGGCGCGTCGGCGATGCCAAACCCTTGAACGAGTTCGCCGCCCACTCGGCCCTGCTGCACTGCGAGCCGTTCGAGGCGATCATCGACGTCATCATGGAGCCGGGCGACATCCTCTACATCCCGCCTGGATTCCCCCACGAGGGCTACGCCATCGAGCCCTCCCTGAACTTCTCCGTGGGCTTCCGCGCGCCGGATGCCAAGGCGCTTATCTCTTCGTTTGCCGATCACCTGATCGACAACGAGGTGCGTACCGAGCGTTACGGCGATGCGGATCTCAAGCCCCGTGCCCGCCACGGCGAGATCCAGCCCCACGAGCTGCACCGTCTGCGCGAGCTGATGCAGCAGGCCTTGGATGACGAGACCCTCTTCAAGGAGTGGTTCGGCACCATGATCTCCGAGGCCAAACATGACCTGGACGTGAATCCGATCGAGCCTGACTACAGCGCCGAGGAAATCGCCGATCTGCTGACCCAGGGCGAGCCCGCTATCAAGGTACCGGGCCTGCGATCCGTCTGGTTCAGCGGCGAAGCCCAAGTCTGCTACATCGACGGCGAAGCCTGGACCCTGCAAAGCGAGGACGCAGCCGCCATTTCCCTGCTGTGTGACAAGGACATCATCACCCAGGCCGACATGGTGGGGCTCGCCGATCAGGCCGGCTTCCTGCAACTGCTGACCCGGCTGGTCAACCGCGGCTACTGGTTCTTCGCCTGAGCCAGCCGGATCATATCAAGCTCGCATTGTATGGGGCGTTATAGCGCCTCATACAATCGCGTGAATCCAAATATGCTATCCCAGTTCCAACGCTACCCTGATAGCTACTGAAGCGGCATAGAGGCCATTCGATTGGCTCAGCTGGCTAACGATATACCGACAAACATCTCGCCAATAGGCCGAGGCAACGCGTTCTTGTGAGGATGGAAAATACGGTTCAGGAGAGAATCATGCTGAACCAACTCACGCTTTGGAAAGCAAGTGTAAGGGCTGCAGAACGGCAACTAGAAGTGTGTTTATCAAGAAGCGGTAAAGTGGGCTGATCTCTCCCTGAGTGAGAATGCCTTATAAAAAAGGGGAGCCATTGGCTCCCCTTTTTGCATGTTTTCTTTCCTGCACGATGGGCTGCTGCCTTATTCGGCGGCGGCATCATCCTGCTTGTGCTTAGCGGCGACTTCCTTGATCAGGGTCTGCAGCTCGCCGGCCTGGAACATCTCGATCATGATGTCGCAGCCGCCGATCAGCTCCCCTTCCACCCACAGCTGGGGGAAGGTCGGCCAGTTGGCAAACTTCGGCAACTCGGCACGGATGTCCGGGTTTTGCAGGATGTCGACGTAAGCAAAGGGCTCGCCGCAGGACATCATGGCCTGGGAAGCCTGGGCAGAGAAACCGCAGCTCGGAAGCTTGGGGGAACCCTTCATGTAAAGGATGATGGGATTTTCAGCCAGCTGCTGTTTGATCTTTTCGATAGTTTCCATAGATGCCTCACTAGAGCGATTTCGGCGCTCATTCTACTGCAAACCGGGCGGAGCACAAACTGGCAAACCGGGAGAAATGGAAGAAGAGACGCATCAATAGTCGCCCCGTTGATCCAGGTCATGGCACGAATCAAGAGTTGTTAGCCCATCTTTGATACTGCTACAATCGATGGGCTTTGGGCCATCCGGCCCCCTATTTTAACAACAATTCTTTTCAGATATAGAAAAGAGTACGCAATGTCTTGCAACCGTCGCTGTCGCACGGTCCAGCCAATGGAGAGTAGAAAATGGCATTCGAACTTCCCGCTCTGCCCTATGCAATCAATGCTCTGGAACCGCACATCTCCCAGGAAACCCTGGAATATCACCACGGCAAGCACCACAACACCTACGTGGTCAACCTGAACAATCTGGTGCCGGGTACCGAGTTTGAAGGCAAATCTCTGGAAGAGATCATCAAGACCTCCACCGGCGGTGTCTTCAACAACGCCGCCCAGATCTGGAACCACACCTTCTACTGGCACTGCCTCTCCCCGAACGGCGGTGGCGAGCCAACCGGCGCCCTGGCCGATGCCATCAACAAGGCCTTCGGCTCCTTCGCCGAGTTCAAGGATGCCTTCACCAAGTCTGCCATCGGCAACTTCGGCTCAAGCTGGACCTGGCTGGTGAAGAAGGCCGACGGCTCCCTGGCCATCGTCAACACCTCCAACGCCGGCTGCCCGCTGACCGAAGCCGGGACCACCCCGCTGCTGACCGTCGACCTGTGGGAGCATGCCTACTACATCGATTTCCGCAACCTGCGTCCGAAGTACATGGAAACCTTCTGGGCCCTGGTCAACTGGGAATTCGTGGCCAAGAACCTGGCTGCCTGATAAGCCCGGTACTTGCCAAGACGCCTCGCATCGCGGGGCGTTTTTTTATGGCCGCTCTCCAACAAGAAAGGCGCCCGCAGGCGCCCTCTTTGTTCACATGCAGCTGATGCTTACTGGTCTATCTCGTCGAGATAATCATCCAGGTTGCTGTCATCTTCCTGAGGCTTCTGATCCTTGAGCTCAGGCTGGCGACCGCTCACCTTGCCGTCGTTGTACTGCAGGTAGAAGTCCTTGGTCAGGGCATAGGGATCGAGCGCGTTGTCGATGATCCGCTCCTGATCGATGAGCTTGGAGCGGGTGCCGAGGCCATCCAGTGCCCAGTGCACAAACTTCATCGGGAAGGTCAGCAGGGCATAGGGGAAGTAGATGGTATCGATGGTGTCCCCCACCAGCTCCCGGGTGGTGGTGGGGCCGTAGACGGGCACCATGACGTAGGCGCCATCACCGATATCCGCCTTGCCGAGTACGGTATCCATTTCCAGGGTATTGCGCGCGAGGCCCGCATGCTTGGCCACGTCGAAGAAGCCGAACAGACCCAGGGTGGTATTGATGGTGAAGCGACCCAGGTTGGTCCCCGCCCCCGGCAGATCCCCCACCAGCAGGTGGTTCACCATGCTGCTCGGCTCGTCGAAGTTGTCCACGAAGTTTTCGATGCTGTCCCTCACCCCTTGCGGCACATAGCGGGCGTAGCCGTGCACCACGGGGCGAGCCACATAGGGCTCGAGCACGTCGTAGTTCACCGCCCACATGGCCCGGTTGGCCCCCTGGAAGGGGTCACGGGGATCGCTGGCCGTGCTGGTGGCCTCGGGACGATGAGGGGTCTCTTCGAGATCCAGGCTCTCTGGGCCCGGCTTGGGAGGGCCACCCGCACAGCCCCCCAACAGCAGCGCCACTGCCAATGCTCCTGAACGCAGATACATATGATAATCCTAAGCTTTTATAATGAATCAGTCTGAATTATAGGTGGCCCGCCCCATCCCGGGGCCGGGCCAAGGGGGTATTAGAGGGCGTGATCGATGCGGATGTCAATCGGCGCTGAAGGAATGGTGGTGGTCGGTACCGTCACCGAGACCCCTTCGAAGGCCCCTTCCTTGTTCATGACGTTGCCACCCCGGGAGAGTCGCGCCTTGAACTGCAGCTCCGGGTAGGCGGCCAGCTTGCTCCCCTCCATCATGGCGTCCCCATCTCCCAGCGACAGGGTCAGCGGGAAGCCCGGGCCCGGGATACGCTTGACCGCGATGGGCATGGGCGGGCCATTGGGGATCACGGCGAACACGAACAGATGGGCATCCTCCGGCATCTGGATGCCGGGGGCCAGCGTGATGTACAGCGGGTATTCCCCCTCTTTCACCGTCAGCACCTGGGCTTGTGCCTGCGCACCGGCCTGTTCACCCTGCGCCACTGGCGCCGGGGCCACGGTGATGCCACGCTGGCGCAATTGCTGCTCGGCATACTCGATGGAACGCTCCACCATCACATAGCGGGTCGATCCCTTCTCCAGCAGCGGCAGCATGGCCTGCCAGCGACTCAGGGCTGTCTGGAAGTCCTCTTTCTGCAGCGCCATGAAGGCATAGACGGAGCGTGCCTCAATATTGGCCGGATCCTGGGCGATGGCCGCCTGCAACAGGCGATCCGCCTGGGCTTCATCTCCTGTCATCATCAGGGCCTGGGCATAGGGCACCGCCACCATGGCCTTCTGGGGTGCGAGCGAATAGGCGCGCTCCAGCGCCTCACGGGCCATCTCGGGGTCGTTGCCATCCAGGGTCAGGCGACCCAGCAGCAGCCAGCCGCGATAGTCGTTCGGCTCGTCCTTGAGACGGGTACGCAGCGCCAGCGTGAAGTCCAGAAGATCCTGCTCGGTCACCTCGCTGTCGCGCTCCACCAGGATGCGGTTGCTGAGCTCCCCGAGGCGGCTGCTGGCATCCTGCCAGCGCTGCACCTCCTGCCAGGCACCGAGCTTGAAGTAGAGGCCGACGCTCACCACCACCAGCACCAGCACACCCGGGATCCAGATCAGACTCTTGCCACCGCGGGCGGTCTGCTCCACGTCTGGGATGTCGTCCAGCAGACTGCGCTGCAGCTCCACCAAGGACTCCGACTCCTCCGCCAGCACCCCCTGCTCGCGCTCTTCGCCTATCTCCAGCACGCGCTGGCGATAGAGCTGTTTGTTGAGGGCCGAGCGGCTGATGCTCTGGCGACCCTCACCCCGCCACAGCGGCAGGATCAGGGCCAGGCTGACCAAAACCAGCAGGGCCGCGCCCAGTATCCAAAATGCGGTCATTGTTTCTCTTCCTCTTTGAGCAGGGCGGCCAGCCGGGCCTGCTCCTCTGGGCTCAGGGTAGGCTCGGGCCGTTGTTCGGTGGCGGGAACACGGCGGCGGCTTCGCACCACCACGGTAGCGGTGCCGATGACGATGACCAGCAATGGGCCGAGCCAGAGGATCAGGGTCGAGGCCATCAGAGGGGGATCGTAGAGGATGAAGTTGCCGTAACGGGCCACCATGTAATCTACCACCTCCTCCTTGCTCTTGCCGTCCCGCACCATCTGGTAGGTCTTGTCACGCAGGTCCTTGGCGAGCCCGGCGTTGGAGTCGGCGATGTCCTGGTTCTGACACTTGGGGCAACGCAGCTCCTTGGTCAGCTCGCGGAAGGTCTGCTCCTGGGCGTCGCTGTCGAAGGTGTAGACATCGATGGCGGCGCGGGCCTGACCGGCGCCAAACAGTCCCGCCATCAGCAGCAAGGACGCAATAAGCGTTTTCATCGGTCGCTCCCTTATTTCATGGCGTTATAGATGGGTTTGAGGGTCGAGGCCCAGATCTCGGGATTGACGTCCCCCACGTGGCGGTAGCGGATGATGCCCTGGCTGTCGATGAAGAAGGTCTCGGGGGCGCCGTAGACCCCGAGATCCAACCCCAGCATGCCATCGGGATCGTAGAGGTTGATCTGATACGGGTTGCCGAGCTCCGCCAGCCACTTGATGGCCTTGTCCCGCTCGTCCTTGTAGTTCATGCCGACGATGTAGATCCCCTGCCCCGCCAACTGCTTGAGGTAGGTGTGCTCCCCGTAGCAGGTCGGGCACCAGGTGGCCCAGACGTTGAGCAGCATGGGGCGCCCCTTGAGGATGCTCCTGTCGTGCTGCTTGTCGAGATCATAGATGTCCTGCAGGGTGAACACGGGCACCTCCTTGTCCACCATCACGGATTCCAGCTTGGTCGGATCGGAGTAGAGCCCCTTGAACAGGAAGACGGCCCCCATCAGGAAGATGATGAACGGCAGCAGAAACAACCAGGTTTTACGGCTCATGGCTTGGATTCCTCTTCACGACGACCGAACCGGTAGCGTTTGTCCAGCATCGCCAGCACGCCGCCGATGGCCATGAAGACGCCGCCGAACCAGATCCAGCGCACGAACGGCTTGTAGTAGATGCGCACCGCCCAGGCGCCGTTGTCGAGCTGCTCGCCGAGCGCCGCATAGAGATCCCGGGTGATGCCCGCATCGATGGCGGCCTCGGTCATCGGCATGCGGCTGACGGTGTACATCCGCTTCTCGGGCTTGAGAGTGGCCACCTGCTTGCCATCCCTGTGCACCTCCAGCACGCCCTTGAAGCCGTCGTAGTTGGGGCCGTTCTTCTCGGCTATCCCGGTGAAGACGAACTCGTAGTCCGCAAAGTGCACCCGATCGCCGGCCTGCATGCGTAGATCCTTCTCGATGCTGTAGTTCTGGGTGCAGGCGATGCCGATGATGCTGACCGCGAGCCCAACGTGACCCAGGATCATGGCCCAGTGGCTGTTGCCAAGTCTGCGCACCCCGGTAGTAAAGCTGTGCTTGTGGGTGGCGCGCACCCAGGTCTCCTGCACGCTGGTAACGATGATCCAGACACCGAGACCGATGCCCAGCGCCGCCCAGGGCTTGAACGCCTCGGCAAACAGATATGGCAACCCGATAGCGGCGGCCAGGCTCAACACCAGGGCCAATACCACCTTGCCCTTGAGCTCACCCAGCTCCTGGCGGCGCCAGCGGAACAGGGGGCCCAGCCCCAGCAGCAGGGCGAAGGGGATGATGAGCCAGCTGTAGATGTGGTTGAAGAAGGGGGTGCCGATGGAAATGCTGCCGAGACCCAGCTCCTTGTGCACTAGAGGCAACAGGGTGCCGAGCAGCACGGTCAACAGGCCCGCCACCAGCAGGATGTTGTTGCCGAGCAGCAGGGTCTCCCGGCTCCACAGTTCGTGCTTGCCGTGGCTCTTGACCTGGGAGCCCTTGAAGGCGAACAGCAGCAGGGAGCTGCCGATCACCGCCAGCAAGAAGCCGAGGATGAAGAGGCCGCGGGTCGGGTCGGAGGCAAACGCATGGACCGACACCAGCACGCCGGAGCGCACCAGGAAGGTGCCGAGCAGACTCAGGGAGAAGGCGGATAGCGCCAGCAGCACGGTCCAGGCCTTGAAGGTGGCGCGCTTCTCGCTCACCGAGAGCGAATGGAGCAGTGCCGTGCCCGCCAGCCAGGGCATGAAGGAGGCGTTTTCCACCGGATCCCAGAACCACCAGCCGCCCCAGCCGAGCTCATAATAGGCCCACCAGGAGCCGAGCACTATGCCCAGCGTCAGGAACACCCAGGCGGCCATGGTCCAGGGGCGGGACCAGCGCGCCCAGGTGGCGTCGAGGCGCCCCGTCATCAGGGAGGCGATGGCGAAGGCAAAGGCCACCGAGAAGCCCACATAGCCCATGTAGAGCATGGGCGGGTGGAAGATGAGGCCGGGATCCTGCAGCAGCGGATTGAGGTCACGCCCATCCACCGGGAAGTACGGCAGGGTCCGGGTGAAGGGATCGGAGGTGAACAGCACGAAGGCGGTGAAGCCCACCGAGATGAGGCCGAGCACCCCGAGCACCCTCGCCACCGCATCGAGCGGCAGGCTGCGGCTCAGCAGGGCCACCGCGGCGGTCCAGCCACCCAGGGTCAGCACCCACAGCAGCAAGGAGCCCTCGTGAGCCCCCCACACCGCCGAGATACGGTAAGCGAGCGGCAGCAAGCTGTTGGAGTTGGTGGCCACGTACTGCACCGTGAAGTCGTTGTCCACAAACGCCCAGGTCAGGCAGAGGAAGGAGAGCAGCAACAACAGGAACTGGGCATAGGCGAGCGGACGGGCCGCCGACATCATGCCAAGGCGCCCCCACTTGGCCCCGAGCAGCGGATAACTGCCCAGCAGCAGGGCGGTGGCGAAGGCCAGGATCAGGGCGAATTGCCCGAGTTCAGGGATCATGCTTGAGCTCCTTTCAATCGAGCCGCGACCTGAACCTGTTCACGGGCGAGAAACGGTGAAAACGACGCCAGGAAGGAGGGGGTCATTGCTTGGCTCCCTTCAACTGCGCCTCGGTGTACTCGGGTTTGAAGTGCATGCCGTTGGTGGCATCGGCCACCTCGGGCGGCATGTAGTTCTCGTCGTGCTTGGCCAGCACCTCGAAGGCGCTGACGGTGCTGGCATCCTTGAGATTACCCTGGGCGACTATGCCCTGCCCTTCGCGGAACAGATCCGGCAGTATGCCGTCAAACTCCACCGTCACCATGTGGCCGCCGTTGTCCACCAGCTTGAAGGAGACCTTGAGGCTCTGGGGATCCCGCACCACGGAACCCGGCACCACCAGGCCACCGATGCGCAGACGCTGTCCCTCTTCGGGCTTGATCTTGTCCGGCCCCTTGCCCTCTACCAATTCGCTCGGGGTATAGAAGAGGTCGATGTTCTGGCTGAGGGCGTAGAGCACCAGCCCGATCACGCTGGCGAGGCCGAGGCTGATCGCCAGTATGATGGTGAGGCGTTTCTTGCGTCTCGGGGTCATAGGGTGTTCTCCATCTGCTGGGCCGCCTTGCGGCGCTCCTCCCGTGCCTGCTTGTTGCGCAGTTCGCCGATCAGGGCGCGGGTTTTCATTCGGGTGGAAATGACGATGCCGACCAGGCAGAGCAAGGTCAGACCGAAAGAGAGCCAGACGTAGAAGGCGTAGCCCCCCATGGCCAGGAAGTCACTGAACGAGGCAAAGTGCATGCTTACTTCTCCTGCTCGGCAATCTCTTTGACCCAGGGGCGATGCCACTCCCGCATCAAGAGTTCATTGCGAAAACGCATCAGGGTCAGGGCGCCGAGGAAGGCCGAAAACGCCAGTATCATGATGAGCAGCGGCCACAGCATCTCGGGGGAGATGGAGGGTTTGTCGAACTTGGTGATGGTGGCCCCTTGGTGCAGGGTGTTCCACCACTCCACCGAGTAGTGGATGATGGGCAGGTTGATCACCCCCACCAGCGCCAGTATGCCGGCGGCACGACCCGCCACCACCTTGTCGCTGAAGGCGTTGTAGAGCGCGATGACGCCCAGATAGAGGAACAGCAGGATGAGCTCGGAGGTGAGACGGGCATCCCAGACCCACCAGGTGCCCCACATGGGTTTGCCCCAGGCGGCGCCGGTAAAGAGCGCGATGAAGGTGAACACAGCGCCGACCGGGGCGATGGCTGCCACCGTCATGTCGGCCATGCGCAGCTGCCACACCAGGCCGATGAAGGCGGCCACCGCCATGGTGGAATAAGCCCCCATGGAGAGGATGGCGGAGGGCACGTGGATATAGATGATCCGGAAGGAGTCACCCTGCTGGTAATCCGAGGGGGCAAACGCCAGCCCCCAGACGGTGCCTATGATGAAGGCGAGCAGACTCGTCACCGCAAACCAGGGCAGCAGTGTCCCCGCCAGCCGATAGGCTCGCTCGGGTTTTGCATAAGGATGCAACCATTTCCACATAGCTCACAAAACCTTTCAGTTATTAATTTTTTAGTGGCGAGGCCTACCATACCCACTGCCGGGAAACATCATATCCCCCGAAAGCGATAAGCAGCCATCCCCTTGATCTATCTCAACTATAGGTTCTCAAAACAGGCCTCAAAGAAGCCTTTTTCAGTAATTAATCAGTTGACGCTGACCCGCAGTGCCGCCGAGATCGCCAGGGGCGTCAGGGTCAGGGCCCCCACCAGCATGGCCCCCAGGATCGCGAGTTGTCCGGCATAGGGCATGCCCATGCTGGCCGCGTCGATGGCGGAGGTGGCGAAGATCAGCACAGGGATATAGAGCGGCAGCAGCAGCAGGCTGAGCAATACCCCGCCCTTGCGCAGTCCCGCCGTCAGCGCCACCCCGACCGCCCCGAGCAGACTCAGCACCGGGGTGCCCAGGGCCAGGGTCGCCACCACGGACAGATAGGTCTTCATGTCCAGGGAGAGCAGGATGGCGAGCAGCGGGGAGACCAGCAGCAGGGGCAGACCGGTCAGCAACCAGTGAGCGATCACTTTCGCCAGCGCCAGCAACCCGAGCGGATGGGGCATCAGCATCATCTGTTCGAGGGCGCCGTCGCTGAAGTCGTCCCGAAACAGTCGCTCCAGGGAGAGCATGGCGGCCAGCAAGGCCGCCACCCAGATGATGCCGGGGGCGATGCGGGCCAGCAACTGGGGCTCGGGCCCTATGCCGAGGGGAAACAGTGTGATGACGATGAGGAAGAACCAGAGCGGGTTGAAGATGTCGGCGCGCTGGCGCAGGGCCATCAGCAGCTCCCGCTGGATCAGGGTGAATACGGCGCTGAGCATCCTTCAGTCCTGCAGCAAGGGGGTAAGGGAGAGGGTCTTCAGGCGCCCCTGCATCAGGGTCAGATCCTGATGGGTGGTGAGCACCACTATGCCACCCCGATCCGCGTGGGCCAGGAACAGGCGTTCGAGCACCTTGACCCCCTGCTTGTCGATGGCGGTGAAGGGTTCATCCAGGATCCAGAGCGCCGGTTTGTCCGACAGCCAGAGCCGGGCCAGGGCCACGCGCCGCTGCTGACCGGCTGAGAGCTGACCGGCGGGATAATCCTCGAAACCGGCGAGACCGACCTGGGCCAGCACCTGCCACAAGTCCACGGAGGTGGCCTCTGTGCTGTGCAGCTTCTGGTAGAAGGCGAGGTTTTCGAGGGGGGTCAGGGTTGCCTTGACGCCGGGTTGATGACCCAGATAGAGCAGATTGGCATGGTATTCGTCGCGGCAGCGGCGGATATCCTCCCCGTTCCAGCACACCTCCCCCGCGAAAGGTTGGGAGAGTCCGGTCAGGAGCCGCAGCAGGCTGGTCTTGCCGACCCCGTTGGGGCCCTCGATCTGCACCAGATCGCCAGCCGTCACCCTGAAGGTGAGGTGTTCAAACAGGGTGCGATCTTCACGCACGCAGCTCAGATTGTTGGCTTGAAGCAGCATGAGGAGTCAATCATCGAGAATGAGGCGGCCTGCATATTAACACAGGATTGCTGAGCGTCTTTTCAAAGATGCCGATTATCAACAGGATTTGTGGGGAAGATCGCGCCATGGCGCGGGATTTTATGGCAGGGATAAAGGGGAAGCGGGCGCCTCCCCCTCTGGATTCAGGAGCGGCCCTTACGCAGGGAGATCAGCAGCTCGGCCTCTGCCTGCGGCAACTCGCATTCGCTCATCACCTCGTCGAGATCGGCGCCGAGCTCCACCATCTTGGCGGCGCGGCTGTAGAGGCGGCGTTCCGGATCCTGCAGGGTCAGTTCCTGCTGGCTGTCCTGGATCTTCTGCATGGCCCCTTCCGCCGACTGCAGGCGCTGACCCATGCCGATGGCGCCGGTGTGCAGCTCCATCATCTGCTTGCGCAGACTCTCGAGCTGCCCCTGCAGCGTCTCGACCCTGGCCTCGGACTCTTGCCGGGCTCGGCGCAGACCCAATACCCCGTAAAGGGCCAGCACCAGCGCCAGCAAAGACAACCCCAAGGCGGCAAATTCAATCATCAAACCATCACCTCTGTGTTAGAGGGAGCCAAAGTGGCTCACTCTCCTGCCCTCAGCCCCGATCAGAGGGAGCCGATGTCTTCCCACTCTTCGTCGGAGAGCAGCTTGTTGAGATCCACCAGGATCAGCAACTGGCCGTCGCGGTTGCTCACCCCCTGGATGAACTTGGCGCTCTCCTCGGTGCCCACCGCCGGGGCGGCATCGATCTCGGAGGAGCGCAGATAGACCACCTCGGCCACGCTGTCAACCATGATGCCGATCACCTGCTTCTCCGCCTCTATGATGACGATGCGGGAGTTCTCGCTCACGTCCCCGGCCGGCAGGCCGAAGCGGGAGCGGGTATCGATGACGGTCACCACGTTGCCGCGCAGGTTGATGATGCCGAGCACATAGTCGGGGGCACCGGGCACGGGGGCGATCTCGGTGTAGCGCAACACTTCCTGCACCTGCATCACGTTGATGCCATAGGTCTCGTTTTCCAACTGGAAGGTCACCCACTGCAGCACTTCGTCTTCCGCCAGATTCTGGGCGATATTGCGCTTGTCTGTCATGTTCCTGATCCTTTTATGAACCCGTCAACGGGTAAAATTAGCAATAAAATCACGCAAGTGCCGATGTTATCAGCGACCTTCAATGTTCACACCACGGCCGAGCAGCACCAGCAGCTCCCTGACGTGGAGCAAGGCACACATCTTCTCCTTGACCATGCCCGCCAGCCAGGGGCGCTTGCCCTCCTGATGGCGCCATTTTACCTGATCCCGGCGCAGCAACTCAGTGCCCTTGAGCTGATGGCAGGCCAGGCCCCAGGGGGATTCTCCCAGCATGATCAGATACTTGTATTCGGGGACCTCCAGCGTCTGCTCCGGCATCACCCAGAGCGCCGTGTCCACCACGTTCATCTTCTGCTCCCGGGACGCCATGATGCCGCGATACCAGGCCGGTTGGCCGAACAGGGAGGTCACCTCCCCCAGCTGATGGATGCCGCCGAGCTCGGTCAGAGGCACAGCGAAGGTCACCCCTGCCACATCGAAGAAGAGGGCCTGAAACTCGTTGCCTGTGTCCAGATTCTCCCATTGGGAGGGGGCCGGCGCCACCTCGGCCGCCAAAGCCACCTCGGGCTCGGTCACCAGCGCGGTGACGGGCTCTACTATGGCCGGAGTAATGGCGGGGATGAACTCGGGCTGGACCTCCTCCACCAGGGCCTGCTCGCTGGCCTCCAGCTGGAATGCCTCGACATGAGTCTCCTCATGGCTCAGCACCTCCATCTCGTCCTGCACCTGACCCACCTGGGCCAGCAACTCGCTCAACTGCTCCAGCCTGGCATCGGCCTCCCGATAGGGGGCCACCACCTCGCTGTGCACGACCGGCTGCCGCTGCAAGACCGGCGCGGCCGGCGCCTCATCCTCCAGGCTCTCCCGCAGCAGGGCATCGTCCAGCAGCAAGGAGTGGAAGTAATCATCCATGGCCCGAACCTGGGTGGTCTCTCTCATGCTGTCACCTCATGGGTCCGTTGACGCTCCAGCGCGTCGAGATAGTTGAGCAGGGTCTCATAGGCATAGGTGCCACGACTGCCCGGCGCATAGATGGAAGGGGGGATGTGCAGCAGGCTGGCATCCCGGAACTTGGTGTCGATGGGGATGACGGCATTCCACACCGCCTCGCCATACTGCTCCTTGATGGACTGCAGCGTCATCAGGGAGGCGCGAGTACGCTTGTCGAACATGGTCGGGATCACGGTGTAGCGGAACTTGTCCCGCTTGGAGCGCTGCATGATCTCGAAGGTCTTCATCATCCGCTCCAGTCCCTTCAGGGCCAGGAACTCGGTCTGCACCGGCACCAGGATGCGATCGCAGGCGGCCAGGGCGTTGACCATCATCACCCCCAGCACGGGCGGACAGTCGATGAGCACATAGTCATATTGATCCTGCACCCGCAGCAGCGCCCGCTTGAGCACCAGCCCCATGCCCTCCCGGTTGCCCATGACCCTGTCCAGGGTCGCCAGGGTGATGGAGGCCGGCAGCAGGCTGATGTTCTCGAACTTGGTCTTGAGGGTCATGCGATTGACCAGCTCGGCGCTCGGCTTGGCCGCCTGGAACAGCTCGTACAGGGTCCCCTCCAGCCTGTCCGAGTCAAAATCGAGATAGGAGGTCAGGGAGGCGTGAGGGTCGGTGTCGATCAGCAGCACGCGCTGGCCCTTCTGAGCCAGAATGCCCGCGAGGGAAACCACTGTGGTGGTTTTACCGACTCCACCTTTCTGATTGGCTACCGTCCAAACGATCAATGTATCAATCCTGTCTTGTTGTTATGCGTATGCCGCCACCAGGCAGCGTCACCACCCTGACATCTTCACTGTCCACCACAGCTGGTGTCGTCGTTGCCGGGGCCTGCGCCTGGGGAGCAACGGGGGCGGATGGTACCCAGGCGAACCTGGATATGGCGACCACCACCTTGCGATTCTGAAGTCGCCCCTGCTCGGTACTGTTATCGGCAAAGGGGGAGAATTCCCCATAGGCTTCGTAGGCGAGGCGCTGGGGCACTATCCCTTTTGTGATCAGGGCCCCGAGCACGGCCTCGGCTCGCGCCGCCGAGAGCGCCCAGTTGGAGCTGAACATCTCGTTGTGGATCGGCTCGTTGTCCGTATAGCCCCGCACCCTGACATAGTTATCGACCGGCTTCAAAATACCTGAAAGTGTATCGAGCACGGGGGCAGCGTTGGGGCCGAGGAAGGCGCTGCCACTGTTGAACAGCAGGCCGGCGCTGAGCTCCACCGTCAGCCAGTTGTCATCCTGGGTGATCTTGACGACCCCCGCCTCCACCAGAGAGCCCATGGTCTGCTGCAACTGTACGTCTATGGTGGCGAGGGAGGCCCCATCCTGCTGGATCGGGGTCCCGGTGATGGGGGCAAGGGACGGGGCGGGAGACGCCTGGCTCTCCAGCAGGCTGGGGGCCGCCGACACCGGCTGATCCAGCAAAGACTTGCCCTGCCCCTCCAGCAGGCCGTCGCTGCGCGGAACCTGGTTGAAGGCCTGGGTCATCCCCTCGATGACGGCGCGATACTGCTCCTTGTTGACGATGGCGACGGAGTAGAGCACCACGAAGAGGGCGAAGATGAGTGTCATGTAGTCGGCGTAGGAGACCAGCCAGCGGTCGAGATGCTCTCGTCCCTGCAGGTGCAAACGATAGCGCTTGCGCATGGCTACTCTCCCTTCAGGTAAGCCCGTAACCGCCGTTCAACCTGCAGGCCGTTCTCCCCGTGGGCGATGGCCAGCAGCCCCTCCAGCGTCATCTCCTGATAGAGACCGTAATGGTAGTGGAATGCCCGCAGACGATTGGCGATGGGCAGATAGATGAGGTTCGCAAACCCCACCCCGTAGATGGTCGCGACGAAGGCGATGGCGATGCCGGCGCCTAGGGTACCCGGCTCCTCCAGGTGGAACATGGCCTGGATGAGGCCGATCACCGCCCCTATGATGCCGATGGTGGGGCTGTAGCCCCCCATGGCCTCGAACACCCGGGCCGCATGCTCGTTGCGCTCCTGTTCGATGTCGATGTCCGCCTCCAGCAGGCGGCGCAGATCCTCGATGGCAACCCCGTCCACTATCATGGTGAGCCCCTGGCGGGTGAAGGGCTCCAGCTCCTCCTCCGCCTGGTTCTCCAGCGCCAGCAGGCCTTGCTGGCGGGCGAACTGTGCCCAGGTCTGCAGCCGCTCGGCCTGCTGTGCCAGATCCCACTGGGGCGGGAACAGCATCCAGCGGGCCTGCTTGAGGGCCGCCAGCATGTACTTGCGGGGGGTCTGCAGGATCACCGCCCCCCAGGTACCGCCGACCACGATGACGAAGGCCGGGCCATCCAGCAGGGTCAGCAGGCTGCCCCCGTGCCACCACTGGGCGATCGCCAGGGCAGCCAATGCCAGCACCAGGCCGAGCATGCCCATGCTCAGCGGCCCAACTCGACCAGGATACGCTGGGCGACCCTGTCCAGTGGCAGGGATTCACTCGCTATGCCCGCCTTGGCGACCGCCTGGGGCATGCCGTAGACGACGCAGGAGGCTTCATCCTGCGCCCAGATGGTGGCCCCCTGTTCCTTGAGCAGGCGGGCCCCATCCCGACCATCGGCACCCATGCCGGTCAGCACTATGGCCAGCACCTTGTCCCCGTAGATCTTGGCGGCGGAGGCGAAGGTGATGTCGACGCAGGGTTTGTAGTTGACCTTGTCATTGCCCTCCAGGATGCGGATCCGCGAGCCGGGACCGCGCCCCTCCAGCAGCATCTGCTTGCCGCCGGGAGCCAGGTAGGCGTGACCGGGTTTGAGCACGTCACCGTCTTCGGCCTCCTTGACGCCTATCTGGCACAGGCCGTTGAGGCGAGCGGCGAAGGCGGCGGTGAAGGTCGCCGGCATATGCTGGATGAGCAGGATCGGGTGCGGGAAATCCCCCGGCAACTTGGTCAGCACGTTTTGCAGGGCCACGGGCCCGCCGGTGGAGGTGCCAATAGCCACCAGCTGATAACTCTTGCCGCTGCGCTTGAAGCTGGCGGGCACACCCGGCGCCCGCGGCTCAGCCATCCGCTCGGCGGGACGCCCGGCAGCAGTAGCGGCGCTAGAACTGACGGTACCACCAACCAGGGGGCGCGCCACGGGCTCGGGGGCCCTGGGTTTGGCCGCCATCAGAAAGCGCTTGCGGGATATCTCCCTGACCCGCTGCTGCAGCAGGCTGACCGCCTCGTCCTTGTCACGGGCGATGTCTTCAAATTTCTTGGGCAGAAAATCGAGGGCACCGGCATCCAGGGCATCCAGGGTCGCCTTGGCGCCGTCGTGGGTCAGGGAGGAGAACATCAGTATGGGGGTCGGGCACTTGGCCATGATCTCGCGCACGGCGCTGATGCCATCGAGCACCGGCATCTCTATGTCCATGGTGATGACATCGGGCCGCAGCTGCTGCGCCTTGTCTACCGCCTCCCGCCCGTTCTGGGCCGTGTCGATCACCGTCATCAGGGGATCCTGATTGATGATCTCGCTCACCCTGCGGCGGAAGAAACTCGAATCGTCGACCACTAATACCTTGACTGCCATCGTGCTTTTTCTAACTCCTTGGGCCAAACCGATCAGTGACGACGTGCATAGGCCTTGAGCAGGCTGGGCACATCCAGAATGAGGGCGATACCACCATCGCTGGTGATGGTGGCACCCGCCATGCCTGGGGTCCCCTGCAGCAGGTTGTCCAGGGGCTTGATCACCACCTCTTCCTGGCCGATGAGGTTATCCACCACGAAGCCCACCTGCTGGGTGCCAATCTGGACGATGACCACGTGGCCTGTGTCCTGGCGTGCAGACTTGGCGCCACGCACCAGCCACTTGTGCAGATAGAACAGCGGGATGGCCTTGTCGCGCACTATGATGGTGAGCTGGCCGTCCACCATGTTGGCCTTCTTCAGATCCAGGTGGAAAATTTCGTTCACGCAACCGAGCGGCAGGGCGAAGGTCTGCTGACCCACCTCCACCATCAGGGTCGGCAAGATGGCCAGGGTGAGCGGCACCTTGATCTCCAGCCGGGTACCCTTGCCCCAGGTGGAATCGATGTGTACGGAACCGTTCAGGCTGACGATGCTGGTTTTCACCACATCCATGCCGACGCCACGGCCGGAAATATCGGAAATCTCCGATTTGGTAGAGAAACCGGGGGCAAAGATCAGGTTGTAGGCGTCGTTATCGCTCATGCGCGCCGCGCTGTCGGCATCCAGCACGCCCCGGCTGATGGCGATGGACTTCAGCTTCTCCGGATCCATGCCGGCGCCGTCGTCCTCGATGCAGAGCAGGATGTGATCCCCCTGCTGAGAGGCGCTCAGGGTGATGGTGCCCTGACGGGGCTTGCCCGCCTTCTCCCGTACATCCGGCATCTCGACGCCGTGATCGCAGGAGTTGCGCACCAGGTGAACCAGGGGATCGGCCAGGGCCTCCACCAGGTTCTTGTCGAGATCCGTGTCCTCACCCACCATGATGAGTTCGATATCTTTCTTGAGGGTACGGGCTAGATCGCGCACCACCCGGGGGAAGCGGCCGAACACCTTCTTGATAGGCTGCATGCGGGTCTTCATCACCGCCCCTTGCAGGTCGGCAGTCACCACATCCAGGTTCGCCACCGCCTTGGACATCTCTTCGTCGTTGCTGGCGATGCCGAGGCTCACCAGACGGTTACGCACCAGCACCAGCTCACCCACCATGTTCATGATGACGTCCAGTGTCTTGGTATCCACCCGCACCGTGGTGTCGCTCTGCACCGCGTTACTCTCGGCGGGAGCGGCGGGCTTGGCCGCCCCGGGGGCGGCAGCTGGCTTGGCAACGGGGGCCGATTTGGCCGCCTGGACCGGGGCCGCAGCCGGTTGCGAGGTGGTCGCGACCGGGGCTGCCGGGGCTGCCGGGGCTGCCGGGGCTGCCGGGGCTGCCGGGGCTGCCGGGGCTGCCATGCTATGTTGCGGGCTCTGACCGCGGCCGTGCAACTCGTCCAGCAGGCGTTCGAACTCGTCGTCACCGATGAGATCGTCCACTTCCTGCTGAACCGATTGCAGCGGGGCGAGATCCGGCTTGCCGCCGTGCTGACCCTGACCGTGCAGTTGGTCGAGCAGGGCCTCGAATTCGTCGTCCGTGATATCGCCGGAGTCGCTCAGCACGGGTGAGGCCGAGATGGTCGGCGCCTTGCCCACACCGTGCAGCTCATCGAGCAGCCGCTCGAACTCATCGGCGGAGATCTCGTCGATTGAGCCGCCACCGTTGACCGCGGCAGGCGTGACCGGCGCAGCCACGACGGGCTCGGGTATGGGTTCTGGTTCAGGCTGCTGCACGGCGGCGGCGCGGGCAGTCAGCAACTGCTCCTGGCCCTCGGGTTTGCACAGCTCGTGCAAGTCGTGCAGCAGATCGGCGGAGGCCGGGCTGGTCGGCTCCCGGTTCTGTACCTGGGCGAACATGACGTTGATGGCATCCAGCGCCTGCAGGATCACATCCATCAGCTCGGCGGTGACGCTTCGCTTGCCATTGCGCAGGATATCGAAGATGTTCTCGGCGCCGTGGCAGACGTCCACCAGCTCGGTCAGGGAGAGGAAACCGGCCCCCCCCTTGACGGTATGGAAGCCGCGGAAGATGGCATTCAACAGATTCTTGTCATCGGGTCGCTTTTCCAAGTCGACCAGTTGTTCAGACAACTGTTCCAATATTTCTGATGCTTCGACCAAAAAGTCTTGCAGTATGTCTTCATCAACTTCGAAGGCCATGCGTCACTCCATTAAAATCCCAGGCTAGACAGCAGATCGTCCACATCATCTTGACCATTGACCACATCGGACCGCGTCTCTGGGTTCATGATGGGGCCTTCTGCCTCGATGCCACTCATGGGCTGGCTGCGGGCGACATGTTCGCCGGCGGCCTCACCAAACATGGTCAGCATCTCTATCAATTTCGTTTCCACTTCCTGCACCAGCTTGATCACCTTGCGGATCATCTGACCGGTCAGATCCTGGAAATCCTGTGCCATCAGAATTTCCGTCAGCAGTTGCCGTAACTTATCGGCATCTGACTCCGAAGCCTTAATGAAATCATTCAGTTGATGGCAGAGCGCCTTGAATTGGCCCACTTCCAATTCCCGGCTCATCAAGGCATTCCAATTGGGCATCACCAGCTGGATGTTGTCATTGAGGCGATCGGCGATGGGCAGGCTGGCCTCCACCGCGTCCATGGTGCGGTTGGCCGCCTTGTCCGTCATGTCGATGACGTAGCTCAGGCGCTCCCGGGCATCGGGGATCTCGTGGGTGGCGAGATCCGGGATCCGGGGATCCAGACGAAAGTCCTGCAAAGAGTTGTGCAACTGGCGAGTCAGCTGCCCCACCTTGTCGAACAGGGCCGCCGCATTGGGGGCACACACATCGGCGAGAATGGTATCGGCCTGTTCAAACTCCTCGCGCTCCAGATGGGCAACCAGCATCCTTGCCTGCTCGAGGGAGATCATGGCACTCGTTTTGGCCTTCATCCCTGCCACTCCTTAGCCGATTCGTTCGAAGATTTTATCGAGCTTCTCTTTGAGGGTGGCGGCGGTGAACGGCTTGACGATGTAGCCATTGACCCCTGCCTGAGCGGCTTCGATGATCTGCTCGCGCTTGGCTTCGGCAGTGACCATCAGGACCGGCAGGTGCTTGAGTTTGTCATCCAGGCGAATAGCCTTGAGCAGGTCGATGCCCTGCATGCCCGGCATGTTCCAGTCGGTGACCACGAACTGGTAATCGCCGTTCTTGAGCATCGGCAGCGCCGTGTTGCCGTCGTCTGCCTCGTGGGTGTTGTTGTACCCAAGATCACGCAGCAAGTTCTTGATAATCCGGCGCATCGTTGAAAAATCATCGACGATGAGGATTTTCATGTTCTTGTCCAAAATTCCCTCCTAAAGAGCCGTCAAGACGGCTCACTTACATGATGCTGAACGTAGCTTTAATGGTGCGGATTATGCCTTAGAGTTGGGTTTCAGTGTAGCCAGTACAACCACTTATAAGTTCCAATCTCTCAGGCGGGCCCGCAATCTGTGCATGGCCTGACTGTGGATCTGGCTCACGCGAGACTCGCTCACGCTCAATACCTCACCGATCTCACGCAAGTTCAATTCTTCGTCGTAATACAGGGAGAGCACCAGGGCCTCCCGCTCGGGCAGGCGGGCGATGTGCTCCGCCAGCGCCCCCTGGAAGCGCTCGGCCGCCAGATCGTCGTAGCCGCCGTGGCTGACGTCGTCGGGGTGACCGATCACATCCTCGCTGACCCCCAGATCCTCGATGCCGATGATCTTGCCGCAGGAGACGTCCTGCAGCATGGCGTGGTAGTCACCGAGGGAGACCCCCATCTGGGACGCCACTTCCGTGTCTCTGGCATCGCGACCGTGGGCCTGCTCCACGTTCTCGATGGCCTCGGCGATGGCACGGCTGTTGCGGTGCACCGAGCGCGGCACCCAGTCGCCGCGGCGAATTTCGTCCAGCATGGCACCACGGATGCGGATGCCCGCATAGGTCTCAAAGCTGGCGCCCTTGCTGCCGTCAAAGTTGCGGGAGGCTTCGAGCAGCCCAATCATACCTGCCTGGATCAGGTCATCCAGCAAGACACTGCTTGGCAGGCGAGCCAATAGATGCTGGGCGATCCGCTTCACCAGCGGAGCATGGCGCTCCACCAGCACGTAGGAATCCTGATGACGCAAGTATGCTTGGGCTTTATTCACGGGAGTCTTCCTGTGCTATGACCGGCTTTTGCAATAAGTTCTCGAGGAAAAACTCGAGGTGACCACCCGGCTGGTTCGGGATGGGCCAGCTCGCCGCCTTATTCGCCAGGGCGCGGAACGCCAGGGCCGCCGGAGACTTGGGGAAGGCCTCGACGATCAGCTTCTGCTTGCGCACGGCGGCGCGCAGGTTGGTGTCATAGGGCACGCAGGCCACCAGCTCCAGAGAGGTGTCGAGGAAGCGATCGGTCACCCGGGTCAGCTTGGCGTAGAGCTCCTGCCCTTCGCGCAGGGAGCGCACCATGTTCGCCACCACCTTGAAGCGGAACACCCCGTGATCCTTGGAGAGGATCTTGATGAGGGCGTAGGCATCCGTGATGGAGGTGGGTTCGTCGCAAACCACTACCATGATGTCCTGGGCGGCGCGGGTGAAGCTCAGCACCATGTCGGAGATCCCCGCCGCGGTGTCCACCAGCAGCACGTCCACCTGGGTTTTCATCTCCCCGAAGGCGCGGATGAGCTCGGCGTGCTGCACCGGCGATAGCTCCACCATGGACTGGGTACCCGAGGTGGCCGGCACTATCATCATGCCGTAGGGTCCCTCGACGATGATGTCGTCTATGGTGCACTCCCCGGCCAGCACGTGGGAGAGGTTACGGTGTACCCGCAGCCCCAGCATGACGTCGACGTTGGCCAGACCCAGGTCGGCATCCAGTACCATCACCCGCTTGCCCTGGGCGGCCATGGCGCCTGCCACGTTCAGGGTGACGTTGGTCTTGCCCACGCCCCCCTTGCCTCCGGACACGGCGATCACTTTCACTCTATTGTTTTGACGCATTTTGCGCAGACCACTCGCCTGATCCATATACATGTTACTCATAAAACTCCGAATCCTCGGTCTCGCCAAAGCCCGCCCCCCAGAAATAGGGGTCTTCCGCTTCCCGCTCCAGCGAACCCATGGCGGCGCCGACCAGCAGCGCCGCATTGGCAACTTGAATATCTTCCGGCACCCGCTGCCCGTCGGTGATGTAGCTGATGGGCAGCGCATTTTGAATGCATACGTTGATCACCTCCCCCAGATTCAGGCTCTCGTCGAGCTTGGTCAGGATGCAACCGGAGAGCGGAATGCGCCGGAAGTGATCCACCGCCTCCTGCATCACCCGGCGCTGGGAGGTGGCGGACATCACCAGATAGCTGCGAATGCGTACCTTGGCATTCTTGACCAGGGTATCGAGCTGCTCGGTCAGGCGAATATCCCGCTGCCCCACACCGGCGGTGTCGATGAGCACCAGCCGGCGATGGCGGAACTGGTAGAGCGCACTGGCCAGCTCCTCGGCATCCCGCACCTGGCGCACCGGGCAGCCCATGATGCGACCATAGGTCTGCAGCTGCTCGTGAGCCCCTATCCGGTAGTTGTCCGTAGTGATGAGGGCCACCTGCTCGGCGCCGTACTTCATGGCGAAGCGGGCGGCCAGCTTGGCGATGGTGGTGGTCTTGCCGACCCCGGTCGGGCCGAGCAGCGCCACGGCACCACCCTGACGCAGGATGTCATCTTCGCTGATCTTGAGCTGGGCCGTCAGCACCTCGGCCAGCTGGGCCATGGCCTGATGGATGGGCATGTCTTCCGGGATGAGGCCCGCCAGCTGATCGGCGAAGGCATCGTCGAAGCCCATCTTCTTGAGCTCCTTGATGAGCAGGGCCCGCATCGGCTCGCGGCGCTCCACCTCCTGCCACATCAGGCCTGAGATCTGGTGCTCCAGCAGCTTGCGGATACTGGCCATCTCCTTGCGCATCCCTTCCATCTCCTGATCCCGCTGGGGGGCCTGAGCCGGACGTGACGGGGAGGCGGGACGGGGCCTCGGCTTGGCGGGCTCGGGGGCGGTCCCCCACTGGCCCTGTTCCGCCAGGGTTTTGGGGGCGGCGCTCGCCGACACCAGACCGGCAGACTGATTGCTGCCCCTCTCCCCTGCCGGATTGGCGGGGTTGAGCTTCTGCTGGCGCGCCAACAGGGCGGCCAGGGTGTCGGCGTAATATTCGTTCTGCTCCTTGGGAGCCTGGCGCGTCATCTGCTTGCCCGCAGACGAGATATTGACGCTCTCATCGTTCAACTGACGGCGAACCGGCGCATCTTTAGGCCCGGGTACCTGGGACTGATAATCGACAGCGGCGACTATCTCCACCCCACCGGTGACCTTCTTGTTGGACATGATGACAGCATCCGGCCCGAGAGTCTCCTTGACCTCGGCCAGCGCAGTACGCATGTCTTTGGCAAAAAACCGCTTAATCTTCACCCGTCATCTCCGCTAACTAGCCCTGTCCTACCGCACTGACGATGCGGATTTGCTTGTCATCAGGGACTTCCTGATAGGACAGGACGCGCAATCCAGGAATGGCATTCTTGACAAATTTCGCCAGGGTATTGCGCAGTATCCCCGATGTCAGAAGCACGGCCGGTTGGCCTTCCAGTTCTTGTCGTTGAGTGGCTTCCACCAGGGAGCGCTGCATCCGCTCCGCCAGTCCCGGCTCTATGCCGGCGCCATCTCCCCCACCTGCTTGCAGGGATTGATGCAATATACGTTCCAATTCTGGTGATAGTGTGATCACCGGCAACTCGGGTTCGGGGCCGGCGATCTCCTGCACGATGAGCCGGCGCAGGGCGATACGGCAGGCGGCCGTCAGCACTTCCGGATCCGGGCTGCGGGGCGCATATTCCACGAGGGTCTGCAGGATAGTGCGCATATCGCGAATTGGCACGCCTTCATTGAGGAGATTTTGCAATACCTTGACCAGGTTGCCCATGCTGATCACCTCAGGAACCAGGCCTTCCACCAGCTTGCTCTGGTGCTTCCCTATCATGTCCAGCAGCTGTTGCACCTCGTCGTGGCCCAGCAGCAAGGCCGCGTGGTTGGAGAGGATCTGACTCATGTGGGTGGCGACCACAGTCGCGGCGTCCACCACCGTGTAGCCCAGGGTCTGGGCCTGGGAGACCTGCTCCTTGGCGACCCAGACCGCCTCCAGCCCGAAGGCGGGATCCTGGGTGGCGATGCCCTGGATCTGGCCAAACACCTGACCCGGGTTGATGGCCATCTCCTTGTCGTGATAGACGGTGGCCTCGCCCGTGCTCACCCCCATCAGGGTGATGCGGTACTGGTTCGGGGCGAGATCCAGGTTGTCCCGGATGTGCACGGCGGGCACCAGGAAGCCGAACTCCTGGGAGAGCTTCTTGCGCACCCCCTTGATCCGGTTGAGCAGCTCGCCCCCCTGGCTCTTGTCCACCAGCGGGATGAGCTGATAACCCACCTCGAGGCCGATCACATCCACCGGCATGACGTCATCCCAGCTCAGATCCTTCTGCTCATGGGGCTGATCCGCCGCCTGTGGCAACAACTCGCCACTGGCTACCTTGGCGGCACGCAGCTTATCACGGCGCAGCAGCCACCAGGCACCGACCGCGGCGATGCCGCCGAGGCTCAGGAAGGCCAGATGGGGCATGCCGGGCACTATCCCCATCAGCAGCAGGATGCCGGCGGAGATCACCAGGGCCTTGGGATTCTCGAACAGCTGGCCGAGTACCGCCGTGCCCATGTCCTGATCCGTGTTCTGGCGGGTCACTATGATGGCGGCGGCGATGGAGAGCAGCAGGGAGGGGATCTGGGCCACCAGGCCGTCACCGATGGCGAGCAGGGTGTAGACCTGAGCCGCCTCGCCGAAGGTGAGCTGGTGCTGCACCATGCCGATGATGAAGCCGCCGATAATGTTGATGAAGAGGATCATGATGCCGGCGATGGCATCCCCCTTCACGAATTTGGAGGCACCATCCATGGAGCCGTAGAAGTCCGCTTCCTGGGTCACATCCTGACGGCGCTTCTTGGCCTCTTCCTGATTGATGAGGCCGGCGTTCAAGTCCGCATCGATGGCCATCTGCTTGCCGGGCATGGCATCCAGGGTGAAGCGGGCGCTCACCTCGGAGATCCGGCCCGCACCCTTGGTGACCACCACGAAGTTGATGATCACCAGGATCATGAAGACGATGATGCCGACCGCATAGTTGCCACCGATCACCACGTTGCCGAAGGCCTCGATCACGTGACCGGCGGCCGCGGTGCCGTTGTGGCCTTCCAGCAGCACCACCCGGGTGGAGGCGACGTTGAGGGCGAGACGTAGCAGGGTCGCTATCAGCAAGACGGTGGGGAAGGCGGCGAACTCCAGAGGGCGTCGGGTATAGACGGCCACCAGCAGCACCACGATGGAGAGGGCGATGTTGAAGGAAAACAGGATATCCAGCATCAGGGGCGGGATGGGCAGCACCACCATGCCGAGGGAGGCGAGCACCAGCAACGGGGTCCCCACCCCCTTGCCAAGCAACCACCTGTACTCTTTTAAACGGCCCAATCCTGCCTTGAATCCCATCGTTGTTCTCAACTATCGACTGCCAGTTGGCGGATTAAAGCAAACATCAAGCCAAAAGTTCAATCAATTGATATATAAGGATTTTATTTTAAAGCTGTCAGAAGTTCGACGTTGGTGAAATATGCAGCACGGGAAGGGCCGAGACGGGCAGGTGCAGATATTGGCAATCCGAAAGACAGGCCGGCAGCCCCATGGTGGCTCATCTGCGGCGCCACAAGGCAATCCCGGCACAGCAATGAGGGTGATGGCGGCGTCAGCGTCGACACGCCAGGGGGATCGGCAACCCTTCGGCGATCGGGAACGGGCGGAAATCGCGGCCAAAGCGGAACCTCTGGAGCTGAGGGATGCGAACCTCTAGACCCTGACGGCACAGGGTGACAGTGACCCTGGATGCTCGTTCGACACACCGCCAGAAAGGCTGGCGCTACTTGCGAAACTCCGGCGGGATCGGCAGATCCTTGGCGATGGGGGTCGGGCGGCGACCGCGGCCACGGCGGAACTTCTTGAGCTGATAGACGTAGGCCAGCACCTGGGCCACGGCGGCGAACAGCCCCTCCGGGATCTCCTGCCCTATCTCGGTGGCATGGAAGATGGCGCGGGTGAGCGGCGGCGAGGCCATGATGGGAATATCGTACTCCCGGGCGATCTCCCTTATCTTCATCGCCACCTCGTCCGTGCCCTTGGCCAGCACCTTGGGGGCCGCCCCCGGCTTGCTCGCATCGTATTTCAGCGCCACCGAGTAGTGGGTCGGGTTGGTGATCACCACGTCCGCCTTGGGCACATCCCCCATCATGCGGCGCATCGCCATCTGCATCTGCAACTGGCGGATCTTGCCCTTGACCTCGGGCTTGCCCTCGCTGTCCTTGAACTCGTCCTTGATCTCCTGCTTGGTCATCTTGAGCTGACGAGTGTGGTTCCAGGTCTGGAAGGGTACGTCGATGGCGACGATGGGGATGAGGGCGCAGCAGAGGATGATCAGCATCCAGAGCAGCAGATCCAGGGCGTCTATGATGCCGCCGGGAAAGCCCTCGAGGGAGAGATTCAGCAGATGGTTGAACTGACTGGATAGCATCCACCAGGCGAACAGGCTGATGAAGACCACCTTGGCGATGGATTTGAGCAGCTCCACCAGGGATTGCACCCCGAACATCCGCTTGAGGCCGCTCAAGGGGCTCAGCTTGCTCCACTTGGGCATCATGGCCTCGGAGGAGAAGTTCATCCCCCCGAGCAGGGTGTTGCCGACGAAGGCGGCGATGGCCACCAGCAGAAACAGCAGGCCCAGCGGCTGCGCCAGCTCCCACAGCAGGGTCGGCAGCATGACCCCCATGGCATTGGGATCGAACACCTGCTCCCGCTCCAGGGTGAAGCCGGTGGTGAGCACCTTGACCATGGCCCCCGCCAGACTCTCCTTGATCATCAGGAGACCAAAGACGGTGGCCAGCAGGACGCTGGCGGTACCCAGCTCCTTGGAGCGCGCAATCTGCCCTTTTTCCCGGGCTTGTTGCAGTCGTTTGCCCGTGGGTTGTTCGGTACGTTCCTGATCGGTATCAGCCATGCTGACCTCCGACTGGCGGGAGGCAGAGGCTCATCCGGCCAAAGGCCAGGCATGGAGGCACCTGACCGGGTTGTTCGGTACCATATGCCTGATCGGTATCAGCCATGCTGACCTCCGAGGCAGGCCGCACTTGGCGGCATGTCGCCCAGGCCGGCCATCAGGACCAAGGGGATGCCCTCAGTGCGCTCAGCCATTCTGGCCCCCGAAACAGCGCACATCGATCAGCTCGCAGCTGGTCTCCTGCACCCGCTCCCAGATGGCTTCGAAGTGCCCCATGAAGCCGCCGATGGTGAGCCAGAGGATGAAGAGACCGGACATCATGCTGACCGCGAAGCCGATGCTGAAGATGTTGAGCTGGGGGGCGGCCCGGGTCATGACCCCGAACGCGAAGTTGATGAGCAGCAGCGCGACTATGGCCGACAGGGCCATCACCAGGGAGGCCTGGTACATGACCCCGAGGAAGCTTATCAGGCTGCGGATGGCGGGCAGGGAGAGCCCGCTGTCCGACACCGGCAGGGTCTCGAAGCTCAGCACCACCATCTTGATCATCAGCAGGTGGCCATCCACCGCCAGAAACACCAGGGTCGCCAGCATCAGGTAGAACTGGCCCACCACGGGGGCGGACTGGCCGTTCATGGGATCCACCAGGGTGGCGAAACCCAGGCTGGTCTGCATGGCGATCACCTGACCCGCCATCACGAAGGTTTCCAGCAGGAACTGGGTCATCAGACCCAACGCGATGCCAATAAGCAGCTGCTGACCCAGCACCAGGAAGCTGCCGACGGAGAAGAGTTCGACCTTGGGCATGGGGGACAAGAGGGGGGCGATGATGAAGGTGATGGCGAGCGCCAGGCCCATGCGCACCCGGGCGGGGGCCAGGCGGCTGCCAAACACCGCCATCACCATCAGCAGGCTGCTGATGCGGGCAAGGGGCCAGACGATGGACGCCAGCCACTCCATGATCACCGCCGTGGTGTAGGTCATAGGGACCCCTGACTCACCCCACCACCTCGGGGATCTGGCTCACCATCAGCTGGAAGAAGTCCATCAGGCTCTGCAGCCCCCAGTGGGCGCCGAGTCCCAGGGCCAGCAGGGTCACCACCAGACGGGGCAAGAAGCTCAGGGTCTGCTCGTTGATGGAGGTCGCCGCCTGGAAGATGGCGACGACCAGGCCCACCATCAGGCTCGGCAGGATCACGGCGCAGACCATGATGGTCACCAGCCAGAGCGCCTCGCGAAACACGTCGACAAAGGTTTCAGGACTCATCGTCTCGGCTCCTCTCTATGGACCGGCTAGCCGGCACCCAGCCCGAAGCTGTTGGCCAGCGACCCCAGGATCAGGTTCCAGCCGTCTACCATGACGAACAGCATCAGCTTGAACGGCAGCGACACCAGCATGGGTGAGAGCATCATCATCCCCATGGCCATCAGGATACTCGCCACCACCAGGTCTATCACCAGGAAGGGCAGGAACAGCATGAAGCCTATCTGGAAGGCGGTCTTGAGCTCGCTGGTGACGAAGGCCGGGATCAGCACCCGCAGGGGCACGTCGGCGGGCTTGTCCACCTGCACGTTCGCTATCTCCATGAAGGTGTTGAGATCCTTGACCCGGGTCTGGGCCAGCATGAACTGGTGGATGGGCAGCTCGGCCTTCGCCAGCGCCTCCTTGGGCCCTATGGTCTCCGCCAGATAGGGCTGCAGTGCCTCCTCGTTGATGCGATCCAGCACCGGCGACATGATGAAGAACGACATGAAGAGGGCGATGCCGATCAGCACCTGGTTGGAGGGGCTCTGCTGCAGGCCGATGGCCTGACGCAGGATGCCGAGCACCACTATGATGCGGGTGAAGGAGGTCATCATGATGACCATGGCCGGCAGGAAGGAGAGCGCGGTCATCAGCGCCAGCACCTGCAGGGTCAGGCTGTACTCCTGACTGCCATCCGCCATGGTCTTGACGGTCAGCGCCGACATGCCGTCCTGGGCCAGGGCCAGGGGGGCAAGCAGGCCGAGGGACAACCAGATCCAGTTAGCTTTTTTCATGCTTGCCCATCAATTTGCCGAGCTGCTGGGAGAAGGCCTGGGGCTGGCTCTCATCCAGGGGCTCCTCCAGGCGGTAGAGAAAGTTGACCTGCTGGGGGGTCACCCCGATGAGCAGCTGCTGCTCCCCCACCTTGACCACCATCAGCTTCTCCTTGTAGCCGAGCGGCAGGGTGGCGATCACCCTCATCTGGCCGCCCCCCATGACGCTGGTGAGCTTGCTCTTCTTGAGCAGGAAGCCCAGCATCAGGATGAGGCCGATGACCATCAGGCTGGAGAGCAGCCAGGAGGTGATGCTGGGGGGATTGACCCCCTCCGCCAGCGCCGGAGAGGCGAACAGCATCAGCGCGAGGAAACGGGTCATTTGAGTTTCTTGATCCGCTCTATCTGGCTGATGACATCGGTCAACCGGATGCCGAACTTGTCGTTCACCACCACCACCTCGCCGTGGGCGATCAGGGTGCCGTTGACCAGCACGTCCAGGGGCTCGCCGGCCACCCGATCCAGCTCCACCACCGAGCCCTGGTTCAGTTGCAGCAGGTTGCGGATGCTGATCTGGCTGCGGCCCACCTCCATGGCGATGGTCACCGGAATGTCCAGAATGGTATCCAGCTTGCGCCGCTCCTCGGCACTGATGGGGGCGTCGTCTTTGAGCTCCTCCAGGGGCGCAGGCTTGGCCTCGGCCGTCACCTGCTCTTCCAGCGCGGCCGCCCAGGCGTCAGCCATCAGATCCTGCTCGTCATCGGTTCCGCTCATCTCGAATTCCTTATGCTGCTTGTTGCTGCTTAATAGTGCTTTCATGCCCGTAGTGACGGGCCGTCAATCAGGAGTGTTTATCGGCGATGCTACGCTCGAGCTCTTCCAGCTCGGCTTCGCCATCGATACGCACACCGCCGCGGGTCACCAGATGCATCTCTGTCTTGACCCCGTCAGGGCGCTTGATTTTGTCGGTGATCTTGAGCGCCACGTTCTCCTTGGTGCGCCCCATCTTGGCGTGGAAGGTGGGCAGGTCCTCCACATAGACCAGCAGGTTCTCCGGCATCTCCACCGGGATGATGTCGCCGGGTTTGAGCTCCATCAGATCCCGCAGGGTCAGCTCGGTTTCCAGCAGCTTGGCCTTGAGCTCCACCTTGACGTCCATGATCTCGTCCCGCAGCGCCTTGCTCCAGCGCACGTCCGTGTCCCCCTTGTCGCTCTGCACCCCCGCATCCAGCAGTTCGCGGATGGGTTCGAGCATGGAGTAGGGCATGGCCACGTGGAAATCGCCGCCGCCACCGTCCAACTCGATGTGGAAGGAGCTCACGACGATCACCTCGGTGGGGCTGACGATGTTCGCCATGGCCGGGTTCACCTCGGAGTCGAGGTACTCGAAGCCCACGTCCATCACGGGGGCCCAGGCATCCTTGTAATCCTCGAACACCAGCTTGAGCAGCATCTGTATGATGCGCCGCTCCGTGGGGGTGAATTCGCGCCCCTCGATCTTGGCGTGGTAACGGCCGTCACCGCCGAAGAAGTTCTCCACCAGGATGAAGACGAGGCGCGCCTCCATGGTGATGAGGGCAGTGCCCTTCAAGGGACGGAAACGCACCATGTTCAGGCTGGTGGGCACGAACAGGGTGTGTACGTACTCACCGAACTTCAGCATCTGCACGCCGTTGATGGAGACCTCGGCGGTGCGTCGCATCATGTTGAACAGGCTGATGCGCATGTGACGGGCGAAGCGCTCGTTCACCAGCTCCAGGGTCGGCATGCGGCCACGGACGATGCGGTCCTGGGAGGAGAAGTCAAACTGGGCGATGCCGGGATCCCCGGCCGCCCCTAACTCTTCCTCTTCGACATCATCGACACCGTGCAAGAGGGCATCAATTTCGTCCTGACTTAACAGATCGCTCACGCTTCACCTTTATCCATGACTATGTCGGCTCGTTACTGCATCACGAAGCCGGTAAACAACACTTGTTCTATGACGGGAGTGGCGACCAGGTCGTTGAGCACCCGGCGACACTCCTCCAGTGAATCCTTGCGCAGCTTCTCCTTGCCCTCGAAGGTCATGAGCTGCTCGGCGCTGGCGGCGCTGAAGACGCGTAGCAGGGTCCCCTCGATCAGGGGAATGTTCTGCTTGGCCAGGGTCTCGTCGGCGGCGCCCCGCACCATCAGCTGGATCTTGATCTGCACCAGTCGATCCCGCTGGCCACCCGCCACGTTGAACACGAAGGGGCGAGGCATGCCCACGTAGAGCGAGGGCTGGGGCACATTCTCTGCGGGTGTGGCCTCGGCGGCTTGTGGCGCTGGCTTGTCATCCCCGGACAGCATGAACCAGGCGCCGGCTCCCCCGCCCCCCAGCAACACAATGGCCAGGGCGATAATCATGATCAGCTTCTTTTTCTTGGCTGCCGCCGGGTCCTTCAGCGTCAGTTCGTTATCGTCTGCCATCCCTCGTCCACCCTAGTCTCAAACTTGTTCGGTATCATAAACTTACTTAAGAATGCATCAAGCATAGAAATCAATTCCGGCATCGTTTGCCGATTCCACCAGCAGACTCAGGGTGTGAGTCGTCCCCTCGGCCTCTCCCTGGCCTCGGCCACCGAAGGCACCGCTCCCCTGCTGGCCCTGCCCCCCCAGGTTCGATTGTCCCTGGGATTGCTGCTGCGCCAGTTGCCCCTGCTGCTGGGACTGTTGTTGCGACTGTTGCTGTACCTGGGTCTGACCGAGCTGGATCCCCTGCCCCGCCAGCATGTCCCGCAGGCGCGGCATGGCCTGCTCCAGCATCTCCCGGGTCTGGCCATGCTGGACCACGAAGTTGACGTTGGCCTGGCTGTCCGCCCCCATCTGGATCTGGATTTTCATCTTGCCGAGCCCAAGGGGATCGAGCTGGATCTCCGCCTGCTGCAGCTTGTCCGTCAGCATCAAGTTCACCTTCTGATGCAGCTGAACAGGGGTCTCGGGCGTGGCCAGCTTGAGGTGCGGCAGGCTCTGGGCCTCCCGTCTCGCGCCTGTCTCGGCGACGGATTTTTGCTCGGCGCTCCCCTGGGAGGCCAGCTGCTGCTGGGTGGCTGAACTCGATTCGGCCTGCTGGGCGGGCTTGGCCTCAAGCCCCGCGCTCTTGCCAACCTCGTCCAGAGACCCCTTCAATTCGGTTTTCTTGAGCTCGCTGCCGGCCTTGACCACCACGGTCGGGGTGCTCTCCATCTGCTGGATGCCGGCCGACAGGGCGGCCAGTGAGGCTTGCGGTCCCTGGGATTCGTGGCGGGCCAGGATCTGCTGCGGTGCCGCCAGCTCGGGCTCTGGGGTCGAGGTGTCAGGCACAGGCGCCGCACTGGCTTGAGCCACCGGGGTCTGACCGCTTGTGGCTCCCTCGCCCTTGGCCCCCTCCCCCTTGGCCATGGGGGCCTGGGCTGGGCCGCTCTCCCGAGTCTTGGCCCCAGGGCGCGCCTCGCCTGTCTCATAGCTACCTGCAGCAGCGGCGGTGGCACCACTCTGAGAGACCTGTGCCCCTGGCAATGCTCGGCTTTCTGCCTTGCCATCAACCCGGGCGCCCTGGCTGTCCGCCCCCAGGGTGGCGCTGGCCACCCCCTCGCCAAAAACCCTGGCAGCCTTGGCCTGCACGGCCTGCTTGCCATCGACAGTCTGTTCGGCAGAGTCGCCCTTCTCGGCAATCACACCGGCATCCCCGGCCGCCATCTTGGCCAGCTGTGCGGCTCGCTCGGGACCAGACAGGGGCTGAGTCTCAGGCTTGGACCCGGTCTCTTTGCCAGCTACCGCTTTGTCGGCGACCTGCTTGCCCGAAGCGCCCAGATCTGGGGCCTCTTCATCGGGGTTGACCCCGCCCGCCTGCGAGGGGGCGGCCGGCTTGCCGGCCAGAGCGACATCGGCGTCAGAGCCGGCGGCGCTGCCAATGCCCAGGGCCGCCGCGCTCTTTGCCGCACGGCTTGCGGCGCCGCTCTCACTGGCCGGATCGCCGGATTGTGCCAAGCCCGCCCCTATCTCGGAGCCCTGGGCCAAACCGCTTCGGGGCGAGGTCCCCTGCTGCCCGGTGCTGGCGGTGACCGGTTTGTCGGTACTGCCTTCGATGGATGGCGACTCGGGCGGCAAGTCATTGCCGTCCGGCTGGGTGGCGGGGGTCAGGTGCTGGGATGTGATCCCCTGGGGCACCACCAGGCTGGTGTCCTGGCCCAATGATGCCTGCAACTGCTGCAGGAAATCGTCGGGGGGAAGCTCGGCCTCGTCGGCCTTCTCTGACTTCTGGGAGGCGGTCTGGCTGGTCTCGTCGGCCGCCAAAGATTTGGCATCCGCGGGGGCCGCCGGTGCGCCATCCTGGCGGGCGGTCTCCTGCTGCCCGAGCTGGCGGGCCATGGCGTCGGCAAAGACGGCCTGACCCTCCCCCGGTAGCTGCAGATCCCCTTCGCTACCCAGGCGGCTTGCGGCCGGGAGCACCGAGGTGGCGGCGCCATCGACCGGTTTGGCCTGAGGGGAGGCTGTAAGCAACTGGGTCTGTATCATGCTGGGATCCCTGACGACAATCCGGTGATGACCGTTCGGCCAGAAGCTGAGACGGTCGATGAGTCGAGTTATTGACCGAAGAGAAGCAAATTACAGGCCAGAATGGTGATAGCGCCGCTGGATGGCGTAATCATCCAGCATCTTCTGCTCCTGGCGCTGGGCCTTGAGACGCAGCTTGTCCGCCTGTTTCTCCAGCAGAAGCTCGACGGCCTTGCGCCGCTGCTGCGCCTCCAGCCACTGGGTGCGGCACTGGGCCAACGCCTCGCGTACCTGCAGCACCCCCTCGTATTGCTGGGTCGCCGCATTCTCCAGCTTGTTGATGAAAGCGTGATACTGGCTGTTCTGTTGAGGGCTGATCCCCTGCAGGCCGCGATCCGTCCACTGCTGGTGATAGATCTGGCGGTACTGGTTCAACGCATTCTGCTGATCCATGAACAGCTTCAGGTCCTGCTGGGCCTTGGCCAGCGCCATGGCCGCCTGATTTTCGGCCTCCACCAATCGGGTCGCCAACAGCTCCAATCCTTTACTCATCACGGCACTCCAGCGGGGTTATCGGCTCAACGCATCAATGGCATGGCGACCATGTGCAGGGATTGCAGGCCTTCGTCATAGGGAATGACCTCGCGCATCTTCTGCTGCAAGAACTGATCCAGATAGGGTTTCTGGATGATGGCCCGATCGATGCGGGGATCCGAACCCTGGCTGTAGGCGCCTATGGTGATGAGATCCCGGTTCTGCTGGTAGAGGGAGTAGAACTGCTTGAAGGTGCGCGCCAGCTCCATGTGCTCCGGCGAGGTGACCATGGGCATGACCCGGCTGATGGACTTCTCGATGTCGATGGCCGGGTAGTGGCCCGCATCCGCCAGCTCCCGCGCCAGCACTATGTGGCCGTCGAGGATGGCCCGCGCCGCGTCGGCGATGGGATCCTGCAGATCGTCCCCCTCCGTCAGCACGGTGAAGAACGCCGTGATGGAGCCCTGGCCGTCGCTGCCGTTGCCGGCCCGCTCCACCAGCGCCGGTAATTTGGCAAACACAGAGGGCGGGTAGCCCTTGGTGGCGGGCGGCTCCCCCACCGCTAGGGCTATCTCCCGCTGGGCCTGGGCGTAACGGGTGAGGGAGTCCATCAGCAGCAGCACGTTGAGCCCCTGATCCCGGAAGTACTCGGCGATGGCCAGCGCCGTCTCGCACCCCTTGAGCCGCATCAGCGGCGAGGCATCGGCGGGCGCCGCCACCACCACGGCGCGCTCGCGCCCCTCGGCCCCGAGGATCTCCTCGATGAACTCCTTCACCTCCCGGCCCCGTTCGCCGATGAGACCCACCACCACCACATCCGCCACCGAGCCTCGGGTCATCATGCCGAGCAGCACGGATTTACCGACGCCGGAACCGGCGAACAGCCCCATGCGCTGGCCCTGACCCACGGTGAGCACGGCGTTGATGGCGCGCACTCCCACGTCCATCGGCTGATGGATGGGGCGGCGAGCGAGCGGATTGATGCGGTGCTGGGCGAACTGCACCGTCTGGGAGGAGAGGATGGGGCCGAGCCCGTCCAGGGGCTGGCCGATGCCGTCGATGACCCGGCCGAGCAGGTTCATCCCCACCGGGATGCCGTGCTCCTCGGTGATGGGCACCACCCGGGCACCCGGGATGACCCCCTTGAGCTGTTCGCTCGGCATCAGGAAGAGGCGATCGCCGGAGAAGCCGACCACCTCGGCCTCCAGGGCCCCCTCCTGGGTATCGATGCGGCACAGGGCACCGATGGCGGCACGGCAGCCTATGGCCTCCAGGGTCAGCCCCACCACCCGGGTCAGCTTGCCCGCCACCGGCGGCGTGGGGCCGACCTCGCGCACCCGGTAGGCTTGCAGTCGATTGAGCAGGGACGCAGTCATGAGGCCTCCGAAGGGATGAAAATAGATGACCAGAGGGAGGCTGACATCACCTCATCATCCCTCACCTGAAATACTGTGGGGTCAGCCGGCACCGGGTAGCGAGGGGACATCAGTCGGCGTTGTCCCGCAGGAAGCTGCGCAGCAGCTGTTCGATGCGCCCCGCCAGGGTCAGATCGATGCTGGAGAGTTCGGTGGCCAATTGCAGATCCCCGGGGGAGAGGGTGGGTTCACCCAGCAGCCGCCAATGGCGTCTGGCGCACTCCTCGGCGCCGAAGGCCTCCTCGACCCGGGCCACGTCGTCCGGGTGCAGCATCAGGGTGACGCCGTGCTCGGCGGCAGGCAGCAGGGAGAGCCCCTGCTTGAGCGCCTCCAGCAACAGCCTGGGGGAGGTTTCGGCCTCGTGACGGATGAGGGCGCGGGCGAGCTGCTGCACCAGGCTGATGAGCTGCTGCTCCACGGCGGCGTCCAGCTCGCTCAGGGGGTTGGCGAGGCGATCCGCCAGCCCCTGCCAGTGGGCAATCTGCTGCTCCACCTGCTCGCGGCCCATGGCGAGCCCCTCTTCCCTGCCCTGCTCGAGCCCCGCCTGATGGCCCTGCTGCAAGCCTTCCAGCTTGCCCTCCTCCAGCCCCTTGGCAAAACCGGCCTCGCGTCCCTCGGCCATCCCCTCCTCCCAGGCGGCCTGGCTAATGGCTTCCAGCTCCTCGGCCGTGATGCTGGGAGCGGGTTCTTCCTCGGGCTCGGGGTCTGGGGTCTCGACTTCCTGCTCCTGCCGATACCAATCCGGGCTGAGCCCCAGGGCGTTGCTCTGGATCTCGGACTCGACCTCCATCTCGGGCCAGCCCCAGGCCTGCGCCGGCAACTCGTCCGGCTCGGGCCTGACGTAACCGCGCAGCTTGTTATTCTTGTTATTCATGCTCTGGCAGCACTCCTCACCGGGATGATATGGCGTGACAATTCAAGGGTGACAGGCCAGGACATCATAGGAACTCTTCGCCACCACCGGCCCCCAGCATGATCTCCCCCGCATCCGCCAGACGACGGGCGATGGAGAGGATCTCCTTCTGGGCGGCCTCCACTTCGGAGACCCGGATCGGCCCCATGGCCTCCAGATCGTCCGCCAGCATCTCGGCGGCCCGCTTGGACATGTTCTTGAACACCTTCTCCCGCATCTGATCGTCGGAGCCCTTGAGGGCCCGTTGCAGCAGATCCCCCGGCACTTCCCGCAGCAGGGTCTGGATACCGCGATCGTCCACGTCGATGAGGTTCTCGAACACGAACATCAGATCCTGGATCTGCTGGCTCATCTCCTCGTCCGAGTCGCGGATGGAGTCCATCAGCTGACCCTCGATGTTGGTGTCGAGGTAGTTCATGATGTTGGCGGCAGCCTTGAGGCCACCCATCTTGGCGGCCTGAGCCCCGGCCGCACCGGCGAACTGCTTCTCCATGATGTCGTTCAACTCTTGCAGGGCCGCCGGTTGCACCTCTTCCAGGTTGGCGATACGCATCACCAGATCCAGGCGCACCTGCTCCGGGAACTGGCTCAGGATCTCCGCCGACTGCTCCGGCTCCAGGTAGGACAACACGATCGTCTGGATCTGCGGGTGTTCGTTCTGGATGATGCTGGCCACCTGGCGCGCATCCATCCACTTGAGGGAGTCGAGGCCACGGGCCCCTGACCCCAGGATGATCTGATCCACCAGGTTGCTGGCCTTATCCTCCCCGAGCGCCGCCACCAGGGCCTTGCGCACGAAGTCTTCGCTGCCGATGCCGATGTTGGTGTACTTCTGGATATCGTCGATAAATTGACGATGCACCGCCGCCACCCGGTCGTGACTGAAATCCGACATGGAGGCCATGGACATGCCGAGCCGCTGCACCTGCTTGGGCTCGAGGTGGCGGAAGATCTGGGCCGCGTCCTCTTCGTTGAGGCTCAGCATCAGTACGGCCGCCATCTCCATCCCGCTCATCTGATCCAGGATCAGGCGCTGGCTGTCGGTAATCTCGTTACCGGTGACTTGGTTCTTGTTCTCTTCAGGCATCTCGGTTCGTTACCCATTCTTTAATGACCTGAGCGGCCAGATCCGGTTCATTCGCCACCAGCGCACGCACCGCCTTGAGCAAGTCTTCATCCTTGTGCAGATCCGGCAGCTTCAGGTGGCCATCGCGCACCCCGAAGATGGGCTCGGCTTCCGCCTGGGCCGCCAGCAGGCTGAGCTCGTCATCCCCGCCCAGCACTATGCTGTTGTCCAGATCCAGCTCCCCTTCCGGTCTCGCATCCGGGTAGAGCAGGCGTTTGAGCATGGGCCTGACCACGGTGACGATCAGCACTATGATGACCAGCACAGAGGCGGCGATGCGCACCGCACGCCAGAACCAGGGCTGCTCGTAGAGCGGGATGTCGGCCACGGCCTCGAGTTCGGGGCGGTTGAACGGGATGGCGACCACCTCCAGGGTATCCCCCCGGGTCACGTCGAAGCCGAGGCCGCCGCTCAGCAGCCGGCGCAGGGTATCGAGCTCGGCCTGGGTGCGGGGCTCCCGGGTGACGGCACCCTCGGCACCCGGGGTCGCCTTGTAATCCACCGCCACCGACACTGTCATGCGGCGGATGCCGCCCTGCTGGCGCCGGATGTGGCTGATAGTGCTGTCCAGTTCGAAGTTGCGGGTCGCCTCCTTGCGGGAGCGGCCGCTCGACGCGGCGCTGCCGTCCGCGGCGGTCGCCTCCTGGGGAATGCTGGAGGCCGCCGGGGGCTGGTTGGAGAGGGCGCCGGGCACGCCGCCATTGCTGCCGCCCGAGCTGTTCTCCTCCACCGTCATCTCGGAACGCACCGCGGGCAAGTCCGGGTTGAAGGTCTTGCGGGTCTGCTCCTGCTGGGAGAAGTCGAGGGAGAGATCCACCTCGGCGGTGTAGTTGTCCGCCCCGAGCACCGGGATCAGGATGGCGTCAATTTTTTGTTTGTACTCCAGCTCCTGCTTCTGCTGCATCGCAAACTCTTTGCGGGTCTGGGCGGAGAGGGGATCCTGGGAGCCGGAGTTGAGCAGGCGGCCGTTCTGGTCCGTGACCGTGACCCGGGTCGGCTCGAGGCCGTGGACGGCGGAGGCCACCATGTCGACGATGGAGTCCACCTCACCCTGGCCGAGGGCGCTGCCCCGCAGGCTCAGCACCACGGTCGCACTCGGCTTGCGCTCGTTGCGGGCGAACACGTTGTCTTTGGGAATGGCCAGCAGCACCTGGGCCTTGGCCACGTTCTGGAACTGCTCGATGGCGCTCGCCAGCTGGCGCTCGCGGCTGAGCTTGAGACGCTCCCCCTCCATGCGCTGGCTGACGCCGAAGCTGGAGTCCTTGAGCAGGATGGACTCGCCGTCGTTGCTCACGTCGTTGCTGCTGGCGAGGCCGGCCCGGGTGAGGCGCAGGCGGATGTCCGCATAGTTCTCGGCGCTGACCAGCACGCTCTTGCCATCCACCTGATAGGGGATCTTCTGCTGATCGAGGTAGTCGAGGGTGGAGACCAGCTCCTGGGTGTTGAAGGTGCCGAGGGGACGCATCTCCGGCTCCTTGCCCCACAGCAGGATGAAGACGGCGATGGCCAGACAGATGGTCAGCCCCAGGATCAGGGTGATCTGGCGCAGCACGTCCGTGTTGGAGAGGAACCCCAGCGCCGAGCTCTTCTGCTCTTGCTCATCCAGGGTCGCCGCCCCTTCGTTGTTGATCAGCAGATCGCCGTTTTGATCGTTAGCCACGGTTTATGTCCTTATTGCTGACATGTTCATGATGCTCAGTCGCCATGGGCCGCTTATACCGGCATGTTCATGATGGTCTTATAGGCATCGACCATCTTGTTGCGCACCTGGACCGTCGCCTCGAAGGCGATGGAGGATTTCTGGCCGGCGATCATCACCTCGGAGAGATCCACCGACTTGTCGCCGAGATCGAAGCGGGTGCGCAGATCGTTGGCGCTGCCTTGCAACTCGTTGACGTTGTCGAGGGCCAGCTTGAGCATCTGGCCGAAATCAGAGCTGACCGGGCGACCGGGCTGGGCCAGCGGGGTCGCCCCCGCCTCGACCTTGAGTGCCTGCATCTCTTGCATCAGGCTGCTTGCACTTATTTCCATCTTTCATCCCCAGACAAATCATTGACGCTGACAGGCTTGAAGCAATAAGGGTGCCAACCAGGGCGATTCGCTGGGATCAAGAGTGAAAGCGGCGGGGTGAGCAGGCCGGTGGTGACCGGCCATCGGGGATCAGATCGCGGGCCAGGGCTGCTTGCCCAGCAGCAGCAGCAGGTAACTCAGGTGCAGATCGTAGTGTTCGCCGGCGGGCAACTTGGCCAGCACCTCATCGCGCAGATAATGCGCCTTGGCATTCGCCTCCTCGGGAGCCACCAGTCCCACGGCCACCAGCTTGACCATGATGGCGTGGGAGAGGGCCAGGCTGGCCTCATCGGCCTCTCCCCAGCCGAACCGACCCTGGTGGCCAGCGGGCGTCACGCAAGGCTCGAGCGGAGCAACCCTATCCCCCCACACCCAGAAGGCCGTGGGGATCCCATCCTGCAACCGCAGAGAGATGCTCTGCTTGTCCCACTCCCGGCTCTGGGCCGCCATCACATCCTGTTCGGGCTCATGGGCCATATCCTCTCCTTGTCCTGGGACCTTGTCAGCATGCGCCCATAAAAAGAGGGCCGAAGGCCCCCTTTTTACTGCAAGTCCGCGGATTTAAAAAGACGTTGCCGCACTGTGATCGCAGAAAAACCTGCACCCGCTCAAGGGCTGCACCATCACTTGTTCAGATCATCGTCCAGCCAGTACTTGGAGCCGGAGATATTGGCGTCAAGCAGCAGCCCCTTCTCCCCAATCTGGTAGATGGCCATGCCGCCATTGTACTTGGCGGTGAGCTCGGCACTCTCCTTGCCCGCCACGGCCCCTACCTCCGAGGTGGCCTCCCAGCCCTGATTGACGAAGGCATCGAAGCGGGTCTTGTCCTCAAACAGGATCACCTGCTGATAGAACTTGCCGCCGAGTCCGGCCGCCAGACCCGCACCGAACATCTTCATATAGGTGTGCTTGCCGGTTTTGCGGTTGACCGCCACCCCCGCGCCCTGGTTCGTGTGGATCATCAGGGAGAACTTGCGAGAGTCGAACACCGCATAGCCATAAGCCTTGTCAAACAGCAGCTTGGCGGAGGGTTGTTCGTTGAACAGCCGCACCAGGGCGGTGTCGGCCATGGTATCCAGGGCGGTACGCGCCTCGGCGGGGGTCTTGGGCTCCAGCATGGTGTCGAGCTTCTTGTCGGCGGTGTTCAGCCACTCCTTGCCGGTGGCCGCGCTCTCTTCGGTCCAAGCCCCCGCCTTGTTATAGGCATCGGATCCCCAGGTGGAGACGGACTCCCAGGTCGCCTTGGAGAAGTCGGTGATCCCCTTCCACGCCTCCTTGCTGGTGTCGCTCACCGCGGTGCCGAGCTCGGAGGCGGCCTCCTTCAACTTGGCCCAGTCGGCGTGGCTGGGGGGGGATGCCAGCACCAGGGCGGCGGCAATCAGCCAGGTTTGGCTCTTCATGGTCTACTCCTTCTGCTCGTCAGCGAGTCATTACCCTATCAGATTTAATCCTACGTCAAAACGCATCCCGTTCACGACTATGCCTTGTGGCTCAATCACCTGCGCCGCTCGCCCACCAGCGCATCATGGCGACCCTGGCGTTTCCCACCGCCCTCCCCGGGAGGAAGTGAGGCTGCCGTCATCGGACGATAACTGTCACCGGCGCCAGCGGAGATCTCCCTCTTCATGGCCGGTGCAGGGGGGAGGAAGCCGTAAATATTGTTCGGCCAGAGACCCCCGGTTGTATAGTTTTTGGTTAGCCATTCCGGTAAAATCCGCGCCCTTATAATAGAGCCACCTAAGAGTGATTGAGCGATGTCCAACACAAAACAGGCCCCCAAAGTAGGATTCGTCTCCTTGGGTTGCCCCAAAAACCTGGTCGATTCCGAGCGCATCCTGACCCAGCTGCGTACCGAAGGGTACGATGTGGTGCCCAGCTATGAAGATGCGGAGCTGGTGGTGGTCAACACCTGCGGTTTCATCGACAGTGCGGTACAGGAATCCCTGGAAGCCATCGGCGAGGCCCTGGCCGAGAACGGCAAGGTGATCGTCACCGGTTGCCTCGGCGCCAAAGAGAACCAGATCCGCGAGATCCACCCCAAGGTGCTCGAGATCACCGGTCCCCACGCCTATGAAGAGGTGCTGGGCCACGTCCACAAGTACGTGGAAAAACCGACTCACAACCCCTTCACCAGCCTGGTGCCGGCCCATGGGGTCAAGCTGACCCCCCGTCACTACGCCTATCTGAAAATTTCCGAAGGCTGCAACCACCGCTGCACCTTCTGCATCATTCCCTCCATGCGCGGGGATCTGGTGAGCCGCCCCATCGGCGAGGTGCTGGCCGAGGCCAAGCGCCTGAAAGAGGCCGGCGTGAAGGAGATCCTGGTGATCTCCCAGGACACCTCAGCCTACGGCGTGGACGTCAAGCACCGTACCGGTTTCTACGACGGCATGCCGGTCAAGACCAGCATGGTGGCCCTGTGCGAGGAGCTGGCCAAGCTCGGCATGTGGGTGCGCCTGCACTACGTCTACCCCTACCCACACGTGGATGACGTCATCCCGCTGATGCGCGACGGCAAGGTACTGCCCTACCTGGACATCCCGCTGCAGCACGCCAGCCCGCGCATCCTGAAACTGATGAAGCGCCCGGGCACGGTCGAGCGCACCCTGGAGCGCATCCAGAAGTGGCGCGAGATCTGCCCCGAGATCACATTGCGTTCCACCTTCATCGTCGGCTTCCCCGGCGAGACCGAGGAAGAGTTCCAGATGCTGCTGGACTTCATCGACAAGGCGGAGCTGGATCGGGTCGGCTGCTTCAAGTACAGCCCGGTCGAGGGTGCCAAGGCCAACGAGCTGCCGGACCCGGTGCCGGCAGAGATCCAGGAAGAGCGCTTCCAGCGCTTCATGGAGCTGCAGCAGCAGGTTTCCATCCGCAAGCTGGCCCGCAAGGTGGGTCAGGAGATGACAGTCCTCATCGACGAGGTGGACGAAGAGGGCGCCACCGGCCGATCCTTCGCCGATGCCCCCGAGATCGACGGCCTGGTCTACCTGAACGGTGAGACCGACCTCAAGCCCGGCGACATGGTCAAGGTTCGCATCGACGAGGCGGACGAGTACGACCTCTGGGCCAGCCTGATCGACTAAGGCGAGCCGCCTCGGCAGCCATGCCGCTGCCAACAAGCCAGTCAGTCCTGCTGACTGGCTTTTTTATTGCCCGCCGACGTCCAGTCCCTGGGGTCACCCCTACCGCTTGCGGTCAGCCCGACCACACGTCCTCTCAATCCGTTTCACTCCATTCCAATCTGCTCGACTCGACCCCTGAAGGGGGATGGGATGACCTTCTGCCCCCTCCGTGACCCAGCGCACAATCTCGAAGTGCTTTGCGGCTTGCTTGTTTCATGCTCAAAAAAAAGCCACCAACCAGGGGGAAAAACGAGCACGATCCAGTTCACAGTATCGTCTTTGAACTGTCATAAAGGGTGACTTGGTGTTTCTTGAGAATTAATGTAACCATATAATTTTAAAAGCTTAAAAGCACAGTTTGACGATATTGACGAGCCGTCTTGGGTTTTTACGATATCGACGAAATGAAGAGTTGTTGTTTTCCTGTTAATTCTGCTTTTCTAAGGGCGTTGGACGACACAACTACAAGGGTGCAAAACCTGACCAACATAGAGGGCCGATGTCCAAGCATGCGATATCGGTGCTCCATTCCAAAACCATGGAAGACCAATAAGAAAGGAAAAAATATGCTTGCCAAAGTATCCAAAATCGCTACCTCAGTCATGCTGGGGACCCTGCTCGCCGGCATGACCGGCACAGCCATGGCCGCCGAGAACAAGACGGTGCTGACCCTGGTTGCCCAGCAGGAAACCGCATGGGTGAAAAACTTCAACCCCTTCCTGCAGGCCGGTCTGCTGCACACTACCCGTCACTTCATCTATGAGCCGCTGGTGATCTTCAACGATATGCAGGGTGGCAAACCCGTCTATCGTCTGGCCACCAACTATGCCTTCAGCGATGATCTGAAGTCCGTCACCTTCGATCTGCGCGAAGGGGTCAAGTGGTCCGATGGTGAAGCCTTCACCGCCGACGACATCCTCTTCTCCTTCAACCTGGTCAAGGCCAACAAGGCGCTGGATGAGCGCTCCATCTGGACTCAGATCAAGGGTGTCGAGAAGCTGGGGGATCACAAGGTCAAGTTCGACCTGGCCGAGGTGAACACCAACGTGGTGAACGACCTGGTACTGGTGCCCATAGTGCCGGAGCACCAGTGGAAGTCCGTCAAGGATCCGGTGGCCTTCACCAACGACAAGCCGGTCGGTACCGGTCCCTTCACCGAAGTGGACAACTTCTCCGCCCAGCTCTATACCCAGTGCCGCAACCCGCACTACTGGGATAACGCCAGCCTCTCCATCGACTGCCTGCGCATGCCGCAGATGGCCACCAACGACCAGGTGCTGGCCGCCGTGATGAAGGGTGACGTGGACTGGTTCGGTTCCTTCGTGCCGGACATCGAGCGCCTCTACGTCGGCAACGATCCGAAGAACAACAAGTACTGGTTCCCCGCCTCCGGCACAGTGGCGTTCAACGTCAACTTCCAGAGCAAGAATCCGGGCAACCACGAAGCCTTCAACGACATCAACTTCCGTCGCGCCTTCTCCATGGCCATGGACCGTCAGTCCATGGTGGACATCGCGGGCTACGGCTACCCGACCGTCAACGAGTATCCGTCCGGCCTCGGCAAGGCGTTCGCCTCCTGGGACAACCCGGACGTCGAGAAGAAGTACGGCAAGTACAACAAATTCGACCTGGAAGGTGCCAAGGCACTGCTGAAAGAGGCGGGCTACAAGGACTGTGACGGCGACAAGTTCCTCGACACCCCGAGCTGCAAGAAGATCGAGTTCAAGGTGCTGGTACCGAACGGCTGGACCGACTGGGTCAACACCGTCCAGATCGGGGTCGAAGGCCTGCAGGCCCTGGGCCTGAACGCCAAGACCTCCACCCCGGAAGCCACCGTCTGGACCGAGAACCTGATCACCGGTGACTTCGACGTCGCCCTGCAGGGTTACTTCGCCGGTGCCAACCCGCACAAGTACTTCGAGACCGCCTTCCACTCCCGCAACATGGGTGAGCGCGGCAACCGCTTCGCGGCGCCTCGCTACAAAGATCCGGCGCTGGACAAGCTGATCGACGACTTCACCCAGACCGCCGATGCGGCCAAGCAGAAAGAGATCATGTTTGCCATCCAGGAGCGTGTCGGGGCCAACCAGACCATCATCCCTGTGTTCAACAACCCGACCTGGTACGAGTACAGCACCAAGCGCTTCAATGGCTGGTTCAGTGCCGACAACCCGGTTGCCAAGCCGCAGGTACACCCGGATACCCCGGAGCGTCTGCTGCACGTGTTGTCACTCAAGCCAAACAGCTAATCTCCCCGGCCCCCTGCGGGGGGCCCTCTTCCCCGCCCTCACTTCATCCCCCGGCTCTCGCGGGGTTGGGGTAGCTTTGCCCGGCGCGGGGCAGGCTTGCAGTAAAAGGTATCACCATGGGATTTATACTCAGACGTTTCTCCTTCTATCTGGTCGCCTTCCTGGTGGCCGCTACCATCAACTTCCTGTTGCCCAGAGCCATGCCGGGGGATCCCGTCTCCGTCATGTTCGCCCGGGCCGGCGCCATGATGGAACCCGCCGCCCTGGAAGCCCTCAAAGCCACCTTCGGCTTCGTTGATGGCCCCATCGGCACCCAATTTCTCACCTATGTGAAGAGCGTCTTCACCTGGGATCTCGGCACCTCGGTGCGCTACTACCCGCAACCGGTCGCCGACGTGCTCGGCCGCGCCATCGGCTGGACCCTGTTCCTGGTGGGCACCTCCACCATTCTGAGCTTCTCCATCGGCTCCATCGTCGGCATCTTCGCCGCCTGGTACCGGGGGGGACGCATGGACAGCATCCTCTCCCCGCTCACCCTGGTGATGCAGGCCATCCCCCCCGTGGTGGTCTCCCTGCTCGCCCTCTTCCTGTTCGGGGTCAGCCTCGGCTGGCTGCCCATCGGCTACGCCTACAGCCCGGAGATCAAGGCCGATTTTGGCTGGGAGCACATCAAGAGCATCATGCTGCACGCCATCATGCCGGTCGGCACCCTGGCCATGGTGCAGGTGGGGGGCTTCCTCATCACCATGCGCAACAACATGATCAACCTGCTGGGTGAGGACTACATCACCATGGCCAAGGCCAAGGGGCTCTCCAGCAACCGGGTGATCTTCAACTACGGCGCCCGCAACGCCGTGCTGCCGAGCGTCACCGCCCTCTCCATGGCGCTGGGGTTCGTCATCGGCGGCTCCCTCATCACCGAGGTGATCTTCAACTACCCCGGTCTCGGCCTGACGCTCTATCAGGGCATTCTCGCCCGCGACTACCCCCTCATCCAGGGCCAGTTGCTCATCATGACCATCACCATGCTCAGCTTCAACTTCCTGGCGGACGTGCTCTATGTCTTCCTGGATCCCCGTCTGCGTACAGGAGGCAAATAAGATGCGTATGCCGACTATTTTAAAAATCCTGCTGGGCAACAAGAAGGCGGCCTTCGGCCTCGCCATCGTCGTCACCTTCGTGTTGATGGCGCTGTTCGCCCCGCTGCTCGCCAGCAACGAGCCCACCAAGCGGGTCGCCCGCCCGCACCAGCCCCCCAGCGTGGAGCTGGTGATGGGCTCCAACCGCATGGGCCACGATCTCTGGTCCCAGTTCACCCACGGCGCCCGCATCTCCCTGCTGGTGGGCTTCGGGGCCGGCCTGCTGGTCTGCGCCCTCGCCATCACGGTGGGGATCACCGCCGGTTACTTCGGCGGCGTAGTGGACGAGTGCCTCACCTTCCTGATGAACGTGGTGCTGGTGATCCCGAACCTTCCGTTGTTACTGGTGCTCGCGAGCTTTATCGGGGAGGCGTCACCGACGGTGATTGCCCTCATCATAGGCTTTACCTCCTGGGCCTACGGCGCCCGGGTGATCCGTGCCCAGACCCTGGCGCTGCGGGAGAAGGAGTTCGTCATCGCCGCCGAGGTGCTGGGTGAGCCGGCCTGGCGCATCATTTTGGTGGAGATACTGCCGAACCTCATCTCCATCATCGGCGTGAGCTTCATCGGCTCCATCATCTACGCCATCGTCACCGAGGCGACCCTGGAATTCCTGGGTCTCGGCGATCCGACCGTGGTGAGCTGGGGCATCATGCTCTACAACGCCCAGACCTCGAGCGCCATCCTGGTAGGCGCCTGGTGGGAGATCCTGGCCCCCTGCTTCGCCATCGCGACCCTGGGCGCCGGCCTCGCCATGCTCAACTTCGCCATCGACGAGATAGCGAACCCCCAGCTGCGCTCCCACAAGGGCCTCAATCGCTGGAAGAAACTCGCCGCCCCAGCCCCAGTCACCGCTACGGCCGTACAGGAGAAGACAGCATGACCTCGCAACAACCCCTGCTGTCGGTGCGCCAGCTCTGCGTCGACTACATCACCGAGAACGGCGACGTGCGCGCCGTCAACTCGGTCAGCTTTGACATCATGCCAGGGGAGGTGTTCGGCCTCGCCGGCGAGTCCGGCTGCGGCAAGTCCACGGTCGCCTTCTCGGTGGCCAGGCTGCACAAGCCGCCCGCCTACATCAGCGGCGGCGAGATCCTGTTCAAGGGGGAAAACATCCTGCACTTTGGCGACGAGCGGCTGCGCAGCTACCGCTGGCGCCAGGCGAGCGTGGTGTTCCAGTCTGCCATGAATGCGCTCAACCCCGTGCTGCGCATGGAGGAGCAGTTCTGCGACGTGCTGCTGGCCCACAACCCCGGCCTGACCCGCTACGAGGCGATCAAGCGCGCGAAAGAGTTGCTGGAGATCGTCGACATCCATCCGAGCCGGCTCAAGGACTACCCGCACCAGTTCTCCGGCGGCATGCGCCAGCGACTGGTGATCGCCATCGCCATGGCCCTCAACCCGGAGCTACTGATCATGGACGAGCCCACCACGGCGCTGGACGTGGTGGTGCAGCGGGAGATCCTGCAGAAGGTCTATGCCCTGAAGGAGAAGTTCAACTTCTCCATCCTCTTCATCACCCACGACCTGTCCCTCATGGTCGAGTTCTGCGATCGCATCGGCATCATGTACGCCGGCGAGCTCATCGAGATAGCGCCCTCCAAGGCGATCCTGAGCGCGCCCCTGCACCCCTACACCCGGGGGCTCGGCAACTCCTTCCCGCCCCTGCACGGCCCGAAGACCGTGCTGGAGGGGATCCCGGGCACGCCGCTCAACCTGCTGGAGGTGCCGGTCGGCTGCCGCTTCCAGGCCCGCTGCAACCGGGTACACGAGCGCTGCCGCCAGGAATACACTCGACTGGCCGAGATCCGGCCGGGACAACAGACCGCCTGCCACCTCTATGATGCGGCGGAGCAACAACAGGATCTTCCGATCTATCTGGACAAGGCCGCTGGCTGTTAAGGATGTCTGTCATGCAAATCGCCCAAACCGACGCCCCCATCATCGAGGTCCAGCATCTCTACAAGGACTTCCCCGTCAACTCCAATGCCATCAAGAGTGGCAAGATGCGGGCCCTGTCCGACATCACCTTCAACCTGCACCGGGGCCGCGCCCTGGCCGTGGTGGGTGAGTCCGGCTCTGGCAAGAGCACCATCGCCAAGATCATCGCCAAGATGTACAAGCTCTCCAGCGGCCGCATCCTCTATCGCGGCCGGGATCTGGAGGAGTTCGACAAGGGCACTGCCCTGCTCGACTACCGCCAGAGCGTGCAGATGGTGTGGCAGGATCCCTTCGGTTCGCTCAACCCGACCCACACCATCTACCACCACATCGCCCGCCCCCTGCTGCTGCACAGCAAGGTGCTCGACAAGAAAGACCTGCCGGACATGGTCTACACCCTGCTGGAGAAGGTGGGGCTGACCCCTGCCAAGGCGACGGCGGCCAAGTACCCGCACCAGCTCTCCGGCGGCCAGCGCCAGCGGGTCAATATCGCCCGTAACCTGGCGGTGGAGGCGGAAGTGGTGCTGGCGGACGAGCCCACCTCCATGCTCGACGTCTCCATTCGCATCGGCATCCTCAACCTGATGGAGCAGATGAAGAACGAGCTCGGCGTCTCCATGCTCTACATCACCCACGACATCGCCACCGCCCGCTATGTGGCGGAAGATCTCGCGGTCATGTACGTGGGCCACATGGTGGAGTGGGGGGAGGTAGACGAGATCCTGCACCACCCCCAGCACCCCTACACCCAGCTGCTCATCTCGGCGGTACCGGATCCGGAGAAGAGCATCCACGCCGAGCTGGAGGGGGGCCGCAAGGGGGAGATCCCGCTCTGGACCCCGCACTCTCGCGGCTGCCCCTTCGCCGGTCGCTGCCACCAGGCCATGGCTCGCTGCAAGGAGAGCCTGCCGCCGGTGACTAGGCTCGCCGACAACCACTTCGTGCGCTGCTACCTGTACGACTGAGCCAGCCTACCGTTTCACCGCGGGCCTGTGAGGCCCGCCAACCGCCTCGCCTGCTGCGGCAGGCCAGGGGAGTCAATCTTCGATGGAACTCTTGATCAATCAGGTGGGCTACGACTGCGACGGTCACAAGGTGGCTCTGCTGCAGGGCTCCCCGGAGCAGGCCCTCGGCGGCCGGGTGCGGCTGCTGCGTCTGGACGATGGCCAGATCCTGTTCGAGACCGAGCTGCAGGCCGCGGGCCAGGTCCCCGGCTGGCAGGGCCGCCGCTTCTGGCGCGCCGACTTCAGCGCCTTCAGGGAGCCCGGTCACTACCGGCTGGAGGCCGTCACCCTGAGCGAGGGGGAGGCGGCCCCCTCCGTCACCCGCTCCCCCCGCTTCGCCATCGGCCCCCAGCTGCTGAGCCGTGCCTGCCTCTCCGATGTGGTGCACTACTTCAAGGGCCAGCGGGCCAGCGGCGCCTTCGACAGGGCCGACCGCCAGGCCCGCCTGTTTGGCAGCGATCAGCGCCGGGATGTGCGCGGCGGCTGGTTCGATGCCAGCGGCGACATGAGCAAGTACTTAAGCCACCTCTCCTACGCAAACTTCCTCAACCCCCAGCAGACCCCATTGGTGGTCTGGGCCCTGCTCAAGTGCCGGGAGCTGCTCTCAGGGCGCACCGACATCGACGGCCTGAACCTGTGCAAACGGCTCGGCGACGAGGCCCTGCACGGGGCGGACTTCCTCTGCCGGATGCAGGACGAGAGCGGCTTCTTCTACATGACCCTGTTCGACAAGTGGAGCAAGGATCCCGAGCAGCGCGAATTGTGCGCCTACGCCACCCAGCAGGGGCTCAAGTCGAAGGAGTGGCAGGCGGGGTTCCGGCAAGGGGGGGGGCTCGCCATCGCCGCCCTGGCCCGGGCCGCCCGGGAGTCTGCGGTCGGTGATTTCGATGCCAGCCACTACGCCGAGGCCGCCAGCCGTGGCTACCTGCACCTGCGCGAGCACAACCTCGCCTATCTGGACGATGGCTGCGAGAACATCATAGATGACTACTGCGCCCTGCTCGCCGCCATCGAACTGACCCGCACCCTGGGCCAGGGCTGGCTGGGAGAGGCCAGGGAGAGGGTCGGCAAGCTGTGCCAGCGCCAGCGTCCGCACTCGGAGCTCGGTCACTACTGGTCAGCCAACGAGGATGGCACGCGCCCCTACTATCACGCCGCCGAGGCAGGCCTGCCGGTGCTGGCCCTGCTGGAATATCTGGAGATTGAGCCGGATCCCGAGCGCAAGGCCAGGGTGCAAACCGTGGTGCAGCAGGCGCTGGCGGCCGAGCTGGCGCTGGCCGCTCAAGCGGGCAATCCCTTCGCCCTCGCCCGCCAATATGTGAAGGGCGTCGACGAGGCGGCGCGCATCAGCTTCTTTATGCCCCACCACAACGAATCCGGTTACTGGTGGCAGGGGGAGAACGCCCGCCTGGCCTCCCTGGCCGCCATGACATTTGCCGCTGCCCGCGTGCTGCCGCAGCAGCGCAAGCCCCTGATGACTTTCGGCCAGCGACAGCTCGACTGGATTTTGGGGCAAAACCCCTTCAACGCCTGCATGCTGGCGGGGCACGGCATCAACAACCCGAGCTACACCGCCGGCTATCCCAATGCCCTCGGCGGGATCTGCAACGGCATCACCGCCGGGTTCGACGACGAGGCGGATGTGGCCTTCATCCCGGATGCCTACAAGGAGAGGCTGGATCAGAACTGGCGCTGGGGAGAGCAGTGGATCCCTCACGCCGCCTGGTTCGCCCTGGCCATCAGCTGGCAGAGCACCCTCGGAGGCCTGCATGATTGAGTACTGGGTCGGTGTGGACGGGGGCGGCACCCACACCCGGGCCCGTATCCGCAGCAAGACGGGAACACTGTTGGGTGAGGGCCGGGCGGCGGGCTCCAATCTAGAGCTCGGCATCGAGCTCGCCCACGCCAACGTGCTGGCCGCCATCGATCAGGCCCGCGCCGAGGCAGGCCTCGGCGCGGAGGCCGAGCAGCAGATGGGGGTAGGCCTGGCGCTCGCCTCCGCCGAGCTCGCAGACTGCTACCACGCCCTCCTGGCCATGCCCTTCCCCTATGCCAGCGTGAGACTCACCTCGGATGCCTTCGGCGCCTGCCTCGGCGCCTTTGGCGGCCGGGAGGGAGCCATCCTCATCGCCGGCACCGGCTCGGCCGGGCTCATCTATCGGGAGGGGCGGCTGCGCACCTGCTCGGGACGGGGTTTCCCCATCTCGGATCTCGGCAGCGGCGCCTGGCTCGGGCTGCGCGCCCTGCAGCAGGCCCTGCTCTGCCACGATGGCATCTTGCCCCCCAGCCTGCTCGCCGTGCGCCTGCTGGATCACTTCAAGCGGGATCAGGCCGAGGTGGTGCGCTGGGCGAGTCGAGCCATCCCGGCGGATTACGGCCGCTTCACCCCCTGGGTGTTCGATGCCGCCTGCGACGGGGACGAGCTCGCCTGCCAGCTGCTGGACGAGACCTGCGCCCAGCTCGACACCCTGCTCATGGGGATGCGGCAGCTGGGTGCCAGACAGATAGCCCTGCTCGGCGGCGTCGGCACTCGCCTGGCCCCCCGTCTGGCCCACCTCCACCTGGCTCCCCCCAAGGCAGATGCCCTCGAGGGAGCCATCCTGTTCGCCCAATCAGAGGAATTCCCATGTCTGCACCCCTGATCCATACCCAAGTCGACCGACGCGACGGTGATGATGTCTGGTTCCGTTTCACCCTGAGCCAGCTGCCGAGCGGCCCCTGGAAGCTGCACTTCTGCCTGCCGCGGCAGATCGATGCCAGCTCGGTCGAAGGTGGCACCCTGGAGCGCCAGAGCGGCAGCTACAAGGTGCTCGTCCCCCAGGAGGGGGGCAGCGAGCTGCGTTTTTGCTGTCGCAGCACCCCCATCAAGCGTGATTCGGATCTGCCCCAGGGCTTCTTCCTGAGCCTCAGCGACACGGCCCCCGGTCCCCGGTTGCTGCCGGTGACCCTGGCAAGCCAGGCCCTCGGCCTGCCGCCACAGCCCGCCGCCGCCCCCGAGCTGCCCGAGGTGGAGCCCGCCAATGGCATAGTGCCCCAGCCCGCCCATCTGCTGCTGCCGGAGGGCAACTTCCGGCTGGCGGAGCGGGCCCATGTAAGCGGCCCCCTGCCCCTCGCCCCCCTGCTTGCCCACTTCAACGAGCTGACGGGGCTGGCCCTCAGCCAGGATCACGATGCCGAGATCCACCTCGTCGAGTCCCCCCTAGCCCCCGAGGCCTACAAGCTCTCCATCAGCCCCCGTGAGGTGGTGATCCAGGCGGCGGGTGAGGCGGGCTGGCGCCACGGCCTGGTGAGCCTGGCCCAGTGGACGCTGCAGCACGGGGAGAGCCTGCCCTGCCTCGAGCTCGTCGACGAGCCCCGCTTCGGTTTTCGCGGCATCTTCCTCGACTGCTCCCGCCACTTCCATTCCATCTCCACCATCAAGCGGCTGCTCAAGCAGATGAGCCTCTACAAGTTCAACCGCTTCCACTGGCACCTGACCGATGACGAGGGCTGGCGCCTCGAGATCAAGGCCTTCCCGCAACTGACCGAGGTGGCGGCCTGGCGCGGTCACGGCCTGGCGGTGGATCCCCAGCTGAGTGGCGGGCCGGATCCTTACGGCGGTTACTACACCCAGAGCGAGGTGCGTGAGCTGGTGGCCTATGCCGCCGGACTGGGCATCACCATCATCCCGGAGATCGACATCCCCGGTCACTGCCACGCCGCCATCAAGGCGCTGCCCGAGCTGCTGCGGGAAGAGGCGGACCACTCCCGCTACCTGTCGGTGCAGTTCTTCGATGACAACGTGCTCAACCCGGCGCTGCCCGGCACCTACGAGTTCCTGGACAAGGTGATGGACGAGGTGTGTGCCCTCTTCCCCGGGGAGCAGATCCACATGGGGGGGGACGAAGTGCCCCACGGGGTCTGGACCGACAGCCCGGCCTGCCAGCAGCTGATGCAGCGAGAGGGCTATCAGGATTGCCGCGAGCTGCAGGGCCATGTGCTGCGCCACTGCCAGCAATACCTGGCCACCAGGGGCAAGAAGATGCTGGGATGGGAGGAGATGCTGCACGGGGACAAGGTGAGCCGGGATGCCACCGTCTTCGCCTGGACCAACTTCCAGGCGGGGCTGGATGCCGCCACCCAGGGCTATCCCGTGGTGATGGCCCCCGCCCAGCAGCTCTATCTGGATCAGGCCTACAGCCATGATTATCAGGAACCGGGCCTCTACTGGGCCGGCCCCGTCAGCCTGGAGCAGGTCTACACCTGTGACCCGGCCCCTGTCGATTTCCATGCCAACGATAACATCCTGGGGGTGCTGAGCCCCTTATGGTCCGAGCAGATCATCTCGCGGGATAGGCTCGACTATATGTTGTTCCCACGCCTGCTGGCCACGGCCGAGGTGGCCTGGAGTGCCCCTGCCCACAAGTCATGGGAGCACTTCGTCGCCCGCCTGCCCGGCCAGTTGCAGATCCTCGATCAGTTGCAGGTGCGTTACCGGGTGCCACAGAGGTAGTGTTATCTTTCTCTTTTCGGCGACCTTTTGGTCGCCGTTTTTTTACTACCAATCAACAAAAATCCAACCTAGCCCCTACTCTTCATCCGCCTTTATTGGCAAAATAAGGCCCCTGATGAAGCCAGACGAAGCGCACAACGTCCAGCTCATTCGGCTCAAACCACAATAACAATCAGCACGAACATCGGAGCTTATCCTTATGGCCCGCAGAGACGTCCCGACAGTGGACAGCGAAGTGGAGTTTCCTGCCGACGTACAGCTCGTCTCCACCACGGACTTGCGCGGCGTCATCACCTACGCCAATCCCGCCTTCTGCCGCATCGCCGGCTACCAGGTCGATGAGCTGGTCGGCCAGAACCACAACCTGGTTCGCCATCCCGACATGCCCAAGGCCGCCTTCGCCGATCTCTGGGATCGCCTCAAGGAGGGCAACCCCTGGCGCGGCGTAGTGAAGAACCGCTGCAAGGATGGCCGCTACTACTGGGTCGATGCCTATGTGACCCCCATCTACGAGCAGGGCCAGATAAGCGGCTACCAGTCCGTGCGCTGCAAACCCGAGCCCCAGCTCAAGCAGGTGGCGAGCCAGGCCTATCAGGCCCTGCTCAAGGCCGAGCGGGGGGAAACCCGCAAGCTCCCCTCCCTGCAACCCTTCAGGCCCATACTGCTCGCCGGGTTGATGCTGGGGTTGCTGGGCTGGGCCGGCGCGACCCGGGGCGTGATGACGGCGCTGCTGATGCTGCTGCCCCTGCTGCTCGTCACCGGCGCTTACTGGCGCGAGCTCATCGCGCTGCCGCGCTACCTCAAGCAGCTTGGCCAGCAATATGACAGCCTGACCCGACTGGTCTACTCGGGGGATGCACCGGGGGCCATCGCCGATTTTCACCTCAAGATGCTGCAGGCCCGCATCCGCACCGTGCTCGGGCGGGTCAACGACGCCACTCACCCGCTGCAGACCCTGGCCACCGATCTCAAGGACTCCTCCCATCAGGCCTTCCTCGACATCAACGAGCAGGACGCCCAGACCCAGCAGATGGCGGCGGCCATGACCCAGATGGCCAGCACGGCCCACGAGATAGCCCGCAACATCCAGGACACCAACGGTCAGGTGACCGAGGCCCGCAGCAGCTGTGAACACACGGTGCGGCAGCTGGATCAGACCGAGCGGCAGATGGAGCAGCTGGCACACCAGGCGGAGCAGGCCTTCCACTCCGCGGTGGAGCTCGCCAGCGAGTCCCAGCGGATCGGCAGCGTCATGGGGGAAATTCAGGGCATCGCCGAACAGACCAACCTGCTGGCCCTCAATGCCGCCATCGAGGCGGCCCGCGCCGGCGAGCAGGGCCGCGGCTTCGCCGTGGTGGCGGACGAGGTGCGCACCCTCTCCACCCGCACCCACAAGGCCACGGAGCAGATCCAGGGCAGCATCAGCCAGATCCAGCAGACCCTGGGGCGCTGGCAGGGCATGATGCAGGACAACCTGGCCCAGACCCGGGAGTGCGCCGAGATGACCCGCCAGGGCTCGGGCAACCTGCATCTGGTGCTGGGGGAGATAGAACAGGTCACCGAGTTCTCGACCCAGATAGCGGCCGCCGCCGAGCAACAGCAGGCGGTGGTGGAGGAGATCAGCCGCAACATCCATCAGATCTCCCAATACTCCCGCGCCAACAGCCAGAAGATGCAGGCGGTGGACGACTCCAGCCAGGAGCTGCTCCAGCGCGCCCGCGAGCTTCGCGGGCTGAGCCAGACCTTCGGCTAGCCCTTGCCCCGCAGACGACGGAAGCGCCACAATGGCGCTTCTATTTTTTCAGGAGACGGCCAGACCCATGATGATGGATCCCCCCAAATCCAGCTTGAACAAGGTGGCCCGTATCGAGGCGATCCTGGCCCTGATCCCCGCCGGTCGCGTGGTGAGCTATGGCCAGGTTGCCGATCTCGCTGGTCTGCCGGGGCGTGCCCGCCTGGTGGGCAAGGTGCTGCGGGAGACCGACAAGGTGCTGCCCTGGCATCGCGTGCTGGGAGCCGGGGGGACCATCTCGCTGCCAAAGGGTTCGGCAGGCTTCGATGAGCAGACGGGGCGATTGCAGGAAGAGGGGGTGGTGGTGGTCGGAGGAAGGGTCAGGATGCGGGAGTGGCAGTGGCAGCCCGACCTGGCCGAGCTGCTCTTTCTCATCCCCTTCTAGGGATCCCGTTCAGTCACTGGCGAGAGGGCCCAGGATCTCGTCGCTGCGCACCTGCACCGGGATGGTTTCATCTTCCCGTTGCAGCAACACCAGCAGACTCTGTCTGTCCACTTCCAGCACGTAGGCCGTTCCTTCACGGGTCAGGCAGGTCATGCCCGGCCGGATTTCGTGTATCTCCATGACAACCTCCGTGTCTTGCGCTGCCATCCATGCAGCCAATTCAGTATATCCCCTTCTCCCAATAAAAAGGCCCCTGGGAGGGGCCTCTTTCGTCAATGTGTGAACCACAACGCGTCAGGATTTCTTCGCCTTGGCGAGACTCTCCTGCCATTTCCCGTTGTCGTAATGGGCCGTCCAGCCTGTCGCCTTGCCGTTGACCTCGGTCATCACGTACTGCTCCTTGCTCTTGCGGCTGAAGCGTACCACGGACGCGTTACCGTCAGGATCTGACGCCGGTGCATCCGCCAGATACTGGTGCTTGGGCGAGAGGCGGTCACGGAAGCGCTTGAGCTCCTCAACCAGAGGCGCACGAGTCTCACGGGATTTCGGGAAGTTGCTGGCGGCGAGGAAGAGGCCGGCGGCACCGTCCCGCAACACGAAGTGCGCATCGGACTGGGTGCATTTCAGCTCGGGCAGCGGCACAGGATCTTCCTTCGGCGGCGCTATGTCACCGTTTTTCAGGATCTTGCGGGTGTTCTTGCAAGTCTCGTTGGTGCAGCCCATGTACTTGCCGAAGCGGCCGTTCTTGAGCTGCATCTCGGATCCGCAGCGGTCACACTCTATGCTCGGCCCTTCGTAGCCCTTGAGCTTGAACTGGCCCTGCTCGATCTCGTAGCCGTCGCAGTCCGGGTTGCGACCACAGACGTGCAGCTTGCGGCTGTCGTCGATGATGTAGGCATCCATGGCGGTGCCACAGACGTTGCAGCGGTGCTTGGCACGCAGCGCCTCGGTTTCCGCCTCGTCACCGTCATCGGTGGCGGAGACGAACTCGTCGGCACTGACCAGGTTGATGGTCTTCTTGCAGCGCTCTTTGGGCGGCAGCGCATAGCCGGAGCAGCCGAGGAAGACCCCAGTGGTGGCGGTCCGGATCCCCATCTTGCGGCCGCAGTCCGGGCAGTCGATGTCGGTCAGCACCATCTGGTTGGCGCGCATGCCCCCCTCTTCATGGGGCTTGTCGGCCTGCTCCAGCTCCTGGGTGAACTCGGCGTAGAAGGCGTCGAGCACCTTCTTCCACTCCAGGCTCCCCTCGGCGATGCCATCGAGCTTGTCTTCCATCTTGGCGGTGAACTCGTAGTTCATCAGCTCGACGAAGTTCTCCACCAGGCGGTCGGTGACGATCTCACCCATCTTCTCGGCGAAGAAACGGCGGCTCTCGACCCGCACATAGCCGCGATCGACGATGGTAGAGATGATGGAGGCATAGGTGGACGGACGGCCGATGCCGCGCTTCTCCAGCTCACGCACCAGGGCCGCTTCGGTGAAGCGGGCGGGCGGCTTGGTGAAGTGCTGACGGGGATCCAGCTTGACCAGTTTCAGGATCTCGCCGACGGTCACCGCCGGCAGCTGGCTGTCTTCCCCCTTGCGACCCATGGGAGGCAGGGCCTTGGTCCAACCGGCGAAGCGCAGGGTACGGCCACGGGCCTTGAGCTCGAACTCACCGGCCTTGACGGTCAGGGTGGAGGAGTCGTATTGCGCCGGGGTCATCTGGCAGGCGACGAACTGACGCCAGATGAGGTCATAGAGACGCATCGCGTCCGGCTCCATGCCTTCGAGCATCTCGGCGGTGACCTGGACGCTGGAGGGACGGATCGCCTCGTGGGCCTCCTGGGCGTTGGCCTTGGCGCCGTAGAGGTTCGGCTCGCTCGGCAGATAGGCTTCGCCATACTGCTCGCCGATGTACTCCCGCACTGCCTCCACGGCCTCCTTGCTGAGGTTGGTGGAGTCGGTACGCATATAGGTGATGTAACCCGCTTCATAGAGACGCTGGGCCATCATCATGGTCTTCTTCACACCGAAGCTCAGACGGGTAGAGGCCGCCTGCTGCAGGGTGGAGGTGATGAAGGGGGCGGAGGGCTTGGAGCCGGTCGGCTTGTCTTCCCGGTTCACCACCTTGTAGTCGACCCCTTCCAGGGCAGCGACGGCGGCGAAGGTCTCGGCCTGGGTGACCGGCTTGAAGTCGGCCCCGTTGCGGCTGACCACTTCCATCCGCAGGTCGGCGTTGTCACCGGTCAGCAGGTCTGCGTTGAGATCCCAGAACTCCACCGGCACGAAGGCCTTGATCTCGCGCTCCTTGTCGACGATGAGGCGCACCGCGACGGACTGCACCCGGCCGGCGGAGAGGCCGCGAGCCAGCTTCTTCCACAAGAGCGGGGAGACCATGTAGCCCACCACCCGGTCGAGGAAACGACGGGCCTGCTGGGCGTTGACGCGATGGATGTTCAGCTCGGATGGCTGGGCGAAGGCCTCCTGGATGGCAGTCTTGGTGATCTCGTTGAACACCACCCGCTTGTAGCGGTCCTCGTCACCGCCGATGATCTCCCGCAGGTGCCAGGCGATCGCCTCCCCTTCTCTATCCAAGTCGGTTGCGAGATAGATGGTGTCAGCCTTGGCGGCCAGACTCTGCAACTCGCTGACTACTTTTTCCTTGCCGGGCAAAATCTGGTAGTTGGCCTGCCAGCCTGCGGTCGGATTGATCCCCATCCGTGCGAACAGGGCATTGCGATCCTTGGCAGCCTTCTCGGATTCGCTGAGCTTGATGCCGCGAATGACAGGTTTTTTGGGTTCCGTGCTGGCGCTGCCGCTGGTCGGCAGATCCCGCACATGACCTACGCTGGATTTGACCACGTAGTCCTTGCCCAAATATTTGTTGATGGTCTTGGCCTTGGCCGGAGACTCCACGATGACCAGTGATTTGCCCATGCTGTAACTATTATCCTCATTGCACCCGACGGGGTTGGCGTGCGGTTTTGTGGGGCTGTATAAGAGATTTGACAGGAAAAAGCAATCTTGGCGACAAATTTGCTTGACCCATACGCCCCCTACCGACTCTTTATTTATTAATGCGAAGCCGACGCGAGGGAAGCAACCGCTTTTTTGTTTTTATGCCATATACCCCCCTTTTTTAGATTGGAAATGACATATCCAGCCACCCTTGTTACATAAAAAACCACCAGAGTTATCAGCTTGTTACAAAGGATGAAATCTCTTTATAATGGCCACTCGCCGCAGCTTTGTGCGCGGAAGGACTCGCAACCCATATAAAAATCGAAAGGATGTCATCATGAAGCACTTCGAGGTCAACTTCGACGGCCTGGTCGGCCCCACCCACAACTATGCCGGCCTCTCTTACGGCAACGTGGCTTCCCAGAGCAACGCATCGGCGGCATCCAATCCGAAGGAGGCGGCCAAGCAGGGACTGCGCAAGATGAAGGCGCTGACCGAACTCGGCATGGTGCAGGGGATACTGGCCCCCCAGGAGCGACCGGATCTCGCCACCCTGCGCCGGCTGGGCTTTAGCGGATCAGATGCCAGCGTGCTGGCCCAGGCGGCGAAACAGGCCCCCGCCGTGCTGGCCGCCTGTTATTCCGCCTCCAGCATGTGGACCGCCAACGCCGCCACCGTCTCGCCGAGTGCCGACACCCAGGATGGCCGCATTCACTTCACCCCCGCCAACCTGACCAACAAGTTCCACCGCTCCCTCGAGCCCGAGGTAACGGGGCGCATTCTGCGCGCCGTGTTCAACAACGATCGCCACTTCTATCACCACCCCCATCTGCCGGAGAACGATCACTTCGGTGACGAGGGGGCCGCGAACCACACCCGGCTGTGCTGCGCCTATGGCGAGGCCGGGGTCGAGCTGTTCGTCTATGGCCGCAGCGCCTTCGACGCCTCCCAGCCCGCACCCAAACGCTACCCGGCCCGCCAGACTCTGGAGGCGAGCCAAGCCATCGCCCGTTTGCACGGGCTCGGCGACGAGAGCGCCGTCTTTATCCAGCAGAACCCGGACGTGATCGATCAGGGGGTGTTCCACAACGACGTGATCGCCGTGGGCAACCAGAACGTGCTCTTCTTCCACCAGCAGGCCTTCCTCAACACCGCCTCGGCCCTGGCCGAGGTGCGCGCCAAGTTCGGTGAAGGGGATCTGCACTTCATCGAGGTGCCGACCGCCGAGGTGTCTGTGCAGGATGCGGTGAAGTCCTATCTGTTCAACACCCAGATCCTGACCCTGCCGTCCGGCGAGATGGCGATCATCGCCCCCACCGAGTGCCGCGACAATCCGGCCGTCTCCGCCTATCTGGCCAAGCTGGTGACGCTTGGCACCCCGATCAAGGGTGTGCATTTCATGGATGTGAAGCAGAGCATGCGCAACGGCGGTGGCCCCGCCTGCCTGCGGCTGCGAGTCGCCATGAACGATACCGAGCTGGCGGCGGTCAACCCGGCCTGTCTTATCAACGACGCGCAGTTTGCCCGCCTCGACAACTGGGTCGATCGCCACTACCGCGACAGCCTGGCCCTGGACGACTTGCGGGATCCGGCCCTGGTGCTGGAGAGCCGCACCGCCCTGGACGAGCTGACCCAGATCCTGAAACTCGGCTCCGTCTACCCCTTCCAGCGCTGAGGTGCAGGCAACAAAAAAGCCGGGCAAGTGCCCGGCTTTTTTGTTAGGTTTTTGTTGTCGTGACTCAGCGCCAGGGGGTCTGCTGCCACAGCCGCCCCAGCCCCGCCTCCAGCGCCTGGGCACCCTGCTGACCCAGCTTCTGGGTCAGACTCCTGGGTCTGCGATAGCTGATGCCGATCACCTTGTGGTGGCTGGCCTGGGCCAGCAGGTAGTCGTCGCTGGTACAGAGGGTATCCACCAGCCCGAGCTGCCGGGCCTCGCTCGCCAGCCAGTGCTCACCGGTCGTCACCTTGTCGATGTCGAGGGCCGGTCTGTGCTCGGCCACGAACGTCTTGAAACGCTCGTGGATGGCGCCGAGCTCCTCGCGAAACTTCTCCCGCCCCAGATCGTCGTTCTCGCCGAACATGGTGATGGTGCGCTTGTACTGCCCCGCGGTGTGCATCTCGAACTCGATGTCGTGTTTCTTGAGCAGCTTGTTGAAGTTCGGCATCTGGGCGATCACGCCGATGGAGCCGACGATGGCGAACGGGGCCGCCAGGATCTGATCCGCCACGCAGGCCATCATGTAGCCGCCGCTCGCCGCCACCTTGTCGATGGCCACGGTCAGCTTGATGTCCCGATCCCGCAGGCGCTGCAACTGGGAGGCCGCGAGGCCATAGCCGTGCACCACGCCGCCGCCGGACTCGAGGCGCAGCAGCACCTCGTCACCGGGCTGGGCGACGCCGATCACGGCGCTCACCTCTTCCCGCAGGGAGGCCACTTCCTTGGCATCCATGCTGCCGTGGAAGTCGATGACGAACAGCCGGCTGCGCTCATCATCGGCCTTGGCACGGGCCTTCTGCTCGGCCTTGCGCGCCTTCTCGAGCTGCTTGCGCTGCCCCTTGTCCGCCAGGGCCGCTTGCAACTGGTGACGCCCCTGCTCCAGTTCGCTGGAGAGATCGGTCACCACCAGCTCCCCCTTGCGCGCCTTGGGCTGGCGGCTGCTCACCACCATCATGATGACGGCGGCGATGGCCAGCAGTAAGGTGAGAGTCTTGGCCAGAAACAGGCCGTATTCGGTCAAAAATGCCACTTGGTACTCCGCTCGGTGTTCGGTTTTTTCACATAGTAAGGAGTTTGGCTACAGGGTGCAAAAACTCTGCCATGCGGGCTCCCATTTGCCGATAAATTGCCACAACCCCGCTGTTTTATTCACATTTTTAGCCTCTCATACTGGCCAAACGCGGGGCCGCCTCAGTACACTCCCCTCCATTGCTGCCCCCGGGCCGATCACATTGTTAACAGGAGTCCACATGCTCGACTATCAGGCCCCCAAGGCACTGCTCAAGGACAAGGTCATTCTGGTGACCGGCGCCGGTGACGGCATCGGCCGGGAAGCGGCTCTCACCTACGCGGCCCACGGCGCCACCGTGATCCTGCTCGGGCGCACCAGCGCCAAGCTCGAGGCCGTGTACGACCAGATCGAGGCGGCCGGACATCCCCTGCCCGCCATAGTGCCGGTGGATCTGAAAGGGGCGACCAGGAGTCACTACCTCGGCATGGCCGAGACCTTCGCCCAGCAGTTCGGCCGCCTCGACGGCGTGCTGTTCAACGCCGGCCTGCTTGGCACCCTGTCGCCGTTCGAGCACATCCAGGAGCAGGAGTGGGACGAGGTGATGCAGGTCAACGTCAAGTCCGAGTTCCTGCTGACCCAGGCGCTGCTACCCCTGCTGCGCCAGACCGCCAAGGCGCACGGCGATGCTTCCATCGTCTACACCTCGTCCAGCGTGGGCCGCAAGGGGCGCGCCTACTGGGGCACCTACGCCATCTCCAAGTTTGCCATCGAGGGGATGATGGAAGTGCTGGCGGACGAGCTGGAGAACACCAAGGTGCGGGTCAACACCCTGAACCCGGGCGGCACCCGTACCAAGATGCGAGCCAGCGCCTTCCCGGCGGAGGATCCCCAGACCCTGAAGACCCCCGCCGACCTGATGCCGCTCTACCTCTATCTGATGGGGAGCGACAGCCAGGGGCAGACCGGTCGAACCTTTGTTGCTCAACCTAAATAAAATCAACAAACTAACCAGATAGGGTTAAATTGAATAGGGGTGCCAGCAGCGCCCTGTTGAATCCCATCGGCCCCCTGACAGGTTGAACTATGTTTCGTCCCAAGAGCACCTTTGAGCAATGGCGGATCTTTCAGGCCGTGGTGGACTGTGGTGGTTATGCCCAGGCCGCCGAGGCGCTGAACAAGAGCCAATCCTCCCTCAATCATGCGGTGGCCAAGCTGCAGCAGAGTCTGGGGGTGGCCCTGCTGGAGGTGCGGGGGCGCAAGGCCGTGCTGACGCCGTCCGGGGAGATCTTCCTCAAGCGGGCCCGTCAGCTCAGCCAGCAGGTGGAAGAGCTGGAGAATCTGGCCAACAACCTGGAGCGGCAGTGGGAGCCGCAGATCAACCTCTATGTCTCGGTGCTGCAACCGCGGGAGCGCCTCTACCGGGCCCTGGCCAACTTCTATCCCCGCAGCCGGGGTTGCCGCATCAATCTGCACGAACGGATCCACTGCCACTTCAACGCGCTGCAGGTGGGGGATCTGATGCTCTCCGAGCACCTGCCCCAGGATCGCACCGGCCTGCCCCTCGACGAAGTCTGCCTGCTGCCCCTGTGCGCAGCCACACACCCCCTCGCCAGCCATGAGGCTCCCATCACAGCCGAGCAGCTCGGCAACCACAACCAGATCAGCCTGCATCCCCCCATCCACCGCTCGGTGGACTGGAACGATGCGGACGACACCGGCTGGAAGGCGACCCACTATCACGAGGTGCTCGCCATGCTGAATCTGGGTCTCGGTTACGCCTGGGTGCCGCGCCACCTGGTGCGCAGGGAGCTCGCCGACGGCAGCCTCAGGCAGCTCAATCTGGAAGGGGGCAGCGAGCGCTACCTCTACACCTACCTGCTCACCCCCTCGGCCGACGCCCTAGGGCCGGCGGCCGAGCTGCTGCTGCGCTGCCTGCGCAACGAATACCAGCAGGGCGAGCGCGGCAAGTAAGCCTTATACGTTCGGCACCCGCCAGCAGGCCGCCAGCGCCATCAAGGCCAACCCGGTGGCCACCATAAAGACCCCGTGGAAACTCCAGATCTCCGCCACAGTCCCGGCGATGGCCCCCGCCATGATGGAACCGGTGCGTATGCTGTTGGCAAACAGCGTGGTCGCCACCCCGGCCCGACCCGGCATCAGATCCTGGAAATAGGACATGCCGATGCCGGCGACGATGCCGATGAAGATGGCGTTGAGCAGTTGCAGCGCGATCAGCGCCGTCTGGCTCGACAGTGTCACCAGCCCCACGTAGAAACCTACCCCGGCCAGCACCGCCAGCAGCATCATGGGCCGCTTGCCGAAGCGCCGGGTGTAGTAGCCCGCCAGCAGCATGAAGGGGATCTCGAGGGCCGCCGCCGTGCCCATCAGGATGCCCGCCAGCTTCTCCTCCAACCCCAGCTCGCGGGTGATATAGAGCGGCATGTTGATGAGATACATGCTGTTACAGGTCCACATCAGGGTGGAGGCGATGAAGAGCGCCCGCACCGAGGGCATTCGCCAACTGCTGATCCGTTCCTGCTCTCCCCCCGACTTGGGCAACGGCAGGGAGGGCAGCCAGCGCCAGACCACGAAGGCACAGACCAGGTAGGCGAAGGCGGAGGCCAGATACATCACCTCGAAGCCATAGCCGATGGCCAGCGCGAAGGCCGCCGGCGGCCCGATGACCCAGGCCAGGGAGAACTGGGCCCGCAGCACCGAGCTGAACATGTCGGCCCGCTTGTTGCGGCTGTCGGCATACTCCCGCGCCAGGGCGAACAACTGGGGGCTGGCGGTGGCGGTGAGGCTCGCCAGCACCACCCCCAGGCTCACCAGCAGCCAGTATTGCCGATTCCAGGCGAACAGCAGGGAGAGCACTATGCCGGCGAAGCAGCAGCGCAGGATCAGTTGCTTGCGATCCCCCTTGCTGTCGGAGCGGTGGCCGAGCCACTGGCTGATGAGGATGCCGATGACGGCGTTGATCGTATAGAAGAGCCCCACCAGGAAGGGGCGCACCTGCACCTCTTCGGCGAGAAACAGGCTCAGGGTCGGCACCTGCAGTGCCACCGCCACCCCGGTCATGAAGGTCACCGCCAGGAACGAGAGGGAGACGGGATCCGGCCTCTGGCGGACAGCTGTCAGCAAACGCATAGAGATACCATTGATATGGAAGAGAAAAAGGCGCCAGAGAGCGGCGGGAGCATAAAATGACGGCAGCTATCTTATGTCATTATCAACAACTACCTCAAGGCTTGCGAGGCCGCGCCCGAGCCCGTACATTGAAAGCCCATTGGCCAGCACAAGGATTTCACATGTTTGATTTTGACCGGGAGATAGATCGCAGCGGCACCATGAGCCTGAAATGGGACAAGTACAAGGGACAGGACGTGCTGCCCATGTGGGTGGCCGATACCGACTTCGCCTCTCCCCCCGCCGTCATCGAGGCGCTCACCCAGCGGGTGGCCCACGGCGTCTTCGGCTACTCCCGCCCCTCTCCCCGGTTGATCGAACTCATCCAGACCCGGCTGCAGCAGCGCCATGGCTGGGACGTCAAGCCCGAGTGGATCGTCTTCCTGCCGGGGGTAGTTCCTGGCCTGAACCTCGCCTGCAAGGCCTGGAGCCAGCATGGCCGTGGCATCATCACCCCCAAGCCGGTCTATTACCCCTTCCTGCAGGCCCCGGGCTTCAACGATCGGCCCCTGCTCACCGTGCCCATGGTGGAAGAGGCGGGTCGCTGGGTGCTGGATCTGGAGGAGCTGGAGCGTCAGGCCCCTTCGGCCGATCTGCTGCTCTTGTGCAACCCGCACAACCCGGGCGGCACCGTCTTCACCCGTGAGGAGCTGCTCGTCATCGACGCCATCGCAGAGCGCCACAACCTGGTGATCTGCTCCGACGAGATCCACTGCGATCTGCTGCTGGACAAGGATGCCCGCCACATCCCCTACGGCGCCCTCAGCCCGGCGGCGGCCGAGCGCAGCGCCGTCATGATGGCGCCGAGCAAGACCTTCAACATCGCAGGGCTCTGCTGCTCCTTCGCGGTGATCCCGAACGCCAGGCTGCGCCTCAAGCTGCAACAGGCCATGCGCGGCATCAGCGCAGACGTCAACCTGCTGGGCTTCGTCGCCGCGGAGGCGGCCTACGAGGGGGGCGATCAGTGGCTCGTCGAGCAACTCGACTACCTGAGAGCCAATCTGGCGTTGATAGAAGAGGCGGTGGCCCGCTGGCCCGGCGTCACACTGGCCCACCATCAGGCGACCTACCTCGCCTGGATCGACGTGAGCGGCCTCGGGCTGGACGATCCCATCGCCTTCTTCGAGCAGGCCGGTGTCGGCCTCTCACCGGGTGCCCAGTTTGGGGATGGCCAGTTCGTGCGCCTCAACTTCGGCTGCACCCGGGCAACCCTCGTCGAGGCGCTGGCCCGCATGGAGAAGGCCATACTCCAGCGCGGTCGCTGACGGGCGAGGCGCCAGCGCATTCATGGCGAAAGCCATTTTGACCCACATCTGGTATAGATAAGATGTGACTCATGACGGGATGAGCCGGGCTCATCCCTTTTTATCCGCCATTGACCCGGTTTCCTATGCACCCACGACCCCCGCGCCGCCTACTGACACTGTCCCGCCTCGCTCTGCCCTGGCTGGCGGCCATATTGGCATTCCCGCTCTCTGCCGCTCCCGCCTATGTCACCATAGGCACGGGGGCCCTCAATGGCGTCTACTACCCCACCGGGGGGGCTATCTGCCGGCTGCTCAACGAGAACAGCGGGCAGCACGGGGTGCACTGCACGGTGCAGAGCACCTCTGGCTCCCTCGCCAACCTGGCGGATCTCGCCAAGGGCGAGGTCCAGCTCGCCCTGGTCCAGTCGGATGTGCTCTATCACGCTGTCCACGGCACTGGCCCCTTCACGGGGCAGGCCCCCGACGAGACGCTGCGCAGCCTGTTCCGGCTCCATCAGGAGTCCCTGACCCTGCTGGCCAGCGCCACCAGCAACATCAACACCCTGGCCGACATCGAGGGCAAGCGGGTGGATCTCGGTGCCCCCGACTCCGGGGACAGGGTCACCAGCCGGGCGCTGCTGGAGGCCATGGGCTGGCAGGAGAGCAGCTTCGCGCCGCCCCCTGCGGCCGCCCCGGGCAACCGACTGGAGGGGCTGTGCAACGGCACCCTGGATGCCGCCCTGCTGGTCGCCGGCCACCCCAATCAGGGGATAGGGGATCTGACCGGTCGCTGCAAGGCACGCCTCATTCCCATCGAAGGGGAACAGATAGACAGGCTGCTCAAGCAGTACCCCTATTATCAGCGCAGCCGCATCGGCGCCAACCTCTATCCCGGCCAGACCGGCGGGGTCAACACCTTCGCCGTGACCGCAGAACTCGTGGCCGAGGCCAGCCTGCCCGAGGAGACGGTGCGCACGGTGCGCGACGTGCTCACCAGCAACCTCAAGCAGTTCACCCGCTTGCACCCGGCCCTGACCACCCTCACCCCGGAGTCCATGCAGGCGGGGGCCATGATCCCGCTCCACCCGGGCATGCAGGATGCTCCGCCGGCCCCGACCCTGGCCCCGGAGTCCCTGACTCCATCAGGCGAAGCGACCACGGCTGCGTCCGCGGCCGTCCCGACGGGCGAGCCCCAGGCCCCCTCACCGGAAGGCTCTCCCGCCACCGCCCATGAGCAGGCAGCCGGAGCCACCCTGCCCGCGGCATCGGGGGCGACAGGCACGGACCCCGACGCGGCCAAGGTACTGGAAGGGGCCGCCGTGGGTCAGGCACCGCTGACCGATGGGAACCTGGCTTCCCCCTCGGCGGCCCAGGGTACAGGGCAAGAGGCGCCACCGGCACTGCCTGCTGTCCCTTCATCTGCAGAGGCGGCCCCCGCAACGCCAACGCTTGCCTCCCCCGCCAGTGGTGCCGCCATCAGCCCGGAGCACAACGCACCCGCCCAATGATCCAGACCCATAACGCAAAAAGGCCACCCGAAGGTGGCCTTTTTCATGGCGGGCTCACTCCCGGGGTTCCGGCGCCAGCTCAGGTCCCTGTATCGCCTCCTCCACCCAGTGCAGCAGCTGCTTGATGGCCCGGGACAACACCTGATTCTGGCGTACCACGTAGCCCAAGCTGGTACCGGGAAAGTCGGTCAGCCGGGTGACCGGGGCACTCAGCTTGAGGCGGGGGTGGAGGGAGAAGTCCGGCACTATGGCCACACCGAATCCCGCCTCCGCCCAGTCCAGCTGGGCGTCCACGCTGCCCACCTCCATGATGCGGCAACTCGGCAGCCCCAGCAGGGGCAGTGAGGGGTCGATCAGCGCCCGGGTACGGGTGTCGTGGCCCAGCAGGATGAGGGTGGGCTCGTCCTGAGGGTCGCTCTCACCGGCCTGGCTGCGGGCCTGCCAACGCGCTAGCCCATGCCCAAGGGCGCACCAGGTCACCTGCTGCAGCTCTGTGTAGGAGAGCGGCTCGCTGTGCTTTTGCGCCATCACGAAGCCGAGATCCGCCCGCCCCATCTTGACCAGCTCGGCGGCCTGATCCGAGGTGGTGTTGAACAGGGTGAGGTCGATGCCGGGGAAGGTCTGCTTGAAGCGCTGGAACGGCTGGATCAGCAGGAGCCGCGACAATATGTCGCTGGCGGCGATGGCGAGCGTCCCCTGACTGTGCTGGTTGAGGGCGTTGAGGTCGGACTGGCACAACTGCAGCTCGTTGATGGCGCGCTCGGCACTTTGCAGCAACCGCTCCCCCGCCTGGGTGAGGCGAAAGGGACTGCGCTCGATGAGCTTGACCCGAGTCGCCTGCTCCAAGTTCTTGAGGTGCAGGCTGACATTGGGCTGGGTCATATGCAGCTCGGTGGCGGTCTGGCCGAAGTGCCGCAGGCGGGCCAGGGTGACGAAGGTATTCAACCAGTGGATGTCCAGCATGGGTCGCTCTCGCTCGCCGTTGACGCTAGATGACGCGTCGTGACGGGGGTTGCCGATAAAGTGACCGATATTATATGCCTTCCTTATTGGAACTATAAAGATAATTAATTTTTCTAATCCACCCCAGGCTCCTAGGATGAACGCCTAACGTCTTAGGAGAATGAGTCATGTCGTCTATCGTAGTCGTAGGTGCTAACTGGGGTGATGAAGGCAAGGGCCGCATCGTCGATTATCTGGCAGGTGAGTCCGCCGCCAGCATCCGCTTCCAGGGCGGCAACAACGCCGGCCACACCGTGGTCAACGATCTCGGCACCTTCAAGCTGCACCAGTTGCCGAGCGGCGTCTTCAACCCGGATTGCCTGGTCGTACTCGGCCCTGGCATGGTCATCAGCCCGGAGCCCCTCACTAAGGAGCTGGCCGAAGTGAAGGCCGCCGGCGTGACTCCCAAGCTCGCCATCTCCGATCGCGCCACCTTCTGCCTGCCGATCCACGCGCTGGAAGATACCCTGGAAGAAGTGCGTCTGGGCGACGGCGCCTACGGCTCCACCCGTCAGGGCATTGCCCCGGCTTACGGTGATCGGGTCATGAAAAAGGCGATCCTGGTCGGCTGGCTGAAACAGCCGGACGTGCTGGTCGAGCGCATCCAATTCTTCCTCGACTGGAAACTGCCGCAGCTGAAAGCCCTCTACCCGAGCTTCGAGTTCAAGCAGACCGCCCAGGAGATGGCCGACTGGCTGCTGGAAGTGTCCGCCTCCTGGCGCGATGCCATCTGCAACGTCAGCGAGCCCCTCAAGGCGATCCAGGCCCAGAACGGTACCCTGTTGTTCGAAGCCCAGCTGGGTGCCGGCCGTGACCTCATCTACGGCGAATACCCCTGGGTGACCTCCTCCCACGTCTCCGGCGCCTACGCCGGCATCGGTGGCGGCCTGCCGGCCCTGCGCCCGGAGCGCGTCATCGCCGTGGCCAAGGCATTCAGTACCTCTGTCGGTACCGGCACCCTGATCACCGCCATGGAGAATCAGGAAGAGTTCCGCAAGTTTGCCAACGAGTTCGGCGCCACAACCGGCCGTCCCCGTGACATCGGCTACTTCGATGCGGTCGCCACCAAGCAGGGTCTGGAGATCCAGGCCGCCAACGAGATCGCCCTGACCAAGCTGGACTGCCTCTCCGGCATGCCGGATCTGAAGATCTGCGTGGCCTACGAAGGGGCTCACACCGAGAACCCGATCTGGCCGCAGACCGCCGGTCTCAAGCCGGTGTACGAGTCCATGGAAGCCTGGAGCGAAGACATCTCCCACATCCGCAAGTTCGAAGACCTGCCCAAGGCTGCCCAGCACTATGTGCTGCGTATCGAAGCCCTGCTGGGTGTGCCTGTGCCCATGGTCTCCGTCGGCCCGGGTCGCGATCAGATGATCCTGCGCTAAGCAGCAGGATCTGCTCGCAGCAAGGTGTCAGAACCGGCCTCCTCGAGGCCGGTTTTTTTATGGGCGTTCGGCCCGCTCATCGACCCTCTTTCCCCTCATCCCGCCAATATACAGATCGGCTCAGCATTGGCCTCTTATGGCACAAGGTTGAGCCTTTCTGTGAATATCTGCTCGGCCCCCCTCGCTACACTGGTCCCTCATCCATCGAGGAGCACCACCATGAAGATTGCCACCCGATCCACCCTGGCAGCCCTGCTGTGCGCCGCCGCCCTGCCCGCCGGCGCCATGACCCTGAGCAGCACCGACATCCACGAAGGTCAGTTGATGGACAAATCCTTCAGCTTCAACGGCTTCGGCTGCAAGGGGGAGAACCGCTCACCCCAGCTGAGCTGGCGGGATCTGCCCGCCGGCACCCAGAGCCTGGCCGTCACCGCCTATGATCCCGATGCCCCCACCGGCAGCGGCTGGTGGCACTGGCTGGTGGTCAACCTGCCCGCCAGCCAGAGCTCCCTGACCAGCAACGCCTCCGGCACGCTCAAGCAGGGGCTGGAGCTTGGCACCGACTTCGGCAGCCAGGGCTATGGCGGCCCCTGTCCCCCCGCCGGTCACGGCATGCACCGCTACCAGTTCACCGTCTGGGCCCTGCCCCAGGCCCTGGATGTCAAGGCGGACACCCCGCCCGCCATGGTAGGCTACATGCTCAACGCCATGGCGCTCGGCAAGGCGACCCTGACCGCCACCTTCTTCACCCCCAAGGAGTAAGCCGATGAGCACCCCCTTGTTGCAGCAGAGCCGTTATCGCGGGATCCGCCAGCAGCCCCTGCACAGGGTGCTCATCTATGCGCCGACCGTCATCTGGGTGCAGCAGGGGCACAAGCAGCTATGGTGGCAGGATCGGCGCCTCTCCTTTGACAAGGAGAGCTGGCTGCTGATCCCCGCCGGCCACCAGCTCACCTTCGTCAACCAGCCGGAGCAGGGCAAGTTCAGCTCCCACGCCCTGACCCTGCTGGCCCCGCCACCGGCGAAGTGGCTGGCGGATACCGGCACACCCCTCCCCCCGGATCCCAGGCAGGAGGTCACCCCCGGGCTCGCTTATTGCCACGAGCTCATCTGCGCCATGGGGGAGCGTCGCCTCAGTCGCGCCACCGAGATCCAGCTGCTGCACGGCTTCTACGCGGAGCTTCAGGCAGAAGGGGCCCTTGGCCTGCTGTTTCCCGCCGGCACCATGACGCTCGGGGAACGGCTGGCCCGTTTTCTCAGCGTGGAGCCCGGCGCCGATCACAGCCTGGAGGGGCTGGCCCCCCATTTTTCCATGAGCCGCGCCTCCCTCGTACGCAAGCTGGCCGCCGAGGGGCGCAGCTTCCGGCAGTTGCTGACCCAGGTACGCATGAGCCATGCCCTCACCCTGCTGCAGCGGGGACTGAGCCCGCTGGAGGCCGCCCTCGCCTGCGGCTACGATGCTCCCAGCCGCTTCGCCGCCCGCTTCAAGCAGGAGTTCGGAATGACGCCCCATCAGTACCTGCGCACCTGCCCCAGGCCCGAGTCACCACAAAAAGTAAATAGTTACTAAAAATAACTTGGATGTAACCCCGTGTAACCGGGTGACGCACCTCACATATCCCCGCCGCCATTGTGTGACACAGCTCCAATCTTTCCCGTTCTCTTGCCATACAATGGCATCCGCAAACGCTTTCACTAAAAACAAAATAAAAAAACACCTTCCTTAACCTACAAGATCGCAATTGGAGCGAGATATGTTTCGTAAAAATTTACTCCCCATCGCCCTCGGCGTCGCCCTGTTTGGCCTCACCGCCTGCAACGGCAATGATTCCAGCACCCCGACCACAGCCACCCCGACCCTGGCGAGCCAGTATCAGGATGTGATCGATCGCAGCGGCACCCCGCTCCAGTTCCGAGACTTTGACAGCTACTCCAACCTCAAATACAACCCGCTGCTGGATCTCGGCGCCTGGCACGGCTTCCTGCTGCCCGCCGGCGAGAACGAATGGGGCGGCTTCACCGGCCCCATGGTGATCGCAGAGGAGTACAGCCTCTTCTTCGCCAGCGAATTGGACAAGCTGACCCTGAGCGATGAGCGCGGTCGCCAATACCCGCTCACCGCCGCCAGCAAGCACGACATCCACGCCATCCCGGGGGCACTCATCCAGCGCTTCGAGTTCGAGCCCTTCACCCTGGAGCTGGAGCTGCGCTACGGCGATGCCCGCACGGCGCTGGTGCGTACCCGCCTCATCAACAACCAGGACGCGCCGCTCACCTTGAATCTCAGCTGGCAGGGCGAGCTGCTCCAGCAGTGGGACGCCAAGAAGACGGTGGCCGAGCAGTACCCGGACTGGACTCGCACCATCAGCCAAAACGAGCAAGGCATAGAATTCCAGTTCGGCGAGCTGCGCAGCACCTGGAACATGATGCAGAGCGGCAGCGCCCGCTATCGCATCGATCGCACCCTGCCGACCCGTACCACGCTGGATGAGAAGGAACTCGGCTATGTGAGCGAGGCTAGCCTCACCCTGGCCGCCAAGGGCCAGCAGGATGTGTATACCCTGCAGAGCTATGTGCACTCGAGCGATGAGGCGAGCCGCTTCGAGCCGAGCCGCCAGGCCCTCCTGGCCAATCCCGCCGGCTATTTCGACAACTCCATCCGCCGCTGGGAGGGCTATCTGGAGCGCGGTCTCTCCAATCAGGGGATAAGCGAATCCGAGCGGCGCATCGCGGTCAAGGCGATGGAGACCCTCAACGGCAACTGGCGCTCCCCGGCAGGCAACATACTCCACGACGGGGTGACCCCGTCCAACACCGCCCGCTGGTTCGACGGTGTCTGGGCCTGGGACAGCTGGAAGCACGCCTACGCCATGGCTCACTTCAACCCCGAGGTAGCCAAGAACAACGTGCGCGCCATGTATGACTACCAAATTCAGCCCAATGATCCTGTGCGCCCCCAGGACGCCGGCATGGTCATCGATGCCGTCTTCTACAACAAGCTCTCCGATCGGGGCGGTGATGGCGGCAACTGGAACGAGCGGGACACCAAGCCGCCTCTCTCCGCCTGGGCCATCTGGGAAATTTACAGCGCGACCAAGGACAAGGCCTTCATCGCCGAGATGTATCCCAAACTCCAGGCCTACCACGACTGGTGGTACCGAGCGCGGGACAACAACCGCAACGGCATCATCGAGTACGGCGCCACCCGCCACGTCGAGCACAACGACGAGTTCGGCAATATCACCTTCAAGGTGCAGTACGCGAACGGCGTACCGCCAGCTATCAGCATGAGCACCTGCACCGCCGAGGGGGATGACTGGTACGCCTGCGCGGGCATGCCGCTCTACCAGCAGGTACTGAGCGTCGGTGGCTACAGCGACATGGATATTGGTGCCCAGCACGGGGCCGGCTGGGAGTCCGGCATGGACAACGCCGCCCGCTTCGGCTTTATCGAACAGGATCAGCTCAAGCGCTACGCCGACAAGACCTATGGCGGGGATCTGGCCCGTGCACGCCAGGACTGGAACGTCGCCTTCTTCGAGAACCACGAGGACGACGGCAGCCTCATCGGCTTCTCCATCGATCAGGAGTCGGTGGAGCTCAACGCCTTCCTCGCCAAGGAGAAGCGCATCCTAGCGGACATGGCCGGCTTGCTCGGCAAGCCGGACGAGGCGAGCCGCTATCGCGAGGGCGCGACCCAGCTCGCCAGTTACATCAACACCTGCCTGTTCGATGAGGCCTCCGGCTTCTATTACGATCGCCAGATCCACCAGGGGGACGTGGCGGACGCCAACGGCTGCGTCGGCAAGCTGCTGACCGCCCGTGGCCGCGGCCCGGAAGGCTGGAGCCCGCTCTGGGCCGAGGTAGCGGACAAGGAGAAGGCGGCGCGGGTACGCGAGGTGATGCTGAGCAGTAACGAGTTCAACACCAAGGTGCCGCTCGGCACGGCGGCCCTGACCAACCCCGCCTATGACCCCAACATCTACTGGCGCGGCCGGGTCTGGCTGGATCAGTTCTACTTCGGGGTGAAGGGGCTGGAGAACTACGGCTATCGCAACGATGCCCAGGCGCTGGTCAACAAGCTGTTTGCCAACGCCGAGGGGCTGGCGGGCAGCGGCCCCATCCGCGAGAACTACAACCCGGAGACCGGCGCCATGCAGGGGGCCAGCAACTTCAGCTGGAGCTCGGCCCACCTCTATATGCTCTATCGCAACTTCCTGAAGAAAGAGGGCTAATCCCCAGCGGCAATGAGCCAACAAAAAGGCCTCCAGATGGAGGCCTTCTTTATCAGGAGGGTCGTCCTTACTTGACGGTGACCCGGGCAAACTTGCGCTTGCCGACCTGATAGACGGCGGTACCGGCACCGATAAGCGCCTTGCCATCGTCCAGCTTGTCGCCGTCAACTTTGACCGCGCCCTGCTTGATCATGCGCAGCGCCTCCGAGGTGGTCTCCACCAGGCCGGCATCCTTGAGCAGGTTGGCGATCGGCAGGCCTTCCCCTTCCAGGGCCAGCTCAACCTCCGGCATCTCGTCCGGGATGGCGTTCTTGGAGAAGCGCTGGGTGAAGTCTTCGTGGGCCGCCTCGGCCGCCGCCTCGTCGTGATAGCGGGTGATGATCTCTTTGGCCAGCCAGATCTTCACGTCGCGCGGGTTGAGGGTACCGGCAGCGATGCCGGCCTTGAAGCCGTCGATCTCGGTCAGCGGGCGGAAGGAGAGCAGCTCGTAGTAGTTCCACATCAGATCGTCGGTGATGGACATGATCTTGCCGAACATCTCGCCCGGGGCATCGTGCACGCCTATGTAGTTGGCGGCGGACTTGGACATCTTCTTGACGCCGTCCAGACCCACCAGCAGCGGCATCATCAGCACGCACTGGGTGGCCATGCCGGCGTCTTTTTGCAGCTCGCGGCCCATCAGCAGGTTGAACTTCTGATCGGTACCGCCGAGCTCCACGTCCGCCTTCAGCGCGACCGAGTCATAGCCTTGCAGCAGCGGGTAGAGGAATTCGTGAATGGCGATGGACTGGCCGCCGGAGTAGCGCTTCTTGAAGTCGTCGCGCTCCATCATGCGGGCCACTGTCTGCTTGGCCGCCAGCTTGATCATGCCGGTCGCGCCGAGCTCGCTCAGCCAGGTGGAGTTGTACTCGATGCGGGTCTTCGCGGGATCCAGAATCTTGAACGCCTGCTCCGCATAGGTGAGGGCGTTGTGCTTGATGGCCTCTTCGGAGAGCGGCGGACGGGTGGCGTTCTTGCCGGAGGGATCCCCCACCATGGCGGTGAAGTCGCCGATCAGCAGGATGATCTCGTGCCCCAGATCCTGGAAGGTCTTCAGCTTGTTGAGGATCACGGTGTGGCCGAGGTGAATGTCGGGAGCCGTCGGGTCCATCCCCAGCTTGATGCGCAGCGGGCGCCCTTCCTTCAACTTGGCGACCAGTTCTTCTTCCACCAGAATTTCTTCCGCTCCGCGCTTGATCTCGGCTAGCGCCACCTCGAGCTGGGACATTTTTTGACTCTCCAATCACGATTCCACAGGGCCAAACATATTACTGGAATGGCGGGCCAATTGGAAAGGCTGTAAAATCCGACACTCTTTCTCTTCTCGACTCGTCCGCCTCGATGATTATTTGGAACGCCTTCAACTCTCTTCCTACCTGGCACCGCAAGATGGTGCTGATCCTGAGCATCATGGTGATGATGCTGGCGGCCTGGCCAAGCGAACAGGCGGTGGCCACCCGGGTCAATGACGACCAACCCCTCGCCGATGCCTCCCCCCTCGATGACGGTGAGGCCCAGCCCCAAGCCCTGGCGCAGCAGAGCGCCAAGCCGAGCTATGTCACCAGACAGGTGAAGGTGCGTGCCGGCGACAACATGCAGGTCATCTTCCAGCGCCTCGGCCTCAGCGCCAGCGATCTCTACCTCATCGCCCAGTTGGAAGAGACCAACCCGCTGCGCACCCTGCAGCCGGGTCAGGAGCTCACCTTCAAGCTCACCAAGGGCGGCGATCTGCAGAGCCTCTATTACCCCCACAGCCTGGAGCAGGCCCTGAAAGTCAGCCGCAAGTCCGAAGGCTTCGTCGCCAGACCGGTCAAGCTGGAGCTCGACACCCGCGAGCAGGTCGCCAAGGGCGAGATCCGCTCCAGCTTCTGGGGCGCCGCCGCCGAGGCCGGCATGACGGAGGATCAGATCATGGACCTCGCCGCCATCTTCGGCTGGGACATCGACTTTGCCCAGGACTTGCAGCCGGGGGACAGCTTCCGGGTGGTCTATCAGGACAAGTATCAGGACGACGAGCGGGTCGCCTCCGGCGACATTCTGGCCGCCGAGTTCATCAACCAGGGTGCCATCTACCGCGCCGTGCTGAACGACGACGGCAACTACTACACGCCGGAGGGCAAGGCGATGCGCAAGAGCTTCCTGCGCGCGCCGGTCAACTTCAAATACATCAGCTCCAACTTCAACCCGCGCCGCCTGCACCCGGTCACCGGCAAGGTGCGTCCCCACAACGGCATCGACTATGTGGCGCCGGTGGGCACCCCCATCATGGCGGCGGGCGGCGGCAGCGTGGTGGCGGCCGGTTACAACCAGTTCAACGGCAACTACGTCTTCATCAAGCACGCCGGCAACTTTGTGACCAAGTACCTGCACCTCTCCAAGCGCACGGTGAACAAGGGCCAGCGGGTCAAGCAGGGCCAGACCATAGGTCTCCTGGGCGGCACCGGCCGAGTCACCGGGCCCCATCTGCACTATGAATTCGTGGTAGGGGGCGTACACAAGAACCCGCGAACCCTGGATCTGCCCCAGGCGGAGACCCTGACCGGGCGGGAGCTGGCCAGCTTCAGGGCCCAGGCCAGGCCCCAGCTAGCCAAGCTCGACGGCAACGAGCTGCAGTTGGCGCAGCATAAACAGGACAGTGGCGGCATCTAACCCGCCACCAGGGAGTGTGGGATGAAAGAGCGCTATATCGGATTGATGTCGGGGACCAGCCTGGATGGCATAGACGCCGTGCTGATCGAAGCGGACGGGGATGCGCTGCGGGTCGAGGCAGCCCTCTGCCACCCCTGGCCGAGCGATACCGCCCGCGAGCTGCATGCCCTCTGCACCCCGGGTGAGAACGAGATCGACCGCCTAGGCGTCGCCGACAACCTGGTGGCGCGGGAGTTTGCCGCCGCCACCCAGGCGTTGCTCGCCAAGGCCGGGCTTGGCCCCGCCGACATTCGCGCCATCGGCTCCCACGGTCAGACCATCCGCCATCGCCCCCACCTTAATTTCACCCTGCAGATAGGCAACGCAGCCCTGCTGGCGGCCCTGACCGGCATCGACGTGATCAGCGACTTTCGCACCATGGACATGGCCCTCGGTGGCCAGGGGGCGCCGCTGGTGCCCGCCTTCCATCAGGCCCTGTTCGCCAAACCGGACGCCCTGCGGGTGGTGTTGAACCTCGGCGGCATCGCCAATATCTCTGTGCTGCCGGGCCACTCAGATGGGGTTTATGGCTTCGACACCGGTCCCGCCAACACCCTGCTCGACGGTTGGTATCGCCGCCATCACCCCCAGGGGGGCGACTACGATGCGGGCGGCAACTGGGCTACCAGCGGCACCCTCGTCCCTGAACTGCTTGCCAAGCTGCTGGCCCACCCCTACTTCGCCGCCCCCTGGCCCAAGAGCACCGGGCGGGAGATGTTTACCCTCGAGTGGCTGGACGGTGAGCTGGCAAGCGACGCCTATGCCCCGGTGGATGTGCAGCGCACCCTGCAGGCGCTGACCTGCCACAGCATAGCCCGCCAATTGCCTGCGCTGGACAAGGCCCATGGTCAGGCCGAGCTCTTCGCCTGCGGTGGCGGCGCCCATAATCTCCCCCTGCTGGCGGAACTCGCCGCCCTGCTGCCCCGGTGGCGCCTCGCCAGCACGGCAGAGCTCGGGCTCGCCCCCGACTGGGTGGAAGGGGCCGCCTTTGCCTGGCTGGCTGCGCGCTTCATCCACCGCCAGCCGGGCAACCTGCCCGCGGTCACAGGTGCAAGCCGCCCCGCGGTATTGGGCGCCCTCTATCCTGCCTGAGCAATATTTGCCTCTGCCTCAATAAGGGGGGCGCAGAGCCCTCCCTATTCTCTCAACGCCAGTGCCAGCCGTCCTGCCATTGATTTCTCGGCAAGTGGATCGGCCGCCTCTCCGAGCCGCATCACCTGATGATCCCGGTTTGAGCAAATTCGCCGCACAGCTCGCCAATCTGGCTCAGGCCACCACCTTCTCCCTGTCACCCGCCCGCAGCAGGCTCTGACGACCGAGCCAATAGCCCTGCAGATAGCCGGATTCCAGCTTGGAGAGATCCTGGGTAAAGCGGGAGACCGGAAAATCGGTCGGCGGCGCTATCACCTCGATCTCGCAATCGGCGGGGGGATGGGCGATGAAGTCGAGGGCACGGTTGTAGGAGCGATCCCGCTCCAGCATGGCCTGCGCCAGTGCCGGCTGGGTTTTCAGCAGCGCCTTCACCATCCAGCAGAATTTGGGGGGCTTCTTGCGATAGCCATAGGGCTCGGATAACACCACAGTCATCCTACGCACACCGCGGCGATAGGCCTCTATCACAGGGATGGAGTCGCTGATCCCCCCATCGGCCATGGGGCGGCCATCGACGCAGGGAGTGCCGTGCTGCACCACAGGCAGCGCGCAGGTGGCGGTCAGTACCTGGTCCATATTATCGGGTCGTACCCTCAGGTAGGCGGCGGCCCCCGTGTTCACGTCGGTGGCGACCGCATAGAAGGCGATATCGCGGGCGCAGAAGGTCTCGAGATCCAGCGGGAAGCGATGGCGACTGGTGTGCCAGAGCCAGCCGATGTCCACCAGATCCCCCCCTTTCACGAAGCGCAGGGGATCGAGGAAGTCGCTGCTGCAGGCCAGCTCTGTGATGATGTGGTGGTTGCGGCGCGGCTGCTCGCTCAGGTAGGAGACCAGATTGGTGGCGCCTGCCGACACCCCCATGACCAGATCAAAGGGGTAGTAACGGCTTTCGACGAAGGCATCGAGTACGCCGCTGGCAAAGATGCCGCGCATCGCGCCGCCCTCGACAATCAGGGCGGCAGAGTGGGAACTGAACATGGCAAGGCTCCGTCAGCGGTAATGGGCGCAGGGACTGGCCCTGCCCAGTGATGGACGCCTTTATGCAGAACACCAAGACGCCGCAGCGGGGCGGCTCAGGTAAGCTGTTGACGAGGAGAGACCAGGCCGCTGCCAACCCGAGAACCTGAAGCAGGTCACAGTATATGAAGCGCAACAACCTTCCAAAAATGAATTTAAATAATAAAAAACATGCAATTTTGGAATGATTTATGGCGCAGGTGCTTGGCTAACGAGCCTTATCAGCCAAGCTGGCCCGCGAGGCTCAGGCCCGGTCTGAAGGTCATTGAGGGTGCACAGCGAGCATGGCTGGCGGCCAATCCCCCGGCACGGACTGCGGCCCAGAACCCTGGCCGCCCATACGCTCCGCCGCTCACCCTCTGATGATGCCCTTGAGCTCCATCGCCTGCGTTTTGAAAAGCCCGTAGTCAACGGCATGGCGGCTCCTGGCCACCGTGATCCACTGCACGCCGGTTTCATCCGCGTGGGCAAACTCGATGCGAAACTCATATTTCGCGCAGGACAGCAGCCCCATCAAGGCCCCCGCCAGGAAAGCGACCATGGGCAGAAAGAGCACGATCAGCAGACTGCTGGCCTGCTCTTCAGAGGGCATGAAATAGAAGAGCGCGCTGGAGGTCACCAGGCCCAGCAAGACCATCCTCAGCAGATGATCCCTCCATCCGAGGACCTTGACCTGTACATCGGTAATCTTGTTCAGGTCGTAGGTGTCGTCGTTGATCTGCAGTCTTCTGTCCGACTGCCGGATTGAAATCGCACAAGCCATTGAATGTTTCATCCCGCTGGAAAGCGTGGTAAGGGGAATTGCCGCCACGACAGATCCGTACGATCCGGAGCGGCGCTTCATTGATACGTATCGATGCGGCTGAAGGCTGCCGGGTTCTCCGGACGGATGCCGAGCCAGGCATCAACACCCATACGGGTCGCACGTGACGAATGGTACCGGATGGCACTAAATGACAAAGGGGAATGCAGAAGAAAGGCGAGGTCGATCACCTTCCGCACCGCGACCACCGCATATGGGGAGTAAGTCCGACACCACAGGTGGCCGAGAGGCAGATGCCTGAGGACCTCAGCTCCTGCCATAGGGAGGCTGCACCCCATCGGGTGCCATCACTAAGCGCAAGGGATGGCTATGGTGGCGAGCCCATCATCGAGCCAAGGGGTTGGCTGACAAGGAGTACAAGGTGCAGGGGTAGTGAGGGCCGATGCTATCGCTGCACCGGCCCTTCTCAACTCCCCCAGCCCTGGCTAGAAGGCCCACCTCAGGAAGCGGCTCACCTGCCGCTTGACCGGTGCACACAGGGGGGGCTTGGGGGGCACCAGGTTGATCTGGGAGCGGCCGACCCTGGCCTCACAGCGCTGCAAGATCTGCAGGTAATGGGGATGGTGGCGCTGGATAAACAGGGAGACCTGATAGGCCCAGGGTTTGGGTACGCCCCAGAGGGTGCTGGCGATGGCGCCGATGATGCAGAAGAAGGCGGGTTCGCGCAGCCCCATCCTGATGCCATTCTCCAGCGCCTCCCTGAGGGATCCCGAATGGGCGATGCAGGTCATGATATTGACCATGAAGGCCACGTAGTCCTCCTCTCCCCCGCCGCCGACCCGGGCCACCAGCTCGGACTCGGGTTTGTAGCCGAACTGATGGCCTATGTTCTCCAGCACCGCATTGCGCTGTCGGATCACCTTGGCGTAGAACATCAGCATGGCGGTGCAATCGAGCACCTGGCAGAGCACATCGTGATGAGGATGGGTCTTGGTGGGACGCGGTGTGGTCAGCAGCGCTATCTCCTCCGAGATGGCGATCAGGCCGATGGGCACCGCCGTGCTGATGAAGGAGAGATCGACGGACAACTCCAGATCCTGGCTGCTCTCCATCTGGGCGATGACCACGTGCTCCGCAAACAGGCGGCGCTGGCGTTCGATGAAGGCCCCGTAGACCAGATCCCTGAACTTCTTCTGGGGATAGGGGGTATCGAGCAGAGTCTCTATGGTCATGATGGCGGCGCCGGCGCGGCCACGCAGCTGATAATCCGGCGCCAGGGGGAAGTGTTTGCCAAGACGGGGGGGCGGCCTGAAGGTACAGGTTCGACAGTACATATCACCCAATATATAGCCCAGCATAAATCCTCCAACAGTCAGCTCATGATGATCACGGGCGCCGCCTCTGGAGAGTCTCTTGCCTGTGCGTCCAGTCCCCCAACGGGGTGCCAGCGGCACAGTTAATCTTATGATTAATAACAGATTCAAAAAGCGACTCCCCTCCCATTCGAGCCACTTATTAACTTTTTAATCAAAAACTGTGAGCTGGATGGCCCCTGGTCCGCTTCCGGCATCCATATCCCCGGAACAGATCAGTGACCCTGTCTTGGCGGGGAGCAGCGCCGCAGGAGGCGCGCTAGAAAATAGGCCGCCGCGAGCAAGAGACTGAAGGTTAGCCACTGCCCCGGGATCAGCCACAGATACCCACTGCCAACACTGGAACTGGTGGAATATAGGAGATGCAAAACCTCAATCACTCGATAGTCAGTTCCATGAAGAGGCTGTTGGGGTCGGGCTTGTACTCCCCAAACGGCTCGCAATCCACGAAGCCGTGCTTGCGATAGAGGGCATGGGCCGGGGTGAAGAAGGCCATGGCACCCGTCTCCAGCTTCAGGGTGCGATAGCCCCGCCCCCGCGCTATGGTGATGAGGTGCTGCAAGATGGCCGAGCCCACTCCCCTGCCCCTGGCGGCGCCGTGCACCCGCATGGATTTGATCTCCCCGCCATCGGGGGTCAGCTCCTTGATGGCGCCGCAACCCACCAGGGTCTGCTCGTCGTAGGCGGACCAGAAGGTGATGGCCGGTGCCTTGAGCCCCTCGAGATCCAGCGCATGCTTGCTCTCCGGCGGCGAGACGGCACGCATGTCATCCAGGTGAGCCTGCAGGAAGGCGGCTATCTCGGGGCCGTCTAGGCGGTCGATGACTATCTCCATTTGGGCGATCTCCTTGAAAAGGGGTAGCAAGGGCTCCGGTGGCCGGCGCCGGCCCCCTGGAGTCAGCCCTTATTGATACGCCATCGAGCACGCCAGATCCAGTCAGCACAATTGCCCTTCCCGAGGGAACACTCGCCCGGGTAGCTATTCCGTTCCTATCCTGGGCAATATCAAACCGGCCGGAAAATATATGCCATAAGGGACGACGAATATCGAGGGCTGACGGGGCATGAAGAGAGCCATCATTCAGAAGCGGTGAATCATATTTCATGGCATATATCGATAAAGGCGGAATCAAGAACCGCTAGCATATTTTTAGCCGGCGAGATAGCCCCTCCTTTTAGCCAAGATTGCATATTCACTCACAATAAAATCCATTTTCTGCAAGATGGCGCATAATGTTAACCCTTTATTCACACTCCGCCTTGCCCCAGCCTCGGTGAAAGGCCTGTCCCGGCGGCCTTGTCACGAGAAAAGTGCTGTTTGAATCGTCTTTTGCCCGCCTTTATCGTGAATCTAAGTGCAATTTGGCGATATTTCAGAGCATTGAGCCATCTCATAGAAATGAGATCCCGGTTTGCATCGCGGCCAAAGGCGCTCCTAGAATCCTCCCGTCTGAAATAATCCAAACCATACCCCAGTTATCCAATCCCTCTGCCTGGTGGATTGCCGCAATAACCGAGGAGAGGTTGTCGTTGATGGTTGTTCATCGAAACGGGCTCGCCAGTATGCCAGGCGACCCTGAGTGGCAGCCATTCGGCAACCCCTGGTCAGGACCCTACCTATATCAATAATGAATATTTAGAAGAGGAACATCCTATGAGTGGCACCATTATCAAGGCGGCAAGAAATACCGAACTCGCTCCCCAGCAGCTGGGTCCCTACACCCAGACTGTGGCCTTCTCTCACTACAACAATATCTCCGCTCAGCTGCCCGTCGATCCCAAGACCGGCAAGATGATCGGTGGTGATATCAAGGATCAGGCCAGACAGTGCCTCACCAATATCAAAGCCATCGTCGAGAGCATCGGCCATGTGATGGACGACACTGTGAAAGTCACCGTCTTCCTCAAGGAGATCGCCGATCTGGACGCGGTCAATGCCGTGTATGCGGAATTCTTCCCGAGCTATGTGCCGACCCGCACCGTGCTCGCCGTGGCCGCCCTGCCGATGAATGCCCTGGTACAGATGGACGCCATCATCTCCAACGGGGAAGGCACCTTCCCCCAAGATCCCTGCCCCCTGGTCAAACTCGCCCGTAACAGCGACAAGGCACCGCGCAGCGCCCTCTCCACCCAGACCGTCGCCTTCTCTCACTACAACAATATCGGCGCCCAGCTGCCCATCGATATGGCATCGGGTAAGCTGGTCGAGGGTGGCATCAAGGCGCAGGCGGCCCAGTGCCTGGCCCATATCAAGGCCGTGCTTGAAGGCATCGACGTGCCGTTCGACGACATCGTCAAGGTCACCGTCTATCTGCAGAACCTCGCGGATCTCGAGGTGGTCGACGAGGTCTACCGCACCTTCTTCCCGGACTCCGCCATCGCCCGCGCCGTCGCCTATCTGCCGGCCCGCTCGGTGATCGCCGCCGCCGCCCTGCCCATGGGCGCCCTGGTGCAGATGGATGCGGTCATCTCCCACGGTGACGGCACCCCGCCGCAACTGGTGGAAGACAGACACAACCTGGTGATCCGCGCCCGCAACACCGACAAGGCGCCGCGCAGTTCCCTGCACACCCAGACCGTCGCCTTCTCTCACTACAACCATATCGCGGGCCAGCTGCCGCTGGATATGGCCACCGGCAAGGTGCTGACCGGCTGCATCCGTGAGCAGACTGCCCAGTGCCTCAGTCATATCAAGGCCATCGTCGAGAGCATCAACCATGTGATGGACGACATCGTCAAGGTCAATATCCAGGTGAAGAACATCGAGGATCTGGAGGCGGTCAACGCCATCTATACCCAGTACTTCCCGAGCTACCACCCCGCCCGCACCGTGATTGGCGTAAGCGAGCTGCCCGCCGGTGCCCTGGTGCAAATGGATGCCGTGATGTCCAATGCGGAAAGCACCCCGCCGCAGGTTTAAGAGATTGTTTTAGCAATAAAGAGACACCGGCTTAGGCCGGTGTCTCTTTACATAAATTGAAGCAGCATTACTTCTTAAAATCATCATATAAAACAAGTTAGCATCCGACTTAGTTGTGCCATTTCTTTAGCGTCACGAAAGCTAGGTCACTCTTCACCAATCCAAAAAGTGAATAATCTACGTTAAAAAATCATGGCGCGTCGATGCAATGCAAAGTGTTTTGGACGATGCGTTTTGTTTTCGTGTCGTATTCAAACTTCAAAAATCTATCCCAACTTTCCACTTTTGAATTGTCTCCGTATGACCAAGTGCATTGCTTAACACTTGCTCCATCACAGTCTAGTCTTCCCCTCCCTTGCTCTTGAAGAGACCATGCTAGATAAGATGTGATGAAGTCACCGACTAATGTTACATCGCCACCGCCGACATCACGATTATATGTTCCACCTGTCAATTCACAGGCCACAGACTCTTCAGGAATATGCATTTCTGAAATCTCCATTAGTGCTTGGAAGATCTCATGAGCATCAGGCGAGATTGGTTGATCACGCACTGGCATTCTGGCCAACAGAAAGCCAATAATAATACCGCAGCCCAGAATGCACCCGGTACAAAGGGCTATAGGAATAGGCTTCATGGTATCCACCGTATGTAATACGTCTTCTCAATACTCGACATGCCGTAGCCATGATTTCCCATATCCAAAACCGCTTAGGAATTTTATATGTTTATCCACTACGAACGGATGTGAAAAACGAATCGTATCTTGGAAAAAGCCATGTTACACCACTTAGCTTTCAATGTTTTCCCTATTGTCAAAAAACATTTAGTGACACCAAAAATGAGAAGTTAACATTGCCTTGAAAAGGTTAAATCATTCAGCCTTTTTCATTCAATCACTTTCCTTCAACCAATAAAAAACGCCCCCCATCTTACGATGGAGGGCGTTTTATCGTTCTGGCTATTGGGTCAAATTGACCCAACGGTCAGGAATTACAGGGATTCAGCGGTCGCAACCACGTTTTCCACGGTAAAGCCGAATTCCTTGAACAGCAGCTCGGCCGGTGCGGACTCACCGAAGGTGTGCATGCCGATGATCTTGCCGTTCAGGCCCACGTACTTATACCAGTAGTCGGCGATGCCCGCTTCGATGGCGACGCGCTTGGTCACGGAGGACGGCAGCACGGATTCCTTGTACTCGGCGGATTGGGCGTCGAACACGTCGGTGGCCGGCAGGGAGACCACGCGCACGGCACGGCCCTTGGCGGTCAGCTCAACGTAGGCAGCCACGGCCAGCTCCACTTCGGAACCGGTGGCGATCAGGATGATCTCCGGGGTACCGGCACAATCCTTCAGCACATAACCACCCTTGGCGACGTCGGCCAGCTGCTGAGCAGTCCGGTCCATCTGGGCCAGGTTCTGACGGGAGAAGATCAGGGAAGTCGGGCCGTCGGTGCGCTCGATGGCGTGCTTCCAGGCGATGGCGGATTCCACCTGATCGCACGGACGCCAGGTGCTCATGTTCGGGGTCAGACGCAGGGAGGCGATCTGCTCGACCGGCTGGTGAGTCGGGCCATCTTCACCCAGACCGATGGAGTCGTGGGTGTAAACGAAGATGGCGCGCTGCTTCATCAGGGCGGCCATGCGCAGGGCGTTGCGAGCGTATTCCATGAACATCAGGAAGGTCGCGCCGTAAGGAATGAAGCCACCGTGCAGGGCGATGCCGTTCATGATGGCGGACATGCCGAACTCACGCACACCGTAGTGGATGTAGTTGCCGGAGGCGTCGTCGTTGGTCAGGGACTTAGAACCGGACCACATGGTCAGGTTGGACGGCGCCAGATCCGCGGAGCCGCCCATGAACTCGGGCAGCAGCTTGCCGAAGGCTTCCAGCGCATTCTGGGACGCTTTACGGGTGGCGATCTTGGCCGGGTTCGCCTGCAGGGCTTCGATGATCTTGGCGGATTCTGCGGCCCAGTTGGCCGGCAGCTCGCCAGTGGTGCGACGCTTGAACTCGGCAGCCAGGGTCGGGTGCGCGGCTTCATAGGCGGCAAACTTGGCAGCCCAGTCGGCTTCCAGCTTGGTGCCTTTCTCCTGGGCATTCCACTCGGCGGCGATGTCAGACGGGATGACGAACGGCGCGTGGTCCCACTTCAGGAAGGCACGGGCGGCGGCGATCTCGTCGTTGCCGAGCGGTGAGCCGTGGCAATCGTGGGAGCCAGACTTGTTCGGGGAACCGTAGCCGATGATGGTGCGGCAGCAGATCAGGGTCGGCTTGCCGGTCTCGGCCTTGGCGGCTTCGATGGCGGCATTGATGGCTTCCGGGCTGTGACCGTCCACGGCCGGGATGACGTGCCAGCCGTAGGCTTCGAAGCGCTTGGGGGTGTCATCGGTGAACCAGCCTTCGACGTGACCGTCGATGGAGATGCCGTTGTCATCCCAGAAGGCAATCAGCTTGCCGAGCTGCAGGGTACCGGCCAGGGAGCAAGCCTCGTGGGAGATACCTTCCATCAGGCAGCCGTCGCCCATGAAGGCGTAGGTGTAGTGGTCGACGATGTCGTGACCCGGCTGGTTGAACTGCTCGGCCATGGCCTTCTCGGCGATCGCCATGCCCACGGCATTGGTGATGCCCTGACCCAGCGGGCCAGTGGTGGTTTCGATGCCAGGAGCATAACCATACTCCGGGTGACCCGGGGTGCGAGAGTGCAGTTGGCGGAAGTTCTTCAGGTCATCGATGGAGAGATCGTAACCGGAGAGGTGCAGCAGGGAGTACAGCAGCATGGAGCCGTGGCCGTTGGAGAGGATGAAACGGTCGCGGTCGGCCCACTTGGGGTTGTTCGGGTTGTGCTTGAGGTGGCCGCGCCACAGCACTTCGGCGATGTCTGCCATTCCCATGGGGGCGCCCGGGTGACCGGAGTTGGCTTTTTGAACGGCATCCATACTCAATGCGCGAATGGCATTGGCAAGCTCTTTACGAGAAGGCATCTGTATCTCCTGCGATTGCTTCATTTGATGGCCAAGAATAAGGCGCGTTATTGTCCCAGCAGGGGGCGTGGCGTGCAAATGTTATCTGGGCGAATAAAGCCGCTTTGGGAGCACAATCGCTTTTCTTGGACAGGAAAACGATTCAATTCGGCCCTCCCCTCACCCCAAATGGGGTAGATGCCGACTCGGGCGGCGCCAAACCAAAATAGTGCTGGCAATCACCCATGGGGCTAATTAAAATAGACGTCCAGATGTAGATACCTCTACAGTCATCCTGTCATTATCCGGTTATGGCCGCGGCGATAACCCCACACGATTGAGAACCAAACATGGCAAAGCTGTTTACTTCCGAGTCGGTCTCCGAAGGCCATCCCGATAAAATCGCCGACCAGATCTCCGATGCGGTCCTGGACGCCATCCTGGTACAGGACACCAAGGCGCGCGTCGCCTGCGAGACCCTGGTCAAGACCGGCATGGTGATGGTCGCCGGTGAAGTGACCACCTCTGCCTGGGTCGATATCGAGCAGATCGTGCGCGATACCGTGCGCGAGATCGGTTACACCCACTCCGACATGGGCTTCGACGCCGACTCCTGCGCCGTGCTGAACGCCATCGGCAAGCAGTCCCCGGACATCAACCAGGGCGTCGACCGTACCGATCCGTACGAGCAGGGCGCCGGTGACCAGGGCCTGATGTTCGGCTACGCCACCAACGAAACCGACGTGCTGATGCCAGCCCCCATCACCTACTCCCACCTGCTGGTAAAACGCCAGGCCGAAGTGCGCAAGAACGGCACCCTGCCGTGGCTGCGCCCGGATGCCAAGAGCCAGCTGACCTTCGCCTACGACAACGAAGGCAAGATCCTGGGTGTGGATGCCGTGGTGCTCTCCACTCAGCATTGCGACTCCGTCAGCCACAGCGACCTGGTGGAAGCGGTTCGCGAGGAGATCATCAAGCCGGTGCTGCCGACCGAGTGGATCACCAAGGACACCAAGTACTTCATCAACCCGACCGGCCGTTTCGTCATCGGCGGCCCCATGGGTGACTGCGGTCTGACCGGTCGCAAGATCATCGTCGACACCTACGGCGGCATGGCCCGTCACGGTGGTGGCGCCTTCTCCGGCAAGGATCCGTCCAAGGTGGACCGCTCCGCCGCCTACGCCGCCCGCTACGTGGCCAAGAACATAGTCGCCGCCGGCCTGGCGGATCGCTGTGAAGTGCAGGTCTCCTACGCCATCGGCGTGGCCGAGCCCACCTCCATCAGCGTCGAAACCTTCGGCACCGGCAAGGTCGCCGAGGAGCTGCTGGTCAAGCTGGTGCGCGAGTTCTTCGAGCTGCGCCCCTACGGCCTGATCGAGATGCTGGATCTCAAGCGTCCCATCTACCAGGCGACCGCCGCCTATGGCCACTTCGGTCGCGACGAGTTCCCCTGGGAGAAGACCGACAAGGCCGCCCTGCTGCGCGACGCCGCCGGTCTGTAATGTCCCAAGGCATGTGCCTGTGATAAAAGGGGAGCCTGGCTCCCCTTTTGCTTATCCGCCGACCGACAGGATTGCCCATGACGGCCCTCCCCTCTCCCTCTGCCCTGCTCACCGAGCGGGTCGAGGCCTGTTTCTCGCAGGCCGAGGCACGACTCGGTCGCGCCTTCCCGCGCCCGCGCATCCAGCTGAACATGCGTGGCCGGGCAGCGGGATCGGCGAGGCTGCAAACCTGGGAGCTGCGCTTCAACCCCGCGCTCTATGAGGCCAATCAGCAGGCCTTCATGGAGGAGGTGGTGCCCCACGAGGTGGCACACCTGCTGGTCTATGCCCTCTGGGGCGAGGGGCGCGGCAGGAACCGGGTGCTGCCCCATGGCCGCCAGTGGCAGTCGGTGATGCGGGAGGTGTTCAACCTCGAACCCAGAACCACCCACAGCTTCGATCTCGCCGTGCTGGGGGAGCGCACCCAGCCCTATGCCTGCGACTGCCAGCAACATCGGCTCTCCATTCGTCGTCACAACAAGGTGATGCGCGGGGAGGCCCGCTACCACTGCCGCCGCTGTCGCCAGCCTCTGGTGCATCAACCGGATACGGATTGAGTCAGGTTATGGCGCCAGCCTGTGGTAGGGTGCCCGACGTCGTTTCATCGTTTCATTTTCAAGGATCCCCATGTCTCGCCCCCAGTTCGCTTATCCCCTGCTCTCCCTCGGCCTGACCCTGCTGATCAGTGTCCCGCTCCAGGCCCAGGAGGCCCAGACCTTCCGCGCCGCCAAGCAGGATCTCGTCAAGCTCTATCAGAGCCACCCCACCACCTTCTACTGCGGCTGCAACATCAAGTTCAACGGCAAGAAAATGGCCCCGGACTGGGAGAGCTGTGGCTACCTGCCCCGCAAACAGGCCAATCGCGCCGCCCGCATCGAGTGGGAGCACGTGGTGCCCGCCTGGGAATTCGGCCACCAGCTGCAGTGCTGGCAGGAAGGGGGTCGCAAGAACTGCGGCAAGAGCGCCGAGTTCAACAAGATGGAGGGAGACATGCACAACCTCTTCCCCGCCATCGGCGAGGTGAACGGCGATCGCGCGAACTACCGCTTCTCCGACTGGAACGGCAAGCCGAACCAGTACGGCAAGTGCCAGATGCTGGTGGACTTCAAGGATCAGCGGGTGCAGCCCCCCAAGGGGCCGGTACGTGGCCAGATCGCCCGCGCCTACCTCTACATGGGGGAACAGTACGGGCTGCGCCTGGCGGCGCAACAGCGTAAACTGTTCGAGGCCTGGGACAGGCAGTACCCGGCGGATCGCTGGGAGTGCGAGCGCAACCGCCGCATCGGCAAGCTGCAGGGCAATACCAACCCCTTCATTGAAAAGCAGTGCCAGTAGCCCAATCTATGAAAGAAGGGATTTAACATCCCTTCCCTTGAGCAAGAGACAGAATTCATCCATGCGCATTCCACGTATCTATGAGCCGGCCTCCCTGCAGGTCGGCCAGACCCTGGCTCTGTCGGAAGACGGCGCCAACCACATCGGCCGGGTGCTGCGCATGCAGCCGGGCCAGCAGCTCGAGCTGTTCAACGGCGATGGCAACCAGTACCCCGCCACCATAGCGAGCGTCGGCAAGAAGTCGGTGGAAGTGCACATCGACAGTTGTGATGCCCAGTCGGTGGAGTCGCCGCTCGCCATCCACCTCGGCCAGGTCATCAGCCGCGGCGACAAGATGGACTTCACCATCCAGAAATCCGTGGAGCTCGGCGTCACCTGCATCACCCCGCTCTTCTCCGAGCGCTGCGGCGTCAAGCTGCCGGCGGATCGGCTGGAGAAGAAGCGCGAGCAGTGGCAGAAGGTGGTGATCAGCGCCTGCGAGCAGTGCGGTCGCAATACCGTGCCCGAGGTGCGCATGCCCATGGAGCTGGATGCCTGGCTGGCGGAAGAGACCAAGGAGCTCAAGCTCAATCTGCACCCCCGCGCCGAGTACAGTATCAACACTCTGCCGGTGCCGGAACACGGCGTGCGCCTGCTGATAGGCCCGGAAGGGGGCTTGTCCAGCGACGAGATCGCCCGTACCGTGCAGGAAGATTTCAAGGAGATGTTGCTCGGGCCCAGGGTGCTGCGTACCGAAACCGCCGCCCTGACCGCCATCACGGCGCTCCAGTGCCGCTTTGGCGATCTGGCCTGACACCTGTCCAACGCCTTGCTACGAGACCCTGAACAAGGCCTCTGCGCCGTTCGCGGCCTCTCGCGGCAGACCTTGAACAAGTTCTGATAATCTCAACCCTATCGAGCCACAGAAGGAATTTCGGATGACCATCAAACTCGGCATCGTGATGGACCCCATCTCGGCCATCAACATCAAGAAAGACTCCAGCTTCGCCATGCTCGAAGAGGCGCAGAAGCGCGGCTACGAGCTCTTCTACCTGGAGATGTCGGATCTCTACATGGAGGCGGGTCGCGCCTTCGGCACCATGCGCCCCCTCAAGGTGCAGTACGACTACGCCAACTGGTTCGAACTGGGTGAGGTTGTCGATCAGCCCCTCTCCACCCTGGACGTGATCCTGATGCGCAAGGATCCGCCGTTTGACACCGAATTCATCTACGCCACCTATATGCTGGAGCGAGCCGAGGATGAGGGCACCCTCATCGTCAACAAGCCCCAGAGCCTGCGCGACGCCAACGAGAAGCTCTACACCGCCTGGTTTGCCGAGCACACCCCCACCACCCTCGTCACTCGCAGAGCCGACAAGCTTCGCGCCTTCCACGCCGAGCACAAGGACGTGATCCTCAAACCCCTGGACGGCATGGGCGGCGCCTCCATCTTCCGCATGAAGGCGGACGATGCCAACATCGGTGTGATCATCGAGACCCTCACCGAGCACGGCAGCCAGTACTGCATGGCCCAGACCTATCTGCCCGCCATCAAGGACGGTGACAAGCGGGTACTGGTGGTGGACGGAGAACCCGTGCCCTATTGCCTGGCCCGCATCCCGGCCCAGGGGGAGACCCGCGGCAACCTGGCGGCCGGTGGCCGCGGCGAGGCGCGCCCCTTGAGCGAGGCGGACTGGGCCATCGCCCGCGCGGTGGGTCCGACCCTGAAGGAGAAAGGCCTCATCTTCGTCGGCCTCGACATCATCGGCGATCGGCTGACTGAGATTAACGTCACCAGCCCCACCTGCATCCGCGAGATCGAAGCGGCCTTCGACGTCTCCATCACCGGCATGCTGATGGACGCCATCGAGCGGCGTCTGGGGCGCTGACAGCCCTATGGGTCGGCTCCTGCCTCTTATCTGGCGGCACCGACTCGGTAGCCAAGTACCACAGGGGCCCTCGCGGCCCCTGTGGTTTTTGCGCCAGGGCTCCCGCCGCCTTCCGGACTTGTGTCCCAAGCCGTGAAAAAGCGGTTTTGCCCGCCGTCCCTAACTGCCATAATCACCCCAAATACCTTTGCACTATTTGATGTCTATGCAAACACTGCAAAATCACTATCTGCTCGCCATGCCGAGCCTGACGGACGCCTACTTCGAGCGCTCTCTTGTCTATCTGTGCGAGCACAGCAGCGAGGGGGCCATGGGGCTGGTGGTCAATATCCCGGTCGACATGTCCCTGGATGCCATGCTGGCCAAGCTCAAGCTCAATCCCCCCGACACCGCCCAGATGAAGCAGCCGGTGCTGCAGGGTGGCCCGGTCCACGCGGATCGCGGCTTCGTGCTGCACAGCTTCCGCCCAGGGTTCAACTCCACCCTGCAGGTGAGCGACGAGATGATGGTCACCACCTCCAAGGACATTCTGGAGACACTCGGCACCGACGAGGCCCCCAGCCACTGGCTGGTGGCGCTCGGCTACGCCGGCTGGAGCGCGGGCCAGCTCGAGCAGGAGCTGGTGGACGGTGCCTGGCTGGTGATCCCCCCCAACGCGGATCTGGTGTTCAACACCCCCATTCACCAGCGTTGGCAACAGGCCGCCGCCAGCATAGGGGTCAACCCCTTGCACCTCTCCAGCCAGGTGGGACACAGCTGATGCGGTTCAACACCACTCAGTTCCACCAGCGCTGGCAACAGGCCGCCGCCAGCATAGGGGTCAACCCCTTGCACCTCTCCAGCCAGGTGGGGCACAGCTGATGCGGTTCAACACCACTCAGTCCCACCAGCGCTGGCAGCAGGCCGCCGCCAGCATAGGGGTCAACCCCTTGCACCTCTCCAGCCAGGTGGGGCACAGCTGACCTCCCAGAGGGCCTTTGCGGCCCCTATTACTTATTTCGTTTTAAGGAATTCCATGTCATCACGCAGCATCATGGGCTTTGACTACGGCACCAAGAGCATAGGTGTCGCCATCGGTCAGGAGATCACCGGCACAGCCCGCCCCCTGCGCTCCCTCAAGGCCAACGACGGCGTGCCCAACTGGGATGAAATCGAGAAGCTGCTCAAGGAGTGGCAGCCGGATCTGCTGGTGGTGGGCCTGCCGCTCAATATGGATGGCACGGATCAGGAGATCACGGTACGCGCCCGCAAGTTCGGCAATCGCCTGCACGGTCGCTTCGGCAAGCCGGTGGAGTTCAAGGACGAGCGCCTGACCACCACGGACGCCCGCGCCCGCCTGTTCGAGCGCGGCGGCTACAAGGCACTGGACAAGGGTAGCGTGGACGGGGTCTCCGCCCAGCTGATCCTGGAAGCCTGGATGGAAGAGCAGTACGGCTGAGCCCCGGGGCCAGCCATTTCCTGGCCCTTGCGGCTAGGGATGTTTCACCGCTCAGCCCTCATCAACCGCCACACCACCCCATGGAAAGCGGGCGCCTCCCCTCTCCGATGCAAGGCCATAGAGCCGCCTTATCTCGTTGCGCAGCCACATCACCTTGGCATCCTGGTTATGGCGCTTGTGCCACAACAGGATGAAAGAGATCTCCAACTGCACGTAGAGTGCCTCGGTCAGAGGCAGCGGCATGGCGATCAGATTGGCGTGCTGTCTGGCGGCATAACCCGCGCAATAGGAAGGCGCCACCGCGATCAGCTCGTGGCTCGACTGGGAGGCGATATGCAGTGCCTGCTCGAAGCTCGCGACCATGATGGGGACCTGACGATGCAGCCCCTGGTCCTCCAGCAGATCATCGAGGGCCCAGCTGTCGCTGGCCTCCCACACCACGCTGATCTGAGGGCAGGCGAGAAAATGCTCCAGCGACCACTTCTGCTCGAGCAACGGGTGGTCCTTGCGCAGGAACACCACGGGTCTGTCTCTGAACAGCACCTCGTGATCGATGTAGTAGGGCAGCCGGTTGACCCTGGCCTGGGAGCGACCATGGGTCTCCCGGGCACAGAAGCCGAGATCTGCATCCCCGTTGACGATGTCGTTGAGGGAGTGGTGATCCCACCCCAGCATCCTGACCACCGAATTGGGGTATTTCTCATAGATGGTCATGGGCAGTTCGCTCAGGAAACTGATGCCAAAGGGGGACTCCATCGCCAGACTGAAGCGGGCCCCTTCGGGGATCGCCTCGCTGCTCCGGGAGGTGATGCTGTCGGTGAGCTGGAACCAGGCTCTGAGTTCCTCCTCCAGCGTCAGGGAGAGGTTGGTCGGCTGTAGCCCCTGCCGCACCCGCACGAACAAGGGATCCTCAAACCAGTCCCTCAACTTGCCGAGCGACTTGCTCACCGCCGAGGGGGTGACGCAGAGCTTCTTCGCCGCCCCCGCCACGCTGCGCTCCTGCATCAGGTGCTTGAAAACCACCAGCAGGTTCAAATCCAGTTCACCCAGGTTACGCATGTTTCCTCTCACTTATCCCCGCAACCGCGCTTCGCGCACCGCAAGCCATGGTAACAGCACCCTGACGGCCAGGTAACTGAACAGGGCCAGCAACAGGGAGCCGAGCAGCATCTCGGACGGGGTCAATCCCAGATGTCCCGTCAACCAGATATAGAGACCGGAGAGGCTGATCTGCATGATACAGAGCACCGAGCTGGCGAACGCCACATGGTGCTGGCAACCATCCAGCGCCTCCCCCACCGCCACTCCGAAACCGCAGGAGAAACCGACGCAGACCATCGCAAACCCAGGCAGCAGCAACCGGATATCGCCCCCCAGCTGCCAGCAACCGAGCAGCAAAACCATCGCCAACAGATAGGCAAGGTGGGAGAGCGCCAACACCCCGTGCTTGCCGAGCCGGCGCAACAGCAGCGGTGTCAGGAAGGAGGTGGACATGCTCACCCCGGCCATCACCATCATCACGATGGAGTACTGCTCCGCGGTGAAGCCGAATTCCTTCATCAGGATCAGCGGCGAGACACTGACATAGACCAGGATGGCGGTCACGCCAGCACTGGTCAGCAAGGAGAACAACATGAAGTGCGGGGAGCGCAGCAGGGCAAATGGCACAGCCCCACCATTCCCCGGTTGGCGGGCCGGGCGGGTCTCCTTGAGCAGCAGCAGGTTGACCAGGCCGCTGCAGGCGGCCACCAGCGCCATCGCCACGAAGATGCCGCGCCACTCGAAGCGGGCGAGGATGAGGTAGCCGAGCACCGGCGCCAGCACAGGGATGACGCAGATCACCCCGTTGATCATGGAGAGCGCCGTCGCCAGCCGCTCCTGGCTCAGCACATCCCGCAGCACGGTAAAGGTCATGGCGTAGAGCGCGCCGGCCCCGACTCCCTGCCAGAAACGCCCCAGATAGAAGCCGTCGATGCTGGCCGCATTGGCCGCCACCAGCGAGGCGATGACAAAGATGAGGGCGCCCCCCAGCACCACCCGGCGCCGGCCGTAACGATCCGCAATCATGCCTCCCAGCAGCACGGTGGCCGCCATGCCGAACAGATAGATGGAAAAGGCGGTATGGATCTGCGCCTCGCTCGCCTGCAGGGCATCGGCTATCCGGGGCACCGCCACCAGATAGAGGTCGATCCCGACCGGATAGAGGATGATCATCAGGAAACTGCACAGCAGGAAGATACCCATGAATGCTCCATTGAAGAGGGCCCCACCGGCGAAGACGACTTATCGACGACGCAAGGAGGCGAGACCAGGTGAGGATGGGGAGGACTATAGGGGTGAGAGCCGCTCGCACCTAGTGAAGAGATGGCGATCGGTAGATTCCTATTTGGAAATGTTGCGCCTGTCTGGCAATGTTTGCGTGCTGGGTGAGGGTGCAGAGGGCGGGGTCATCGACAGGCACGCCAGTGACCCGGCGTACCTGACTTCATCAAAACAACAACCTCCTCCTTAGTCGGTCAGCTGACTCAGGATGGTGTAAGCCGTTTTGATGCGCACCTCGTTGGGATAGTTGCGATTGGCCAGCATGACGATGCCTATCCCCTTGGCGGGCACAAAGGCCGCGTAGGCGCCAAAGCCATTGGTGGAACCCGTCTTGTTGAACAGGGTGCTGGCCTTGGCCGGGGCGGGCTTGGGCACAGGGGTCACCGGATGGGGCTTTAACACCATGTCGGTGCTGTTGCCGGCCTGCAGGGTCTCGAGGCTGAGCGGGTAGTCATACATCTCCCACCCCAGCCCCTGGGTCATGGCTCCCACCGAATAGAGGCCGGTGTGCGTCAGGGAGATGGCAGCCTGCAGCCGCTCGTTCGGCTGCTTGCCCTTGCTCGCCCCGCTCCTGTTTGCCTCGGCCATATTCGCCTCGACGAACCTGAGCAGATCCCGCGCCGAGGTCTTGATGCCATAGGCCTCGGCGGCCAGCATGCCCGGATTGACCCGGATGGCCTTGTCGCTCTTGTCATAGCCAAAGGCATAGTGCGCCATGGCCGCCTCGGGCACGCTGATATAGGTGTGCGCCAGGCCGAGCTGGGGCAGCAGGGTCTGCTCCATCAGCTGCTCGAAGGAGCGACCCTGACTGCGGGCCGCCAGATGGCCGAACAGCCCTATGCTGGGGTTCGAATACTGGCGATGGGTGCCGGCCGCATAGGCGGGCGACCACTGCCGGTAGTAGGCCTGCATCTTGTCGGCGGTATCCACCTCATCCGGGAACTGCAGGGGCAGGCCGCCGGCGCTGTAGGTCGCGAGCTGCCCCATGGTCACCCGATCAAACGCACTGCCCTTGAGGGCGGGATCCAGCGTGCTCACCCTGTCATCCAGGCGAAAATGGCCGCCGGCGACCCCATAGGCCCCAAGCGTCGCGGTGAGCGTCTTGCTGACCGAGCCTATCTCGAACAGGGTCTGCTCATCGACCCGGACGCCCGCCTCCTTGTTGGCGAGGCCGTAGTGGAAGAGATGGGCCTTGCCATCCTTGAGCAGGGCCACCGCCATCCCCGGGATCCGGTACTGCGCGAGCACGGGCTCTATGGCCGCATCCACCGAGGCCTTGAGCGCCTCCGGCTCGGTGCCGGCCTGGGCCAGACCGGCCCACAGCAACGTGGTCAGGGCCAGCCAGTTCATCCCCTGTCGTTGTTCCATGATCTTCTCCTCATCTATCGGTTTGGATTGCCGCCTCGGCGGCAGGCAGGGCGCCATCCTAAACCGGCTGAGTGTGCTCAATGTGAAGTCCGGATGAAAGGCGATTAGAAACCGCCGCCAGCCATCCGCCAAAAGAAGAGGGGAGCAAACGCTCCCCTCTTTCATTCACACCGAACCCAGCCGCACTCAGGCCTGCTTGTTCTTCGGCGGATTGTCCCAGATCCCCTCTTCCAGCTGGCTGCGCAGCTCGGGATACTTGTTGGCATCGAAGGTGGGCACCCGGCCCAGCTTGAGCTGATCGTTGTAATCCTTGGCCAGCTTGATGGCGACCCCGGAGAGCAGCAGTATGGCCACCAGGTTGACGATGGCCATCATCCCCATGGAGACGTCCGCCAGCGCCCACACGGTCGGCAGCTCGCCCACGGAGCCGAACATCACCATGCCCAGCACGAACATGCGGAACAGCATCAGGCCGCCCTTGTGGTTGTGCTCGAGGAACACCAGGTTGGTCTCAGCGTAGGAGTAGTTCGCGACGATGGAGGTAAAGGCGAAGAAGAAGATGGCCGCGGCGATGAAGATGTTGCCACCGCCCCCGATCTGGGAGGAGAGCGCACGTTGGGTCAGCTCCACGCCGGTCACCCCTGAACCCGGTTCGAACTGGCCGGACATCAGGATAATGGCCGCGGTACAGGTACAGATGACTATGGTGTCGAGGAAGACCCCCAGCATCTGCACATAACCCTGGGAGGCCGGGTGCGGCGGATAAGGCGTGGCGGTGGCGGCGGCGTTCGGGGCCGAGCCCATGCCCGCCTCGTTGGAGAAGAGGCCACGCTTGATGCCGTTGATCATCGCCTGGGAGATGGCATAGCCCATGGCGCCGGAACCCGCCTGCTCGATGCCAAACGCCGACTTGATGATGAGGGAGAACACATGGGGCAGCTCGCCGATGTTCATGATCACCACGAACAGCGCCATCAGGATATAGGCCATCGCCATGAAGGGCACCACCAGCTCGGCGAAGCGGGCGATGCCGCGAATGCCGCCGAAGATGATGAGACCGGAGAGCACCACCAGGGCCAGGCCGCTCACCCAGTCGGGGATGCCGAAGGCCACGTTCATGGCCAGGCTGATGGAGTTCGCCTGCACCGCGTTGAACACCAGACCGAACGCCAGCAGCAGGCAGAGGGAGAAGACCACCCCCATCCAGCGCATGCCGAGGCCGCGCTCCATGTAGTAGGCCGGGCCGCCGCGGTAGTTGCCGTCCTCGTCCTTCACCTTGTAGAGCTGGGCCAGGGTGCTCTCCACGAAGGCGGTGGCCATGCCGATAAAGGCGATCAGCCACATCCAGAAGATGGCGCCAGGGCCACCGAGATAGATGGCAACGGCGACGCCCGCCAGGTTGCCGGTGCCCACACGGGCCGCCAGACTGGTGCACAGTGCCTGGAAGGAGGAGATGCCGGCCTGGTCGGATTTACGGCTGTTGCGCAGTACCGAGAACATGTGGCCGAAGTGGCGAAGCTGGATAAACCCCAGGCGGAACGTGAAGAAGATCCCGACCCCGATGAGCAGGTAGATGAGCACGGCTCCCCACATCAGGTCGTTAATCATTGCGATCAAGGTGTCCATAATTCTCTCGTTGTTGTTATCACATCCATGGCCAGTCTGCGCTGACCGCTCTCTGTCGATTTTGGGTTTAGCTTTTCGCTAAAGGGGCGGAATCTAGCATAGGGAGGCCGCCGGGAATAGTGATTCAGTTCACTACAAAGACAAAAAACGAACGATTTGACCCAATAAAGCTTCATTTAGCACGCAAACTTTCAACAAATTTTGGTGTGCAATCCATCGGCCGACAAATTAGCGCCAAAGGAATACTGGCTGGTCGCAATTCCCCCTTCGGGAGAGACAAATGGAAATGAGGTCTGGAGCGAGGGAGGCAAGCGTTTACCTGTTGGACTGTGGTCGGCGCAAGCTGTAACGCAAAACGTTTTACACGTAATTAAATTTCAAGTGGCTGATGAAAGTATTTATGTGACGGGCTGCACAGATTTGATAATCAACTAAAAAATTTGTATTTATCTGGGCCGGAGCCAGCCGGGATAGTCCCCATTAAAATCACTACTAATCAACTAGTTACCACCTGTTACCCCCTCCCCTTTTCGCAACTGGATGAGAAGCATACACCCCCCCCTATTGCAGGATGCGCCACATCCGTATTAATTAGGCAGGCAATGGCGATGGGCCCCGCCCGTCATGCTTTTCTGAGCCTGAGCCGCCGAGTTCCTGTAATTTTATTTCAGAACGCCCGTCTCACGCCCGCAACCCCTGGGATTGCTCCCGCATAAAGAGATGATATTTGCTATGGCCGATAAATTGACCCAGCTGAAAGCCCTGACCACGGTAGTTGCCGACACCGGCGACATCGAAGCCATCAAGCGCTACCAGCCCATCGATGCCACCACCAACCCCTCCCTGGTGTTGAAGGCATCCGAGATCCCCGAGTATGCGGCACTGATCGACGACGCCATCAGCTGGGCCAAATCCCAGAGCCAGGACAAGGCACAGCAAATCATCGACGCGGGCGACAAGCTGGCGGTCAACATCGGTCTGGAAGTGCTGAAGATAGTTCCGGGTCGCATCTCCACCGAGGTGGACGCCCGTCTCTCCTTCGACACCGCCGCCAGCATCGCCAAGGCCCGCAAGCTGATCCGTCTCTACAACGAAGCCGGCATCACCAACGATCGTATCCTGATCAAGCTGGCCTCCACCTGGGAAGGGATCCGCGCCGCCGAGGTGCTGGAGAAGGAAGGCATCCAATGCAACCTGACCCTGCTGTTCTCCTTCGCCCAGGCCCGCGCCTGTGCCGAAGCCGGCGCTTTCCTGATCTCCCCCTTCGTCGGTCGCATCCTCGACTGGTACAAGGCCAAGCACAACCGTGACTACACCGCGAGCGAAGATCCGGGCGTGGTCTCCGTCACCGCCATCTACGACTACTACAAGCAGCACGACTACCCGACCGTGGTGATGGGTGCGAGCTTCCGCAACACCGGCGAGATCCTGGAACTGGCCGGCTGCGATCGCCTGACCATTGGCCCTGCCCTGCTGGAAGAGCTGAGCAAGGCCGAAGGCACCGTAGTGCGCAAGCTGAACTACACCGGCGAGCGCAAGGCCAAACCGACCCCCATGACCGAAGCCGAGTTCCGCTGGGAGCTGAACCAGGACGCCATGGCCGTCGAGAAGCTGGGCGAAGGCATCCGCATGTTTGCCGTCGATCAGGGCAAGCTGGAAACCATGCTGGCCGGTCGTCTGTAACCAGGGCGGCATCCGGCCCAGCACTCGCCGCCAGACCGCTGTTTTCACACCGAAAACAGAGACCGGCGCCTCGAGACCAGGGGCCGAGCATCCCCGATAAGAACCGGGCTCCCGCGAGGGGGCCCGGTTTTTTTATGGGCCCTTTCCGGTTGTCACGAGCTCGTCACAAAAACGTTTTATTTTCAAAGCCACCGTGTTATACGGATGGTGACAACCATAAAACCAAGGAGGGAGCCATGGACATGTTCAACTTCGATTTTGACGAGGTCGTTGAGCTGGGTTCACGTAGCCGCGGGACATCGGGAAAGAAGCGTAAATGGCGCGAGATCGAGGCGCTCAAAGACAAGCACCGCCTGCAGAAGGAGCTGCAATCCATCGATATCGCCTACGAAGGCTCGGACGAGCTGGAGCTCTGAGCCACGAGCCACGAGCCACCAGACTGGGCCCTAAAACCCCATAACAAAACGCCCCGAACCTGTCGGGGCGTTGTCGTTTCTGGCGGGGATCAGGAGGAGAGGGGCAGTGAGAGCTGCCTGGCCAGGGCCTGGAAGTGCTGGCTCACCTCGGCCCCGAACAGGGGATCGTTTTCCGCCCTGTTGTGCCAGAGCTGCTCCAAGTGGCGCCAGTCATCCTCGGTCAGGGAGTCCCTCAGATGGGGGAAGATCACCCCCTCCTCATAGTTCATGTGAGCCTCCTGCTGCTCGATGAACTGCTCCAGCCGCGCGGTGAACTGATCCAGCGGGATGACCGCATCCATCAGGATCATCTCCACCATCTCCTTGAGCTCGGTGCCCGCTTCCAGCAGTTTGGCGTGCTCCTCATGCAGGCGGTTCGCCACCTCCCCCTCCACCACCCGGTATTTCAGGTAGTAGTCGTAGATCATGTCTTCCTTGGGATGGTGATACTTGTCGGACACCTCCCGCAGATAATCCACCACGTCCCGGATCAGGAAGTAACTGATGGGCTGTTCGCCGCGAATGGCGACCAGCTTGTACTTCAACAGCTGCAGCAGCTTGGCGATGTTGAGGTGATCCTTGTGCAAACTGGATAACATGGGCACTCCTTGCGCTCGGTAGATAAAGGTTCTGTCTCGAGTATACGGTCATTTATTGCGCCAACTTTGCACTCAATCAAATCTGGCGCAGACAGTTTTCCCTCCTTTACCTCAACACCAAGCCCGGATCCCGGCACCCAACCCGCCAGAAATGGGCCGCCACGGGCCCGCGGATGCAATCATCCGGCGAGCGCCATCAGCCCGCGGTGGACGCATCGCAGACCGAGAGCCAGTCGATGGGTTCCTTGCCCTGACCCGCCAGCAGCCGGTTGGTCTCGGAGAAGTGGCCGCAGCCGATGAAGCCGCGGTGGGCGGAAAGCGGGCTCGGGTGCGGCGCGCTCAGCACGTGGTGACGCTGGCGGTCGATGAAGCGCCCCTTCTTCTGGGCATGGGCCCCCCACAACAGGAAGACCACCCCCTCGCAGCTGGCGTTGACCTGCTCGATGACCCTGTCGGTGAAGGTCTCCCAACCGAGATGCGCATGGGAGTGGGCCATGCCCGCCTGCACCGTCAGCACCGTATTGAGCAGGAGCACCCCCTGTGTGGCCCAGGACTCCAGGAAGCCGTGGTTTGGCGTGACAAATCCTGGCAAGTCCCGCTGCATCTCCTTGTAGATGTTGACCAGAGAGGGGGGCGTGCGCACCCCGGGCAGCACGGAGAAACAGAGACCGTGGGCCTGGTTCGGGCCGTGATAGGGATCCTGGCCCAGGATCACCACCTTGACCCTATCCAGCTCGGTCAGCTTGAAGGCGTTGAACACCTCGGTGGCGGGGGGATAGATCACCTTGCCCGCCTCCCGCTCACTCCTGACGGTCGCCAGGGTGGCCTTGAAATAGTCCTGCTCCTTCTCGGATCCAATCACATCTGTCCAGGTCAGCACACCACTCTCCTCTTGAATACCCCAATACCAGATCCCCGCCCTCGGGGTCGAATTCCACAACGCACGGGCGCAGGGTTCGCCCCAGAGGCAACGAGGGGCCCAGAATAGGGGCCAAGGCAGGCGGACGCAACCGTGCCCGAGCCGTAGAGACCCCGATCAGGCGGGACAGCCCCCTCTACACCGGAATCCATCTGCCCGAATCCACCTGATTAAACGATGCATTAACCATGAACTTATCCTTTTTATCGATGCATCCTGGCCCCGATACGTCCTCTCACCCAGGTTTCGGCCGCCTCGCCGGCCATTCTAGCCATCGCAGGCCTCATCCCGGCAGCGGCAAAGCTGAAAGATGTAGTTAAATCACTAGATTTACCGATTATAAAATGCATAATTTATATATCTTACGAAATCATGAAAATGAGAGATTTTTGATTAACCTCAATAATTTAATCCTCTCAAGACTCATCTATCCGACTATTTTTTGATTTAGATCAATTTTCGTATTATTACACTCGTGATATATATGACCCCAACGAAGCAAAGGTGTAAGGCAAGGCCCCTTTAAATCATCCATTCAACGAGGTGGTTTAAAAACATCAGGGGTATCTCCTTACCAATGAAATCCCTTCCTATGAGGAGTCATACCATGATCAAGGGCATCCAAATCACCCAGTCCGCCAACGCCGCTCTGCTGAACTCTTTCTGGCTGCTGGACGAAGAGAAACAACAGGCTCGCTGCATCTGCGCCAAGGGCGACAGCTTCGCCGCCGACCAGGAAGTAGCCCTGTCTGATCTGGGTCAGTTCGAATACCGTGAGCTGCCGGTTCAGCAAGAACCCGTGGTGGAAGGTGGTCAGCACCTGAACGTCAACGTGCTGCGCCGCGAGACCCTGGAAGACGCCATCGCCAATCCGGAAAAATACCCGCAGCTGACCATCCGCGTCTCCGGTTACGCAGTGCGCTTCAACGCCCTGACCCCGGAACAGCAGCGTGACGTGGTCACCCGCACCTTCACCCAGAGCCTGTAATCGCCTCTGCAGTGACAACAAAAAACGGCCCACGAGGGCCGTTTTTTTATGGGTGATGACCAGCGCGCCATCTCCCTAGCCGTGCTGCTCGACGCTCTGCACGGCGGTAGGCTTGGCCAGCGCCGCCTGCATCTGCCCCTCGTCCAGCTGATCGCAGTAGCGGGCCACCACCAGGGTCGCCACCCCGTTGCCGATGAGGTTGGTCAGGGCCCGTGCCTCCGACATGAAGCGATCGATCCCCAGGATCAGCGCCAGCCCGGCCAGCGGCAGGTGCCCCACCGCCGAGATGGTGGCCGCCAGCACGATGAAGCCGCTGCCGGTGACCCCGGCCGCCCCCTTGGAGGAGATGAGCAGCACCACCAGCAGGGTGATCTGGTGGAACAGATCCAACGGGGTATTGGTGGCCTGGGCGATGAAGACGGCGGCCATGGTCAGGTAGATGGAGGTACCGTCCAGGTTGAAGGAGTAACCGGTCGGGATCACCAGGCCCACCACCGACTTCTTGCAGCCGAGCGCCTCCATCTTCACCAGCATGCGCGGCAGGACGGACTCTGACGAGGAGGTTCCGAGCACAATCAAGAGCTCCTCCCGGATATAGGCAATAAAGCGCAAGATACTGAAACCATTGGCCTTGGCGATGCTACCGAGCACCAGGAATATAAACAGCAAGCAGGTCAGATAGAAGCTGGCAATAAGTTGTCCGAGCTGGACCAGGGAGCCGATTCCATATTTCCCTATGGTGAAGGCCATGGCACCGAATGCACCCACAGGCGCCAATTTCATGATCATGTTGATGATCCCGAAAATAACCTGGGAGAAGCTGTCCACCATATTGAAGATCAGTTTTCCCTTCTCGCCGATATGGTGCAAAGAGAAGCCAAACAGCACCGCAAATAACAGCACCTGCAGAATATTGCCGCTGGCGAAGGCGCCGATCACGCTGGCCGGGATCACGTCCAGCAGGAAGGGGATGATGCCCTGTGACTTCGCCTGTTCCGCATAGGCCGAGATGGCGCTGGCATCCAGGGAGGCGGGATCCACATTCATGCCGGCCCCGGGTTGCAGCAGGTTCACCACGCACAGGCCGATGACCAGCGCCAGGGTGCTCACCACCTCGAAGTAGACCAGGGCGATGGCCCCCGTCTTGCCCACCGCCTTCATGCTCTCCATGCCGGCGATACCGGTCACCACGGTGCAGAAAATAACGGGGGCGATGATCATCTTGATTAATTTCACGAAGCCATCGCCAAGGGGTTTCATATCGGCACCCAGGCTCGGATAGAAGTGTCCCAACAATACCCCTATGGTGATGGCCAATATCACCTGAAAGTAGAGGCTGCTTAATATTTTCTTGTGCATGCTCAACGTCCTGTTAATTAATTGACACGGGCGATGGCAAAAAACGCGTGCAGGAATCCGCGGCGAGATAGTTAACTCATCTCACCCGGTTCATGCCATTTCGCCATTCCAACGGCGGCACTTTCACACGTTATAAGAATCAATTTAGCGACATCAATCACACAACATATTTAACATCATTAACACCACGACAACCTCGGTATAGTTGGTCAATGATTTATTTGGGGCTTTATTGAGGACCTATTAGATATAAAGACAAATATAAAGGCGGATATAAAAATGCCCCGCATGGCGGGGCATTGTTAAGCAAGGGACCCCTTGGGATCAGGCCGAGGTATCCAGCGGCTCGAACCCCTTGATGAGATCGTCGATGGCCTTCATCTGCTTGAGGAAGCCTTCCAGCTTGTCCAGGGGCAGGGCGCTCGGACCGTCGCAGCGGGCCACTTTCGGATCCGGGTGGGATTCGATAAACAGGCCCGCCAGGCCCACCGCCATGCCGGCACGGGCCAGCTCGGTCACCTGATCACGGCGACCACCGGAGGCGGCCCCCAGGGGATCCCGGCACTGCAGGGAGTGGGTCACATCGAAGATGACGGGATAGCCACCCGTGGTCTTCTTCATCACCCCCAGACCCAGCATGTCCACCACCAGGTTGTCGTAACCGAAGTTGGCACCGCGCTCGCACAGGATCAGGCGATCGTTGCCGCACTCCTCGAACTTGTCGGTGATGTTCTTCATCTGGCTCGGGCTCAGGAACTGGGGCTTCTTGATGTTGATGACGTTGCCGGTGCGGGCCATGGCCTCCACCAGATCGGTCTGGCGCGCCAGGAAGGCGGGCAGCTGGATGACGTCGACCACCTCGGCCACCGGCTTGGCCTGGTGTACCTCGTGCAGATCCGAGATGACCGGCATGCCGAAGGTCGCCTTCAGCTCCTGGAAGATCTTCATCCCCTCTTCCAGACCCGGCCCACGGTAGGAGTGGATGGAGGAGCGGTTCGCCTTGTCCCAGCTCGCCTTGAACACGAAGGGAATGCCAAGCTTGGTGGTCACCTCGACATACTTCTCGCACACGGCCATCGCCATGTCGCGAGACTCCAGCACATTCATGCCGCCAAACAGCACGAAGGGCTTGTCGTTGGCCACATTGATGTCGTTGATCTTGATATTTTTCTGTTCCATCTCAGCATCCTTAAGTGAAGGGGCTTCCCCGGGTCCCTCAATGGAGGGGCTTGGGGCTCAGATCCAGGGCGGCCAGCTGTGTCTTCAACACGTCCGCCACAGGATCGTCCGGGCATTGTTCAATAAAGTATTCGAAATCGTCGGCCGCGAAGCGGGGGCAGTCCAGCTGCTCGTAGATGAAGCCCCGATCCCGTGTCTCCAGGGGATCCCCGGGCTTCATGCGCAGCAACAGCTCGCTGCAGCGCAGCGCCTCCGTCATCCGCTCCTCCCGCAGCAAGGCGCCCTTGCTGACGTTGAGCAGTCGCTCGATGATCTCCCACTGGCCGGAAGGCTGCAGCAGATCGTCGCTCAGGGTCGCGAGGTTGCCGAGGGCACCGCGCAGCAGCAGCTCGATGCGGTGCAGGCTCAGCTCGTCGCCGTTGAAGGGGTCCACATAGACCTCTCCCTCGCTGCCGGCGAAGCTCACCAGGAAGTGGCCAGGGAAGCATATCCCCTCCACGTCCAGGCCAATCTTGCGGCCCAGCTGGATGATGAGGATGCCCAGGCTCACCGGGATGCCCTTGCGGCGCGTCAGCACCTGGGCGAGATCGCAGTTCGCGCTCGAGAAGTAATCCTGCCAGTCCCCCTTGAACCCCAGGGTCTGGTAGAAACCGGCAAGCAACTGGCGGCGCACCTCGTCGCAGTTGCCTTCGACAATCGCCTCGTCCAGCCAGCCATCGAGCCAGGCCAGCTGTGCCTCACCGCCCCGGCTGCCCCCCTGGATCTCGTCGCTGACGCACAGCGCCAGCTCGGCCAGATCATGAGCCTCGAAGTCGGTCCATTCATCCACACGCATCATCTTCGTCATTCCTAGCCGAACAGGCTGGCCTGTTTCAGGACAGCGAGCTTGGCGATAAAGAAGATCCACCCCAGGGCCCCCAGGAAGGCAAACCAGCGGATGGCATTGCTGCGCGCCAGACGCAGCGCCATCATGGCCAGAAACGCCACCACTAGGATGGCGGTCAGCTTCTCGCTGAGCCAGGGGGTACCATTGTTGAGGGGATTGAGATCCAGCACCATGCACAGCAGCACGCCAGAGAGTATGACCAGGCCGTTCAACCAGCCCGTCAGCTTCATGATCTGGCCGCTGTAGGCACGGCCGGAACCGGTCTGCACCCAGTAAAACCGCAGCATAAACATCAGCACCGCCGCCGCGATCAGCACCAGGTGCAGGTGTTTGAGAGCAAAATACATCACTTGTCCTTACCAATGTGTGAATCGGGCGCCGGCTCCCCGGGCCATTGCCCCAGGCTCACCCTGTCGTTATCCCCGTAATCCCGTACCGTGGCTACCTGAAGGTAGCCCTGTTGCAGCAGGAGTTGACGCACCGCGTCCCCCTGCTCCCAACCGTGCTCCAGCAGGAGCCAGCCACCGGGCAGCAGATGGGCCGGCGCCTGCCCTACGATAAGCCGGATGTCCGCCAGCCCCTGCTCGTCCGCCACCAGGGCGGAGCGGGGTTCGAAGCGCACGTCCCCCTCATCAAGATGGGGATCCGCCCCGTCGATATAGGGGGGATTGGAGACGATCATCGCAAAGCGCGGCGCCCCCTCTCGCAGGGGCTCGAACCAGCTGCCGTCCCGCACCTCGATGGGCAACCCCAGGGCTGCGCTGTTGTGGCGCGCCAGGGCGGCCGCCGCCGGCATCCTGTCCACCGCCCAGACATCGGTATCGGGCCGCTCCGACTTGAGCGCCAGGGCGATGGCCCCGGTACCCGTACCGAGATCCAGCAGGGCGCAAGGGCCGACTGGCAGGCGTGCCAGCGCCTGCTCCACCAGCACTTCTGTGTCCGGGCGCGGGATCAGGGTCGCCGGGCTCACCTTGAGGGGCAGGGACCAGAACTCCCGCTCACCGACGAGGTGGGCGATGGGCTCCCCCGCGAGGCGGCGTTCGAGCCAGCCTTGCAGGGTGGCTTGCTGGCCCGCATCGAGCTCGCGCTCCGGCCAGGTCATCAGGTAGCTGCGTCGGCAGTCCAGCAGGTGGCAGAGCAGGGCGTCGGCATCGGCGCGGGGGGACTCCCCCCCGGCCAAGACCGTCATGATATGGGTTCGAGCCTGCTGAATCTGCATCAGCCGTTGTCTGCCAGGGAGGCGAGCTGATCCGCCTGGTATTCCTGCACCAGCGGCGTGATCACGCAGTCCAGATCCCCCTCCAGGATCTCGCCGAGGCGATAGAGGGTGAGGTTGATGCGGTGCTCGGAGAGGCGTCCCTGGGGATAGTTGTAGGTGCGGATGCGCTCGGAGCGGTCGCCGGAGCCCACCAGGTTGCGGCGGGTGCTCTGCTCGGCGGCGCGGTGGCGCTCATCCTCGGCCGCCTGCAGGCGGGCGGAGAGCACGGACATCGCCTTGGCGCGGTTCTTGTGCTGGGAGCGCTCGTCCTGACACTCCACCACCAGACCGGTGGGCAGGTGGGTGATGCGGATGGCGGAGTCCGTCTTGTTGACGTGCTGACCACCGGCCCCGGAGGCGCGGAAGGTGTCTATCTTCAGCTCGGACGGGTTGATCTCGATCTGCTCGGCCTCCGGCACTTCCGGCAGCACGGCCACGGTACAGGCTGAGGTGTGCACCCGGCCCTGGGATTCGGTCTCCGGTACCCGCTGCACCCGGTGGCCGCCGGACTCGAACTTGAGGCGGCCGTAGACGCGCTCGCCGTCCACCTTGGCGATCACCTCCTTGTAGCCACCGTGCTCGCCATCGTTGCAGCTGACGATGGAGACGCGCCAGCCCTGGCGCTCGGCGTAGCGGGAATACATGCGGAACAGGTCCCCCGCGAAGATGGCCGCCTCGTCGCCACCGGCGCCGGCGCGGATCTCCAGATAGCAGTTGTTGTCATCCTTGGGATCCTTGGGCAGCAGCATCACCTGCAGTGCCTGCTCCTGCTCCTCGAAGGCGGCCTTGGCGAGCGGCAGCTCCTCCTGGGCCATCTCCCGCAGATCGGCGTCATCCTCCTCCAGCATCAGCCGAGTGGTCTCCAGGTCCCCTTCGGCCTGGCGGAAGCGCTGGAAGGCCTGGACTATGTCTTCGAGCTGGGCATATTCCCGGGTCAGGGCACGGTATCTGTCCTGATCCGAGGCCACGCCGGGTTCGCCGAGCAGGGCCTGTACTTCTTCGTGGCGCTCGATGAGGCCTTCCAGCTTTCTGATCAATGACGGGTTCATGACTCTTGTTTCTCGATAATTCGGGTTCTGGATGGGGGAAGGGACGGCAGACGGGCCAGCCCCTGAGCTATGACTCTTGTGACAATCCCAGTACCTGGCGCAACTGGGACAGCTTGTGGGCATCCCCCTGAGAAGCGGCCTGACGCAGGGCCTGGGTCGGTGCGTGGATCAACTTGTTGGTGAGGCGGTGCGCCATGGCCTTGAGCGCCTGCTCGGCGCTCTCGCCCTGCTGCAGGGCCAGCAAGGCCCGTTGCAGCTCCTCGTCGGCCACCTGTTGGGACTGGTGGCGATAATCGCGGATGAGGTCCACCGAGTGCAGGCTGCGATACCAGCCCATGAAGTCGTCGCGCTCTTCCTGCACGATGAGCTCGGCCTCGGCGGCGGCCCGTTTACGGGTCTCGAGGTTCTGCTCGATGATCCCCTGCAGATCGTCCACCGTGTAGAGGTAGGCGTCCGGCAGCTCGTCCACTTCGGCCTCGATGTCCCGCGGCACGGCGATGTCCACCAGGAACATGGGCTTGAAGCGGCGCGCCTTGAGGGCCCGCTCCACCATGCCCTTGCCGATGATGGGCAATGGGCTCGCGGTGGAGCTGATGACGATGTCCGCCTCGTGCAGGTAGTCCGGGATCTCCTCCAGAGTCATCACCTGGGCACCGAACTCCTCGGCCAGCAGCTGGGCCCGCTGCAGGGTACGGTTTGCCACCATCATCTGGGTGACGTTCTGCTCCCGCAGATGACGGGCCACGAGTTCGATGGTCTCACCGGCACCCACCAGCAGCACCTTGGTCTGGGAGAGATCGGAGAAGATGCGCCGCCCCAGGCTCACGGCGGCGAAGGCCACCGACACGGCGCTGGCGCCGATCTCGGTGTCGGTACGCACCCGCTTGGCCACGGAGAAGGATTTCTGGAACAGTCGCTCCAGCGAACCTTTGACCGCCTCGGCCTGCTGGGCATGGGCGTAGGACTGCTTGATCTGCCCCAGGATCTGGGGCTCCCCCAACACCAGGGAGTCCAGGCCGCAGGCGACCCGCATCAGGTGACGTACTGCCTCCTCGTCCTGGTGCCGGTAGATGGCGGAGACCACCTCGGTCGCATCCAGCTTGTGGAAGCGCTGCAGCCAATGCAGCACCTGCTCCCCCTCCCCCTGCTCCAGGCTGCAGTACAGCTCGGTTCGGTTGCAGGTGGAGACGATCACCGCCTCGCTGACGCCGGGCTGCTCCACCAGCTCACGCAGGGCGCGATCGATGCAGTCCGGGCCAAAGGCGACCCGTTCCCGCAAGGCGACACTGGCGGTGTTGTGGTTGATTCCGAGGGCAAGCAGACTCATGAGTGGGTGGCGATCATTTCGTGCACAGGGTGTAGAGGCCGTCAATTGTACGAGAAAGGGTAAGTCTTTAAAAGCGATACGGCCGCCCCTTATACTGTGGCAAATTCCTTCTCCGGAGCCTGACCTTGTTCTTGCGCATCTTCTCTCTCGCCTGCCTGCTGGTGCTGGCCGGCTGTACCACCACCTCCCCCCAGCGGGATCAGGTCAACTGGCAACAGGAGCGAGCCCGCCTCGAGCGCCTCGATCACTGGCAGCTATCGGGCAAGATGGCCATCATCACCGCCCAGCAGAAGGGCAGCGCCCGCCTCAACTGGCAGCAGGACGGTGACGACTATCGCCTCAACCTCACCAGCCTCATCGGCACCCATATCCTGGAGCTCTCCCGCACCAGGGGCGAGGTCACGCTCATAGACAATGAGGGCAAGACCCACCAGAGCCAAGACGCCGAGGCACTCATCTACCAGCTCACCGGCTGGAACATCCCGGTGCAGGGGCTGCCCGAATGGATCAAGGGCCTGCCCGGCCAGGCCAAGTTCGAGCTCAACCCCGACGCCAGCCTGGCCAGCGTGCGAGACGGCCAGTGGCAGATCGTCTACGGCGACTACCGGGATCAGGCCGGCTATCGCCTGCCCCACCTGCTGACCATGACCGGCCAGGGTAGCCGCCTCAAGCTGCAGATCAACCAGTGGAACCTGATGCCATGATGGCCGGCTCAGCGCAGGCGCAGCTGCCGACCCTCCGCTGGCCCGCCCCGGCCAAGCTGAACCTCTTCCTGCACGTCAATGGCCGCCGCCCGGACGGTTATCACGAGCTGCAGACTCTGTTCATCTTCCTCGACCACGGCGACTGGCTGGAGTTCGAGCCGCTCGAAGGCACGGATTTGCTCACCCTGAGCCCCGCCATCCCGGGGGTGCCCGACGAGCAGAACCTCATCATCCGCGCCGCCCGCCTGCTGCAGGCCTGGCTGCCGAGCCCGCAAGGTGCTCATATCCGGCTGGAGAAGGTGCTGCCCATGGGGGGCGGCATCGGTGGCGGCTCCTCGGATGCGGCCACCACCCTGGTGGCCCTGAATCATCTCTGGCAGGCGGGTTTGAGCGAAGATGAGCTGGCAGAGCTCGGGGTACAACTCGGCGCCGACGTGCCCGTGTTCGTGCGCGGACGGGCCGCCTTCGCGGAGGGGGTGGGTGAGCGGCTGCAGCCGGTCGAGGTGCCATCGGCCTGGTATCTGGTACTCAAGCCCGATTGCCATGTGGCGACGGCCGCCGTGTTCCAGGATCCGGATCTGCCGAGAAATACCCCCAAGATGGCATTGCACAACCTGCTGGACGGGGAGTGGAAAAACGATTGCGAGTCGCTGGTGAAAAAGCGCCACCCCGAGGTTGCCAATGCGCTCGGCTGGTTGCTAGAATACGCGCCGTCAAGAATGACGGGCACTGGAGCCTGCGTCTTTGCTCAATTTAAAGACGAAGTGGCTGCTCGGAAGGTGTTGGCAAAGGTGCCGGAAGGCTGGGATGGGTTTATCGCCAAGGGCGAGAACATATCACCACTCTTCGTCACTTTGCAACAAGTCAGTGATTGGGGTATCGCCAAGCGGTAAGGCAGCGGGTTTTGATCTCGCCATCCCTAGGTTCGAATCCTAGTACCCCAGCCATTCTCTTGGTGAATGAGACAGGCAATCGATGACGGTCCGGACAGTGTGAACAGACATTCTCCCCAAACCGCCCGCTTTTGCCCCTGCCCCATCACCAATGGCTGACTGCACCCCAGGCCGGTGACAGCCTGTGGCGACCTCGCCCGTCAACGCTATGAATCGTTTGCCAAAGAACGATATGGGTCCAAAAGACCCTCCACAAACTGGATGCAACCCCGAGGTTTCAAACCGTGCCTGACATGAAGCTGTTTGCTGGTAACGCAACGCCGGAACTAGCCCAGAAGATCGCAGATCGCCTGTTTATCAAACTCGGCAATGCTGCCGTAGGTCGCTTTAGCGACGGCGAGATCAGCGTACAGATCAACGAGAATGTACGTGGTGGCGATATCTTCATCATTCAATCCACCTGTGCCCCGACCAATGACAATCTGATGGAATTGATCGTCATGGTGGATGCACTGCGTCGTGCTTCAGCTGGCCGTATTACTGCCGTAATCCCCTACTTTGGTTATGCCCGTCAGGACCGCCGCGTCCGCTCCGCCCGTGTGCCCATCACCGCCAAGGTCGTCGCCGACTTCCTCTCCAGCGTGGGTGTGGACCGTGTGCTGACCGTTGACCTGCATGCCGAGCAGATCCAGGGCTTCTTCGACGTCCCGGTGGACAACGTGTTCGGCAGCCCAGTGCTGCTGGAAGACATGATGTCCAAAAATCTCGAATCCCCCGTGGTTGTATCGCCGGACATCGGCGGCGTGGTCCGTGCCCGTGCCATCGCCAAGCTGCTGGATGACACCGACATCGCCATCATCGACAAGCGTCGTCCCCGCCCGAACGTCTCCCAGGTCATGCACCTGATCGGTGACGTGGCCGGCCGCGACTGCATCATCGTCGATGACATGATTGATACCGGCGGCACCCTGTGCAAGGCGGCCGAAGCCCTGAAAGAGCGTGGCGCCAAGCGTGTGTTCGCCTATGCGACTCACCCCGTCTTCTCCGGCTCCGCCGTGGAAAACATCAAGAATTCGGTCATCGATGAGCTGATCATCACCGACTCCATCCCGCTCACCGCCGAGATGAAAGCCGTCGGCAAGGTCAAGCAACTGACCCTGTCCACCGTGCTGGCCGAAGCCATTCGCCGTATCAGCAACGAAGAGTCCATCTCTGCCATGTTTGAGCATTGATAGACCCCGTTGTGACAAAAACCGCCAACTGGCGGTTTTTGTCTTTTTAGCTCCCCCGGTATTGCCCTGCCCCGGCAGGTTAAGGATTGTCCATGAAGTGCCCCCGTCTTCTGCTTGTTTTCCCGCTCTGTGCCCTGCTCTCTGCCTGCCTGCCCGGCAAGGAGAGCTCTCCCTTCACCCTGACCCTAGCGCACATGAACGACACCCACTCCCAGTTCGATCCGGCCAACGCCGAGTTCAAGGGCACCATCTTCGACAAGTCGGAGAGCGACACTCTCTACACCCGCATCGGCGGCTACCCTCGCCTGCTCACCATGGCCAAGGCCTACCAGGCCGAGGCGCTGGCCAAGAATGAACCCCTGCTGCTGCTGCACGGTGGCGACGCCTGGCAGGGCAGCGGCTACTTCAAGCTCAACGAGGGGATGGCCAACGCCGAGCTGCTGAGCCAGTTCGGCCTCGACGCCATGGCCCTTGGCAACCACGAGTTCGATCTCGACAACCAGAAGCTGGCCCGCTTCATCCAGGGGGTGAACTTCCCTGTGCTCGCCGCCAACCTGGATGCCAGCAACGACGAGGATCTCGCCCGGGCCGACAACCTCAAGCCCTTCGTGGTCTACGCCTTCGAGGGCAACCAGAAGAGCCCGGTCCCGGATCTCAACCAGCTGCCCAAGGGCAAGCAGCTGGTCGCCGTCATGGGGCTAGTGCTGGAGGACATGGCCAACATCTCCCCCAACGTGGGTGAGCTCCATTTTCGCAAGGAGGTCGAAGCGGCCCAGGCCACGGTGGATCTGTTGCAGGCCAAGGGGATCAACCAGATCGTCGCCCTGACCCACATCGGCAACGCCCGGGATCTGGCCCTCGCCGCCGAGGTGAACGGGTTGGACGCCATCGTCGGCGGCCACTCCCACAGCCTGCTCGGCGACTTCACCAACGTCGGCTGGGGCAACACGGGGGAATACGCGGCCCTTATCACCAACCCGGACGGGGTCGGCCTCACCTGTGTGGTGCAGGCGGGCTCCTACGCCCAGGCCATCGGCCGCGCCCGCGTCAGCTTCGACGGCCATGGCCGGGTCATCGGCTGCAAGGGCAAGAACCAGCTGCTGGCGAGCCGCGACTTCTTCGCCGACCCCGCCCGTACCCAGCCGCTGGACAAGGCCCGCAGCCGACAGGCGAGCAAGTTTGTCGATGCCCAGCCGAATCTGGTGGCGGTGGATGAGGATCCGCGTCTGCGCGGCCTCATCGACAGCCACTTCAAGCCGGCCCTGGACAAGGCGTTCGGCCCCGTCATCGCCACCCTGCCGGCGGCGCTGCAAAACGCCCGCCGCCCGGGGGACAACGGCAGCGACAGCCACGGCTCGGACGTCGCTCCCCTGGTGGCCGAGGGACAATATTATTGGGCCAACACCCCGGCGGTGCAGGCCCTGACCGATGGCCCGGTGGACTTCGCCCTGCTGGCGGTGGGGGGCGTGCGCGCCGACCTGCCCGCCGGTGAGCTGCGGGAGGGGGATCCCGCCCTCACCCTGCTGCCGTTCAAGAATCCCCTCAGCGTGCTGACCCTCTCCGGTGCCGACGTGCGGAGCCTACTAACCGAGACCATCACCGCCACCCTGCCCGCCAGCGCCCACGCCGGCAAGTTCCCCTATGGCGGGCACCTGCGCTACCGCTTCACCGAGACGGTGGCGGGCAAGCGCGGCACCCTGAACCAGTTGCAATGGCAGGGGGTCGATGGGCAGTGGCAGGATGTCGTGGATAGCCAGCGCTACAAGGTGGTGACGAACGCCTACAGCGCCAACGGCAACGACGGCTGGCAGGCGCTGGCCCGCGCCCAGGCGCAGCACGCCGAGCGGGTGGACCTCGCCTGGGTCGATGGCAAGCTCACCGCCTTCCCTGTGCTAAAGGTGGAGCAGAACGGCGCCCAGCTGAACGCCCGCTACGCGGAAGGCCAGGCATTGGATTGCAAGGCCAAGGGCGTGGATTGCGGCACGGACGCGGCCTCCTTCGTGCAGTACGTGAAGGAACAGCGCCCGACCCTGACGGCCCTCGGCGAGGAGACGGTCACCCTGCTGCGAGCCCAGTGACGGGCGCCCGGGAGGATTACAGACACGGGCTCTGACAGGGCCCGTTTTTTCTCCTGTTTGCCGCCCTGTCAGCCCTAATTCCCCACCTGGCCTGCACTTTGGTTGAGTGATCGCCACTCGGCGGCTAGAATATTGCGTCCCATTGCCCTGGGCCATCGGTTGATGGCGCCCAGCAGTGCAACTAGCGAGTGAAGACATCAAGCGTGACGAATCAAATCAAACTGATTGTCGGGCTGGGTAATCCCGGCCCCGAATACGCCAAGACCCGCCACAACGCGGGGGCCTGGTATGTGGAGCAGCTGGCCCGCTGGCACAACGTCAGCCTGCGCGAAGAGCCCAAGTTCTTCGGCCACACCGCCCGCATCCTGGTGGAGGGGCAGGATGTGCGCCTGCTCATCCCGAATACCTATATGAATCTCTCCGGCAAGGCCGTGGCGGCGCTGGCGCGCTTCTACCAGATAGCCCCGGAAGAGATCCTGGTGGCCCACGATGAACTGGACCTGCCTCCCGGCATCGCCAAGTTCAAGCAAGGGGGCGGTCACGGCGGTCACAACGGCCTGAAAGACATCATCGCCAGGATGGGCAACAACAATAACTTCTTCCGCCTGCGTCTGGGGATAGGTCACCCCGGCGCCAAGGATCTGGTGGCCGGCTTCGTGCTGACCAAGGCCCCCAGCAGTGAACAGAGCCTGATCGAGGCCGCACTGGACGAGTCCCTGCGCGCCACCGACGTGTTGTTCAAGCAGGACATGACCAAGGCCATGAACCGGCTGCACAGCTTCAAGGCCGAGAAAGTCTGAATACGGATACCTGGCAAGTGTCAGGATCACACAATATGACAGGGTCGCCCCCGCGGCCCCCACAACAAGGTAACAATCCATGGGTTTTAAATGCGGTATCGTGGGCCTGCCCAATGTAGGCAAATCCACCCTGTTCAATGCGCTGACCAAGGCCGGCATCGAAGCCGCCAACTTCCCGTTCTGCACCATTGAACCGAACACGGGTGTGGTCCCCATGCCGGATCCCCGTCTCGACGCCCTGGCGGCCATCATCAACCCCCAGCGCGTGGTGCCGACCACCATGGAATTCGTGGACATCGCCGGCCTGGTGGCGGGCGCCTCCAAGGGTGAGGGTCTGGGCAACCAGTTCCTGGCCAATATCCGCGAGACCGAGGCCATCGGCCACGTGGTGCGCTGCTTCGAAGACGAGAACATCGTCCACGTCGCGGGCAAGGTCTCCCCGGCCGACGACATCGAGGTGATCAATACCGAGCTGGCCCTGTCGGATCTGGACGCCTGCGAGCGCGCCATCAACCGTCAGTCCAAGCGCGCCAAGGGCGGTGACAAGGACGCCAAGCTGGAAGTGGAAGTGCTGGAGAAGATCAAGGTGGCCCTGGAAAACGGCCAGATGATCCGTGGCATGAAGCTGGACAAGGACGAGCTGGCCGCCGTTGCCCACCTCAACTTCCTGACCTTGAAGCCCACCATGTACATCGCCAACGTGGCGGAAGACGGTTTCGAGAACAACCCCTTCCTGGACAAGGTGCGTGAGATCGCCGCCGCCGAGAACGCCGTCGTGGTCGTGGTCTGCTGCGCCATCGAGGCGGACATCGCCGAGCTGGACGACGAAGATCGCGCCGAGTTTATGGCAGATCTGGGCATCGAAGAGCCGGGTCTGAACCGGGTGATCCGCTCCGGTTACGAGCTGCTGAACCTGCAGACCTACTTCACCGCCGGGGTGAAGGAAGTGCGCGCCTGGACCATTCCGGTCGGTGCCACCGCGCCGCAGGCCGCCGGCAAGATCCACACCGACTTCGAGAAGGGCTTCATCCGTGCCCAGACCATCGCCTTCGACGACTTCATCACCTACAAGGGTGAGCAGGGCGCCAAGGAAGCGGGCAAGATGCGCGCCGAAGGGAAGGACTACATCGTCAAGGATGGCGATATCATGAACTTCCTGTTCAACGTCTAACGACGCCGCCATCTAGAGGGGTATCGCCAGCCGGCATGCCCCTCAGCGATGCAAAAAGCCCGTCCAATCCTGGACGGGCTTTTTATTGCAATCAAAAACGCGGCGAGATGGCTGCCTGAAAAGTCATACATAACGCAAATTCCACATTGGCAATATAAACGCCAACCAAAGACGCGCCATTTCGGTTCAAAACGCCGAGCCATTTATAGGAAACGCCCTCGCCCGCAATCAGGGGCGCATCCAGGCGCTGCCAAACTGCACATAGACGGCGGATCCCTCCCGGCTCCAGGCCAGATCCAGCCCCATGTGCAGGCCGTACTTGCGCGCTATCTCGTAACGCACGCCGACTCCCCCCGCCACCACGCTGCGCTCGTCGAACAGGGCGCTGCCCGAGTCGCCAAACCCCTTGCCCACCCCGCCAAAGCCCACCAGGCTGTAGCGATCCCAAACGGGCCACAGAAGCTCGGCTTCCAGTTGCGCCACCCTCTGCCCCTGATAACGCATGGCGGGTACCCCGCGCAGGGAGACATAGGGAGACATATAGAAGGGGGTATCGCCGGCGTTGCCGCTCAGGGAGCCGTTGATCCCGAGGCTGGCCCGGCGCGGCAGGGGCACGTACTGGATGCCGGTCAAGGCATAGCGGGTGAAATCGAGATCGCTGCCAAGACCCGGCGCGAAGAGGGTGGCGCTGGCCTCCAGATAACTGCCCGCCCTCGGGGTGAAGATGTTGTCGCGGCTGTCGTGGGTGAAACTGGCGCCGAGGCCGCTGATGCGCCGCTCCCGATCGCTCTGGGGCAACACCATGGGCGAGTCGAAGGTGGCCTTGGTATCGGCGAGCAGGTAACTCAGCCCCAGCCAGCTGTCGCTCTCCCCCAGCCGGTAGCGCCCCCGCACCAGGCCGCCGGTGAGATCCAGGGTATAGGAGTAAGCACGCGGCTCCCCGCCACCCAGCCCGCGCCCGTAATAGTCGAGGTTCAGGCTGGTCTTGATGGCCCCCAGATGGGTATTCAACCTGTTGTCGAGCCAGTAGCGCAGATCGCCGCCAAAGTAACCGCGCGTCCCGTTTTCCGTCCCCAGCCCGCCGACAAGGGTGATGTTGGGGCGGTTGAAGCCGCTGCCGGGATCCGGCCTGTCGATAAAGGCCAGGGCACCGACCGCCCCCAGCCCCAGGGCCGGCTCGGTGATGGGGATCACCACGGGCATGAAGCCATAGGCCTGGTCGATGAAGCGGCTCACATCCAGCCTGCCATCGTCACCGCGGATCAGGGAGGGAGCAGGCTGGCCCGCGCCGAGAGTACTGGCGTTGGCGGCGCTGGCAGTCTCTGTCCCCTCCTCCCGTGCCTCGTTCTTCTGCTCCTTGCCCACCACACTGGCGGTCTGGGTTGCTGGCGGGCTGGCGGCGGCCAGCGCCAGTCCGGACGTCAGCATCATCGCCAACAGGCGGATGAACAACACAGGCAGGCAGAGTCCCGCCTTCAACCAAGACTCATAGCCGGACGCCGGCAACAGAGCACCGGGCTTTTTCAATCCAGAGCTGTTTTTGTGCAACGGAAGACCTCTTCTTATGGGGATTTGGCCCCGTCGGGCCCGGCCCCTCGGCGTCATCAGCCGGGGCATGCCCAGAAAACCGTCGGGCGGCGCAGGAATATGGAGAGCAATCGCTCAAAAAATCGCTGCCGAATAAAGCAACAAGCTGATTTTAGATGATATTTAATGACCGGATTGCACCGATGTTCACCCTTTGGCCGCCCGCCAGGCCCTCTCTGAATGGGCACCTGTGCCCCCCGATTTTACGTTTGATCGGCCCTCGCCGGTCGCCAAGATCCGCGAATTGTTGGGGTTTTGTTCAATACGGGCGAAGAAGTCGCCAAACACACTGCTTTTGCGCTTTTCAGGGGAAAAAAGGGTTGACGCCCCAGAGCCAGATACGCATAATTCCGGCCGCACAGTGATGAGGCAACGACTCACTGGAAGCAAGGTTGGCTATGTAGCTCAGTTGGTTAGAGCATCGCACTCATAATGCGGGGGTCACAGGTTCGAATCCCGTCATAGCCACCATCTCAAGTTGGGGTATCGCCAAGCGGTAAGGCAGCGGGTTTTGATCTCGCCATCCCTAGGTTCGAATCCTAGTACCCCAGCCATTTTTAAAGATGTTGGACAGTCTCTGTCGGGCATCGCTGTTGGGGTATCGCCAAGCGGTAAGGCAGCGGGTTTTGATCTCGCCATCCCTAGGTTCGAATCCTAGTACCCCAGCCATTTTTCTGTTCTCTTCCACTCAGGTGGTCGATAACAACGGCTATGTAGCTCAGTTGGTTAG
>NZ_JBOFLJ010000009.1:0-1255 GCF_051657805.1 Aeromonas sp. | reverse complement strand
ACGCCACATGTGGCAGCATGACCCTTCCGCTGCAGACACTGCAGTGCCACACCTGCCACCCCTCCAACTTGCACCTCCACCGACTCCTTTAGAAGTCAAAGCCTTCCGCCCTGCGGACCGTGACTCCATCAATACTGGTGTCCTCGCCCCCGACGGCTCTCGCTTGCCCCCTCCATATGACATGCACGTGGATGACAACTTCTATGCGGATGTCTTCAAGTATATCCTTTTCACCATCTACATCAGCGCTGCTGCCCTCTTTGCCCTTCTCGGCCTCCCCACCAACCCCTTGGTGCCCTCTCCCCTCAGCATGGATAAGTTTGAGGCCTTCTACAGCCACCAACGCAAGCTTGTTGGTCGACATTTCGACTCCCGGTCTCTGTCTGTGGGGATGCTCCCCCACAAGCGCGACCAACTCCTTGAGCTCCTTCGCCGCTGGGTGGCCCTCAGCTCCTTTGATCTGCCTGCGCTTGCCCACCTCCTTGGTGTCCTGGAAAACCACACTAAATTTGCCCGGTGGGCCCGATGCTGGTATTTCGCCCTCCAGAACCACTCACGCCGCATCTTGCACGCTTGGTACCACATTGTGGAGCGCCGCTACACCCGCGAGGCCCGAGAGGTCATCCTCATCCGCCAGCTCCCTGTCTCCCTTCTCCACCGCCTCTCATCCCTGATTGCCCGTGACAAGGCACGGCTTCTTTGGTCCACCCGCCAACGGTTCTCAGTGGATGCTACTTTCTCTGAGGCCTTACACCACCTCCTCGCATATGTGGAGTCCTCCAGTTCCCCTTGGGAGACCCCCCTTGGCATGATCATCCCCCGTGACCCCCATTTCTGGTCTCGCGGCGATGCCAGCCTCCTTGGTGGCGGCGCCTTCTGCCCCGGCCTCCGATTCTGGTTTGACATCTCCTGGAGCCCCACCATCCTCCATGGTGTCCGTTCCATTAAACCCGGCTCCCCAGGGTTTGTCCACATCAACTCCCTGGAGTTCATCATCCTCATCCTCCAGCTCGCGGCCATCCACACCAGGCTGTCCACATCGTCCCACCTGGAGGCCCTTACCTTCTTCCCTTCAGGGGTACCGGACATCCCGGTTTGGCGTGGTGAAACAGACAACACTGTCTCCATGTCTTGGGAAAACAGAGCTACAGCCCGCACATCCCAAAACCAAGCACTTGTCTCTGTCTACTCTGAACTCCTGCGGACATCCCTTGTCCACACCCAGTGCACTCACTTGGCCGGTGTCCTCAACACT
>NZ_JBOFLJ010000008.1:0-65093 GCF_051657805.1 Aeromonas sp. | reverse complement strand
AATTGTTTTTGATGCTCGATGCTGTGAGTGCCCACACAGATTGCTTGATTCAAATTGTTAAAGAGCGACGCAGCTTTTGGCTGCTGCGGGAGTGGCATTCTACTCAACCGCCTTCTCGAGTCAAGCCTTATTTTCAAAGACTTTTCGAGGCACCGACTGGGTTGTTTGCGTTGCCGCTTGCCCTGTCGATGTGGCGCATTATAGAGACATCGATCACATTGGCAAGGGCTGACTGCAATAAAATTGCAAAAAATGGCAATTAGTTAGTTATTCATGCTAACACACAGCTTTCATACAAACTTATCCACAACCGCTCGTAAAAAGAGGCCTTAAAAGGCCCCTACATCGACCTGTTGGAGCCATCCACCTTATATGCCATCCCTGCATCTGACCTTCATACCGCTCCTATATATAGAAGGCATCAGGCCAACCCGGCCTCGGCAAGCCAGCTGGCCATCAGATCGGCAGCGGGCTGTGCCCGGCAGCCCGAGGCATTCTGCCCGGCCCAGAGCGGTGAGAAGTCGGTACTCCCCCGCTTCTCTGCGGCGCTGCGCAGCGGCGCGATGGCTGCGCTGGCATAAGGAAAGGCAGGAGCCTCGGCCAAGAGTGGTCCCAGCTCCCGCATCAGACGGTTGACTATGCCTCTGGCGGGGCGGCCACTAAACAGGTTGGTCAGGGCGGTGTGATGGCGCTGTTCCAACTGGATCGCCGCCCGGTGCAGGGCCGAGGTGGTCGCCTCCGGGCAACAGAGGAAGGCTGTGCCCATCTGCACGGCGCTCGCTCCGAGCGCCAGGGCGGCGCGGATCCCCTTGCCATCGACTATGCCCCCGGCGGCGATGACCGGCAGGTTCACCGCCTGCACTATCTGCGGCAGCAGGGTGAAGGTGCCTTGTTGCAGGCTGAGATCATCCGAGAGGAAGTGGCCACGGTGGCCCCCCGCCTCCAGCCCCTGAGCTATGATGGCGTCGGCGCCATGCTCCGCTAGCCAGCGCGCCTCTGCCACAGTCGTGGCGCTGGCCAGCACCTTGGCGCCCCAGGACTTCACACGGTCCAGCAGCTCGGGAGCCGGCAGACCGAAATGGAAGCTGACCACGGCGGGTTTGAACTCGGCCAGGATGGCCGCATGTTCTGCATTGAAGGGGGCGCGGCTCGGGGCGCTCAGGCTGGCATCCGCCGCGAGTCCCAGCTCGGCATAATAGGGGGCCAGTGTCTGGCGCCAGTGGCGCTCTTCGGCGGGATCCAGCTCCTGCTGATGGTGGCAGAAGAAATTGATATTAAAGGGCCCGTGGCCACTTTCTTGAAGCTCACTCAGGGCGCGGCGCAACTCGGCCGGGCTGAGCATGGCGGCCGGCAGGGAGCCGAGCCCGCCGGCGGCGCTGACCGCCAGCGCCAGTGCGCAATCCTGCACCCCCGCCATGGGGGCCTGAATGATGGGGTAGCGGATCCCGAGATCGAGCAGGCTCATGTTTGCGCCTCCCGCACCGTATCTTCATGGGCACCGACCTGCGCTCTGACCCGTTCTCTGGCCAGGCCGATGGCACCTTCTATGGCGCCCCGCGCCTTGGGGCTATTCTGCCAGCAGCTCGACCCCAGCATGCTGGCTACCAGTTGGACGATATGGCTGGCATCGGCCTGGGCCAGTTCGTCCAGGCTGTGGTAGCCCAGCTGCTCGAGCCGGCCTATGACGGTGGGCCCGACCCCTTTCACCCCGAGCAGCAAGGCCCGCTCGCCCGCCGGGAACTGTTTCATCTCAGTCATTCATCGCCTCCCTGTGTCGTGACGCTCTTTATCTCTCTACCACATAGCGAATAGAGTGATCATAATCGCTATTTAGCGCACATTTCTTAGCAGGAAATCTGGCTGACCGCAGGAGCGAGCCTCCCGTTTGCGCATCTCGTCTGAGCAGGGAACGGCACTCTCCCCATCCTTGTCGATGCAGACATAGATCTCCCGCAGGAAGCGGCCGCCATCGGCGCAGGCCAGGGTGATGCTGTCCTTGGAGAGCCAGGCGTTGGCCTCCACCAGATCCTGCTTGAGTTGTTCGCGGCTCTTGCGAAGGGGCTGGGCCGGAGCCTGATAGGCCGCAGGCACGGCCACCTTCTCCCGCAAGGTGCTGGCCAGTTGGTGGAACTGCGGCTGGTCTAGGCCGGAGCAGGTGCCGTGCTTCTGCCATTCGTGGCGATAGAGGAAGCGGCTGGGGTAGAGCCCGGCGAACTCGCGCTCCATCTCGGGATCCAGTTGCTCGCGGCTGCAATCACTCGGGTAGCCGCGCTGATATTGAGGCCAGAGACCGTGCAGCACGAAGCCCAGCGGTCGGCTGCACTGCTCCCGATCCCCCGGCTTGACGGCGCAGTGCTGGGGCGACCAGGAGAGCGCCAGCGCATAGTAGTCAAACTCCCCGGCCCGTCCCTTGGCCTGCACCGCCGAGATCCCCAATAGGGCTCCCATCAGGAGCACCATCATCTGCTTCATCCATCTTCTCCTTCACGTCGCATGGTTCACCCTGGCAAGGCTGAACGCCCCAAAACCGAGTCCCATGTTCCCACCGATGGGACCCGAAAAACAACCATCTGAAATATCCCTACTTATGCTGGGTCAGACCAGTAAAGGGTTTCCCCTGCCGGATCAGAGGCGTAAGCTGACTCTCCGGCGAGCCACCGCGTCCCGCCACCTTATCCCCGAATTCAGCTGCAACAGGACGTAACATGATCCGCAAGAATCCCTCAGGTCACCTGCCCGTCATCCACGAATCCGCCTATATCGACAAGACCGCCATCATCTGCGGCAAGGTGATCATCAAGGAGAACGTGTTTGTCGGCCCCTACGCCGTGATCCGTGCCGACGAGGTGGACGAGACCGGTGACATGGAGCCCATCGTCATCGGTGCCAACTCCAATATCCAGGATGGCGTGGTGATCCACTCCAAGTCCGGCGCCGCCGTGACCATAGGCGAGTTCAGCTCCATCGCCCACCGCAGCATAGTGCACGGCCCCTGCGAGGTTGGTAACCGGGTCTTCATCGGCTTCAACAGCGTGCTGTTCAACTGCCATATCGGCGAAGGTTGCGTGGTGCGCCACAACTCCGTGGTCGACGGCTGCGATCTGCCCGCCGGCTTCTATGTGCCCTCCACCACCCGCATCAACCAGCAGAGCGATCTGGCCGAGATCCCCCGGGTCACCGTGGATGCCACCGAGTTCTCCGAGGACGTGGCCCATACCAACATCGATCTGGTCAAAGGTTACAAGGCGCTCTCCAACGAGTTCTGACCTCCTCCTTATATAAGAACGAAAAAAACGGGCGCCTGGGCGCCCGTTTTTATTGCGGTTTTTATTGAGATAGCGGAGTGCTTGCGCGCTAGATAGCCCGCACGCAGGCGGCGGCATGAGCCTCTGCCGGTGCATCGGTGATAGGCTCGCCGGTCCCCAGATCCAGCAGGGACGCCTCGCCATCGCCATTGCTGGCGTCGCTGCTCCAGAAGCGGCTATAGAGCGGCCAACCTTTTTCGGTCAAGAGCTTCATCTCCTCACCGCTCTGGTGATAGGCGGCAAACAGGCTCGCCAGCTCCTGGGCCGTCGGCAGGCGCCAGTCGTCGTGACCACGGGCCACCAGCTGCTGGCAATATTCACGCGCCCGCTCCTGGCCCATCGCCACGTAGTTGGCGGTGAAGGGGTTGTAATCCCCGTCCTCGTCCTTCGCGACATCGTCATAGGCGATCCCCAATCGATCCGCCTCACTCTGGGTGAGCGGGCAGACGAAGGAGAACTTGCCCGCTGCCAGCTCGGGCTGATGACAACCCTGGCTGAAGTCAGGCTGGGCATCCACCACTTGTACCCGCACCGCCAGGGTGCGACCACCGACGGTGAGCCGCACACTGGCCGGGCCCACGGCGAGGCCGGTCACCACCCCTTGCCCATCGACCCTCGCCAACTCGGGTAATTCACTGGACCAAGTTGCCGGCTCACTCAATGCCGTTTGCGTGCCATCGCTCAGGCGCATGGCCGCCTGCAGCGCCAGGGTCCGACCCACCTCCAGCTGAGGCAGGGCCGGCGTCACCACCAGATCCACCGGGATGGCGCCGACCGTGCGAGCGTCATCCACCTCGCCCAGACCCAGCTCGACAACGGAGGCCGGGGTGCGTCTGGGCTCGGCCGAGGCACCGCGCAGGAACTCGCCGATGGCGTCGAGCTCGTCGTTGGTCAGACCCAACGCATGGAGATGATCGGACGCCTTGGGGAAGAAGGGATCGTGGATATCAGCACCAGTCGGGAAGCCCACCCCTGTGCTCCACTTGGTGACACCGAAGTTGTACATGGCCACCACCCCCTGCACAGATCCGCCGAGGCGCTGGGCCAGGATCGGGAAGACGCCGTTGTGCATATAGGGGCCGGTGAAGGCCACGTCCCGCAGGCTCGGGGTCTTGAACAGCCCCATGTCCGCCTGCTGGCGGGTCTGCAGGAAGCGGCCCCGGTCTTCCAGGCTGCGGCCGTAATAGGTGAGTCCCACGCTCTCGAACTGATGCTGGCTCAGCAAGGGGCCCGAGTGGCAGTTCATGCAGCGACCATCGGTTCTGAACAGGTGCATGCCCCAGAGCGCCTTGTCGCTGAGGGCCTGGGTATCCCCCTTGACGAAGCGCTCCAACGGGCTCGGGCTGCTGATGATGGTGCGCTCGAAGGTGGCGATGGCCTTGGCGACCCGATCCAGGGAGATGTGATCATCCCCGAAGGCGGTGGCGAAGGCCACCCCATAGTCCGGGCTGGCTCGCAGGCGCGTCAGCAGTTCATCGTGATCCAGCGCCATCTCCACCGGGTTGCTGATGGGGTGCAGGGACTGCTCCTCCAGGGAACCGACCCGGCCATCCCAGAACTGGGTGCTGCTGTAGGCGGCATTGAGGATGGTCGGGGCGTTGCGGGTGCCCTTCTGGCCGAGGTGACCGACCGAGACGCTCAGACCGTCGCTCCAGCCTTTCTGGGGATCGTGACAGCTGGCGCAGCTGATGTCGTTGGCCTTCGAGAGCCGCTTGTCGAAGAAGAGTTGCTGACCCAGCACCACCTTGGCGCGGCTATAAGGGTTGTCGGTCGGGAAAGGCACCGCAGGCATGGCCCCCAGCTCCTGCCACTGCACCCCGTCATCCACATTGGCGGCCGGCCACTGGCTGCTGTCACCGGCGTATTGCGCCCGCAGCACCGCCAGATCCGGCATGGCGCCGTCGCGCACCACCGAGGGGCGAACCGGGTAGAGGGAAACAGTATACCAGAGCAGGCTACCCGCCCCCTCGTCGCGCCAGCTGCGGGTGAGCGGCTGATAGAGTCGCTCCTTCGTGCCGTCCTGCAGCCAGATCCACTCAGGCAGGGCGAGGGCGAAGGTATGAGGGTAACGCCAGCCCTGCTTGTCGACGGTGAGCAGGCGCTCGAACTCCACCAGGGTCGGCAGGCGCCAGCCGGTCTGGCCACAGTGGGTCGGGCGCTGTGACAGCATATCCCGGGGAGTCGTCGCCGAGCTCATAAAGCCCTCCCCCGGCAGCCAGTATTGGCTGCCCTTGACGCTGGAGACGGTGCGCACATCGTGCAGACACTGCCAGCCCCCCTGGGTCAGCAACTTGCCCTTCGCATCCAATCTCAACAGCTCGGCGGTCTCGGGCTCGTCCGCGATGACGGGCTTGGCCGGATACAGCGCACTCTGGGCGGCCTGGATGGCGGCGCCATTGGTGCGGCGATACCAGCTTCGCGCTGCGCTGTCGTCCCGCAGTGCCAGCAGCATCTGCCAGCTGTCGGGGTAGTTGAGCTCGGCCCCCAGCCGCTGGGCCCGCAGCAGGGTGGCGTAGTCCTGAATGGCGGCCTCTTGCTGCAGACGGATCTCGCCGCCCTGAGCCCATTCGCTGGCATCGAGCGCTCCGTCACCATTGAGATCGCTGAGCAGGAAGAGGGCGGTCTCCTCCTCATCCAGACGCAGCGTCGGCGCGGCGGCGCGGCGAGCCCGATTGTCACCGGCGGCCAGATCGGCCACCAGGGCACTGCTGGCACGCAAGATGTAACCATCCTGCTCACCGCTGAACTCGAGAGGCGCACTCAACAGCAGGCCGGCGGGCAGAGTCAGAGTCGTATCGCCCTGGCTGCTCAGGATCAGGGAAGTGCCTATGCCGGTGGCACGCTGGCGCAGGGCCAGGGTCGCCCCGGCGCCAACCGGTCACCCAGATCGATGGCGAGGGTCAGTTCGGCGCGAGTATGGGTCTGCGGCGGCTCGACGGGAGGCGTGACGATCGGTGGATTGATGACGGGCGGGGTAACAACGGGCGGCTCGACGACAGGAGGCACCGAGTTGGTGCCCTCGCTGCTGTTGTCGTTGCAGGCGGTCAGGGCCAGCAGGCTGGCCAGCAGTAATAGGGATCTCATGGGTGGGCCGGAATGTGGTCGGACAAGCCGGCGATTATCCATTCAAATGCCAATCATTATCAATTGTGTTCAGCTAATATTCATATTGATAACAACTGCCAGCCTTGGACGACCCGATCCGGCCCCTCAGGAATCGGCACCTTGCAGATGCCAACCCCCTTCCCTGCTGGCTTCAGCCAACGCCTCCCTCAGACAGGCTCCCTTCAGCACTTCTTCAGGCTGATATGCCAGTTGGCACCGGATGCCACCTGATGTTTGGCGGCGAAGCTGTCCATGTTGAGCGCCACCGACATCTGCAACAGGCTGTTGAGGTAGATGAGCGGCTGCCCTTCCGGCACATCGCCGAAGCTGCTGACGTAGGGAGCCTTGCCCTCGTACTTGACCACCTCCCCTTCGCTGACCTTGAGGCAGGCATTGTCCCCCTTGTTGAGCCCCGCCTTGGTCAGCAGGGTCTCGTCGATGTTGCTCCAGACGTTGCCGTACTGCACATCCAGGATGGGAATGGTGCCCTTGACGGTACCGTCGCTCTCGACCAGCGCGGCCTGATAGGGAATGGTCACCACCTCGGCGGGCAGCAAGGGCCCCACCTGCTCATAGCTGATGGTGCCGGAGGCGAGCCGGGCGCCCGTGTAGGCGTACACATCGCGGCCGTGGAAGGTGTAGGACTTCTCGGATCCCTTGAGGCGATTGCGCTTCTCGTCGATCTGGCGCACCGCCTCTATGCCGAAGTGCTCGGCCACCAGGGTCAGGGTGCCGTTGTCCGGCGAGACGATGTAGTGGCCGCTCCTGGTCTTGAGCACCACAGAGTGGCGCGCCGTGCCCACCCCCGGATCCACCACGCTCACGAACACTGTGCCCTTGGGCCAGTAGTCGAGGGTCTGATAGAGGCGATAGGAGGCCTCCCAGATGTTGTAGGCCGGGATCTCGTGGGTCAGATCCTGCAGCGGCAGGGTTCTGTCCACCCCGAAGGCTACCCCCTTCATGGCCGACACGGCCCCATCCTTGAGACCGAAATCGGTCTGGAACACCAGCGCCTCGTTGGCGAGGGCACTGCCAGCCAGCAGCGAGAGGGTGAGCGCGAGCACTCGGGGAGCGGTGCGAATATCCATATCAGGACTCCTTGGCAATAGATGAAAAACAAATAGCAATCTAGACATCCAGAATGCCATTAACTCCGTTCTTTGCAAGTCCCGGGACCCGAATGGGGGAAAGCGCTCGCCTACGCGCCTGAACGGGTGTATCCATGGGCAGTGTCGAGCGGTGAAATGAGGTGTGGTGATGACAGAGCGACAAGCCCCCAGGCTCTCCCTGATCCTGGGCGAACAAGCCAGCCGATTGGAGATAGTCCGGCAGGATGGGACGAGTGAGGCATGCCCGCTGGCCTTCGGCCTAGATGCCATGACCCCGGGCCCGTTTCGCTGGGATCCACCCAGTGCGCTGGAACTGGAACAGGCCATCATGGTGGTGGAGGATGTGCTGATGCCGCTCACGGCCAGGATCCCTCCCCACGAGGCGTTTTTGTTGCAGAGCCCCTACCCTCTGGCCGACACCCTCGGTGGGAAGACCCTGAGCAGGGAGAGTGTCGAGCAACTGTTCGGCCAGTTTGCCGCCATGGTGGAAGGGGATCCCCTGGCCGCGGCCAACCTGCCCAAGGCTCGCCACTTCGCCGCTACCCTCCTGATCCTGCGGGAGTGGATGCACCATCTGGATGCCAGGCAGGTCGTGCTGGCATCCAGATGCTAAGGGGCCGGGTTGGAGAGCCCAAGTCGTGATGCTACGAGACCCGGCCATGGCCTCTTTCTTTATCTCCCTCTCGCCCATGCCATGGGCATTCAGCTTGCATCAATGTTGGCCGACCATAATGTGGTATCCAATAAGCCCCCTCTTTCCGGCGGTCGGGAGCCCGTTGGAAATACGTAAATTAGTATCTATCCCCTTGATATTAATGGCTCATTCCCACAACAATTGACGCTCGTCAGACCCCTGCTCGCTTATAATTAACGAAGCCGGATCGGTTGCAACCCTCTATCGCCACTCGGGAAGGTCCATGCCTGCATCGAAATTGCCCCCCCAGTCCCGCACATGGCGACGCCGGCTCGGCTTCTTCGGCCTGGCCCTGGTGGGGCTGATAGTGGTTTGTTACTACACCTACCTCAACATCCGCCACGATATGCGGCTCATCACCGCCAAGCAGCAGAACGTGTTCGAGGTGTTCTACCAGCGGGCGCGCATCCTCTCCCCGGCCGAGCTGGCGCAGTTCATCGATGAGAGTGCCATCAAGACCGCCATCTTCAGCGAGAATCGCGACGCCCTGGCCTATGTCTATGGCTATGACTTCAAGACCCTGGCCCCCCTGGCCCAGATCCCCCTGATGCCGTCGATCCGCGAGACCTTGTCCACCTATCAGTACGTGCTCTCCTACCCCGAGGTCATCAACCTCTACGCCATCTTCGACGATCACCGCCTGCTCGGCATGATGGCAGACAACCGCGATCTGCCGGCCCGCTTGCAGCCCGCCAACCGGGTGCTGAACAAGATGGATCACTGGTACCACTACTTCGGCTGCGCCGCCTTCGCCATGACTCACGAGCCCTGCAGCACTGACGAGGCCCAGGTATCCGACATCTACACGGACACCTTCACCGGGCGCCAGACCATCACCATGTATTTCCCCTTCGACTATTACGATCAGGCCAGCCGGGCCTATCGTTATGGCCTGACCGGGATAGACATCGCCGTCGACGCCGCCTTCAAGGATGTGTTGCAACCCTACGAAGGGCTCAACCCGAGCCGTACCGTCATCACCTTCGATGCGGTCGAGCCCTGCCGCCCCCATCACATCTGCCTGAGCACGCCGCTGATGCGCACCAAGGCGGGGGCCGATCTCTACCTAAAGTGGTCCTACACCTACGATGACTTCATGCAGCGGGTGCTGCGCTACAGCCCAGCCTTCAAGCTCTACCTGATCGCCCTGCTGCTGTTCATGCTGACCTGGCGCCGAGTCTACGCCCGTCTGCGCGCTCTGGCCCACACGGATCACCTGACCCGGTTGCCACGACGGGACATCCTGGATCAGGCCATGCTGCAGGATCACGACTACCTGATGATCCTGGACATCGACAACTTCAAGTCCATCAACGACACCTATGGTCACGGCGTGGGGGACAGGGCCCTGGTTGCCTTCGCCCGCCACCTGCACGGGCGCATTCGTCGCGGTGACACCGCCATCCGCTGGGGGGGTGAAGAGTTTATCGCCCTCTACAAGGGGCTCGGGAACGAGGCCGAGATGCACCAGTGCGTCGCCCGCCTGCTGGCGCAGCCACTGCAGATTGATGAACTGCCCATGCCCATCACCTTCTCGGCCGGCATCATCCGCATCCGCGACTACCTGACGGTGCCGGACGCCGTCGCCCTGGCGGACGAGCTGCTCTATCACGTCAAGCAGCACGGCAAGCACAATATCGCCTACTACCGGGGGCAGGAGATCCATCAGATCCGGGAACCCGCCGCGCCACGGGACTAAGCCGGCCTGCCCATGCGAGCCACCAAGCCAGCCTTCTACCCGGCGAGGGGCTTCTGTTACCATGGCGCCATTCTCTTGAGCCCCTTGCGGCCAGGGCCCAGGCACTCATCTGCCGTGGCCTTCGCCCAAGCCCAGTGCTGGACCCGTTATGACCCTTGCCTCCTTTGCCGAACTGGCCCTCTCCTCTCCCTTGCAACAGACCCTGGATGATCTGGGCTATACGACGCCTACCCCCATTCAGGCCGCCGCCATTCCCCTGGTGCTGGCAGGGCGGGATCTGCTGGCGGGGGCCCAGACCGGCACCGGCAAGACCGCCGCCTTCGTGCTGCCCATACTGCAGCTGTTGATGGCTCAGCAAGCCGAGCCGGCCGCCACTCGCCCCATCCGCGCGCTGGTGCTGGTGCCGACCCGGGAGCTGGCGGTACAGGTGCACGAAAGCGTGCTGCGCTATGGCAAGGAGACGAATCTCACCAGCGCTCTGGTCTACGGCGGGGTCAGCATAGCCGCCCAGGTGGAGGTGCTCAGAAACGGGGTGGATATCCTGATCGCCACCCCGGGCCGGCTGCTCGACCACCTGCGCCAGGGGGCGCTCAGCCTCGCGCAGCTCACCCATCTGGTGTTCGATGAGGCGGACCGTATGCTCGACATGGGCTTTATGGACGAGATCAAGGCGCTGCTCAGACAAATACCCGCCGAGCGCCAGACCCTGCTGTTTTCCGCCACCTGCGACGACAACCTGTTCGCCTTGAGCAAGGTCTTGCTACGCGATCCTGTACTGATTGAAGTCGCCCCGCGCAACACCACGGCGGCCGAGATAGAGCAGCGGGTCTATACCGTGGATGGCGATCGCAAGCAGGCGCTGGTCGAACACCTGATCAAGGTGAAGGGCTGGGCGCCGGCCCTGATCTTCAGCCGCACCCGCCAGGGGGCCGACCAGCTGGCCCAGCGGCTCGGCAAGGCGGGCATCAATGCGCTGGCCTTTCACGGGGATCTCTCCCAGAGCGCGCGCGAAAAAGTGCTGCTGGAGTTTCGCGCCGGCACCTTGCAGGCGCTGGTTGCCACCGACGTGGCGGCCCGCGGCCTGGACATTCAGGAACTCAACTACGTGATCAACCTGGAGTTCCCGCATCAGCCGGAGGATTACGTCCACCGCATCGGTCGCACCGGCCGCGCCGGCAACAAGGGGCTCGCCATCACCTTGTTCAGCCCGGAAGATGCACCTCTGCTGGAGAAGGTGGAGGCGGTGCTCGATACCCGCTTGCCCCAACAATGGTTCCCGGGGTTTGAACCGGATCTCACCCGCTTCGAGCCCGAGCCACGCCGCAGCAGCAAGGCAGCCCAGAAGCAGCGCGCCAGAAAGCAGGCGCTTGCAGGCAACAAGGGTGGCAAGGGCCGGCGCTAAGCCGCCCCGACACCGCCAATAAAAAAACGCCCAGTCGGGCGTTTTTTGTTATCCGATACACACCTGTTCCACTCCTACGGCGCAGCCGCCAGTTCCGGCGGCAGGGCCCGCAGGATGCGCTGCTCGGCCAGGGTTGAGAGCACGAACATCACCAGATAGCCGAGGCCCAGCGCCACGATAATGGCCACCACGTTGGCCGTGAATTCGGCCACCAGGTAGTAGGCCGCCACCAGCGCCACTATGCCTACCAGACGAATGATCAGGCTCTCGGTGAAGTGGCCGTGGGCCTTGATATAGGCGAGCTGATAGCCGTTGAGCATCATGAAGATAAAGAAGATGGAGAAGTGGAACAACACGGGCACGGCGCCCACATAGTCGGCGGGGAACAGCAGCAACACCAGCGACTTGCCCCATAACAGCATCACGGTGAAGAATATAATGCTAACCACGGCGCTCAGACGGAAGATCCAGCTACGGATCAGCCGGATCTGGCGGTGATCTCCATTGCGCAAATTGACTGCCAATTCCGGCAGCACGAAACGGTAGATGGGGAAGACGAACAGGGTCGTCATATAGGTGAAAATGGGGCGTACCACCACCTGAAAATCCCCCAGCTCGTCGAGACTGAAGTGGCGTATGGTGAGCAGCACCGTGATGTAGATCATCAGGATGCTGGCCCCCGCCTCCAGGGACGCGGTGAAGCTCTTCTTCACATAGCTGCGCATCTCGGGGCCGAGCGCGACTTTCGCGAGCGGCCGGGTGGCGATGGCCCGGCGCCGGTGCAGATACATATAACCCGCGATGCCGAGCGACGAGAAGGTCAGCCCATAGAATAGCGAGCCAAGCGCATCCAGCCCGAGGCCGAAATAGCAGACCCCGAACATCAGGGCATTGGCGAGCGGCTCCAGCCAGGTGACCCGGTTCGAGATCTCGTACATCCGGTACATGGCCACCAGATTGGTGAAATAGACCTTGAGCCCCAGCCCGAAGATGATCCCCACCAGTTGCAGATACTCGGCCCGAATATGGAGCCCGTGCTTGATATAGGGGATCACGACCCCCCAGGTGAGCAGTACCATGCCGATGAGGAAGTAGCGGAAGATATTGATGATGTCCCGATCGTTTCGGGTCTGGGAGTAGCTAACCACCATGGAGGAGCGAAAGCCGGTCATCAGGATGAGGGACAGAGAGATCAAATCCACCACGCTGTTGAACAGCGCCAGATCCCCCTTGGCCACCCACTGCGCCAGCCACACCTTGAAGGCGAAGCCGATGACGATGCTGGCCAGCGACGCCCACATGCCGGTGATGAAGGCCTGCTTGAGGCGGCCAAGTGAATCGGGTTGTTCGTCTTGAATTGCGTGCATCACGAAAGGCCCGCCAACTGCATGAAGAGAGGCCCATCTTATGAAAGGGGGCCGCCCTTGAACAGCCCGAAACAGGGGGCAAGGGCGCCTCCCCTGCCAAAAACGCCCGGCCGAGCGCCTCCTTTAGTGCGTCCAGCGCGTCATCCGGCTGCCGTCGCGGCGGCTTATGACTGGGGTGCGGCCTTGATCAGCGCTTCGTAGTGATCAATCAGCTCAGGCCCGTGCAGCGGTGAGTCGTGGCCGCCGATCACGGTTTTGATCGGCAGCTTCATCGCCTTAAGTCGCTCAAGCGTCTGCGGATACTCCTTCACATTGGCAAAGCTCAGGTTGCCCAGCTTCTCCTTGAGGATGCAGTTGCCATAGAGCACCTGCTCGTCAGGGAAATAGACAAAGATGCCATCCGGCGTGTGGGCCGGGCCCGCGTAGAAGGCGCGCAGCTTGCCCTCTTGCAGCGTGAAGTCGCCCTCGTGCACCACGTTGGGCAGCACCCGCGGCAAGTCCGGGTACTCCGGCAGCCCCTTGCGGGTAAAGGCGACAATCTCGGCCCAGTCGCTCTTCATCAGATCCCGGGTCTGGCGGGTCGATACCACCCTGGCACCGATGGACTTCCAGTAAGCGTTACCCCCTGCCCTGTCGGTATGGTAGTTGGTGTTGATCACCTCCAGCACCGGCTTGCTGCTGATCCGCTTGATCAGCTTGTGCAGCTCGCGGGCGGTATCCGGCGTCCAGGTCGCCCCCACTACCGTCACCCCCTTGGCCCCGAAATAGACCATGGAATTTTCCTGCACGTAGTAGTTGTCCTCCACCACATAGACAGGGCCGCTCACCTGCGTCAGCGACATCCCCGCCGCCCGCACGCTGCCACCCCAGAAACTCGCCATCAGCACCAGGGCCCCGGCCAGCCCGCACTTCATCCAACTCTTCATCATCTTGCTCCCTCGCTCCAACCGCCCCCTCGCCACCCCTGTGGCAAGCCGGGCCCATTTATCAGTGGGCAGAAAATACGGGGGATTTGTGAGGGGAAAATGAGGTTATGTGAAGAGAAAGTGAAGTCAGGGGAAAGTCCGGAGAAATCAGCAGCGACCTACTGTTCGCGAACGTCCGAATACGCTTCGTTATTCGAACCTGCAACACAGATAGCGACTCCTATTTGCCCCCTTCTCCCACTTTTAATCACAGATAAGGGGGAGAAGGACTGGGGATGAGGGGGAAGTAAATGCCCATACGCGGTAAACGTTGGGCTTCGCTACTCTCAGCATACGAGGTTTATTTTTAGAGCGTACTCACAAAACTGTGTCTACGGCAATGCACGTTTACCGTTTGTAGTTCTGTCCGATAAAAGATCGGTAACATATCACATATTTTTATTATTGAGCTTTAGATTAGATTTTGGATAGGCTAAGATCAAATTGGTCCAGCATGATATATCATCATTTTCAAAGGTTATTTCAATGTCACTGAGTTCAAACTCTATTATTCATTTCACGAATAGTTCAGATGCCCTTAAGGGTATATTACAAAACGGTTTTAAAGTTCATATCTGTCAAGAAAACATCATCCTTGGTGGAGAGCTTATCGAAATTAATGTACCAATGGTTAGCTTTTGTGACATTCCATTATCTAAAATTAAAGAACATATTATTAAATATGGTGAATATGGCGTTGGTTTTACCAAGGAGTGGGCTGAAAAAAATGGATTAAATCCAGTTCTTTATGTGGAAAAGAATTCTTTACTTTCACATAGTTTACTTGCATCGATAGCTAGGTCTATTGGAGATGGGTGTTGGACTTTGGAGGAAAAGCAGGACGTTGACATAATAAGATATATTAAAAATTACAAAGCAGATTTAGTTAGAAAATCAGGTACAACTCCAGACTACCGATTCTCTGACGAACGAGAATGGCGATATGTACCCAGCAATACAGATGAATGTGTTTACTTGTTCGGAAGTAAATCATCTATTTCTGATGATAAATGGACATCTGCTCTGACAGTGTTAGAAAATATGTCACTAAAGTTTGAGCCTAATGACATTAAATACATTTTTATAAAGAACGACAGAGAAATATCAGATTTTATAAGTTTCCTCAGACAAAATAAAGGTGGCGAATATAGCCTCTATGATATAGAACGTCTTACAACAAGAATTATCACTTCAGAGCAAATATTTACAGATGTATAGTAATGTTATAAGTACTTCTTTATGAGTGAAGTATCTATCATAGAAATCATTTATAACAAAAGGCTTTGTTAATCTTAGCAATTACAAAAAACCACAAAAAACAGGGAGGGTAATACCCAACATATAAAAACCACATCACAGGGCCTTTAATATCAATCACAATCAACCTGATGACTTACCAGAGAGGAACTGTTGGGTAATACAGTGGATATTTCCGCCGTCCAGCAGTAGATATACGGTGCGATCGTTGGTGATCAGGAAGTGCATCTTGGGACCAATCAGCATTGGAAGTAAAAAACCACCCGCATGGCAGGTGGTTTTTTGTTATCACCAGACTAATCCGGATTATTTAACTCACAACCATCACCCCAACGGCGGGGTACGCGGCGGCACCTGGCGCTTGCTGCCGGTGGATTCGAAGGCCGAGGCAAAGCGCAGCAGCTTGTTGTCGTCATAGGCGCGACCGGCGAAGGTCAGGCCCACCGGCATGCCGATATCGGCCATCACCCCCATGGGGACTGTAACGGTCGGTACGCCAAGGTGGCGAATGGCGAGGTTGCCGTTGGCGACCCAGATGCCGTTGCTCCAGGCGATATCGGCGGAGGCCGGATTCACATCCGCATCCGCCGGGCCGACGTCGGCGACGGTGGGGAAGAGCACGACGTCGAGTCCGAGCTCGTCCATCCAGTCTTCCAGATCCAGCTTGCGGGTCTGCTCCAGGCCGCGCAGGCCGTCCGGCACAGAGGCAATCTCGTCGAAGCGCTTGAGACCGCGCTTGGCCATCTTGACGTACTCGTCCATGCCGGCAGCGAGATCGCCCTCGCGGTTCGGCAAGGTGCCCGGATCGTGGGGGAAGATCTGGGGGCCATCCACATCGGCCAGCTTGTTGAGTTTCGGATCGCCATTGGCGCGCAGGAAGTCGTCGAAGGCCCAGCCGGAGAGCTCCCACAGCTCGTCGTTGAGGAACTCAGGGCTAACGATGCCGCGATTGAACACGGTCGGCGCACCGGGTCTGTCCCCTTCGCAGTTGGAGACCAAGGGGAAGTCCACCTCGATGACTTCGGCGCCAGCGGCTTCCAGGGCCTGACGGGCCTGCTCCCACAGGGCAATTACCGACTCGCGGGTATGGATCCGCTGGCCGGTCGGGCCGCCGATACCGGGATGCTCGCTGGTGCCGGCCAGTTCATCCTTGTTGATAAACATGCGCGGCACGCCGAGGCGCTTGCCCTTGAGGGCGGAGGCACCGGCGGCGAGCTCAAGGTAGGAAGCCGGGCGCACCTCGGAGGCCTTGGGCAACTTGATCCAGGGCTGCAGACGCCAGAGATCGCCACGGGTGTCGGCATCGTCGGCCACCACCACGTCGAGCACTTCCAGCAGATCGGCCATGGTGCGGGCGTAGGGCACCACCACATCCATGGTCGGGGTCAGCGGCCAGTTGCCGCGCACCGAGATGACGCCACGGGACGGGGTGTAGGCACAGAGGCCATTGTTGGAAGCCGGGCCCCGGCCGCTCGACCAGGTCTCTTCGGCGAGACCGAAGGCGGAGAAGCTGGCCGCGGTGGCGGTGCCAGCGCCGTTGGAGGAGCCGGAGGCGAAGGGCGCGGTGAGGTAGTCGGCGTTGTAGGGGCTCTCGGCCCGGCCATAGACACCGCGCTGCATGCCGCCATTGGCCATGGGGGGCATATTGGTCTTGCCAAGGCAGATCGCGCCGGCGGCGCGCAGCCGCTCGACGGTGAAGGCATCGCGCTGGGCGACCAGGTCCTTGAACGCCGGGCTGCCGGAGGCGGCGGTCAGCCCCTTGACCAGGTAGCTGTCCTTGGCGGTGTAGGGGATGCCATCGAGCGGCCCCAGGGTCTCGCCACGGGCGCGACGCGCATCGGAGGCTTGCGCCTCTTTCAGGGCATCGGGATTGGCGACCACCAGGGCATTGAGCTTAGTATCGGTCTCGGGGCCATTGTAAGCGGCGATGCGGGCCAGATAGGCCTCGACCAGTTCGACCGCTGTGGTGCGGCCGGATTCGAGCGCGACACGCAGCTCGGCAATGGAAACCTCGGTCACTTCGATCATTTTGATCTCCTGTAAAAGGGTGACTGTTTGTAATGATGATCGCCGCATCAGCGGCCTTCGACCATCACACCATCAAGAGATAAAACCCCACTGCGTGGGGTTTTGAATACTAACTGGAACCGGTTTACGATCCTGCTGCGAGGCCGTCAGCAAGGTGAAGAGCAGCGCAGGAACCGGGGCGTATAAACATACGTGAGGCTTCCGAGCAGCACATGAGCCTTGATCACGGCCTCGCAGCAGGATCGTCATCCGGTTCTTATTTGCCGGACGGGATCTGCTGGGTAATGCAGTGGATATTGCCGCCGCCGAGCAGGATCTCGCGAGCCGGCACGCCGATGACCTTATGCTCCGGGAAGATCTCTTCCAGGATGCGCTGGGCCTCGTCGTCGGTGGCGGCATCCAGCAGGGGGTAGACGATGCGATCGTTGGTGATGAGGAAGTTCACGTAGGAACCGGCCAGGCGACCTTCGGCCTCACGCGGCACGCCGCTGCCCTGCTCCACCCCGTCGGACTCCTCGGCGGTGCTGAACAGCGGGCCCGGCTGGGGCAGCTTCCAGACTTTCAGCTTGCGACCCTTGGCGTCCACCACGGCTTCCAGCACCTTCAAGGCAGCGAGGGAGCGGGCGTACTGGGGATCATTCTCGTCGTCGGTCCAGTGCAGGGCCACTTCACCCGGGCGCACGAAGCAGCACATGTTGTCGATGTGGCCGTCGGTCTCGTCCAGATAGACACCCTCGTCCAGCCAGATAAAGCTCTTCACACCCAGATAGTCGCGCAGGTGAGCCTCGATCTGCTCTTTGCTCAGGTGCGGGTTGCGGTTTTCGTTGAGCAGGCACTCGGCCGTGGTCATGCAGGTGCCCTCGCCATCCACATGGATGGAGCCCCCTTCCAGGATCAGCGGCGCGTCGTAGCGATCCATGCCGTGCTGGCTCAGCATCTTGGCCGCTACCTCTTCGTCCTGGTTCCAGGGGTGGTAGAGACCGCCCTTGAAGCCGCCCCAGGCGTTGAAGCCCCAATCCACCCCGCGGCACTCGCCGGCGGCGTTGGTGACCACGGTCGGGCCTGAGTCGCGGGCCCAGCAGTCATCGCTCGCCATCTCCACCAGGGTGACGTGAGCGGGCATCATGGCGCGGGCCTGTTCCATAAACTCCGCCGGCACGCCCATAAAGACAGGGGTGGCACCACCGATGGCGTCCGCCACCTTGGCGAAGGTGCTCTGGGCGAAGCGACCGGCCTCACGCCAGTTGTCCGGACGGAACGGCCAGATCATCCAGACGGCCTGCTGGTGCGCCCACTCGGCGGGCATGGTGAAGCCGTCGGCGGCAGGGGTGGTGTTGAGAGTCTTGATGCTCATCGCAATATCCTTGCAGGCCCTGATGCGGCATGCACATCACGGGGAATGGAGAAACGGGCGGATTTGAAACCGGTTCACGCTCTGGCTCGAGGCGTGAACGGTTTGTTGACCCGCCGGCTTGTCATCGGCTACGCAACCGCCTGGCGCACCCGAGAAGATTTGAGTGGTCGCAGTGTAAGAAGTTGCATCCACATCAATCAAATGAATAGGATTAATCATCCCATAAACAGCGCGAATAATCCCCCCCATGAAATTGCACCAGCTCGACCTCAATCTGCTGCTCGCCTTTGACGCCCTGATGACACAGGGCAGCGTCACCCGTGCCTCGGAGGCGCTGTTTATCAGCCAGCCCGCCATGAGCCACGCCCTCGGCCGGTTGCGCACCTTCTTCGGCGACCCGCTCCTGGTGCGCACACCCCAGGGGATGCTGCCGACCCCCCGCGCCCAGCGCCTGCACCTGGGGGTGCAGCAGGTGCTGCGGCTGCTGGAGCAGCAGCTCAGCGACGAGGAGGTGTTCGAGCCGCGCCACTCCAAGCGCCGCTTCGTGCTCTGCACCACGGATTACGTGGAGTGCGTGCTGATCCCACCGCTCATTTCGCGCCTGAAAAAGCTCGCGCCCGGGGTCACCATAGAGATCCGCATCCTGCGCGACAGCCTGCCGGAGGCGGAACTTGCGAGCGGCGAGATAGACCTGGTGCTGGGGTTTGACGAGTACATGCAGGTGCCGGGGTATCTCGGCAAGGAGACCTGGCTGACCGAGCCCCTGGCCGGGCTGGTGCGCGCCACCCGCGAGCTGCCGGAGGAGCGTATCACGCTGGCGCAACTCACCCAGATGCCCCATGTGTTCCACTCGCCCCTCGGCACCTCGGAGGCGAGCCTCGACAAGTTTCTCCAGAGCCAGGGGCTGTCCCGCACCATCTCGGTCAACAGCCAGAGCTATATGTCCGCCGCCGCCATCGTGAGCCAGAGCGATCACCTGCTGGTGCTGCCCCGCAAGGTGGCGGAGCTCTTGGCCGATCACTGGCCGCTCAAGAGCCTGCCGCTGCCGGCGGATGTGCCGGATTATCACCTCAACTGCGTCTGGCATCCGGTTCATGCCCAGCAGAAAGCCCTTATCTGGTTGAAGGAGCTAATGAAAGAGCTGGTTAGCCAAGAGCCGAGTTAGGGAAGCAAACTGCGCTTATCTGGCTAAAGGCGCTGATACGGGAGTGGGTCGATCAATTCCGGGGAGTCCAACTGGGTGCTGCGGTGAAATATTAAATTCGGATATAAAAAGCGGCGCCTGGGAAGCGCCGCTTTGTATGGGACTGAGGGCAACAGGTTCAACGGGCCTCGCTGGCGACCGGCAGGTCGCCGCGGGCGATGGCGGCCAGCAGGCGGGCGTGATCCTCCCGGGTGCGCTCCCCATAGGCTTCGGCGAAGTCGACGATGGCCTCGTCCATCACGGTCGATTTGCCCAGGTAGCCGGCGATCTGCGCCGCATCCCCCGACTTGGCGTGGGCCAGCGCCAGGGCCCAGCCGCAGAGCTGGCAGTATTCGACGAAGTGGCGGGGCTTGACCTCCCCCGGGGTAATGTTGATGCCCCCCTTCATGTCCCGCAGCTGGCGCACGTAGAAGTGGCGCCCCCTGAGCTCGCACCAGCCGAGGAAGATGTCCGGGGAACCCTGGATCAGGCGCTGGCCACGCACCACCCGCCGCCCCTGGCTGCCGCTGTCCTCCTCCGAGTCGAAATAGGGGGCCAGCACCGAAGGCTGCGCCTCCTTGACCTGCAGGAAGAGGGGGTCATCGTCGTCCGCCCCGCTCAGCAGGATCACCCAGCAGCGGGTGCCCACGCTGCCCACCCCCACCACCTTGCGCACCACGTCCAGGATCCGGTAGCGCTGCAGCAGTATGCGCCTGTCCGCGGGCAGGGAGGCGAGATAGGCCTCCAGCAACTCCCCGAGCACCTCGTAGACCGGCTCCCCATCCTCGGTGTGGGTCTCGCGGATGACGAAGGGGTGGATCTCCCGGATCCTGTGCTGGTCGTCCACCAGATCTGTCATCTTGCCGAGCACCTGCAGATGGTCGCGGCCACGCGCCTTGGCGAAGCTCGCTTCCACCCGCTTGTGGGCATCGGCGGAGAAGGCATCCAGCACAGAGGCCTGATCCAGCCTGTCGTACCAGACCCCCATAAAGCCCATCTTGCCGTACTCCCGCAGCTTGGTGCGATAGCCGGCGGCCACCATGCGGGCGGCATCCCGCTGGCGCGCCGGGTCGGCTCCCAGGTAATCCGCCGCTACCAGGGCGCTGGCGGCGAGGCGCTTGAGATCCCACTCCCAGGGGCCTAGGTGGGTCTCGTCGAAGTCGTTGATGGCCATCACCAGATTGCGCTCGGCGCTGGCATAGAGGCCGATATTGGCCACGTGCATGTCACCGCAGGCCTGCACCATCAGCCCGGTGTTGGGGGTCGCCACCAGATCCCCCGCCATGATGGCCGCCGCCCCGCGCAGGAAGGCGAAGGGGGATTCCTGCATGCGGGCATGACGCACCGGCACCAGCCGCTGCAACCGGGTGAGGGCCTGGGCCTTGAGCACGGCGATGGGATCCCGTCCGGGGGCGGGAGCCGGCAGCAGGGCGTGGGCTTCGCGGGGGATCTGTTCCCGCAGCGCCTTGCCGGCGGCGAAGCGCTCCGCGATGGAGAGACGGGGGGCGGTGAAGTGCAACAGCATCGCCCGGGATTTGGATGACTTGGCCATGTTCGCGTGCTCCCTGACACTGTCCCATGAAGATGGAAGAGGGCGGTAGCGAGAGCAAGGGATGGGGAAAAAATCCGTCGAAGAGGCCGGCGGCGACGGGCCTGGCGAGGCTTAGCGGGGGCCCAGGGCCGCCATCAGCTGGTTGACGACCCCATCCAGCAGAGCGCGATCGGGGCGACACTGGGCGAAGGTGATAAGTCCCTGGATATTGACCTGCAGGAAGGCGGTCAGGGTGGGGATGTCGCTGCCGGCGGCCAGCTCTCCCTGTTCGCTGGCCCGTTGCAGCTGCGCCGCGAGATCCCGCTCCAGCTCCCCATAGATGAGCTTGCAGCGCAGGTAGAGCTCCTCATCCTGCTCCGCCAGCTCCATCAGGGTGCGGGTCACCAGGCAGGAGCCCTGCAGGGCGTCGTCCACCAGCTGAGTGAAAAAGGCGTGCAGACCGGCAAGGGGGCTGGATCTCTCCAGGCTGCGGCGACGCTGGGCGCCTTTCTCCTGCACATAGTGATCGACCGCCGCCAGCAGCAGCCCGCGCTTGTTGCCAAAGGCGGCGTAGAGGCTGCCCGGATGCAGGCCGGTGGCCGCCACCAGCTCCTGCATGGTGGTCTTGGCATAACCCTTGGCGCGAAACGCCTCCATGGCACTTCGCAGGACATGGTCCCGGTCAAACTCGGCAATGCGCATGGGATCTCCGTTTGACTGGCCCCGGGCCGGGGCAAAAAAGGGCGGCAAGTTTACCCCGAGGGGGCGGGCAAGACCAATCGGGATGAATGCTCGCTCAAAAAATACTTGCGTGCAAATCAAAAAGCGTCTTGAATGCACATTCAAGAATCATCCTCCAGGACGCAGCACATGGATACCCTGTTTCAACCCTATCGCCTCAACGGCACCCTGACCCTGGCCAATCGCTTCATGATGGCCCCCCTGACCCGTTGCATGGCGGGACCTGGCCTGGTACCCACAGAGCAGATGGCCGCCTACTATGGGCGCCGCGCCGACATAGGCCTCATCATATCGGAGGCGACCATCATCCGCCCGGATGGCCAGGGCTATCCGAACACCCCCGGCCTCTACAGCCAGGAGCAGGTAGAAGGCTGGAAGAGAGTCACCAGCGCCGTGCACGCCAGGGGCGGCAAGATCTTCGCCCAGCTCTGGCACGTGGGTCGCCTCTCCCACCCCTTCTTCCACCAGGCCGAGGTGCTGGCTCCGTCCGCCGTCGCCCATGAGGGCACGGTGCCGCGCATGCGCGAACTGGTCTATCAGGTTCCCCGCGCCCTGACGGTGGCCGAGATCCTGCAGCTCATCGAGGATTATGCCCAGGCCGCCGCCAACGCCATCGAGGCGGGCTTCGACGGGGTGGAGATCCACGGCGCCAACGGTTACCTCATCGATCAGTTCCTGCACCATGCCAGCAACCTGCGGGACGACGCCTATGGCGCCACCCCGGAGAACATGAGCCGCTTCGCCCTGGAAGTGGTGGATGCCATCAGTGCCCGCATCGGTGGCGAGCGGGTGGGGCTGCGCCTCTCCCCCGGCGCCTATGTGCACCTGGCGGGGGACGCGCGGGATCGCGCCGTGTTCGACCACCTGCTGGCCGAGCTCAATGGCCGCACCCTGGCCTATGTGCACCTCGGCATCTTCGATGACAGCCTCACCTTCGACTACCTGGATGGCCGCGCCTCCGACTACCTGCGCGCCCACTACGACGGCCACCTGGTCGGAGTCGGCAACTACACGGCGGAGAGTGCAGCCGACGCCATCAAGGCGGATCGCTTCGATCTCGTCGCCATTGGTCGCCCCCTCATCGCGAACCCGGACTATCTCGAGAAGGTGAAGAAGGCCAAGCCCCTGGTGCCCTATGCCGACACCATGCTGGCCGAGCTGGTGTAAGCCTCTGTTGGCATCCTGTGCCAACGGCTGATATCAGCCCACTGGATTGCCTCATGACTCAACCGGCCCGCTCCCCGCTGACGAGCAACCCGGCGGGGGGCGGGCCATCTTACTGACCAAGGATGGGATCTGCGCATTGGCGCGGGTTTCCAATGTTTGGGCCCCAACTCCCGGGCCCTTTTTTATGTCCGCTCTCCCCTGCCCCTCCCCAAACCCCATAACGTCGCCCTGGAAAAGAAGTTGCCATCGACAACCACATGACTATATTGGTTGCTGATGACAACCAAAAAAGGACAATCACAGATGGACCCCCGACCCCTGCGCGCCCTCTCGCGCGATCTCGTGCGCGAACTCGGCATGCTCTCCCAGCAGTGCGGCGCCCTGGCTTTGACCCCCCTCGAGGCTCACCTGCTGATCGAGCTGGAGAACGGCCCCGCCACCAACCAGCAACTGGCGGAGCGGCTGCGCATCGACAAGTCCAACGCCAGCCGTCCCCTGGCCCGCTTGGCCGAGCGCGACCTCATCGGCTGGCACCCCCACCCCTCGGACGGGCGCAGCAAGGAGGCCCGCCTCACCATCGCCGGTCAGTCCCAACTGCTGGCCCTGCACCAGGAGATGGACGGCGCCACGGCTGAGGCCCTGGCCCAGCTCAGCCCGGCGGAGCGCGAGCAGCTCTGGGAAGGCCTTCGCCTCTATCGCAGCGCCCTCTCCCGGGCCCGCCGCCAGCAGGGCTATCGCATTCGCCCCATCACCCCGGCCGATAACCCCGCCATCGCCGCCGTGGTGCGCGCCGTCTCCGCCGAATACGGCCTCACCGCCGACAAGGGATACGGGGTGGCGGATCCCAATCTCGATTTTCTCCATGAGACCTATCAGGGGGAGCGCAGCCGCTACTGGGTCATCGAGGGGCCGGACGGCGCCATTCTCGGCGGCGGTGGCATAGCGCCGCTGGCGGGGGACGAGGAGATCTGCGAGCTGCAGAAGATGTACTTCCTGCCCGCCCTGCGCGGGCTGGGGCTGGGGCGGCGGCTGGTGCTGCAAGCCATGAACGAGGCCAGAACTCTCGGTTATCAGCGCTGCTATCTGGAGACCACGGCCGTGCTGCGGGAGGCCACCGCGCTCTACGAGTCCCTCGGCTTCGAGCACCTGCCCGGCCCCCTCGGCAGCACGGGCCACGATGCCTGCGAGATCTGCATGGTGCTGACACTGGACTAGCAGGATGAGATGCCCTCCCCCTTCTCCCCTCATGCTCACTCAAGGTGGAGAAGGGAGCACACAACGAGACTGCGGGCGCCCCCTCTCCCCCTAAATAAAGAGGGGCTGGATGAGGTTGCTCAGGAAGGGAAATAGAACCAGGCGGTCTGGATAAGCCCTTCTTGCACCTCGAATACCGCCATGCTCTCGATGGGCTCGGGGGAGAGGCCATGGATCTTCTCGTGATCGAACACCTTGTTGCCCATGACGGTGCGCGACAGCAGCTCGGCTCTCAGGGCCGGGTTGTTGAACCTGTGTTCCGCATAGAAGGCTCTCAGCGCCTCCTTGCCGACTGTGCTCGGGCTTTCTGTGGGCATACGATAGCCCCTGAACGACTCGGCGAAACAGGCGAGGAAGGCCTCGAGATCCCGGGCATTGTAGGCGGCAAGTTGCGCCGCGACGGGCAGTTCCGTTGACATAGTTAACTCCCTGATGATGAAGCGACCCCCTGTTATAGAGGCCTTTGCCGCCCCTGTCGACGGGGTTCCTGCCCTCGTTGTCATGAGGTCCCTCCTTGGGCAGGGAAAACGGACTCCAGCCTGTCAGAAGCAACGCCCATAAAAAAGACCCCGCACGGCGGGGTCTTCTTATTATCAGCCAGGGGGACGAGCACCCGGGTATCAGTGCTCGCGGGTCTGGCGGAACTGGACGTCGGGGTGACGCTCCTGGGCCAGGCGCAGGTTGACCATGGTCGGGGCGATATAGGTGAGGTTGTCACCGCCATCCAGGGCCAGGTTGACCTCGTTCTTGCGCTTGAACTCCTCGAACTTCTTGGCGTCTGTCCCTTCCACCCAGCGGGCGGTGGAGACGTTGACCGCCTCGTACAGCGCCTCGACGTTGTATTCGCTCTTCAGACGCGAGACCACTACATCGAACTGCAGCACACCGACCGCACCGACGATGAGGTCGTTGCTGATGAGCGGACGGAACACCTGTACCGCCCCCTCTTCGGAGAGCTGCACCAGCCCCTTGAGCAGCTGCTTCTGCTTGAGGGGGTCGCGCAGGCGGATGCGGCGGAACAGTTCGGGCGCGAAGTTCGGGATGCCGGTGAACTTGAGATCCTCACCCTGGGTGAAGGTGTCGCCGATCTGGATGGTGCCGTGGTTGTGCAGGCCTATGATGTCGCCCGCGACGGCCTCGATGGCCTGCTCCCGATCACCGGCCATGAAGGTGACGGCGTCGGAGATGTTCACATCCTTGCCGATGCGCACGTGGCGCATCTTCATGCCCTTGCTGTAAGTGCCGGACACCACGCGCATGAAGGCGATACGGTCGCGGTGCTTGGGATCCATGTTCGCCTGGATCTTGAATACGAAGCCGGAGAATTTCTCCTCGGTGGCCTCGACTTCACGGCTCTCGGCCTTGCGCGGCATGGGGGCTGGTGCCCAGTCTGTCAGGCCGTCCAGCATGTGGTCGACGCCGAAGTTGCCGAGCGCCGTCCCGAAGAAGACCGGGGTCATCTCGCCGGCGATGAAGGCCTCGTGATCGAACTCTGGAGAGGCGCCCTGCACCAGCTCCAGCTCGCCGCGCAGCTGCGCCGCCAGGTCTTCGCCGATGGCCGCGTCCAGCTCGGGGTTGTTCAGTCCCTTCACCACCCGCTTCTCCTGGATGGTGTGGCCCTGACCGCTCTGATACAGATAGGTCTCGTCCTTGTAGAGGTGATAGACCCCCTTGAAGGACTTGCCGCAGCTGATGGGCCAGGTGATGGGGGCGCACATGATCTTCAGCTCCCGCTCCACCTCGTCCATGACCTCCATGGGATCGCGCACTTCGCGGTCCATCTTGTTCATGAAGGTGAGGATGGGGGTGTCCCGCAGACGGGTGACTTCCATCAGCTTGCGGGTCCGATCCTCGACGCCCTTGGCCGCATCGATGACCATCAGGCAGCAGTCCACCGCCGTCAGAGTACGGTAGGTATCTTCGGAGAAGTCCTCGTGACCCGGGGTATCCAGCAAGTTGACCAGGCAGTCGGCATAGGGGAACTGCATCACGGAAGTGGTGATGGAGATGCCGCGCTGCTTCTCCATCTCCATCCAGTCGGACTTGGCGTGCTGGCCCGAGCCACGGCCCTTGACGGTACCGGCGCGCTGAATGGCCTGTCCGAACAGCAGGACTTTCTCGGTGATGGTGGTTTTACCCGCATCCGGGTGCGAGATGATCGCAAAAGTGCGTCTCTTGGAGACTTCACTCAGAAATTCAGCAGACATAATTCAACGTTCTTCTATTGAGCGGCGGCCTCAAGCCACCGTGGGAATAAATCCGGGATACGCCTTCGACTCAAGGCCCGGATGCACACAACGGCGCCACGCGAGCTGGCAGTTGGCCAACCTGTGGGGGAAAGAGAGGCGTTGCGTTACATGGGTCTTCTCACCTGAGTCAAAGCAAAATTGCGCGGCATTATACCCGCGCGAGTGAAAAATACCCAGCCCGGCTTCACCGGGAGCGCAATCACCCTAGCAGGGCTCAGGCCGCCTTCACCACCCGGTTGCGCCCCGCCAGCTTGGCCTGATACATGGCCTCGTCGGCGCGGCGTACCAGCTCCCCGAGGTTGTCGTCCTCCGGCCGGTACTCTGCACAGCCGATGCTGATGTGGATGGGGTGATCCTCGGGTACCCCCTCGATACGCAGCAGGGAGACCTGCTGGCGGATCCGCTCCGCCACCTCGGCCGCCTCATCGAGCCGGGTATCCGGCAGCAAGACCAGGAACTCCTCGCCGCCGTTGCGCCCGACCCTGTCCAGGCTCCTCAACTGATCCTCGATGCACTGGGCCACGGCGGTGAGCACCCTATCCCCCACGTGATGGCCGAGCCGGTCGTTGACCTTCTTGAAGTGATCGATGTCCAGCAGCAGCACGCACAGGGGCTTGCCCCCCTCCCGGGCCTCGTTGAACCACTTGCGCCCCTTGGCCTGGATCTGGCGCCGGTTGTGGATGCCGGTCAGCTCGTCCGTCATGGCGAGGCGATGCATCTTGCGGGTACGGCCACGCTGATGAATGACCAGGATGCCCATCACCAGCACCAGCAGCGTCACCACCAGATACTGCCAGTAACGGCGCTCCTGCAGCTGCTTGAGCTTCTCTGCCTGCAACTGCTGATTGGATCTCAGGGTCTGGTTCTCCAGCTCCTTGCGGGCCAGATCGAACTCGAAGCGCATCTGCAGGGAGCGCTGCTCTTGCAGCATCTTCTCGAGTGCCTGCTTGGTCTTCACATACAGCTTGAGGTTGGCCAGGGCCTCCCTGATCCGCCCCTGCCGCTCCAGCACCCGGGCCCGCACCTCGTGCACCCAGGCCAGGAAGCGCAGATTCTGCTCCTTGGCGAAGATGGGCTCGGCCTGATCCAGGTAGCGCAGCGCCTCCGCCGGTTTGCCCATGGCGTCCAGCGCCGTGGCCATGACGATGTACCAGTGACCCCGGGTCACGCTGTCCGCCCCCTTTCCCTGCTGGTGCAGCAGGGATGCAGCCTGCTCCAGCTTGGCCATGGCCTGCTCCGTCTTGCCCTGATTGAGCAGGACTGTGGCCATCTCGATCCGGGTCCAGGCCAGCATCCCGTCCTGCTGCTGGCCGAGATAGTAGAGCTCGGCCTCAGCCATCAGCGGCAGGGCCCGCGCATAGTCCCCGGTCTCCACATAGAGCAGCCCCTGCTGGGTATGGATATCCACCAGATGCTCCTCGTCCCCCTGTACCCTGTAGTCGTGCTCCAGCTCCTGAAAGTAACTCTGGGCCCGCTCGTAGAGCCCCATACGGCGGTAGGCGTTGGCGATCCTGGCCAGCACCTCGCGCCCCTTGGTCTCCAGCCCGAGCGCCTCGTAACGACGATGTGAGTCCATCAGCTCCATCAGCCCTTCCGCCAGCTCCCCCTGATAGGAGTACATCTCGCCGCGCAGGCTGAGAATGTCGGCCCGCTGCCGCTCATCCCCGAGCCGGCGTGCCAGGGTCAGCGCGGCGTCGTAATCCTCGCGCGCCTCGTCCATGTTGCCGAGCAGCTGCTGGTGATAGCCACGGCAGGCGAGCAGACCGCTCTCGCTGACCCGATCCTTGCGGCCACGGGCCCAGTCCAGCTCCCCATCGGCAAACTGCACCGCCTGCTGGAACTCCTCGTCCCGCTCGGCGGGCCTGGCCCAGCACTGCAGCCGGGCGATGCGCCCCTGAGCCTCGGCGGGGTATTGATCCCGCTGTGCGGCGAGGGCCGCCACCCGGCGACGAAACTCCCGCTGGGGGGGCGTCTCGTCTTCCAGCTGTTGCAGCTCCCGGGACAATTCGGGTCCGCCAAGGGGCGGTTCTGCCGCCCGGAGCAGGGCCGGGGCCACCCCCAGCCATAACAGCAGACTCCAGCTCATCAGGCTCTTCATGCCGACTCTGTCTCCCCATTGGATGGCGCGGATACCGCGCCCATTGCCTCAATCATATCCCTCCTTGCCGTGCAGGCACAGCCGGCGGCCCTCGGGATAATCCATCACGCCTCGGGGCTCACTCCTGCTATCTCATTCTTTACAGAAGGAAAATCAGCATCGACTATAGGCAGGTTCAGACGAGGGATGAAGGGATGATGAGTCACGAGGAGCTGCAGGCCGCCTATGACAGGCTGCTGCTGGAGAACGAGCGCCTGAAGCGGATCGCCGAGGATGCCCGGGAGAAACTGGATGCCGCCATGGACGGCACCGGCCTGTGCATCTGGCAGAACCATGTGTCGAGCGGCAAGCTCATCATCTTCAACCGGCGCTGGGGCTCCATGCTGGGGTACCAGCCCAAGGAGCTGTCGGCCCACTTCGACGTCTGGCGCGATCACCTGCACCCGGAGGACAGGGAGCGGGTGTTGCAGGCCTTCTTCGATCACCTGGCGGGCAAGAGTCCCTTCTATCAGGTCATGCACCGCATGCTGGCCAAAGACGGCAAGGTCACCTGGGTGCTGGACAGGGGCCGGGTGGTGGAGCGGGATGAGCAGGGCAATCCACTACGGGTGATGGGTACCCACATCGACATCACCCACGAGAAGGAGTACGAGCAGCAGCTGGCCCGCCTCGCCCACAGGGATCCCCTCACCGGCCTGCTCAACCGCACCGCCCTGCAGCGCCAGTTCCCCCAGGCATTTGAGGCCATCTGCTTTATCGATCTCGACGACTTCAAGCAGGTGAACGACAACCTGGGCCACCGTGCCGGTGACGAGCTGCTGGTCTCCCTCAGCCTGCGCCTGAAGCAGTGCTGCGACGAGACGGTGACCCTGGGCCGCCTCGGCGGTGACGAGTTCGTGCTGCTGCTGCCCTGGCCGAGCGAGGATCCCCGCACCAGCCACCTGGCCCGTCAGTGCATCAACGCCATCGCCACCCCGTTCGAGCTACCCAACGGGGAGGCGAGCGTGGGGCTCAGCATGGGGATAGCGGCCATCCGGCCCCAGGACGATTTCAGCACGGCCCTGGCCCGGGCGGATCAGGCCATGTACCAGGTCAAGCGGGGTGGCAAGCGGGGCTTCCACATCGCCACCCCGAGCGGCCAGCCCCTGCTGGATCAGGAGCAGGTCAACGAGCGGGGGCTCCACCACCAGATCATCCCCCACTGAGTCGGCTCCCGCTCAGGTGCGCTGCCAGCGCCTGAGCAGGCGGCCGCGCAGACCGCAATCGAGCAACCAGCTGTTATCGAACACCCGCAGGATCGCCTGCTTGGCGTGGCGGGACATGGCCACCGCGTGGAAGCGGGTCTCCTGCCTGCGTCTCGCGTTCATCTTGTCCAGCAGGGAGTGCGGCAGGCTCTGGGCGATGAAGTCGGAGACCACCAGCACATCCGCCTTGGCAAAATCCGGCTGCTCCAGCTGGGCCAGGGCCTGCTCCAGGCAGGGCACCAGATCGGTGCCGCCGTGGAAACTCATGGAGAGGAAGCGCTCCGCCTTGTCGAGGCCTGTGTCGGCGGTGATCTCCAGCGTCGCCACCTCGGTGGAAAACAGCATGAGGTAGCAGCCCCGCTTCTCGTCCATGGCCAGCTTGAGCAGGGCCAGGAACAGCGCCTTGGCACACTCCTCCGGATAGCCCCCCATGGAGCCCGAGGTATCCACGCAGACGATGAAGGGGCCACGGGGCTGCAGCTCCTGCCCCCCCTGCTCCGGGGTGCGCAGCATCAGGCGCTGGCGAGGCAGAGTGCCCCGCGACTGATAACTCAGCAGACGCCGCTCCAGGTAGCGGCGATAGAACTCCAGCTCCAGCTCCGGCAGGGCCAGCATCACCGCCTCGCTCGGCAGCAAGCGCATCAGGTCGCTGGCCGGGTGCACCCCCACCAGATCGTCCGGTACATCGTCGGTCTGCACCTCCTCGAGCTCATGCATCGGCACCGGCGGCTGGGTCGGGGCATTGGCGCGCCTGTCCCGCTCGCTGCGCCCGAGCAGGGCGGCGATCTCCGTCAGCAGGGGCTCGCGTTGCAACATGCGGGCATACTGCTTGACCAGCACCAGGCTGCGCTTGTGCCAGCTGCCCTGGGCCAGATCCCAGAGTCCCCCCGCCGAGATCTGGTGCGGATCCAGCGCATCGGCCAGGGTGCGGTTCGCCAGCAGCTGATCCTCTATCTCCTGGCGCTGCTTCTCCCGCTCCGCCTCGGCGATCTGCTGCTGCAACTGCAGCAGGCTGCCCACCAGGCTGGAGCGCCACTTCTCGATAAACAGCTGGCGCAGACCCTCGGTGGGTTGCGCCATGATCTGGCGAACCAGGCTGCGGGCATCGCCGGCGAAGGGGCTGTGCTGATCCAGCGCCTCCAGCAGGGCGGGCAGCCTGCCCACCAGCTCCGGCAAAGGAAGCTGGCGATGGGCCTGATAGAGGCGGTACTCCTGCTCGAGGGCCACCGGCACCTGCTTGTGGCGCATCTCCTCGCCGAGCTGCTCGCTCCAGTGCTGGATGCGCTTCTTGAGCAGCCTGCCCTGCAGGGGGGAGCGCTTGAGGAATTCGGAGATCTTGGGGGTGGAGGCCAGCAGCAGCGCCATCTCCCCCGCCAGCTCCCCTTCGCCGATGAGGAGCCCGAGATCCATCATGCCGATCTCTAGCATAAGGCCCCCGAGATCCGGGATGGCTGGCAGACATCACGCTGCCGACAGCAAACCGGCATCATCTTTTGTTTGCCAACACGTGAGTTTTCAGTACTGAGTCCCATCAGGCATCCAGCCTGGGCAGACGCTCGCGCCACTGCAGCAGCTCGCCGCGCAACAAGTCCAGATCCCGGTTCAACACGAAGAAGCTGTCCTCCACCTGCTGCAACCAGTGGGCTCCGATGAACAGGTGCTGCTGGTGGCGCTCGAACAGGGCGCGCTGCCCCCTGAGGCTCTGCTGCACCCGGCCCACCTGATTGGCCAGTTCATCCAGCTCCCCCTGCCAGGGTTCGATCACCAGCGCCGGTATGGGGGTGCGTTCCACCAGCACCAGAGGCATGGGCTGACGCTGAATGTCCAGCACGTGCAGGCGGAGCTGATCGTCCAGCACCAGCTCGTAGTGCCCCTCCTTGGGGTTGCCGAGCTGCCAGCCCACCAGGGCCTCGCCGGTGGGATGCCAGTGGGAGAGCAGGGTGCGATCGAAGGTGAGGGTCTCGGTCAGCCGCTCCGGATCCCCGCCATCCAGGGGGGCCGGGGTGAGCAGGTGAAAATGCACCTGCTTGCCGAAGGGCTTGGCGTTGAGCAGGGGTAGTTGAGTGCCGCGGGCGCGGCGCCCGAACCACTGCTTGCGCTTGACGGCCTTGCAGCCGAGGCGCTGGGCCACGGCCCCCCGCAGCTGCTTGAACTGTTCGCGCAGGGAGAGCAACTGACGGGTCATGGCCAGTTGCTGATAGCCGTAGAGGCGGGAGAACTCGCCGATCATCTCCAGCAGGGCGGTGCGGGAGGCCTCATCGTGCCAGAGGCAATCCTTGAACAGCAGCAGATCCAGCGGCGCCACCTCGTCGCGACCGTTGAAGAAGGCGCTCGCCTTGATGAGTCTGACGGCCTTCTTCCAGCGCCGATCCGACACATAGCAGCCGTGGCCTAGCTGGCTGTCGAGCTGCTGGCGCAACTGATAGATGAGCTCGAAGCAGGCGTCCGGCAGGCGTACCTGCTCGATCTGCTCCTGCCAGGCCGCATACTCCTCGCCGTGGATCTGTACAGAGGGGGGGAGATTCTGCCCCGAGTGGCCGTCGCTCGCCAGCATGGCCTGGAAGTTGGATTTCTCCTGCACCCTGTCCATCCAGATCCGCACCAGCATGCGATCGTAGAGCGCCTCCAGGCCGCTGTCCGGCGCGGGCAGTTCGTTGGAGGCGGTCACCAGCAGCCGCATGGGGATGGGATGCTGGCTGTCGCCGTTGCGGAACTGCCGCTCGTTGATGGCGGTGAGCAGGGTGTTGAGGATGGCCGGGCCCGCCTTCCAGATCTCGTCGAGGAACACCACCTCGGCCTCCGGCAGGTAGCCGCGGGTCAGGCGCAGGTACTTGCCATCCTCCTTCAGGGCCTGGATGGAGAGGGGGCCGAACACCTCCTCCGGGGTGCTGAAGCGGGTCATCAGGTATTCGAAGTGGCGGGCATCGAAGAAGGCGAGCTTGAGGCGCCGCGCGATCAGGCTCTTGGCGATGCCGGGAGGGCCCAGCAGGAAGACGCTCTCACCGGACAGTGCCGCCAGCAGCCCGAGCCGCAAGGCATCCTGCCGCTCGTACAACCCTTCCCCGAGGGCGGCCAGCAACCTCGGCAGGCGCTCATGAATGGGGGCGGTACGAACTGTATTCTGGGCTAAAGGCGGCATAGGCAGGGTTTCCGAAGCTGGCTCATCATCCGTGGTGACGACGGCCGGCCTCTGGCCCCGCCCCACGCTGTTGGTCTGTCTGATTGTGTATCCCCGCCACACCCGGCCGGGACACCTGATTAACATAGCGATCCTGACGGCGCACATCTAGTTGCAAATGGGTGCAGCAGGAGCCGCGAGAGTGTACTCTGCGCATCAGAATTTACCCCAATGCAGATCAAGAGTGAGCCTTCCCCATGCAAGATCCCCTGCTGGACCCGTTGCGTCAGCGCATCCTGACCCGGATGGGCATACAGAGCTGGCAACTCAGAGCCCCGGCCCTGCTGGGTGGGACCAAGGGCGCGGAGGATGCGGCCTCCTTGGCGGCGCACCAGCCGGACGTCGCCCTCGACACGCCGGCCGTGCCCATCCCGAGCGGCAAGCTCTGGCTGCTGGCCGAGGCCCTGCCCTCCCCGGCCCTGCTGGGGGATCTCTGCCGGTTGCTCGGCCTCGAGGCGAAAGACGTCTCCCTGATCGGCGCCCTGCCCGAGGGGGTGACACCACCCCTGCTCTGGCTGACGGCGCCGGATCCCCGCTGGCCCGATGCCCTGGTCTGCCCGATCAAGCCGGATGCGGCCCACAAACGTGCCCTCTGGCAACAGTGCCGCCAGCGCCTGCCCGGCTAAACGGCGACGCATCACGGCTAGCGCCGCCCCCTTTCCCACGCTTGTCGCCCCTCGCGCAAGTTGCCGATCTGCCCGGAGTCCCCATGTCTGACCTCACCCCCACCTTCCGCCCCCTGATCGAACGCGACTTCGCGCTCATCTACCCCATAGAGCAGGCCGCCCACAAGGAGCCGTGGAGCCAGGCCAACCTGCTCTCCTGCTTCGGGCCCCGCTATCTGAACGGCCTGATGCTGGTAAACGATCGCCCGGCGGGTTTCTATATCTCGGATCTGGTGGCGGGGGACAGCTCGCTGATGAACATCTGCGTGCACCCGGACTTTCAGGGCAAGGGGCTGGGGCGGGCGCTGCTCAGGGAGTATCTCGCCCGCAGCAAGTCCCAGCAGGCGGAAGCCTGGTTCCTGGAGGTGAGGGCCGGCAACACCACCGCCATCGGCCTCTACGAGAGCGAGGGCTTTGCCGAGTATTGCCGCCGCGCCGACTACTATGGCACCGGCCAGGACAGGGAAGATGCGGTACTGATGTCCCGCCTGTTCGACTTCGGTTAAGGCTCCGACCCATCAAGAAACCCAGGCCCCTTCGACACTGTGCCCATCGAGGCGATGACGGCGGCTCGCCATCCCAATTTGGCGCCCCTCAGGGCAGGGGCGCATTGTCGATGGCCTCATCCTCGAGGCTGAGGGTGACCCGCACCACGGCGTCGAACCCCTCGGCGGAGAGGGGCATGAAGAAGCCCCGCGCATAGGTGACGCCGGGCATCCAGATCTGCCGCTCCTTCACCTCTATGTTGATGGGCCGCAAGGGCTCGCCGGGGCGCTGGAGATAGACGCCGGGCAGGGTCCCGACCTTGGGGAAACGGCGCAGTATGTGGGCGCTGCCATCCCCCGCATCCGGGTTGAGTCTCACCTTCACCAGCTCGGCCAGGGAGGATTGCATCCCGGGGTCGCGCCACAGCCGGGCATCCAGCTGAGCGCAGCGTCGACACTTGGCGCTCTCTATCACATAGAGCAGGGGATAGCCGGTCTGCAGCGCCCGGGCCTGACCCTGCTCATACCCCTCGGCGCCGCTCAGCCAGGGGTTATCCTCCCCCGCCGGCCCGCCCAGGGCGTACCAGAGTGCGCCCGCCCCCGCCAGTACCAGTAAGGCGCCCGTGATGAGGCTCTTGAATCCGATACTCATAGCTCCCCTCTCTGAACGAATCCGAACACTCGCCCCATCATGCCTGACTCCCGTCAACTTGACGACTTTGTGATCCAGGACAAACAGCGAACACTTGTAAGCCGTAATGCTAGAGTTTAAACTCCAGCCCGGTTTTGAAAGCCCCCTGCGGGCGTACAACTGTTATGTGAGGATGATTGACGATGTCGCAGTTTCATCTGGTTCGACTGATGCGTGAACGCATTGCCCGCCTTGGCAACAAGGCCGCCCTGCTTGTCCAGCAGGATGGCCAATGGCGTGCCATCGGCTGGCGTACTCTGGGTCAGGCCATGGACTATTGTGCCCAGGCCCTGATCCGCGCCGGCCACCAGCCCACCGAGATGGTCGGCATCTATGCCCGCAACATGCCGGAGTGGACCCAGGCCGATCTCGGCATCCTGGCCGCCCGCGGCGTCAGCGTGCCCATCTACCCCACCAGCACCCTGGAGCAGCTGCGCTACATCGTCAAAGACGCCGGCATCAAGCTGCTGTTCGTCGGCGAGCAGCCCCAGTTCGATCAGGCGATCGTCTTGTTGAATGAAGGCGAGATCAGCCAGATCGTCACCCTGGACGGCGCCGTCGATCTGCGTGGCTGCGAGCAGGCCAGCCACTTCCAAAACTTCCTCTCCTCCGGCAACCACCAGCCAAGCGAACAGGTGCTGTGCGAGCGTGAGCAGCAGTACCGCATGGATGACCTGCTGACCCTCATCTACACCTCGGGCACCACGGGTGAACCCAAGGGGGTCATGCTCGATTTTGCGAACATCGCCGCCTGCTTCGAGATGCACGACAGCCGGCTGGATCTCGGCGAGCAGGACGTGTCGCTCTGCATGCTGCCGCTCAGCCACGTGTTCGAGCGCGCCTGGACCTACTACGTGCTCTATTGCGGCGCCGAGAACGTCTACATCCGCGATCCCCAGAAGGTGATGGACGTCATCGGCGAGGTGCAGCCCACCGTGATGTGCGCCGTGCCGCGCCTCTACGAGAAGGCCTACGCCATGATCCAGGCCAGGGTCGCCCAGGCCCCGCGCCTGCGCCGCGCCCTGTTCGGCTGGGCCACCCGGGTCGGCAAGCAGATGGTGCAGACCCGTCAGGCGGGCAAATCCGCCTCCCCCCTGCTCTATCTCCAGCTCGCCCTGGCCGAGCGCCTGGTGTTTCGCAAGCTGCGGGCCCGCTTCGGCGGCCGTACCCGCTTCCTGCCGGTGGCGGGTGCCCGCCTCGCGGACGACGTGAACCTCTTCTTCCAGGCCATGGGGCTCAATCTGAAATATGGCTACGGCATGACAGAGACCACGGCCACCGTCTGCTGCTACGAGGAGAGCCAGTTCCAGCTGGGATCCATCGGCACCGCCCTACGCGGCATAGAGGTGAAACTCGGCGAGAACAACGAGCTGCTGGTGCGCTCCCCCACCGTGATGCGCGGCTACTACAACAAGCCGGAGGCCACCGCCGAGGTGATGACCCAGGATGGCTTCCTGCGCACCGGCGATGCGGGCGAGCTGGATGCCAAGGGCAACATCTACTTCACCGAGCGCCTGAAAGAGCTGATGAAGACCTCCAACGGCAAGTACGTGGCCCCGCAACTGGTGGAAGGGACCCTCGGCAAGGATCGCTTCATCGAGCAGATCGCCATCGTCGCCGACGCCCGCCACTTCGTGTCGGCGCTGATCGTGCCCTGCTTCGAGTCCCTGGAGGAGTACGCCCGCTCCATCAACCTGCAGTACCAGTGCAAGACCGAGCTGCTGCGCCACTCCCGGGTGGTGGAGTTCTTCGAGTCGCGCATTCACGAACTGCAGCAGGAGCTGGCCAAGTTCGAGCAGGTGAAGAAGTTCACCCTGCTGCCGAGCGCCTTCTCCATGGAACTGGGGGAGATCACCCCCACCATGAAGCTGCGCCGCAAGATCATCGAGGCCAAGTACCAGAGCGAGATCGAGGCCATGTATAGCCACGTTTAAGCAGAGCCAGGTTTAAGAGAAACCTGCCCAGCGAAGCTATTTCCCAACAGCAAAAAGAGGCGCATCGGCGCCTCTTTTTTATGCTCTGTTCGTGTCCTGTTCCGGCAACGGCTCTCAGGCCAGCGCCCACTCCACCGCCGCCTCGGCGTGGATGGCCGTGGTATCGTAGAGCGGCACCGCGGCCTTGGCATCCCCCACCAGCAGGGCGATTTCGGTACAACCCAGAATAACCGCCTCGACGCCCGCCTCGGCCAGTCCGGCGATGATGGCCAGATACTCGGCACGGGAGGCGCCGCGCACCTCTCCCAGGCAGAGCTCGTCGTAGATGATGCGGTGCACCAACTCCCGCTCCGCCTCCGGCGGCACCAGCACCTCCAATCCGAACTGCTCCTCCAGCCGCCCCTTGTAGAACGCCTGCTCCATGGTGAAGCGGGTGCCGAGCAGGCCGACTCGCTTCACCCCGTCCGCCACCAGACGCCTGGCGGTGGCGTCGGCGATATGCAGCAAGGGGATCTCGATGGCGGCTTCTATCTCCGGGGCCACCTTGTGCATGGTGTTGGTGCCTATCAGCAGGAAGTCCGCGCCACCGGCCTGCAGGTCCCGGGCGGCCACACTCAGCAGGCACGCAGTGGCGGGCCAGTCACCGGCGTGCTGCAGCCGCTCTATCTCGGCAAAATCCACGCTGTTGAGCAGCACCCTGGCGGAGTGCAGGCCCCCGAGCCGCTCCCGCACGCCCCGGTTGAGGGCCTGGTAGTAACTGACGGTGGACTCCCAGCTCATGCCACCCAGCAGACCGATACACTTCATAGTCACTCCTCCAGCACGGGCGACAGAGCCGCCAGCACGACAGACAAAAAAGGCCCCGCAGGGCCAACAAGACAGACGGGCAGGTCCGAAGACCTAGATCCAGATCATCAGCACGCAGGCCGCCGTGGCGATCCCCATGCCAAGGTTAAAACGACGCCAGCCCCTGGCGGTGCGGATGAGACGGCGCACCTGAGCGCCGAACAACACCCAGAAGGCACCGGTGTAGAGGCCGGTAATGAAGAAGGTACCGAGCACCCAGCTGGCGGAGGGCCAGTAAGCCTCCCCCGCCAGGGTGAAACCGCTGATGGCGGAGAGCGCCATCATCCAGGCCTTGGGGTTGAGCAGTTGCAACATGGCCCCTTGATGGGCCGGGATCAGGGGCCGGTTGCCTTCCGCCGGGCCGCTGGCGGTGGCCACCTTCCAGGCCAGCCAGAGCAGATAGGCCGAGCCGATGAGCTTCAGTCCATCGTGCAGCAGCGGCAGCTTCTCGAACACCACGCCGAGCCCCAGCGCCGTGGCCAGGATCATCAGGTTGATGCCCCCCACCACCCCCACCAGCAGGGGCAGGGAGCGGCGAAAGCCCTGGGCGGCCCCTGCGCTGGTGAGCAGCATGTTGTTGGGCCCAGGCGTACCGCAGGTGATCAGGGCAAAGCCCGCCAGGGGAAGCAACCAGTTCAGATCCATCTCAACCTCGATGTGTTACGGCAAGCCTCTTAATATGCAGAGCCCGCCCCCCGACCACAAGCTCACCGATGCATTTTCTTCGCATAAATAACCAAGCAATCATTAATACCAGAGCATCACCACACAGAGCGCCGTCAGCGCGCCCAGGCTGCCGTTGAGGCGACGCCAACCCTTGTCCGAGTTGATCCAGCGGCTGAGCTGATGACCGAACAGCACCCAGGCGAAGCAGACCGGCAGCCCCGCCATGGGGAAGACGGACATAATGCCCCACAGGCTCGGCCAGTAATCGCTGCCCGGCAGGCTGAACAGGCTGATGGCGGAGATCCCCATCATCCAGGCCTTGGGGTTGAGAAACTGGAAGCCCAGCCCCTCCAGCAGGGTCAGCGGACGGGAACGTCGCGCCGGATCGCCGGGTGCCCCGGCCACGGCGATTCGCCAGGCGAGCCACAGCAGATAGAGGCTGCCCAGCACCTGCAGGCTCAGCTTGAGCAGGGGCCAGCGTTCGAACAGCGGATAAAAGCCGAGCGCCAGTACCAGTTGCAGCACCGGCTGACCCACCGTCACCCCGAGCAGGTGTGGCAGGGTGCGGCGTACCCCGAAGTTGGCACCGGACGCCGTCAGCATGAGGTTGTTGGGGCCCGGGGTGCCGCAGGTGAGCAGGGCGAAGCCAAACAGGGTGGCATACCATTCTATGGTCATTGTCTTCTCTCCTTGAACCACATTGTATCGATACAATGTGACCGTTTATGTTGTTTTGTGGCTGACAATCACGCTATATTGAGACAATTAGCCGATCAATGGATTTATTGTCACCATGACAATCTGGACTCCCCACCTCGACAGCTTCGAGGGCCCCCTCTATCTGAAACTGGTCAAGGCCATAGAGCGAGCCATTCACGATGGCACCCTGGCCCCGGAGACCCGGCTGCCGACCCACAGGGCGCTGGCAGACCAGCTCGGGGTCACGGTCGGTACCGTCACCCGCGCCTACTCGGAGGCGGAGCGGCGCGGCCTGCTGGCGGCCCGGGTCGGCCATGGCACCTGGGTCAGGGGCCTGGTGGATCCGGTCAACGAGTGGGTGATCCGCAACGAAGACAACCAGCGCATCGAGCTGTGGCAGAACCTGCCGATCCCGCTGGATCGGGCCGCCATCATCAAGCCCATGCTGCTGGAGCTGGCGCAGGGGGATCTCAACGCCCTGCTCGGCTATGACAAGGAGGCGGGGCGGCCTGCCCAGCGTCAGCTGTTCGTCGACTGGCTCACGACCCTGGGGGTCCAGTGTCGGGAGGATCACCTGCTGTTCAGCCACGGTGCCCAGCACGGCATCATGCTGGCCCTGCTCGCCACCGGCTGTGTGGGGGAGACCATATTGTGCGAGGGGCTCAGCTACCCGGGCATGCTGGGCAACGCCCGTCAGTTGAAGAACCAGGTGGTGGGACTGCCGCTCGACGAGGAGGGGCTGATCCCGGCGGCCCTGGACGCGGCCTGCCGCCAGCGTCGGGCCAAGCTGCTCTACCTCACCCCCACCCTGCAAAATCCCACCACGGCGGTGATGAGCCTGGCGCGGCGGGAAGCCATAGTCGCCATCGCCCGCCGCCACGATCTGCTGATCGTCGAGGACGACGTGAACGGCCTGCTGCCGGAGACCTCGTTGCCCCCCATGGTCAATCTGGCGCCGGAGCGGGTCATTTACCTCGGCAGCCTGGCCAAGATCGCCTGCGGCGGCCTGAGGGTGGGCTTCGTCTTGACCCCGCCTCCCCTTCGCAACGCCTTCGCCCAGGCCATGCGGCTGTCGAGCTGGATGGTGAGTCCGCTGCTCATCGAGCTCGCCTGCAAGCTGGTGAGCCAACACCAGATCATGCCCCTTATCGAGCAACAGAGACGGATCCTGGCGCGCCGGGGTGAGCTGCTGCACCACCTGTTGCCGGGCGCACGCTGGCACCCGGGCTCCATGCACGCCTGGCTGCCCCTGCCCGAGCCCTGGCGCAGCCAGGAGTTCGTGGAGGCGGCCAACGCCCTGGATGTCGGGGTTGCCAGCGGGGAGCACTTCGCCGCCGGCCAGTTTGCCGCACCGCAAGGGGTACGCCTGAGCCTGAGCCAACCGGCCACCGACGCCCGGGTCGCCGAGGGGCTTGAGCGGCTGGCCAGCCTGCTGCGGGGCACGCCACCGACCAATCCCCTGCTATAGTCAGTGGCCGTTTCAGCCCAAGGAGCCCCCATGTCCCCCTCCCGCACCACCCTGTTGCTCACCGCCCTGCTGTTGGGGGGGTGCGCCTCCCCTGCCCATCAACAACTCAGTCAGGCCGTCACCGGTCTGGAAGGGGAGCTGGAGCGACTGGAGGAGGAGCTGGCGGCCATGAACGGGCTCCACTATCAGAAGGCCATCGACGCCCCCGCGTCTCTGCGCCGCTTCCTCAAGGCCCCCAGCCCCACGGCAGAGGGGCTGGTGCCCGACGAGATCCAACTGCAGGACGGCCCCCTGCTGCGTTACCGCTACCTGCTACCGGCAGGCATGAAGACGCTACCCACCGACAACCCCTGCCTGCGCTACGAGTTCGAGCTGCGCCATCTCGGCCAACTCGGCCGACTCGATCTCACCTGGCAGGGCAACGGTCATCAGGGCCGGCGCCTCATCCAGCAGGCGGACTGCCCCTTCTCCGCCAAGGGTCCGGGCCTGCAATAAGCGGCGCCCGATGCAAAGAGGGGTTGGCCACTGGCCAACCCCTCTCGTTTTATAACGCCCTGCTTGTTAAACGCGTCCCGGCACCAGGATGCCGATGAGCAGCAATGGCATCGTTTACCACCGTATCCTTCTGTCAGCCACCACGGACGCCAAGCAGGATCAGAGGATGCCTCGCACCAAGATGCCGGTGATCAGCAGCGGCGCCACCAGCCGCCAGCACCAGAGCAGGCAGGTGCGCAGCACGGGGGAGAGGCCGGCGGGCAGGATCACATCCCCGAGGCGCCAGCCCAGCAGCAGGGTCAGCACCAGGCCGAACAGCGGCATCATCAGGTTGGAGGTGAGGTAGTCCAGCAGATCGAAGATGGTCTTGCCAAACAGGGTCAGCTCGCTCCAGGGGCCGAACGACAGGCTGACCGGGATGCCGGAGGCCATGATCAGCAGGGTCAGCACTCGGCAGGCGCCGCGCCTGGACCAGCCCCACTCCTCTGTGGTGAAGCGCACCAGGTGCTCCAGCATGGAGATGGAGGAGGAGAGCGCCGCCACCAGCAGCAACAGGAAGAAGACCACCGCCAACCCCTGGCCAAACGGCAGGTGGTTGAACACGGCGGGCATGGTCATAAAGGTGAGCCCTGGCCCCGCAGTCGGGTCGATACCCGTGGACGCCAGCGCCGGGAAGATCATCAGCCCCGCCAGCACGGAGATGAGGCTCGCCAGGGTCACCACCCAGACGCCGGATTTCAGCACCCCGTCGCTGTTAGGCAGATAAGCGCCATAGGTGGTGTGGACCCCCAGGCCAATGGAGAGGGAGAAGAAGGCGAGCCCCAGGGCATCCAGTACACTCTGGCCGGTGAGCATGGAGAAGTCCGGCAGCAGCAACTGGCGCACCCCGGCCATGGAACCCGGCATGGAGAGCCCCACCCCCACCAGCAGCAACATCATGATGAACAGGGCCGGCATCATCCAGCGCAGCGCCCGCTCCACCCCCTTCTGGATGCCCCCCTGCACGAACCACCAGGTGAGGCCCGCGAACACCAGATGGGTCAGCACGGGCCACCAGGGGTGGCTGACATAGCCGTTGAACAGGGCGGTGAGCGCCGGGCCCTCGCTCAGGTTCAGCTTGCCCATCACCGCCAGCGCCGCATAACCCACGGTCCAGCCCCCCACCACGCTGTAGAAGCTGTAGATGAAGAAGCCGCACAAGATCCCCATGTAACCCATCCAGCGCCAGTTCGGCCCCACCAGTTTTTTAAAGGCGCCGAGCACCCCGCGCTGACTGCGGCTGCCGAGCAGTGTCTCCCCCACCAGCACTGCCACCCCCAGGGTGAAGCTGAACAGCAGGAACACCAGCAGGAAGGCGCCACCGCCGTTGGTAGCGGTCACATAGGGAAACTTCCAGATGGCACCGAGACCGATGGCGGTGCCGGCCGCCGCCAACACATGCCCAAGACGGGAAGACCACTGAACCTGGCTCATACAACCTCCGGGTAAGACAACATCGAATCGAGACTCCTGACCATGACGGGAAATAAAAAAGGCCGCCTCTGGCGACCTTTGCAATGAACATTCAGACAAACTGCGCGTGCAAGGTCACCTCTCTTGCGAGCTAAAAAATCGACCAAAGGAGGCGATGAGAGGTGACATGAAGCGAGCAACCTGCACGGCAAAAAGGAGTCACAGCCTAAACCATGGCAAGAGAAGTTGACAGTTAATAGACCACTTAGCCCCATAAAACAGCAACATGGCGATGCGTAATATCAACACGCAATATTAAATGCTAAACACTTAGCATGCGTAAGAATTTTATATATCGTCAATGATATCAGAGAGCATGCCCCGGCCATGGCTTGGCAACCGCGACGCCGAGCCATCGGCTCGCCCGCCGGGCTCACAGCAGGCCCCGCACCAGGATGCCGCCGATCAGCAGGGGCGCGACCCAGCGCCAGCAGCCCATCACCAGCCGGCGCCAGTGGGGCGCTAGCCCCTCGGGCAGTGCACGGCGGCCAAGCTTCCAGCCGAGCAACAGGGTGAGGGCCAGCCCGAACATGGGCATCATCAGGTTGGAGGTGATGAAATCCAGCAGCTCGAAGATGTTCTTGCCAAACAAGGTGACGCTTGCCCAGGGGCCGAACGACAGGCTGACCGGGATCCCCCCCGCCATCACCACCCCTGTGATCAGGCTGCAAGACGCGCGGCGCGACCAGCCGAAACTCTCGCAAAGGAAGCACTGCAGATGCTCCAGCAGAGAGATGGAAGAGGAGAGCGCCGCCACCACCAGCAGGGCGAAGAACACCACCGCCAGCCCCTGGCCAAACGGCAACTGCTGGAACACCGCAGGCATGGTCATGAAGGTGAGACCCGGGCCCGAAGCGGGATCGATACCGGTCGCCGCCAGCACGGGGAAGATCATCAGCCCCGCCAGCACGGCGATGAGGCTCGCCAGCAGCACCACCCAGAGGCTGGAGCGGCCGACCCCCTCGCTGCTCGGCAGGTAGGCGCCATAGGTGGTGTGGATGCCGAGACCGATGGAGAGGGAGAAGAAGGCCAGCCCCAGGGCGTCCAGCACCCCGGACATACCGAGCTTGCTGAAGTCCGGCATCAGGAAGTGGCGCACCCCGGCCATGGCATTGGGCAGGGTCAGGCCGAACGCCACCAGCAGCAGGATCATGATGAAGAGGGCCGGCATCATCCAGCGCAGGGTACGCTCCACCCCTTTCTGCACCCCGCCCTGCACGAACCACCAGGTGAGACCCGCGAACAGCAGATGGGTCAGCACGGGCCAGAGGGGATCCCCGACATAGTCGTTGAAGCGGGCGGTGAGGGCCGTCCCATCGCCGTGACGCAGCTCACCCGCCAGCGCCATGCCGGTGTAGCCCAGGGTCCAGCCCCCCACCACGCTGTAGAAGCAGTAGATCAGCAGACTACACAAGAGCCCCATGGCGCCGACCCAGCGCCAGCGCTTGCCCATCAGCTCACCGAAGGCCCCCACGGCGCCGCGCCGGGTCAGGCTGCCGAGCAATGTCTCCCCCATCAGCACCGCCACCCCCAGGGTGAAGCTGAACAAGAGGAACACCAGCAGGAAGGCGCCCCCGCCGTTGGCGGCGGTGACATAGGGGAACTTCCAGATGGCACCGAGACCGACCGCGGAACCCGCGGCGGCCAGGATGTAACCGAGCCGGGATGACCATTGGGACTGCTTCATAAGAACTCCAATCGGGGGGCCCACCCAGAGGGGCCCAGAATGGTGCTCAGACTACCCCTGACCCTCTGCAATCACTCGTCGTATCTCTGGCTTAAAACCGACTTATTAGCAGCAATGACTAACAATATTCGGTTTATCGCCCATTCGTGCCACAAAACAAAAACCAGAGCATTTTTGCTCCGGTTTTGAATACTCTGGAAAACGGTCTGGGACTAGATAACCCCCAGCTCCCGCAGCCGCTCCATCAGGTAGCTGTGGGCGGTGTGACGCTCGGAGAGCACCACGTCCGGGCGCGGGTGCAGGAACAGCGGCAGGGAGATGCGGGACTTGCTGACGCTGCCACCGGTCGGGTTGATGACGCGGTGGGTGGTGGAGGGGTAGTAGCCGTGGGAGGCCTCCTGCAGCATGTCACCTATGTTGATGATCAGGGTGCCAAAGTCGCAGGGCACGTCCATCCACTCCCCGTCGGAGCCCTTCACCTGCAGACCCGGCTCGTTGGCGGCGGGCAGGATGGTGAGCAGGTTGATGTCCTCGTGGGCGGCGGCGCGGATGGCGCCCGGCGCCTCGGTGCCGTCGAACGGCGGATAGTGCAGCACCCGCAGCAGGGTCTTCTGGCTCTCTTCGATCATGGAGGAGAGGGGACAGCTGTAGTGGGCGGCTATATCCTTCGGGGTGTATTGCTCCACCCAGCCGAGCAGCTCAGCGGCCAAATTGTTCGCGAGGGCGTAGTACTCCATCGCCTGGGCCTTCAGCTCTTCTGGCATCTGACCCCAGGGATAGAGGTGGAAGTACTCCTTGATGTCCTTCTGGGTGTTGCCCTTGGCCACCTCGGAAACCGACGGCGGGAAGTAGCCATCCTGGGTCTCGCGATTGAACAGGAAGTCGTGCTTCTGCTCGCTCATGAAGAAGCGATACCAGTTGTCATAGATGGACTGCACCAACTCCTTCGGAATGGGGTGGTTGGTCAGTACCCCGAAGCCCGTGGTACGCAGGGATTCGGTGAAGCGCTCCGCCGCGTCGGGGGAGCGGTAATCAACGGTCAGGACTTTCATTATTTTTGTTACGCGCCAGTTAAAAGTAGGCGCAGTTTACCCTGCCTCCCCCGGCAAGGAAAGGTTGCCCGAAAGCCGTTCATAACAGGTTGAAAATAATGACAAAAATATCACAACACCTGACTCTGCCGCGGCCCTTGTCCCTTCCCGGCTTCCTCACTAGAATGCCTGCACTTTCACATTAGGAGCCCTCCCATGTCCCCAAGGATGCTGTTGCTGACCCTGCCCCTGCTGCTCGCCGGTTGCAGTTCCCTGTCCGAGGAGGAGTGCCGCGCCATGAGTTGGTACAACCAGGGCTATCAGGATGGGACCGAGGGCAAGACCCGCACGGCCAGCAGCGGCTACAGCAAGACCTGCGGGGAATATGGCCTCAAGGTGGACGAGGCCGAGTGGCAGCGGGGTTACGCCAAGGGGTTGGAGCTCTACTGCATCCCCGAGCTCGCCTACAGCAAGGGGCGGGAGGGGAACGAGTACCTGGGGGTCTGCCCCAATGATACGACCTTCCTCACCCAGTTCGAGCGCGGTCGCAAGGAGTTCCTGGTGGCCCAGCGCTTAAGCGAGTTGCAGCAGGAACTGGAGCGCACCGAGCGGGACATTTATCAGCTGGATCAGCAGATCCGAAACGAGAACGACAGCAAACAGCGAGACTACTACCGCGCCCAGCGTGAGCGGGCCATCCGCCACTACGAGGGGGCGCGCCGGGAGTACAACCGCATTCGCTTCCCGGATCGGGTGATCCAGTTCTCTTTCGGCAACTGATCCCCGCAGAGCCCCGCCGCCCGGCGGGGCTCTTGCCTATTCAGGGTAAAACCTAGCTCAGGGCAGTACCCAGCGCTGCAGTGCCAGCGCGATGCCATCCTCGTTGTGATCCGCGGTCACCTGATGGGCGTGGGCCTGGATCTGGGGGGCCGCATTGCCCATGGCCACCGCCAGCCCGACCTGCTCGAACATGCTGATGTCGTTGTTGTTGTCCCCAAACGCCACCACGTTCTCCATCCCTATGCCTTCACTCGCGGCCCACTGGGCCAGCCGGTTGCCCTTGCTGCAGCCGGGTTGCACCAGCTCCACCGCATAGGGGGCCGCCCAGTCCTGGGTAAAGGGCATGCCCTGCACCACCTCCCCCACGAAGCGATGCAAGCGACCCGGATCCTGGTTGAACAGCTCCAGCTTCCAGACCGGTTTTTTCAGCCAGGCCTCGAGATCGTCCGCCGGCAGCAGGGAGATCTTGAGGTGATCGGGCAGGTTATCGGATCTGTGCTGGATCCGGGCCACATAATCCTCGCAGCCGATGTAGCCGATGCCGTCGCTCAGGTGGAACTGCGCCTCCATCTGCTGGGCCAGGGCCTCGGCCAGCAGCGCCCGCAGCGGCCCGACCGCCAGGGGATCCCCCGCCAGGATGCGGTCTTGTCCTGGATCGTAGAGGTAGGCGCCGTTGCTGCAGATGATGGGGGTGTCGAGGGCCAGCTCGTGATGAAAGGGTCGCGCCGTCATGTAGTGGCGCCCGGTCACCAGCAGCACCTTGATGTCGTGGGCGCGGGCCTGGGCTAGGGCCGCCCGGGTTGCGGACGAGATCTTGTGATCCCGGGTCAACAAAGTACCGTCCATGTCCAACGCAATGGCCTGAAAACGACTCATATCACCTCCAAAGGCAGGGTATCGCGGGGCCCGGGATGAGAGCGGGTGGCCGAGCGACAGGGGGAAAGGATCGAAGAGCCATACCGTCCCAGAGTCGGCGCCGCGATGCAAGTCTCCCCTGCTCCGCCGGCGCCAATTTGTGATCCCCCCTGCGCCCGGGATCAACCGGGCTCGACCGCCGTGCCTTGCTGCGGCTCCCTGTCCGCCGCCCGGCGCAGACCGTAGAAGCCGAGCGCGCAGAGCAGCCCGCACAGGGTCGCCAGGTAGAAGGGCCACTGGGTGCCCGCCAGCAGCACCAGGCTGCCCACCACCACCGCCAGGATCTCGCTGCCCACCGCCAGCCCGCGATAGAGCCCCATCGCCTGCCCCTGCTGGCTGGCGTGGCTGCGGTTGGAGATGGCGACCGAGGTGGCCAGCTCCCCCAGACTCATGCCGATGCCCGCCGGGATAAAGGTGAGCGCCAACCCCCACCACTGGCTCGGCAGCACGAACATCATCATGCCCGCCGCCATCACCAGATGGCCGACGATGCCGAGGGTGCTGCCGCGCCAGTGGCGGGCCAGCAGCTCCCCGAGCCAGGAGCCCAGCATCATGGGGACGCTCACCAGCACGGCTGCCTGAGCCAGCTGCACCGGATCCCAGGCCAGCCGCTCCACCAACCAGACGTTGAAGTAGGTGAAGTAGAGCTGCACCGCGCCATAGCTCAGCAGGGTCAGCACGAAGTAGGGCAGCAGCCTGGGCTGTTGCAGCAGTTGCCAGGTGGAGAGCGGCGCCAGAGTCTGCTCCGCTGCCACCGGCGGCCGATTCGGAATGAGCCAGAGGATCAGCAGCAGGTTGACCGCCGTCATGGCCACCGCCAGCCAGGCCGCCAGGCTGTAATCCCCGGAGATCACCGCGGCATAGCCCCCTATCATGGGCCCAAGCACCCAACCCAGGTTCATGCCGATGTTGATCCTGGCGAAGTTGCGCGCCTTGGTCTTGGGGGTGCTCATGTCCGCCGCCATGGCCTGGACGATGGCGATGTCGCCGTTGAAGAAGCCCTCCAGCACCCGGCTCAGCAAGAGCAGCGGCAGGGAGCGCCAGGCGATGCCGAGCGCCATCAGGGCGTAACCAGCCAGCACGCCGACCAGGCAGAGGGTCAGCACCGGTTTGCGGCCATAGCGATCCGACAGCTTGCCGAGCCAGGGGGCCCCCAGCAGCTGGAACAGCGGGTAGAGCCCCATGATGACCCCGAGCCACACCTTGCGGCTCCAGTCCGACGCCTCCGGGCTCAGCATGCCCTGGGCCGGATCCAGCATCAGGGGCGCCAGCACCGGGGATGGCAGGCTGAAACCCGCCACCGCCAGGGTCACCGTCATCACCAGCACCCAGAGGGTGGCCTGCGTCTTGATTCCTTCCATGTCCGCCTCATTAAATAAAGTCATTTGTTTATTTATACTGAGATGAGTCGTCCCATTAAGTAAAGCGAATTATTGATTTAAACGGCTCCCCTCCCCATAATGGGCCCATCAAGGCCTGCTAGAAATGCCCCAATGCGCATCTGTCGATAACGAGAGCCAGCCCATGAATGCCAGCACCGACAAGATCCTGTACCTGTTGAAGAGCCAGGGGCCCCAGAGCGCCGCCGCCCTCGGCGATCAGTTGCAGATGACCTCCATGGGGGCCCGCCAGCATCTGATCGCGCTGGAGGCCGAGGGCTGGGTAGGGTTCAGCGACGAGGCGCGTGGCCGGGGTCGGCCGATGCGGCTCTGGCACCTGACCGATCAGGCCTGGCAGCGCTTCCCCGACACCCACAGCGAGCTGACCCTGCAGCTCATCGACGACGTTCAGCAGCTGTTTGGCGAAGAGGGAATGGAGCAACTCATAGCGCGACGGGAGCAGCAGATGCTCGGCCGCTATCGCGCCGAGCTGACCCAGACCGAACTGGAGGGCAAGCTGGCAAGCCTCAGGGTGCTGCGCAGCCGGGAGGGCTATATGGCGGACATGCGCCAGGAGGAGGACGGCAGCTGGCTGTGGTGGGAGAGTCACTGCCCCATCTGCGCCGCGGCGCGCGCCTGTCGGGGATTCTGCCGAAGCGAGCTGGCGATCTTTCGCCAGCTGCTGGCGCCGGCCGAGGTGGAGCGGGAGCAATATCTGCTGGACGGGGACAGGCGCTGCCTCTATCGCATCCGGCCCTGATGCCAAAGCCCAAAAACAACAAAGCAGGCGCCGGGATGCCTGCTTTGTTGCCTTCGGGGAGGAGATGCTCTCGTTCCAGCCCGTCACTTCCCGATAAGGTCGGACGGCTGATGGGGCTCTTGACCCGATGAGGTCATTCGCCGCAGAGACCTGGTTGGATATCTGCTTTGCCACCGGAAGATGGAATTATCATATCCCCGCCGGTGCGGTGAGTGGTTGTGAAATAGCGGGTATTTTCGGTTGTTTTTGCAATAGTTCACCCTTAATCTAGGAAAAGTGAATTAGTAATTGCAACGAGGAACGGAGAATGCTGAAACTTGATCGTATAGACAGGCATATTCTGGAGCTGATGCAGGAGAATGGCCGCATCAGCAACCTGGAGCTGGCCGAGCTGGTCGGCCTCTCTCCCTCCCCCTGCTCCCGCCGGGTCAAGGCCCTGGAGGATGCCGGTCTCATCGATACCCATGTCACCCTGCTCAACGCCCGCCAGCTGGGGCTGACCCTCACCGCCTACATCCACATCTCCATGGACAGGCACACCCCGGAGCGGTTCGAGAGTTTCGACAAGGCCATCCAGGATCTGCCCGAGGTGCTGGAGTGCGATCTCATCACCGGCAACGATGCCGACTATCAGCTCAAGGTGGTGGTGCGGGACATGGAGCACTATCAGCACTTCCTGCTGGACAAGCTGACCCACATTCCCGGGGTGACCGGGGTGCGTTCCAGCTTCGTGCTGCGCCGGATCAAGCACAAGACGGCGCTGCCCCTCAATCATCTGGGGTAAGGATAGAAAGACAAGAGAGGAGGCCCTGGCCTCCTCTCTGGTTATTCAAGGCTGTGATCCCTGGGCCTGCATTCAGACGCTCACCGGACTCACATCCTGCACCTGCAGCAGCCAGCCGGCCTGCTCGTGCTGGGGCTCGCCACTGAGCCGCAGTCGCTCCCCCTCCGGCACCCACTGCCCCTCGGGCAGGGAGACCAGCAGGCTCTCGCTGCCGTTGTCGAACAGCCAGCGATCCGCCCCCAATGACTCGATCAAATACCCTTCCATCTCCACTCTGGACTCGGCCTGCCAGGACGGCGCAACGGAATCACGGCTCTCGATGAAATCCCCCTGAACACCAAAACTGGCCAGCCCCCACAGAATGGAGAGCCCGACGATGGATGATTGCATCTCTTCTCTCCTCCTTTGGCACTGTGGGGCCAGTATGGGAAGAGAAAAATGAGTGCACCATGAACAAGTCGGCAAAGTGCTGGCGGGATCGCGAAAAAAACCGGCCAAGGAGCCGGTTTTGTCATTTTATGACGCCTGCATCACACTATTTGGCGGCTTCCTCTGCCATCCGTACAGACCTTGGTTTATTCAACCACATGGCCACGCCGCGATGGGCATCGCAGATCTTCTCATCGCTGATGGCCCGCACCCGGACGCCGTCCTTGCAGATGGCCTGCCAGGCGTCCGCATCGTCTATCTGCAGCTCCGAAACGGGGTAAGTGCCGCCGGCGCAGGCGCCGAGCAGCAGGGCAAACAGGGGTAACAGGGGTAACAGGGTTTTCATCGGAGGGCTCCCCAGGGCTGTGGTCGGGTTCAGCGCCCCAGCTGCGCCGCGAGGCGATCGCAGAGCTGCTTCAACTGGGACAGTTCAGCATCGTCCAGATCCAGCTGGCTGCGCAAGTTATCCACCAGACAGCACTCCTTCACCCCCTGCTGCAAGTCGCGCCCCGCCTCGGTCAGCCGGATGCACTTCTGCCGCTCATCCTCGCTCGAGACGGTGCGGGTCAGCCAGCCCTTGCTCTCCAGCCGCTTGACGATGGGGGTCAGGGTGCCCGCATCCAGCCCGGTCTCCTGCCCTATCTCCTTGAGGCTGACCTCGTCCCGCGCCCAGAGCGAGAGCATCACCAGATACTGGGTATAGGTGAGATCCAGCTTGTCCAGCAGTGGCCGGTAGGCGCGCATCACCGCATTGGAGGCGCTGTAGAGGGCGAAACAGACCTGTTTTTTCAGTTCACTCATGGGACACCTCGCTGACATGGGGGGCCAGTATACCCCAGGAGACGATAGGGCTGAATAATTTGTACACAAACCAGTTGCCAGCCCCTCCATTCAGGTTTAGGCTGGATTTAACTTGCACGCAAGATAAATCCCCCCTGTCAGGCGTCACCACTGGACGCCGGGCAGAGGCAGGGGCGGCTGAACAAGCCATGCCCCTACCATCCACCTTCTTCGGAGAGACACCATGAGCCAGCTCAGCCATCAGATCCAGCTGCTGCGCCGCCCAAGCGGCCTGCCCACCCAGGACGACTTCAGCCTGCAGGCCGTGCCCCTGCCCCCCTTGCAGGAGGGAGAGGTGCTGGTCGCGAACCTGTGGTTGTCGGTGGATCCCTACATGCGCGGACGCATGAGCGAGGCCAAGAGCTATGTGCCCCCCTTCGCCCTCAACGCCCCCCTGGAGGGCGGCGCCATCGGCACCGTACAGGCCTCCCGTCACCCGGACTTCGCGGTGGGGGACAGGGTGAGCAGCATGCTGGGCTGGCGCGACGCCTTCGTCGCCAAGGGAGAGCTGCTGACCCGTTTGCCCGCCACCGAGCTGCCGCCCCAGCTGTTTCTCGGCGCCCTCGGCATGCCGGGCATGACCGCCTGGGCCGGGCTGCACCAGGTCGCCCACCTGCAGGCAGGCGAGACGGTGCTGGTCTCGGCGGCCTCCGGGGCGGTCGGTACCATGGTGGTCCAGCTCGCCAAGCGGGCCGGGGCCAGGGTCATCGGCTCCACCGGCTCCGCCGACAAGGTGGCCTACCTCAAGACGCTCGGGGCCGATGCGGTGATCAACTATAAGGAGACGCCGGATCTCGATGCCGAGCTGGCCCGCCTCGCCCCTGAGGGTATCCAGGTCTATTTCGAGAACGTCGGCGGTGCCCTGCTGGAGGCGGCCCTCAATCACATGGCGCTGCACGGTCGTATCGTGCTGTGCGGCCTCATCGAGCAGTACAACAGCCAGGGCGGCGCCAGCGGCCCGCGCAACCTGGCCCAGATCATCCGCAAGCGCATCCTGCTGCAGGGGCTGCTGGTCTCCGATCACTGGCAGCACCATGGCGACTTCCTGGCGGAGGCCATCCCCGCCTTCGAAGCCGGCGACCTGCAGAGCGAGGAGACCGTCTATGAGGGGCTGGCCAGCATGCCCCAGGCCTTTATCGGGCTGTTCGAGGGACGAAACACCGGCAAGATGCTGGTCAAGCTGGCGTGACATGCATCATTTGAACAGGCGTCATCTATCCGGATCTATCCGATGCTGAGGTAGCAAAACCGGCCTATCCCGGCTGGAGAGCTTGCGAAACGGGCCCAACCGTCCTAAGGTGGGCCCGTTTTTTATGCAGCCCGCTCGCCCGCAAGGAGTCCCCTCCCCTTGCAGATCCCGGTGGATGGGCCGCCAGATGCCTCGAACCCAGCAAGGAGCCCCCATGTCCACTCCCTATCCCCGCGTCGGTGTCGGCGTCATCCTGACCAATGCACAGGGTCAGGTGCTGCTCGGCAAGCGCAAGGGCAGCCACGCCCCCTACTGGTCCATCGCCGGCGGTCATCTGGAGCTGGGGGAGAGTTTCGAGTCCGCCGCCATCCGGGAGGTGGCCGAGGAGACGGGGTTTGTCATCGATACGCCCCGGGTCATCGCCGTCACCAACAACCTGGAGACCTGGCGCGAGAGCGGGCTGCACTATGTCTCCGTCACCCTGCTGGCGGAGGTGGAGGGAGAACCCCGGTTGCTGGAGCCGGAGAAGTGCGAGGGCTGGGTCTGGTGCGATCCCCGTGCGCTGCCGGAGCCCCACTTCGATGCCAGCCGCCAGTCCATCGCCTGCTGGCTGGCCGGTGATTGCTATATCCCTCAACCAGGTCAGCCGGCGTAAGCCAAGGCCTGGCAACAAACCCCTTGCTGACTGGTTGGCGATTGTCATCTACCGCAGCCAGGCCAGCCGACAAGCTAACCGCCGGTGATGCGTGCCTGCCACAGCCAAGCCAACCTGCCTGACCCCTCAGGATGGGCGACGTCCTTACCTGCCCTGATCAGCCCGTCATCAAATCATCATAAAACTGTCATATGCTCCACGGACACATTCGATTGGAGGTGAAGGTGGCAAGGGTGACGGCGGTTTTCCTGCAATTTCTGTGGCTTGGCTGCATCAGCTTCGGCGGCCCCGCCGCCCATATCGGCTATTTCCAGCGTACCTTCGTCCAGCGGCTGGGCTGGCTCAGCCAGGCCGAGTTTGCCCGCCAGCTGGCCCTGTGTCAGCTGCTGCCGGGTCCAGCCTCCAGTCAGCTCGGCTTCGCCATCGGGCGCCAGCACGCCGGGCTCGGGGGCGCCCTGGCGGCCTTCATCGGCTTCACCCTCCCCTCCTTCCTGCTGCTGTTTGCCGCCGCCATCGGGCTGGCGCAGCTGACTGACAGCCTCTGGCTGGAGACTGCCCTGCATGGCCTCAAGCTGCTGGCTCTGGTGGTGGTGGCCGATGCGGTGCTCACCATGAGCCGCCAGTTCTGCCAGAGCCGGCTGCTGCAGGGGATCATGGTGGTGAGCGCCGCCGCCCTCTGGTGGCAACCCGGGCTCCTGACCCAGGTTATCTTGCTGACGGGGGCCGCCCTGCTCTGTGCCCGCCTGGGCAAGGGGCAGGATGCGACGGATCCTCCCCCCCTATCCGCCGCCCCCACCACTCGCCAACCCCATTGGCCGACCCTGCTGCTGTTCGGCCTCTTGTTTGTCGGCCTGCCCCTGCTGGCCGATGGCCCAGCGGGCCGACTGCTTGCGGATTTCTACCGGGCGGGCAGCCTGGTGTTTGGCGGCGGCCACGTGGTGCTGCCCTTGTTGAGCGAGGGGCTGGGCCAGACCCTGAGCCAGCCGCAGATCCTCACCGGCTATGGCCTGGCCCAGCTGGTGCCCGGCCCCCTGTTCACCCTGGCGAGCTACCTCGGCGCCCTGCTGCTGCCGACCAGCCCGCTGGCGGGGGCCCTGCTGGCGACCCTGGCGCTCTTCCTGCCGGGCTTCCTGCTGCTGTGGGCCATAGGCCCCTGCTGGCAGCGCTGGCTGACCCGTCCCGCCCTCGCGGGGGCCGTGAGCGGCATCAACGCCGCCGTGGTGGGGTTGCTGCTGGCCGCCCTCTATCAACCTGTGTGGCAGAGCGCCGTGCTGACCCCCACCGATCTGGCGCTGGCCACCCTCGGTTTCTACCTGCTGCGGGCCTTGAAACTGCCCATACTGCCGCTGGCCGCCCTGCTCGTGACCACCAGTCTGCTGCTGCGCTGAGACCCATAAAAAAGCGGCGCCCCTGCTAAGGGACGCCGCTTGCCATCTCGTTGCCCGCGAAGCCTTCACTCCTTGGGATCGAAATCCAGGCTCAGGCTGTTGACGCAGTAGCGCTGACCGGTCTCGGTCGGCCCGTCCGGGAAGACGTGCCCCAGGTGGGAGCCGCACTGGCTGCAGGTGATCTCCACCCGGGTCATGCCGTGGCTGCGATCTTCCGTGTAGTTCACCCGCCCCTCGATGGCCCGATCGAACGAGGGCCAGCCGCAGCCCGAGTCAAACTTGGCATCCGAGTGAAACAGCACGCTCTTGCAACAGACGCACTGGTAGTCGCCGCTCTTGCGATTGTGGAGCAGGGCGCCGCTGTAGGGCCGCTCCGTGCCCTTCTCCCAGCAGACGTGAAACTGCTCAGGGCTCAACCTGGTGCGCCATTGCTCGGAATTGTTGCCGCTCATACTGACTCCTTGCCTCTCAAACCGGTGCCCAGCATACCCACTCGGGAGCCCTGACTCTAGCCCGCCAGCGGGAACTGTGATCCCGTTGGCAACACGGTGGCAACATCCGGCGCCGCCGCGACTCCCTCCCTGGCCAGGGCCACCGCCGACAGGGCGACCCGCTCCAGCAGCTTGAGGGAGTGGGCGTGACCCACAGCCACCTGACGCTTGACGTCATCGGGCAGGAAGGGCATGCCGTCGTTGGTGGCGGTGTCGATGAGCTGGACCCACTCCATCCCCTCCCCCGCCGGCGGCAGCCTGAACTGGATGTCGTAGTCGCTGGCGTTGAACAGCACGTACCAGCGCTCCCCGCCGCAGTCGATCATGCCGATGTCCATGGCGAACGCCTGCCCCATGGGGGCGTGCCAGTCCTGATCGGTAAGCTGATGACCGTCAGGGTGATACCAGTTGACCCTGTGGCAACTGGTCGCCTTGCCATTCCAGCTGTCGTCGCTCAGCTGCAGGTTGGAGAAGACGGTGGATTCGGCTCTCAGGGCCATCATCTGGCGGGTGAAGGCGAGCAGCCGCTCGTCCTCCGGCCGCCACTGCCAGTTGACCCAGCTGATCCTGTTGTCCTGGCAGTAGGCGTTGTTGTTGCCAAGCTGGCTGCGGCCTATCTCGTCCCCCGCCAGGAAGTGCGGCGTGCCCTGGGAGAGCAGCAGGGTCGCTATCAGGTTGCGCTTTTGCTGCTGGCGCAGGTTGTTCACCTTGGGATCTAGGGTCGGCCCCTCCACCCCGTGGTTGTAGGAGAGGTTGTTGCCGTGGCCGTCTCTGTTGTCCTCGCCGTTGGCCTGGTTGTGGCGTTGGTTGTAGGAGACCAGATCCTCCAGGGTGAAGCCGTCGTGATAACAGAGGTAGTTGACGCTGGAGTGGGGGGAGCGCCAGTTCTTCGGGAACAGATCCCGGGACCCCACCAGCCGGGTGGCCAGATCCCCCATCTTGCCCGCATCCCCGCGCCAGAACGCGCGCACCGTGTCGCGATAGCGGTCGTTGACCTCCAGCCACTGGCTCGGGAACTGGCCGAGACGATAGCCGAACGGGCCGATATCCCAGGGCTCGGCGATGAGCCTGGCCCGCGCCAGCACGGGATCCGCCATCATGGCCTTGAAGAAGGCGCTCATGGGCTCGAACTCCCCCGCCTCCCGGGCCAGGGTGACGGCGAGATCGAAGCGAAAGCCGTCCACCTGCATCTCGGTGACCCAGTAACGCAGGGCGTCCAACACCAGACGCAGGCTGTTGGGGTGATCCAGGTTGACGCTGTTGCCACAGCCGGTGACGTTGGCATGGCGGTTGTAATCCGGGCCGTGGGCCCCGCTCTCGAAGGCGTAGTAGCCCGCGTTGTCGAATCCCTTCAGCGACAGCATGGGGCCGTCGACCCCCGCCTCGGCGGTGTGGTTGTAGACCACGTCCAGGATCACCTCGATCCCGGCCCTGTGCAGCTCGCGCACCATGGTCTTGAACTCGGTCACCGCCTCCCCGGTACCGTAGCGCGGCTCGGGGGCGAAGAAGGCGATGGGGTTGTAGCCCCAGTAGTTGGTGAGCCCGAGCTGGGCCAGCCTGGGCTCGGACATGTAGGCCGCCACCGGCATCAGCTGCACCGCCGTGATGCCCAGCGACTGCATGTGCTCGATCATCAGCGGGTGGCAGATGCCGAGGTAGGTGCCGCGCAGCGCCTCCGGGATGCCAGGGTGCTGGCGGGTGAAGCCCTTGACGTGGGTCTCGTAGAGCACGACCCGCTCGGGGGGCAAGGTCGGCTTGCCGACCCCCTGCCAGTCGAAGTCGTCCGCCACCACCACGGACTTGGCCACCATGGCCGCGCTGTCCCCCTCATACTGCTCGTCGTCCCAGTGGGTCGGCCGGCTGAGCGCCCGGGCGTAGGGGTCGATCAGCAGCTTGTCCGGGTCGAACAGCATGCCCTCATCGGGGGTGCCATAAACCCGATAACCGTAACGCTGGCCGGCCCTGACCCCGCGCACATGGCCGAAGCGATACTGGCCGCGCTGACCGGGCAGGGTCAGCCGGGTCAGCTCCTGCTCCTGCTCGTCGAACAGACAGAGCTCCACCTTGTCCGATTGGGGTGCCCAGACACAGAAGTGGCAGCCCGTCTCGTCGAGGCGGGCTCCCAGCGGGTGATCCACCCCGGTTTCCATTACAAACATCAAGACTCCTGTTTGATGAACAAGGTCGCGAGCGGCGGCAGATCCAGCACTATGCTGTGCGCCATCCCCTGCCAGGGGGTCGGCTCGGCGACGAAGGCCAGGCCCACATCATAGTTGCTGCCCCAGTAATGCTCACTGTCTGTGTTGAGCACCACCCGGTAGCGGCCGGCCGCCGGTACCCCGAGTCGGTAGCCGATGCGCGGCACCGGCGTGAAGTTGCTGGCCACCATGACGGGATCTTCACCCCGCTTGTCCGCCCTCAGCCAGGCGAAGATGCTGTTGTCCGCGTCGTTGTGATCCAGCCAGCGGAAGCTGCTGCGTTCATAGTCCGCCTCGAACAAGGCAGCATCATGACGATAGAGCCGGTTGAGGTCGCGGATCAAGCGCTGCTGGCCGCCGTGCTTGGGGTACTGCAGCAGGTGCCAGGGCAGCTGGGCGTCGTGGTTCCACTCGTTGCTCTGAGCGATCTCCGTGCCCATGAAGTTGAGTTTCTTGCCGGGATGGCCGTACATGAAGCCCATGTAGGCTCGCAGGTTCGCGGCCTGCTGCCACTCGTCCCCCGGCATCTTGTAGAGCAGGGAGTGCTTGCCGTGCACCACCTCGTCGTGGGACAGGGCCAGGATGAAGTTCTCGTCATAGTGGTAGACCATGGAGAAGGTCATCTCGTTGTGGTGATAGCGGCGATGAATGGGCTCCTTCTGCATGTAGCTCAGGGTGTCGTGCATCCAGCCCATATTCCACTTGAAGCCAAAGCCCAGGCCCCCCAGGAAGGTGGGTCTGGAGACCCCGGCGAAGGCGGTGGACTCCTCGGCTATGGTCATGGCGTGAGGATACTTGCCGTACACCTCCTCGTTGGTCCACTTCAGCAGGCTGATCGCCTCGTAGTTGTGGTTGCCCCCATCGACGTTCGGCACCCACTCGCCGGCGTTGCGCGAATAGTCCAGATAGAGCATGGAGGCGACCGCATCCACCCGCAGCCCGTCCACATGGAACTTGTCGAGCCAGAACAGGGCGCTCGCCACCAGGAACTGGCGCACGTTGTTGCGACCGAAGTCATAGATGTAGGAGTTCCAGTCCGGGTGCCAGCCGCGGCGCGGATCCTCGTACTCGTAGAGCGGAGTGCCGTCGAAGCGGGCCAGGCCGTGGGCATCGGACGGGAAGTGCGCGGGCACCCAGTCCAGGATGACGCCAATCCCCGCCTGGTGGCAGCAGTCCACGAAGTACTTGAAGTCGTCGACGCCGCCGAAACGGCTGGTGGGGGAGAACATGCCCACCGGCTGGTAGCCCCAGGAGCCGCTGAAGGGGTGCTCGGAGACCGGCATCAGCTCGATGTGGGTGTAGGCCATCTCCTTGACGTAGTCGACCAGATCCACCGCCAGCTCGCGCCAGCTCAGGCTGTCGCCGTTGGGGTGACGCTTCCAGGAACCCGCGTGCAGTTCGTAGATGGAGATCGGCTGCTCCCGCTTGTCATTGCGCTGGCTCTCGCGCCAGGCCGCGTCCTGCCACTGGTACTGGTCGTGGTCATGGATGACGGAGGCGAACGACGGATACTGCTCGCAGTAGAAGCCGACCGGATCGCTCTTGTGGGGCAGGCGGTTGCCCGCCGGATCTTTCAGTTCAAACTTGTAGCGATCCCCGGCCTTGAGACCGGGCACGAACAGCACCCAGTGGCCGCACTGGCTGCGCTGCATGGGGTGACGGCGGCCATCCCAGAAGTTGAAGTCACCGATGAGGCTCACCGCACTGGCGCTCGGGGCGTAGACGGCGAAACGTACCCCCTCCACCCGCTGACCGAGGTATTCGACGGTGCGCAGCTGGGCGCCCAGGGTATGGTAGAGGTTCTCGGGTTGCCAGGTCAGCTCCGCCAGCCCTTCCCAGGCGGCGGCCTGGAACTGATAGGGGTCGACAAACTCGGCACTGGCATCGGGGTAGCTGGCGAGCAGCTGATAAGGGAAGGGATTCTTGCGGCGGGTGAAAACAGTTTCAAAAAGGCCCGATTCATCGGTGGGGGTCAGGGTGGCAACGATCTTGCCTGACTTGAGATCCCTGACGCGAACCTCCAGGGCATCGGGCAACCAGGCGGTCAGCTTGAGACCTGGCCCGCCCGGATTGGCCAGCAGGCCTAGGGACGAGAAGGGATCGGCACAGCGGGCGGCAACCAAACGTTCAACGGGCATCGACATTTCCTTTCATGGCTGAACATCCGCGCCGGCCGAAGCCGGAGCGGATGAATATGAGTCAGTTGGCGACTGCGGCTCAACGGCCGGCCTCATGACGAGCCCGGCTCATCCTGTCCGCCAATCCCTTGAGCGCCTCATCGGCAAAGATATCTTCCAGATCCCGGGAGAGCTTGCGACGCCAGTTCGGGTACTCGTAGCTGGTACCCGGCACGTTCACCGGCTTGTCCATCTCCAGCCAGTCTTCCAGCTGGGTGCTGAACAGGGCACAACTGCCGCGGGACATGTGCAACTGCAGGCCGTGGTTGAGCTCGGTGTTCATGCCGACCCAGTTCACGTCGTGGCTGATGTTGCCCGAGATGACCCCGTGGGCGTGCAGGCTGTCGAGGATCCGCTGCTTGGCCTGGTGGCGATCAGCATACAGGGTCTTGAGTACCTCTTCATCTGGGTACAATCCCAGTTCACGACCCAGCGCCAGATCGTCGCAATGCCAGAAGCCCTTGAGGGTCGGCATGTCGTGGGTGGTCAGGGCCGACATCGCCTGCTCGGTGTAGTGCGCCGGGGAGATGAAGCCGCCGTCCGCCTTGGAACGCTCGAAGAAGAACACCTTGTAGGAGTGGACGCCGTTCTCCTTGAGAGTGACGTCTATGCCTTCCGGCACTGTGCCGAGATCCTCGCCGATCAGCAGGCACTGATTGCGGTGGGACTCGAGCGCCAGGATCCCCAGCAGGTCGTTGACCGGGTAATAGATGTAGGCGCCCTTGGCGGCAGACTCTCCGGGCGGCACCCACCACAGGCGCAGCAAGGCCATCACGTGGTCGATCCGCAGTGCGCCGCAGGAGCGCATATTGGCGCGGAACAGATCCACCATGGGCTGATAGGCCGCCTCGAACAGCTGGTTCGGGTTCATGGGGGGCAGTCCCCAGTTCTGACCGAGCGGCCCCAGGATATCGGGCGGCGCGCCGACCGAGGCTTTCGGGCAGTAGAGATCTCGGTTCGCCCAGATTTCGGTGGAACCTTCGGAGACGCCCACCGCCAGATCCCGGTAGATCCCCATCACCATGCCGGCCGCCTTGGCACGGGCATCGGCCCGGGCCAGTTGCTCGTCCGCCAGGAACTGCAGATAGAGATAGAAGTTCACATCGGCCTGGTGTTCCGCTGTCCAGATCGCCACCTCGGGGTTGTGATAATCGCGGAAGGCGTCCGGCCACACCGGCCAGCCCCAGGCGTTGTCACCCTTGTCGTAGAAGTGGGCCTGCAGGGCATCGAACACCGCCTGCTGTTGCAGGCTGTCGCCACCGGCCGCCACGAAGGCATCGAAGCTGGCCTGGCGCTCGGCAGTCAGCGCCCCCTGATCGAACACCTGGCGCAGCATGCCGATCTTGGTCTGGATGACGCCGGTGTAGTCCACGTTCTCCTTGGCGCGCAGGGAGGCCAGATGCTGCTGGAACGCGGGGGATGCGACCTCGGCCTTGAGGTGTTCGTTGGCCAGAAACTCAGGTACCGCCTCCACGTCGATGTAGGCCACGTTGAGCCAGCGACGGGAAGAGGGGCTGTAGGGGCTGGCGCTCTCCGGGTTGGCCGGATAGAGGGCGTGGATGGGGTTCAGCCCGACGAAGTGAGCCCCCCAGGCGGCGGCTTTCTCGACCAGCTGGCCAAGATCGCTGAAATCCCCCATGCCCCAGTTGTGGCGGCTGCGCAGGCAATAGAGCTGTACGCTCGGCCCCCACACCTTCTGGCCATTGGCGATAGGGGCCTGCTTGTAGCAGGACTTGGGGGCGACGATGAGGCGCATGGTGGCGAGCGGCTCGTCGTTGCCCTCCTCCAGCAGCACCAGCTGGTGATAGCCGAGCTCGGGTTGAGCGCTCAGCGCCACGCGATAGGCCTGGCACTCCATCTCTTCAAACTCGGCGACACCGACCAGCTCCCCGTCGATGGGGGTGATCTGGCCGGACAGGGTGGCGCCCTGCTCCTGCACCAGTTGCCAGCCGAGGGCGTCATTCACGAATTCGAGAGGCAGGCGCACTTCCAGGCTGATGGGTTCGCCGCTGCGCACCACCATCACGGGATCCAGCGGGCGCAGCCAGTATTGGCGGTGCTCCTCTTCCAGCTGCTGCGTCAGGGCCCCTTCGTCGTCGACGCGGTAACCCATGGCCCCCAGCATGGCGGCCTTGCTCTCTTCCGATACCTGGGCCGGATTGCCCCAGGCATCAACATACTCACTGGCGATACCTTTGGCGGCAGCCAGCTGTTCAATCAGGGTGGTCATAGTTTGAGAATTCCCGCTGTGGATTCTATCTATATGATTAATTTTTATGGGTGGTACTTGAACAGTGGCTCTATGGGCCATGCTAAACCGCGCACATTTTTACATATCTCCCCGGCTGGATGTGTGACCGGACAGGCACTATTGTTGATCGCTGTGACGGGATCCCACTGATGACGGATTCAACAAAAGTTGGTAGCCAGTTACATAAACCGAAAATAAATTTCACAGTTTTTCATGATATAGCGCAATTTCGCGCAGATTGTTGGTTGACTCGCAGGTGAGTTCTAGTAAATTTACAAACGGAATTTTCTTTGACTACTGAACAGTTAGGTAACCAATTATGACTATCAAAGTAGGTATTAACGGTTTTGGCCGCATCGGCCGTTTCGTATTCCGTCTGGCCGCTGAGCGCAACGACATCGAAGTTGTTGGTATCAACGACCTGATCGACGTTGACTACATGGCTTACATGCTGAAGTACGACTCCACTCACGGTCGTTTCAATGGCACCGTTGAAGTCAAAGACGGCAACCTGATCGTCAACGGCAAAACCGTGCGTGTTACCGCTGAGCGTGACCCGGCGAACCTGAAATGGGGCGACATCGGTGTTGACGTTGTTGCCGAAGCCACCGGTCTGTTCCTGACCGACGAAACCGCTCGCAAGCACATCGCTGCCGGCGCCAAGAAAGTCGTACTGACCGGTCCGTCCAAAGACGCGACCCCGATGTTCGTCATGGGCGTTAACGACGCGACCTACGCTGGCCAGGACATCGTTTCCAACGCTTCCTGCACCACCAACTGCCTGGCCCCCATCGCCAAGGTTCTGAACGATACCTTCGGTATCGAGTCTGGCCTGATGACCACTGTCCACGCTACCACTGCTACCCAGAAGACCGTTGATGGTCCGTCTGCCAAAGACTGGCGCGGTGGCCGCGGTGCGGCTCAGAACATCATCCCGTCCTCTACCGGTGCTGCCAAGGCCGTTGGCGTGGTCATCCCCGAGCTGAAGGGTCTGCTGACCGGTATGGCCTTCCGCGTTCCGACTCCGGACGTGTCTGTTGTTGACCTGACCGTCAACCTGAAGAAAGCCGCCACCTACGCAGAAATCTGTGAAGCCATGAAGGCTGCCTCCCAAGGCGCCATGAAGGGTGTTCTGGGTTACACCGAAGACGAAGTGGTTTCCACCGACTTCCTGGGTGAGCGTCAGACTTCCGTATTCGACGCCAAGGCTGGTATCCAGCTGAACGACAAGTTCGTTAAAGTCGTCTCCTGGTACGACAACGAAATGGGCTACTCCAGCAAGGTTCTGGACCTGATCGCTCACATCTCCAAGTAATTTGGGATGCGCAATCACGTAGCGTAAAAAAGGCGGCCATTGGCCGCCTTTTTGTTATCGGTTTTCATCATGGCAGGAGCCCACATGCAATCCATTCGTCCCCTGACAGCCCACTGCAAGCTCGCCAACAACGCCGCCGGCCTGCCCGTGCTCACCATCAACAACGACAGTGCCCGGGCCGAGATCAGCCTGTTTGGCGCCCACGTGCTGAGCTATCAGCGCCATGGCGAACCAGACTCCCTCTGGCTGAGCGACAAAGCCGTGCTGGACGGCAGCAAGCCCATTCGCGGCGGTATCCCCCTGTGCTGGCCCTGGTTTGGCCCCTCCCCCGCCCGGGTGGGACAGGGCAAGCCGGCCCACGGCTTCGCTCGCACCACCCTGTGGATGCTGGATGGCGTCTCCGATCACGAGGATGGCACGCTCGTCCATCTGTCTCTGCGCGACAGCGAGGCGACCCGGGCCCAATGGCCCCACGCCTTCGAGCTGGAGCTGGACGTGCTGGTCGGCAAAGAGCTGTCGCTGGTCCTGACCACCCGCAACACAGGCAGCAACCCGATCGTCTACAACGCGGCCCTGCACACCTATCTGCAGATAAGCGCCCCGGAAGCCGTCAGCGTCAGCGGGCTGGGAGAACCATACCTCGACAAGCTGAGCGGCCAGGATGAGCGACAGCAAGGCGTTGCGACCCTCTCAGGGGCCATGGATCGCATCTACCGCCAGCCCGAGCCCGTGGTGCGGGTTTTGGATGGCGAGCGCACCACCCAGGTGATCAGTGGCAATCACGACAGCGTCGTGGTCTGGACCCCCTGGCTGGAAGGCGCCAGCGCCATGGCCGACATGAGCGATGACGGTTATCGCACCATGCTCTGCGTCGAGGCGGCCATCACCGCCGATGCCGGCGTTACCATAGCGCCGGACGAGGAACACAGCTTCTCGACCGTGATCCTCTGATTAAGGGCTTTCCTGGCAAGCCACCATGAAGAAGGGGCACCCAATGGGTGCCCCTTTCTTGTCTTGACCAACCCGTGGCTCAGGCATTGCCTTGCGTCTTGAGCCTGAGCTCGGCGGCAAAGTTCAGCATGCGATCCAGCGGGATCAGCGCCTTCACCCTCAGCGCCTCGTCCACCAGAATCTCGTGACACTCGGCGCCATCGGTCAGGGCCTCCTTGATCGCCACCAGGCCGTTCATCGCCATCCAGGGGCAGTGGGCACAGCTGCGGCAGGTGGCGCCGTCGCCACCGGTCGGCGCCTCCACCATCTCCTTGTCCGGGCAGGCCTGCTGCATCTTGTAGAAGATGCCGCGATCGGTCGCGACTATAAGCTTGCGCTGGGGCAACTCCTTGGCCGCCTTGATGAGCTGACTGGTGGAGCCCACCGCATCGGCCAGCTCGATGACAGAAGCCGGCGACTCGGGATGCACCAGCACGGCGGCATCCGGGTTCTGGGCCTTCAGATCCCGCAGAGCCCGGGCCTTGAACTCGTCGTGGACGATGCAGTGGCCCTGCCAGCGCAGCATCTCGGCCCCCGTCTTCTTCTCGATGTAGGCGCCGAGGTGGCGGTCCGGGCCCCAGATGATCTTGTGGCCCTGGCTGTCCAGGTGCTCGACTATCTCCAGGGCGATGCTGGAGGTCACCACCCAGTCGGCCCGCGCCTTCACCGCCGCCGAGGTGTTGGCGTAGACCACGACTATGTGGTCGGGGTGGGCGTCACAGAAGGCGGAGAACTGATCGATGGGGCAGCCCAGATCGAGGGAGCACTCGGCCTCCAGGGTCGGCATCAGCACCCGCTTGTGGGGGCTCAGGATCTTGGAGGTCTCTCCCATGAAGCGCACCCCTGCCACTATCAGGGTCTGGGCGGCGTGATCCCGGCCGAAACGGGCCATCTCCAGGGAGTCGCCGACGAAACCGCCTGTGGCCTCCGCCAGCGCCTGGATCTCGGGATCCGTGTAGTAGTGGGCGACCAGCACGGCCTGACGCGTCTCGAGCAGCGCCTTGATCTCGGTGATCAGAGCCGCCTTCTGTTCGGCAGTCAGGGGAGCCGGCTTGACCGGGAAGGGATAGTCCATCTCGACGGCAGGAGGGACACTGCTCAGTGCATTGCTCATTGCGACTGTTCCATCAACGCTTGGAAAGGCGAAAATTATACCCAGAAGCCGGCCACAAACCCATCAACAAATCCGGGGCTCGGGCTAAGTCTGCTTCGCCACTGAAGATTATTTTTCCTGCCGGTTACCGAATCCCGAAAACGAAAAAGCCCGCTATGCAGCGGGCTTCTGGCTTTCTTTGACAAGAAAGTGGTGGTCGTTACTGGGCTCGAACCAGTGACCCCCTCCTTGTAAGGGAGGTGCTCTCCCAGCTGAGCTAAACGACCTGGGATACGGTGAAATGATGGTGGGTCGTGCTGGATTCGAACCAGCGACCAATTGATTAAAAG
>NZ_JBOFLJ010000007.1:0-1113 GCF_051657805.1 Aeromonas sp. | reverse complement strand
CCGGAAGTCAGAAGGGACGGCGCAAGCCAAGGCCAACAACGCGGATCAACAGATCCGTGAACTCCAGCAGCTGGTGGCCTCTCTCGTGGCCGAGAGAGCCCCCCCTGCTCAGCTCAAGCATCCCCCTCCTGGGAGTCATCCCCGAGGGGCTCAACAGCAAGGATCCTCCCCCTCGGACAGCTCCAAGTCCAGTCACCGCCCGCCACGGGAAAAGAAACCGGCCGCAGTCCCAATCAAAGAAGACTCGGACTCGGAAGATTCTTTCGTCATCCCAGTCGCCCCAAAGGTCCCCCAGAAGTTCTGGTATGGATTGGCCCTAGGCAAATACGACCGAGATGGTGTCTTTGAAGATAAGGCCGCTGCTCAAGCTCTGGCAATCCCCGGATCCAAATACATCCGGGCCCACACCGCGCAAGAGGCATGGGAGTTTGTGCACTTCCACCGAGCAGGAGCCACCAAACGAGGAGCCACCAGGCCCCCACCCGCGGCCCCCCCGGCCCCAGCTCCCTGGGCGCCCCCACCACCGGTGACGCCACTCGCCCCTCCGGTCTCACAGGCAGTCCTCAGCCCCCGTCGCGGCCAGCCCCCCGGGCCTCCGATTCTCCTAAGCAACACGGATGAGTCCACCGGAACGAAGGAGCGGATTTTCGGTATCCTCTTGGACACAGACACCCAGGACCTCAGAAAGCAGCTGGCCCCTCCGGGCACCGAAGACGAACGGGCTATCCCGTTGATGGAATGTTTGGTCGACGCCGTTGCTCTCCCAGGTAAGACCAACTCGTCTGACGAAGGAGAAGACCTCGGATCCAACATCCACACTGCCCTCGCGGAAATCATCAACACCAACAACCAGTTGGGAGGCCGGGAAGACCTGGCGCGAGACCTGAACTGGAAGAACGCCCACCGCCACGCTTTGAAAGGAGTCCGGAACGACGCCCAGCTGAAGGAACTCCTCGCGGACGTCGTGGAGATCAGGGACCGCACTCTCAGGAACTTGGTCTCCAAGCAGAAGATTCTCCTAGGCCCGGAACCCTGGGACCCCCTCCTCATCAACGCCTGGAGCGAGAGTGGCTTCGTGACAGTCATATCCCGACTCAGCATCGACCACTACAT
>NZ_JBOFLJ010000006.1:0-1061 GCF_051657805.1 Aeromonas sp. | reverse complement strand
GATCATATTCATCCGTTCAAAGGCGGTGCGTAAGGCCCAGAACCAGAAGCGTTTGGGAAGGTTCGCTTCTTGAAGGTATGCACGAGCCATGCCAACCGCGGTGCCCCAATGGCGTTCGACCAGGCCATTCTGAGAGTGGCGGTACGGGACAGAGGAGAGGATCCGGATGTGCTTGGAGAGAAGAAGGCGACGGGAATCACCACGGATGATCTTGGTATCAAAATCAGTGAGGAGGCGCCGGATGCGGGCGGTCCGTTCAGGGCCCATCTCGGAGAAGAGTTGAAGGAAGGCCTTAGCAATGGAGGCACCGGAGGTGTCGAGGAGGCCGTAGCACCAGCATTGTCAAGAGCCGGCATCCACAATGACGAGGCAGTAGCGGTGGCCACCAGGGGACACACCATCACCAAAGCCGATGTCGACACATAGGGTATGCCCGGGAGGACAAGGCTTGGAGGATTTGCCACGGCGACGGCGGCGAATGTTAACAACGTCGCCAATAGAGAGAGGGATCTCACCAAGGTTGGTGACATGGCCCCCCTCGCAAGACTGGGTGAGGGCGGACCAGTCCCGGAAGCTACGGTTACCAAAGAGTTTGTGAAGTTCCTCATTGGTGAAGCGTTTGTGAGCAGACCCAGAGTCGGGGACATAATTGGGAGGGATGTCGCGGGAGGAGGGGTCGATGAGAGTGTGGGGAAAGGGGGTAAAGTGGTGAGCACCACCAGAGGAACGGAAGGCAAAGCCAAGGCCAGGAGGGGAGGTGGCCAGGTTGCCGGAGAGAGTCAAGGGATCATCACCAACAAAAGGGGAGGCGCGGAAATCTGGGACGCAGCCAGTGGGAGCAGGGGTACAGAGAAGGACAATGTCCTGGGAATCATCAATGGAGATATGGAAGGTAGGATACGCCAAAGTAACTTCCTCATTGGTAGCAAGGAAGTAGGCATCGGGGTGAAGGCGGCGGTGCATACAGACAGATTTGAGCCGCATGGCAAGGCCAGGGATGTGGTACCAGCCAGGCTCCTCAATGATGTAATCACCAAGAGAGAGACGGACAGTGCCTTTGC
>NZ_JBOFLJ010000005.1:0-1471 GCF_051657805.1 Aeromonas sp. | reverse complement strand
GAAGCCTTCCGGTGTGCCGTTCCTGGTCGAGGGATTCCAGGATGGTCCGAGCTTCTTTCCAGTTGGATGTCCTGGATTTGGCTCGAGCCCCCCACATGCCCATCCAGAGTTCGATGCCGGGGGACTGTTTCTGTTCCGGTGTGAGGGTGTAGAACTCTGTGGTGCCCCCTGTACCGGTCCCACTGCCGTCTCCCCACTTCAGGACGATCCCCCCATGGACTGCCCGTTGCGCACTACTGCCTCGAGCGTGGAGGAGGTGGCCCTTCCACCATCGGAGGGCTTCATGGCCGGCGGGAGAGACGTGGGCTCGGGTGTGGTATTTTGCCGCCCCGGTAGTGGGATCCCCCTCCTCCAAGAGGTGCAAATCGTCGTACAACGCTCGGAGGTGGGTCTGCCCGAGGTGGTGTGGCGTGGCCTCCACCACTGATTGGAGGACGCCCGTGATGATAGCCAGGCTGAGGCGGGACAGGGCTTGCTCACGCGGGCGGCTGAGGATGAAGTCTACGCTTGCCACACACCGGGAGATCTTGTTCGGGGGGATGTGGAGAGTAGGGACCCCGCGGGTGTCGTACCAGAACCCACAGTACTTCTGGACTTGTTTGGGAGGAGATGTCTTTACCGGCTGGCAAATCAACCCGAGGCGTACCGTGAGGTCCATGAAGGCAGTGAGCGCCTCGCAACAATCAGCCGCGGTGGAGGCGTGGATCTTGAAGTCGTCTACAAACCCAAACAAGAGAGCGACTGGAGATCCATTCTCCCGGAGGCCCACATATCCGTGTCCCAGAAGGGGATCATAGGTGTTGTGCGCTAGGGCTTGTCGCCAAGTGTTTTCTCGATAGGTGACGGCCCGAAAGATCTCTGACTCGGCTCGGAGCATGTCCATGAATCCCTCCCCAGCCCGGCAAGCAATAGAAGGGCTGTTGACCGATCCCATGGGTAAACCCACGTACCAGAGTTTTTCACCGGTGACGGGGTGGATTATCCCAATCAGGTCTCGTTCTTCCGGTAACGTGGTGAAGTTGTGGAAATGTTTGCTGGCGTCCGCGATTGCGGACCATCCACCCGAATAGAGATGGGGGAGGATGTCTTTGGAGGATGGCAGGAAGATGGGGTCCAGTCCACAGCACCCGTTTTGGCCTCCCCGTTTCATGTCCGCGATGCATCTCCATTGGCCTGGCTGTCCTGGCTTGGGGACTACGAACAGGGGGCAAACCCGTCGGAGCGGTCGGGTTGCCGGTCTGACCACTCCTAGGGCTTTCAGTTCCTCGATGAAGGTGCAAACCACCTCCACTTGTTCTGGCGTGAGTGGGGGGTTCTCCACAATTTCGGTCCCGGGGTCTACTAGGAAGCGCAAACTCGAGCCGATCCTGATGGCTTCTTGGTGGATCTCCGGGAACTCCCACCAGAGCAACTGGAGGTATTTGGGGCCGGCCTCGGTGTAGTTGTTTCGGTGCACTTCGAGGGCCTCCAA
>NZ_JBOFLJ010000004.1:0-2860 GCF_051657805.1 Aeromonas sp. | reverse complement strand
CAACCCCACGGTCCAGATCTCAGACCCCGAGAGGCTACCTCCGCCCCAACGTTAGGAAACCGCCAGCCTAAAGGAAGCGCACGATCAGATAGCTGAACTGCAGCGCCAATTGGCCTCCTTCGGAGAGGAGCCGGCAGGAGCCACGACGGGCAAGGGCAAACCCAAACGCTCCGGCAAGGGCAAAGGAAAACACCTCTCCCCTCCGACTCCTCAAGCCCGTGTGACCAAGCCACCCCCTGTCCAGCCCCCCAAAAAGGGAGTGGAGAGGGTCTCCTCCCAATCGGGGTCGGATTCTGAGGACTTGCTGGCACCTCCGGCTCCGCGCGTCCCCGCCCCGAAACCGGGTAAGGACTACTGGTATGCCGTGGTCCATGGCAAATACAGCAGGAGCGGTGTCTTCACCAACAAGGAGCAAGCCCGCGTCCTTCTCGGGGGACCCCGCACCAAGTACCGCAGGGCTCACTCGGAAGCAGAAGCCTGGGAATTCGTCTACTTCCACCTCGGCGAAGAACCCAACTCCTACCCCGAGACGCTCCCAGAAGAAGCCCCCCCTGCGAGAGCGGGAACCCATGCCGTGGGAGCTGGAGTCCCTCCGGCGGCCGCAGCCGCTGCGATGCCTACACCCACTCCCCCGGGCTCTCAACCCGGCAGCCCACCGGTGTTGTTAAACAACAGAGACCGCTCTACCACCGACACGGAAGAACTCTTTGGGATCAACCTGGACGTCGATACCAAGGTTTTGCGACAGCATCTCGCCCCCCCGGGTATGGCAGACGAAAGAGCCATCCCCCTCATGGAGTGCATGGTCGATGCCGTGTCCCTACCAGGTAAGATCAGCCAGTCTGGAGAGAGCGACGACCTTGGTGCCAACATCCATGCCGCTCTCGCGGAATTGATCACTACCAGCAACCAAAACGGAGGCCGTGAAGACATGAACCGGGATTTGAAATGGAGGAACCAGAACCGCCATGCCCTCAAGTCCGTCAGGAACGAGAGTCAGCTCAAGGAAATGGCCAGGGACGTCCAGGAAATCAGGGACCGGTGCCTCCGTAACCTTATTGCCAAACAGAAGACCATCCTTAGTGTGGAGCCCTGGGACCCTTACCTCATCGAGGCTTGGAGCCAGAGCGGATACATCACGGTCATCTCCCGTCGCAGCGTCGACCACTACATCTCCCTACTCAACCACCTGGTCATAACCTACACCGCCTATGGATGGGAAGAAACCAACCGCATCATTGAGTTCTTTGTCAAAGAGTGGGGACTCATCAGGTCCAACAGCAGCTCGCGCCTCATGGCCATGTGCCACATCTACGTGCACCTACGTGATGCCGCCGATGCCAAGTGGATCATCCCGGCCCTAGAGGCGCAAAAGGTCACGGCCCTCTTTGTCTCCCTCGCCACCCTCATCGGCGGAGGAGGAGGAGGCGGAACCGGCGGAGGAGGAGGAGGCGGACCCAACGGAGCCAGTGGGGCCCCCCGACAGGTAGTGTGTGGCCGCTGTGGCACGATGCTCCACGGAAGCCACCCCTGCTTCGTCCTAAACGGCTCGGCGGCGGCGGCGAAGAAGAAAGGACAGGCGCTACTCAGGAGGCTTGCGGGAGAAGGAGCGGAACAGGCGGAACAAGCGGAAGGATAGGATGGCCCCGGGAGGGGCCTCCTAAGCGGTAGGGTCCCGGCCTGGAAATAGTCGAACAGAACCACCTCCCCATGGATAGCATGGCGGACAAGAAAAGGGGTTCAGGAGGTTGAGGGAGGGCTTTCTAAGGAGAGGCCTCCTCTTGTGCTCAACACTCCGACACATTAAGGAAGCGGAGGGCAAATGGATGCATGTCAAGAAAAATTACTAACAGAAAAGTTTCTATACTGTCTCTATTTTATCTCTTTATCACTTACGTGTAGGTGAGTCATCGTTAGACCTCCCACGTAATGCAGATATCATAAGGGCCCCTCTACGCTATCTTCCTCCACTCGTTACTACCAAGAAGATCCGTTTCGGCACCGTCGGAATGGGCATGGACCTCCCTCGACGGGCCTGGGCTTGTGAGGCCCAGGTCTTCTCGTCCCAAGACACCAACCTGTCCCCAGTCTTGACCTCCCGACAGCAGAGCAAGGAAGTCCGGCCGTGGGACCGGCTCCCCCGCTCTTTCCTACGGAAGAACCCAGTTGACGTGCTCCTCATCGATGCGCACGACCAACCCCAAAGCCGATCGTCTACCCTATCCATGGTGGAAGCCACCCCAAAAGCTGTCCGCCCCAAAGCCATTCTTATCTCAGGGCCTAGCACATGGACTCTGGACCTACCATCCGACTCTTGGAGAAGAGAAAGGAAGAAGGGTTTAGAAAAATTGGGCTATCTCAGCCTGGAATGGTTTGTAAGCGCAGAACAACAGGGCAGCGCACTACGACAGGATCGCTTGATTGAGGTGTTTGTAGCGGTCAGTGAAGGACGGGACCTACCAAAACCGCCTCCAACACAAGGCCTACCAGCACGCCCCATGAAGAACTTGCTGCTACCACTCCACCTGATAGAGCCAAAGTGCCGAGCCCCTTTCAGATCCGCCCGCCGAGACTTTGCACCGAATGAGAACGACGCCCTAAGGATAGTGGGGACCATTCAAGGCCAAGGTCTCCACAGCTCGGAAGGACTCATGCCGGACGACCTAAATGCTTGGGTCACCGACACGGAAACAGGGATCCACCGCCTCCAGACTGAGGAACTGGCCAAAGGAAAAGGCCTTCCCCCGGAATGGATGAAAGAGGGAGTCTCCCTCCCGGCCGCGGCAGTAGGACCAGCCACCTGCCTACACATCTGGGCTTCAGTATGCGACAGCTTGGGAAACTGGTTGCGACGCTCCCA
>NZ_JBOFLJ010000003.1:0-436740 GCF_051657805.1 Aeromonas sp. | reverse complement strand
TTCCCGCAGTCGGTGACGACGGGGCTGGGCAACACCCTGACGGTGACGGCGTACAACCCGGCGACCGGGCTGGTGAGCTACAGCTACACCCTGCTGGACAACGAGGCGCACCCGACGGCGAACGGCAACAACAGCCTGTTTGAAGACTTCACCGTGACCCTGGTGGACAGCGACAACGACACGACCAGCAATACCCTGAGCGTGCAGATTGTCGACGACGTACCGACCGCGAAGGATAACAGCGTTGCGGTGACGGAAGCCGGGCTGCCCCCCTTCAACCTCGTCCTGGTGGTCGATACCTCGGGCAGCATGCTGTGGAAGATAGGCACGACGACAGATGGCTCTCCGAATCGTCTGGAACTGGCCAAGAGTGCGTTGAATCACATGATCGACTCTTATGTGGCCCTGGGGGTACCCCTGACCATCACGGTGATCGATTTTGCCAGTGGGGCCGTGCTGATCCCGCAGACGAGTGAGCCCGACGTGGCCAAGGCCAGCATCTCCGGCTTGCCAACGGATGGCGGTGGCACCAACTACAATGCGCCTCTCGTACTGGCACAGAACCAGTTGACGGCCGATCTGGCCAATCCGGCATTGGCCGGTTACGAAACCAAGGTCTACTTCCTGTCGGATGGTGCGCCCAATGAGGGCAACGTGCCGGCAGGCTGGACGAGCTTTGTGAACAACAACAACGTGGAGGTCTATGCCGTTGGCCTCAACGTCAGTGGCAACGCATCGGCCATCTCGCAACTGGCCCTGGTGGAGGATAACGGTGATACCGTGACCCTGGTCGATAACATCAATGACCTGGATGCCACCTTGCAAGCCACAGTGCCACCACCGGCGACCGGCAACGTGATCACCGACGTAGATGGCAGTGCCGGTGTGGATGTTGCGGGTGCCGATGGCCCCGTGACCGTGGTGCAGGTCAGCTTTACCGTCACCAATCCGGCTGCTTATGCCGGGGTGGCCGACAGCATCAACGGCAATGTCGTGACCTTCCTGGTGCAAGGCGGCACAACGGGCCCCATCCCGACACCGGCAGGGGGTCGACTGACCGTGAATGCGGACGGCTCCTACTCCTACTCACCCCCCAATGATGTGGCGGCTCATACCCAGGAGGTCTTCACCTACACCATCGTGGATTCGGACGGCGATACCTCCAGTGCTCAGCTGAAAATCCTGGTACTGGATACGTCCCCCATCGTCGCCTCCGTGTTTGAAGACGGCTTGCCCACAGGCTTGCCAGGCAACAACCCTCTGCTGACGACGGTCAGTGGGTCTCTGGCGCAAATGGTTGCGGACAGCATGGGGGTCAGCTTTGGCATGGGGTCGACGGCAGGGCTGCCTGCACTGACCTCGGGGGGCGTGGCGATCACCTATAGCATCACGCATGGTGCCGGGGTCGATACGCTGGTTGCCATGGCTGGCAGCAAACTCATCTTCACCCTGCAGGTGGAGAGTGATGGGGATTACACCTTCACCCTGCAAGGCTCGATTGATCATCCCCAGGGAGATGGCAACGATCTGGAGCTGAAGGCCCTCAACCTGTCCAGCGTGATCAGCGCACATGAAGGCGTGGACAATGTCGCATTGATCCGCAACTTCATCGTCCAGGTGGAAGATGATGTGCCCTTCGTGATGACGCCCGCCATGGGGGTCATGTTGAACCAATCGGGCGTGACCGGCACCTTCCTGCTGGATGGTGATGGTACCTTGGCAAACAACTATGGCGCGGATGGTGGGAGCATCCGCTTTGACAGTGCACTGAATGGCAGCAACAGCGGACTGACGTCCGGCGGCTTGCCCATCACCTATGCGCTTTCCGTCGATGGCATCACTCTGACGGCGTCCACGGCCGCCGGGACTGTGTTTATCGCGGCCCTGCAACCGGCCTCTGCCACCTACCAGATCCAGATGATAGGGGAGGTCGACGGTGGGCAGACCACGATCGACTTCAATGGCGGCGGTTACAACTTCGTCGGTGGTAACGCCTCCTGGGCAGGTTTCAACACTGCTGCCAACGATGACAGCAAGGATCTGCTGTTGACGGCGATGACGAGTGGGGTGGATGGCGGCACGGTCAACACCTCGGCCAATACGGGGGGGATCAGTAGCGGGGCATCGGTTGGCGCTAATGAGGCGATGCGGATCGACTTTGTCGTCGACTTGACCGGATCCCCTGTCAGTGGGGGCTCTTATGGCACATTGGCAAATCAGACTCACGCTTTCGATGCTCACTACGATGTGAATGGCGCCTCGGCACTGTTCACCGCCATCAGCAGCGGGGGCTCAAGCGTGAAACTGGTTGCCCGCCAAGATACCGATAGCGACAACGACATCGGGGATGGCAACAAGGAGTCGTTGACTGCGGTGGCCATCAGCTTCAACGGTTCGACCAAGGTTGTCAGCATAGCCGCTGGCATGTCGCAGACGGTCTCAGTGGGAGGACGAAACTTTACGGTGAACTTCACCGATGATGATCCCGGTGTCGGGGTGGCCTATGTGGCAACCGTGGTGGGGGTGGTGAGCAACACCAAGTTGGCGGCCTACACGGCGGATGGGTATAACAGCCTGGAATTCCACTATGCCGCGGGCAGTGACTTCAAGATCGGGGACTTTGGCTCCAGCGTCGCCACTCCCGGGATCCCGGTCAGCCTGCAGCTGCCGGTCACGCTGACTGACGGAGATGGGGATGCCGTCCACAGCAACATAGGCCTTAGCCTGTTGCCGGAAGCCCCGTTCACCGCAGACTATGACGCCGCCGCCAGCGCCGTGAATGTGACCTTCAACAGCACGCAAGGGCACGCCATCGGCTCCGACTTTGGGGACAGCATCACAGGGAACAGCCTGGACAACATCTTGTCGGGTGGTGCCGGTGATGATCTGCTCTTCGGAGCGGGCGGCAAGGATACCTTGGTCGGGGGAACCGGGAACGATCAACTGGATGGCGGCAGTGGCAACGATACCCTGCTCGGGGAGTCCGGCAACGACACCCTGACGGGGGGCCTGGGCAACGACATCCTGCTCGGGGGGGATGGCAACGATCTGCTGCTCGGTGGAACCGGCAGTGACACCATGACGGGCGGTGCCGGTAGCGACACCTTCAAATGGGTGGCGGGGGATGCCGATGGCAGTACGGACAACATCACGGACTTCACCCTGGGCAGCACTGCCAGCGGTGGCGATGTGCTGGATCTGTCATCCCTGTTGGTCGGTGTGCCGGCGAGTGGCAACAACAACGATCTGGCCACGGCACTGAACAACTATCTGCAGTTTGACACCACGAGCAACAAGTTGACCATAGACACGAATGGATCGACGAGTGGGGGATCCCAGTTGACCATACAGTTCCAGGGCAGTCTCGATCTGGATCAGAATGGTGGCCTGACGACGAACCACGACATCATCAAGCAGCTGCTGGATGATGGCAACCTCAAGGTTCAACCGTGATGAAACGGGGGCCGGGCTCGCCCGGTCCCTGTTATTTGATGGCGAGGACGGCTAAGATAGCGGCAATATCGGGAGAGAGTCACCATGCAGTCATTCAATTGGGTCGACATCGATGGCATTCGCTATAGCTGGGATGGGCAGGACAATATCGTCTGCACCGGCCGTTTTGGCTATCAGGCATCGATGACGGGTGACAAGCTCAATGGCCTGGAGCTGGAAACGGAAGATGGCGAGGTGGCGGGTTCCCTCAATGTGGACTTCGCCGCATCCAGCATCAGTTTCAGCCCGGCGGAGAGTGCGTCCATGCCTCATATGATGGTGTTGGTTGGCCATGAGTGGGGGCAACAGGAGTATGCACTCTCGAGCCTGAGTGACAACGCCCTGCACGGCTTGCTCGGCCATGGGGATGAACTCGACTGGAATTCGCTGGCGGTGGTGACGGCATCCGAGCCCATGTCCCCTCCCCAGGGTCATGTTCTGTCGTGGGACTCCTTCCACTTCGAGGAGGATGACTTGCTCGGTGCACCGGCTTCCGTGGCCATGAACAGGAGCCCGACGAGCGCCTTGGATGGGGAGATCAGCATCAATATCGACATGACCAACCAGGTATTGGACCATATCCCCCCCTTGCACGATATTTGAATCTCATTCGGCTATGGGCATAATGGCCTCCATCTATTCGATGGAGGTTTTTTTCTATGTGGCGTCCCCTTCTTACCCTGTCTGCTCTGGTTGTCAGTGCCCCCCTGCTTGCCATTGAAGTACCCCAGGCGCCTCACCTGGTGGTCAGCGGTTATGCCGAGCAGAAGGCCGAGCCCGACATGCTGACCCTCAATGTCGCCGTGACCGCGCTGGAGAAACAGGGCATCAAGGCAAAGCAGCAGGTGGATACCAAGGTAGCGGCCTTCTTCGGCCAGCTGGAGAGCCTCGGCATCAAGCGTAGCGACGTGGAGGCCGGCAATCTGGTGATCTCCCCCGAGTATCAATATCCCCAGAACAAGCAGCCCGAGATGGTGGGTTATCGTGCCCAGCGTCAACTCTCGGTCAAGCTCTATCAGCTCGACAAACTGAGCCAGCTGATGGATACCGCTCTCAAGGCCGGGCTGGAGTCCGTCTCCCAGATTGAATACGGTCTCAAGTCCCCGCAGACCATCAAGGAGCAGACCCGTCTCGGCGCCGTGGCCGATGCCACCAGCAAGGCGGAGTCCCTGGCAAAAGCCTTTGGCATGAAGCTGGGCAAGGTCTACAGCGTCGAGTATCGCAACAGCTCACCGGTACCTGTGTACAGCCGGGCCATGAAGGCGGCCGCCGCGCCAGCCGCCGACATGGTGGAGAACAGCTACCAACAGCAGCAGATCAGCATCACGGACAACGTGGAAGCCGTCTTCCTGCTGGAGTAAGGGTCAGAGGCGGCAGGTCTTTTAAACCCAGTGCATATCAACAAGCCCGAGGCTCACCCCCTCGGGCTTTTGTTTATGGGCGGTTTATCGTTGACCACACCAGGGACAGGGCGTCAGAGCAGAAGCCGCGCCGACATCGACGGCAGGCATTCAGAGGGGGGGGAATAAGCTGGCGAGGGGGATGCAGGTCGGTGCAGAGGTGTAACAGGAGCAGGAATAAAAAATGCCGGTCATCGACCGGCATTGTGATCTGAAGGGGCAGTTGCTCAACCGAGGTTGGTGGCAACCCGGCGCTGGCTCTTCTGCTTGAGCAGGTAGCCGATGCCGAGCACCAGTACCCAGGCCGGGATCAGCTCGACCGAGATGCGGGTGCCGTCGTTCATGTACATGATCACCAGGATGGCGACCATGAAGGCGAGGCAGAGATAGTTGCCAAACGGGCTCCACAGCGCCTTGAACTTGGTGGTGACCCCCTCGGCGGCCTTGACCTTGCGGAACTTCAAGTGCGCGAGGCTGATCATGGCCCAGTTGATGACCAGGGCGGAGACCACCAGGGACATCAGCAGACCGAAGGCCTTGCCCGGGATCAGGTAGTTGATCAGCACGCACAGCAGGGTGGCGGCGGCGGAGATGGTGATGGCGGTCAGGGGAACACCGCTCTTGTTGGTTTTGAGCAGCGCCCTGGGGCCGTTGCCCTGCTTGGCGAGGCCAAACAGCATGCGGCTGTTGCAGTAGACGCAGCTGTTGTACACAGACAGCGCAGCGGTCAGTACCACCAGGTTCAGCACGTTGGCCACCAGGTTGCTGTCCAGGGCGTGGAAGATCATCACGAAGGGGCTGCCGCCTTCGACCACCTTGCCCCAGGGGTAGAGGGAGAGCAGCACGGTCAGGGCGCCGATGTAGAAGATGAGGATGCGGTAGATCACCTGGTTGGTGGCCTTGGGGATGCTCTTCTCCGGGTTGTCCGCTTCCGCCGCCGTGATACCGACCAGCTCCAGACCGCCGAAGGAGAACATGATGAAGGCCATGGCCATCACCAGACCGCCGACGCCGTTCGGGAAGAAGCCACCCTGGGCCCACAGGTTGCTGACGGTGGCCTCGGGGCCGCCGGTGCCGGAGAACAGCAGATAGCCGCCGAAGCCTATCATGCCGAGGATGGCGACCACCTTGATGATGGCGAACCAGAACTCCATCTCGCCAAACGCCTTGACGTTGGAGAGGTTGATGGCGTTGATCAGCACGAAGAAGAAGGCCGCCGACATCCAGGTCGGGATCTCGGGCCACCAGTACTGGACATAGATGCCGACCGCGGTCAGCTCCGCCATGCTCACCAGCACATAGAGCACCCAGTAGTTCCAGCCGGAGGCGAAACCGGCAAAGTCACCCCAGTACTTGTAGGCGAAGTGGCTGAAGGAGCCGGCGACCGGCTCTTCCACCACCATCTCGCCGAGCTGGCGCATGATGAGGAAGGCGATGAAGCCGCCGATGGCGTAGCCGAGCAGCACGGCGGGGCCCGCCATCTTGATGGTGTCGGCGATGCCGAGAAACAGGCCGGTACCGATGGCACCACCCAGTGCGATGAGCTGGATATGGCGGTTTTTCAGGCCGCGCTTCAGCTCTTCGCCGTCTTGTTGAAGATCCATTCTTCCTTCCTTAGGTCGCTGAGGTCACTCGGTCTTCGTCTCGCCAGATGGCTCGCATCCTGTGAGCCGGATCAGCACGTCGTGCCGAAAACATGACAAAAACCGTATTTATTTCGTTACGGATGGCCGCCTTCGGTTTTTTGTGGTGGCTATCAACCCGAGCAGAATAATGATAAACGCCCGCTCATGCACCTGTTTTCCTTAGCTTCCGCTGTAATTTCCGGCTTTACGCAGGTTTTTTATGATCTGGGAAGGGGTTCTGGGAGTGGTTGATGGCTTGGTGAGCGATTGGCTGATGGGCGGTTGACTATCGACATGTTTCGTGAGCAATTGGCTTTTTATTTGAAAGGGACTCATATGGTAGAAAAATTTGTCGGCGGGCTCGTCGTCGCCGCGCTCTGGCTCGGGATCTGGCTCTCCCCCATGTTGCTGACCATGGTGGTGGCCTGCCTCATGGTGTGGGGCTGGCAGGGAGCGGATTATCTGGTCGCCCACATCGCCATGGTGCTGGCGTTAGCCGCCGGAGCGGGGTTGCTCCCCGCCTGCTGGCTAAGCGAGCGGGTACGCAAGGGGATGGGATTGCTGACCCTGCATGGCTGGTTGATGAACAACAAGGAGCTCAACAAGCCAGGTTCCCACCCTCTCTCCTGAGCAAGGTGTCGCCGGCGCCTCAGGTCGGCGTCATTTTCGCCCCTCGCTGCTGTTCATTTATATTGCCACAGTGTCATTTCATGGCGTCTCATGCTGAAAAATGTCTGCCGATCAGCAGAGCTGGCGGCGCAATCCGGTCGCCTCCAGGATCTTGGCGCTGATCTCCTCCACCGAGTGGGAACTGGTGTCGAGGAAGCGGATCGCCTCCTGGCGAAACAGCCGCTCCACGCTCGCCAGCTCCTGCTCGCACTGCTCAAGGGATGAATAGCGGCTGTTGGCCCGGCGCTGGTTGCGGATCTCGTGCAGCCGCTGGGGGGCAATGGTGAGGCCGAACAGCTTGTGGCGATTGGCCTTGAGGGGAGTGGGCAGATCGAGGGATCCCATGTCCTGCTCGATGAAGGGATAGTTGGCGGCGCGGATGCCAAACTGCAGCGCCAGATAGAGGCTGGTCGGGGTCTTGCCGCAGCGGGAGACGCCGATGAGGATGATGTCCGCCTCGTCATACTCCTTGGTGGTGATGCCGTCGTCGTTGGTGAGGGCGAAGTTCACCGCCTCGATGCGATCGTCATAGAGCTTGCGGTTCTCCATGCCGTGGGTGCGATGCAGCCTGGGCTCGGCCTTGATCCCGAGCTCCTGCTCGAGCGGGCTCACGAAGGTGTTGAGAAAGTCGTGGCTGCTGGCCTGGGCCTTGAGCACCTCGTCCCGCACCTGGTGGTCGACTATGGTGTGGAACAGGATGGGACGCACCCCGGTCTGGCGAAACTGCTCGTCGATGCGCATCCGCACCTGGCGAGCCTTCTCCAGGGTCTCCACGAAGGGAATGGTGACCTGCTCGAACACCAGGGGGAACTGGCTCAGCACGGCATGACCGAATACTTCGGCCGTGATGGCGGTACCGTCGGATACATAGAATACGGTGTGCACTGGGTACTCCTGTGAAGTGCGAGGGCAGGGGATAACGATTCAGTATCTCTCGAAACCATACCCCTTTTGTCAACAGGTCTGCCGTTTCCAAGTTGTGAACTCGCTTGCAAACCTGACTCGTTACCTTTCTGTGTCGCCATTGTAGAATGTCTGTGTCAAACGGCCATCCCCAAATCTTGCGTGGGGATTTTTTTGACCATAAATAGAAAACGTTTTCACGGTCGTTGGCAACACACACATACAAAAACACATGATTTGGCGCAGCAGGTGCTCGGCACCCTGGCCCACCAATCTGGAGACATGCAAATGCAACAGTACGTACTCTGGTACGAACAGCTCGGAATGCAGGATGTAGAGCGCGTTGGCGGCAAGAATGCATCCCTTGGCGAGATGATCAGCAACCTCTCCGGTGCCGGCGTGTCCGTGCCCGGCGGTTTTGCGACCACCGCCTTTGCGTTCAACGAGTTTCTGGAGTTAAGCGGTCTCAACGGTAAGATCCACGACCTGCTCGACAGCCTGGACGTGGATGACATCGCCGCCCTCAACAAGGCCGGCCAGCAGATCCGCGACTGGGTGGTGGAAGCCCCCTTCCAGCCGGCGCTGGAGCAGGCCGTGCGCGATGCCTACACCAAGCTGAGTGCCGGGCTCGAGGCTTCCTTCGCGGTGCGCTCCTCCGCCACCGCCGAGGACATGCCGGATGCCTCCTTCGCCGGCCAGCAGGAGACCTTCCTCAACGTGCGCGGCATCGATGCCGTCATGACCGCCATCAAGCATGTGTTTGCCTCCCTGTTCAACGATCGCGCCATCTCCTACCGGGTGCATCAGGGGTACGATCACAAGGGCGTGGCGCTCTCGGCCGGGGTGCAGCGCATGGTGCGCTCGGATCTCGCCGCCTCCGGCGTCATGTTCACCCTGGATACCGAATCCGGCTTCAACGACGTGGTCTTCATCACCGGCAGCCAGGGCCTGGGTGAGATGGTGGTGCAGGGGGCCGTCAACCCGGACGAATTCTATGTGCACAAGCCGACTCTCAAGGCCGGCCGCCCCGCCGTGGTGCGCAAGACGCTCGGCTCCAAGCTCATCAAGATGACCTACTCCGACGACGCCGGCCACGGCCGTCAGGTGAAGATCGTCGACACGAGCGAGGCCGAGCGCAACCGCTTCTGCATCACGGATGAAGAGGTGATGGCGCTCGCCAAGCAGGCCCTCATCATAGAGCAGCACTACGGCCGCCCGATGGACATCGAGTGGGCCAAGGATGGTCAGGACGGCCAGCTCTACATCGTCCAGGCGCGCCCGGAGACGGTGCGCAGCCGCCAGGAGGCGAACACCCTGGAACGCTTTGCCCTCAAACAATCCGGCAAGGTGCTGATCGAGGGGCGCGCCATCGGCCACAAGATAGGCTCGGGTCCGGCGCGGGTCATCTCCTCCATCAGCCAGATGGACGAGGTGCAGCCCGGCGACGTGCTGGTCACCGACATGACGGATCCGGACTGGGAACCCATCATGAAGCGGGCCTCCGCCATCGTCACCAACCGTGGCGGCCGCACCTGTCACGCCGCCATCATCGCCCGTGAGCTGGGGATCCCGGCCGTGGTGGGCTGCGGCAACGCCACCGACCATATCGAGGATGGCCGCCTCATCACCGTCTCCTGCGCCGAAGGGGACACCGGTTTCATCTACGACGGTGAGCTCGATTTCGACGTGGCGGTGACCGAGGTGGGCAACATGCCGCGCCTGCCCATCAAGATCATGATGAACGTCGGCAACCCGGACCGCGCCTTCGACTTCGCCCAGCTGCCGAACGCAGGTGTGGGGCTGGCTCGCCTCGAGTTCATCATCAACCGCATGATAGGGGTACACCCCAAGGCGCTGCTGGAGTTCGACAAGCAGAGCCCTGAGCTCAAGGCCACCATCACCAAGATGATCGCGGGCTACGAGAGCCCCCGCGAGTTCTACGTCGCCAAGCTGACCGAAGGGATCGCCACCCTGGCGGCTGCCTTCTGGCCGGAACGGGTCATAGTGCGGATGTCGGACTTCAAGTCAAACGAGTACGCGAACCTGGTGGGGGGCCGTGGTTACGAGCCTCACGAGGAGAACCCCATGATCGGCTTCCGCGGCGCCTCCCGTTACATCGCCGACAGCTTCCGCCCCTGCTTCGCCCTGGAGTGCGAGGCGATGAAGCGGGTACGCGATGGCATGGGTCTGACCAACGTCGAGGTGATGATCCCCTTCGTGCGCACCGTCGGTGAGGCGGAGCAGGTGGTGGAGATCCTGGCGGAGAACGGCCTGCGCCGTGGCGAGCGTGGCCTCAAGGTCATCATGATGTGCGAGCTGCCCTCCAACGCCCTGTTGGCGGACAAGTTCCTCGAGCACTTCGACGGCTTCTCCATCGGCTCCAATGACATGACCCAGTTGACCCTGGGCCTGGATCGGGATTCCGGCCTCATCGCCCACCTGTTCGATGAGCGCAACGAGGCGGTCAAGGCGCTGCTGGCCATGGCCATCCAGGCCGCCCGCAAGGCCGGCAAGTATGTGGGCATCTGTGGTCAGGGCCCCTCCGATCACCCGGACTTTGCCGCCTGGCTGGTCGAACAGGGTATAGATTCCGTTTCCCTCAACCCGGATACGGTCGTCGACACCTGGCTCTATCTGGCTGAGCAGCATAAGGCCGGCTAAGCGCGCTCACGACGATTCGAGAATGACAAGGCGCCCAATGGGCGCCTTTTTATTGATCCCGGTTCGGTGAGAGGGCTACCTCTCGATATTATTGCCACAGAGAGGCGGGCAGAGCCCGTTCCATACCAACAGGTTGACGGATTATTTGTGGCTGAGCGCGGTGTTTTATTATGCTTCCTGACTCTCCTCCGCCATGGCTATTTCATTCCCCTCACGAGATTGACTGCTTTTTGTTCTCTCATGGCAGGATGGGCTATTAATTACTCTCAACCAGCTTGATAGATAGGCTCTCCTTCGGGTTATATGACCTGTTTATGTCGAGGCGGCCTCTCTCCATGATCCCATCCATCATCGTGTGGATGTTCCATTCCTGTACGATGACTTTCCAATCCGATGCTGAGTTTTTAGACATTTAATTTGCTCGGCCCAGGAAAGGATAAGTTGTCTATCGCGAGCATTTACTCAGCTACGCTTGCTAACAAACATAATAATTTTAGTGTTTTATTCTGTGATGTGTTGAATGTAAGATTATTACTCTGTCTCTCATGGGTCTCTGTGAATGAAGAATGTTAGTTAACTATTTGTTTTTAATCTTAAATTAATCCAATCGAGAGATATTATTTTATTATCATCAATGCACGTATTAATTCTGTGAGAATACCCCTAGTTCAGCCTGAGTCAGGTCATTGGGCTGGTAATGACGGAGCACAGAGCGTGTGTCGAACGTCAGTTACTGGTTAACACGGAGGCCGGTCATGCTGGAATTGGAAGTGATAAAAAAAAGCGCAGCAGTGGAATATTTGATCAATAAGGACAGAGACATCATCGTCGATTTAAATCAGGGGACCTTCACTTTTTGTAATTTCGCCGGAATGCAGCAATCCCAGGTGATCAGAATGGGTTCCCGAGAAACCCGTGTATTGAGGTATCTAGTCAATAACAGCGGTTATCTGGTATCCAAGGATGAGCTTCTCAATACCGTCTGGAATGGCCGGGTGGTATGTGAAAACACCGTCTCCGTGGCCCTGTCCAATATCCGGAAACTATTGCGAAGAGCGGATCCCGATTGCCGTTGTCTGGTCACGGTAGCCAGAGCCGGTTACATCTTCTATCCCTACCGTTCCGGGTTTCTTGTGGAGGGGAGCCATGATAGAGAACACAGATGAATCAGCGGGCGATCGGCTCAGACACACCCTGGAGCCCATCGTCGAGCTGGATGCGGGCGAGATATTGTCATTCGAAGTCCTGTCATTGCTTGGGAACCGCCCTTTTCCTGACAAGACAGACCCCAAAGAGTATCAGCAAGCCACTCAGGCTCTGTTGCTGACTCGCCAGCTGGAGTTTTTCCAGAAGATTAGCCAGTACGACGGGGCACTCTATCAGAGCCTCTTTCTCAACGTGGATCCGGCCTTGTTCGGTGGCCGCATCTCATGGATGGATTTCCTCCCCTTCCTGTATCAGTTCAAGATCGATATTGGATTCGAGATGGCCCAGGTATTGAACGGGTTGTCCACCCAGGTGATGCAGGCCATGGAACCCCTCAGGGCACTGGGGATCCGGTTCTGGATCATGGATGCCAATCAGGCCATTCATGCCCTCCCGGCTGAACTGCGCGCATGCTTCGACGGGATCAAGATAGCGAAGCAGTGTTTCTGGCAATGCTATGGCAGGGCCGACCCGGCCTTCATCGAGCAGGCGTCGAGCTCCTGGGGTCATGACAACGTCATCGTGGAAGGGGTGGAGAACCGCCATCACCTCTCCTTTGTCAGGGCGCAGGGCATCATGCGGGGGCAGGGGTTTCATTGGCGAGCCCGGCTATTGCGACACGCCTGCTGGCATTGAGGCAAGGGAATCCCCCTTGCGTGAGTGGGCGACCCTGAGCGGGGCATGAGAGCCAGGTCGCGCTGACAGAAGTTCGCAGCACCATATCGTTTCACACCCCAAGCCGCATCGAGACAGGCTCTCCTCGCGCCCTGTCTGTGTGCGCGTTCGATGGGAAAATGTTGTCGATAAAACAGACATGGGGAAAGGAAAAAAAGGGGCCATGGGCCCCCTTGTTGTTTTGGCGTATTCCGGTGCGAGAACGCGCTTATTTCGGCTGCTGCTCGGGGCCGCCCAGCTCGATCTGCACCTCGACCCCTTCCTGCCTGAGCTGGCTGGCGATGGCGTTCAGATCGGCGCCCGGCTTGGCGGTCAGCAGGGCGATGCCACCGCTGCTCTGCTTGAAGCTGAGCCCGTGGCGGCTGGCCAGGGACTTCGCTTGCGTATCCTCAGCTACCACCAGCAGGGTGCCGCTGACCACGAGCTCGGGGCTGGCCGCCCCTTGCAAGAGGACGTCGCCGCTGCGCAGCCCCGGCTGGGCGGCCTTGCCATCCAGGCTGCGGGCCACCCGTTTCTTGCTGCCGTTGTCCGGGGTGAAGTAGGTCTGGCCGTTCACCTCGATGGCGCGATACTGCTTGCCATCTATGGTGACGGACTCGTCCGCCAGAGCCGCCAGAGCCGGCAGGGCGGTCAGCAGGCCTGCCAGGGTGAGGCCAAAGAGAATCTGTTTCATGCTATGACTCCTGTGCTGTTAGGTACGGGCCGGCTCGTGGCCGAGGACCCGCAGTGACCAGTCGATGAGCTGGCCAGGTTGGCTGTTGTTGCGCTCGGTCAGGGTGCTGCGCACATTGGTGCGGCGATCGAGCAGCGAGACCTGACGAGTGCCATTGGCCACGTCGGTCACCTCCAGCCGCCACTCACCCGCCGCGGCCTCCCCGTAGAATTTGTGGGAGAGCAGGCGCATGTCACGCATCCCCGTTGTGCGCACAGTGCCGCTCTGCTGACGCTCGAGGGACTGGCCAACCAGGCTGTTGTAGGGGTTGAGCAGCACGCTGCGGGTACCGGATGGAGAGACGAGCTCGATCAGCAGATCGGGCAGACGCTGGTGATCCAGGCTGACTTTCACCTGCACCGCCTCCACGGTGAGCGCCTGATCCACCTGGATGTTCGAGGTGGTCGGGGCGCTGCCTACATCCGGGATGGCCGCGGCGGCGCCACGTACCGTCACCTTCTGCCAAGGGGCCTGGATCAGGGCCGGCAGGGGGGCGTGGGTGGCGGCGCTGGCCAGGGCCTTGTTCACGTCTATCAGGCCAAAGCCATAGGTCGGGCTGAACCAGAGACCGGCGGCGTTGCGCTCCCAGCCTTCCAGCCCGGTGACCTGGCGCAGTTGGCCGCTGGCGCTGGTGTAGCTGACTCGTACGGGCGCCTGGGCAGGCTCGATGCGGGTGGCGTTTCTGGCCAGCAGATCCCGCAGGTCCCGCACCGACAGATCCGGGTAGGCGGACATCAGCAGGGCCACGGCACCGGCGGTGTTGGGGGTGGCCGAGGAGGTGCCGTTCATGGTGCCGTTGTAGTCACAGCTGGCATCCAGCTGCGGGTTGTTGTGCAAGCCGTTGGTGGTCTGGCGATCCACCCGGTTGTAACCCATGTCGCAGCCGGGCAGATCCGTGGTCACCATGGCGGGGGAGTCGGTGCCGTATTCCCCGCCCGGCGCGCTCAGGAAGACGTTGCTGCCGACGCTGGAGTAGGAGGAGCGCACGCCATCGGCGTTGCTGGCGCTCACCACCAGGTTCCAGAAGTTGCTGTTGGAGGGGTCCAGGTTGCTGTTTTCAAACGGCAGGGCGGGGTTGTTGCCGCTGCGATTGAACACATAGTTGCCGGAGGAAATCCGGTTGAAGCCGTTGCCTGCCGCCTTGATGTAGGCGGCTCCCTCGGCCTTCTGGGTCATCTGCTCCATCAGGGTATCGAGCTGACGGCGATTGAGGTCATCGCTGCCACGGGGAGCGATCAGGCTCATGCCGTAGCTCTGGTTGAATACCCGGTTGTCGCCGCTGGCCTGGCTGTCGCCGAGGGCGTAGAGCCAGTCCCGCTGCAACTGCTGGCTGGCGGGATCGAGCAGGTTGAAGCCCTGCAATTGGGCAGCCGGTGCCACACCCCGGCTGCCGATGGCGTTGTCCACCGCGGCTATGATGCCCGCCACCGAGGTGCCGTGGGCAGTGTTCGCCGTGGTGGGCGTAGGATCGCTGCCGCCGGTTACCACGTTCTTGGAGCCGGGGCGAATGTTGTCCACCAGATCCGGGTGAGCGATGGCCAGACCGTCGTCCACCACGGCTACGTTGATCCCCTGGCCCAGCACGGCGGTGCGGTGGGCCCACCAGAGGTTGAGGTCATTGCCCGCCACGCCGCCCCGGGTGCTGAACGCGTTCTGACCGCTGTTGAGCAGGTGCCACTGCTGATCCTGCAAGGGGTTGATACCGGGCAGGCAGCGCTCAGTACTGCTGCGGCCGGTGTCGAGTCCGGCTTCGTTGCCGCCGAGGGGCAGGCAGTGCTCATTGGCCTGTGCCGAGGCAATGGGCAGGGCAGAGAGCAGCCCTGTGATTGCCAACGCTATCGTCGTTTTTCTCATTGATAAACTCCATCTTAAGGGCGCACCGTCCGAGGTGCGTTGGCATCTATACATGAGAAATAGCGATTCAAAAGGCGCTCAATTCAGAGTTGTGAAAGGCTTCATATAAATCTCAATTCGTCCCATATGGGGGTATAAATGAGACAGAGATCATGTTTTATTGAGAGCTATTCGCATCCAATCTTAGTGATCTTTTTGTCTATAGATCCCTCTGTTTTTAATACGCCGGGGAGACCTCTCCGGTGCGCTCCATGGCTGTGACCCGTCGCGATCCCTGTTAAGGTAACCACAAACGGATCAACAGGATGGACTCATGACCCTATTGCAGTGGCACTCGGCCAGACTGGCCCTTCGCAATGACCAAACCCTCTTCCTTCCCGACCTGACCCTCTCCTCGGGGGAGTGCTGGGCCTTTGTCGGCAGCAACGGCAGCGGCAAGACGGCGCTGGCCTCTGCCCTGTGCGGGGAGCTCGGCGTGCGTGCCGGCCTGGTACCCGGTGCACTCAAGGCGGTGCGGCTGTCGTTCGAGTCGCAACAACAGCTCGGCGAGCGGGATTTCCAGCGGCGCAACACCGACATGCTGAGGGAAGAGGAGGAGGCGGGTTATAGCGTCGCCAGCCTGATGCTGGAGGAGGGAGAGGAAGAGGGGGCCGCCCGGGCCTTGCTGGCGCGCTTTGGCATAGAAACGCTCTGGGATCGCCCTTACCGCTATCTCTCGAGTGGGGAGGGGCGCAAGCTGTTGCTGGCCAGGGCCCTGCTGGCCAGCCCCGAACTGCTGGCCAGCTCCGAACTGCTGGTGCTGGACGAGCCGTTCGACGGGCTGGATCAGGGCTCGCGCCACGAGCTGATGGCACTGCTGGTCGAGCTGGTCTCACAGGGGCAGCGACTGGTGGTGATCGTCAACCGCTTCGACGAGATCCCCCCCTTCGCCACTCATCTGGGGTTGCTCGGGGAGCTCAGCCTGCTGCTGTCGGGCAGGCGGGAGCGGGTGCTGGCGAGCCCGGAAGTGGCCCAGCTGGCGCGATCCGAGGCCATCCCGCCCGAACTGCCACCGCCGCTAACCCCCCCTGAGCCCTTGCCCCCCGGCCCCCGGGTGCAGATGCGCAGCTTGAGGATCGCCTATGGGGAACAGGTGGTGATCGACGGGCTCGACTGGACCATAGAACCGGAGCAGCACTGGCAACTGGTAGGGCCCAACGGCGCCGGCAAGTCGACCCTGCTCTCCCTCATCACCGGGGATCACCCCCAGGGCTACAGCAACGATCTCCGGCTGTTCGGCAGGCAGCGGGGCAGCGGCGAGAGCATCTGGGAGATCAAGCGCCACATCGGGCTGGTGAGTCCGGCCCTGCACCTGGATTATCGCGTCAGCGGCTCGGTGCTGACGGTGATCCTGTCGGGCTTTTACGACTCCATCGGCCTCTACACCCGGCCCGGGGATCGGCAGCTGGCCCTGGCCAACCAGTGGCTGGTTTTGCTGGGGCTAAAGGAGCAGGGGGGGCTGCCGTTTCACAGCCTCTCCTTTGGCCAGCAGCGGCTGGTGCTCATCGCCCGGGCCCTGGTCAAGCATCCGCCCCTGCTCATTCTGGACGAGCCGCTGCAGGGGCTGGATCCCCTCAACCGCCACCTGGTGCGTGCCCTGGTGGGGCGCCTCATCGGTGAGGGGACCCAGTTGCTCTTCGTCTCCCACCATGTCGAGGACGCTCCCCCCGGCCTCACCCACAGACTGAGCTTCGTGCCTGACGGCATGGGGGGTTATGACTACCTGCAGGAGCGGTTGGCGCTGGGTTGAAGCGGGGGACGGACTGTGTGAGTAGGCATTGAAGCGACAAAAACGGCGCCCTATGGCGCCGTTTTTTTATGATCACGACGGCGGCGTCCCTAGCGGGGGAGCAAGCCCTGGCTGCGGATCAGCCCCGCCAGGCTGGCGGCTATGCCCTGGTGCTCGGCGGCGGTCGGGTGCCAGAGGCAGCCTGAGTTCTCGGATCGCATCTGCTCGATGAGCACAGGGGGCTCCCCCAGCAGGGCGAGCTGTTGTTGAAGCCGGGCCAGGGTCTGGTTCAGCCTGTCATGGGGCCAGAGATATTGGCCCATGAGGATGATGGGAGGGCTGTCGTAGCGCTGGCGCAGATCCCGCAGCAACTCGACATAGCCGTCGATCCAGGCCTGCTGGAAGGCCTCCTGATCCGACCAGGGCTCATGGGGCCGCAGCTCCGAGCTGAAGTCATTGGTGCCGACTTCGACGACGATGAGCGCCGGGTGCTGGCTCTCGAAATCCGTGCCGCCCTGATAGACGGCCCCCGCCTTGTCCAGGTAGTGGGGCAGGGCGTGGTGGGGCTGATTGCCACCCCAGTTGCGCAGGAGCCCGAGCCCGGAGTAGGAGACCTGGCTATGGGTGGCACCGAGCAGGGCCGCCGTCTTGGCGGGGAAGGCGAGCCTGGCGTTGGAGCTGTTGAGGTTCTCCTCCCAGCTGCAGTCGCGCTTGTTCGACTCGCTCCCCATGCCGGCGCTGATGGAATCGCCCACAAACAGCAGGTGGGGCTTCTGCTGCCACTGGCCGCTCACCGTGCCGTCCGTGATGAGGGCATCCAGGGTCAGCATGGCGTCATAGGTTTCGGTGCGCTTGACCAGCTCGACCTGCACGGCGCGGGGGGCGGGCAGGCTCAGCAGGGGATAGGTGTGCATGCCCAGCCCCGTTTTGATGACGCCCTGCAACTGGCCGTCTACCAGCAGATCGAACTGGCTCTGCTGGCCGTCCATGGCGATGGCGAGCTCCCGCCCCTCGAAGCGGAATGTGAGCCGGGTCGCCGGCCAGTTGAGTCGCACGTCCTGGTTGGCCCAGTCACGCTGGATGCGCCCCTCGTAGTTCAGGCGATAGTCTGTGGCTTCGATGCGGGCGGCCTGAGCCTCGGCGGCCAGCCCCATGGCGGCGAGCAGGAGGAGTCCTTTCACTGTCTTCATGCTGATCCCTGTGCTGTTGTGATGGTCGGCGGCAGGGAGCCCGGATGCGGTAGCCCGCGTCCTGCAAGGGGTGCGTCGAGCATCTGGCGTCATCGCTGCCATTTGGCGCTCAATGATGGGCGCCGAATGAAGATAGATGGAGAGGGGCTGTGCATAAAAGCAGCATCATCAGGATCTGTGGGGGCCATCAAACTTTTTATTCGAAGATTAATAAATGCTGAGTGACCGTCATTTCACCAGGGCCAGGATCTCGCGAAACGCCGGGTGGCGGCAGTCCCCCATCAGCTCGTAGAGGCACATCTCCACCGAGGTGAGGGCCGCGCCTCGCGCCGCCAGCTGGCCGATGGCGAGCCCCCGGTTGGCGGGGTCTCGGGATGAGACCGCATCGGTCACCAGCGACACCCGGGCGCCGCTTTCCAGCAGTCCCAGCACGCTCTGGTAGACGCAGATATGGGCCTCGATGCCGCACACCAGCCAGTGGCGGACGCCGGTTTCGGCCAGCGCCGCCGCCACCTGGGGCTCACCCAGGGCGCCGAAGCTGAACTTGGGGAGCACAGGGCTGCCGGCTTGCAGTGGTTGCAGTTCGGGCACGGTCGCGCCGAGCTTGTCCGGGTTCTGCTCCAGCCAGACCACAGGCAGCCCCAGCGCCTTGAACCCCTGTACCAGCCGGGCCGTGTTGGCGATGAGCCGTTCGCTCTCATCTACCAGCCGTGCCAGCTTGCCCTGAATATCGACCACCAGCAGGCCGGTGTGGTTGCGCTGCAGCATATTGTCTCCTCGATAAATAGCGGATGGGAGGCATTGTCACCATGCACCCCGTTGCCTCGTACATCTTGAAACACATCCGGCGCAGACGCGGACCCCGGGCGGCGTTAGGATGAGCGCCATGCAGACAGGGCCGGCTTGTTCACGCCGGTATCGTTGCCGGCCATCTGGCCGGTGGACCCCTCAATTACGGCCGCCTTTGAGCCGTCATTGATCGCCGAATATAGGGTTAGGGTAGTGATGCCATCCATTAGTGGTAACCACTGCATTTTATTGCCCGGACGAGATTTCACTAACCATAGGTATCATCATGAAGAAAATCATTCTGCTATTGTCCGTCGCTGCTGCGCTGGCGGGTTGCTCCAGTCCCGCCCAGCGCATGGCGGATTGCCAAGCCCAGGGCGTCAACAAGGACGCCTGTTACCTGGCGGAGCAGAATCGCCAGACCGCCCTCCTCGGCGCCGCCGAGAAGCAGGCGATGGAAAACGCCAGCAAGGCGGTCAAATAAATCGTTGATAGCGATTCGCTCGTGCATCCCCAAGGCCCTGCCGTCGATGACTGCGGGCTTTTTGTTTATCGCACGAGCTGAAATCTACTTGTCTGGCCTTTTCAATGGGATCTGGCCTTAACGGTTGCGAGCCACGCTTTTTTTGACCTTCTTCAAGGCCATCTGGCGTTTCAGGGGGGACAAATAGCTGATGAAGAGGTTGCCCTTGAGATGATCGATCTCATGCTGGAGTACCCTGGCCAAGAAACCATCCTGCTCCAGCATTAGCGGTTGGCCATGACGATCCTGCGCCTTGACCCTGACTTTGGTGAAGCGCTCAACTTCGGCGTAATAATCGGGTACCGACAGACATCCCTCTTCTCCCATGGCGCTCCGTTCGCCGGCGATGACCTCGGGATTGAGCAGGATCAGCGGTTGATTGCGTTCTTCCGAGATATCGATCACGACTACGGCCTCCCGCCTGCCCACTTGAGATGCGGCCAGTCCGACGCCGTTAGATGTGGCATAGAGGGTTTCCAGCATATCGTCGATCAAGGGTTGTACGGAGGCAATATCGGTCACCGTTGTAGCGGGTAGACTTAGCCGAGGATCCGGGAGTGTCAGGATAGTCAAAATAGACATTTAACCTCCAAATGGTTCCTTTGTGGTGTGTGGAGTTATTCATCAGTATGTCGAGCACTTCGAGGTGATAGCATCTCAATTGACTCTCTTTATACCAGGGCTTCTGGACATAAATGTATAAGCTTGCCCGATTTTGTTGCTTGGCGAAGGGGAAAAGCTCTGCTATGGTGGCCTCAATTAGCCATTTGGATGGCTAGATGGTTGTAGCGGGTCACCCCAGTGGCAAAAACCGCAACCCACCACAGTTTCGATGATTATTTTGACAGGGAGTCCCCATGCAGCGCCGTTCCTTCTTCAAGCTCTCCGCCCTGGCTCTGCTCGCCAGCAGTGTCTCTTTCACCGCCCTTGCCGCGGATCCCGCCAAGCAGGAGATCGTCATCGGCACCACGGTGGGGGATTTTGCCGACATGGTGATTGACTCCATCAAGCCGCAGCTGGAGGCCAAGGGCTACAAGGTGAAACTGGTGGAGTTCACCGACTATGTGACCCCCAACATCGCCCTGGCGGACGGTTCGCTTGATGTGAACTGCTTCCAGCACAAGCCCTATCTGGAGAGCTTCGCCAAGGACAGGGGCCTGTCGCTCGCTCCCATCACCCAGGTGCCGACCGGTCCCATGGGGCTCTATTCCGGCAAGAAGGGCAAGCTCGCCGAGGTGGGCGAGGGCAGCACGGTGGCCATCCCGAATGACCCCACCAACCAGGCGCGGGCCTTGCTGATGCTGCAGGATCTCGGTTGGCTGACCTTGAAAGAGGGCATCAATCCCCTCAAGGCGAGCGAGTTTGACGTGGTGAAGAACCCCCACGAGATCAAGCTGGTGTTGTTGGAGGCGGCACAGCTGCCCCGCTCCCGGGAAGACGTGGATTTCTCCGTCATCAACGGCAACTTCGCCGCCTCCAGCGGCATTCCGTTCAGTGAGGGGCTCTTCCTCGAGCGCAGCTACGACTTCATCAACTGGGTGGTGGTGAAGAGCGCCGATGCGGGCAAGCCGTTTGCCAAGGACGTGATCGACGCCTACAACTCCCCGGCGTTCAAGACCTATGCAGAGCAGCGCTTCAAGGGTTACAAATACCCGGAAGGCTGGCAGAACAAGGGCTGATAGCCCGCACAGCGGATAAAAAAACGGGCACCCTGGGGTGCCCGTTGTCATTGGTGCGCGGCGTTCAGTTCGCTTGTCAGTAGCGATGCAGCCACCAGCGGGCCCCCAGCAGGGCGGTGAGGCTGCCGAGCAGGGCGCTGGCCAGCACATCCAGCGGCCAGTGCATGCCGATCAGGGTGCGCGACAGGCCGATGGCCACCGCCCAGAGGGGCAGCAACCAGACGCCGGCCGGAGCCCGCGCCAGCCAGATCAGGCCGAAGAACTGGGCGAGGCTGATGGCGGCGATGCTGTGGCCTGAGGGAAAGGCGTAGTTCACCCCCCCCTGCCAATGGTTGCCGAGCCAGGCTGGCAGCGCCAGCAACTGGCTGGCGGCGTGGACCTGTTCGGTGCGAAGGGCGCTGCTGCCCTCGTAGAACTGGTGGATGTCGGGGATGAGGTGCTGACCCGCCAGCCAGAGCAGATAAGGGCGTGGCTCCTCGGTGAGTTGCTTGATGAGGCTCTTGATGAGCCAGTCTCCCGCCAATACGGCGAACAGGGCGGCGCACAGGGCCAAGAGGGCGGGCAGGCTTAGCGTCAGCTTGTGTCGGGTCAGCAGCACCAGCCCCAGGATGCTAATGGCGAGGCCGGGGACGTCCACCATACGGGAGAGGGCATAGGGCCACCAGAGCCAGGTGGACTGCAGGGCATCGCTCAGGAAGGGATGCCAGGGCAGGCAGGCCAGCAGCGTCAGTGGCAGGATCAGGGCGGCGCTGAATATCAATACCTGGTTGCGCGGTAGCGAAGAGGAGGATGTCGGCATCATCGGGCTCATATGGGGGGCGGCTTGGCAGCCACCGGAAAAGAGGCGCCATTGTGCCAGCCAGACCCCCGAGGTCAAGGCGTCAGGGCCAGTCAACAACATGCGGTTACAATTGCGTGGCGCAGGTTGCGTTCCCGAAAGTGAATATGGGCCTGGAGTCTGGGGATGAGCCAGGCGGTGGACGGAGAAGGGGCCACGGTGGCGGGCGAGCCTGAATAAGCCTCTGAAACTCGGGGCGCTTTGCGCTAGAATGGCGCCCCTGTGGCCGGTCGTGGGCCATCGCGCTCATATAGAGAAACTGATGAAAATCGTTGTTGATGAAAATATGCCCCATGCAAGGGAGCTGTTTGCGGAGTTTGGCGAGGTGATCCCCCTGCCCGGACGACAGATCTCGGCGGCGGATCTGCAGGATGCGGACGTGCTGCTGGTGCGTTCCGTGACCCGGGTGGATGCCGCCTTGCTCGCCAATTGCCCCAGACTCGGCTTCGTCGGCACCGCCACCATAGGTCGGGATCACGTGGATAGCGCCCTGCTGGCCACAAGGGGCATTCCCTTCTTCAGCGCCCCCGGCTGCAACAAGTACTCGGTGGGGGACTATGTGATCTCCGCCCTGCTGGTGCTGGCGGAGCGCCATGAGCTGAATTTGAGCGGGATGAGCCTCGCCGTCATCGGCGCCGGCAACACCGGCGAGTGCGTGGCGGGCAAGGCCGAGGCGCTCGGCATGCGAGTGCTGCGCTGCGATCCTCCCCGTGCTCGCGCAGCCAGTGCGGACGAGGCGGCCCATTTCGTCGACTATCAGACGGCCCTGGGAGCCGACATCGTCAGCTTCCACGTGCCCATCACCCACAGCGGCCCGGACGCCACCTTCCACCTGCTGGGGGAGAAGGAGATCGCGACCCTGCCTGCGGGCAAGTTCCTCATCAATGCCGCCCGTGGCGAGGTGTGGGACAACCAGGCCCTGCTCGCCCGCCAGCAAAGCGACAAGCCGCTGCGGCTGGTGATGGACGTGTGGGAAGGGGAGCCCCATCCGCTCGCCGCCCTGGTGCCCCATACCGAGATCGCGACCCCGCATATCGCGGGTTACAGCCTGGAGGGCAAGGCCCGCGGCACCTGGATGCTCTATCAGGCGCTCTGCCAGCAGCTGGGGCGCGTGCCACGCCAGGATCTGCAAGCCTTGCTGCCCGCCCCCGAGGTGCGTGAACTGACGCCCGGGGTGGCGACGGATCAGGCCTTGATCAAGCAACTGGTTCACCTCATCTATGACGTGCGCCGGGACGATGCCCGTTTTCGCAATCGCCTCCACCAGGCCGGCAGCTTCGATGAGCAGCGCAAGCAATACCCGGAGCGGCGGGAGTTCTCGTCCCTGCGCCTCAAGGGGCCCTTCGCCGGCGAGGCCCTGGCCCGCCTCGGTTTCGTCATCCAGCCCGACTAGTTCGGGCGTCATGAATACATGCGGGCGGGCCTCTTTGCGGGGCCCGCCCTCGCTGGGTTCGGCGCCATGCCAAACTCGTTATCGGGCAGACCCGTCTGCCACAGGGTGATGCCAGCGCGTCACCGGACCATTTAGAGGAGAGAACATGAGTCAGCAATTCAACGTAGCGGTATTGGGCGCGAGCGGCGCCGTGGGTGAAGCCATGATCGAGATCCTGGAGGAGCGTGCCTTCCCGGTGGCGACCCTCTACCCGCTGGCTTCCAGCCGCAGCGCCGGCGATACCGTGCGCTTCGGTGGCAAGAACGTCGAGATCCTGGACGTGGAGGCGTTTGACTGGAGCCAGGTGCAGATAGCGCTCTTCTCCGCCGGTGCCGAAGTCTCCGCCAAGTGGGCACCGATTGCCGCCGAGCACGGCTGCATCGTCATCGACAACACCTCCTGCTTCCGTTACGACGAAGAGATCCCCCTGGTGATCCCCGAGGTGAACCCGGATGCCCTGGCAGATTTTCGCAACCGCAACATCATCGCCAACCCGAACTGCTCCACCATACAGATGCTGGTGGCCCTGAAGCCCCTGCAAGACGAGGTGGGGATCGCCCGCATCAACGTGGCGACCTACCAGTCCGTCTCCGGCTCCGGCAAGGAGGGGGTGAGCGAGCTGGCGGGCCAGACCGCCCACCTGCTCAACGGCCGCCCGGTGGAGCCCAGCCTCTACCCCCAGCAGATCGCCTTCAACCTCATCCCGCAGATCGACGCCTTCACCGACAACGGCTACACCCGGGAAGAGATGAAGATGGTGTGGGAGACCCAGAAGATCCTGGGGGATGCCAGCATCGCCGTGAACCCCACCTGTGTGCGGGTGCCCGTCTTCTATGGCCACGCCGAGGCGGTCCACGTCGAACTGCACCAGCCCCTGGACGCCGAGCAGGTCAAGGATCTGCTGCGCAATGCGCCGGGTGTGACCCTGTTCGATGACGACGCCGACTACCCGACCCCGGTGCGCGACGCCACCGGCAAGGATGAGGTGCTGGTGGGCCGGGTGCGCCAGGATATTTCTCATCCCAGCGGTATCAATATGTGGATCGTGGCCGATAACGTTCGTAAGGGCGCGGCGACCAACAGCGTGCAGATTGCCGAACTGCTGGTGCGCGACTACCTCTGAGCCCCTGAATGACCCGGGGTGGGGAAGGCGTCTCACCCCGCGGGCCTGTCGGCAGCAAGGTCCCGGCCGGGACTGACGGCGCCGACGGGAAATTTGATAATGTGGCGTGAGATCAGTGGATTAAGCTTTTTTCTAGCCGGATGCCAGTGCACTGGCACGAGTTGAGCGCTAAATGTGTCGGATCGCTGGCTTGAGGCCCGCGCCTGATTTATATTGAGCCGATTGTTTTGGGGTAACTATCCAGATTTTTCAATGTGATAGGGCCGTCATACGAAGGAACGAACATGGGACACTCCCGCATAACGCTGGCAACGCTACTGGCATTGGGTCTTCTGGGCACGGTTCAGGCCGACGAAGGGGGACGCGAGCCTTTCTTCGTCGAGCTCAAGGGCCCGGATGGTACGCCGCCCCCCGCGGTGCAACCACAGCCTCAGGCCCAGCCGGTCGCCCCTGTCACCTTGCCCAAGGTGCAGCCCATCGTCCGTCAGGTGCCGGGCACCCAGGTCGGCAGCTATGGCCCTGTCCGTTCCACCGATACCCTCTGGAGCCTGGCGAGCAAGCACAGACCCTCCAACCGGGTGACCGTCTATCAGACCATGGTGGCGATCTACGACAAGAATCCCCGCAGTTTCGCCGATGGCAACATCAACCACATCCTGGTGGGGGCCCGCATCCTGCTGCCCACGGCGGCCGAGGCAAACCGCATCACGGATGCCGAGGCCCGTCGCCGCTTCAACAGCGACAACGCCAGCTGGAAGGGGCTGAGTCCCAAATACCTGGCCAGCAAGCAGGCCGAGGCCGCCAAGCCTCAGACCAAGGTCGTCGCCGCGCCCGTCAAGGCTCCGGTGGCCAAGGCCGCCCCCATTCCGGCGGCGCCCAAGGTGACTCCGCCAGTGGCGAACGAAGCGAAGGAGGTCGCCAAGACCGCCGAGCCGGTCGCGAGTCCGGTGAGTGCGGCCGCCGGCACGGCGCCGGCCCCGCTGCCCGCCGACGTGGTGGCACCGGTCGGCAAGCCGTCCACCGAGATGGCGCTGGCGCTGGAAGATGCCAACGCCCAGCTCGGCCAGGTCACCGAGATGAACCACAGGCTCAAGCTGCGTCTGCAGTCCCTGACCGAAGAGGTGGAGACCCTCAAGGCCCAGCTGCAGGATCAGACCGCACTGCAAAAAGAGGTGGCCGAGCTCAAGGCCAAGCCGGTGCCCCCCGTGGTGGTCCCAGAACCCAAACAGAACTGGGTGATGGAGCTGCTCGCCTCACCGCTGAACCTCGCCATGATCATCCTGCTGCCCGTGCTGCTGGTGCTGGCGCTGGTGACGCTCTGGCTGCGGGCCCGTGCCCGGCGCGAGCTGGAAGAGCAGGAGAAGAGCCTCTCCGAATCCACCTCCATGGTGATGGGGGACGAGAGCAGCGAGTTCGATCAGCTGATGACGGTGGGCATCGCCGACGACGAGCCCATGCGCCCCATACCGGATCGCAACGGACCGGAGAGCGCTCTGGAGGAAGGTCAGAGCAAGAATGATGTCATCTTCAGCGATGACGGCGAGCTGGCCCTCTCCGCCTTTGACGTGGAGCCCGCAGTGACCACGGCGAACCGGGATCCGGATCTGGTACCCGAACTGGATCTGGCCCATGAGGGGGGCTTCGACATCGAGTCCGAGCCGGATCTCGATCTCTCCCGGGAGTTCGACAAGCCCAAGGGTGCCCGCGATGAGATCATGACTGAAGAGGAGCTGCAGGCGGCCCTCTTTGCCGAGCTGGACGCGGATCTCGACGCCGATCTGGCCAAGGAGGCAGCGGCGCCCCAAAGCCGCCGGGACGACGAGCTGGCCAACTTCGACCTGAGCGATTTCGAATCCGCCTTCGACGAGCCCGCCGATAAGGCGCCAGCGGCGAAGAACGACGCCGGTGCTTATGGCAAGAGCGATGTGGACGACATGCTGGCGGAGCTCGGCCTCGAGCCCGAGCCCAAGCAGGCCCCCGATCAGGCACTCGATCAGACAAGCAAGCAGGAGGCCTGGGATCCCAACGAGCTGGCCCTCGCCGATTTCGAGGATGCCTTCACCGAGGTGGAGCCCCACGAGGAGCCGCCCAGGGAGGTCAAGCCCCGCGAGCAGGCCCAGGCGAACGACTACGTCGAGATCGACAAGCTCTTGGCGGAGGCCAATGCCAGCAGCACCGAGCAGGAGCCTTATCAGGGCTTCTCCCTGGATGTGGGGCTGGACGGTTTCCCCGAGGTGCTGCCGGAGTCCACCGGCTTCGATGTGGATGCGGACGATGGCGGAGTGGGGGCCAAACTGGATCTGGCTCGTGCCTACCTCGAGATCGATGACAAGGAGAGCGCCCGCGAGCTGCTGCAGGAGGCCGCGGCCCAGGGCAGCGAACACCAGCGCAACGAGGCAGAGAAGCTGCTCAAGCGCCTGGGATAAGCCGAGCCACCGATATGAAGGCAGCCTGCGGGCTGCCTTTTTGTTTCACTGGCAGCCTGGCCGTCTGCGGATGCCGGCGAAGGTGCAAGCCCTGAGAAGCCCGGTCAGCTGGGGGCGGGTTTGGGACTTTTGCGCCAAGCGGGTATAATCCGCCCCGTTTCTTTCATCCTTTCCCCATAAGACAAGTTTCATCCATGCGAATTGCCCTAGGTATTGAATATGACGGCAGCCGGTACTTCGGCTGGCAGCGTCAGCGAGAAGTGATCAGCGTCCAGGAAGAGCTGGAAAAAGCCATCAGCCGCATCGCCAACCACCCTGTGTCCATCCAGTGTGCCGGCCGTACCGATGCCGGGGTCCACGCCACCGGCCAGGTGATCCACTTCGATACCGAGTCCAATCGCGCCGAGTCCGCCTGGACCCTGGGGCTCAACTCCAACCTGCCGCCGGACATCGGCGTGCGCTGGGTCAAGGAGGTGGACGAGACGTTCCACGCCCGCTTCAGCGCCACCGCCCGTCGCTACCGCTACGTCATCTACAACCACAATTATCGCCCGGCGATCCTCGGCAGCGGCGTCAGCCACTACCACGAGGCCATAGACGCGGCACTGATGCACCAGGCGGGCCAGAGCCTCATCGGGGAGCACGACTTCAGCACCTTCCGGGCCATCGCCTGCCAGTCCAACACCCCCTGGCGCAACGTGACCCACCTTTGCGTGAGCCGCCAGGGTCCCTACATAGTGCTGGATATCCGCGCCAACGCCTTCTTGCACCACATGGTGCGCAACATCACCGGCTCCCTGTTGCTGGTGGGGCAGGGGCTCCAACCGGTGGAGTGGATCGCCGAGGTGCTGGCCCAGAAGGATCGCAACCTGGCCGGGCCCACCGCCAAGGCGGGGGGGCTCTATCTGGTGGACGTGGATTACCCGGATGAGTTCGGTCTGCCCCGGCTGCCCCTCGGCCCGCTCTGGCTGCCGGACTCGGCACCGGGTACGACCAGTTTTTAGTAACTGGGCCCGAAAATTTGTGGTTTAATGACCCGTTATTTATTGCCATCGAGCCCTTAAGTCATTGAACAACCAAGGCCCGATGTGTTTTGTCAGGCACAAAAGCATTAAGGAATTCCATGAGCTGGCTTGAGAAGATCCTTCCCAAGAGCAAGATCACGACACCCCGTCGTCACAACATCCCGGAAGGGGTGTGGACCAAGTGCACGTCTTGCGAACAGGTACTCTACCGGGCAGAACTGGAGCGCAATCTCGAAGTGTGCCCCAAGTGTGATCATCATATGCGGATCAGTGCCCGCGCCCGTCTCGAGAGCTTCCTCGACGTCGAAGGCCGCAGTGAAGTGGCTGCCGAGCTGGAGCCGCAGGACATCTTGAAATTCAAGGATTCCAAGCGCTACAAGGATCGTTTGTCTGCCGCTCAGAAAGAGACGGGAGAAAAAGATGCGCTGGTGGTGATGAAGGGGACCCTGAAGGGGGTGCCGGTCGTCGCCTGTTCGTTCGAGTTCTCCTTCATTGGTGGCTCCATGTCCTCCGTGGTCGGTGCCCGCTTCGTGCGTGCCGTCGAGGAGAGCATCAAGGAAGGCCGCGGCCTGGTCTGCTTCTCCACCTCGGGTGGGGCGCGCATGCAGGAAGCCCTGTTCTCCCTGATGCAGATGGCCAAGACCAGTGCGGCGCTGGACAGGCTGACCAAGGCCGGCCTGCCGTTCATCTCCGTGCTGACCGACCCCACCATGGGTGGCGTATCCGCGAGTCTCGCCATGCTGGGTGACATCAATGTGGGCGAGCCCAAGGCGCTGATCGGCTTCGCCGGCCCCCGCGTCATCGAGCAGACAGTGCGCGAGAAGCTGCCGGAAGGCTTCCAGCGCTCCGAGTTCCTGCTGGAGAAAGGCGCCATCGATCTCATCATCGATCGCCGCGAGATGCGCAACCGCCTGGCCGGCCTGCTGGCCAAGCTGATGAACACTCAAGTCATCGAAGAGTAAGATGAGTTCACAGATGCAATCTTCCCAAAGCCGGTCGCTGTGCGACTGGCTTTCTTATTTGGAGCAGATCCACCCGGTCAATATCGACATGGGGCTGGATAGGGTCGGGGCCGTTGCCCGTCGCATGGGGCTCACCGAGCTGCCGTTCAAGGTGATCACGGTGGCGGGCACCAATGGCAAGGGATCCTCCTGCGCCATGGCCGCCAGCATACTGATGGCCGCCGGTTACAGGGTGGGGGTCTACTCCTCGCCGCACCTGCTGCGCTTTACTGAGCGGGTGCGCATCGACGGTGCCGAGCTCTCCGAGAACGCGCACTGCGAGGCGTTCGCCGCGGTGGAAGCGGCCCGCGCCGAGATAGCGCTCACCTTCTTCGAGTTCGCGACCCTGGCCGGGCTCTGGCTGTTTCGCCGCGCCGCGCCGGACGTGCTCTTGCTGGAAGTGGGGCTGGGCGGCCGCCTCGATGCCACCAACGTGGTGGAGTCCGATGTCGCCATGATCACCTCCATCGCGCTGGATCACTGCGACTGGCTCGGGGATACCCGGGAAGCGGTGGCGGTGGAAAAAGCCGGCGTCTATCGCAAGGCCAAGCCCGCCATCAGCGGCGAGCCGAACCCGCCCGCCACCATCGCGAGCGAAGCCCTGCATCTGGGAGCCTGCCTGCGCCAGGTCGGCATCGATTTTCGTGGGGAAGAGCACGAAACAGCCTGGGATTATCACGGTCTGAACCACTGGCTCGGCCTGCCCAAGCCTGCCCTGCCGCTGATGAACGCGGTGACAGTTCTGGCGGCGCTGGAGTCCCTGGGGCTGCCGTTGCCGGAGGCGGCCATTCGGCAGGGGCTGGCGGATGCCCGATTGGCGGGGCGGATGCAGCGACTGCAAAACGACCCGCTGGTCATCGTCGACGTGGCCCACAACCCGCACTCGGCGGCCTATCTCGCGAGCCAGCTGCTCCAGATCCCCTGCCGAGGGAAGCGGCGCGCCGTGGTCGGCATGCTCAAAGACAAGGACATGGCGGGTTCGCTTGCGGAACTCGATGGACTTATCGATGCGTGGTATCTCGCGAGCCTGCACGGCCCCCGCGCCGCCACCTCGGCCCAGCTCGCGACCGCACTATTAGTTGCAACACCGGTGGTTGCAACGCCGGGCGAGCAGGGGCCGGCCGTACAGTTCGAGTCGGTGACCGAGGCTTATGAGGCAGCGCTGGCCGCTTCGAGTCCTGATGATATGGTCATTGTGTTCGGCTCGTTTTACACTGTCGCCGAGGTGTTGGCGACGCGTGCTTGAGTCGCTTGCCACTCTTGTTCGCATCATCGATTAAGCAATATGGGTAGGACTTAACTTGGCTTCGAAGTTTCAAAACAGATTGGTGGGGACCGTCATCCTGGTCGCCCTGGTGGTCATCTTTCTGCCGGATCTGATGGACGGCAACAAGCTGGAGCAAAAGGACGAGGCGTTCGCCAACATCCCGCTGCGCCCCGAGCTCGAGCCGGCCAAGCCCGAGCTGCAGGTGTCGGCCGCGAGCACCTTGCCTGCCGAACATCTGGCGAGCCAGCAACAGGCCTCTGCCGCCCAGCAGTGGCAGGTGGAGGAGATAGGCAATACGGTCACCCTGGCGAACAACGGCCAGCAGGCGCAGCCGCCAGCCACGGCGCCGACAACCCAGCCTGTGACGCAACCAGCGGTTCAACCCAAGCCTCAGCCCAAACCCGAGGTGGTGGCCCAGAAACCGGTGGAGCAGCCCAAACCCAAACCTGTGCCCCCCAAGCCGGTGGAGGTGAAAAAGCCTGAGCCGAGCAAGCCCCAGGTTGGCCAGATCAAGACCATGGACGATCTCATCGCGAGCAAGATGACTACGCCGGCTCCTGCCGCCGCCCCGGCCCAGGGCAGCTGGATCCTGCAGCTCGGCGCCTTCAAGAACGCAGAGAGCGTCAATGCCCTGGTGAGCAAGCTGCGGGCCGCCGGCTACTCGGCCCAGACTTCGCCGAGAACCCCGGTACAGGGTCAGATCACCCGGGTCTTCATCGGACCGGATGTCTCAAAGGCCAGGCTGCAGGGCATGCAGAGCAAGATAAGCCAGATGACCGGGCTCGGTGGCTCTGTGGTGGCCTACAACCCCTGAGGCTGACCCCTTCGTCTGCAATAAAAAACCGCGCCTTGGCGCGGTTTTTTTATTAGATGCATTTCACCGGTTTGGGCAGGCCGGCGATCTTGGTGGCCTGCTTGGCGGGTCCTTCGGGGAACAGCTTGTAGAGATAGCGGCTGTTGCCCTTCTCTGGGCCGTACTGCTTCTCCATCGCCTTGACCAGGGCGCGGATGGCGGGGGAGGTGTTGAACTCCAGATAGAAGGCCCGCACGAAGCGCACCACTTCCCAGTGGGGCTCCTCCAGCACTATACCCTCCCGCTCGGCCAGCACCAGCGCCAGCGCCTCGCTCCACTCCTCGCTATGGCGCAGATAGCCCTTGGCATCGGTTTCTATGGTTTGACCGTTGAATTCCAGCTGATGATGCTCAGACATCGGGGGCTCCTCGCAAAGGGGGGATCAGGATTGGGCGGGCATGGTAGCGCCTTGTCCCTGTGTGAGCAACCGGCTCTGGTTGGCCAGGCTCAGCAACTCGTCCGCCAGCTCGCTGATGAGGGTCAGCTGCTGGGTCAGCATCAACTGCTCCTCGCTGCTGTCCGGGGCGAGTTCCGGGCACTGCCCCTCGAGCCGCGCCGGCATCTCCCCCGCCAGATGGCCGGCGGCCCGCTCCAGGGTGTGGCTGATGTGACGGCCGATCTCGTCGAGCCCAGGGATGGCTTCCAGCTTGTCGCGATGGGCGCCGAGGGCCGAGATGTAGGAGAGCAGGGCGTGGTTGCGCCAGGTGAGGGTGAAGCAGAGATCGAGGACGCGGCGGCGCTTGCTCGGCTCCACCAGCATGCTCTGCCAGGCCATGGCCAGCTCGCTGTCGGCCAGATGGGCGCACTTGCGGGCGACCCGGTAGTCGAGGGATTCGTCCCGCTGGCGGTGCAGGCTGGCGAGCACAGCCGAGAGGTAGCGGGCGTTGGCGGACAGAGAGTTGGCGATGAGGCTCGGCAGCCGCTTGTACTGCCAGTCCGGCCAGAGCCAGGCCACCAGAGCGTAGGAGAGCAGGCAGCCGAGCAGGGTGTCGAGCAGGCGCGGCCCCAGGATGGCGAAGCCGATGCCGTCCAGCAGGTTGAAGGCCATCAGAACGTAGAGGGTGATGAAGCAGACGGCGGCGCTGTAGTTGCTGCGCACCTGGGTGAAGAACAGGAAGGCGGCGAGCCCCATGATCCCCAGTTGCAGGTGCAGCTCGGGGAAGAGCCAGAGCACGGGCATGCCGATGAGGATGCCGGCGAAGGTGCCGAGCATGCGCTGCACCAGCCGGCGGCGGGTGGCGCTGTAGCTGGGCTGACAGACGAAGAGCACCGTCAGCAGGATCCAGTAGCCCTTGTCCAGTTGGAACGCCTGCAGTATGCCGTAACCCACCACCAGGCCGAGGGACAACCGAAGGGCATGGCGAAACACCATGGAGTTCGGGGTCAGGTGTTGCCTGAACAGGGCCAGCAGCGGCAAGGGGGCCGGGTTGGCGAGGGCGGGCAGATCCGCGGAAGGCAAGGCCGGATTTTGCAGATCCTCGGCACTGGTCAGCAGCTGGTTGATGCTGGCGAGGTTGCGGCGCAGGAACTTCATCGGCGTCAGCAATGTCTTGGGATAGTGCTGCTTGAGGTGGGTGAACTCCAGTTGATCGCCGAGGGCCTCCAGGGTCCAGTGAATGCGCTTGTGGTGGACGTAGGGCTTGTGCACCAGGATGGCGTAGCCGAGCTGCTGACACGCCTCAGAAAGCTGCAGGAACACCTCCTGGAAGCCGTCCAGCACTATGCCCTGCTTGAGTTCGGCCTCCAGCTTGCTGTAGGGGTAGTGGCTGGAGGTGGCGCGCTCCTGAATTTCCAGCGCCAGCAGGTAGAGCCGCAGCAGGCTGGCGAGCTCGGGGGCTACCTGATGACGGCGACCTGAGCGGGCATTCAACCGGGCATTGAGGGCCGTCTTGGTCAGGTTCAGGGCGCTGACCAGGTTGATGTTGAGCTGGGCCAGGTTGTGGCGAATGGCCTGGGCGCCGTGCTCGTCCGCCGGGAAGAAGCGGGATTTCTCCAGCAGATAGCGGGCCAGGGCGAAATAGCTCTGGGCGAGCTGCTCGTGCAGGGTCTTGTAGGGCAGCAGCCAGAGCCAGACGAGGGAGACCAGTCCGTACCAGAGGGCCCCTGCACCCAGCGCCAGGGGTTGATAGAAGAGATCCGGCGCCTTGGCGGCTCCCAGCATGGTGTAGATGGCGATCAGCAGGGAGCCGAAGCTGATGGTGGCGTAGCGCTGCCCGAGCGCCCCCACCATCACGAAGATGAAGGTGGAACCCGCGAGCCCCAGGGCAAACAGCCAGGGGGTGGGGAAGAGGTATTGCACGCACAGGGAGGCGAACAGGAAGCACACCAGCGTCATGGCGAGGTTCTTCACCCGACCCCAGAGGCTGTCGTCGGTCTCGGCAATGGCACCGGCCACCACCCCGAGGGAGAGCAATACGGTGAGCTGGATGTCCCCCTGCACCAGGGCGAAGGCGAGCAGCCCCAGGATGGCCAGCAGCACCTTGAGGGCGAAGTAGATATGGCTGTCAGACAGCAGGCGGCGCAGCAGGCCGGCGAGATCAATGGGCATGGGGGAGGCTGTCCTCGTGCGCCTTGTTATCGACAGGGTGAGCAATCATTGAGTGGTGCAGCAGACTGGCAAAATCCATGGACATGGGACAGGTGAAACCCTTGAGCGAATCGAAAGCGAGAGCATAGCCGGTTGGCCACGAAAGAGCCCTGATCCAAATCAGGGCCGGGTTCTTCATGCCGGTTCATTGACTACGCCTTCACCCTAGCAGGGGCGGTGGACAATAAAAACCCCGCCGAAGCGGGGTTTTCCGTACAGCGAACCTGATTAGTTACGGTTGCCGCCGAGCAGGCTAAGCAGGCTCAGGAAGATGTTGTAGATGGAGACATACAGGGTCACGGTGGCGGAGATGTAGTTGGTCTCGCCGCCGCGCACTATCTGCTGGGTGGTCAGCAGGATGGCGCCGGAGGAGAACAGCATGAACATGGCGGACAGGGCCAGGCTCAGGGCGCTCATCTGCAGGAAGATGTTGGCGACCATGGCCACCAGCAGCACCCAGAAACCGACGAACAGCATGCCGCCGAGGAAGGAGAGATCCCGCTTGGTGGTCAGGGCATAGGCCGACAGACCGAAGAAGGTCAGGGCGGTACCACCCAGGGCGGTCATCACGATCTCGCCGCCGCCGTTGTTCATGTACATGTTGATGATGGGGCCCAGGCTATAGCCCAGCAGGCCGGTCAGGGCGAAGGTGAATACCAGCCCCATGCCGTTGTCACGGTTCTTCTCGGTCAGGAACATCAGACCGTATACGCCGATGAGGAAGATGGCCCAGTGCAGGGGCGGCATGTTCATCACGGTCGCAATCCCGGCCACCACGGCGGAGAAGCCAAGAGTGAGGGAGAGCAGCATATAGGTGTTGCGCAGCACCTTGTTGGTGTCGCGCACGGCACCCTGGGTGCCAGTGTAGATAGAACGGGTATCCATCTTGATGTCCTCTTGATTTCCGGGTTGAGGCGGCAGATTCCGCTTCGTTAACGCATTGTATGCACTGAATGTGTGGATGACGAGCGCTGATTTCAAGCGGCCCTCCAACCAGTTGTAGCTTATTGTTCCAGAACAAATATGTATTGCATATGAACAAGGGCCTGACGTAGTATGCACGCCGTTCGGAGGGGTGGCAGAGCGGCTGAATGCACCGGTCTTGAAAACCGGCGATGGGCGACCATCCGTGGGTTCAAATCCCACCCCCTCCGCCATCTATAGAGCCCAAGCGACAACGTCGTTTGGGCTTTTTTGTGTCCGTGATCCTGAGTGTGCCACTCGGTACAGCATTTAGTGCTGGCTGGAGTGTTCGACACGAGTGTCTTGCTGAAGCGTGATCTCTGGCTCTCGTTACCCCATTGTCATCCGATCGTGCAGCAAAAAATCCCGATCAGGATGCATGGTGTCCTTCTGCCTGACGCCACTGTTCCAGCCAGCGCAGCACCTCGGCGGTCGCTTCGATCTGGTCGGCCGGGATGTAGTGGTTGAGCAGGGCGTCCCGATAGAGGGCGCGGGCCAGCGGGATCCGTTGCAGCACGGGGATCCCCTCCTCTTCGGCAATTTTTCGAACCTGCAGCGCCTGGGCATTGGTGAACTTCAGGGTCACCAGCGGCAGCGGTGTCTCCCCCCGTTCGTAGCGGATGCCGATGGCGATGTGAGTCGGGTTGGCGACGATGACCGAGGAGCGCTTCACATCGGCGCGCATGTTGCTCGATTGCAGCTCCTGATGGAACTGTCGCCGTTTGCCCTTGATCTCCGGGCTCCCCTCCATCTCCTTGTATTCCCGTTTCACCTCGTCCTTGCTCATCTTGAGCTGTTTGATGTGCTGGAAGTGCTCGAAGGCGTAATCGGCGATGGCGATCACCACGAAGCCCATGGCGCAGACGGCCATCAACTGGCCCAGCATGGCGCCGAGCACCGGGGTTACGCACACCATGCCGCAACCCGGCAACTGCAGCATGGTATGCAGGTTGCCCTCTATGGTGATCCATACCAGCAGGCTGAGCAGGATGACCTTGAGCAGGGATTTGACAAACTCCATCAGGCTCTTGATGGAGAAGATCTTCTTGGCCCCCTCCACCGGGTTGATCTTCTTGATGTCCGGTTTGATGGACTCGCCGCTCAGCAAAAAGCCGTACTGGGCGACATGGGAGGCGAGCACCACCAGCACGGAGACCGCCAGGATCGGGATACACAGATAGGCCAGCTCCTGCAGCAGATTTTCGACCACATGGTTGAGGGCCTGTGCAAAGGGGAGCTGGATGTGGGACTCCGGGATCAGCATCAACTTGCCGAAGTGCTCTAGGTAGTAGTCGGACATCCCCATCAGCATGCCGATCAGCACCAGTATGATGGCGGTGGAGATCACCTCCTTGCTCTTGACGACCTGCCCCTTCTTGCGGGCGTCCCTCAGCTTCTTGGGAGTGGGCTGTTCGGTCTTCTCGCCGCTCATCTCGCCTCCAGCACCGGGGCGAGCAGACGCAGCGGATCCATCACCGCCAGCACCTGGCGATAGGCGTGATCCATCATCAGCTTGATGTAGATGACCAGCAGCAGGCTGGCGACGGCGCTCTTGATCGGCATCGCCAGCACGAAGACGTTCAGCGAGGGGGCGAAGCGGCTGATCAGGGCCAGCCCGAACTCCGCCAGAAACATGGCGATGAGCAGGGGGGCCGCCAGCAAGGCGCAGAGCAACAGCATCTGGCTGAACTGGCCATAGAAAAAGCTGATCCACTGGCTGCCGATGGCGGGGAAGAAGTGGGTCACCGGCCAGCTGGCGTAGCTCTGGAACAGGGCCCCCAGCAGGCTGAGGAAGGCCCCCCCGGCGAAGAACAGGGTGATCAGGGTCTGGGTCAGCAGCAGGCCCGTCGGACTGGTCTGGCTGGCGAGGCTCGGGTTGAACAGGGAACCCATGGCGGCCCCGCGCTGGTTGTCGATGAGAAAGCCGCTCGCCTCTATGGCCCAGAAGGGGATGGCGGCCACGAAGCCGATCAGCAGACCCAGCAGCACCTCCTTGGCGATCAGCAGGGCCAGCGCCATGCCATCCATGGCGGGCGGCAGGCTATGGGCCACCATGGGGTAGGCGTAGAGCGCCAGGGAGCAAACTACGCCGTTGCGGATCATGGCTCCCCCCAGCATCTGCTTGCTGAGGATGGGCAGCATCACGAAGCAGCTGATGAAGCGCGGCAGCAGCAGGGTATAGGCCAGCATCTGGGCCTGCAGGGTCTCCAGGGTCATCGGATCTGCGGCACCTTGAACAGCACCATGTCGGCGAAGCTGTAGAGCTCGTTGCCGAGCCAGGCCGTGGTGGCGAACAGGGTGATCACCACGGCGATCAGCTTGGCGACAAAGCCCAGGGTCTGCTCCTGGATCTGGGTCAGCGCCTGCAGCAGCGAGACCAGGGTGCCCACCAGAGCGGCGACCAGCACTGGCGGCATGGAGAGGATCAGCACCAGCCAGAGAGTCTGGCTGGTGAAATGCAGGATATCGGCGTGACTCATCTCAGCCCCCGTAGCTGGTGACCAGCCCGTGGGTCAGGCGGGCCCAGCCATCCAGCAGCACGAACAGCAGCAGCTTGAAGGGCAGCGAGATGGTCATGGGAGAGACCATCATCATCCCCATCGCCAGCAGTATGTTGGAGATGATGAGGTCGATGGCGATGAAGGGGAGATAAATCAGAAACCCTATTTCGAAGGCGCGGCTGAGCTCGCTCACGGTGAAGGCGGGCAGCAGGATCAGCAGGCTGTCCGGCTCCAGCCGATCGGCATATTCGCTCGGCCACAGCTGCTTGGTGCTGTCGACGAAGAAGGCGTGCTCCCGCGGCTTGATCTGCTTCTTGAGGAAGGCGCGGTAGGGCGCCATCCCCTCGTCGAGAAACTTCTCCACCGACTCGGACTTGGCCAGCGACACCTCGTTCTGGCGCAGGTAATCCTGGGTGGCAAAACCGACCGGGGCCATCACATAGATGCTGAGGATGATGGCCAGCCCGTACATCGCCATGTTGGGGGGGATCTGCTGTACCCCGAGGGCGTTGCGCAGCAGGGAGAAGACCACCGCCAGCTTGACGAAGGAGGTGGCCATCACGGCGATGAAGGGCAGCAGGGCCAGCAGGGCGAGGCCGACGATGAGGTTGAGCTCATCCGGTAGCTGGATCATGGCTGCGGCTCTCCACTCAGGGTCTCGACACGCACCCCCAGGCGCCCCTGGATCTCCACCAGTCGGCCGACGCCGATCCGATGACCGTTGCCGAAGATGCGCACCTCCCCGTCGAGGGGCGTGCCGAGATCGATGAGGGAGCCAGGTTGCAGGCTGGTGAGGCTGTGCCAGTCCAGGGTCTGGCGACCTACTTCGAAGCTCACCTGAATGGGCAGGCTCTCCAGCTCGGTCGGGCCGAGCGGTTCATCGGGGGCGGCGGTATACATATCGGTCAGTTCCAGATGTTGTGGGTGGGGTTGGCAATAGGCGAGGGGGCGTCCCTCCAGGCAGGCCAGCAGCCGTTGGCCCAGCATCGGATGGGGCGGCGGCAGCAGCACGTCGCCACAGGCCAGTCCGGCCAGCTCCATCACCGAGAGGCGCATCTCCCCCCAGCGCAGGGAGAGGAGCAGTGGCAGTGGCCGACGCTCTCGGGGTGGACGTGGTGGCAGTCTGGCCAGCAGCGGCTCGGGTTGATGCAACCAGAGCGAGAGGCAGACGCCTTCCCGCTTCAGCAGGATCTGCAGCGCGGGCTCGCCGGGGATAGCCGCATGACTGCTGGTCGCATTCTGGACGAGAGCCGAGCAACTGAGGCCGGATAGGGGCTGTCCCAGCCGCTCGATCAGCGCCAGTTGCAGCGGTTCGGGCAGGCTGAACAGCGCCGCCTGTTGCAGATCCGGGGCCAGCCAGCGCGCCAGCTCGGCGCCCTGGCATGCGAGCGTCAGAGCCAGTCCCTGCCAGTGCAGTTGCAGCCGGGTATCCAGGCCGACGGGTGGCAGGCCTATGGAGAGAGATAGCTCGCCACCCGACCAGTCGAAGTGCCGGCGATGCTGACTGAGACGCCGTTGCAGGGCCAGCTCTGCGACGGAGGCCGCGGGCAGTGTGATGGGCATCATGCGTCTGCGTCCCACTCTTCATAGAGGGATCTCCGTTGGCGCGAGCCCTGCTCGCTATCCCCGCGGGTGAAGAGATCGAGGGAGACCTGCTCGCCGGGATAGAGCCGCTGCAGGCGGTCGAGCAGCTCGCCGCGCCCCTGGCTGAGCTGAGACTGCCCCTGGCTGGTGGTCAGGATCTCCACCTGCAGCTCGCCCGGATGGCGGGCGATGCGGATCGCCAGTTCCCCCAGCTCCGGCAGATTGAGGCGCAGCAGGGGGGGGCGCTGTGCACGCCCCAGTTCGAGGTGAATATCCACCGCCAGCCGCTCCAGCAGTCGACCCAGTTCCTCACTGGGATCCGGGATGGCAACCCTGGCCAGCTGCAGATCCCCCGGCGTCCTGGCAAGGGGGGGGATGGGTTGCGAAGGATAGGTCGGCACGGGCTCTGAGGGGCTATCCTCCTCGCGCTCGGTGGCAAACGTGTTCGTCCCGGGCAAACCGGCATCCTCCTGTGGCCTGGGAGGAATGGCCATCTGTGACTCCTGATGGGGCTCTGCGCCGGGCTGGCGAGCCGTCGCCCTGGCCGCAGGGGAGGGGCTCGTCTGATCCTGAGGCAATGAGGCCGCCGACAGGGGCAAGAGTGGCGCCAGGCCAGCCTGGCTCTCCCGTCTTTCATCCTCTTCCTGCCAGCAGGGGTCGGTTGACGACTCCAGCTCGCCCTGCTGCCGTTTTTCTTCAACCTGGTGCCGGTCTGGCAACAGCCCCTCGAGGCGTGCCTCCTGGTGTGACCCCTCTCCTTGCAGAGGTGCATATTGCAGAGGTACACAGGGAAGGGGCGAGGGCGTGCGTGTTCGTGGCCTGTCATCGGTCTTGAGCATGGGCCCTTGCTCTCTCGCCAGGCGCTGCTGCTCTGTTTGAGAAAGGTCGGCTCGTGGCTCCCGAGCCGGGGACATGGCCCGCTCGGATCGTGCCGATTGTTCCCGCTCTGGCTGGGAGTGGTCAGCCTGCGGCTCCCGGATAGGGCGCAGCGCCCGTTCGAATCTGGCCTGTTGTTCCCGATCGGCCTGGCTGAGATGCGGCTCGTCGGGAGGGAGGGATGTTCCACCGATGGAAGTGACTCGGTTCATGGCTGGTTAGATCCTGATCTGCTGGCGGAACTCTTCTTGTTCCTGCTCTTCGTTGTAGTCGCGCAGGGCCCGCTGTGAAGCCAGCTCCTGGCGGTGAAGTTCGGCAAACTTTTCCTGTTGCTGGCGGGCTCTATGCTGCGCCAGCTGGCGTTCCTGCAGCCGGCTGCGCTCCTCGGCCACCCGCTCGGCCTGCTCGGCGGCGGTCTGCTCCAGCAGCGCCTCTCTCTCCCGCAGCAGGGCCACCTGTTGCTGCCACTGCTCCAGCCCCCGGCGATCGAGCGGTTGCTCCTGGCAGAGGAGGAACAGGCGGGCCTCCTCCTGCTGGCGCCACTGGCGGTAATCCAGGGTCTCCTGCTCGGCGTCGCGCTGGCGGGTGCGCGCCAGCTGCAGCCGGGCCTGCTGGGCGGCGAGCTGCTGCTCGGCCCGCTCCCGTCGCAGCCCCTTGATCTTCTGCAAACGGCCTATCATCGGGTCAGCGCCGTCAGGGTGGAGAGGGCCTGCGCCAGCGAGCTCGGTTCATGGGTCCCCTGCCTGAGCCACTGGCGAATGAGCTCGATGCGGGCGATGGCCTCATCGGCGATCGGATCCTGTCCCTTCTGGTATTCGCCGATCTGCAGCAGCAGCTCCACCTCCTCATACTTGGCGAGCCAGCTGCGCAGTCGGCCGGCCTGCTCCTTGTGGTCCGACCCTATGATCTGGTTCATCACCCGGCTGGCGGAGCGCAACACGTCGATGGCCGGATAGTGGTTGGCCGCCGCCAGCTTGCGCGAGAGGATGATGTGGCCGTCCAGAATGGATCGGGTCTCGTCGGCGACCGGCTCCGTCATGTCATCCCCCTCCACCAGCACGGTGTAGAGCGCGGTGATGGAACCCCGGTCCGATTGACCGGCGCGCTCCATCAGGCGGGGCAGGGCGGCAAACACCGAGGGGGGATAGCCACGCCGGGTCGGCGGCTCCCCGGCCGCCAGACCGATCTCCCGCTGGGCGCGGGCGAAGCGGGTGACGGAGTCCATCAGCAGCAGCACCCGCTTGCCCTGATCCCGGAAATATTCGGCGATGGAGGTGGCGACGAAGCCCGCCTTGGCTCGCTCCATGGCCGGGCGATCCGAGGTCGCCACCACCAGCACCGCCTTCTTGAGCCCCTCCTCGCCGAGATCCGCCTCGATAAACTCCCGCACCTCCCGTCCCCGCTCACCGATGAGGGCGAGCACGGTCACATCCACCTCGGCGCTGCGGATGAGGGAGGCGAGCAGGGTGCTCTTGCCGCCACCAGCGGCGGCGAAGATCCCCATCCGTTGCCCCTCACCACAGGTGAGCAGGCCATCGATGGCCCGGATGCCGAGGGAGAGGGGCTGCTCGATCAGCTTGCGGCTCATGGGGGGCGGGGCATCCCGGTAGACCGGATACCAGGCGGCAGGCTCCGGCAGGTGGCCGCCCCCGAAGGGGTTGCCTAGCCCGTCCAGCACCTGCCCCAGCAGATGCTCACCCACCCCGACCTGATGCATGGTGCCGGTCGGGCTCACCTCGGTGTTGGAGGAGATGCCGAACATCTCCCCAAGGGGGGTGAGCAGGGCCTGATGCTGGGCGAAACCTATCACCTCCGCCTGCAGGGAGAGGCTGTTGTCCGGGTTGCGCAGATGGCACAACTCGCCGATACGCACCCCGGGCACCACGGCCTTGAGCAGGGTTCCGGTCACCTGCGTGACCCGGCCACGGATCTGGATCAGCCGGCAGTCGTCGATGGCGTGGCTGAGCTGGTCGGCGATGTGGTCGAGGGAGAGGGTCATAGGGATAGGGGCTGATGAAACTGGCGGCCACTATAGGGGAGGACGGTCGCGCGGGATTTCAGCGCGAGCCGGGAGTTTTTAGAAAACCGTTGGGAGCGGGCTAAAAATTCACGGCCGATTTTGGCATAGGGGATCCGGGGGGATTTTTATAATGCCGCCTCCTCAATCCACCCATCACGGGAGCGTCCATGGCCATTATCCAGAACAACCCCTATAACCCGGCCACCCAGCCGGAGCCGCGCGTTGCGGAGGGGGCATCCCGCCAGATTGCGCCCCAGGGCGGCCAGTTTCAGGGGGAGCGGGTCGTGCTGGCCAGCGCGGCTCAATCCCTGGCCGATGCGGCCGAAGAGCTGACCTTTGTCTTCTCCGAACGCTCCGAACTCTCCCTGGCCAAGCGCAAGCTGAGCGACAGCCACGCCAGGATCAGCGAGATCGAGGCCCTGGTGGGTGACTATCTGGAGAAGGTGCCGGAACTCGAGCGCCAGCAGAAGCTCAAGGAGATGATCGGCCACCTCGGCAGCGGCCGGTTGGCCAATCTCTCCCAGTTGCTGGCCTACCTCGAGAGCTTCTCGGGGGAAGTGAGCGAACAGTTCGAGGCGCTCTGCCGGGCCCGCGATGCGTTGGCGGGAAGACCCGAGCTGCAGGGCACCCTGCAACTGGTCGAGCAGGCGCTGGCAAAGCTGGCCGACGAACAGGGCACTGCCATCGTGCTGGGGGCCAGGATCACGGCGCCGGCGGCCGAAGCCGCCAGGCAGGGGGTGGGGAGCGAGCAGGCGCTGCGGGATCTCTATCGCGATGCGGTGCAGGACTATCGCACGCTCGCGTCCGCCTGGCGCGACATTCACAGCCGGTTTGGCAACGGTGCACTGGAGAAGGTGACCGGCTTCATGATGAAGGCGCTCAGCGCCGATCTCGACACCCAGCAACGCTGGCTCGATCCGGTCAAGCTGGAGCGGGTGATGAGCGACATGCACAAGCTGCGGCTGCTGAACTCCCTCTCGGCTCAGGTGGACGATCTGTGGCAGCGGGTGAAGGAGGGGTCGGCCCATGGCATACGGGCCTTCTGATCTGATGGGGGATCTGATCGCCCTGGTCGAGAAACGCTGGGCCAGCGTGTTGGATGTGGAACAGATCGGCGTGCGGCTCGAATTGGAAAGCCCCCGCGAGCAGGTGCTGCTCTACCAGGAGCTCAAACGGTTGATCCGCCTGCTGCCGGTGGAGCTGTTCAGCGAAGAGGAGCAGCGCCATAACCTGCTGCAGTGCTGCCAGGGGGCGCTCGATGGTGCCATAGAACGAGAAGAAGACGAGCTATCTGGAGATCCATCATGAACTGGATTGACCCCCTGCTGGTGCAGTTTTGCCAGGATCTGGGCCTCACCCTGGGGGATGACCCTCAGCCCCTGATCCAGCTTGAGCTGGAGCAGAGCGGCACCTTGCAACTGGAGCAGCACCAGGGACAGCTGACTCTCTGGTTGGCCCGCAACCTGCCCTGGCACCAGAGCGGCGACGCCATCCGCCGGGCCATGACCCTGACGGCGGCGGCCCAGGCCCCCGCCTTGCCGGTGCGGGTCGGTTGGCTGGCCGAGGATCGGCTAATCCTGTTCGTCACCCTGGACGAGCGGGCCCTCACCCTGCCATTGCTGCACCAGGCGCTGCGCACCCTGACCCAGCTGCAGCGGGAGGTGCTGGCCCTATGAGTCGCATCACCGCCGCCCATATAGGCATCGAACGGCTCAGCGCCATCACCCTGGATGAGCTGGAAACCAGTCTGCCAGGCCGTTATGCCCTGCTGCCGGATGGCCAGTCCATCGAGCCCCATATCAGCCGCCTCTATCCCGAGCGTCTGGCGGAGCGGGCGCTGCTCGCCTTCGCGACCCCCACCAGCGGCTTTCACGATCTGCTGCGGCCCGGGGACTTCAACCAGGGAATGCAGGGACTGAGAGCCCTGCTGTCGCAGGGAGACTCCGCCGAGCTGCGGGCGGCCGCCAGCCTGCTCGAACAGATGCATCAGGATGAACAACTGATGCAGATGACGCTGCATCTGCTGCACAAGGTATGACCATGACCCTCTCGTCACGGCAGCAGGATCTGCTGCTGCTCACCGGCTGGTTGCACCTGCAATACGGCCACCCCGATCGCGCCTGCACCCTGTTGGCCGCCCTGCTGCAACTGCATCCCGAGCATCAGGCCGGCCGGCGCACCCTGCTGGTTGCCCAGCTCAGACTGGGCAAGGGGGAGGAGGCGCTGTCCCATGTGGAGCTGCTGATGCGGTCGGGGGAGGCGGACGGGCCGCTCTGGCTCTGCCGTAGCCGGGCCTGTCAGCTGATGGGCCGGCTGGATGAAGCCCGCTTCGCCTATCAACACTATCTCGAACTGGAAGAGCAGAATGAATCAACGCTCCCTTGAGCTGCTGCGCCGCATCGGCGAGCGCAAGGACATCATGCTGGCGGTGCTGCTGCTCGCCATCGTCTTCATGATGGTCCTGCCGCTGCCGCCGGTAGCCCTCGATATCCTCATCGCCATCAACATGACCATCTCTGTGGTGCTGCTGATGATGGCGGTCTACATCAACTCCCCGCTGCAGTTCTCCGCCTTCCCGGCGGTGCTGCTGATCACCACCCTGTTCCGGCTCGCCCTCTCGGTGAGCACCACCCGGATGATCCTGCTGCAGGCCGACGCCGGCCAGATCGTCTACACCTTCGGCAACTTCGTGGTGGGGGGCAATCTGGTGGTGGGGATCGTCATCTTCCTCATCATCACCATCGTCCAGTTTCTGGTGATCACCAAGGGCTCGGAGCGGGTGGCGGAGGTCAGCGCCCGCTTCTCCCTCGATGCCATGCCCGGCAAGCAGATGAGCATAGACGGCGACATGCGCGCCGGAGTGATCGACGTGCACGAGGCGCGGGAGCGCCGCAGCATCATCGAGAAGGAGAGCCAGATGTTCGGCTCCATGGATGGCGCCATGAAGTTCGTGAAGGGGGACGCCATCGCGGGCCTCATCATTATCTTCGTCAACATCCTGGGGGGGGTCACCATAGGGGTGACCCAGAAGGGGCTGTCGGCCGCCGATGCGCTGCAGCTCTACTCCATCCTGACGGTGGGGGACGGCATGGTCTCCCAGGTGCCGGCCCTGCTCATCGCCATCACCGCCGGCATCATAGTCACCCGGGTGTCGTCCGAGGAGTCTTCCGATCTCGGCTCCGACATCGGTGCCCAGGTGGTGGCACAGCCCAAGGCGATGCTGATCGGCGGTGTGCTGCTGGTGCTGTTCGGCCTGATCCCGGGCTTCCCCATGATCACCTTCTTCGCCCTGGCGGTCGTGGTGACGGCTGGGGGTTATTTCATCGGACTGCGCCAGCGCAAGGTGCTGAACGGCAGCCAGGATCTGCCGACCGTGCTGGCTCAGGGGGCCGGAGCCCCGGCGGCTCGCAGCAAGCCCAAGCCGGGCGGCAAGCCGAGGGGCAAGCTCGGCGAGAAGGAGGAGTTTGCTATGACGGTGCCCCTGCTCATCGATGTGGATGCGACCCTGCAGGCCGAGTTGGAGGCCATCGCCCTCAACGACGAGCTGGTACGGGTCAGGCGGGCCCTCTATCTGGATCTGGGGGTACCGTTCCCCGGGATCCACCTGCGTTTCAACGAGGGGATGGGACCCGGTGAATATCTGATCCAGCTGCAGGAGGTGCCGGTGGCGCGCGGGCTGCTGCGACCCGGCCACCAGCTGGTGCAGGAGAATGCCTCACAGCTCGAGCTGCTGGGGATCCCCTTCGAGGAGGGGGCGCCGCTGTTGCCGGGCCAGCCCACACTCTGGGTGACCAACGAACATCAGGAGCGGCTCGAGAAGTCTCGTCTCGCGGCCCTGACCCCGGATCAGGTGGTGACCTGGCACCTCTCCCACGTGCTGCGGGAATATGCCGAGGACTTCATCGGTATTCAGGAGACCCGCTATCTGCTTGAGCAGATGGAGGGGAGCTATGGCGAGCTGGTCAAGGAGGTACAGCGCATCATACCGCTGCAGCGGATGACCGAGATCCTGCAGCGGCTGGTGGGGGAGGACATCTCCATTCGCAACATGCGCGCCATCCTGGAGGCCATGGTGGAGTGGGGGCAGAAGGAGAAGGATGTGGTGCAGCTCACCGAGTACATCCGCAGCAGCCTCAAGCGCTACATCTGCTACAAGTACGCGAACGGCAACAACATATTGCCCGCCTACCTGCTCGATCAGCAGGTGGAGGAGCAGATCCGTGGCGGCATTCGCCAGACCAGTGCCGGCAGCTATCTGGCGCTCGATCCCACCATCACCCAGGGCTTTCTGGATCAGGTCCGCCACACGGTGGGGGATCTGGCCCAGATGCAGAACAAGCCGGTACTCATCGTCTCCATGGATATCCGCCGCTATGTGCGCAAGCTCATCGAGGGGGACTACCACGCCCTGCCGGTGCTCTCCTATCAGGAGCTGACCCAGCAGATCAACATCCAGCCGCTCGGGAGGGTCTGCCAGTGACCGGTGATCCACTGTTGCCCTGGTTTGCGGAGCGAGGGATAGCCTGCGCCAGGCACACCCTGTGCAACACCCCGATCCCACTGGGATATCTGTTTGAGCACGCCGGCCTGCGGGTCGCTTGGCGTGTCGAACGAGGGGAGCGCCGCATCTGGATCGTGTTCATCGAGAGGGTGCAGGGGCGGCAGGGGTTGACCAACCCCTTCGCCGCCCTCTATCTCCTGGCTCAGGCTGGTTTTGCCGTGCTGGGGGCAGGCTACCACCTCTATGGCAATGTCAGCGTGCTCAATGGCAGCCCCTTGAGCAGCGAACGGCTGTCCCGCTTCTATCGTCGCTGGACCGGGGCGGCAGAGCCCACACCGGGTTGGTTCTCACTCGATGTCGCCGAGGTTATCTCGTTGACATCCATGAGAAAACAACAAAACGACGACTTCCCTTGATAGGCACGTTCGACACCTGAAATTAGACTAGGAGGCAAGATGAAAGAGCACCGGGACGCTGAGCACGACGCGGCGATTGCAGAGGCTGAGCTGGCGATCAGGGACAGCGATCACCGCACGGCCTTGTTGAACGAGATGTGGGACTCCCTCGGTATCAGTCCGCAGGTGACCGGCTTGCTGTTTGCACAGGGGTCGGTGGCAGAAAAATCTCAGGCCGAACAGGAATTGCTGGGGGAGCTTTATCGTCGCCGCCAGCTTGCTCCGCCAGAGAATAACAACGGCATCCGCCCCAGGCGCCCGGCCATGATGCGCGGTTTGGTCATATAGGATATAGCGATGGAAATTAGCTCATATAAAAGAGATCCCCAACTGTTCCTGTCGGATCTGGGAAAGGTTGAACTGGATCAGCTGCAAGGCGGCAGTTCGTCGGCATTGGATGAGCTGGCCAAGCTTATCAAAGACAAGAAAATAATAATTACCGCCACCCATGACCCTAAAATAGACAGTAAATATTTTGACAGCCAAGTCGTGACCGACAATGAAGCACTGCTGAAAAAAGTGCTCGCCTATTTTATGCCGGCCGATTCGGTGAATCCAGGGGGGCAATACGACGCCCAGATAAAAGCCGGCTTTGAACAGCTCAAGAAATTAATTAACGCTGCGGCAGCGACTGGCAAGACGAGCTATACCCTGCGAGAGTTCTTGGCCGCGACCCATTATTCGCTGACGCCGGATCGGATCGATGACGATGTCATCGGGGCCATGCACGATGCCATGAGCAGTCACAGCAGCAAGCGGGATGTGCTCAAGAACGAGGTGGGCAAGCTGACCGCCGAGTTACGCACCTATTCGGTCATACAGTCGGAGATCAGCACGGCGCAAGCCAAAAAGGACAATGGTACTTTGTACACCGGGAAGGATGGCATCAATCTCTTTGACTACAAACTGTATGGCTATAGCAGTCATGCGGAATTTGCCAGAAAAGATGCGAATGGTCAGCACAATCCCCAATATCAGTTGCTGAAAGACATCGCAACCGAGAGAAATATAGATCCAGCTAATTTGTCGAAAGACAGCCCTGTATTCCTGTCGATAAAAGATTTTCTGCTTTCACCTAAGAAAGATACCGGTGCCTTGAGTGAGGTGAAAGATTCTTATAGCTATGAGAAAGATAATAATCCACTGAGCAATTTTGCGACCACGGTCGGCGACAGAGCCAAACCACTCAATGACAAGCTAAGTCAGAAAACCACCGAACTGAATGACATCAGCTCTCGCTATAACTCGGTCATAGAAGCATTGAATCGCTTTATCCAGAAATATGAAAGCGTCATGCAACAGATCCTTCAGGCCATTTAATTTTCAGGAGCAGCAATGGAACACGACATGACCCAGGTGGACGAACAGGCGGTAGAGGCCTTCCTGCAGGAGGGGGGCACCCTTGCCATGCTCAATGAGGTCTCCAGCGACACCCTTGAGCAGCTCTACACCCTGGGCTTCAACCAGTATCACGCCGGCAAGTATGAGGAGGCGCACAAGATCTTTCAGGCCCTCTGCGTGCTGGATCATTACGAGGCCCGATTCTTTCTGGGGCTGGGGGCTTGCCGCCAGGCGCTTGGCCAATTCCAGCTGGCCATCGACAGCTACAGCTATGGCGCCATGATGGACCTCCAGGAGCCTCGTTACCCCTTCCATGCCGCCGAGTGTCTCCTGCAGATGGGGGAGCTCGAGGGGGCCGAGAGTGGCTTCCACTCGGCCCAATTGCTGGCGGCAGCAAAGCCGGAGCTGGCGGAATTGGCCGCTCGCTCCGGCATCATGTTGGAAGCAGTCAAAGCAAAAAAGGATATGGATGATGCATCCGATAAGCAGTGATCGTCCTCTCACCATCGGAGGGACTCAACTTCCTCTGATCGAGGGCAACAAGGGCGCCGGTCAGACTACCCAGGTGGCGGCCGGAGAGATTAACGGCAGAAACGGGAGGCGCGCTCAGGGGGTGGCTCTGCCGCAACCCAAGCCCGGTATCAACCAGCAGGTGAGTGCGGCTCAGCAGCAGGAACTGGGCCAGCTGATGAAGACGGTCCAGCAGGGGGCCGCCAACGCCGCCAAGTTGCTGGGCAGCAGTACCCTGCTGACCAGGCTGGCCTTCACCTCCCCCGAGGCGTTCGAGATCGAGCTGGGCAAGATGACCAGCGAGCTGGAGCAGACCCAGAAGAAGTTGAAGCTGGCCGATATCGAGCGAACCCGCGCCGAGAACCTGAAAAAGATCGATGAAAACCAGACCAAGATGAAGGAGGCCAGCGAGGCCGCCGAGAAGGCCAAGAAGTCCGGCCTGGCCTCCAAGATCTTCGGCTGGATCAGCGCCATCGCCTCCATCGTCATCGGGGCCATCCTGGTTGCCACCGGGGTCGGTGCCGCAGCCGGCGCCCTGATGATCGCCGGTGGTGTGGTCGGTGTGGTCAACATGGCGGTGCAGCAGGCCGCCGCAGATGGCCTCATCTCCAAGGAGGTGATGGACAAACTGGGGCCCGCCCTGATGGGCATAGAGATAGCCCTTGCCGTGCTGTCTGCCGTGGTCACCTTTGGCGCCGGGGCCGCCGGAGCCATCGCCAAGGCGGGCGCCAAGATAGGCGGCAAGGTGGCCGATGTGACCGCCAAGATGGCCGTCAAAGCCGCTGATCTGTCCGCCAAGCTGGGAAGTTCGGCCGCGAGCACTGTCGCCAAGACCGTCAAGCTTGGTACCCAGACGGCGGATCTCGTGCTCGACGTGGGCAATGGCGTCTCCAAGACGGTCGATAGCGCGCAGCAGGCCAACGTGCAGAACAAGCAGGCGGATCTGCTGGAGAACCGTCAGGCCATGACCTTGCTGCAAGGGGTCATGGAGAAACTGAAGGAGGCTCTGTCGCAGATGACGGAGGCCTTCCAGCAGGTGATGGAGATGATCTTCCAGATGATCACGGCCAAGGGGGCCATGCTCAACAACCTCGCCAGCAGGCCGGCAGCCATTTAAGGAGACTGTGATATGCAGATCAATAGCAATACCCAGACTAACAACACCATCTCCGTCGGCGGTGAAGGGATCCAGGGCAAGGAAGGCGTCATCAGACAGGGAACGTCCCATGAAGCGGGCAATAACCAACCCGCCAAGGGACCCCAATCCCAGCCAAGGCCCGAACTGATCCGGCCACGGCAGGGGCCGGATGTGGGCCTGCTGACCAAAGGCGGTTCTGAGCTCGACAACGTCCTCAGCATCATGAGCCTGTTGTTCGAGATGGCGCGCAAGGCTCGCGAGATGGGGCTGCTGCAGCGGGACATGGAGAATCTGGCCGTGATCTCCGCCCAGCAGGATCAGGTGAACGAGATGCGCAGCGGCGCCAAGCTGATGATCGCCATGGCGGTGGTGTCCGGCGTGATGACGGGGATCTCGGCTGTCATGGGGGGCTTCTCCATGAGCAAATCGGTCAAGGCCATCAAGCAGGACAAGGCCCTCAACGCCAACATCGCCGGGCGAGAGAAAAGTCTGCAGCAGGTGGGGGAGATGAAGAAGGCGGCAGGCCTTGATGTGGGGGATGCGGGCCAGGAACTGGCGACGAGGAACCAGCATGACAAGGCGGCCTTGAAGACCCTGAACAAGAAGTTCGAAGCCAATAATAGCCGCCAGCAGCTGGCCAGTACCGTGCTGCAGGGAGGCACCCAGATGGGCAATAGCGCCATCCAGCTGCATCAGGGCTACTCCCAGGCGGATGCCAAGGAAGATGAGGTGCGTTCCAGCATTGCCCAGACCCAGAAGCAGAAGGTGGAAGATCTGATGAATTTCAACGCCAGCTTCATGAAGGATGTGCTGCAGATGATGCAGCAATATGCCCAGAGCCATAATCAGGCCATGCGCGCCGCATTTGGCGTCGCATAAACGCAACGTGATCTTCAAGGCGCCTTCTGGCGCCTTTTTTCGGCCATTTTTCTTAAAAGTGCCGCCCTTGAGTGACAGCCCGCGCCGCGCCGGCAGGCTAACATCCTCCTCTCTCTGCTGGAGGACATCATGGACCTAACTGCCACCATCAATCGATTGCTCACTGAATTTGCGGCCAAATACGGGTTGCCATCCCTGTCCCTCAATACGGAGGGGGTGGCGGCGCTGTGCTTTGACGAGCGCTTGCAGCTCAGCCTGATCCTGGTCCCCGAGCGGGATCATCTGGTGTTGCAGGTCGATGTGGCCGAGCTGCATCAGGTGGGGGAGGGGATCTTTCGCCAGTTGGCCTGCTTCAATCGCCACTGGTATCAGTTCAATCTGCACTTCGGCTTCGATGAGGAGAGCCTGACGGTGCAGCTCTATCGTCAGATGAACGTGAGTCGGCTGACGCTGGCGCACCTCGAAGAGAGTCTCTCCAGCATGCTGGATCATGCCGAGTTCTGGCAGGAACTGCTGCTGCCTCAACCGCAGTCGGAGCACTGCGGTGATGAGATGATGGGGGTCAGGGTGTAAGCCATGAAGATACAGGAATCACAAGCTGGCACCGTGCTTCAGGCGGTGGAGCAGACGATGGGAACCTTTGCCGACCGAACCATGACGGCTGTGCCGGTCACGACGAGGCAACTGCCCCTGTCGACGCTGCTGCGAGGGAGCATCAGCCTGGACAGGTCGCAGGAGCTGACGCTGCAGCGCCTGCAGCAGGGGGAGCACCAGCCCCTGACCGAACGCAGGATCCGTGCGATATGAGGCTCCCGCTGGTGTGGGGGCTGCTGACCCTGCTCGGTGGCTGTGTGGCGACCCCGGTGGTGCCCCCCTCTTCCCCGCAATTGAAGGGAGAGGTGCGTCTCGTTGGCCCCCTGCCGCGCCCGGCCAGGGTAGAGGTTGTTGTGCTGAGCATGATGGACGGTCGCCCATTGCCCGTGGCGGCGACCGAATACGAGGTGACAGTATTGCCACTGATGTTTGATCTGCGGCTGGCCCCCTTGCAACTGGCCGAGGGGCAAATTTATGTGCGCACCCGGCTGCGTTTTATTGGCAATTCGGCGATACAAGCCGCCCATCAGCAGGAAGTTTTTAAGGCGTTTAATGGCGAGTCCGTCGTTATTAATTTGAAACCAAGATCCTGCTATCCACAATGTCGGTAGATGAGTGTCTTGTAAATAACATTGAAATCAAATGCTTGCCGATTCGTTGAATCAAATGAGATGTTTATTTTTTTAACGAACTATCTCTTGAAATGGCAATTGTTTTTAATAAGAGCGGTTGTAGTGCATTGGCTCTAATTTTTGGCTGGTTTTTCTGCTAATAGCTGTTGTAGGATGCCTCCCCCTATTTCAATGTCGATTAATTAACCGTTCACATTGGAATCAGTTAATTCTAAACAAATAAATAAAACGCCAATAATAAGGCACCCTGCGAAGACCTGATCTCGCCGAGGTGTCACTGGCATCACGCGCAGATTCAGGAAAACAAAAATATGAAGGGCATTTCTACCGCAGAGAAGGGTGATATAACCCAGCTCCAATGGTGCATGTCTGATGTTAGCGTCATCGAACATCAACAAGAGGGGATATATATCCTTTTGGAGGGAGAGATGACCTGGCAGGACTGCACCGAGACCCATGAATTATCCTCCAGCGAGCTGATCTTCGTGCGTCGTGGCAATTATGCGGTCCGCACCGGTAACGCTCCCTGCCATCTGCTTTGGCTACCCCTTTCGAGTGGTTTTTTGCAGGGATTCCTGCAACGCTTCGGTGCATTGCTGAGCGAGGTACCCCGAATAGATGGCATGGCACCCAGCTTGTTGCCATTCCATGCCTCTCCCCTATTACAGCAATGTATTCAGGGACTTCGAGGCCTGACCGAACATGAATATCCGCCTGCGCTCTCCCAATTGCGTACCGAGGAACTGCTGTTCCTGCTGGCATTCGGTGAACAGGGCCCTCAATTAATGTCCATACTGCGCCAGTTGAGCAACCGCCAGGTCGAGCGACTGCAGCACTTCATGGAGAAGCATTATTTGATGGAGTGGAAATTGAGCGAATTCTCCAGAGAGTTCGGGATGGGGCTGACGACTTTCAAGGAATTATTTGGTTCTATTTATGGCGTCTCCCCGCGAGCCTGGATCAGCGAGCGCCGTATTCTCTATGCTCATCAGTTATTGCTCAATAGCGAGATGAGCATCGTCGATATCGCCATGGAGGCCGGGTTCTCCAGCCAGTCCTATTTTACCCAGAGCTATCGCCGCCGTTTCGGTTGTACTCCGAGCCGTGCCAGGCATGGGAAGGATTAACGCCGGACTAAAATAATCTGACGTTTTTTATAAGCCAGCGGAGGACGCAATGGATAGAATGGCCCCCATAACGACACATCATCCCATCGTTGCCCGCAGCAAGATGAGCAAGGCATAGCATGAGCCAGCAAGATCACCATTCACCGAACCAGGGCCTGTTTGCAGGTCGTCGGGTCACCGTTGTCCAGTCAGACAGTCTGAAGCGAGATCGTCTGGTCGGGCGGCTCTCCGCGCTCTGTTATCAGGAGGCCGGCGTGATCACCTCGCAGCAGATGGCGCTGTTGCAGCGCCTCGTGCCGAGAGCACGGCTGGAGAGCTTGCTGGAATCCATCTGGTTTCAGCGCCGTCTGGATGCTGCCCTGGTCCTGTCACGCCAGGAGCTGCAGCAGATCCTGCGTGCCGCGGGCAGTGAGCGCAGCGACTGGTTGCAGCAACTGGGTGATCCCATCAACCTGGCCGAGTGGCCACTGTTGTGGCACTGGGTGCTCCATCCCTTGCACCGCTGGTGGGTTCAACGCCTGGAACCTCTCTACGGCAGCTGGCTCAACGAGCTGGAGCAGCTGCAGGTGATGCGGAGGCAGTTGAATGCCCAGTCGGTGTTCTGGCAGACGGTCGTCGAGGCCCCGGCGGATCTCGAGGCGCGGATAACCGAGCAGCTTGCCCAGCTGTCGAGGCGTGAGCAGGAGCTGCAACTGCAGAGGACGCAATGCGAGGAGCGTCTCCAGCTGGCGTGGCCTGCCTGGTATGCCAGGCAGGCCCAAGAGGGGGATCCGGATTGCCTGATGCCTGTCCCCATCGAGCTCGGCACATTCTGGCAAGCCCTGTGCGCCTTGCCGGAGCAACCGGCGGCGGCCCGGACCCTGCACACCTGGCTCGTTGAGAGGGGGCTTGCCCTGGGTCAGGATCACTTCTACTGGCAGCCGCCCGAGCGTTAGCCAGCCCGAGGAACTATGCAAATTCTACTGAATCGATTGGCCGCAAAGCTCGGCCAAGGGGCTTTCGTTGCCGACGCCCAGGGAAAGTATCAGCTGCGGCTTGATGGCTACCCCCTCTTCTTGACCCCCAGAGCCGGCGAGCTGCTGTTGAGCACCCCCTTGGCAAGCAGCCTGAGCGCGCACGGGGAGGTCCATGATCCGGCGTTGTTGAAGCGTCTGCTGCAACAGGTCGTGGCCTGGGGACGTCAGGCCCCCCACGCGCTGGTGCTCGATGGTCTGGGCAACCTGCAGCTGGAGGCCAGGCTCGGCCTGGAGTGGCTCGACGAGCAACGGCTGGAAGAGCGTCTGAGCCAGCACATCGCCCTGCTGGAGCGACTGGAGCCCCAATTGACCGAGGCCGCCCTGGCCCCCCAATGGAGACAGATGATATGGCACCCCTGAGTGTGCGGCCGAGAGTGTGGCTGAGTGTGCTGCGCCTGACAGGCCCTCTGCTGACACTCTGCATCGGCACCCTGCTCGCGCTGCGACCCGCGACGGCCCAGGAGCTGGATTGGCTACCCATGCCTTACAACTATGTGGCGGAAGGGGAGAGCTTGCGCGATGTGCTGGTCAACTTCGGAGCCAACTACGAGGTGTCGGTCGTTGTCAGCGACAAGGTCAACGATCAGGTCAACGGCCAGTTCGAACACGATGAGCCTCAGGCCTTTCTGCAGCAGCTTGCCTCCCTCTACAACCTGGTCTGGTACTACGACGGCAGCGTGCTCTATGTGTTCAAGAACGGGGAGGTGCAGTCCCGCCTCATCAACCTGGAGCGGACGGGAGCGGCGGAACTCAAGCAGGCGCTGCAGCGCGCCGGGATCTGGGAGCCCCGATTCGGCTGGCGTCCAGACGCGGACAATCGCCTGGTCTATGTCTCCGGCCCTCCGCGCTATCTGGAGCTGATCGAGCAGACCGCGGTGGCGCTGGAGCAGCAGTTTCAGCTGCGCAGCGAGAAGACGGGACCGCTGGCCATCGAGGTATTTCCGCTCAAGTATGCTTCGGCCGTCGATCGTTCCATCCAGTACCGGGATACCGATGTGGACGCGCCGGGTGTGGCCACCATACTGGCCCGCCTGTTGAGCGATGCCGGGGTACAGGTGGTCAACGGGGAGGGCAACAAGGGGGCTGTGTCCACCTCGGGACAGGCCGTCGTCCAGGCCGATCCCGCGCTCAATGCCGTGATAGTGCGCGACGCGCCGGAACGGATGGCGATGTACGGCAAATTGATCGCGGCGCTCGACAAGCCCGCCGCCCGCATCGAAGTGGCGCTCTCCATCATCGACATCAACGCCGAGGATCTCTCCCAGCTGGGGGTGGATTGGCGGGTCGGGATCAGCACGGGCAAAAACCAGCAGGTGATCATCAAGACCACGGGAGATCGCAAGGGGATCGAAGGCGGGGCCGCGCTCGGCAGCCTGGTCGATGCCAAGGGGCTCGATTACCTGCTGGCCCGGGTTAATCTGCTGGAGAACGAGGGCAATGCCCAGATCATCTCTCGCCCGACCCTGCTGACCCAGGAGAACACCCAGGCGGTGATCGATCACAGCGAGACCTATTACATCAAGATCAGCGGGGAGCGCGTCGCCGAGCTGAAGGGGATCACCTACGGCACCATGTTGCGGATGACGCCGCGGTTGATCCAGCTGGGGGACAGATCGGAGGTGAGCCTCAGCCTGCACATCGAGGATGGCAATCAGAAACCCAACAGCTCCGGCATCGACGGCATTCCGACCATCAGCCGGACAGTGGTGGACACCATAGCTCGGGTCGGTCACGGTCAGAGCCTGCTGATCGGCGGCATCTATCGCGATGAGCTGAGCGAGAGCCTGAGCAAGGTTCCCTTCCTGGGAGATATCCCCTACCTGGGAGCCCTGTTTCGCAGCAAGGAGAGCCAGACCCGGCGCGCGGTGCGGTTGTTCATCATAGAGCCGAGGGTGATCGACGACGGCATCGCCCACTATCTGTCCCTGGGCCATGGCCAGGATCTGCGCGCCGGTGTGCTGGGTGCCGATGAGCTGTCAAACCAGAGCCTCTCCCTCGGCAAGGTGCTGGGCGGTGCCCAATGCCAGCCGCTGGCGGCGGCTCGCGAGGTGCAGCAACTGCTGCGCCAGGGGGGCAAGAGTTCGTCCCTGACTCAGTGCCAGATGGGGAAAGAGCTGGGGTGGCGTCTGGTTGAGATGAGCAAGGATAAAAAATGCAGCCCTGCCGCCAGTTGGTGCGTGCAAGGGATGAAAGATGGGGAAACCCGATGAGCTGGAAGTGCCGTCTGTATCGCGGATTGAACCGCGGGGCTGAAGTACCGCTGCCGGAGGGACGCCTGGTGATGGGGTCCGATCCCCTCCAGGCCGATCTGGTGCTGGTGGATGAGGGGGTAGCGCCGGTCCATCTGGTGCTGATGGTGACGGCCGAGGGTATCGCGTTGCAGGAGTGGGCCGAGGGGATCACCCCGACCCAGGACGGCATCGCCCTGGCCGCCGGCACCCTGCTCAAGGCCGCCACCCGGCTGGAGGCCGGTCCCCTGCTCTGGAGCTTCTGCGACGACAGTCTCTCGCTCCCCGAGCAGTGGGAACCGTCGGTTGCCATGGTCGCGCCGCCGCGCCAACCACGGCGTGCCGGTCGTGCCGAGCTGTGGGTGGTGGGGCTCTGCCTGACCCTGGTGGTCGCCCTGATCGCGCTGCTTGGCCACGGCTGGTGGCAGGGCAACGGTGAGAATGATGCCGCCCGCAAGGAGCAGGCGTTGCGGCGCTTCCTCGTCGCCCCGGCTTATCAGCAGGTGGTGCTCGGCGGTGGCGGGCAGGGGCTCTGGCAGTTGTCGGGCTATGTGGACGAAAACGGCACCCGTCTCGCCCTGCAGCAGTACCTCGACGGCAACGGCTTCAATTACCGGCTGGACATCCGCTCCATGGAGGATCTGCGCCAGGGGGCTGGCTTCATCCTGCAGAAGCTCGGCTACGAGCAGCTCCAGATCCGCAATGGCAAGGAGCCGGGCTGGCTGCGGCTCAGCGGCGAGATCGATGCGCAGGATCCGAAGTGGGGCAGGCTGGAGTCCCTCCTCAGGCAGGAGGTGCCCGGGGTGCTGGGCATAGAGAACCAGGTGCAGGTTGCCGGCGCCTATCGCAAGCGGCTGGATACCCTGCTGCAGGAGCAGGGCCTGGCCGGGTTGCTGCGCATACGGGAGACGGGTGATCGCATCGAGGTTTCCGGTGCGCTTGACGGCGCCCGGCTCGGCAAATTCCAGCAGGCTCAGCAGCAATTTCGCCGGGAGTTTGGCTCTCATCCCGTGCTGGAACTGGTCAATCAGGAGCGGACCCCACGCCAGGATGAACTGGAGTTCGACGTGCGCAGCGTGTCGCTGGGCCGAGTGCCCTACGTGATCCTGAAGGACAACCAACGCTATCCGGTCGGGGGGGCGACCACGGGCGGGGTGCGGGTGCTGGCCATTCGTCCCGATGCCGTGGTGGTCAGCAAGGGCAAGCAACAATACATCGTCAAGTTAACAGGAGTCGAGCGTCATGATGACCAATTTGGAAGCACGACTGTCCGGCGCTGACCCCGAGTTTGCCCGTGAGCTGCACGACAGGCTCATCCAGGCACAGGGGGAGGTGAAGCGGCAACTGCTGCGTGGAGGCACTCAACTGCAGTATCGACAGTGGGAACGAGAGGCCGACGCCATCGAGGCGGGGCTCATGATCATTGAGAAAATAGAGGGGAATAACCATGGCCAGTGAACGATTTTTTACCGACGGTGGACTCAATAACAACACGCTGGATAGCGTGGCCAAGGCGCTGAAAGATCAGGCTAATGAGAGCAATCAAGCCGTCAACAAGGCCATCGAGGACATGAAGAATGCCCCGGACAACCCGGCCTTGCTGGCAGAGCTGCAGCACAAGATCAACAAGTGGTCGGTTATCTACAACATCAACTCCACCGTGACCCGCGCCATGAAGGATTTGATGCAGGGCATCTTGCAGAAGATCTGATGATGAACATCCAACTCAAACGATGGCTGGCCGAGCTGGCGCTGGCGGGCACTGGGCATCACTGTCACCGGGAGGCCACCACCATCGCCGACTGGCTGGCGGACGATCCCGGCATGGGGGAATGCGTGACCCTGATCCGCCTCTCATCCCTGATGAACCAGGGGCATTATCAGGAGGCGCTGCTGCTGGGGGAAACCCAGGGTACGCCGGATGTGGAGCCCTGGCTCGCGCTGTGTGAATGGCGGCTCGGCAAACATGACGAGCTGGCAGCGCGGCTGGCGAGGCTGGAGGACAGCGATCAACCCGCCCTGCGGCTGTTTGCGGCGGGCCTGCGCGAGCAGATGGCGTCATGAGGGTGGATGGCGGTGAGGCCGCCCAGAGAACCGGGGTCGAGCCCCCCGCACCGGCACCCGGGCAGGGGGCGCAGCGCCAGTTTGAACGCCTGCTGGACAAACCGGAGGAGCCAAGCCTGTTCGCCCGTTGGCAACAGGGAGCGCCGCTCGAGGGGCTGCTGGATGGTGCTCCTCCTGCCGCCCAGCGAGATCTGCTGTGGCAGATCTATCAACGGGGAGATGAGTCGGCACAGGAGATCGGCAAACGGCTGTCCCGGCCGGTGCTCGACAGGCTGATCGAGCGTTTTGGCGAACGTCGACCACCCGTCATGGCCGCCATCGATCAGCCCGAATTGCGCGCCCTGATGCGGGAGTTTGATCCGCTGGCCGCGCGGCGGGAGAAGGTCTTGCTGAACGTGATGGCGGCGATCAAGGGTGAGCAGGGGGTTATACCCGCCGAGTTCGCCTATCTCGACGAGCTGGCTCGCCGCGAGCTGATGACCCTGATCCCGCTCAACGGCATGGTGAACAATCTGATGCGCAACTCGCACAAACTGGATCTGGAGGGGTGATGGAGATTTCACAAACGGCGCAGGCCCTGGTGACCAGCCTGGATGAACTGAAGGCAACCGAGGCGCCCGCTTCCCATGTCGTTAGTTTCGAGCAGGCGATGGGGCCTTCGTCCCAGGGCATCGGCGGCTCCCTGCTGGGGGAGCTGGGGGAGATCAAGCAGCAGTTCGCCGAGGCCAAGGAGAGCCTGAAGGCTGAACTCTCCACGCCGGGAGACGATCCCAACAGCCTGATGCAGATGCAGTGGTCGCTGATGCGCATCACCATGCAGGAAGAACTGATCGCCAAGACCGTCGGCAAGATGAGCCAGAACGTAGAAACCCTGTTGAAGACTCAGTGAGGTAGTGTGAAGAGAACGATGCTGATGGGGGTGCTTTTCAGTGCCCTGCTGCTCAGTGGTTGCAAAGTAGAGCTCTATACCGGGGTCAGCCAGAAAGAGGGGAACGAGATGCTGGCGCTGCTGCGTACCGAGGGGATCTCCTCGGACAAGCAGCCGGACAAGGACGGCAACATCAAGCTGCTGGTGGAGGAATCCGACGTGGCGCAGGCCATCGAGACCCTCAAGCGCAAGGGCTACCCGCGCGAAAGTTTCTCCACGCTGCAGGACGTGTTTCCCAAGGATGGCCTCATTTCCTCGCCGACCGAGGAGCGGGCCCGTCTCAACTACGCCAAGGCACAGGAGATCTCCCATACCCTCTCCGAAATAGACGGGGTGCTGGTGGCCAGGGTGCATGTGGTATTGCCGGAGGGTAATGAAGGGATCGGCAAGAAGCCCTCTCCCGCCTCGGCCTCTGTCTTCATCAAGCATGCCGCCGACATCCAGCTGGACACCTATATCCCGCAGATCAAGCAGTTGGTCAACAACAGCATCGAGGGACTGGCCTACGACAGGATCAGCGTGGTGCTGGTACCCTCGGCAGATATCCGCCAGATGCCCTTGGTGGCGCGCAATGCCAGCCTCTTCTCCATCGAGGTGAGCGAGGCCTCGAAGTGGCGCCTGGCCGGCCTGATCGCCCTGCTGTTGACGCTGGTAGTGACCACCAACCTGGCTCAGTACCTGTGGCACCGGCGCCGGAATCGCTGATGGCGGCCGGTCTGACGCCCTACCAGCTGCGCTTCTGTCCGGCAAGCTACCTCGACGAGGGATACTTTCCGAAGACTTGGTGTGGGTTGCGGGAGGCCTTGCCGGCGTGGCGCACACTCCCGGCGCTCAATGGCGCCCTGCTCGATGAGTTGGCATTGGGGATCGAATACGATCTACCCGTGCCACTCGGCGGGCTGGCGCTCTTTCCCCAAGCGGAACTTATCCTGCTGCTGCGCCGCCTCGGTGCCGTGCTGCACGGCGAAGCCATCCGTCACTGCCTGCAGGCACCCATGCTGCGCCATCTCATCGGCCTGCTGGGCGAAGAGGGTCACAGGACCCTGTTGTCCCAGCTCGATCTGTTGATCGGCCCCTGGCCAGACGGCTGGCAGCGCTCATTGCCGGCGCAGCCGGACGGCGCCTATCTGGAGCAGACCGGGCTGCAGTTCTGGCTGGCGGCGACGGGGGAGGCGGATCCCGGCTGGGCTCGGCGGCTCGTCTTGCGCCTGCCGCCTGCGCCAGCCGTGATACCCTGGCATCTGGCCACCGAGCGGTTGCCGCTGGCCAGGGTGCTCTGTCTCAAAATCGCGAAACAGGTAACGCCACAATGCTGCCATTTGTTGAAATAAAGAGTGAACACCTGCAACTGGTGCCCGGCCAGCGCCTGTTGCGCAGTCAGGATTATCAATCCTATCTGAGTGCACAGGCGCTGGTGGATGCGGCCAGGGTGCAGGCCGCCGAGATAGTGCAAGAGGCCCGTGCCGTGTACGAGCAACAGAAGGAACTCGGCTGGCAAGCCGGTATGGAGCAGGCTCGGCGGGAACAGGCGGTGCTGATCCACCAGACCCAGCTGCAGTGCCAGGGGTACTACCGCATGGTCGAAGGGCAGATGAGCGAGGTGGTGCTGCAGGCGGTGCGCAAGATCCTGCACGATTACGATCAGGTGGCGCTCACCCTCAAGGTGGTGCGCGAGGCGCTCTCCCTGGTGAGCAACCAGAAGCAGGTGACGGTGCGGGTGGCGCCCGAACAGGTGCAGGCGGTACGCGACCAGATAGCCAAAGTGCATAAAGACTTTCCCGAGATCGGCTATCTGGAGATCTCTGCCGACGCCCGGCTCGATCAGGGGGGCTGCATCCTGGAAACCGAGGTGGGGATCATCGATGCCAGTCTGGATGGCCAGCTGGAGGCGCTGTCGCGGGCCATCTCGACGACGCTCGAGCGAGCCGGCGCCCACTCCTGACAATAAAGCGTCACATCGACAAAATTGCGGCCGATGTTGCCAAACGACCACGGCGACTCTCCCTAGAATGGGCTCAATTCCACAGTCACAGGAGAATTGCCCATGCAGATCCAGCAGGTTGCCAGACAGTCCATCACGACGCAGACCGCGGCGTCCGAGCCACTCCATCATGAGCCGCGGGAGCAGCTGCCCAGCCTGGTGAGTACGCTGGGAACGGGGGCCGTGTTGCCGCTGACCCCGAGGCAGTCCCCTCTCACCGAGTCGCCGAAGGGAGAGGTGATCTGCGAGGGCAGCGGGCCGCGTCAGGTCAGCATCGCTCGTCATCAGGATGGCTCAACCTCAGTCACACTCCAGCATCCTCCGCTCACCAGCCTGGTGCTCAGCGGCGGGGGTGCCAAGGGGGCAGCCTATCCGGGGGCCATCAAGGCGTTGGAGCAGCAGGGCAAGTTAGCCGAGGTATGCACTCTGTCCGGTTCCTCCGCCGGGGCGATTACGGCGTCTTTGCTCGCGGCTGGGATGAATGCCGATAAATTCAAGAGCCTGTCCGATGAGATGGATCTCATTGATTTGCTCGATTCCCCAGTGAAAAAAATCAGGCTGGCTCAACATCTGAGTGGGGAAAATGGCAAGACGATCGCCGGACTGCTCGATAAGATAAAACTCAGCAAGTTGGGTAGCTTCGTGCAATTGCTTTGCAACATCTTGCCCCGCCTGCAGTCCGAAGCCGCCCCCCTCGAGAAGACGCTTAAACAGGAGTCGAGCCGCTCCGTATTGACCCAGCTTGGCGCACACCCTGAGCTGAGCTCCAGACCCGAGATCGTCGCCATCCGGCAACGCCTGCAGCAGGGGGGGGGAGTGACTTTCGGTGATCTGGCCCTGCTCAACCGCCATATCCCGGCCATCAAGGAGTTGAACATCACGGGGACAGGCATGTTCGATGGCCGCCCGCAAATGATCCTGTTCAATGCCAGCCTGACACCGGACATGGAAATTGCCCGTGCTGCCCATATTTCCGGCTCTTTCCCTGTGGTCTTCAGTCGCCCCGAGGAGCAGCATCAACCCTTCTTGATGCAGGATGAGCGGCTGTCGCTGCAAGATGGCGGCGTCATGCTCAATGTCCCTGTCCCTGAGTTGATCAACCCCGTTGTCAGGCACTCGCCCATTTCTGAACATGACAATCTGATCCTGAAATTTGAGGGTGGCAGCGACGAGCCCGCCGAGCGGGGGACTCGCAAAGGCGCCATTGCGGATTGGGTGGTCGGTGCACCGGTCGGGGCACGCTCTGCGTTGCAAACCAAAGGACTGGCCGCATTCGCCGATCAGATGGTGACAGTGCCGCTCAAAACCGAGCGCGGTGACTTCACCGGCACCCTGAGCGGCACGCTTAATTTCACCATGAGTGATGCCGACAAGCAGCATCTGCAAGACAAGCTGGCGGATGCGGTGACGGGGCATCTGGCGGGGAGGGCGAGCGATCGGCAGCAATATCAGTTCCACGATCTGGAGTCAGCCTTGCTGGCCCTGCCGGAGCGGGACTTTGCGGCCGTTGCGCTGGAAGGTAATGCGGAGATACAGGAAACCGTTCGTTTTCAACAGACGGCTCAGGAGCAGATCTCCGTCATAGTGGCATCTGTGTTGAGCCAGGACCCATCTGCCCGGTTGGAACTGTCTGGCTCATTATCCGATGCGCTCGAACAACTCGATTCACTGGCCAATTCCCCGGCCCGGCGAGACTGGCTTGTGGCTCAGTTCAACCAAGCGGATAACACAGCACTGGCTCGCTTGCTCAATACGGCTAGCCCAGCTGGCCAATTCCCCATATTGGATCAGAGCAAAGGTGAGGCAAGGCACCGTGAGGTGATGACGGTGGCTCACAACATTATCCATGAGGTGATCTATCCCTCCCTCTTCCGCCCAGGGCAGCCGGACAGCAACGTGGCATTGCTGCGCCGGACAGAGCATGCACTGGTGAATGCGAAGACGCCCTCTGAGGTGAACCTGGCCCTGCAGGAGCTGGCAGACAATTACGGTGCTCGCAACAAACCTTGGAGCAAACCCCGCTCCTCCACCACGGTCAGCCAGGCTCAAGCCTGGATGATGAAGGAGTAAGCATGCTGATTGAATGGTTAGAGGGGTTGGGACAAACCCTGCCCGTGGCCGGTGAGAGTCGGCGCATCCGATTCGAGGCATCGCCAGAGTTGTGGCTAGAGAGAATGGGAGATCAGTATGTGCTGGCGTTGCCGATGGCTCCCTTGCCCTCGAATGGACTCTCGGGGGTCATGCTGCTGTTGCTGCAGGTCAACAGCCCGATGTCGGCGTTGCAACCGACCAGGCTGACGGCTGACAGCAGTGGCAAGCTGTTGTTATGGCTGCCTTTAGAGGAGTTGGCCAGCCCTGAGGCATGTCAATCGGCCTGTGATTTGCTCCATAGCGCACATGGTGCGTTACAGCCTCTGTTGCAAGAGCCGGAAGAGAGCATAGTGATTCAAACAGGCAATCTCTTTGTTTGAATGAGATCCATCGGATGTCGTGCGGGTCTTTGGCGAGCGCCGTTGTCAGATGCAGGTGATTATCCATAAAGTCCGATGGACCTGGCTATCTGCCTGCTGAAACACCCAGCGACATCGCCTAGCCCTTCGACCCCCGATATGAAGCAACTCTTGGGAGAATCGAACCCATTAAGGGCGGGGACTTCGCCATCTTCATGGCCCAAGCGACTGCGTCGTTTGGGCTTTTTTATATCTGCGATTTCCAGCATACGCCGGCTGGTGCTCCCATGCCGCCGGCGTACTCTCTTCTTGCCCCGCTCGGGGCATCCCCCGTTCATACCTTTATCTTTTCAGGACCGCGTACAGCCTCATTGATGTGAAGGTGTCTGTGGCTCCGCATTATATCAGCCAGGGCAGGGTGGCCTTGGCGCTGTCCGAGATGGCGGTTTCCCGCTCCGGGTGGTCTTCCAGCAGCCGCTGCACCAGCAGCTCTATGATCAGCATGGCGCTGATCTTGGAGTGAAACGAGCCGGCGGTGAGCGGCCCTTCCGGTTTGGCCGCCACCAGCAATTGATCGGCCAGGGCCGCCAGCGGGCTGCGGCTGGTGTTGCTGAGCACGATGACATGGGCTCCTCGTCCCTTGGCAAGTTGCACCGTGTGCAGCAGATCCTTGGTCGACCCCGAGCTGGACACGGCGATCACCACATCCCCCTCGGCCAGGCTGGCCGCATTCATGGCGGCGCGGTGCATGTCGCTGAACTGCTGGGCCGAGATCCCCATGCGCAGCAGACGATAGCTCAGGTAATCCCCGATGATGGCGCTGGCGGCCACCCCGTAGATCTGGATCTGGCGAGCCTGATTCAGCAGGCTGGCGCTTTGCCGAAGCGCCGTCTCACTGAGCAGGGCCCCGGTATCCCGCAGGGCCGAGACGCTCTCCTCGATGAGGCAGCTGGTGGCATCCGTGGTCAGCGGCTGAGGCTGGCTGGCCTGCTCCTGCTGGGTCTCCAGCGCCAATGCCATCTTGAACTCGGTATAACCGCGACAACCCACGACACGGCATAGGCGGGTCACGCTCGCCTCGCTGGTGCCACTCTCGCGGGCCAGCTCTGTGATGGTCAGGTAGAGCACCCGCTGGGGTTGATCCAGCACGAACTGGCCGAGCCGTTGCAGGGTCTGACTATAGGTGGTGAGGCTGTGGCGCAGCATGAGCAGTACGCGAGGGGCCTCTGCGGCTTGGTTCAATGAAGACTCCTTCAGAACTGGCTTGATGCAAACTGGCAGTGATTCTAGCGTTATTTACCGGCCGAATGTGAGAGCTGTCACACCATAAAAATAATTATCATGACTTGTTCATTGTTTTGGTAAAAATTATCACCAATGCAATTCACTCATGGAGATTTTTATCATGTCACAGCCCGAGAAGACGGGAAGCAGCCCGTTTTTCGAGAAGGCGCAGCGCTTTGGCAAGTCGTTCATGTTGCCGATCGCCGTGCTGCCCGCCGCCGGCCTGTTGTTGGGGATCGGGGGCTCGCTCTCCAATCCGAACACGCTGGTGGCCTATCCCTTCCTGGATGTGCCCTGGCTGCAGGGGCTCTTCATTCTGATGGCCGATGCGGGGGCCATCGTCTTTGCCAACCTGGCGGTGCTGTTTGCCGTCGGGGTGGCGGTGGGGCTGGCCCGCTCCGACAAGGGCACCGCCGGGCTCTCCGCCCTGCTGGCCTATCTGGTGATGAACGCCAGCATCAGCACCCTGCTGAAGCTGTCCGATACCCTGGCGAGCACTAACCTGGGAGCTTCTGGCCAGGGTATGGCCCTCGGGATCCAGACGCTGGAAACCGGGGTGTTCGGTGGCGTTGTGGTGGGGCTGATGAGCTACTGGCTGCACAGCCGCTACAACAAGGTGCAACTGCCGCAGTTTCTCGGTTTCTTCGGCGGCTCGCGATTCGTGCCCATCGTCTGCTCGCTGGCGGCGATCGTGCTGGGCTGCCTCATGTACGTGGTCTGGCCGCACTTCCAGCAGCTGATCTTCGGCATGGGCGGGCTGGTTGATGCCACCGGTTACCTTGGCACCTTCATCTACGGCTTCGTGCTGCGGATGCTGGGCCCGTTCGGTCTGCACCATATTTTCTATCTGCCGTTCTGGACGACAGCATTGGGGGGCAGTGCGCTGATCGACGGTCATCTCGTGGAAGGCACCCAGCGCATCTTCTTCGCCCAGTTGTCGGACCCCGCTACGGTGCAGTTCTACGAGGGGACGGCCCGCTTCATGTCCGGCCGCTTCATCACCATGATGTTCGGCTTGCTGGGGGCCTGCCTCGCCATCTACCACTGCGCTCGCTCCGAGAACAAGAAGCGGGTGGCGGGCCTGCTCATCTCGGCCGCCCTGACCTCCTTCCTGACCGGGATCACCGAACCTATCGAGTTCTCCTTCCTGTTTATTGCGCCGCCCCTGTACGTGTTGCATGCGGTCTTCGACGGCCTGGCATTCATGCTGGCGCACATGCTGAACATCACCATAGGCCAGACCTTCTCCGGCGGTTTCATCGACTTCATGCTGTTTGGTGTGTTGCAGGGGCAGGCCAAGACTAACTGGATGCTGGTGCCCCTGGTGGGTGTGCCCTGGTTCTGCCTCTATTACTTCTCCTTCCGCTTCATGATCCAGCGCTTCAAGTTCAAGACGCCGGGACGTGAAGATCAGCAGGAGGAGATCCGCGAGACAGTGGGCGTCGACCGCGCCAAGGCGATCGTCGAGGGGCTGGGTGGCGCCATCAATATCAAGGATGTGGACTGCTGTGCGACCCGACTGCGGGTGTCGGTCCATCGCGGCGATGCCGTCAAGGAGGCACTGCTGAAACAGACGGGGGCACTGGCCGTGATCACCAAGGGCAATGGCATCCAGGTCATCTACGGTCCCCACGTCACCATCATCAAGAACGAGATTGAGGAGTTATTGGGCGCATGAGTTGTACAATGCTGAACCAAATCAAGGGCAAGTTGATCGTCTCCTGCCAGGCGCTGGAAGATGAGCCGCTCCACAGCGACTTCATCATGGGGCGCATGGCGCTGGCGGCCGCCCGGGGTGGCGCCAGTGCCATCCGGGCCAACAGCGTGGTGGATATCCAGGCCATCAAGCAGCAAGTATCCCTGCCGGTTATCGGTATCCTCAAGCGCGATTATCCGGGCTCCGAGGTCTACATCACCGCCACCTTGCGGGAGGTGGATGAGCTGATGACGGCCTCGCCCGAGATGATTGCCCTGGATGCCACCCTGCATCCGAGGCCTGATGGACAGAGCCTGGCGCAGATGGTCGAGGCCATCCGGGCCCGTTATCCAGAACTGCTGCTGATGGCAGATATTGCCACCCTGGAGGAGGCAGCACATGCCGAGCGGCTCGGCTTTGACTGCGTCGGCACCACCCTGCACGGCTACACCCGGGAGACGAAAGGCCACAAGCTCCATGACGATGACTTTGCCTTCCTGCGCGCCGTGCTGGCCGCCGTCACTGTGCCCGTGATTGCGGAGGGGAATGTGGTGACGCCGCAGATGGCGACCCGTTGTCTGCAACTCGGTGCCCATGCGGTCGTCGTGGGCGGTGCCATCACCCGTCCCCAGCAGATCACAGAGCGATTCATCGAGGCGATGGGGCTGTAAGTATACCCAAGGGCTTCAGTCGCTCTGGCCTGCCGGGCTCCACGGCTAGACAAGGTGTGGAGTGACTTGGTGCTAGGGGCGGCAGCCCATCAATCCGTGGTATTGCTGGCCCAGGGGCTCAATCTCCTGGGCTTTTTTTGTGTCTGAATTCGTCACAGTGAGGCTCTTGGTGGCTATCGGCGCGGGGGAGGGGCTGGCTACACTGGCTGGGTCAATGTGGGGCAGGGGAACACGACTGCCCACATCCGATCACACAGAGGGAGTGGCCTATGAGGGTTGCATGGAAGAGGAGGGGCTGGCTCGCCGTGATGCTGGTGGCTGGCCCGATATCGGGTTGCGCCGTGATGGCGCCCGTGCCCATCGAGTATCTGCCGCAGGATCCGCCGCCGGGGGCCGTGCCTTATGGCAAGCAGGTCTACGTGGACGATGGCCGCTGCCCGGACGCTCAGGTGAAGCGAATTGTCGGTGGCGATGCCAAGAAAGATATCCCGCGTCAGGTGGAATGTGTGCCCAGACCGCAATGATAAGTGGGTTTTGGTTGCAAAAGAGGTTGTAAAAAAGAGCCAGGGCCGTCGCCTTGGCTTTTTTTATATGGGGAATCTGGGAGTCGCCGGGCTAGAAGGCGTCTCCCGGTACCCGTACCCAGCCCTCCATCAGGATGCGGGCGGAGCGAGACATCACCGCCTTGGTGATGGACCACTCCCCGTTCACCCGACGCGCCTCTGCGCCGACTCGCAGGGTGCCGGAGGGGTGGCCGAAGCGCACCGCTTCCCGCTCGCCGCCACCCGCCGCCAGGTTTACCAGGGTGCCGGGAATGGCGGCTGCGGTGCCTATGGCCACGGCGCAGGTGCCCATCATGGCGTGGTGCAGCTTGCCCATGGAGAGGGCCCGCACCAGCAGATCGACCTCGCCCGCCTTCACCTCCTTGCCGCTGGCGGTGCGGTAGTCCTTCGCCGGTGCGACGAAGGCGATCTTCGGGGTGTGCTGGCGGGTCGCGGCTTCTTCTGGCGTTTTGATGAGCCCCATGCGCAGGGCGCCGGCGATGCGGATCTGCTCGAAACGGGCGAGGGCCTCGGGATTGGTGTTGATGGTCTCGCGCAGCTCTGCGCCTGTGTAGCCAATCTCCTCGGCGTTGACGAAGACGGTGGGGATGCCGGCGGCAATCATGGTGGCCTTCAGCACACCGATGCCGGGGACTTCCAGCTCGTCTATCAGATTGCCGGTGGGGAAGAGGGTGCCGCCCTTCTCGCCATCATCTGAGGGGTCGAGAAACTCCAGCACGATTTCGGCGGCGGGGAAGGTGACCCCGTCCAGTTCGAAATCGCCTGTCTCCTGCACCTGACCGTTCGTCACCGGCACGTGGGCGATGATGGTCTTGCCTATGTTGGCCTGCCAGATCCGCACCACGCAGGTGCCGTTGTCCGGGATGCGGGCCGGGTCTACCAGGCCGGCGTGGATGGCGAAGGCGCCGGCGCCGGTGGAGAGGTTGCCGCAGTTGCCGCTCCAATCCACAAATGCCTTGTCGATGGCAATCTGGCCGTAGAGGTAGTCCACGTCGTGATCGGGCTGGCTGCTTTTGGAGAGGATCACGCACTTGGAGGTGGAAGAGGTGGCGCCCCCCATGCCATCGATATGGGCACTGTAGGGATCCGGGCTGCCAATGATGCGCAAGAAGAGCGCATCCCGGGCCGAACCGGGCACCTGACAGCGCTCTGGCAGGTCCTGCAGACGGAAGAAGACCCCCTTGCTGGTGCCGCCGCGCAGATAGGTGGCCGGTATTTTGACTTGTGGTGTATGGGCCATAGAAATTGTCCAAAAAAGGGTGTTAGACCTTCTCTTTTGGGGAGAAGGTGCCCGAAAAGGGGAGTCGGGTGAGGGGGACCTGTTTTCCCTCACCCAACCCTCTGCCAGAGGAAGAGGAACCTGGCCCGATATTAGCTGGCGGCCTTGTGGGCCGTCGACTCCAGGAAGTCCTGGGCGAAGCGTTGCAGTACGCCGCCCGCCTCGTAGACAGAGACCTCCTCGGCGGTGTCGAGGCGACAGGTCATGGGTACCTCGACCACCTCGCCGCTGCGGCGGCGAATGACCAGCGTGAGATCGGCGCGCGGCTTGCGCTCCCCCACCACGTCATAGGTCTCGGTGCCATCCAGTCCAAGGGTCAGGCGGGTGGTGCCCGGTTTGAACTCCAGGGGCAGCACCCCCATGCCAATGAGGTTGGTGCGGTGAATGCGCTCGAAACCTTCTGCCGCTATCACCTCCACCCCGGCCAGCCGTACCCCCTTGGCCGCCCAGTCCCGGGACGAACCCTGACCGTAGTCGGCGCCGGCGACGATGATCAGCGGCTGCTTGCGCTCCATGTAGGTTTCGATGGCTTCCCACATTCGCATCACCCGACCTTCCGGCTCGACCCGGGCCAAGGATCCCTTCTTCACGGCGCCGTTGACCACTGCCATCTCGTTCACCAGCTGGGGGTTGGCGAAGGTGGCGCGCTGGGCGGTCAGGTGATCGCCGCGGTGGGTGGCGTAGGAGTTGAAGTCCTCCTCCGGCAGGCCCATCTTGTGCAGGTATTCGCCCGCCGCGCTGCTGCGCATGATGGCGTTGGAGGGGGACAGGTGATCCGTGGTGATGTTGTCCGGCAGCACAGCCAGCGGGCGCATGCCGCGCAGGGTGCGCTCGCCGGCCAGGGCGCCCTCCCAGTAGGGGGGGCGACGGATATAGGTGCTCTGGGGGCGCCAGTCGTACAGGGGCGCCACCTTGGGACCCTGATCCTCCTCGATGGTGAACATGGGGATATAGACCTGGCGGAACTGGGATGGCTTGACCGAGGCCTTGACCACGGCGTCGATCTCCTCGTCGCTCGGCCAGATGTCTTTGAGGCGAATCTCCTTGCCGTTCACCACCCCCAGCACATCCTTCTCGATGTCGAAGCGAATGGTACCGGCGATGGCGTAGGCCACCACCAGGGGCGGGGAGGCGAGGAACGCCTGCTTGGCGTAGGGGTGGATGCGGCCGTCGAAGTTGCGGTTGCCGGAGAGCACCGCCGTGGCATACAGATCCCGGTCAATGATCTCCTGCTGGATGGCGGGATCCAGGGCGCCGGACATGCCGTTGCAGGTGGTGCAGGCGAAGGCCACCACGCCGAAGCCGAGTTGCTCCAGCTCCGCATCCAGTCCCGCCTCTTTCAAGTAGAGGGCGACTGTCTTGGAGCCGGGCGCCAGGGAGGACTTGACCCAGGGCTTGCGCACCAGACCGAGCCTGTTGGCGTTGCGGGCCAGGAGGCCTGCGGCAATCACGTTGCGCGGGTTGCTGGTATTGGTGCAACTGGTGATGGCCGCGATGATGACGGCGCCATCGGGCAGCAGGCCGTCGGCCTCCTGGGTGCGGGCCTTGTCCAGATCCACCGCGATACCGCGCTCCGCCAGGGCGGAGACCGGCAGGCGACGATGGGGATTGGAGGGGCCGGCCAGGGTGCGCACCACGGTCGACAAATCGAAGTGCAGTACGCGCTCGTACTGGGCGCTCGCGAGGGCATCGGCCCAGAGGCCGGCTTCTCTGGCATAGGTCTCCACCAGTTTTACTTGGCTGTCATCGCGGCCGGTGAGCTTGAGGTAGTCGAGGGTCTGGTCGTCGATGAAGAACATGGCCGCGGTGGCGCCGTATTCCGGCGCCATGTTGGAGATGGTGGCGCGATCGCCCAGGGTCAGGGCGGCGGCGCCCTCCCCACGGAACTCCAGATAGGCGCCAACCACCTTCTGCTGGCGCAGGAACTCGGTGAGCGACAGCACCAGATCCGTGGCGGTAATGCCGGGCTGCGGTTTACCGGTCAGCTCCACGCCGACGATCTCCGGCAGCCGCATCCAGGAGGCGCGCCCCAGCATGACGTTTTCGGCTTCCAGCCCGCCCACCCCGACGGCGATGACGCCGAGGGCGTCAACGTGGGGGGTGTGGCTGTCGGTGCCGACGCAGGTGTCCGGGTAGGCGAGACCACGATCGGCATGAATGACCGGCGACATCTTCTCCAGGTTGATCTGGTGCATGATGCCGTTGCCTGGCGGGATCACCTCGATGTTCTTGAACGCCTGCTTGGTCCAGTTGATGAAGTGGAAGCGATCCTCGTTGCGGCGATCCTCGATGGCGCGGTTCTTCTCGAACGCCTGGGGATCGAAGCCGCCGCACTCGACGGCCAGCGAGTGGTCGACGATCAGCTGCACCGGCACGACCGGGTTGACCTGGGCGGGATCACCGCCCTGATCGGCGATGGCGTCGCGCAGGCCGGCGAGATCCACCAGGGCGGTCTGGCCCAGGATGTCGTGGCAGACCACCCGGGCCGGGAACCAGGGGAAGTCGCGCTCACGCTTGCCGAAGACGATCTGACCCAGGCACTCATCGAGGATGGCCGGATCGCACTTGCGAACCAGGTTCTCGGCGTGCACGCGCGCCGTGTAGGAGAGTCTGTCCCAGGCGCCGGGCGCGATGGCGTCGACTGCCGCGCGAGCATCGAAGTAGTCGAGCACCGTGCCGGGCAGGGGCTTGCGGTATTGGCTGTTGATGTGGCTCATGGGCGCTCCTTGAGCGGCACGAACTTGAGATCCTCCGGGCCGACGTAGTTGGCGCTCGGGCGGATGATCTTGCCGTCGATGCGCTGCTCGATGACATGGGCGGACCAGCCGGAGGTGCGGGCGATGACGAACAGCGGGGTGAACATGGCGGTGGGCACCCCCATCATGTGGTAGCTGACGGCGCTGAACCAGTCGAGATTCGGGAACATCTTCTTGGCATCCCACATCACGGCTTCGAGGCGCGCGGCTATGTCGAACATCTTGGTGTTGTGCTGCTCCTGGCTGAGATCGCTCGCCACCTGCTTGATCACGTGGTTGCGCGGGTCGGAGACGGTATAGACCGGGTGGCCGAAGCCGATGACCACTTCTTTCTTCTCGACCCGGGTGCGAATGTCTGCCTCGGCGTCATCCGGGTTCTCGTAGCGCTTCTGGATCTCGAACGCCACCTCGTTGGCGCCGCCGTGCTTGGGCCCGCGCAGGGCGCCAATGGCCCCGGTGATGCAGGAGTACATGTCGGAGCCGGTGCCGGCGATGACGCGGCCGGTGAAGGTGGAGGCGTTGAACTCATGCTCGGCGTAGAGGATGAGGGAGGTGTGCATGGCGCGCACCCAGGAGGCACGGGGCTTGTGCCCGTGCAGCAGGTGCAGGAAGTGGCCGCCGATGGAGTCGTCGTCGGTCTCGACGTGAATGCGCTTGCCGTTGTGGCTGAAGTGATACCAGTAGAGCAGCACGGACCCCAGGCAGGCCATCAGCTTGTCGGCGATGTCGCGGGCGCCCGGGTGGTTGTGATCGTCCTTCTCGGGGGAGAGGCAGCCGAGCACGGAGACGGCGGTGCGCATCACATCCATGGGATGGGCGCTCGGGGGCAACTGCTCCAGCGCGGTCTTGACCCCGGTGGGCAGGCCGCGCAGGGCTTTGAGTTTGGCCTTGTAGGCGGCGAGCTCCGCCACATTGGGAAGATGCCCGTGCACCAGCAGGTGGGCAATCTCTTCGAATTCGCAGCTGGTGGCCACGTCCAGGATGTCGTAGCCACGGTAGTGCAGATCGTTGCCGGAGAGGCCCACGGTACACAGGGCCGTGTTACCGGCGGCGGTGCCGGAGAGGGCGACGGATTTCTTGGGCTTGAAGCCGGTGGTCGTTTCGGGAATGGCGCTCATCACATGTTTCCTCATTCAGTCCGTTGAAGCGCCAGCCGCCAGCATGAGGCGGCTGGTCGCGGGCTTATTCCTTGGTGAACAGTCTGTCCAGAGTCTGCTCGTAGTGGTGATAACTGAGGAAGTCGTAGAGGGACTCCCGGGTCTGCATGGTGTCGACCACGGCGCGCTGGTGGCCATCGCGGCGCAGCTGCTGATAGACATTGAGGGCGGCCTGATTGGCGGCGCGGGCGGCGCTCAGGGGGTAGAGCACCATGTCGACGCCGTGGGCGGCCAGCGCCTCCTTGTCAAACAGCTCGGTTTTACCAAATTCGGTCATGTTGGCCAGGATGGGCACCCCGGCAACCTGCTTGAAGCGATCGTACTGGTCCAGTTCGGTGACCGCCTCGGCGAAGATCATGTCGGCGCCCGCCTCCACGTAGGCGGCGGCGCGATCGAGGGCCGAGCCCAATCCTTCCACCGCCAGGGCGTCGGTGCGGGCCATGATGACGAAGCTCTCGTCCTGGCGGGCGTCCACCGCGGCCTTGATCCTGTCCACCATCTCGGCGATGGAGACCACCGCCTTGTTCGGCCTGTGACCGCAGCGCTTCTGGGCAACCTGATCTTCCATGTGAACGGCGGCCACGCCACCTCGCTCGAAGGCGCGAACGGTGCGGGCGATGTTGAAGGCGCCGCCCCAGCCTGTGTCGATATCCACCAGCAGGGGGACCTGGGTGGCGGCCGTGATGCGTTCGGCATCGATCAGCACGTCATTCATGGAGGTCATGCCCAGATCCGGCAGGCCGAAGGAGGCGTTGGCCACCCCGGCACCGGACAGATAGAGGGCCTTGAAGCCGCTGCGCTCGGCCATCAGCGCCATGTAGGCATTGATGGTACCGACGATCTGCAGGGGGTTCTCATTGGCCAGGGCACTGCGAAAACGGGTACCGGCCGAGGGGGATAGCTTGGACATTGTGACTCCTTTCATGGGCTTCTTGTCTGCTGCGGATAGCACTATCTGATACCACGTTTACGTCAACGTCAATGCGGCTTAGGTCGAAGGCTGAGCCCTTGGGGCGCCGTCTTCGGCGGCATTGCAATAACCTCTTTTGAGTCAACCAGATAGGCTCTTCGTCTCCAGGCAAAACCTGGTCATGGCGCCGTCGCCATGGGGGTTCAGGGGGATTCTGTCCTCTTCACTACCGGGCTTCAACGGATTCGAAAGGACTGTCATGAGATGAAAAGTGGCTGTCGCCCGATGCAAAGCGGACGTTTACGTAACCCCCTAGATTCAATCCGGACGAAGACTTTCACTCACGAATGGATTGGAGAACAGCCATGGCCAACGCCATACGCTTTTATGAAACCGGGGGCCCCGAGGTCCTGCGTTATGAAGAGATAGGTGTCGGTGAACCCGGGCCTGGCCAGGTGCGTCTGCGCCACGCCGCGGTCGGTCTCAACTATGCCGACACCTATTTTCGTAACGGCACCTACCCGATCCCGCTGCCCAATGGCCTGGGGGTCGAGGCGGCCGGTGTGGTCGAAGCGGTGGGCGAGGGGGTCACCAACGTCGCCGTCGGTGATCGCGTCACCTATACCGGCTTTATCAATACCCTTGGCGCCTACTCGACCGAGCGCCTGATCCCGGCCGCGCCGCTCATCAAGCTGCCGGACAGCATCGCCTGCGAAACCGCCGCCGCCATGACGATGCGCGGCCTCACCTCCGCCTACCTGATGCGCCGCATCCACGACTTCAAGCAGGGGGACAGCATCTTGCTGCACGCGGCGGCTGGTGGTGTGGGTCTCATCGTCGCCCAGTGGGCCAAGCTGCTGGGACTCACGGTGATCGGCACAGTCTCCAGCGAGGCGAAGGGGGAAGTCGCCCGGGCCCACGGCTGCGACTACATCATCGACTACAGCCGCGAGGACGTGGCCCAGCGGGTGCGGACCCTGACCGAAGGGGCGGGGGTCGACGTGGTGTTCGACAGCGTCGGCAAGAGCACCTTCATGGGGTCGCTTGATTCGCTGAAACGCCGCGGTCTCATGGTCTGCGTCGGCACCGCCTCCGGCCCCATCGACGGCTTCAACCCCCAGTTGCTGGCCATGAAGGGATCCCTCTACCTGACCCGGCCGGCACTCGCCGACTACATAGCCGATCCCGCCGAGAAAGCCGCCCTGGCGGGGGAGCTGTTCGATCACGTGGCCAGCGGCCGGATCAAGATAGAGATCAACCAGAAGTACGCGCTGCAGGACGCGGCGCAGGCGCACCGGGATCTGGAGTCTCGCAAGACCACAGGCTCCTCCATCTTCGTTATCTAGGGCGCGAGTTCCCCACCCCATGGAGGGGGAACTTGTCCGGTCGCCTGACTTGTCATCTAGGGAGAGAGACATGCGTGTAGAACAACTGACCTGCCATATCGGCGCCGAGCTGTCTGGCGTCAACCTGGCGGATGCCGTCCACGACGGGGATCTGTTTGCACAGATCCGCGCCCAGCTGCTCAGGCACAAGGTGCTGTTCCTGCGCAATCAGGAGATCAGTCGGGCCGATCACGTGGCCTTCGCCCGTCGCTTCGGCGAGCTGGAGGATCACCCCGTGGCGGGCAGCGATCCGGACAACCCCGGTCTGGTGCGCATTTACAAGTCGCCGGAGGTACCAAACGATCGCTACGAGAACGCCTGGCACACTGATGCCACCTGGCGCGAGCAACCCCCCATGGGCTGCGTGCTGCGCTGTGTGGAGTGCCCGCCCGTGGGCGGTGACACCCTCTGGGCCAATATGGCGGTGGCCTACGATGCGCTACCCGAAGAGATCAAACAGAAGATCGCCGGCCTGCGCGCCCGTCACAGCATAGAGGCGAGTTTTGGCGCCGCCATGCCCATCGAGAAGCGCCTCGCCCTGAAGGCCCAGTTCCCGGACGCCGAGCACCCCGTGGTGCGCACCCACCCGGAGACGGACGAGAAGATCCTGTTCGTCAACGCCTTCGCCACCCACTTCACCAATTACCACACCCCGGCCCATGTGCGGGTCGGCCAGGACTACAGCATGGGGGGCAGCGATCTGCTGCGCTACCTCATCAGCCAGGCCTATATCCCCGAGTTCCAGGTGCGCTGGCGCTGGCAGCCGGGAAGCATAGCCATCTGGGACAACCGCAGCACCCAGCACTATGCCGCCATGGATTATGCCCCCTGCCATCGCAAGATGGAGCGGGCCGGGATAATGGGCGACAAGCCCTTCTAAGAACTTGTCCACGTTCTTACTGCGAGGTCGTGATCAAGGCTCATGCGCTGCTCGGAATCCTCATGTGTACCTACACACTCCGGTTCCTGCGCTGCTCTTTGCCTTGTTGACGGCCTCTCGCGACAGACCGTGAACATGTTCCAACCCATACCGCATGCCCCGGGCGCGTGGATAGCCCGGGCGCCACTTCACATCTCAAGGAGAGAAACAGATGCAATTTTTTGACGATTCCCTGCACCCGGAGAACATGGAAAAGGTAGTAATCACGGTCGCGCCCTATGGCCCAGAGTGGGCGCCAGGGGACTTCCCGGAGGACATCCCTGTGACCATGGAGGAGCAGATCCAGAAGGCGGTGGAGTGCTACGAGGCGGGCGCGACCGTGCTGCACCTGCACGTGCGTGAGCTCGATGGTACCGGCTCCAAGCGACTGTCCAAGTTCAACGAGCTGATCGCCGGGGTGCGCAAGGCGGTGCCGGACATGATCATCCAGGTCGGCGGTTCCATCTCCTTCGCACCGGAAGGGGAGGGGGAGGCGGCCAAGTGGCTCTCCGACGACACCCGCCACATGCTGGCTGAGCTGACCCCGAAACCGGATCAGGTCACGGTCGCCATCAACACCACCCAGATGAACATCATGGAGCTGCTCTACCCGGAATACCTGGAAGGCACCTCCCTGGCCCATCCAGCCTATCAGGCCGCCTACAGCGAGATGACGGTCCCGGCCGGTCCGGCCTGGGTGGCCGAGCACTTGAAGCGGCTGATGGCCAACGGCATCCAGCCCCACTTCCAGCTGACCGGCATGCACGCCATGGAGACCCTGGAGCGACTGGTGCGCAGGGGTGTCTACATGGGGCCGCTGAACCTGACTTGGATCGGCATCGGCGGCGGTTTCGATGGCCCCAACCCGTTCAACTTCATGAACTTCGTCCACCGTGCGCCGGATGGTTGCACCCTGACCGCCGAGTCCCTGCTCAAGAACGTGCTGCCGTTCAACATGATGGCCATGTCCATGGGGCTGCACCCGCGCTGCGGTATCGAGGACACCATCATTGGTCAGCACGGCCAGCGCATGAGCTCGGTGGAGCAGATCCGCCAGTGCGTGCGGGTAGCCCATGAGCTCGGCCGCGAGGTGGCCAACGGCAAGGAGGCACGGGCCATCTACCGCATCGGGGTGCAGTACGACAGCATCGAGGAAACACTGCTCGCCAACGGCATGGCGCCGAACCGCTCCCAGGGCCAGAAAGGGGTGCCCCAGCGCTCCTGAGCCAGTTGGGTCGCGGTGTGAAAAATAAGCGCCGCGACCCGTCAACTCCGTTTGCCAAAGGGCCGCAGCCCTTGCACTATGCAGCACCCGGCAAACTGATGGATGTGTCAGTAATGGGTTTCCGGCGGCTCCGGCCACCTGTACCACGACCGGGTTCTAACCCAATTTGTTGTAGCGCGAGGGATTGTATGGCTACGTATCATATCGATGAGGGCGCGGCCGGCGAGGTTGCCGTGCCCCGTCGCTACGCCTGGATAGTGTTTGCACTGACCTTCGGCCTGCTCATCTCCGACTATATGTCGCGCCAGGTGCTCAACGCCGTGTTCCCCATGCTCAAGGGGGAATGGGTGCTCTCGGATACCCAGCTTGGTCTGCTGAGCGGCATAGTGGCGCTCATGGTCGGGCTGCTCACCTTCCCGCTCTCTCTGCTCGCCGATCGCTTCGGCCGGGTGAAGAGCCTGGCCCTGATGGCCGCGCTCTGGAGTCTGGCGACCCTGGGCTGCGCCCTGGCCCAGAACTACGAGCAGATGTTCATCGCCCGCTTCCTGGTGGGGGTGGGGGAGGCCGCCTATGGCAGCGTCGGCATCGCCGTGGTGGTCTCCGTCTTCCCGAGGGAGATGCGGGCCACCCTCTCCGGCGCCTTCATCTCCGGCGGCCTGTTTGGCTCAGTGCTCGGCATGGCCAGCGGAGGCCTGCTGGCCCACTGGCTCGGCTGGCGCTGGGCCTTCGCCGGCATGGCCCTGTTCGGCCTGCTGCTGGCGGCGCTCTACCCCCTGGTGGTGAAAGAGTCGCGGATCTCGACTCCGTGCCGCGGCGCCAAGGGGGCTGCCGGGGGACGCAATCCCCTGCGCAGCCTCTATTCCAGCCGCTCGGTGATCTCGGCCTATGTGGGCAGCGGCTTGCAACTGTTCGTCGGTGGTACCGTCATCGTCTGGATGCCGAGCTACCTCAACCGCTACTACGGCATGGAGACCGACAAGGCGGGCGCGGCGGCGGCCATCATAGTGCTGTGCAGCGGCGCCGGCATGATCCTCTGTGGCATGCTGAGCGACAGGCTGTGCAAGGCGCGGCCGGATCGCAAGATAAGCCTCGCCATCGCTTATTGCATCGGCAGCTGCGCCCTCTTGTCCCTGGCGTTCGCCCTGCCGTTCGGCTTGCCCCAGCTGGTGCTGATCTGCCTCGGCATGTTCATCGCCACCGGCACCTCTGGCCCCGCCGGCGCCATGGTGGCAAATCTCACCCACGCCAGCGTGCACGGCACCGCCTTTGCGACCCTGACGCTCGCCAACAACCTGCTCGGCCTGGCGCCTGGCCCCTTTATCACCGGCAAGGTGTCCGATCACATCGGTCTGGATAATGCCTTCCGGCTGGTGCCCCTCATCAGCATCGCGGCGGCCATGGTCTTTCTCTATGCCAGGCGCCACTACCACAAGGACGTGGCCCGACTGGAGGGGGAGTCCTCCCCGTCCATCGCTCCCGATCCCGCCATCAACGAAGGTCACACGGAGGTCAGGGCATGAGCCGTTCCCTGCAAACCCTGAAACTAGATGTCTATTTCGATTTCATCTGTCCCTGGTGCCTGATCGGCAAGCGCCAGCTGGATCAGGCCCTGGCCCTGCTGCGGGCCGAACGACCCGAATTGCGGGTGGAGCCGCGCTGGCACGGGGTGCAGCTGCTGCCCTATCTGCCACTGCAGGGGGAGGATTTTCACGATTTTTATCTGCGCCGACTCGGTAGCGAATCCGCGGTGCGGCTGCGCCAGGCCCAGGTGCAGCAGGCCGCGGCGACCGTGGGGGTGAGCCTGGACTTTGACAAAATCCCCCGCATGCCAAACACCGCCGATGTCCATCGCCTGTGGCAACGGGCCTGCCAGCTGGGGTCGCCTGAGCAGCAGGAAACACTGCTGGAATCGCTGTTTGCCAGTCACTTCCTGCAAGGGGGGGATCTGGGGGATGGTAATCTGCTGCTGGATCTGGCCGAGCGGGCCGGTTTCCCACTGGGGGCCCTGGTCAGTTGCCTGCACGGGGATGGTAGCCCCTTCTCAGGGATAGCCGAGGGGCCCGCCAGTCAGGGGGTACCCAGCTTCGTGATGGGAGGGGGTCTGACCCTCTCCGGTGCCCAGCCAGTGGAAAAACTGCTCGCCAGCCTGCGCCTGGCGGTGGTGGCCGAGGAGAGTCGGGCGAAGGAAAAAGCGCGCCTCGAGGTGCCCGCCAGCCGGGTGCCTGCCCCCGGTCAGCGAGCTCTCATCGAAGGGGAGGGCAAGAGCCTGGTGCTGTTCAACATTGACGGCGAGTTTCATGCCATCGATGACAGCTGCCCCCATCAGGGCGCCTCCCTGTGCGGCGGCAAGCTGGAGGGGGAGACCATCCAGTGTCGCGCCCACGGCCTGCGCTTCAACCTGCGTACCGGTTATCTGCAGGGGTCGACCCAGCTCAAGGTCGGTCGTTACCCGGTGGAGCGGGAAGGGGATCGCCTCTTCATCGTCCTGACACCCGAGGAGAGCCTCTCATGCACGCCCTAGCCCTGACGGATCGCTTCGCTCGGGTGCGCGAGCTGGCCCCCGGCATGACCATCAGCCTGGTGGTGGCCGCGGCCGCCACCTTCCTGGCCGAGCACTACGGTGCCCCCGTGCTGCTGTTTGCCCTGCTGCTCGGCATGGCGCTGAACTTCCTCAGCGGCGAGGGGAGCTGCAAGGCGGGCATCGAGTTCACGGCGCGCAGCATCTTGCGCATCGGCGTCGCCCTGCTCGGCATGCGCATCACCCTGGGCCAGATAGCCGAGCTCGGCTGGATGCCGGTAATTCTGGTTGTGACCCTGGTGGTCGTCACCATCAGCCTCTCCGTCGTCGCCGCCAGACTGATGGGCTTCCAGCGCCTGTTCGGCATGCTGACCGGCGGTGCCACGGCTATCTGCGGCGCCTCCGCCGCCCTGGCACTGGCCGCCTCCCTGCCCAATCATCCGCAAAAAGAGCGCGCCACCCTGTTCACCGTCATCGGCGTCTCCGTGCTCTCGACGCTTGCGATGATCACCTATCCCATGATCGCCCGCTTCTTCGAGCTGACCCCGGTGGAGTCTGGCGTCTTCCTCGGCGCCACCATCCACGACGTGGCCCAGGTGGTGGGGGCGGGCTACAGCATGTCCACCGAGACCGGGGACGTGGCCACCGTGGTCAAGCTGATGCGGGTCGCCATGCTGTTGCCGGTGATCCTGGTGGCCGCCATGATCACCCGGATGCAGGGGGCGGATCCCGCCTCCGGCAAGCGGCCGCCCCTGCTGCCCCTGTTTGCGGTGGGTTTCCTGGTGCTGGCCTGCATCAACAGCACGGGCTGGGTGCCCGCCATGGTCCAGAGCGGGGTCAATGATCTGTCGCGCTGGTGCCTGGTGATCGCCATCGCCGCCATCGGCATGAAGACCCAGCTCAGGGAGCTGGCGGCGGTGGGGATCAAACCCATCTTGCTGATGGTGGGGGAGACGGTGTTTCTCGCCGCCCTGGTGCTGCTGTTGATGCACTGGGGGATCAAGCCTTAGGACGGTTACGAGTGCTCGATGACTCTCTATGGGGGGCATCGATGCTGGATGGCCAACGGATTAGCCAGAGAGGAATCTATGAACAAGTTATATCCCAGCGCCCAGGCCGCCCTCGGCGATCTGGTGCAGGATGACATCACCATCGCATCGGGGGGATTTGGCCTGTGCGGCATCCCGGAGCAACTCATCGAGGCGCTGCAGGAGAGCGGCAAGCGCGGCTTCACCATCATCAGCAACAACTGCGGGGTGGATGAGTTCGGCTTGGGGCCCCTGCTCCACAGCCGCCAGATCAAGAAGATGATCTCCTCCTACGTGGGGGGCAACAAGGAGTTCGAACGCCAGTATCTGGCCGGGGAGCTGGAGCTGGAGTTCACCCCCCAGGGGACCCTCGCCGAGAAGCTGCGCGCCGGCGGCGCCGGAATCCCCGCCTTCTTCACCCGCACCGGTTACGGGACCCTGATTGCCGAGGGCAAGGAGACCCGTCAGTTCGATGGGGACTGGTATGTGATGGAGCGCTCGCTCACCGCGGATCTCGCCATCATCAAGGGCGCCAGGGCCGACAAGGCGGGCAACCTGATGTTCAACAAGACGGCCCGCAACTTCAACCCGCTCTGCGCCAAGGCCGGCCGGGTCTGCGTCGCCGAGGTGGAAGAGATAGTCGAGGTGGGCGAGCTGGCCCCGGACGAAATCCACCTGCCCGGCATCTATGTGCAGCGGCTGGTACTCAACCCCAATCCAGAGAAACGTATCGAAGTGCGTACCGTCATGGAGAAAAGCTGAAATGGCCTGGACCCGTGAAGGTATGGCGCAATGTCTCGCCCAAGAGTTGCCAGTGGCTTCTTATTTTCAACCGTATTCAGTAGGGAGCTAACCATGGCATGGACCCGTGAAGAGATGGCGGAGCGCGCCGCACAAGAGTTGCAGGACGGCTTCTACGTGAACCTCGGCATCGGCCTGCCGACCCTGGTCGCGAACTATATTCCTGATGGCATGGAGGTGTGGCTGCAAAGCGAGAACGGCCTGCTCGGCATAGGCCCATTCCCGAGCGAAGAGGAGCTGGACCCGGATCTCATCAACGCCGGCAAGCAGACCATCACCACCCTGCCCGGCAGCAGCTTCTTCGACAGCGCCGAGAGTTTCGCCATGATCCGCGGCGGTCACATCAACCTGGCGCTGCTCGGCGCCATGCAGGTGTCCGAGCGCGGCGATCTCGCGAACTGGATGATCCCGGGCAAGCTGGTCAAGGGGATGGGGGGGGCCATGGATCTGGTGGCCGGGGTCAAGCGGGTGGTGGTGCTGATGGAGCACTGCGCCAAGAACGGGGAGCACAAGATTTTGGAGTGGTGCAACCTGCCCCTGACCGGGGTCGGGGTGGTGAGCCGCATCATCAGCGATCTCGCCGTGCTGGATGTGACCCCGAGCGGTCTCAAATTGGTGGAGCTGGCCCCCAACATCGAATTCGAGCAGTTGCAGGCCGCCACCGGCTGCCGCATCTGCCGCTAACTCACGTGCAGGCCGACTCGTCGGCCATTTTCACGGCGAAGTGAGGATGCTTGGGCCTGCTTCGCCGCTTTTATACTTTCTGTGATGTCTCTGGTGCCCCGCCTTCCCTCGATAACAGGCTTCCATCACCCACTCACTGGGCATGCCCGCGCCTTGGCAGACCCCGTTCCTTCGCCATGGTCCCTGGCTGAGCCTCTCTTATCCCCTGCGCGGAAGCCGTCCGGCACCCCTTTCACCTCCGTTTTTCGGCGCGGCTAATGCCTGTCACCAAATGAAAAGTGGCTGACGTTCAATGGCAAGCAGGGGGGCCGGGCTGGCCGTAGAGTCGGTAGCAACAACACAGAGCGCACCCGGGGGAGGAACCCGCAAGGGAGGAGGCAAACAGAGCGCCCCCTCGTCCCCAAGGGAAGCGCCGACCCTGGCACAACCGCCAGGCAAGAAGCCAAGCAACACCATCAAGCCAACGGAAACGGCGATTAAACAGAGCAAGACCAACAACAAATAACAAAAGATGACACTCGGAGAGACTGTAATGGATTACAAGCACACGAGTCATGGCGCTGGCGCATTGCGCGTCAGCCTGCTGGCGACGGCCATCGCGGCCGTCCTCATGCCAGGCGTTCAGGCGGTGGAGATCGACACGGGCAGCGAAGAGTGGTCCGTGCGCTTCGACAACACCGGCAAATTCAACTACGGCATGCGCACCGAGAGTGCGGACTCCCGCATGCTCGCCACCCCGAACAACAACGATGGGGATTACAACTTCAAGGACGCCGGCGACACCGTCACCACCCGCTTCGATCTGCTGACCGAGCTCGACGTGGTGAACAAGGGCAATACCGGTTTTCGCATCAGCGCCGCCAGCTGGTATGACTACGCCTACAGCGGCGTGGGCGCCGATGAGAATCCCTTCATCAATGGCAACGACGAGCGCTCCGGCATCGCCGGCTGGGCGGGCAGACCCGCGGCGCCCGCCATGTTTGGCAATGCGCACCTGAGCGACTACGCCGACCGCTACTACCACGGCCCCTCCGGCGAGATCCTCGACGCCTTCGTGTTCCACAACATGGAGATCGGTGACGAGTCCCTGCTCGGGGTCAAGATAGGTCAGCACAACATCTTCTGGGGGGAGACACTGCTGAGCCCGGTGCACTCGGTCAGCTACGGCCAGTCCGGCCTGGATCTCGCCAAGCTGGCGGCATCCCCCGGCACGGAGGCGAAAGAGCTGTTTGTGCCCCGCAACCAGATCTCCGCCTCCTTCACCCTGAACCCTGAATGGACCTTCGCCGCCCAGTATTTCCTGGACTGGAACGCCGCCCGATTGCCGGAAGCCGGCACCTATTACGGTGGCTCCGATCTGGTGGGCTTCGGCGCCCAGTCCTTCCTGCTGGGCCACACCGGCGGTCCCGGCCTGGCCGGGCCGAACGGTACCCTGAGCAACATCCGCCGCGGCGAGGACATAGAGCCCGGCAAGCATGGTGACTGGGGCATCATGACCAAGTGGTCCCCCGAGGCGCTGGACGCCACCCTGGGGGCCTACTATCGCCGCACCGCCGACATCCTGCCCCAGGCGGTGCTGGATGCCAGGGGTCTGAACACAGGCGGACAGGGGCTCAGAGGCATACCGACCCTGCGCAACTCAGTGGATACGGCGAGCTACGGCTTCGCTTACGGTGAAAACATCGACATTTTTGGCCTTAGCCTGTCCAAAGATGTGGCCGGGGTGAGCGTGGGCAGCGATTTGAACTATCGCCATAATATGCCGCTCTCCAGCATCCCGGCGCTGCTGAGCGCCGCCGGTGCTGACAGTCTGGCCAGTGGTTTCGGTGCCTTGCCACCGCGCAATGCCAACACGGGAACCCTGGTGGATGGCAGCGATGGCTACAGTGCCACCGGCGACACCCTGCACTGGACCATCAACGGCCTGATGACCATAGCCGACACCCCGCTGTTCGACTCCGCCGTGCTGCTCTCGGAGCTCTACTACAGCAACCTCTTGCACCTCGATGAGCACAACAAGGCGCTCTACAAGGGGGAGGACAGCTATCAGGGGCTCGACAAGTCGACTCGGGATAACTGGGGCCTGGCCCTCAACTTCACCCCGATCTGGTATCAGGTCTTCCCCGGGGTGGACATGAGCATGCCGCTCTCCGTCAACCTCGGCCTGAACGGGATCTCCCCCGTGCAGGGCGGCGGGGCGGAAGACACCGGCAACTACGCGGTCGGCCTCGGCGCCACCATTTACAACCAGTACTTCGTCGACCTGAAATACGTGGACTCCTTTGGCAAATCCGCCGAGTGCAACGACGGCGCCAAGGATGGATCCACCCCCAACGCCCTGGATGCCACCCAGCGCAACACCTGTTACGCCGGCGGTTACTCCTCCTTCTCGGGAGGCGGTGCCACCACGGAAGACAGGGGCGCCGTCTATCTGACCCTCAAGACCACTTATTGAGTCACGCGACCGCATCGGAGAACGAGATATGAACCTGAACAAGACCCTGTTGGCCGCCTCCCTCACCCTGGCCCTCGCGGGCCAGGCCCTGGCAGCCGTCTCGACCAGCGAAGCCCAGCAGCTTGGCAGCAATCTGACTCAGATAGGCGCCGAGGCTGCGGCCAACGCCGATGGCAGCATCCCCGCCTACAGCGGCGGCCTGACCACGCCCCCCGCCGGGTTCAAGGCCGGTGACAGCATGCGCCCGGATCCTTACGCCGGCGACAAACCCCTGCTGGTGATCAACGGCAAGAACGAGGGGCAGTACAAGGGGCTGTTGACCGCCACCACGGCGGAGCTGCTCAAGCGCTTCCCTGACTTTCGCGTCGATGTCTACCCGACCCACCGCAGCGTGGCGCTGCCCCAGGCGGTGCTGGACAACACCAGGCAGAACGCCCTGAACGCCAAGACCCTGGAAGGGGGGATGGCGGTGGACAAGGTGCTGCCGGGCATTCCCTTCCCCATCCCCAAGACGGGGGCCGAGGCCATGTGGAACTTCCTGCTGCGTTATCAGGGGGTGAACATCGCCACCAAATATGACTCCTGGAACGTGGACTCCGCCGGGGTGGCGGCCCTCTCCACCACGGGGCAGGCGTTCATCAACTACGCCATCTACGAGGACATGAAGAAGCCCATCTCGGCCAAGGACACCTACTACCAGATGAAGCTCTACTACACGGGCCCGGCTCGCCGGGCCGGTGAGGCCATCATGCTGCGCGATGCCGCCAACCCCCTTGAGCAGCCGCGCAAGGCCTGGCAATACCTGCCGGGGCAGCGCCGGGTCAAGCTGGCACCGAACCTGGCCTACGATACCCCGAACCCGGGCACCTCCGGGGCCGGCACCTATGACGACGTATTCGTCTTCAACGGGGCGCTGGACCGCTTCGATTGGAAGCTGGTGGGCAAGCAGGAGATGATAGTCCCCTACAACACCTACAAGCTCACCTATCAGACTGACGCCAAGGCCCTGACCACCCCGAACTTCCTCTCGCCGGATCAGGTGCGCTGGGAGAAGCACAGGGTCTGGGTGGTGGAGGGAACCCTCAAGGCCGGTGAGCGCCACATCTACGCCAAGCGTCGCTTCTACCTGGATGAAGACAGCTGGGTGGCCCTGGCCTCGGATCAGTACGACGCCCGTGGTCAGCTCTATCGCGGCTCCTTCGCCTTCCTGAGCCAGAGCTACGACAAGCAGACCCCGGACGCCACCCCCTTCATGATCTATGACCTGGTAGCGGGGACCTACAACATCAACGGTGTGGTGGGGCCCCATGGCGGCATCAAGTACGGCGATTCGCTCTCCAAGGCGAAGTGGTCGCCGGAGTCCCTGGCTGGCGCCGGGATCCGCTAAGCCGTAACGGGAGCCCGGTTCGCCTCGCGAGCCGGGCTCCCCGATGTTGGCGCCTGGGCTCATGTGCCTGGACGCAGCTCAAGACAAGGACGTGGTATGGGTTCATTCAAGACGTTGGCGCCACTCATGTGCTGCGCCCTGCTGATGCAGAGCGCCGAAGCGATCGCGGGGCAGGCGGCCGACTATGTGGACGTGCTGGACTTGCCGGCGAAAGCCAGCCCCCTGGCCGAGCACAGCCCATTGCTGAGTCTGGCCAGGGCTGGCAATCGGCTGGTGGCGGTGGGGCAGAGAGGTCACATCCTCTACTCCGACGACGAGGGGCAGCACTGGCAGCAGGCTCGCGTGCCGGTGAGCGTCGATCTCACCGCCGTCGTCTTCCCCACCCGGCTGCAAGGCTGGGCCGTGGGGGGGGATGGGGTGGTGCTGCACAGCCTGGACGGCGGTACCAGCTGGCAGAAACAGCTGGATGGCCGCCAGATAGGCGAGCTGGTGCTCAATCATTACTCGGCGCTCGCCAAGGCCGAACCCCAGAGCGAGCTCTGGCCTCAGCTGGTGGAAGAAGGGCAACGGCTGGTGGAGGAGGGGGCCGACAAGCCGCTGCTCGGCGTCTGGTTCCAGGATGACAGGGTCGGCTACGTGGTCGGGGTGTTCAACCTGATCCTGCGCACCGACGACGGTGGCCGGCACTGGACGCCGATGCAGGATCGCACCGACAACCCGCAAGGGCTGCATCTCAATGCCATCGCCCGGGCGGGCAGCGGCCTCTATCTCGCTGGCGAGCAGGGCTTGCTGCGCAAGTGGGATGAGGGGCAGCGGCGCTTCCTGGCTCTGCCGTCCCCCTACGAGGGCAGTTTCTTCGGTCTCATCGGCCAGGACAATCAGGTGATCGTCTATGGCCTGCGCGGTCACGTCTATCGCAGCACGGATGAGGGGGCGAGCTGGACCAGGCTCGCGAGTCCGCTGCCCATCAGCATCAGCGCGGCGGTGCAAGATGGGGGTGGTCGGGTACGTTTGTTCACCCAGGCGGGCCATCTGCTGCGGGTCGACGGTAATCAGCCGCTGCAGCTGGTTCCCCAGACCGAGCCTTCACCCGTGGCGGGGGCCGCCCTGACGCAAGATGGCGCCCTGGCGCTGGTGGGCAGCCGCGGCGTGCGCACTCTGACTGTCAAATAGGGCCGTCAAATAGAGCCGTCAAATAGAGCCGTCAAATGATGGACGGCTGCCCAAGGGTGGCCGGATAACAATAACGAGAGAGTACCCAGATATGAGCCATGTGAAGCAAGATGCGATGCCGGTGATCCGCGATCTGGCGGATTTCGATCGGCGCTCCGGCAACCTGCTGGAGCGGCTGGTGTTCAACCACAGACCCCTGTTCATGCTGCTGATGACGCTGGCGACCCTGGTGCTGGGCTATATGGCGACGACGAGGTTGGAGCTCAGGCCCAGCTTCGAGAAGATGATCCCCCAGAGCCAGCCCTACATCAAAAACTTCCTGGAAAACCGCCAGTCCCTGCGCGGCCTCGGCAACTCGGTGCGGGTGGTGGTGGAGAACACCCAAGGGGACATCTTCGATCCCGACTACCTTGGCGTGCTCAAGCGGGTCAACGACGAGCTGTTCCTCACCGAAGGGGTCGACCGGGCCTGGATGAAGTCCCTCTGGAGTCCGGCGGTGCGCTGGACCGAGGTGACCGAGGAGGGCTTCCAGGGCGGCCCCGTGATGCCGGACGCCTATCAGGGCAAGCCTGCGGATATCGAGCAGCTGCGCCAGAACATCAACCGGGCCGGCATCGTCGGCAGCCTGGTAGCGAGCGACTTCAAGTCCAGCATGCTGATAGTGCCGCTCTTGGACAAGGCATCAGCCACGGGTCAGCCCCTCAACTATCACGAGTTCTCCCAGCGCATCGAGAAGTTGCGCGACCAGATTGAGTTCGATGGCAAGCCTCATCAGGCGGGAGAGGAGGGGACGGGCAAGTACAAGATCCGGGTCATCGGCTTCGCCAAGCTGATGGGGGATCTCATCGACGGCCTAATCCAGGTGATCATGTTCTTCGCCCTGGCGGTGGCGACCTCGCTCGCCATCATCTTCCTCTACACCCGCTGCGTGCGCAGCACCCTGCTGGTGGTGGGCTGTTCGCTGATCGCCGTGGTGTGGCAGCTCGGCCTCGTCGCCTGGCTCGGCTACGCCATCGATCCCTACTCCGTGCTGGTACCCTTCCTCATCTTCGCCATCGGGGTCTCGCACGCGGCCCAGAAGATGAATGGCATCATGCAGGACATCGCCCGCGGTACCCATCGCCAGGTAGCCGCCCGCTACACCTTCCGTCGCCTGTTCCTGGCCGGGGTCACGGCGCTGCTTGCCGATGCGGTGGGCTTCGCCGTGCTGATGCTGATCGACATCCCCGTCATCCAGGATCTCGCCATCACCGCCAGTATCGGCGTGGCCGTGCTCATCTTCACCTCCCTCTTGCTGATGCCGGTGGCCCTCTCCTATGTGGGGGTGGGGTGCAAGGCCGCCGAGCGGGCCTTGCGAATGGAGAACAACGCCGCCGCCCACAAGGGGTTTGGCCGGCTCTGGGATCTGCTGGACCGCTGCACCGAGCGCAAGTGGGCCGCCGTCGTGGTGGTACTGGGGCTGGCCATGGGGATCGGCGGTTACCTGGTGAGCCTGAACCTGAAAGTCGGCGATCTGGACAGCGGGGCCCCCGAGCTGCGCGCCGACTCGCGCTACAACAAGGACAACGGCTACATCACCAGCCACTACGTACTCTCGAGCGACCTGTTCGCGGTCATGGTCAAGACGGCGCCGGAAGGGTGCCTGAACTACCAGACCCTGATCCTGGCGGATCGCCTGGGCTGGGAGTTGCAGCAACATCCCGGGGTGCAGGCCACCACCTCGCTGGTGAACGCGGTGCGCCAGATCACCGCCGGCACCTATGAGGGCAACCCCAAGCTCGCCAGCATACAGCGCAACCAGAACGTGCTGAACTACGCCGCCCAGCAGGCCTCGGTCAACAGCCCGGAGCTGTTCAACACCGACTGCTCCCTGATGCCGGTGATCGCCTACCTGAAAGATCACAAGGCCGAGACCCTGAGCGGCGTGGTGGCCATCGCCGACCAGTTTGCCCGGGAGAACAGCACGGCGGATCGCCAGTTCCTGCTCGCCGCGGGCAGCGCCGGCATCGAGGCCGCCACCAATGAGGTGGTGCACGCCGCGAGCCGCACCATGCTGCTCTATGTCTACCTGGCGGTGACAGTGTTCTGCCTCATCACCTTCCGCAGCTGGCGGGCGACCGTGGTGGCCCTAGTGCCCCTGATGCTCACCTCTGTGCTGTGCGAGGCGCTGATGGTATTCATGGGGATAGGCGTCAAGGTGGCGACCCTGCCGGTGATTGCGCTCGGGGTCGGCATCGGCGTGGACTATGCGCTCTACCTGCTGAGCGTGCAGCTGCATTACCAGCGCCAGGGCCTCTCCCTGGTGGAGTCCTACCGCAACGCCGTGGCCTTCACCGGCCGGGTGGTGGGGTTGGTGGGGATCACCCTGGCCGCCGGTGTGGTGGGCTGGGCCTGGTCGCCGATCAAGTTCCAGGCGGATATGGGCATACTGCTCACCTTCATGTTCCTGTGGAACATGCTGGGGGCCCTGATCGGGGTGCCGGCGCTCTCCTACTTCCTGCTTCGTCATCCCAAGGCAGCCCCGGCCGCCCAGCCGAACGGGCAGGGGGAGGGGCGACATGAGCCGGACCTGCGTCCGGTCAGCCTGCGCGAGGGGATCCAGGTTATGGAGGAAGGTCAGGCGGGGGGCCGGGATCTGCGCCAGGGGGCCTGATTGGATCAACAAGAGAAAAAGAAGAGGGAGGCGCTATGCCTCCCTCTTCTCGTCTGACGAATGGTGCCGGTTCAGCCGTAGGCCAGGCTGATCTGGGCGCCCTGCACAGGCCTGGGTTGCACCTTGTTGCGCGAACGCCAGGTGGCCGGCGGCATACCGAACTGGGCGTTGAACCAGCGGGTGAAGGAGCTTGGCATGGAGTAGCCCAGCATGTCGGCGATGTGGCCGAGGGAGTAGGTGGAGTTTTGCAGGTAACGCATCACCAGGTCGCGGCGCACGTCGTTGATGAGTTCGCTGAAGGTGGCGCCGCTCTCCTCCAGATGGCGCTGCAGTGTGCGCACGTTCATGCCGAGAGTGCGGGCGATCTGCTCTATGGTGGCGCGGCCCATGGGCAGCAGCAGGTAGATGGCCTTGCGCACGTCGGTCAGCAGGGAGTGCTGGGTCTCTACCAGCAGGGTGTCCAGATACTGGCGCGCGTGGCGGGCCATAGCCTGGTTCGCCAGGGGGTTGGGAATATCCAGATCCGCGGACTGGCAGACGATGCCGTTGAACTCGCTGCCAAACTCCAGCTTGCAGCCGAACAGCCGCTTGTGGATGGCGAGATCCGCCGGCGCGTCGTGGGTGAAGTTGACGCTAATGGGGTGCCAGTTCGCCCCAAGGCCGACCTGGGCGGCGCAGAAGCGATACATGACGCCGACCGCGAGCTCGGTGGCCTGGCGCGAGGGCATGGGGGTATCCGTGATGATCTCCTCGCGGATGATCACCGTCTTGCCCGCCTCCTCGATGAAGATGGCCAGGGCGTTGTTGAACAGGTGGATGTACTGCACCATCACCTGCAGCCCCTCCCGCAGGTTGGGTTGGTAGCTCAGCAGCAGGCTCACCTCGCCAAAGTCCGACAGCTGGCGATGCTCCGCCATGCGCAGCCCCAGGCTCTGGCAGTCACCGGTGCGGGCGGAGAGCTCGAGCAGCTTGATGATGGTAGCGACCGGGATCCGCTGGTTCGGGACGTCCAGGATGGAGGCGCTGAGGCCGGCCTGTGACAACAGCTGTGGGGTATTGAGACCCAGCTGGCGGGCGACGTCGAGGTAGTTGGTGAGGGTAGCGGCTCTGGCAAGAAGGGTCATGATGCGATTCCCGTGGCGACAGCTCATCTGCCGAATGTTAACTGTTTTTTATCATTTCATTTACATGGTGGGAAGTGCTATTAACTGCTTTGTTAGCCGTCAATGGTCGTAGGTTTCAGCTGTTCCCCCTTTGCCTGTCGTTTCTGCTGCCAGACCCCGCTGCTGTCATAAAAAGACAAGTCCATGACACCCAAGGTAAAGCAAGGGGGCGGCGCGCACCTTACTGTGGCTCCCAGGTTACCCGTCATCGTCGGGCCGTCGGAACAGAGGATTGAGATGCATAGACTACGAACCCGCGCCACCGTGTTGATCGTGCCGGGCCTGAGGGATCACGTGGCCGATCACTGGCAGACCCTGCTTGCCGCTCACCTGGAGAAGGTGGTCACTGTACCGCCCCTGACGAAGGAGAGGCTCAGCTGCCGGGCCAGGGTCGAGGCCATCACAGGGGCACTCTCCTCCATAGCGGGGCCGGTGATCCTGGTGGCTCACAGCGCGGGTGTGCTGATGGTGGCGCACTGGGCGGCGCAATTTGCTGTGCAGAAGAGGGGGGAGGCACAGGCACATAACATCCAGGGTGCCCTGCTGGTGACGCCGCCGGATCTGGAGGCCAGCTGGCCCGCTCAGTACCCCAGCCCGCAAGCCATGGAGGCCGGTGGCTGGCATCCTCTGCCACGCCAGCCGTTGCCGTTTCCCAGCCTGGTGGCCATGAGCCAGAACGATCCCCTGGCGAGCCCGGCGGCGGTGCGTGCCCTGGCGGCGGACTGGGGGAGCGAGCTCATGGATCTCGGTGCCGTGGGGCACCTCAACCCGGCGAGTGGCTTCGGCCCTTGGCCCCAGGCCATCGAGCTGGTACGCCGGCTCGACGGTTGGCAATGAACAAGCGGGCGGGGGGTATTTGCCCCTCGTCTTTCAGGATGAGCAAGCATCCGCCAGGAGCGCAACGAGCGTCCACCTGGCGGTGAGCATGGATCCACAAGGAGTAGTGAAGATGGTGAAGACCCGGATCATACCGCCGGCGCAGGGGGCCCATGCCTACCCGCTGCTGATCAAGAGCCTGCTGCTGTCGGGGGGGCGCTACTATCCCGAGCGGGAGATAGTCTATGCCGACCGGCTGCGCTACGACTACCGTACCCTCAAGGCGCGCATCAACCGGCTGGCCAACCTGCTGACGGCATCGGGGGTGGGGCCCGGCGATACGGTGGCCCTGCTGGACTGGGACAGCCACCGCTCCCTCGAGTGCTTCTTCGCGGTGCCCATGATTGGGGCCGTGCTGCACACGGTCAACGTGCGCCTCTCGCCGGCGCAGATCGCCTACACCATGGGCCATGCCGAGGATCACCTGGTGTTGGTGCACGACGACTTCCTGCCCATGCTGGCCGACATCCAGGGGTCGCTGCCCACGGTGCGCGGCTACATCCGGCTGACCGATGGGGAGCTGCCCCCAAGCAGTCTGCCCCTGATCGGGGAGTACGAGGCCCTGCTGGCCGGGGCAGATTGCCACTACGACTTCCCCGATTTCGATGAGAACTCGGTGGCGACCCTCTTCTACACCACGGGCACCACGGGGGATCCCAAGGGGGTCTACTTCAGCCACCGCCAGCTGGTGCTGCACACATTGAACGAGCTGACCCTGGCGGCCCATGCGGGCCAGTCCCCCCTCGGCTCGGACGACGTCTACATGCCCATCACCCCCATGTTCCACGTCCACGCCTGGGGCTTCCCCTATGCGGCCACCATGCTGGGGGTGAAGCAGGTCTACCCGGGCCGCTACGAGCCGAACAAGCTGGTGCGCCTCTACCGGGACGAGGGGGTGACCTTCTCCCACTGCGTGCCCACCATCTTGCAGATGATCCTCGATTGCGAGGAAGCGAAGCACAGCTCGCTGCAGGGCTGGAAGATGTTGTTGGGGGGCAGCGCACTACCCCTCGGGCTCGCCACCCAGGCCCATCGGCAGGGGATCCGGATCCAGGCCGGTTACGGCATGTCGGAGACCTGTCCGCTGCTGTGTGTGGTGCATCTGACGCAAGAGGAGCTGGCCCTGCCCATGGAGGAGCAGATCGGGTTGCGGATCCGCACCGGCACCCCCATCCCCCTGGTGGATCTGCGCATCGTCGACGAGCAGGGCCGGGAGGTGGTGCACGATGGCCAGAGCATGGGGGAGATAGTGGTGCGAGCCCCCTGGCTGACCCAGGGCTACCTGAAGGAGCCGGCCAAGGGGGCCGAGCTCTGGGAGGGGGGCTGGCTGCACACCGGGGACATGGCCTCCATCACTCCGGGGGGGACGGTGGAGATCAAGGACCGCATCAAGGATGTGATCAAGACGGGGGGGGAGTGGATAAGCTCGCTCGCGCTGGAGAACCTCATCAGCGCCCATCCCGATGTGCATGCGGTGGCCGTGGTGGGAGTCCCGGATGAGCAGTGGGGGGAGCGCCCCCTGGCGCTGGTGGTGGGCAAGGAGGGGAGCTTCCTGGAGCCCGAGGTCATCAAGGCGCACCTGCTGGGCTTTGTCGAACGGGGTCGCATCAACAAGTGGGCCATTCCGCAGCAGATCTGCATGGTCAGGGAGATCCCCAAGACCAGCGTCGGCAAGGTGAACAAGAGGCTCATTCGTGAGCAGCTGCACGACGAGGGAACGGCCTGAATTGAGTGCTCCATCATAAAGCTGCCATGAGTCCCCTCAATCATCGTGATTGTCTGAGGGGGCTCATTGTTCGGCGTCATGGGCTTGACTACGCTAATTGAGTAATTAAATAAGAGGCGTGCGCCATGGGTAAAAATCAAGTTCATCTTGTCGACGAAGAAGTGGATTTCCCCGCCAACGAACAACTGGTCTCCACCACGGATCTGCAGGGGGTGATCACCTATGCCAACGACCATTTCTGCCGGGTTGCGGGATACAGCAAGGCGGAAATGGTCGGCCAGCACCACAACATGGTGCGACATCCGGACATGCCTAAGGCGGCCTTCGCCGATCTCTGGGGCAAGCTGAAGCAGGGCAAGCCCTGGCGGGGCATGGTGAAGAACCGCTGCAAGGACGGCCGCTACTACTGGGTGGATGCCTATGTCACCCCCATCTTCGAGCAGGGGCGGATCAACGGTTATCAGTCGGTACGCAACCGGGCCGATCCCGAGCTGAAGCGCATCGCCGCGCGCACCTACGCGGGGCTGAAGGCGGTGGAGCGGGGGGAGCGCAAGACGGGTCTCTCTCTGGGGGCGATACGCCATGGGCTGGCCCTCGTCGGTCTCTTGCTGATGCTGGGGGCGGGGGCCTATCTGATGGGGGGCTATGAGCCCCTCTTCATGTTGCTGCCGCTGTTGTGGCTCGGGCTCCTCTATCGCCACGAGATTTTCACCACCCCCCGCTATCTCAAGCAGCTGGCCGAGGAGTATGACAGCCTGACCCGGCTCATCTACTCGGGCAATGAGCCCAGCGCCATCGCCGACTTCCACATCAAGCTGTTGCAGGCCAGGATCCGGACCGTACTCGGCCGGGTGGACGATGCCACTCTCTCGTTGCAGGATCTGGCGGTGCACCTGAAGACGGCCTCCAGCGAGGCGAGCGCCGACATCGCCGAACAGGACATCCAGACCCAGCAGGTGGCCACCGCCATCACAGAGATGGCTGCCACCGCCCACGAGATAGCCCGCAACATCCAGGAGACGGACAACCAGATAGCCCAGGCCAAGGTGCATTGCCAGCATACCGACAAGCAGCTGGAGGATACCCAGCACAGGGTCACCGAGCTGGCCACCCAGGCCGAGCAGGCCTTCACGGCCGCGGTGGCGCTGGCGGAGGAGTCGGATCGCATCGGGGTGCTGATGAGCGAGATCCAGGGTATCGCGGATCAGACCAATCTGCTGGCCCTGAACGCAGCCATCGAGGCTGCGCGAGCAGGCGAGCAGGGGCGGGGCTTCGCGGTGGTGGCCGATGAGGTGCGTACCCTCTCTACCCGCACCCACAGGGCGACCGAGCAGATCCAGGGCAGCATAGGCCAGATCCAGCGTACCCTGAATGGCTGGAAGGGGATGATGCAGCAGAATCTGGAGCAGACCCAGTCCTGCGTGACCCTGACCCGACAGGGCTCCCAGAGCCTGCACCAGGTGTTGGCGGAGATAGAGCTGGTGGTGGACCTGTCGACCCAGATCTCGGCGGCGGCGGAGCAGCAGCAGGCGGTGGTCGAGGACATCAGCCAGAACGTCAACGTCATCTCCCAGCACTCCCACACCAACAGTAGCAAGATGCAGGACATGGACGCCTCGAGCGATATCCTGCTCACCAAGGCGCGTCAGCTCAAATCGCTGGGGCAAACCTTCGGTTGAGCCCTGGTCAGCAAGCAGCGAGGCCACCCCGGGGTGGCCTCGCTGCGTTGAGAGGGCCTGTTCAGGTCCCTTGTCGCCGTATCCCTCCCTTGTCGTCATACATGGCCTGATCGGCATTGATCAGCCACTCTTCCGCGCTCCAGTCGCACTCATAGGCGCTGACCCCGACGCTGATCCCGATGGAGAGGGACTGGCCATAGACATCGAAGGGGGTGAGGATCACCTGTCGTATCCCCTCGGCCACCCTCTCGGCCTGGACCGGATCATGGTCCGGCAGCAGGAGGATGAACTCGTCCCCTGCCAGCCTCGCGAAGAAGGGGATGTGCATCAGGTGGTGGGAGATCCGCTCCGTCAGCTGGCAGAGCAGGGCATCCCCGTAGCTGTGGCCATAGCTGTCGTTGACCTGCTTGAAGTTGTCAAGATCGCAAAACAGCAGGCAGCCCGGGGTCGGGTGCAGGATCTGCCGCTCCAGCTGCTCCATCAGACAGAGGCGATTGGGCAGGCCGGTGAGGGGATCGCGCCGGGCGAGCTGCAGTATCTCCTGCTCTCGCAACTTGCGCAGGGCCACCTCCCGGTTGAGCCGTTTGTTGCTGACGAAGAGGTAGATGGCCAGCAGCAATATGGTGACGCCGACCCCCAGGCTCAGCAAGAACCAGGGCCGCCAGAAGGCCCACTGCTGGGAGGGAACCTGATAGAGGAAGCCGTCCAGGGGCAATGGTCGCGGGATCAGACCTATCTCCGCGAGCTGGCCCATGATGTGGGTGAAGCGATCCGGATTCATATACCCGATCTCCACATAGAGCGGCTGTATCATCTCCTTGCTCATCTGCAGCTCGAATTCCATGTGGGACTGACTGCGATGGACGCCGTATTCCTGGCGCAGCAGGGCGATGGCCTCCTCGGGGTGGGAGAGGGCGTAGCGCCACCCCTTGAGGCTCGCGGCCCGAAAACGCTCCACCCGCTCCGGGTTGGCCCGCTCCTGAGCCTGGGTCGTGAACAGGATGTCGCTGTAAAAGTCGATACCGTAGTTGCGCGGGTTGATGACGGAGACCGCGATGCCGCGCTCCTCCAGATAGAAGGGCTCGTTGCTGAGATAGGCGTTGAAGATGTCTATCTGGCCGGTGATGAGATCGTCGATATTGACCGAGGTGGGCACGGGGATGAGTTCCCGCTCGTGCAACCCCTGATAGTAGAGGGTGGCCATCAGCTCGGCGTCCTGATGACCGGGAAACATCATGATCCGTTTGCCCCGCATGTCCGCAACGGTGAGAATGCCGCTGTCACGACGGGCGAGGAACACGGAAGGGGAGTGTTGGTAGACGCAGGCGAGGGCCAGCAGGGGTTCTCCCTGGGCGTAGCCGGTGAGCACCTCGGTATTACCCACCCCGAAGTCGGCGCGCCCGGCCAGCACCTCCTGCACCGGGCTGATACCCTTGCCCCCTGGCTTTATCTCCACATCCAGGCCGGCTTCGGCGTAGTAGCCCTTGGCCTTGGCCATGTGATAACCCACAAACTGGGGCTGATGGAGCCAGCGCAGTTGCAGCACCACCCGATCGGGGGGCTTGTCGGCCTGATCGTTGGCCCGTAAAGGAGAAACATGGCCGGCAAGGAGCAGTAGCAGCCAAAACAAGTATCTCGTCATCCGTGCGATTTCTTGTGCTGAAGGTCTATGGGGTGTGGCCTGCGGGCCGGTTTTTGTTTTATTGATGCATTGATTCTAAAGGGTTCTGAATGTACCGGATACTGTCGCAGCAGAAAGATTTCATGGTAGTGAACAAGGGGCCAGGCATTGGCATGCATGACGAGGCCGGGGAGCCCGGCCTCGTCAGCCGGGTCCGTGCGGATACTGGGTTGGCGCTCTATCCCGTCCATCGGCTCGACAAGATGACCTCGGGGCTGCTGCTGCTGGCCCGCACCCCGGAGGCGAACCGCGCACTGAGCATGGCCTTCGCCGAACGGCGGGTGAGCAAGCAGTACCTGGCGCTGTCGGACAGAAAGCCGAAGAAGAAGCAGGGCTGGGTCAAGGGAGACATGCAGAAGGGGCGCGGTGGCAGCTGGATGCTGGCCCGCAGCCAGGAGAACCCTGCCATCAGCTGGTTCGACTCGGCGCCGGTGCGCGAGGGGCTGCGGCTCTATCGCATCAAACCCCAGACCGGCAAGACCCACCAGATCCGGGTCGCCATGAAGAGCATAGGCGCCCCTATCCTCGGGGATGAGCGCTACGGCGGCACCGCAGCGGATCGCGGCTATCTGCACGCCTGGCGTCTTTCGTTCTCCCTGGGGGAGGAGGCATTCGATTTCCTCTGTCCGCCGGATGAGGGGCAGCTGTTTATGCTGCCAGAGCTGCACGCCACTCTCGCCGGGCTGGCGGAATGAGCGCCTCATCCGGGGTGCCGCCGTCTGAATGGCCGCGAGAGGGCTGGATCCTGGCGGACTTTGACGACACCCTGGCGCCGGATGACAGCCACGCGGGTCTGCTACGCCACATCCTGCGCCGCCGCCTCTGGCCGGTGCTGCTGTTGCCGGTCATCGGCCTCGGCGGGCTCGTCTATCTGCTGCCGAGCCGATGGCTGCCACACCAGCGGCGCTGGGGCATCTCCCTCATTTGGTGGGCCATCACCCTCGGGCTCTCTCCCCTCGGCTGGCGCAAGCTGGTGCGCGAATATTGCCGCACCCGGCCCGGCCTCTACACAGAGGCGCGGACCCTGCTGATGACTGAGCGGGATCGCTGCTGGGTGATCTCCGCGAGTCCCCGCGCCCTGGTGCGTGGCCAGCTCCATCGGCAGTTGCCCGGTTACTTGCCCCACCGCATCCTGGGATCCCGCATGCACTATCGCCTGGGCGGCCTGGTGCCCTATTTTTACTGCCACGGCCGCCACAAGATCCTGCCCGAAATCCTGGCGCTCGAGCCGTCTCTCGCCCTGAGCGACAGCCTGCACGATCTGCCGCTGCTGGCGTTGGGAGAGCAGGCCTGGCTCATCAATCCGACCCCGGCTCGGTTGCAAGCTGCGCGGGCAATAGTGCCTCAAATAGAGCCCAAATCCTGGTCCCTGTAAGGCAAAGCTGACAGCCCTGTGGGTCTCTGATAGGGGATCCACAAGGCTGCACTCGCAATGTCACAACTTGTTTACATTTCTGCCGGCGTTCGCCCAAAAAACTATCTTCACCCCGCCTCTTCTCTTCTGCCGCGCCCCTGCCTCTAATGAAACAAGGCATTAACAAATCGTGTTTGAGGAACTCTGACGTCCTGACCTCAGGTCCCTCAATCGGGTTTCATCCATCGTCGGCAAGCGGCCACGGGGCCGCCGCAAGGAGCGCATCATGACCACCTCTTCCTCCCCCACCCATACCATCAACCCCCTCGGCACCGACGGCTTCGAGTTCGTGGAATACACGGCCCCGGATGCCAAGGGCATCGCCGCCCTCAAGGCGTTGTTCGTCTCACTGGGGTTTGCCGAGGTGGCCCAGCACAAACACAAGCAGTGCTGGCTCTACCGTCAGGGGGAGATCAACTTCGTGGTCAACGCCGAGCCCCACTCCCAGGCGGAGCAGTTCGCCAGCCTGCACGGGCCGAGCGTCTGCGGCATGGCGTTTCGGGTGAGCGATGCGGGCCGTGCCCAGCAGTACGCCATCGCCAAGGGGGCCAAGCCCTTTGTCGGCAAGATAGGGCCCATGGAGCTCAACATCCCCGCCATCTACGGCATCGGCGAGAGCACGTTGTCGTTTGTTGACCGCTACGGTGACAAGGGCTCCATCTATGACGTGGACTTCGTCTTCTACCCCGACTGGCAGGCGCGCATGGCCGAGCGGGATGCCGGCCTCTATGAGATCGATCACCTGACCCACAACGTGCAGCGTGGCAACATGGACGTCTGGTCCAACTTCTACGAGCGGATCGGCAACTTCCGCGAGATCCGCTACTTCGACATCGAGGGCAAGCTGACCGGCCTGCATTCCCGCGCCATGACGGCCCCCTGCGGCAAGATCCGCATCCCCATCAACGAGTCCGCCGACGACAAGTCCCAGATCGAGGAGTACCTGCGCCAATATAAGGGGGAGGGGATCCAGCACATCGCCATGGCGTCGAGCGACATCTACCACACCATCCGCACCTTGCGCGGCCGTGGCACCGGCTTTATGCCGACCCCGGACACCTACTACGAGAAGGTGGACAGCCGGGTCGCCGGCCATCAGGAGGATCTGGCTGCCCTGAGCGAGCTGCGCATCCTCATCGACGGCTCGCCGACCAAGGACGGCATACTGCTGCAGATCTTCACCGATACCGTCATCGGCCCCGTCTTCTTCGAGATCATCCAGCGTAAGGGCAACGAGGGGTTCGGGGAGGGGAACTTCCAGGCACTGTTCGAATCCATCGAGCTGGATCAGATCCGCCGGGGCGTGCTCCACGGCGAGAAGAACGGGGAGCTGCACGATGCGTGATCATCACATTTTTCCGCGGACAGGAGGTTGCCATGCGTAACTGGATTAGCTTTCCCCACCGGGAGGGAACCCACTCCCGCCAGGCTCACGCCGACTTGCCGGAGCAGGCCATCTACGAGCGCGAGCTCGGGCGATCCGGCTTCTTCGGCCCGGCCACCCACATGCACCACAAGCATGCCCCCACCGATTGGGTCAATTGGGAGGGGCCGCTGCGCCCCAGGGCCTTCGATCTCAACGGCCTGCAGGAGGAGATAAGCTCCCTCTCCCCCTGGGTGATGCCGGACATCTTGCACAACGCCCACTGCCGTTACCGGGTGTGGCGCCTGAGCGAGACCATGCCCTTCCTAGTGCGCAACGCCGACGGCGACGAGCTGCTGTTTATCCACGAGGGGCGCGGGGAGTTTTACTGCGACTACGGCCATCTGAGCGTGCGGGACGGGGACTATGTGGTGATCCCCCGCGGCACCATGTGGCGTATCGAGCCGAGTGAACCGCTGTTTATCCTGATGATAGAGGCCACTGACGACAGTTATCAGCTGCCGGACAAGGGTTTGGTCGGCAATCATGCCATCTTCGATCCCGCGGCCCTGGACGTGCCCGCCATCGACGACGCCTTCCTCGCCCAGCAGGACGAAAACCCCTGGTCCCTGCAGATCAAGCGCCACAATCAGGTCTCGGTCGTCACCTGGCCGTTCAACCCGCTGGATGCCCAGGGCTGGCACGGGGATCTCTGCGTGGTGCGCCTCAACTGGCGCGACATTCGCCCGCTGATGAGCCATCGCTATCACTTGCCCCCCTCGGCCCACTCCACCTTCGTGGCGAGCCGCTTCGTGGTCTGCACCTTCGTGCCGCGCCCCATCGAGAGCGATCCCGGCGCCCTGCGGGTGCCCTTCTACCACAGCAACGACGACTTCGACGAGGTGCTCTTCTACCACGCCGGCGACTTCTTCAGCCGGGACAACATAGAGAAGGGCATGGTCACCTTCCACCCCGCCGGCTTCACTCACGGCCCCCATCCCAAGGCGTTTGCGGCGGGGCGTGCCCACGCCAAGCAGTTCACCGACGAGGTGGCCGTGATGCTGGATACCCGGGATGCCCTGAACGTTGGCAGCCTGTGTGAGGGGGTAGAGAACCCCCGTTACGTCAACAGCTGGCTGCGCCCCGAACTCGCCCAAAGCGGTAAATAAGGATCTGTCATGAAACTCGCAACATTGAATAACGGCAAGCGCGACGGCGCCCTGGTGGTGGTGAGCCGGGATCTCTCCCGCGCTGTCTTGGTGGCGGGCATAGCCCCGACCCTGCAAACGGCCCTGGACGAGTGGGCAGACACGGCTCCCCGGCTGGCCGCCATCTACCACGCCCTCAACGATGGCGCCCTCGCCGATGCCTTCCCGTTTGATGAGGCCGATTGCCTCTCCCCGCTGCCCCGTGCCTACCAGTGGGCCGATGGCAGCGCCTACGTCAACCACGTGGAGCTGGTGCGCAGGGCCCGCGGCGCCGAGATGCCGGACAGCTTCTGGCACGATCCCCTGATGTATCAGGGGGGATCGGACAGCTTCCTGGCACCGCGCGGCCCCATTGTCATGGGGTCGGAGGAGTGGGGCATCGATTTCGAATCGGAAATTGCCGTCATCACAGACGACGTGCCCATGGGGGTGAGCAAGGAGGGGGCGGCAACTCACGTCAAGCTGCTGATGCTGGTCAACGATGTGAGCCTGCGCAACCTCATCCCCGGCGAACTCGCCAAGGGTTTTGGCTTCTTCCAGTCCAAACCCTCCAGCAGCTTCTCGCCGGTGGCCATCACCCCGGACGAGCTCGGTCAGGATTGGCGCGAGGGCAAGGTGCACCTGCCGCTCCTGACCCATCTGAACGGCGCCCTGTTCGGCGCCCCGGATGCTGGGCTCGACATGACCTTCAACTTCTTCGAGCTGATTGCCCACGCCGCCAAAACCCGGCCCCTCGGGGCTGGCTGCATCATCGGCTCGGGCACCGTCTCCAACTACGACAGAAGCGCGGGTTCCTCTTGCCTCGCCGAGCTGCGGATGCTGGAAATTATCGAGTCGGGTCAGGCCACTACACCCTTCCTGCGCTTTGGTGATACAGTGTCCATCGCGATGCAGGATCGCAACGGGATGAGTCTGTTTGGTTCCATTTTGCAGCGTGTCACGCAAGGGGATGCCGGCCAGACGAGCTAGGAGGCCTGGGCCGATCACAAGGTCGGCAGGCGACAAGGCAGGTGCTGGGCACCTGCCATCACAGGGACAGAATATGCTGCAGTTGTTTGGATATTGGCGTTCATCGGCCAGTTTTCGCGTGCGTCTGGTGTTGCAACTGAAGGGACTCAGTTATGAGCAGCACCCGGTCAATCTGAGACAGGGTGAGCAGAGAGAGAAGGCCTATCGCCGCGTCAATCCCCAGGGGCTGGTGCCCTTTCTTATCGACGGCGAGGTGCAGATAGGCCAGTCCGTCGCCATCATGGAATACCTCGACGAGACCTATCCCGCCTACCCGCTGATGCCCTCCGCCGCCGAGGACAGGGCCAGGGTGCGCCAAATCGTCAACATGATCGCCTGCGATATCCACCCCCTGAACAACTTGCGGGTGCTCAACTACCTGGAGCAGGAGCTGGGGCAGGGCAAGGCGCACCGCGACAAGTGGTACTGCCACTGGATCGACGAGACCTTCACCGCCCTCGAGCAGTTGCTGATGACCACGGCCGGGGTCTACAGCGTCGGCAACGAGGTGACCCTGGCGGACTGCATGCTGGTGCCCCAGGTCTACAATGCCCGCCGCTTCAACATGACCCTGAGCGACTACCCCACCATAGAGCGCATCGTCGCGAACTGTGAACAGTTGCAAGCCTTTATTCAGGCGGCCCCAGCCAGCCAGCCGGATGCGCAGGCCTGATATCCGATAGAGAGGTTGGGCAGGTTCATGCCAGCCCAACCTGCAATGCCCCGCGCGACCGACCTCACTCCCCACGCCCTACGGCGTTCCATTACAGCCATACAGCTTGAATCCGGGCCGCTCACCCAATCGCCTGTAGTACTCCTCCACCGCCGGCAGTGATGGTCGATCGAAAGGGGTCTCCAGCCAGCGGTTGACGGAAAGCCCGATGGGGATGTCGGCGAGCGAGAAGCGACTCCCCACCACATAAGAGCCCGTGGATTGAAGCTGGCTGTCCAGGATCTGCATGTGTCTGGACCAATCCGCACAACCTGCGTCGAGCGTCTGGCTGTCCTGATGCAAGGGCGAACGCCTGACCAGGGACAGGAAGGGGTAACGCCAGGCGCTGTTCAAGTCAGACGCTTGCCAGTCGATCCACTGATCGACCCTGGCCCTCGCCCGGGCCTCGGTGGGGTAGAGGGCTTCGTCGCCGTAGTGCGCGGCCAGGTAGCGGATGATGGTGTTCGACTCCCACAGGGTGAAGTCAGCATCCTGAATGACCGGCACCATGGCGTTCGGGTTCAGCGCCAGGAATTCGGGGGTATGGGTCGATCTAAATCCTGTTCCCCACTCCTCCAGCTCGAAAGGCAGGTTCAGCTCGGCGCAGATCCAGAGCACCTTGCGCACATTGATCGACGAGGCCTTGCCCAATATCCGTAACATCTTTCGTCCTTGTCCGATGGGATCCATCGAGGAAGCATCCCATCGGGCAAGGGGATAAAGCAATGGTCATGGCTGACGGATTGCTAACTGCGGCCAGAAGCCGCGGTAGCACGTTTAGCTCCAGGCTCAATGACTACTACGCAATCAGGGCCCCGTACTTTCAGCCGAACGTGCGGGGCCCTGGTTGATGAATGGATTGTTTAGCCGCGGGCCGTCTTGGGCTGGAAGAAGGCGATAAACTTGCCGAACTTCTCCTCGTCGTAACTCTTCCCCTTCTCCAGCAGCCCGGTGTTGAAGGACTCCAGCAGCTTGCCCTTGTCATCCAGCACGTAGAAGTGGGGCACCCCCAGATACTCTGGATAGGATTTCAAGAAGGCTTGATTCTTGTTCTCCTTGCTGACATTCACCTTGACCACCACGAAGGTCTGGTTGAATTGGCTGGCAAGCTTGGGCTCCCTGTCCAGAAAGTGGTTCATCTCCTGGCACCAGCTGCACCACTCGCCCCCCACCAGCAGCAATACCTTCTTGCCCTCCCGCTCGGCCCTGGCGCTGGCGGCTGCTAGGTCTTTCGCCGGATCCCGCTGCTCGTCATAGCCCTGGCTGTAGTCGGGCAGCCCCTTGGCCCAGAGGTGGTCGGCGGCCTGAGCCGCGCCATTGAACAGGGTGGCGCCCAGCATCAGGGGCAGTAACAGTCGTTTCATGAGATCTTCCTTGTGTCGTTATTGTTTGGCTTCCAAGCAGCAACAATGTGACACGAACGAACCCCGCCGCCAAGGACAATAGGGGCATGAAATATGCGAAAAGCGGCATTGTTAAGCCACGAAGACACGCATGAAAAAGCCCCTCGTGGGAGGGGCCTGGTGATCTCGATGGGGGAGGAGGGGCTTAGTAACCCTGCTGGTGGACGTCCATCACGGCGCGGCCGGACGGGTCTGCCATCTCCTTGAACTTGGCATCCCATTCCAGCGCGGTCGGGGTAGAGCAGGCGACCGACTTGCCGTAGGGCACGGTGCGGGCGGCGGCTTCCAGCGGGAAGTGCTCGTCGAAGATGGCGCGGTAGAAGTAGGCCTCCTTGGTGAGCGGGGTGTTGACGGGGAAGCGGAATGCCGCCGCCTCGAACATCTGATCCGTCACTTCCTCTTCGACCATGGCCTTGAGGCTGTCAATCCAAGAGTAACCCACGCCGTCGGAGAACTGCTCCTTCTGACGCCAGGCCACCTCGTGTGGCAGCAGATCCTCGAAGGCTTCCCGCAGTATGTGCTTCTCGATCTTGCCCTTGCCACACATTTTGTCGGCGGGCTGCAGGCGCATGGCCACGTCCATGAACTCCTTGTCGAGGAAGGGCACGCGGCCCTCCACGCCCCAGGCGGCCATGGATTTGTTGGCCCGCAGGCAGTCATACAGATGCAGGGAGGCGAGCTTGCGTACGTTCTCCTCGTGGAACTCTTTGGCGTTCGGCGCCTTGTGGAAGTAGAGGTAGCCGCCGAACAGCTCGTCCGAGCCTTCGCCGGAGAGCACCATCTTGATGCCCATCGCCTTGATGTAGCGGGCCATCAGGTACATGGGGGTGGAAGCACGGATGGTGGTGACGTCATAGGTCTCGAGGTGATAGATGACGTCCCGCAGGGCATCCAGACCCTCCTGCACGGTGAAGTGGATCTGATGGTGTATGGTGCCGAGGTGATCGGCCACCTTGCGGGCGGCGGCGAGATCCGGCGAGCCTTCCAGACCCACGGCAAAAGAGTGCAACTGGGGCCACCAGGCCTCGCTCTTGCCGTCGTCCTCGATGCGGCGCGCCGCATAGAGCTTGGTGATGGCGGAGATGACGGAGGAGTCCAGGCCGCCGGAGAGCAGCACGCCGTAGGGCACGTCGCACATCAGCTGGCGCTTGACAGCCGCTTCCAGCGCGGCCTTCAGCTCTGCCTTGTCACTGACGTTCTGCTCCACCGCCTGATATTCCATCCAGTCACGTTTGTACCACTGTTTAAGCTCGCCATCCTTGCTCCACAGGTAGTGTCCCGGCGGGAAGGTCTCGACGCTCTTGCACACGGGTACCAGGGCCTTCATTTCTGAGGCCACATAGAAGTTGCCGTGCTCGTCGCGGCCGGTGTAGAGGGGGATGATCCCCATGTGATCGCGACCGATGAGGTAGGCGTCCTGCTCGGCGTCATAGAGGATAAAGGCGAAGATACCGTTGAGATCATCCAGGAAGGCGGGGCCCTTCTCCTTGTAGAGGGCCAACAGCACCTCGCAGTCGGAGTGGGTCTGGAACTGGAAGTCGACCTTGAGGCCCTTCTCCAGCTCCTTGTGGTTGTAGATCTCGCCGTTGACGGCCAGCACGTGGGTACGCTCGGGGTTGTAGAGGGGCTGGGCGCCGTTGCCCGGATCGACGATGGCCAGGCGCTCATGCACCAGTATGGCCTTGTCGGAGCTGTAGACGCCGGACCAGTCAGGCCCGCGGTGACGCAGTCGCTTGGACATCTCCAGGGCCGATTTGCGCAGGGAGGCTGCGTCGGACTTGATGTCCAGAATGCCGAAAATAGAACACATTGGCGGTAATCCTCATTGATTTTTATATGAGCCCCCCACGTTTGGGCTCGAAATTCCATTTACATTCCTCGTCAATCACAATGCCTAGCGGAAAACCCTTTTGCAAGCGGGAAAACCGCACAAAATCATGCCGCCAGCGTCAAGCTGGCGGCATGGAAAGGGGGTCGGGAGAAGGGAATGAATTGACGGGCGCGTCAAGTCGCCGCGGGTTCGAAGATCACATAGAGCTTGCGGCAGGCGACGAGAGTCTCCCACTCGCCGACGAAACCCGCCGGTATGACGAACTGGCTACCCGGGGTGAGGTGCAGCTTGCCCCCCTGGCCGTCGTGGATCAGCGCTTCCCCTTCGAGCAGCTGGCAATACTCGTGCTCGGTGTAGCGCACGGCCCAGCGGCCGGGTTCGCAGGACCAGAAGCCCACGTGGAACTGCTGGCTCGGATCCGAGTAGTGGTTCCACAGGGTCTGGCTCGGGTTGCCGGACTTGATGCGATCCGCCGGTGGGGTGAGCGGGGTGGGGGAGACGAAGTGATCGTCCAGCAGGATCCAGTCGCTGAGGCTCTTCATGGGGCTTCCTTGCAATGAGGGGAGCGTCCTGCTCCCGTTTAGTTTATTTAACGATATTGCAATTAAGTTAAACGAAGAGGGCCCCCTTGCCAAGGGGGGAGAGATCCGGCGATGGGGACTCGGGGGCCGCAGGGGAGGGGCTTAGACGATATCGATGTCGACGACTGAGTCGAAGATGTGGTTCGGTCTGAACGGCATGCGGTCGATGTCCGCCACCTTGCTCACCCCCGAGAGTACCAGCACCGTCTCGAGGCCGGCCTGGAAGCCTGCCAGAATGTCGGTGCGCAGGTTGTCGCCGATGATGATGGTGTCGTCGGAGTGGGCCTCCATCCGGTTCAGGGCCGCGCGGATGATCCAGGCGCTCGGTTTGCCCACGTAGAACGGCTTCTTGCCAGTCATCCGCTCGATGGGGGCGCAGAGGGCGCCGCAGGCCGGGTGCATCATGGGGCCGTGGGTGTCCGGGTTGGTGGCGATGAAGCGAGCCCCCTGATCCACGAACTTGGCGCCTTGCTGCATCATGGTCCAGTTGTAGTTGCGGGTCTCTCCCACCACCACGAAGTCGGGGTCTATGTCGGTGATGGTGAAGCCGGCCTTGTAGAGCTCGTGAGTCAGGGCCCCTTCGCCGATCACATAGGCCTTCTTGCCATCCTGGCGCTTGAGAAAGTCGGCGGTGCCCATGGCGGAGGTGTAGAAGCACTCCTCGGGCACTTCGATCCCGGCTGAGCGGAAGCGGTTTTGCAGATCTTTCTGGGTCTGGGCCGGGTAGTTGGTGAGGAACAAGAGCCTGCTGCCCTGTTCCAGCAGGCGGTGAACGAAGCGGTCGGCCCCCGGAATGAGATCGTTGTTGTGCAGTATGACGCCGTCGATATCGCAGATGACGTTTTTCTTCATAGGTACTCCTCGTAGGGCGACAGGGCGCTAAACGGCGCCAACTGTGAATATCTTCAATCAGTTATGGTTTTTGTGCCGCCATTATATGTCGGTTTCATGACAAATCTCCCCCGGCGCGCCAGATGGGTGCACAATGGAAGATAGGGAGGGGCCGTCCCGGCGGTGCCCGCACAGGATCTGACGATGGAGCCGTCATCATGGAACACTTTATTGCCGGCTTGCCCAAGCTGGAGTTGCACCTGCATATCGAGGGCACGCTGGAGCCCGAGCTGATGTTTGCGCTGGCCGCTCGCAACGGGGTCAACCTGCCCTGGCCCGACGTCGCCAGCCTGCGGGCCGCCTACGAGTTCGACTGCCTGCAATCCTTCCTCGATCTCTACTACCTCGGCGCCAGCGTGCTGCAGACCGAGCAGGACTTCTTCGATCTCACCTGGGCCTATCTGGAGCGCTGTGTCGCCGACCACGTGGTGCACGCGGAAATCTTCTTCGATCCCCAGGCTCACACCGCCCGCGGCGTCCCCTTCGCCACCGTGCTGGGCGGCATAGAGCGGGCCTTGCAGGCCGGCGAAGCGGCCTTCGGGATCAGCTGGCGACTCATCATGAGCTTCTTGCGACACCTCAGTGAAGAGGCGGCCTTCGCCACCCTGGAGGAGGCGCGGCCTCATCTGCCCCGCATCCACGGCATCGGACTCGACTCGAGCGAGCTTGGCAACCCCCCCGCCAAGTTTGCCAGGGTGTTCGCCGCGGCCCGGGCGCTGGGCTTGCCGGCGGTGGCCCATGCGGGGGAGGAGGGACCGGCCCAGTACATCTGGCAGACCATCGAGGAGCTGCAGGTGAAGCGTATCGATCACGGGGTGCGCTGCACCGAGGATCCGGCCCTGGTGAGCTACCTGGCAAATACCCGGCTGCCGCTCACCGTCTGCCCGCTCTCCAACGTGCGGCTCAAGGTGTTCGACGAGATGGCGCATCACAATGTGCTCGAGCTGTTGGAGAAGGGGCTCTGCGTCACCATCAACTCCGACGATCCCGCCTATTTCGGCGGCTATATGGGGGCAAACTTCCGGGCGCTGGTACAGGATCTCGGGGCCAGTCGGGAGCAGCTCTGCCGCCTCTCCCTCAATGCGGTGGAGGCGAGTTGGCTCGGTTTCGCGGACAAGGCGCGGCTGACCCACGACATTCGTGCCCATGGGGCCTGTCACGGCGCCGTGCTCTAGGGCTGACCTGCTTCGGCTGGGAGTCTGCTGGCCGGCTCGCTGGAGCCTCGTCTTTCGCACCGATTAAAAACAGTGCACCCGCCATGGCGGGTGCACTGTTTTTGCTTGCGTCAGGGCGCGGGATCAGGCCGGTTGCGGCTCAGTGCTGGCCTGATAGACGGGGTAGTCGATGAGGCCCTGCTCGGCGCCGCCAAACAGGGTGGCCGGATCGTGGGGGGCCCAGGGGTAGCCGTGGCGCAACCGGTTCGGCAGATCCGGGTTGGCCACGAAGGGGCGACCGAAGCCTATCATGTCGGCCCAACCCGCCTCGAGGGCGACCCGCGCCCGCTCGCCATCGTACTTGCCCGCGTAGATGAGGGTGTGGGGGAAGGCGTCTCTCAGTCCCTGCTTGAACGTTTCCGGCATCAGGGGGGCATCCTCCCAGTCCGCCTCGGCGATATGCAGGTAGACGATGCCTATCTCACCTAGCAGCTTGGCGGCGGCCAGATAGGTCTCTTGCGGGTTTGCATCGACCGTGCCGTTCAGGGTGGTGAGGGGGGCCAGGCGCACACCGACCCTGTCTGCCCCTATCTCGGCGCTGACCGCCTCGGTCACTTCTCTCAAGAAGCGCAGCCGGTTCTCCAAGGATCCGCCGTAGCTGTCGGTGCGGGCATTGGATTCAGAATCTAGGAACTGGTTGATGAGGTAGCCGTTGGCGGCGTGCAGCTCGATGCCGTCAAAGCCCGCGTCCATGGCGTTGCGGGCGGCGCGGCGGAACTGGCCCACCACGGCGTCGATATCGGCCTGGGTCATGGCGCGGGGCAGCACGGTTTCCACGAAACCGGGGGCGTCGCTGCCGTTGTCGACGAACACCTTGACACCGTCAGCCTTGATGGCGGAGGCCGAGATGGGCTGGGCGCCGCCTATGTTGTCCGGGTGGGTGACTCGGCCCACGTGCCAGAGCTGGGCGAAGATGGTGCCCCCCTTGGCGTGGACGGCGTCCGTCACCAACTTCCAGCCGGCGACCTGCTCGGCGCTATGGATGCCCGGGGTCCAGGCATAGCCCTTGCCCATGGGATCGACCTGGGTGCCTTCGCTCACGATGAGGCCGGCCTCGGCCCGCTGACCGTAGTAGGTGGCCATCATGGCATTGGCCACATCGCCGGGCTGGCTGGCGCGGGAGCGGGTCATGGGGGGCATGACGATGCGGTTGGCGAGGTGCAGTTGACCGAGGCGCAGGGGGCAGAACAGGTTGTCGTGGCTCATCGTGAATTCCTCATTTGGGATTGAGGCCACTCTACGTTCGGACGTCATTGTGAAAAAGATGGGTAATTGCAGAAGAGAATTGCAACTTGTGCAGCAATCGAGGGGGAACAGCAAAAAAAGAGGGCCGACGGGCCCTCTGTGTTTATTCATGTGCAGTCATTCATGGAGATGGGTCCTGCCATCCTCAAGGCTGCCGCGCCCCGATCCGCACCCGCTCGATGCGCCGCTCGCTCACCGCCAGCACCTCGAAGCTGTGCTCGCCAAGCTGCAGTCGCTGGCCCTGACTCGGCAGGCTGCCGAAGTGGGAGAGCAGCATGCCCGCCAGGGTTATGTACTCGTCGCTCTCGCTTACCAGGCCGTCGCAACCCAGCACCTGCTCCACCTGATGGAGATTGGTGCTGCCGTTGATGAGCCACTCCTCGCCGTCGCGCACCACGTCCGGGGTCTCGTCCTCGTCCGGCAGTTCGCCGACGATGGCCTCCAGCAGATCGTGGGTGGTCACCAGCCCCTGGATGACGCCGAACTCGTCCGTCACCAGGATGAGGCTGCCCCTGGCCTGGCGCAGCTCCGCCAGCAGGCGGATCACGTTGATGCTTTGCGGCACTATGACGGGATCGTTCTGTTTCGCCAGCTCGCGCAGGGGCTGACCCTCGTTCAGGGCAAACAGCAGGTCCCGTGCCTTGATCACGCCGATGAGGTCGTCCAGCCCACCGTCACAGACCGGGAACAGGCTGTGGGGGACGCGCTGCAGCAGGGCGCGGATCTCGTCCGCGCTGTCGTTGACGTCGATCCACTCCATCTCGGCGCGAGGGGTCATGATGGTGCGAATGGATCGATCGGCCAGCGACAACACCCCGCTCACCATGTAGCGCTCCTCCTCGCCAAAGCCGGGGGGCAGGGCTTGCTCCTGCTCCTCGTCTTCTTCCTGTTCCCTAGATGGGTTGCGCTTGCTGCCCCCCATGAGCTGGAAGATGGCGGCCGTGGTGCGCTCACGCAGGGGCAGCCTGGATTCGTGGCGACGGGCGCTGCGCTGGGCCAGCTGGTTGAAGAACTCGATGAGCACCGAGAAGCCGATGGCGGCGTAGAGGTAGCCCTTGGGAATATGGAAGCCGAAGCCTTCCGCCACCAGGCTGAAGCCTATCATCAGCAGGAAGCTCAGACAGAGCACCACCACGGTCGGGTGGGCGTTGACGAAGCGGGTCAGTGGTTTGGAGGCGAGCACCATCACCACCATGGCGATGGTTACGGCGGCCATCATGACGCCTAAGTGATCCACCATGCCGACGGCCGTGATGATGGAGTCCAGGGAGAAGACTGCGTCCAGCACCAGGATCTGGGCGATCACCACCCCGAAGCCGGCATAGACACCGACCTGGCCCTGGGCTTCAGGCTTGGCTTCCAGACGCTCATGCAGCTCTGTGGTGGCCTTGAACAGCAGGAACAGGCCGCCCCCCATCAGGATGAGATCCCGACCGGAGAAGGAGAGTTCGCCGAGCTGTAGGATGGGCTGGGTCAGGGTGACCAGCCAGGACATGATGCTCAGCAGCCCAAGTCGCATCAGCAGCGCCAGCGACAGGCCTATGATGCGGGCCCTGTCCCGTTGGGCGGGGGGGAGCTTCTTCACCAGGATGGCGATGAAGACCAGGTTGTCGATCCCGAGTACGATTTCCAGGATGATCAGGGTAAACAGACCCACCAGCAGGGAGGGGTCCAGCAAGAATTCCATGTCATAAACCTCAATAAAAACAAACAGAATAGGTGTCAGTCACGGCAAGGGCCGCGGCAGTCTAAGGCTGTTGTTCAGAGGCGCTGATTGAGCAGGTAAAGATAGGCTTTGATGGGAAAAGACGAAGGGCTACTTCGGGGGTTGTCCATGATGGGCAATAAAACCTCGGTTAAAAATGAACCTCGATGATAACGGTTGTCGCTGATTTGGCAAGAGGCTTGTTATGGGGCGGTAACGGGCGGGTGTTATGGCGGTCATGTGTATCAACCCTCGGCAGGGTTAAAAATGACAATGAAGTTAATAGAGGCATATTCACCGAGCAAGAAACGGGTGTATAGATGGTATTTATCAAGCCATATACTCAATGGAATCTATAAACGAGACTCAGCTTATTAAGCTTGATGTTGTTTCTCTATCACAATGCCATGTTATTTTGGGTAAACACGCTATTTTAGGTGATGGAAATATTAAATGCGTAATAGGTCCATGGGGGCTGCGTCGTAAAAATAACGTCTGTCGGCGTAAAAATAAAGCGGGGAGGTGATGCCTCCCCTTGCTGATCACACCTTGATGAGTCTGAGTTGACCGCCCTCGGATCGGGCTATTCGTTGCCGGTATAGGCGGCGCCCTGCACATGACCCTTCTTGTCACTGAGGCAGGACCAGGGAGCCTCGGCGCCCGGCACCTGGATGGTGACGCCCACACCGGCCTCGGAATCCAGCACTTCGGTGACCTTGAGTTGGGAGACTGGCACCCTGGTCTTGCCCGACACTGCCTTCAGGCAGGCGGTTTCGGCCGGACTGGCCTTGCTGGCGGGGGCGCTCTTAGTTACAGCGCCTGCATTCTTGCCGGATGCTCCAGCGCTTGGCTGGCAAATACCCGAGCCTTTCTTGCTGGTGTAGGAGACGTCGTATTGCTGCCCTGTCTTGCTGATGGAGAGGGTGACGCCGGCGCCCTTGGCTTCATAGAAGTCGTCGCTGTATTTCTTGAGCTTGGCCTCCTTGCCATTGATATAGACGGCGCCGCCTTCATCGCTGTGTATCTGGACTTGGCCCGGACACTGATAGTTCAACTGGGGCAGGGCAGCACTCGCCGTGCCAGCCATTGCCAAGGTGGCGATTGCGATGAGCATTTTTTTCATGACTATTACCTTCACTGTTTAACAATATGTTGCTTGTTATTTTATTGGGACATAACAACAAGGTGTTTCGGCAAATATCCTTTCATCCGAGGTCAAAATAAATAGCGTCTGTACTTAATGTTAGCAACGAAATTTTTGTGTCGTTTTGTACATGAAAATGGTTATTGATACGCGCTCAGGATGAGCCGAATATTATTTACATGAATAGCCACATTGATACAAATAAAGACAGGGGAAATGCAACATAAGGGGGCGTGGGGAAAGTTAATACGTGGAGGTTACTACTTGATGGGCGATCTGAGCGGCTCAAAGGCACCAGATCTTGCTGTGTCATCATCACGCGGGGTTGGGCCCCGCGCGGCATGAGAGAGAAAAAAGTCAGAGCCAGCGCTTCTCGCGGGTGAAGCAGACCGACAGCCAGGCATCCCCCAGGGTGTCGCCGAGGCGGGACCAGAGCTCTTGGCGCAGGGCATCCTGGCGCTCGATGGGCCACTCCTGATCCGGGGCCACCAGGATGTTGAGTTCGAGATCGAAGCGGCGGCCGCTTTTCGCCAGATGGCTGTAGCACTCGACCCCGTGGCGCTGGCGCAGGGCCTCTATCTCGCTGGCCACCAGCCGGGAGACATCCCCCTTGGGGGCGATTTTCAGCACTTCCCGCAGGTTGCGGCCGAGTACCTTGATGGGGATCAGGGTGGCGCACAGGGCCAGCAGGGTGACCAGCACGGGGTCTATGTAGCGGTTGTACTGGCCATGGCCGATGGCATCGAGGCCGATGGCCACCAGAAAACCGATGAGCAGGGTGGCGCTCAGCAGGGTATCCACCAGCCACTCCTTGGCGTCGACCCGCACCAGTTCGGAATTGATCCGCTCGGCCACCGCAGACTCGACCTTGTAGATGATGGCGCAGAAGAAGGTGCAGACGGCGGCGTAGATGAGGGCGTGACCGAGGTCTATCTCCCGCCCGCCGCTCATCAGGGAACTGATGCCGCTGTGCAGGGCGCCAAGACAGAGCAGCAGTATGATGGTGCCGTTGATGACGTTGGTGATGGGCTCGAAGTGGGCGTAGCCATATTGGAAGCGGGCATCGGAGGGGCGGGTGACCAGGTAGGCGGTGATGAGTCCAAGGCCCGTCATGCCCATGCTGAACAGGGTGAAGATGCCATCAAGCATGATGGCGTTGGAACCGACGAACAGGCCATAGCCGATCCCGAACAGGGCAAAACCTATGCACCCAAACAGTGACAGGGTCAGCGCCTGTTTTTCGGTGCGGATCAGCGTACTGATAACATGGCTGTAATGAGCCATAAATGTCCTCCTTTCAAATGGTGAAGATTGAGCGCGCAAGCGGTTTTCTAGCTGATATACTGCCGGCTCACATGTGAGCGGACCGGCCAAGGCAGCCCGACAGAGGCAAACCAGGCGGTCGTTGTCGCCGGCACTCCGGCATCAAGCAAAGGAAGGGAACAAGGATTCATGATCCCGAGACTCGATTACCAGGACAGTTTGTCATCCACAACCCTGCAGTTCCTCGATGTGTTGGGACGCAGCGCATTTCGTGGTGATATCGAAAAGTCTTATGCAAGTCGGTTGGCGATGGCGACGGACAACAGCGTCTATCAGGTTATTCCAGAGGCGGTCCTCTATCCGCGCAGTGCGGACGATATTGCGGTGATGCTCAGATTGGCCCAGGAGAGCGCCTACGCCAGCTTGAGTTTCTTCCCTCGCGGCGGCGGCACCGGCACCAATGGCCAGTCTCTGGGCGGCGGCATTATCGTCGATCTCTCCCGCCATATGAACCAGATCCTGGAAATTAATCTGGAAGAGGGCTGGGTGCGTGCCCAGGCCGGGGTGGTGAAGGATCAGCTCAACGCCTATTTGAAACCCCATGGCTACTTCTTCTCGCCGGATCTCTCCACCTCTAACCGCGCGACCTTAGGGGGCATGGTCAACACCGATGCCTCCGGCCAGGGGTCGCTGGTCTACGGCAAGACCTCGGATCATGTGCTGGGCCTCAAGGCCGTGCTGGAAAACGGCGATCTCATGAGCACAGAGCCGGTCAATGGTTCCCGCCTCAAAGACAAACTGGCACTGGATAACCGGGAAGGGGAGATCTATCGCACCCTCTATCGCATCGGCAAGGAGCGGCGCACCGACATAGAAGCCACCTTCCCCAAGCTCAACCGCTTCCTCACCGGTTACGATCTCAAGCACCTTTATATCCCCGAGAGCGACACCCTGGACGTCAGCCGGGTGCTGTGCGGCTCGGAAGGCTCCCTCGGTTTCATCACCGAGGCCCGCCTCAACATCACCCCCATCCCGCGCTACCGGACGCTCGTCAACGTCAAGTACGACAGCTTCCCCTCCGCGCTGCGCAACGCTCCCTTCATGGTGGAGGCCCACGCCTTGTCGGTGGAGACGGTGGACTCCCGGGTGCTGGGACTGGCCCGGGCCGACATCATCTGGCACTCGGTCAAAGAGTTCATTCAGGAGGTGCCGGGCAAGGATCTGCAGGGGCTCAACATCGTCGAGTTTGCGGATACCGATGAAGCCGAGCACCAAGCAAAGGTGGCCGAGCTGTGTCGGCGTATAGACGCGCTGCTGGCCAAGGGGGAGGCGGGGGTCATCGGTTATCAGGTGTGCAGCCATCTGCCGAGCATCGAGACCATCTACGCCATGCGCAAGAAGTCGGTGGGGCTGCTCGGCAATGCCGAAGGGCGCAAGAAGCCGGTGGCCTTCACCGAAGACACCGCCGTGCCGCCGGAGTCGTTGGCGGACTTCATCATGGAGTTTCGCGCCCTGCTGGACGACCATGGCCTTGACTACGGCATGTTCGGTCACGTGGATGCCGGGGTGCTGCACGTGCGCCCGGCGCTCGACCTGTGCGATCCGGAACAGGAGGTATTGCTGCGGCGCATCTCGGATCAGGTGGTGGCACTCACCGCCAAATATGGCGGCCTGATGTGGGGGGAGCACGGCAAGGGCTTCCGCTCCGAGTACAGCCCCGCCTTCTTCGGTGCGCTCTGGGAGGAGTTGCAGCGGGTGAAGGGGGCCTTCGACCCCCAGAACCGCATCAACCCCGGCAAGATCTGCGTGCCCCATGGCAGCGGCGCCGAACTGGTGTCGGTGGACGGCCCCAAGCGCGGCAAGTTCGATCGCCAGATCCCCATCGCCGTGCGGGAAAGCTATACCCGGGCGCTGGATTGCAACGGCAACGGTCTCTGCTTTACCTTCGAGACCGACTCCCCCATGTGCCCCTCGGTCAAGATCAGCAAGGACAGGCGCCACTCTCCCAAGGGGCGGGCCGGGTTGATGCGCGAGTGGCTGCGCCAACTGGCGGAGCAGGGCTTCGACCCCCTGAGCGAAGAGATTGAGCTGCAAAGCGGCGGTCTGCGCATCAAGGCCATCGTCGACAAGCTGCGCAATACGGTGGCCCGCGCTCGCGGTCAGTATGACTTCTCCCACGAGGTGATGGAGGCGATGGAGGGGTGCCTCGCGTGCAAGGCATGCACCAGCCAGTGCCCCATCAAGGTGGATGTGCCGAGCTTCCGTGCCCGCTTTATGCAGCTTTACCATGGTCGATATTTGCGCGGCCCCAAGGATTACTTTGTCGGCACCGTCGAAAGTTACGCGCCCCTGCTCGCCAAGGCGCCGAGACTGGTGAACTTCTTCCTGGAGAAGGAGTGGGCCCAGAAGGCGAGCGAGAAGAGCATCGGCATGGTGGACGTGCCGCTGCTCTCGGTGCCGACATTGGCCGAGGAGCTGCGGGATCACAAGGCCCGCTACTTCGATCTGGCGGGTCTGGAGGCCATGAGCCCAGAGCAGCGCAAGAGGGTGGTGCTTATCGTCCAGGATCCCTTCACCAGTTATTACGACGCCCCCGTGGTGCGGGATCTGGTGAAGCTCGCGAGCAAGCTCGGGCTTCAGCCCTATCTGTTGCCGTTCAAACCCAACGGCAAGCCCCAGCACGTGAAGGGCTTCCTGCGCGCCTTCGCCCGCACCGCGGCGAGCGGCGCCCAGTTCCTCAACAAGATGGCGGCCCTCGGCATCCCCATGGTGGGGGTGGACCCCTCTCTGGTGCTCTGCTATCGGGACGAGTACGCCAAGGCCCTTGGCCCCGCCCGTGGCGACTTCCAGGTGATGCTGCCCCAGGAGTGGCTGCTCTCCTTGCCGGCAGACAAGTTACCCCCCCCTGAGACTCGCGTAGCCGGGCAAGGGGAGGGGGAGCCCTGGTATCTGTTCGCCCACTGCACCGAGAAGACCGCCAAGCCCTCCACCCACGGCGACTGGGGCACCCTGTTTAGCCGCTTCGGCGCCAGGTTGCAGCCGGTGTCTGTGGGTTGCTGCGGCATGGCGGGCACCTATGGCCATGACGCCAAGCAAGTGGAAAACTCCAAGGGCATTTATGGCCTCAGCTGGGCCGAGCCCCTCGCGCGTCTGCCCAAGGAGCGCTGCCTCGCCACCGGTTACTCCTGTCGCAGCCAGGTGAAGCGGATGGAGGGGGAGAAGCTCAAGCATCCGCTGCAGGCCCTGCTGGAACTGCTCTGATGCTGACCTTCCCCAAGCGGTTTCGGGTGCCGCAAGCCTATCGGCGCCCCAACCTGCTGCTGTTGCCGGTGAGTCCCACCCAGGCGGTGGTGGAGTTCGTCGCCATCTTGCGCGAGCGCGAGCAACTGCATCAGCTGTTTCGCCCGGACGATCTCTGGCCCTCCGCCCACTTCAGCCTGAGCCAGCACGAGGCGGATCTGGAGTGGCAGCGCTCCGAGTTTCTGGCCAAGCGCTCCTTCGCCTACGGCCTCTGGAGCCCGGAGCGGGAGCCCGAGTTCTGGGGCGGGGTCTATCTCTACCCCTCCGTGCTGCCGGAGGTGGAGGTGGAGCTCTTCTTCTGGAAGGTGGCCGACGCCCCCCTCGGCGATGCCGAGCTCGAGGCCGAGCTGCGCGACTGGCTGGGGAAGGTCTGGCAGTGGCGAACGCCTTGCCTGCCGGGGCGGGACACCCCCTGGGAGGAGTGGCCGGGGGTCACCTACCCCTGGTGAAGGGGTTTATCCCCGTCGAGTCCTTTTTGTCTCAAGATGCCCCGATTTCGGGGCATTTTTCTTGTCCCGTTTTGCACCGGCCCCGGCAGTTTTGTTAAGGTCTTCGGCAACCCGTTGATCACGTTCACTCATCACACAGGAATCCGCTCGCCATGAGTCAAGAGAACGCCGCCATCTGGCGCAAGCCCATGAGCCTGGAGGGGCTCAACGCCAGCTCCCGCAACACCCTGATGGCCCACCTCGATATCCACTACACCGACTTCGGGCCCGACTGGCTCGAGGCGACCATGCCGGTGGATCACCGCACCCATCAGCCGCTCGGCATGTTGCACGGCGGCGCCTCCGTGGTGCTGGCGGAGACGCTGGGATCGCTCGCGGCCAATATGGCGGTGGGGGCGGACAGCTATTGCGTGGGATTGGAGGTCAATGCGAACCACCTGAGGGCCAAGCGGGAAGGGGTGGTGACCGGGCGCTGCACCCCCTTGCATCTGGGGGCGACCACCCAGGTGTGGCAGATAGAAATTCGCGACGAGCGGGGGCGTTTGCTCTGCACCAGTCGGCTCACCATGGCGGTGCTCAGGCACAAGCAGGACAAGGGATCCGGCGAGAAGTGATCGCCAATAACGCACCATGAGCGAAAAATAAGCAAGCCATAGTCGCGAGATCCCTCTATAATTGCCAACGTCTTGAGAGGCTTATCACATTTTTCAAGACAGCAGAACAAAGTGGCGCTATAATCGCCGCCTTTTGCTATTCCGCGGTGTTAGCCGCCTGCCTTAATCTGGAAGAATCTATGTCTGATACCGAACAACTGCCCCTTTTTAGTGAGCTTGGACTGGCCGCGCCCGTATTGAAAGCGCTGCAGGACGTGGGCTATGAGCGCCCGTCTCCCATCCAGGCCGCAGCAATCCCCCACCTGATGGCGGGACACGATCTGCTGGGGCAGGCACAAACCGGTACAGGGAAGACCGCTGCTTTTGCCTTGCCTCTGTTGTCTCGTCTGGAAGCTGGTAACCGTAACACCCAGATCCTGGTGCTGGCGCCGACCCGCGAACTGGCTCTGCAGGTGGCCGAGGCGTGCCAACGCTACGCCCACCACATGCCCGATTTCCACGTGCTGCCCATCTACGGCGGCGCCTCCTACGAAACCCAGACCCGCGCCCTGCGCCGTGGTGCCCAGGTTGTCGTCGGTACCCCGGGCCGCGTGATGGATCTGATCCGTCGCAAGAACCTGGACCTCTCCGGTCTGAAAGCCCTGGTGCTGGATGAAGCGGACGAAATGCTGCGCATGGGCTTCATCGACGACGTGGACTGGATCATGGATCAGTGCCCGGCCGGCCGTCAGGTTGCCCTCTTCTCCGCCACCATGCCGGAGCAGATCCGCCGCGTGGCCCAGAAGCACCTGAAGCAACCCAAAGAGATCAAGATCGCCTCCAAGACTGCCACCGCCACCACCATCCGCCAGCGCTACTGGCAGGTGACCGGTCTGCACAAGCTGGACGCCATGACCCGTCTGCTGGAAGTGGAGCCCTACGAGGCCCTGCTGGTCTTCGTGCGCACCAAGAACGCCGCCGAAGAGCTGGCCGGCAAGCTGGCCGCCCGTGGTCATGCCTGTGAAGCCCTGCACGGCGACATCCCGCAGAAGCTGCGTGAGCGTACCGTCGACAAGCTGCGTCAGGGCCAGCTGGACATCCTGATCGCCACCGACGTGGTCGCCCGTGGTCTGGACGTCGAGCGCATCACCCACGTGGTGAACTACGACATCCCCTACGATACCGAATCTTACGTTCACCGTATCGGTCGTACCGGTCGTGCCGGTCGCAAGGGTGAGGCCATCCTGTTCGTGGCTCCCCGTGAGCGCCGCATGCTGCGCGCCATCGAGCACGCGACTCGCCAGGCGATCGAGCCGATGAAGATGCCGAGCACCGAGGACATCAACCAGCACCGTCTGGCCAAGTTCAAGGAGCGCATCCGCGAGACCATGATGGGTGAGGAGCTGGAGATCTACCACAACCTGGTGAACGAGCTGATCCAGGAAGACTCCGCCGATCCGCTGGAACTGGCTGCCGCGCTGGCCAAGCTGGTGCAGGGTGATCAGCCGCTGCTGCTGGATGATTCCATCCCGGATCCCCTGTTCAGCAACAACAACGATCGTGGCGGCTTCGAGCGTCGTGACTTCAACGACCGCGGTGGCCGCGAGTTCAACGACCGTGGTGGCCGCGACTTCGCCGACCGTGGCGATCGTCCCGCCCGCCGCATGCCGTCCCTGGAGCCGCGCCCGCTCAAAGACAACCCGGACGTGGAGATGGAGCGCTACCGCGTTGACGTGGGTGCCCACCACGGCGTCAAACCGGGCCAGATCGTCGGTGCCATCGCCAACGAGGCGAACATCGAGAGCCGCTTCATCGGCAACATCGACATCGCCGATGACTTCTCCACCGTCGATCTGCCGAAAGGCATGAGCGCCGAGGTGCTGGAAGTGATCAAGAAGGCTCGCGTCTGCCAGCGTCCGCTGCAGATCAGCCGCTACACCGAGGTGCCGGCCGGCAGCAACACCGCCCCCCGTCCGCCCCGCAGCGACCGTCCCTTCAACAAGGAGCGTCCTTTCAACAAGGATCGCCGTCCCCAGGGTGACCGTCCCTTCAACAAGGGCGGAGAGCGCCGTGAAGGTGGCTTCAACAAGGATCGCAAGTTCAGCAAGCGCCGCGACAGCTAAGCCCGTATCGCACTGAAAAAGACCGCTCATGGAGCGGTCTTTTTTTATGGGCGCCGATCAGGGAGAAAATCCAGGGTGTAGCTGACAAGATATGGCCGGATTTTCTGGCCTCAGAACTCCGGGGAGGATTTTGGCGGAGAGCGGGGTGTGCTTGTGGGGCTCAGGGACATGGCGCTGCGGGATGATGAGGAGGGGCGGGTGGACAGACTGGGGCTATGGGGGGGATGCTGGCGGTGGAGGCAGGATCTTTCTCGGTGGTGACCAGGCTCTGGGGTTGGGCCAACCCGTGGTGTCCAAGCTGATTGCCCAGCCGGAGGCCCGTCTGGAAAGTCCTCTGCTGCTGCGTTCTCCACTGGCCTGACCCAGACCGAGGCGGGGGCTTGGCTGACCGGCCTGCCCGAGTTGCAGCCGAGAGTCACTCATTGCCCGGCGGAATCGCTGTGATGGCGTGTGTACTGGGCTGCCAGCGGATCTCTGAGCATGTCTGAGGACGCTCCAATGAAAAGAGGCGACCCTGGGGTCGCCTCTTGCATTGCATCTGCGTTGCCAGCCGCGGGCTTAGAGCACCATGGCGGCAATCCAGCCGAAGATGATGAGGGGGATGTTGTAGTGGATGAAGGTGGGCACCACGCTGTCCCAGATGTGATCGTGCTGGCCGTCGGCGTTGAGCCCTGAGGTGGGGCCCAGGGTCGAATCCGAAGCAGGTGAGCCCGCATCCCCCAGGGCGCCGGCGGTCCCCACCAGGGAGATGGTTGCCAGGGGGGAGAAGCCGAGGTGGAGGCAGAGCGGCACATAGATGGTGGCGATGATAGGCACGGTGGAGAAGGAGGAGCCTATCCCCATGGTAATGAGCAGGCCCACCAGCAGCATCAGGAAGGCGGCGATGCCCTTGTGACCCGCCATCATGCCGGAGACGGCCTGCACCAGGCTCTCGACCCCGTGGGTCTCCTTCATCACGGCGGCGAAGCCGGCGGCGGAGATCATGATGAAGCCGATGAGGGACATCATGCGCACCCCCTGGGTGAAGGCATCCTGGCTCTCGCGGAACTTGATGACGCCGCCGCAGGTGAAGATGACGAAGCCCGCCAGCGCCCCCAGTACGATGCTGTTGGTCATCAACTGCAGTCCCAGCGCCACGGCGATGGCCAGCAGGGCGACCCAGATGTGGCTGAGGTTGAGATCCACGGTTTCCGGCTCGGCGGCCAGGATCTTCTCCAGATCATACTGGCGCGGCTTGCGATAGCTGAAGAAGACGGCGATGAGCAGGCCGACGAACATGCCAAACACCGGGATGGCCATGGCCAGCGGCAGCTGGCTGTGCTCCACCGGCACCCCGTTGTCGATCAGGTTCTTGGCCAGGATGTTGTTCAGGAAGATGCCGCCAAAGCCCACCGGCAGCAGCATATAGGTCGCGGTCAGGCCGAAGGTGATGACGCAGGCCACCTGGCGACGGTCGATCTGCATCTGGGCCATGACGTGCAACAGCGGCGGGATCAGGATGGGAATGAAGGCGATGTGCACCGGGATCAGGTTCTGGGAAGAGATGGAGACCCCCAGTACCGAGGTGAGCAGCAGGGTCTTGACCCAGAGGATGCGTGAACTGCTGGCATCCTTTCCGAGCTGGCTGATCACCTTGCGGGCCAGCAGATCGGTGATGCCCGAGCGGGAGATGGCCACGGCGAAGGCTCCCAGCATGGCGTAGGAGAGGGCGATCTCGGCGCCGCCCCCCAGACCACCGCTGAAGGTGCTGAGGGTGTGATCCAGCGAGAGGCCGCCGATCAGGCCGCCGACGATGGCACCGATGGCGAGGGAGACCACCACATTGATCCGCAGCAGGCTGAGCACCAGCATCAGCGCCACCGCGATAACAACAGGATTCATTTGATTTCCTTATAGTATGTGTTGCTGTCTGTCTTCTGAAAGGCAGTTAGTTTGCGAAAAATGTGACAAATGTCGAGAAAAAAATCGCCTAAAACCGCTAGTCGGCAGCATCTTGTGGCACAACCTTGATCGGGGCCAGGATTTGGCCTCGCTCTGGCGCGTGCGCCGCCGGCCGCGGGGTGCTGGCCAAACCAGATGGGCGAGCTCGGGTTTGGAACACGCCTGAAAACAGTCAGGCTGCCATGGGGCAGCCTGACTGTCTGGATGCATATCCATGCATTACTCGGCGTCGTCTGCCGTCTCGTCTGCCTCGGCGGGGGGCCAACCCCCCAGGCTCTTCCAGCGGTTGACGATGTAGCAGAAGAGATCCGTGGTGCGCTCGGTGTCATAGAGGGCGGAGTGAGCCTCTTTATTGTCGAACGGGATCTTGGCGCTCTGGCATGCCTTGGCCAGCACCGTTTGCCCCAGGGCCAGGCCGGAGAGGGCGGCGGTGTCGAAGGTGGCGAAGGGGTGGAACGGATTGCGCTTGAGGCCGGCCCGCTCGGCGGCGGCGGTCACGAAGCCGTGATCGAAGGTGGCGTTGTGGGCCACTATGATGGCGCGGCCGCAGTCCTGCTCCTTCATGCCCTTGCGCACCCCCTTGAAGATCTCGGTCAGCGCCTCTTTCTCGCTGACGGCGCCCCGCAGCGGGTTGAAGGGGTCGATGCCGGTGAATTCCAGCGCGGCCTTCTCCAGGTTGGCTCCCTCGAACGGCTCGACGTGGAAATGGAAGATCTGATCGGGCACCAGCCAGCCTTCCTCATCCATCTTGAGGGTATGAGCGGCTATCTCCAGCAGGGCATCGGTACGGGCATTGAACCCGGCGGTTTCTACATCGATGACGACGGGGTAAAAGCCACGAAAGCGGCCTTTGAGGGTGTGAACGGCGTCGGTCATGGTATCTCGGTCGGCGTGAATGTAAGGGCGCATTATGGCAAAAAAGCCGGCCCTTGTCCCTCCCGCGCAAGGCGTTTCTCCCCGGGCCGGGCCCGGGGGGACCATGTTGTCTGCCGAGCTTTCTCCCCGCCCACCACTTTTAGTTGCTAAAGCTTGCCTGCCCCCTGCCGATAGTTAATCCGAGATCGTATGGAGGGCAAGCCGTTGAATGCTTGGGTGTTAGGGTTGGTCAGCATATCCGTGAGTATGCAGTTGCAGGCTGGGGTCACCGAATTTGGTGCCGGCCTGGATCAATCCGTCTGGCGGCTGACCTCGGACTCCCAGGTGGAGTGCCGCCTCGAACACCCCATTCCCCGCTGGGGCACGGGATCCTTCGTGAGCCGTGCCGGTCGCAAGATCAATCTGGACTTCGAGCTGAAGGGGCAGCGCCCCCAGGCCCGCACCCAGACGGTGAGCCTCGGCATCATGCCCCCCAGCTGGCGTCCCGGGGTGTCCGGTCGGCAGATAAGCCAGCTGCAGTTCTACCAGCAGTTTGACGGCCTGGTGGCCGGCCAGACCGCCTGGACCATGCTGGACGAGCTGGAGGGCGGGCGCATGCCGACCTTCCAGTATCGGGACTGGTATCGCCAGGACAGGCCGGTGCGGGTCTCCCTCTCCTCGGTCAACTTCCGGGTCAAGTACCAGGCCTTCATGGACTGCCTGACGGGCCTCCTGCCCTACAGCTTCAACGACATCGCCTTCAGCGTGCTCTCCTACGACAAGAACAGCGACCAGCTGTCGCCGGCATCGAAGCGCCGGCTGGCGATGATCAGCGAGTATGTGAAGGCGGACAAGAGCATAGATGTGGTGGTGATCGACGCCTATAGCGACAGCTATGGCGGCCGCTGGCCGAACCAGAAGCTCTCCGAGAAGCGGGCGGATGCCATCAAGCAGGTGTTCGTGGATCTGGGGATAGAATCTGGCAAGATCTCGGTGGAAGGGCATGGGGAGAAGCAGCACGTGGCCTCCAACGAGACGGAGGGGGGCAGGGCCAAGAACCGGCGGGTGGTGATCAACATGGGCCGCAACGGCACCATCTGATAAGCAGTGAACCCTGCAGCCTGATTGCGTTAGCCCATCACCTTCTGCGGTAGAACATCAAGGTGGTGACATATCACACTGCCATGCCGGCGCCAGCTTCCCCATCTCCTGGTGATGGTTGCCCTGTCTCCATCATCTTTTTCCTGATTAACGGGTATAAAAAATGCCAGCTGGCTGGGCCGACTGGCATTTTTTCAATGCTGAGCGAACTTATTGTGCCAGCTTATTTGGCCAAGGATTCCGGCAGGTGCTCGCGGATCTTGCCGAGCATCTCTTTCAGGACGCGCGGGTTGGCGACGACCATGTTGCCGGAGTTCTCGTAGTTGTGACCACCCACGAAGTCGGTGACGATGGCGCCGGCTTCCTTGGCCAGCAGTTCACCGGCTGCGGTTTCCCAGGGCTTCAGGCCGATTTCCCAGAAACCGTCGATGCGACCGGCGGCCACATAGGCCAGATCCAGGGCGGGGGAGCCAGCACGGCGGATGTCGGCACACTCGATGAACATGCTCTGGAACATCTTCAGGTAGGGCTCGATGTGGTGCTTCTGCTTGAACGGGAAGCCGGTGGCCAGCACGGTGCCGGCCATCTCGCGGGCCTTGCCCACACGGATGCGGTAGCCGTTCAGCTGAGCGCCGTTACCGCGAGTGGCGGTGAAGAGTTCGTCGCGAATGGGATCGTAGACAACGGCTTGTTCGGTCTTGCCTTTCACGCGCAGGGCGATTGAAACGGCGAAGTGCGGAATGCCTTTGACCAGGTTGGTCGTGCCATCCAGTGGGTCGATGATCCATTGGTAATCCGGATTGGTACCGGCAATCTCACCAGACTCTTCAGCCACGATGCTGTGTTCCGGGTAAGATTTTTTGATGGTGTGAATGATGGCCGCTTCGGCGTCGCGGTCAACGTTGGTCACGAAGTCATTGCTGCCTTTCTGGATAGCCTCGATGTTCTCGGGCTGGGAGAAGGCTTTTACTACAACTTGACCGGCGTTGCGCGCAGCGCGCACGGCGATATTCAGCATCGGATGCATAGGTTCACCACTGGATGTTAAAGAACGGGGGATAAAAGGACGCGATATCTTACCAAGATATTCTGGAATGGCAACCATTGCCGACGCCAATCGTCAGATTAATAACTGCCAGATCTGTCGGTTCCAATAAAGGCCTATCATGGGCTAGTCTTATCGCGACAGCCGCATAACAGGCTGTGGTGAGCATAGGGAAATGAACCATGAATCTGTCATTAGTCAGTCAGAAACCGTTAGCCGCAAACGCACAGGGAGTGCTGGCAGCATTGCGCGCCTCTAATGGATTTGATCATTACTTCAATGAAGTACGAGTGGCACAACCTGGTCAGTGGCAGCCGGGGGCCCAGGAAGTGGCCATCTTGCTGCTGGAGGAGGGGGACGCCGCCTGGCCCGCATTCAGCTGGCCGGGTGACAACGGTGGCGGGCTGGGATTGCCCGTGTTGCCGCTGCTGGTCCACAAGCAGAGTGACGGGACGACCCTGGCCGGGCCGGATGTCCGGGATCCGCACCTCTACTTTGTCTCCAACGGCATAGTGCTGGATGAAGCCGAACTCGCGGATCCCGCCTGTAGCCGCGTTTTGCAGAGCAAGCTCGAATCCTACTTCCCCCTGCTGTCCCGCCTCACCCTGCTCCGTCAGCGCCAGCCCCAGGGGCTGTGCAACTAGGCTCCCCCTCCTGGTGGACTGTTCAAACGGCGCAATATTTGTCATAACTGACCGGTATTGCGCCGCCGTGATCCGCTCGCCCGAGTCTCTGTGTGGTCACGGCACAGGGAAGACTTGTCCACGGAGAGTGATATGAAGGTTTATGAGCTAAGGCGCACCCCCAATGCCCGTCGCGTCAGGATGTTCCTGGCGGAGAAGGGCATAGCGATGACCTATCAGCAGGTCGATCTGGGAGCAGGAGAGAACCTCGGCCCCGACTTTCTGGCGAAGAACCCGGCCGGGCGCATCCCGGTGCTGGAACTCGACGATGGCACTTATCTCAGTGAAACCCTCGCCATCTGCCGCTATTTTGAAGAACTTCATCCCGAGCCGGATCTGTTTGGCAGCACTCCCCTCGAGCGGGCGACCATAGAGATGTGGAGCCGCTTCATCGAGTTCAACCTCTGGTTGCCAACCGGCATGGCGTTTCGCCACATCACGGGGTTTTACAAGGACCGGGAAACCCCCTTCCCCGAGTGGGGGGCAGAGTGCAAGCAGAACGCTAAACTCTGGCTCGAGAAGCTCGATGCCAGGTTGGCACAGGCGCCTTATGTGGCCGGCGAGCGCTTCACCATCGCCGATATCCTGGCCTTGTGCACCATCGACTTTGGCAAGGTGGTGGATCTTCGCATCACCCCCAGCCAGGTTCATTTGCAGGCCTGGCATGAGCGGGTCAGTGCCCGCCCCAGCGCCCAGGCTTGACGACCCAATCCCATGAAGAGACAGTTCCCATGAAAAGGAGTCCAAGATGATCGATCTCTATACCGCCGCCACCCCCAATGGCTTCAAGGTCACCATAGCACTCGAGGAGTTGGGCCTGCCCTACCGGGTGATCCCCCTCGATCTGTCGGCGCTGGATCAGAAGCAGCCCGACTTTTTGGCCATTAACCCCAATGGCCGCATTCCGGCCATCGTCGATCGGGACAACGATGACTTCGCGGTGTTCGAGTCCGGCGCCATCCTCATCTATCTGGCGGAGAAGGCGGGCAAGCTGCTGCCCAAGGATCCCAAACGCCGCTCCCAGGCCTTGCAATGGCTGATGTTCCAGATGGGGGGCGTCGGTCCCATGATGGGGCAGGCGAACGTCTTCTATCGCTACTTCCCGGAGAAGATCCCGGCCGCCATCGAGCGCTACCAGAAGGAGGGGCGCCGCCTGTTCGAGGTGCTGGACGGCCACCTGGCGCACCACGAGTACCTGGCGGACGAGTACAGCATCGCCGACATCGCGACCTGGCCCTGGGTGCGGATCCACGAGTGGAGCGGCATCTCCATCGAGGGACTGACTCATCTGCAGGCCTGGATGGATCGCATGGCGGCCAAACCCGCCTGCCAGAAGGGGATCAACATACCGCCGCGCAAGGAGGAGACGCCGGAAGAGGCGGCCAAGCGGGTGCAGTCCATGATGACCCGCTGAGCGACAAATGAAGTGATGGCCCCGAAGAGGGGCCATTTTTTTATCCATTTTCTCGCGGCTCTCATGGGGTGGCACTGGGTTGTGCTTGGTCGTTAACCGGGGAGCAGCGGTCCATACCCTCCCAACCCCGCCTCTTGTGCCAATGGTCATTATCCATCGCCGTTCAAAAAACATTATCGTCGCCCCATTTTGTTATGTTATAACGAATCATATTTTTCTTGGTAATGATTTTCGTTTGGATGGACAGGATGACAAGAAGATACAGGCATGCAGCATGGTGCACGCTGGCGCTGGTGGCGGGGATAAGTGGCGCCCATGGCAAACCGCTTTCCATGGTCGGACCCTGGGAAATCCACAGCCTGGATCCCGCCAGTAACGGGGTCTTCTTCACCCGCTTGCAGGTGGCGGAGACGCTGGTGGAGGTCGATGGCAAGGGGAGCCTGCTACCCGGCCTCGCCAGCGCCTGGTCGGTGTCTGAGGATGGCTTGCAGTGGCGCTTTACCCTGCGTCCCCACGCCCATTTTCACGACGGAACCGAGGTGAGTGCCGAGCAAGTCGCCTGGGCACTGCAGCAGGCCAGGGGGAAGCCAGGGGTATTGCAAAGCGCACCTATCGCCGTGATGGAGGCCAGGGACGGCGCCCTCCTGGTTACCCTGCACGAGCCCTTCGCCCCCCTGGCCGCCGTGCTGGCCCACCCCAGCACCCAGATCCTGGCCAGGGCCGCCTATGACGACAGGGGGCAGGTGATCCGGGTCATAGGCTCCGGGCCTTATCAGATAGCCCAGTTGCAGCAGCCCCAGCGGGTCGAAACCATCCGCTTCGATGGCTGGGATGGCCCCAAGCCTGCCATCGAGCAGGTCAGTTATCTCACGGTCGGGCGCGCCGAGAGCCGTACCCTGATGGCCGAGAGCGGTCAGGCGGACATCGCATGGGGGCTGGATCCTGTGAGTATCCGTCGTCTGCAGCAGGCGCCCAGGGTGAGCATCGCCTCGGTGACCCTGCCGCGCACCATACAGCTCAAGCTGAACGGCGCCGACCCGCGTCTGAGTGAGCCCGCGGTGCGCCGCGCACTCAGCCTCGCCACCGACAGGGTCGGCATGGCGACCGCCTTGCTGCGGGATCCCGAGATGGCGGCGACCCAGCTTTTCCCCCCGAGTCTGAGAGAGTGGCACCAGCCCGGGCTCAGCCCTTTGGCCTATGACGTCAAGGCCGCCCAGGCGGCGTTTGCGGCGGCGGGCTGGCAGCCGGGGAGCGATGGCGTGCTGCAAAGAGGGGATGAGCGCTTTGCCCTGACCCTGCGCACTTTCCCGGACAGGCCAGAGCTGCCGCTGCTGGCCACGGCGCTGCAGGCCCAGTGGAAGGCGGTGGGGGTGGATCTCAAGGTGGCGGTGGGGAACTCGAGCGAGATCCCGGCGGGTCATCAGGATGGCACCCTCCAGCTCGGCCTCTATGCGCGCAACTACGCCCTGGTGCCGGATCCCCTGGTGACCCTCATGGGGGATCTGGCGCCGGGTGGTTCGGACTGGGGGGTGATGCACTGGCAATCTGCGGCCCTGACGAATCAGCTCGCCCGGCTTGGGCGGGACAAGTTGCCTACCGATGAGGCCGCCGCACTTCGCTTGAACATCGCCACCCACTTGCAGCAGGAACTGCCCCTGTTGCCGATCGCCTGGTATCGCCAGAGCGCGGCGGTGAGCCGGGATCTCAAGGGCTTTGAACTGGATCCCCAGGAGCGCAGCTACTATCTGACCCGGCTCTCCTGGGGCCAGCCATGAACGGTATCTCCATGAGCGCCGTGATGGGGATCCTGAGCCAGCGGCTGGTGCAGGCCCTGATGGTGGCATTGCTGGTGGCGGGACTCTGTTTTCTGATGGTGCAGTCCCTGCCCGGGGACATCGCCTTTCGCATCGCCGCCGGCCGCTATGGCTATGACTATGTCACCGCCGAGGCCGCCGCCGCGGTGCACACCGAGCTGGGCCTCGCGGGCTCGGCCCTCGGCCGCTTCGGCGACTGGCTCTGGGCCCTGTTGCAGGGGGATCTGGGCAACTCACTGGTGACAGGGGCGTCGGTCTCGGGGGAGATAGCCCATCATCTGGGAGCGACTCTCTCCCTGGCGCTGGCCGCCGTTGCCCTGGCGCTCCTGCTGGCGCTGCCTCTGGGCAGCCTGAGCGCCCTACGCCCGGGCGGGTTCTGGGATCGTTTGACCCTGGGCTGGAGCGTGTTGATGCGGGCACTGCCCCCCTTCCTGCTCGGCCTGGTGTTGATGGTGCTGCTCTCCGCCGAGCTCGGCTGGCTCAGCGCCGTCGGCCACGGGGAGGGGCACAGCCTCTGGCTGCCGGCCCTGACCCTGGGGCTCGGCCTCTCCGGCGTGTTGGCTCGGGTGGTACGCGAGAGCATGCTGGGGGTGGTGGCATCCCCTTATTACCGCTTCGCCCGCACCAAGGGGCTCTCCCCCTGGCGGGTATTCTGGCGCCATGGCCTGCGCAACAGCGGGGTCAGCATCATCGCCTACACCGGCGTGCAACTGGTGCTGCTCATCGAGGGGGTGGTGGTGGTGGAGAGCCTGTTCGCCTGGCCCGGCATCGGCCACGCCCTGGTGCACGCCGTCTTCTGGCGCGACGTGCCCATGGTGCAGGGCACAGTGCTGGTGCTGGCGGCGCTCTTCGTGCTGCTCAACACCCTGACTGACTTACTCTGCCTGCTTATCGATCCCCGCGGTTCCAAGGAGTCCTGATCGTGTCTTATTCATTCAAGGCCGGCCTGGCCTTGTTGCTGTTGATGGTGCTGTTCGCCCTGCTGGCCCCCCTCGTCTGGCCCGATCCTGCGGCTCAGGATCTCTCCCGCTTCCTGGCGAGCCCTTCCTGGCAGGAGCCATTGGGGCAGGATCAGATGGGCCGCAGCCTGATGGCGCGGCTGGCCTCGGCCGCCCGACTCTCCCTTACCCTGGGCGCGCTGTGCGTGCTCACAGCCGCCCTGCTCGGTTGCCTGCTCGGCTGGCTCAGCGCCTGGCACGGGGGGTGGCTGGACGGGCTGCTGCGCAGCCTGGCGGATGGCGTGCTGGCCCTGCCGAGCCTGCTGCTGGTGCTGCTCTTCTCCGCCATGGCCCAGGGGGGCTTTGCCATCCTCTATCTCGGCCTGGCCATGGCCCAGTGGGTGGAATACTACCGGGTGGTGCGGGCCCGCAGCCGCACCCTGCTGGTCTCTCCCCAGGTGGAGGCTTCCCGCCTGCTCGGCTTTGGCAATGGCTATGTGATCCGTCGCCACCTCTGGCCCGAGCTGGCTCCCCAACTGCTCACCATGATGGCCTTCGGCCTCGCCGGGGCCATCCTGACCCTCTCGACCCTGGGCTTCGTCGGGGTGGGCATTCAGCCGCCGACCCCGGAACTCGGCCTGATGATGACGGAGGCGCTGCCCCATTATCAGGAGGCGCCCCGCCTGCTGCTGGCCCCCATCGCCGTGATGGGACTGATGTTGCTGGCCTTGGTGCTACTCAATCAAGGGGCGGCGTGCCGGGAGAACGACCCCACGCCGCCGGGACAAAGGCAGGCAGTGAAAGCAGGAGGATCCTCATGAGCGCCATCCATATCGAAGGCATCAGGGTCAGGAATGGCCGCGAGACATTGTTGCAGGAGCTGAGCCTCGCGCTCTCGCCGGGACAGGCGCTGACCCTGATCGGGGAGAGCGGCTCCGGCAAGTCCCTGCTGGCCCACGCCCTGATGGGCACCTTGCCCAGGCCGCTCACCGGCCAGGGACAGCTGACGGTGGCGGGCCGGCACTACGATCTGGAGACACCGGAGCGGCTGCGCACCCTCTGGGGACGGGAGATCGCCATGCTGCCCCAGGAGCCTGTGCTGGCGCTGGATCCCACCATGGGGTTGCTGCGCCAGGTGGAGGAGGGCTGGCTCGGTGACCGCCCGCACGCCAGGGTGCACGCCAGGGCCGCCTTGTCGGGGTTGGGGCTGGCCGGTTGTGAGGGTCATTTCCCCCACCAGATCTCCGGCGGCATGGCCCAGCGGGCGGCCTTCGCCGCGGCCACCCTGGGGCAGGCGCGCCTGCTCATCGCGGACGAGCCCACCAAGGGGCTAGACAGCCGGGCCCGGGCCCGCTTGCTGCAACTGCTGCTCGGCTACCTCGCCGAGTCCCGCCACCTGTTGACCATCACCCATGATCTCGCCCTGGCCCGGGGGCTGGGGGGCTGGGTGCTGGTGCTGCGGGACGGGGACGTGGTGGAGCAGGGGCCAGCCGAACGGGTCCTGCACCAACCAACCCATCCCTATACCCGCCAACTGCTGGCGGCGGAGCCATCGGCCTGGCCCGTATCCCGTTTCCCGGCCAAGGGGGAGTGGCTGCTCAAGGGGGAGGGGCTCGGCATGGGCTATGGGGACCAGACCCTGTTCGAGGGGCTCGACGTACAGATCGCGGAGGGGGAACGGCTGGCCGTCATGGCCCCGAGTGGTGTCGGCAAGAGCACCCTCGGCAACCTGCTGCTCGGCCTACAGTCGCCCCGAGCGGGGCGGGTGAGGCGAAGGGCGGGGATAGCACCCCACCGCTGGCAGAAGCTCTATCAGGATCCGGTGCAGGCCTTCGCCAGCCGGGTGCGCCTCGGCACCCTGTTCGACGATCTGCTGCGCCGCCATCGGCTGTCCCGGTCAGCGCTGGATGGTTATCTCGAGCGGCTCGGGCTCGATCCCTGGCTGCTCGAGCGGTTGCCCGGCCAGGTCTCCGGTGGCGAGTTGCAGCGGCTGTCCCTCATCCGTGCCCTGCTGCTGCGCCCCGTGCTGCTGTTTGCCGATGAACCGACCTCCAGGCTCGACCCCCTCAGCCAGCAGCAGACCATGGCCTGCCTCGACAAGACCCTCGGCGAGACAGGTTGCGCCCTCCTGCTGGTGACCCACGACGAGGATCTGGCCCTCAAGATGGGGGAGCGTTGCCTGCTCCTCGAGGGGGGCTTGCCCCCGTCAGCGACATCTGCCCGACCCTCCCTGGCGGCGTGCGGCTAAGCGGCCGTCAGAGGAGGGGGTGAACACAGATAAGCCCCTGATTCTTATGTCCGGCGGGGCAGTTTGCCCCGTCACATTAGAAAAACTAGGGAAAGCAGATTATAAAGATTCGTTCGTTTTTTGTGATATGAATCACTAATATTGCCGCTGCCAGAAGAGCGTCCTGCTCCTGGCGGGTGCGGGTCCTCCGCCTTGTGTGTTTACCCTCAGTGACCTTGTTTGGATCCCCTCGCAGCCCTCTGCCAGGGGCGTGGCAGCATTTTGATGATTTTCGGACGACAGCTATGAATCGGCACAGTTTCTATCCCCTCTTCTTCCTGACCATCTTGATGGTCGCCGTGGGTCAGATGACCCAGACCCTGTATGTGCCCTCCATTCCCATGATGGCGGGGGACTTCCATGTGGCCTCCGGTCAGCTGCAGGCGGTGATGGCTTGCTACCTCATCCCCTACGGTCTCTCCCAGTTCGTCTATGGCCCCCTGTCGGACAGGATCGGTCGCCGCCCCGTGCTGCTCATCGGCATGATGGTGTTCCTGGTCGGCACCCTGACCATACAGCTGATCCCGCACTTCGCAGCCCTGCTGGCCGGCAGCTTCATCCAGGGGCTGGGGACGGGGGCCGGCGGCGCCATGAGCCGTACCGTGATGCGGGATCGCTACAACGGCGCCGAGCTGAACCGGGCCAACAGCCTGGTGAGCATGGGGGTGATCTTCTCCCCGCTGCTGGCCCCCGTGCTGGGGGGCTGGTTGACCGAGCTGTTCAACTGGCGCGCCGGATACTGGTTCCTGTTCGGCTTCGGCGCCCTGACTACCCTGGCGCTGCTGCTCTGGTTCGCCGAGACCTTGCCCGAGGCGGCCCGCCAGCAGCCGCTGCGAGTTGGCGCCGCCTACCGCCACGTGCTCGGCAATCCGCGCTTCCAGGGCAACCTGCTCTGCCTGATGGCCACCTTCGCCGGGCTCGCGGTGTTCGAGGCGGCGGCCGGTGTGCTGCTCGGCGATGTGCTCAAACTGAGCGCCCGCACCGTCAGCGTGCTGTTCGTGCTGCCGCTGCCCGGCTACCTGTTCGGGGCCTGGCTCTCGGCCCGTCTGAGCTATCGCCTGAGCCAGGGCAAGCTGATGCGCCTCGGCATCGCCTTCCTGGGGCTGGGGTCCCTCATCATCCTGCTGCCCGGGCTGTTCGGGCTGGTGAGTGCGGCCTCCCTGGTGGGCGGCGCGGCTGTCTACTTCATCGGTAGCGGTATCCTCTATCCGACCGCCACCTCCTGCGCCATCGAGCCCTTCCCGGGTCAGGCGGGGACGGCCGGAGCCATCCTCGGCGGCATGCAGAACCTGGGGGCGGGTATCGTCACCCTGCTGGCGGCCAGCTTCCCCATGCAGGGGCAGCTGACCCTGGGGGTCATCATGACGGTGATGGTGCTGATCGTGGCCCTGAGCTTCCTCTGGCTGCGTCATCACGGCTCACCCCACGAGCAGATGGCCGTCTGACGCGCCCTCGCCTGTCAAAAGCCCACCCATCCCGGCGGGCTTTTTCATGGGTGCTTATCCTGCGAGAAGGTGGGAAATAGGGGAGGGTGAGCCAAGATAACACTCTGCCTTGATGCAACCTGGCAGCAATAGGTGGCGGTGTGTGAAGTGGCAGAGCGGATCGCCATGTTGGCGGGAAGCAGGCAAAGAAAAAGCCCGTCAGTATACTGACGGGCTTTTTGGTTGGCACCCCGGAATGCCGTTGCCGGTTTGGGCCCTTGAACCGTCGGTTCAAGGCGGGGATCGTGTCTGACCGCAGGCTTCTCGGTCGAGCCGAGCATGCGCAATAGCCAGAAGGCAGATCCCCTGTTTGGTATGAATATCGGCTCGGGGACTTGAACCGGCTGACAAACACTCCAGGGAATTCTTGAAACAGGTGGCGATTAGGGCTGAAGGCCCTCTTCTTCATTGGACTCGCCATATTGTCCGTGCTCGATCAGGGCTGCTTCTATGGTGCGCTGCAGCATCTTGATCCGCTTGTCCATGGTCTCAGAGTATTGGTGGTTTTTCTCTTTTTCAAGGCAAAGCTCATGACAGAAATTGAGCGCCGCCATCACAGCAAGTTGTTCGTTGCTGGAGACCTTGGAGCGCTGACGCAAGTCGATGAGCTTGTCCGACAACTGGTCGGCGGCCTGGCGCAGGGCGTCCTGTTGTCCCAGGGGACAGGATACTTTGTAGGGACGTCCCAGAATGACGATTTCTACGGCCTCTATGCTCATGCCTTCCTCAATACGGCGGGGCTTTTCTCCGCCTTTATCCACGTGGACAACTGGGCGGGACTATATAGCGCAGATGCAGAAGTTTCAAGGCCTTGCTGGCTCTGGAAGGGGGAGAATGCTAGGATCCTGACCATAAATTTCGCATATTTGCCTGAACTTTGAGCGGATCGTAGATGAGCAAAACAACCCCCCTGAAATACGCGGCCGTGGCCGACCTGATGGAGCAGCATGAGCTGATGGCGACGGCTGTCGAGGCCCATGGCGTGATCTGTGGTCTGATCTGCGGTGGCGTGGCGCTGGACGACAAGAGCTGGCTACCCCCCTTCAACGATCTGGTCAACGACGGTTTCGGTCTACCGGCCCCGGTGCGCCAGGTGATGACCGACCTCTATCAGGGGGTCATCGAGAGCCTGATGGCCCAGAAAGGGGTCGAGCTGCTGCTGCCGAGCGATGAGGCGCCGCTGGATGAGCGCATCGACTCCCTGGTGGACTGGTCCCAGGCCTTCCTCGCCGGTTTCGGTGTGGTGCAGCAGGAGCTCTCCCGGGCCTCGGAAGAGCTGCAGGAGATGATCCAGGACATCGCCAGCATCACCCAGGTGAGCGCCGAGTTCGATCAGGAAGACGAGGAGAACGAAGCCTCCTTCCTGGTGCTCTACGAGCACGTGCGCCTCGGCGTCATGATGGCGTTCGAGGAGTTTGGCAAGCGCCCGGAGACCCCGAGCACCCCGCCGACCCTGCACTGAGCCTCGCCGGCAGAGAGATGACACAGAGCGCCCCTTGGCGCTCTGCTCTTTTGTTGCGAGCGTGGCGGCGGGCACCCCCTGGCAGGGGAAATGAGTTAACCACCGGACGCCACTGCGCTTTTTGCCCGCGCTGTCGCATCCTGCCCCCGGGCTTTGTGGTAGCATTGCCCCACGTTTTCAGTTTTCTCCCTCATCTCATGTCTCAATCTGATCTGGTTCACGTCGATGTGGCTATCGTCGGCGGCGGTATGAGCGGCGCCGTGCTGGCACTCTCCCTCGCGGCCCTGCGCGGCGCGGATGGCGAGCCCCTGCGGATCCTGCTGCTGGAGGCGAGCGCCCCCGAGCTCAATGCGCACCCCGGCTTCGATGCCCGGGCCATCGCCCTGTCGGCGGGCACCTGCGAGGCCCTCACCCGGCACGGTCTCTGGCCGCGCTTCGCCCCCCACTGCGCCCCCATCACCCATATCCATGTCTCCGACAAGGGCCATGCCGGCCAGACGCACCTCTCTGCTGCGGAATATGGCTTGCCGGCACTCGGCCAGGTGATCGAGCTGTCGGCGGCGGGGATCACCCTGCAACAGGGGATGGCACAGTGCCCGCACATCCGGGTCTGTTGCCCGGCCCAGCTGGCGGACATGGTGCCGCTGGAGGAGGGGGTCAGGCTGCGCCTTGCCAGTGGCGAGCACTACCAGACCCGGCTGCTGGTGGCGGCCGATGGGGGCAACTCCACCGTGCGCCAGCATTTCAAGCTGCCGGTGACCCGCCACGACTACGGCCAGAGCGCCATCATCGCCACCGTCAAGACGGCGGAGGATCCGGCCGGCCGCGCCTTCGAGCGCTTCACCGAGGGGGGGCCGCTCGCGCTCTTGCCGATGCAGAACGGGCTCTCCTCCCTGGTGTGGAGCGTGCGGCGAGATCAGGCGGACGCGCTGATGGGGCTCGATGACGATGCCTTCCTCGCGCAATTGCAGCAGGCCTTCGGTTGGCGCCTCGGGCGCTTCCTGCAGACCGGCAGCCGCCATGTCTATCCCCTGGCCCTGGCGGCCACCGACTATCCCCTGGCCCAGCGCACCGTGCTGGTGGGCAATGCCGCCCATTTGCTGCACCCCATCGCCGGCCAGGGCTTCAACCTCGGCATGCGCGACCTCGACCTGCTCACCCAGGCGGTTGGCAAGGCGATCGCGGCGGGGGAGGACATCGGCAGCTTCGAGGTGCTGAGCGGCTACTGGCAAAAGCGCCGGGACGATCAGGCCCACACCATCTGGCTGACCTCGTCCCTGGCCCAGCTCTTCTCCAACGGCCATGGTCCCTTGGTGGCGGGTCGCAACCTGGCGCTCTCCCTGATGGGTCGCCTGGCCTGCCTCAAGGCGCCGCTGGCGAACCAGACCCTGGGTTTCGTCAGCCAGACGACGAGATGAGGCCGGCTTCCCTGCCAATTGATTGATGATGCCCGGCCATGGCGGCTGGTTAGAAGGAATAGAAGATGCAAATGCAGACGGTGGATGTGGTGATAGTAGGGGGCGGTATGGTGGGCCTCGGACTCGCCGCCGCCCTCAAGAACAGTGCCCTGAGCGTGGCCATCGTGGAGGGGCAGTTGCCCGAGACCGTGCTCGGGGAGGCGCCGGACAACAGGGTCAGCGCCCTGAGCCTCGCTAGCCAGCGCATCCTGCAGTCCGTGGGGGCCTGGGACGGTATCGCGGGGCGGCGCCTGCAGGCCTACGACAGGATGGCGGTGTGGGAGCAGGACAGCTTCGGCCATATCGATTTCGATGCCGCCAGCCTGCGCCAGTCCGCCCTCGGCCATATCGTGGAGAACCGGGTCATCCAGCTTGCATTGTTGGATGCCATTCTTGATGGCGATGGTGGCGCGAGCAACATCCAGTTGCTGAGCCCGGCCCGGGCCCAGAGCCTGCAGGTGAGCGAGGCGGGGGCCATCCTGCTGCTGGAAGATGGCCGCGCCCTCTCGGCCAGGTTGGTGGTGGCTGCCGACGGTGCCCACTCCTGGGTGCGCCGTCAGGCGGATATCCCGCTCACCAGCTGGGACTACGGCCACCACGCCCTGGTGGCGACGGTGCGCACCAGCGATCCCCACGACGGGGTGGCGCGCCAGATCTTCACCCCGGATGGGCCGCTCGCCTTCCTGCCCCTGTGGCAACCTGACCTCTGCTCCATCGTCTGGTCCATTCCCGCCGCCCGGGCCGAGGCCCTGTGTGCCTGCGACGAGGAGCAGTTCAACCGCCAGCTCACGGTGGCCTTCGACGGTCGGCTCGGGCTGTGCAAGGTGGAAGGGGCGCGCAGCGCCATCCCGCTCACCGCCCGCTATGCTCGCGACTTTGCCCGCGAGCGGCTGGTGCTGGTGGGGGACGCGGCCCACACCATACACCCGCTGGCGGGGCAGGGGGTCAACCTCGGCCTGCTGGACGCGGCGGCCCTGGCGGAGCAACTGCTCAAGAGCCAGCGCGCGGGCGCCGACATCGGCCTGCTCGACAACCTGCGGGGTTACGAGCGTTGGCGCAAGAGCGAGGCCGCCCGCATGCTGGCGGCGATGGAAGGGCTCAAGCGGCTATTTGGTGGCAGCAACCCGCTCAAGAAGCTGGTGCGCGGGGTGGGGCTGCGGGCGGTCGATGTCCTGACGCCCCTGAAGCAGGGGATGATCCGGGCCGCCATGGGGCTGGACGGTGAGCTGCCCGCCCTGGCCAAGGGTGAAAAAATCTAATCTTACCCGGGGTTTATTGCAATAAAACTAATCTGATGAGGCTGAATGCCCCCATGGGGCCTCAGCCTTTAATGTTGGCGGGAAGCGAAACGTTTTTCTGTAAATTGTGACGAAACGGTGAAAACCAACATTTAATCCCGCAAAATACCGGTTGATACTGTTTTTATCACTGTTTTTGCCTTAGTGTCTGGTGTCAGTTCAAAGAGTGTGGATTAGTTTTTTTTGAGCGGAGGCATCAGGCTCTTGTCATATAATCCGCACCGTTCACGGAATCACTCTTGCCCTGCAAGGGCGAGAACGAGCACAGACCTGGTGGTCCTGTTCCTCTCAACAGCGAGAGGGAGGGGCTCAGGTGTTGTCGCCAACGCTTTAGGGCTCTTTGCTAAGGAAAGAATGCGATGATCCAGACTACAGTACTGCATCCCAAGCACCTGGAAGCGGGCGCCAAGATGGTGGATTTCCACGGTTGGGAAATGCCCATCAACTACGGCTCCCAGCTGGAAGAGCACCACGCGGTGCGCACCGATGCGGGCATGTTCGATGTCTCCCACATGACCATCGTCGATTTGACCGGCGAGCGGGTCAAATCCTTCCTGCAACACCTGCTGGCCAACGACGTGGCCAAGCTCACCGTCCCCGGCAAGGCCCTCTACAGCGGCATGTTGAACCCGGACGGTGGCGTCATCGATGACCTCATCACCTACTATCTCGGCGACACCTTCTACCGCCTGGTGGTGAACTCCGCCACTCGCGAGAAGGATCTGGCCTGGATCCGTCATCACGCCATCGACTTTGCCGTGAGCGTCACCGAGCGCCCGGAGCTCGCCATGATCGCGGTGCAGGGTCCCCAGGCCAAGGCCAAGGCGGCCAAGGTGTTCAGCCCTGAGCAGAACGCCGCCGTGGCGGGCATGAAGCCCTTCTTCGGCGTGCAGGCCGGCGATCTCTTCATCGCCACCACAGGCTACACAGGTGAAGACGGCTACGAAATCGTGGTGCCCGAGCCGCAAGCCTGTGCCCTCTGGCAGGCGCTGCTGGACAACGGCGTGGCCCCTTGCGGCCTCGGTGCCCGTGACACCCTGCGCCTCGAAGCCGGCATGAACCTCTACGGTCAGGACATGGACGAATCTATCTCTCCGCTCGCCGCCAACATGGCCTGGACCCTGGCCTGGGAGCCCGCGGATCGCCAGTTTATCGGCCGCGCCGCCCTGGAGGCCCAGAAGGCCGCCGGCACCCAGCCCAAGCTGGTGGGCCTGGTGATGGAAGAGAAGGGGGTGCTGCGTGCCGGCATGTCGGTCACCTTCACCAGCGAGAGCGGCGAAACCCGCGAAGGGGTGATCACCTCAGGTTCCTTCTCGCCGACCCTGGGCTACAGCATCGCCCTGGCCCGGGTGCCCCGCGACATCGGCTCCGAGGCTCAGGTCGAGATCCGCAAGAAGCTGGTCACCGTGAAGGTCACCAAACCGGCCTTCGTGCGCAACGGCCAGCCACTGGTGTAATGATTGATGGCGGCGGAGGATGCCCTTCGCCCGCTCTTTTATAAAAGCGATCCAAGTACATAAAGGAAGCAGAAATGAGCCATATCCCGAGCGAACTGAAATATGCCACCTCCCACGAGTGGGTCCGTGTTGAAGCCAACGGTGAGGCCGTGGTCGGCATCACCGAGCACGCCCAGGATCTGCTGGGGGACATGGTGTTCGTGGATCTGCCTGAAGTGGGCAAGCAAGTCAGTGCCGGTGAAGAGTGCGCCGTGGCCGAGTCTGTGAAAGCCGCCTCCGACATCTACAGCCCGGTGAGCGGCGAGATCATCGCCGTCAACGAAGAGCTGGAAGGCAGCCCCGAGCTGGTCAACTCCGATCCCTACGACGCCGGCTGGCTGTTCCGCATCAAGCTGAGCGACGCCTCCGAGCTCGCCAACCTGCTGGATGCCGAAGGCTACCAGAACGTGGTGGACGAAGAGTAAGCATGCCGGGCCCTGCAAGGATTTGCAGGGCCTTTTTGTTTGACCGCCAGCCGCCTCCGGTGCGCTGACGGCAGGGTGAAGTCGCCCGCGCCAACCCCTCCTATCCCCGCGGATGAGACGGGCAGGCCGCCAGAATCGCGACCCCCAGGGATGCCCTTGTGCACCCCGTGTCCGCACTCAGTGCCAGCGACACACAGAACATGAGTGGAGTCGGCGCTGCCGGCTCGGGAATGTCTATCAGGACTTATTAGCAGGACCTATTTAGCAGGAAATCAGGGAAATGACTCAGTCACTGTTTGAACTCGAACAAAAAACCGACTTCATCCGCCGTCACATCGGCCCGGGTGAGGAAGAGCTGCGCGCCCTGCTGGCCGTGGTGGGCGCAGAGAGCCTGGACGATCTCATCGATCAGACCGTCCCCGCCGCCATCCGCCGTCCGGGCCCCCTCGGCATCGGCGCCCCCATGACCGAGGTGGAGGCCCTGGCAAAGCTCAAGGGATACGCCGCGAAGAACAAGATCGCCAAGAGCTACATCGGCATGGGTTATCACGACACCCACGTGCCCCACGTCATCTTGCGCAACGTGCTGGAAAACCCGGGCTGGTACACCGCCTACACCCCCTATCAGCCCGAGCTGGCTCAGGGCCGTCTCGAGGCGCTGCTGAACTTCCAGCAGCTGACCCTGGATTTGACCGGCATGGACCTGGCCAGCGCCTCCCTGCTGGATGAGGCCACCGCCGCCGCCGAGGCCATGGCGCTCGCCAAGCGCATGGCCAAATCCAAGTCCAACCTCTTCTTCGTGGCCGATGACGTGCATCCCCAGGTGATCGACGTGGTCAAGGAGCGGGCGGTGCACTTTGGCTTCGACGTGGCCGTCGGCCCCGCCGCCGAGGCGGTGAGCGAGGAAGTGTTCGGTGCCATGTTCCAATACCCCGGCACCACGGGCAAGGTCGCCGATCTGCGTGCCCTGATCGCCGCGGTCCAGGCCCAGAAGGGCTTGGCCTGCGTCGGCGCCGACATGCTCTCCTTGTTGCTGCTCAAATCCCCCGGTGAGCTGGGCGCGGACGTGGTGTTCGGCTCCGCCCAGCGCTTCGGCGTGCCCATGGGTTACGGTGGCCCCCACGCCGCCTTCTTCGCCACCCGCGACGCCTACAAGCGCTCCATGCCGGGCCGCATCATCGGCGTCTCCAAGGATGCCCGTGGCAAGGCGGCCCTGCGCATGGCGATGCAGACCCGCGAGCAGCACATCCGCCGCGAGAAGGCGAACTCCAACATCTGTACCGCCCAGGTGCTCTTGGCCAACATGGCGAGCTTCTACGCCGTCTACCACGGCCCGGTGGGGCTCAAGACCATAGCGTCCCGCGTGCACCGTCTGACCAGCATCCTGGCGCTGGGCCTCAAGGCCAAGGGCCAGACCCTCAAGCACGACAGCTGGTTCGATACGGTCACTGTGTTGACCGCTGACAAGGCGGGGCTGGTTGCCCGTGCCGAGGCCCTTGGCATCAACCTGCGCTCAGATCTGGACGGCGCCGTGGGCGTCTCCTTGTCTGAAACCACTACCCGCGAGGACGTGGCCGAGCTGTTCGATCTCTTCCTCGGCCAGGGCCATGGTCTGGATGTGGCTGCCCTGGATGCCAAGGCACAGGCCCATCCGGCTATCCCGCAAGATCTGCTGCGCACCGATGCCGTGCTGACCCACGAGGTGTTCAACAAGTACCACTCCGAGACCGAGATGCTGCGCTACATCCACCGTCTCGAGGCGAAGGATCTGGCCCTGAACTACGCCATGATCTCCTTGGGCTCCTGCACCATGAAGCTCAACGCCACCGCCGAGATGATCCCGGTGACCTGGCCGGAATTTGGCAAGCTGCACCCGTTCGCGCCGCTGGCTCAGACCCAGGGCTACCAGCTGCTGCTGGCAGATCTGGAAGACTGGCTGGTGAAGGTGACCGGTTATGACGCGGTCTGCATGCAGCCGAACTCGGGCGCCCAGGGCGAGTACGCTGGCCTCCTGGCCATCAAGAAGTACCACGAGTCCCGCGGTGAGGGGCATCGCGACGTCTGTCTGATCCCGGCCTCCGCCCACGGTACCAACCCGGCGTCTGCCCAGATGGCGGGCCTCAAGGTCATCGTCACCGCCTGTGACAAGGCCGGCAACGTGGATCTGGACGACCTGCGCGCCAAGGCTGCCGAGGTGGGGGATCAGCTCTCCTGCCTGATGGTGACCTACCCCTCCACCCACGGGGTGTACGAGGAGACCATCAAGGAGGTGTGCGACATCGTGCACCAGCATGGTGGTCAGGTGTACCTGGATGGCGCCAACATGAACGCGCAAGTGGGCCTGACCGCGCCCGGTTTCATCGGCGCGGACGTCTCTCACCTCAACCTGCACAAGACCTTCGCCATTCCCCATGGCGGTGGTGGTCCCGGCATGGGCCCCATCGGCGTTAAGAAACACCTGGCGCCGTTCGTGGCCGGTCACGCGGTGGTCAAGACCGACAAGGAGAGCCGTGACAACGGCGCCGTGTCGGCGGCCCCGTTCGGTTCGGCCAGCATCTTGCCCATCAGCTGGATGTACATCGCCATGCTGGGTGACGAGGGCCTGAAGAAGTCCACCCAGGTGGCCATCCTCAACGCAAACTACCTGGCCAAGAAGCTGGGGGAATCCTTCCCCGTGCTCTACACGGGTCGCAACAACCGGGTCGCCCACGAGTGCATCCTGGACATACGCCCCCTCAAGGAAGCCTCCGGCATCAGCGAGATGGACGTGGCCAAGCGGCTGATGGACTACGGATTCCACGCGCCGACCATGAGCTTCCCGGTGGCGGGCACCCTGATGGTCGAGCCGACCGAATCCGAATCCAAGCGTGAGCTGGATCGCTTCGTCGAGGCCATGACCCGCATCCGTGCCGAGATCGCCAAGGTGCAGGACGGCCACTGGAGCCTGACCGACAACCCCCTGGTGCATGCGCCCCACACCCAGGATGACGTGATGGACGGTGAGTGGGTTCGCGCCTACAGCCGCGCCGAGGCGGTGTTCCCGTCCGACGCCGTGCGCGCCGCCAAGCTGTGGCCGTCCGTCAATCGCATCGACGACGTCTACGGGGATCGCAACCTGTTCTGCTCCTGCATCCCGACCGAGGATTACGCCGACTAAGGACGGCCGCGAGCCAGCAACCGGAAACGACGAGGCCCTGCATCAGCAGGGCCTTTTTTATGCAGGCTGGCGCTGGCATGGCCGGGCGTTGCCCGGCTCGGCCATGAAATCGCGGGCGACCCGGCCCCAGGCAATATAATCAACAGTCAGGCATCGCCTGATCTGGTTTCACCTTCATAAGGAGCGTTCCAAATGGCTGGGAAGAAGATCATCGTTGTAGTGGGGGCGACGGGTGCTCAGGGCGGGGGCCTGGCCCGCGCCATCCTGGACGATGCCGGGGGCGGCTTTGCCCTGCGGGCCCTGACGAGAAACCTCGGCTCGGACAAGGCGACGGCTTTGGCTGCGCAGGGGGCCGAGGTGGTTGCTGCGGATCTGGATGATATGGCGAGTCTGCAGCGTGCATTTGCAGGGGCCCATGGCGCCTTCTGCGTCACCAACTTCTGGGAGCACTTCTCCCCCGAGAAAGAGCTGGCGCAGGCGGCGAACCTGGCCGGTGCCGCTAAGGCAGCTGGTCTCGAGCACGTCATCTGGTCGACCCTCGAGGATACCCGCCGATGGGTGCCGCTGAGCGACGACCGCATGCCGACCCTGATGGGCAAGTACAAGGTGCCGCACTTCGATGCCAAGGGCGAAGCCGATGGGCTGTTCACCGAGCTGGGGGTGCCGACCACTTTCCTGCTGGCCTCCTTCTATTGGGACAATTTCATCCACTTCGGGATGGGGCCGAGGAGAGGGCCCGACGGCAGGCTGGCGATCACCCTGCCGATGGGGGACAAGAAGTTGCCGGGTATCGCCGCCGAGGATATCGGCCGGTGCGCCTATCGCATCTTTCAGCGGGGACCTGCGTTGATAGGCAAAACCATGGGCGTGGCCGGCGAGCATCTGACGGGGGCGCAGATGGCCGCCGCCTTGACGCGGGCGCTGGAGGAGGAGGTCCGCTATGACGAGGTATCCCCCGATTCGTACCGCAGCCTTGGCTTCCCGGGGGCGGATGATCTCGGCAACATGTTCCAGTTCAAGCGCGACTTCAACGAGCTCTTCTGCGGCAACCGCGACCTGGCCGCCGCCCGTGCGCTCTACCCGGCGCTGCAAACGTTTGATGAGTGGCTCGCCCGCAACAAGAGCCGGATCCCGCTGGTGTAGGGCCCATTTGGTCTGAAGCCGTGACCATCACGCCGGGAACCAATCCCCGCCAGAAACGACGAGGCCCTGCATCGCAGGGCCTTTTTTATGGCTGATGGGGCTGGGAGGCTCAGCCTCGCCGGGCTGCCTCGATGCGGGCGATGTCGATCTTGCCCATCTGCATCATGGCCTCAAAGGCGCGCTGGGCGGCGGCGGGATCCGGGTCGGCCAGGGCCTGGGTGAGGGCGAGGGGGGTGATCTGCCAGGAGAGGCCCCACTTGTCCTGACACCAGCCGCACTCGCTCGCCTGGCCGCCGTTGTCGATGATGGCGTGCCAGTAACGATCCGTCTCGGCCTGGGTCTCGGTCGCTATCTGGAACGAGAAGGCCCAGCTGTGGTTGACCCCGGGGCCGCCGTTGAGGCCGAGGCAGGGGATCCCCATCAGGGTGAATTCGACCGTCAGCAGATCCCCCCGCTTGCCGGAGGGAAAGTCGGTGGGGGCATAAAACAGCGCGCCGACGCTGGAGTCGGGGAAGAGGCCCGCATAAAACCGGGCGGCCTCCTCGGCGTCGCCATCGTACCAGAGGCAGATCCTGTTCTTTTTCGTTTGCATCGCATCCTCTCTCCATCAAATGGCTTGCCGGCAGCACAATGGGTTGCCGGCTGGCTATGGGGCCGTGGCTGCAGAGGCGGCGGATGCCGATGCCTGCGTGGCATCCACGGCGGCGCTGAGGGCCTGCTGGAATTCGTCCATCTGTGCCCTGGCTTGTTTGGCCTGCTCGGCCTGCAGTGCCCCCGTGGTGGCCGCCGTGCCGGCCAGCTCGGGGCCGCAGCCCCACAGCAGGGTGGCGAGGAGGGGAAGCAGATATCTGGTGCTCAACATCGGGTCTCTCCCGTCGGCTTGGGGTCACTCAGGCTTGCCGCCTTGCAGGGGAAAATTTGAGTGTAGCGCCGGGGGAGGCATGGGGCGCGCTCGCCGAGCCGAAAGAGGGCGTATCCGTCGATGTACTCGAGGCACAGACCCTATGCCTGCCGATCGGGCTCATTGGCCAGCCAGTCGGCATGCCAGCCCGGCAGCTGGTCGGCAGGCATGGGGCGGCCCGCGTAGTAGCCCTGGCATTCGTCGCAACCGAGACGGGCCAGCTGATCCCAGGTTCCCTTGTCTTCCACCCCCTCGGCCACCGTCCTGAGCCCCATCTTGCGGGCCAGGATCAGGGTCGACTCTATGATGGCGAGTCGCACCGGATCCTGGTGGCAGCGGTCGACGAAGCCCCGATCCAGCTTGAGCTCGGTGAAGGGGAGCTGGCTGAGTTGCTGCAAGGAGGAGTAGCCGGTGCCGAAGTCATCGATGGAGAGGCCAAAGCCGTGCATCCGCAGCCGGCTCAGCAGCTCGAGGGAGTGGCCAAGATCCCGGACGAAGGCGCTCTCCGTCACCTCCAGGGTGATGAGCTTGGGGGCTACCCCCCGCAGCTGGCACCGGGCGATCAGCAGATCGCACAGTCTCCCCTCGATCAGGCTGTGGCTCGAGAGGTTGATGGCGAGCCTGAGAGGGCGGCCCGCTTGATGCCAGTTCGCGGCATCACCCAGGCTCTGCTCGATGAGGCACTCGCTCAGGGGATCGATGAGGCCGCTCTCTTCGGCCAGGGGGATGAAGCGGGCCGGTGCTATCAGGCCCAGGGTCGGATGCTGCCAGCGTGTCAGCGCCTCCACCCCCAGCCATTCGCCGGTCCTGAGGCTCACCTTGGGTTGATACCAGGGCACTATCTCCCCCCGTGTCAGCGCCAGCCTGAGATCCGCGGCGGCTATGAGGGGGTCGCTGGCGGCGGCTGGAGGAACCTCTTGCGGCCCCCAGCTGGCCAACAGCCCGGCGAGCTGCCCCAGGCTTGCGGGCTTGTCCAGCCGGCCGAGTACCCGCAGGCCATAGGCATGCCCCATGCGCCGCACCGCCTCCACGACGTCATCCTTGAGGGCGCTGGCGAGTATGATGCCGCCGCGAAAACCGTTGAGGGAGAGGCGGCGCAGCAGGGCCATGCCGTCCATGCCGGGCATGTGCAGATCGCACAGCACTATGTCCACCTTGTGCTGCTGGCACAGGGTCAGGGCCGCCTCCCCATCGCCAGCCTCGAGCGGTGTCCGGTAGCCGAGGGCCCGGGTCTGGTGACTCAGGGCTTTTCGCTGAAAGGGGTTGTCCTCCACCACCAGGATGGCGATCTCAGCGCGGGGTGTGTTCATCGAGCCAGGCTCCTATCTCGTGGTTGACGGCCAGCGCCTGCTGTTGCACTTGCTGCACCAGCTCGGCCAATGGCTCGGTTTGCTGCCGCTTGCAGCAGATCTCCAGGGCCAGCGCCAGCTCGGCCAGGGCGAGTTCCCCCGTCATGTGGGCGGCCCCCTTGATGCTGTGGGCGGCGTCGAACAGGGTTTCCCACGCCAGCGTGGGCAGCGCCTGTTGCAGGTTCGCCAGATCGCGCCCGTTGCTGAGCAGGTATTCGGCCGCCAGGGTGCGAGCCTCGGTCTCGCTGCCAAACAGGGCGATCCAGCGTGCCGCCACCGTCGCCACGTCGGTCTGGGGAGGATGGGAGAGTTGGGGCTGGCTGGGACCCTCATCCTGCGCCAGGTAGTGCCCGAGCAGCTGGGCGAGGCCCGCCAGTGCATAGGGCTTGTGGAGCATGGCGGTCATGCCCGCCTCGGCGCTCAGGCGACTCACCTCCTGGGAGGCATCCGCCGTGATGCCTATGATGGGGGCCGTCACCCCCTGTTCACGCAGGATGGCGGTGAGCCGGTAGCCATCGAGTTCGGGCATGTGGCAGTCGGTGAGCAGCAGATCGAAGGAGGACTGGGACCAGGCCGCCAGGGCCTGGCGTCCGTTTTCGCACAGCGCGAACCCTATCCCCAGCAGGCTGAGTTGGCGCTGCAGCAGTGCCCGGTTGACCGGGTGATCCTCGGCGACCAGCACCCGGCCACGCAGCCGGGGGAGGCTGGGGGCGAGGGCCATGGGGTTCTCCTCCGCGGCGATCAGCTCGAGGCAGCACTCCTGCAGCAGATCCGGGTAGAGCGGGTGCTGGCCAAGGCGCAGGCAGCGGCCGGGGTGAAGGCTGGTGCGCAGGCTCTCCCGCTCGCTGAGATAGAGGATGCGGTAGTCCTGGTGCAGCACCCGGCAGGCGGGGCTCGGACTCTCGTGCTGGCATCCCGGCGGGCAGAGGGTCTGCGCATCCTGCTCATCGAGCAGCAGCAGGCCCGGGGCCAGGGGATGGTGGCGATCGCGCAGGCTTATGTCGGCGCCGAAGCGGCGCAGCAGGGCCGCCGCCTCCGGCAGGGAGCGCGAGACCTGCCAGTGACTGCCGGCGAGGGGCGGTGCGTCCCAATGGGGCTGACACAGGGGCAGGGACAGAATGGCCCGGGTTCCCTGGCCGGGCTCGCTCTCGAGCACCAGGTTGCCCCCCATCTGCTGCACCAGATTGCGGCTGATGGCGAGTCCGAGGCCGGAGCCACCGAAGCGGCGGCTGATGCTGGTGTCCTCCTGCTCGAAGGGGGTGAAGAGGCGGGGCAGGCGCTCGGGGGCGATGCCGATGCCGGTGTCCTCCACCCGCAGCCAGAGTTCAGCCTCCAGATAGGCGAGGGTGAGGGTGATGTGACCCCGCTCGGTGAACTTGATGGCGTTGTGCAGCAGGTTGGCGCAGATCTGCCCCAGCCGCTTGGCATCCAGCTCGGCCCTGTCCGGCAACTGGGTGTCCCACTGCAGGTGAACCTGCAGCCCCTTCTGGCGCGCCGCCGCCGCGTTGCTGCGCACCACGGCGCCCAACACCTCGGCCAGGCGCGCCGGGTACGGTTCCAGGTGCAACTGGCCCGCCTCCATCTTGGAGTAGTCGAGGATGTCGTTGACCAGGTAGAGCAGGTTGTCGGCTGAACTGATCACGTTGCGCACCAGATAGTGCTGATCCTCGCTGAGCTGGCCGAGTTGCAGCAGCTCCAGCATGCCGTGCATGCCGGCGATGGGGGTGCGCAGCTCGTGGCTCATGGTGGCGAGGAAGCGATCCCGGGCCCGAGTCGCCGCCTCAGCCTTCTGGCGTGCCTCCTTGAGCGCCTGCTGTTGCTCATTCATGGCCGTGATGTCCTGCACCATGCCATAGAGCAGGGCACTGCCATCTTCCTGGCGGATGACGTTGCCACGCACCTGCAGGGTGCGCACCCGGCCATCCACCTGGCGGGAGGGGATGGTGAGCTCGACCTGGGTCTGCTGGGAGATCTGGCGCTCGAATTCGGCGATCAGGGTCGCTCGCAGTGAGTCGTCGAGGTGGAGGAGAAGCTCATGGTGCTGGCGGGAGAGCAGCTGCTCGGAGGTGATGAGATCCATCGCCTGGCAGCCGGCGCTCACATACTGGAATTGCCCCTCTCCCTCGCCGAAATAGGTGAACTGGAATACGAAGCCGGGGATGCTGTCGGTGAGCCGGGCCAGCCTGGCCTCCGCCTCCCTGGCGCGAGCCTGGGCGTTCAGCTGCTCGGTCATGTCGGTGAGCACGGTGAGTACTCCCGCCTTCTCTCCATTCGGGCCGAGGAAGAGCCGCTTGTGGTAGGTGACGATCCGCTCGGCCCCATCGCGCTGCCAGGCCTCCCCCCGGGAGTGGAGATCCTCCCCGCTCTCCCACACCTGCGCATCTTCCGCTTGCACGCGCAGTATGACCTCGAGGGGCAGGATGTCGCTGAGCAGCAGGGCATAGTCTCCCTGGGTGTTTTTGCCGTCGAGGTAGAACTGGCGGTAGGCCCGGTTGGTGACCGCTATCTCCAGCCGCTCGTTGGTGAGCACCACCATGTTGGGTAGGGTGTCGAGCAGGGTCGCCATCAGCTGCAGCTGGCGGGAGAGCTCGGCCTCGGCCCGCTGGCGCTGGCGTACCTCGCGGCTCATGGACCGATTCCAGAGATAGGCCAGCAGCGTCACGAGAAAGAGGCTGCCCAGCATGGTCAAAATCAGTTTAAGCAGCTGTTTTTTGTTGATCCCGGTTTCTATTTTCAGGGTGAACCACTTGTCCTGCAGCAGCTGCATCTCTGCCGGGCTGATCGTCGCCAGGGTCTTGCCGAGGATGCTGGCCAGCAAGGGATCGCCCTTGCCGACCACCATCGCCAGGGGGACGTCCAGCTCGCTGCCGCTATAGGCGATGCGCAGACCCTGATCTGTCTCCTTGCGCAGGATCTGCTCGCTGACGCCCTCGTTGGCCAGTATGTAGTCCACCCGCCCCTCGGCGAGGGCCTCAAGCTGATCATCGAAGGAGGAGAAGGTGACGGGTTCGGCCTGCCAGTTGCGGATGATGGTTTCATCGGCCGAAGCCCGACTCCCTGCCACCCTGGCCCCTCTTATCTCCTTGAGGGAGCCGAGCTCTCCCTTCTCGCGCCGGGTAAGCAGCAGCCGCTTCAGGGTCAGATAGTCCGGGGTGAACAGGAAGCGGGGGCGACGCTCGGGCAGGTTGACGATGGCCGGGACGACGTCCAGCTTGCCCTCTGCCAGGGTGGCCAGGCTACCCCCTTCTGGCACAGTGGGTTGCAGCTTGAAATGCAGACCACTGCGCCGCTCGATCAGGGCGAGCAGATCCGCCAGCATGCCGGTGAGTTTTCCGTTCTCATCAACGGTGGCCAGGCCAAACCAGGGGCCGGGAGCAAATCGGATTTCCCGGTGATGGGCCATCCATGCCTCTTCCTCGGGAGTGAACAGGCTGACCGCTCTGGCCTGCTCCTTCGGTTCGCTATAGGTGTCGGCCAGTTCCATCAGGGCGTGTTTGTCCTGGGGGGGCAGGCTGTCCACCGCCAGGCTCAGCAGGGGACCGAGAGCACGGTTGCCGGAGAGGGTGGCGAGGGCCAGCTGGGCGGGATCAACCCAGGGCACCTCGACCATCTGTTGGGTCTTGACGCGCTGACTGGAAAGGTTGCTCTCCAGATAGGGGCGATCGGAGAGGTAGGCATCCGCCAACCCGTACTTGACCATGAACAGGGCCTCGATGTTGCGGTCCACGTACCTGATCTTGTTGAACCCAAGCTGTTCGAGCAGATCGCAGCTGTCGTAGCCGCGCTCGCAGACCCACTGCATCTGCGCGGCCTGCGCCCGGCTGGGCGAGGGGCCCGGTCGGGCGAGCAGCACGGCGCGGGGGATCTCGATGAGGGGGGCGGTGAAGTGCATCCAGCGCTGACGCTGGGGGGTCAGGGTCACCCCGGCCAGGGCATCCACCTCGCCGCGGCGCAAGGCGCGCTGTGCATCCTCGAAGGTGGGATAGGCCCGGTAGCCTAGCCTGAGATCGAGCCGTTGACTGAGGGTCTGCAGATAGTCGTGCAGCAGGCCCTGATAGCGGTTATTGCCCGTGTAATAGCTGTAAGGGGCCCAGTCGGTCGCCGGCATGCCGATGGTCAGCGTCTGTTTCTCGCGCAGCCACGCTTGCTGTTCGGTATCGAGTCGCAGGGCATAGGGGGGCGGTACGGCCGCCAGCAGGCTCTGGGCGGCCAGCACGGGCAGCAGAAGCAGTAATCGAATGACCCCAAACAAGATACATACTCGGCAAAATGTGATAGGGGTGGCAGTGTAGAAGGGGCATTTCGCAGCGTCTATTGATGACGACATGATGAACAGCTTGGATTCAGCTCTGAGGTAAATGGGAGTATCTGATGGACAGTACCCAACGATTTTCGGCCCGGGTCGAGGCCTATGTGAAGTATCGGCCCGGTTATCCGGCGGCCATGCTGGATTTTCTGGCGGCCGAGCTCGCCATGGGGCCGGATGCCCGGGTGGCCGACATTGGGGCGGGCACCGGCATATTGACCGCTCTGCTCGCCCCCAGGGTGGGCGAGATCTTTGCGGTGGAGCCCAACCCCGACATGCGGGGGGCGGCCGAGCGGCTGCTGGTGGAGGCGGGCAACATCCACTGGCTGGGGGGCAGCGCCGAGGCGACCGGCATACCGGCGGGCTGCCTGGAGCTCGTCACCGTCGCCCAGGCGTTTCACTGGTTCGATCGAAGGGCCTTCAAGGCCGAGTGCCGGCGCCTGCTCAAACCCGGCGGCCGGGTTGCCCTCATCTGGAACGATCGGCTGACCGACACCGGTTTTCTGCAAGCCTATGAGGCGGGGCTGCGCGCCTATTCGGGGGACTACGAGGAGGTCAATCATCGCAACCTCGGTGAGGCCGACTTCGCGGCCTTCTTCGAGGGGGCGTATCGCCTGGACTGCTTCCCCAACCGGCAGTTGTTCGATCTGGATGGGGTCATGGGGCGGCTCAACTCCTCCTCCTATGCCCCCGCCATCGGCACCCCGGCCTATGAGCAACTGGCGGCCCTGATCCATCGGGAGTTCGAACGCTGGGCGCAGGATGGCCGGATCGCCTTCAACTACCAGACACTGGTCTATAGCGGTCGGGTTTAGGGCATCAGGGAGTTAGACGACGGGCTGATGACCCGTGAAGGGGAGGAGATGGCAAGCAGTCCGCCAGGCTCAGAAACAGACAGGCCCTCATGAGCGAGGGCCTGTCTGTTTACGGGGGGTGAAGCCTACTGCTTGTCCAGACCGAGCAGGGTCATGGCCTTGGCCAGGGTATCGACGGATTCCTGATGCTTACCCACCTTGTGCAGGGCTTCCCCCTCAGCCCTGAGTTGCTTCACCTCGGCCAGCTGCTCGGCGCTGAGCACGGGATCGGCGGCCAGGGCATCATCGATCTTCTTCATGTCCATGGGACAGTGAAAGGCGAGGGCGCTGCCGGCGAACAGCAGGCCTGCCAACAACAACACGACTCTCATCTTGACGACCTCCATGATGGGATCCCGTTAAGGATAGCCGCTCAAGAACGGCCGGTTGAAGGGGGCATTGAGGGGTGGCCGATCGCCTGGACGACCGAGGCTGCACCGGCCCCTGAGCCAGAGCGGGGAAGGGCCTGATGCCGCGCAAAGCGCCATAAAAAAAGCCGACTCCAGGGAGTCGGCTTCTTGTCGGGTGAGGAGCCTATCAGGCGGTCACGGCCTCACTCTTGGCCGCAGCGGCTTCCGGCGCCGGATTGCGGATGAGGTAATCAAACGCACCCAGGGCTGCGGTGGCACCGGCCCCCATGGAGATGATGATCTGCTTGAAGGGCACCGTAGTGGCATCCCCTGCGGCATAGACGCCGGGCAATGAGGTGGCGCCCTTGGTGTCGATCTCTATTTCGCCGAAGCGGGTCAGGGCGACCTCGCTCCCCTTGAGGAACTCGGTGTTCGGCACTAGGCCGATCTGCACGAAGATGCCGGCCACCGCCAGGTGTTTGATCTCGCCAGTGGTGCGGTCCTCGTAATCCATGCCGACCACCTTGCTGCCGTCACCGATGACTTCGGTGGTGCGGGCACTCATGATGATGTCGATGTTGCCCATGGAGCGAGCCTTCTTCTGCAGCACGTCGTCGGCGCGCAGGGTATCGGCAAACTCCACGACGGTGACGTGCTCGACGATGCCGGCGAGGTCGATGGCAGCCTCGATGCCGGAGTTACCGCCACCGATCACCGCCACGCGCTTGCCCTTGAAGAAGGGGCCGTCACAGTGAGGGCAGTAGGCCACGCCCTTGGTGCGGTATTCCACTTCACCCGGCACGTTCAGATCGCGCCAGCGGGCGCCGGTGGCCAGGATCACGGCGCGGCTCTTCAGGGTTGCGCCTGAGGCGAGATCCACGTTCACGTAACCGTCCTTGCTGATGGCGGCGGCACGCTGCTCGGTGATCACTTCCACGCCGTACTGCTTGACGTGTTGCTCCAGGCTGGCGGCCAGCTTGGGGCCTTCGGTGTAGGGCACGGAGATGAAGTTCTCGATACCGACGGTGTCCATCACCTGACCACCGAAGCGCTCGGCGACGATGGCGGTGCGGATCCCCTTACGGGCGGCATAGATGGCGGCGGCTGCGCCAGCCGGGCCACCGCCGACGACCAGGACGTCGTAGGGGGCTTTCTCGTTGAGCTCCTCAGCCTTGCGCTCGGCGGCGCCGCTGTCGACCTTGGCCAGGATCTCCTCCAGGGAGATGCGGCCCTGGCTGAACGGCTGACCGTTCAGGTAGACGTTTGGCACGGCCATGATCTGGCGCTCGTTGACCTCGTCCTGGAACAGGGCGCCGTCGATCATCACGTGGGTGATGTTCGGGTTCAGGGTCGCCATCAGGTTCAGGGCCTGTACCACGTCCGGGCAGTTGTGGCAGGAGAGGGAGATATAAGTCTCGAAGTGGAACTCACCCTTCAGATTCTTGATCTGCTCCAGCACGGCCGGATCGGCCTTGGAGGGGTGGCCGCCGCTCTGCAGCAGGGCGAGCACTAGGGAGGTGAATTCATGACCCATGGGGATGCCGGCAAAGTGCACGCGGGGGGCCTGGCCCTGGGCCGCGATGCTCATGGAAGGCTTGCGGGCGGCAGTGCCATCGGTCATGGAAATCTTGGGGGACATCTCGCTGATCTCGGTGGCCAGGGCCAGGAGTTCGGCGGATTTGTCGCTGTCATTGCCGGACACGCTGATCTCGATGGGATTGACGATGTACTGCAAGTAACCGTTGAGTTGTTGTTTGAGGTTGGTATCTAACATGGTCGAATTCCTTCTTGCTGAATGCGGGTCGGCGCTATGACTGGATACAGAGAGCACTGAATACAGAGAATACAGGGCCACAAAACAGACCGGCACCCCTGACGTGGGCCGGAAAGCAGACCGGCCCTGAAACGGGCCGGTCTTTAGAGCGGGGAGGCTTAGATTTTGCCTACCAGATCCAGGGACGGGGCCAGAGTGGCTTCGCCTTCTTTCCACTTGGCCGGGCAGACTTCACCCGGGTGAGCGGCAACGTACTGGGCAGCCTTGACCTTGCGCAGCAGTTCCAGGGCGTCACGGCCGATACCACCGGCGTTGATCTCGACGATCTGGATGACGCCTTGCGGGTCGATCACGAAGGTACCACGGTCAGCCAGACCAGCTTCTTCGATCATCACGCCGAAGTTGCGGGTGATGGTACCGGTGGGGTCACCGATCATCGGGTACTGGATCTTCTTGATGGTGTCAGAAGTGTCGTGCCAGGCCTTGTGAGTGAAGTGGGTGTCGGTGGAGACGGCATAGATCTCGACGCCCAGCTTCTTGAATGCTGCGTAGTTGTCTGCCAGGTCGCCCAGCTCGGTCGGGCAAACGAAGGTGAAGTCAGCCGGGTAGAAGAACACCACGGACCACTTGCCTTTCAGATCAGCGTCAGACACCTGAACGAATTTGCCATTGTGGTAAGCGGTAGCGTTGAACGGCTTGATTTCAGTGTTGATATAGGTAGACATGTATTAGCTCCTTGGTGATGTACATATGCCTGTCTGGTTGCGACGAATCTGGCCAGCCGAGGCGTTTAACTTTCGATGGAGGCATCATAGGGCTTTTCGCTAATCGGTCAAAGCCACAATTTTGAATCACTTAAATCTATTTATTAGATAACCCATCGCAACTGTACCTAACATGAATATCTCAGGCCTTGAGAGATAACTCATTGTCGAAGTTCAATTTCTGTCCTGCAGGTCACATTTTCAAGTCCCGGATGGGATCTTGTTTTATCCAGGAGATGAAAGCAGGGAAATATGAAGGATCGTCGGGGGAGGGCGGCAGACAGACAAAAAAATCCCGGCGTCATCGCAAGAGGAGGCCGGGTCATCAAACAAGGAATGGCGATATATAAAAATGCTTTACAGCAAAGACTTACTACGGGGTGTGCAAACTTGCAGACATATGAAGGGAAGAGTACGGGTGCACAATCCTCATCTCCCCCTCGGCAAACATTGCATGGGAGGTATGATAGTGTGATGGCGATCACAAAGCAAGTTTGTGATGTAACTTTCCATTCAAAATGAAAGGGTTTCAGTTTTATGGCCGATTTAATCGCCTGAAAACGCTTTTAATGTAATTTTATTACGAGATTTTATGATCAAAAGTCCGAGAGAGGCTCCTGTTCTTCGAGCAACTCCAGCAGGTTGATGGCCACCGCGATGAAATCCGACTCCGTGACTATGCCCACCAGCTTGCGCCCCTTGATGACCGGCAGGCAGCCATATTTGTGGCGCTGCAGGTAGAGGGCCGCCTCCTTGATGCCGGCGCGGGGATCCACGGTCGCCACCTGACGGGTCATGATCTCGTCGAGCTGGACGCTGTCGGTGAACTCCGCCTCCCGCTCCGGGTTGATGAGCAGCAGCTTGGATTCCCGGGTGGCCAGGATATCGGAGAGGGTGACCAGTCCCAGCAGATGATGGTGATCGTCGACGATGGGGATGTGGCGGATCCGCTCCTGCTGCATCAGATCCATCGCCTGCTTGACGCTGTTCTGTGGACCCAAAGTGAAGGGATGTTCGGTCATGATTTCGGACAGTGTCATCATGGTGGGCCTCCTTGTGTCTCTGCCTCCACCCTAGCCCAGCCTCAGGTACCAGAACATGATCGGGGTCAATACAGGTCGTTAAAGAACCGTTAACGCGCAAGCGGTCACAAAAACGCCCGCTATCCCTTGTCTGCCTTGGGTTTTTGGTCTTTTGGGTTGCCTTGAACTAAGGGGATAACTAGACTAGCCGCCGATTCCCCCCGAGGTGAAAGATGCAAGTATCCGATTTTCATTTTGATCTGCCAGACGAGCTGATTGCCCGCTATCCCATGACGCAGCGCACCGCCAGCCGTCTGTTGCAGCTCGATGGTCAAACTGGCGCCCTGCGCCACGGTCAATTTGTGGATGTGTTGGACCGGCTCAATCCCGGCGATCTGCTGGTGTTCAACAACACCCGGGTCATCCCGGCGCGCATGTTTGGCCAGAAGGCCAGCGGCGGCAAGCTGGAGGTGCTGGTGGAGCGTATCCTGGACGAGCACAGCGTGCTGGCCCATGTGCGCTCCTCCAAGTCCCCCAAGCCTGGCACCCGTCTCATCCTGGACGGTGGCCCCGACGGCGACAAAGTCGAAGCCGAGATGCGGGCCCGTCACGATGCCCTGTTCGAGATCCATTTCCTTGACCCCCGCCCCGTGCTGGCGATCCTGGAGGCCATCGGCCACATGCCGTTGCCCCCCTATATCGACCGTCCCGACGAGGACGCGGACAAGGAGCGCTACCAGACCGTCTACAACCAGAAGCCCGGTGCCGTGGCGGCGCCCACCGCCGGCCTGCACTTCGACGAGCCGCTGCTCGAGCGGATCAAGGCCAAGGGGGTGGAGCTGGCCTTCGTCACCCTGCACGTGGGGGCGGGCACCTTCCAGCCGGTACGGGTGGACAAGATTGAAGATCACCACATGCACTCGGAATATGCCGAGGTGCCGCAGGAGGTGGTGGACGCCATCGCGGCGACCCGCGCCCGGGGCGGCCGCGTCATCGCCGTGGGCACCACCTCGGTGCGATCCCTCGAGAGCGCCGCCAAGGTGACCCTGGCCCAGGGCAAGCCGCTCGCGCCGTTTTTCAGCGACACCGACATCTTCATCTTCCCGGGCTATGAGTTCCAGATAGTCGATGCCATGATCACCAACTTCCACCTGCCGGAGTCGACCCTGATCATGCTGGTCAGCGCCTTCGCCGGGTACGATCACGTGATGGCGGCCTATCAGGCGGCGGTGACCGGGCAGTACCGTTTCTTCAGCTACGGGGACGCCATGTTCGTCACCCGTCGCCGGGCCGAGGCTTAAAAAGCCTCTGCCTTCAGAACCTGTTCACGATCGTCGAGTAAGATCGCGCAGCTTCTTATATATGGGCCCTCACGGGTCCTCAACTGTCAGACTGTTTCTCTGACTGCATCGAGGTAGCAATGAAATTTGAACTGAAAACCACCGATGGCCGCGCCCGTCGCGGCCAGCTGGTATTCGAGCGCGGCACCGTGCAGACCCCGGCCTTTATGCCGGTCGGCACCTACGGCACCGTCAAGGGGATGACCCCGGAAGAGGTCCGCGAGACTGGCGCCCAGATCCTGCTCGGCAACACCTTCCACCTCTGGCTGCGGCCGGGGCAGGCGGTGATGCGTGCCCACGGGGATCTGCACGACTTCATGAACTGGCAGGGGCCCATCCTGACAGACTCCGGCGGCTTCCAGGTGTTCAGCCTCGGCCACATCCGCAAGATCACCGAGGAGGGGGTGCACTTCCGTCATCCCATCAACGGCGAGAAGATCTTCCTCGACCCCGAGAAGTCCATGGAGATCCAGTACGACCTGGGCTCCGACATCGTGATGATCTTCGACGAGTGCACCCCGTACCCGGCCACTTACGAAGAAGCGCGCAAGTCCATGGAGATGTCCCTGCGCTGGGCCAAGCGTTCCCGGGAGAAGTTCAATGCGCTCGGCAACAAGAACGCCCTGTTCGGCATCATCCAGGGTTCCGTCTACGAGCCGCTGCGGGATGTGTCCCTAGACGGCCTGCTGGAAATCGGCTTCGACGGCTATGCGGTCGGCGGCCTCGCCGTGGGTGAGCCCAAGGAAGACATGCATCGCATCCTCGATCACGTCTGCCCGAAGATCCCGGCGGACAAGCCACGCTACCTGATGGGCGTCGGCAAGCCGGAGGATCTGGTGGAAGGGGTGCGCCGCGGCATCGACATGTTCGACTGCGTGATGCCGACCCGCAACGCCCGCAACGGCCATCTGTTCACCACGGACGGTGTGGTCAAGATCCGCAACGCCAAGTATCGCGAAGACACCAGCACCCTGGATGCGGACTGCGATTGCTACACCTGCAAGAACTACACCCGCAGCTATCTGTACCATCTGGACAAGTGCAACGAGATCCTCGGCGCCCGTCTGAATACCATTCATAACCTGCGTTATTACCAGCGGGTGATGCAGGGTTTGCGGGACGCGATCGAGCAGGGTAAATTAGACGACTTTGTAACTGAGTTCTACCGTCGGCAAGGGAAGCCTGTGCCTCCATTGGCTGAAAACGACACGAAATAACAACGAGTTATCAGCTAGTCATCAAATCTACATCAAACAAGAGGTTGTTAAATGAGCATTATCTCCAAGGCATATGCAGAAGGCGCGGCTCCGGGTGCACAGGGTGGTGGCATGGAAATGATCATCATGCTGGCCGTCTTCGGTCTCATCTTCTATTTCATGATCTACCGCCCCCAGGCCAAGCGCGCCAAGACCCATCGCGATCTGATGAGCTCCCTGGCCAAGGGTGACGAAGTGCTCACCTCAGGTGGTCTGGTCGGCAAGATCGCCAAGGTCTCCGCCGACAGCGAATACATCGTGCTGGCCCTGAACGATCAGACCCAGGTCACCATCAAGCGTGACTTCGTCTCTGCCGTTCTGCCCAAGGGTTCTATCCAGTCCCTCTAATCTCCCGAGGAGCACAGCGTGTTAAATCGCTATCCGCTGTGGAAATACCTGATGGTGGTCGTGGTGATCGCCATCGGTTTTCTATATGCAGCCCCCAATCTTTACGGCGAAGACCCGGCCTTGCAGGTTTCTGCGAGCCGCGGTGCCGAAGTCAAACTCGAGACGCTGGATCAGGTGAAGGAGACGCTTGAAGCGGCCCATATCCCGGTCAAACAAGCTGCCTTCGAACACGGCTTCATCCTGGTCCGCTTCAACAACACCGAAGATCAGCTCAAAGCCCGTGACATCGTCGCCAACAAGCTGGGCGACAACTTCATCACGGCCCTGAACCTGGCGCCGTCCACCCCTGCCTGGCTCGAAGCCATCGGTGCCGCGCCCCTCAAGCTCGGTCTTGACCTGCGCGGTGGTGTGCACTTCCTGATGGAAGTGGACATGGCCGAGGCGCTGGCCAAGCAGCAAGAGCAGATGGTGCAGGATTTCCGCTCCGAGCTGCGTACCCAGAAGATCCGCTACTCCGGCGTGCGCCGGGTGGGGGATCAGGTGCAGGTGGTCTTCCGCGAGGAGGCCGATCAGTCCAAGGCCGTCTCCTTCCTGCGCCGCCAGAATCCGGATCTCACCTTCACCACAGAGCAGAAGGGGGATGACTTCATCCTGCTGGCCGCCCTGAGTGAAGCCAAGATCAAGGAAGTGAAGAAGTACGCCCTCGAGCAGAACATCACCATCATCCGCAACCGGGTGAACGAGCTGGGGGTGGCCGAGCCGCTGGTCCAGCAGCAGGGTGCCGAGCGCATCGTGGTGGAACTGCCGGGGATCCAGGACACCGCCCGTGCCAAGGAGATCCTGGGCGCCACCGCGACCCTGGAATTCCACATGGTCGATGAGACCGCCGATATCCAGGCCGCCGCCAGTGGCCGGGTACCGCCGAGCTCCAAGGTGTACAACGATCGCAACGGTCGTCCCGTGGTGCTGCAAAAGCGCGTGATCCTGACCGGTGACCACATAGTGGGCGCCCAGTCCGGTTTCGATGAGTACAGCCGTCCCCAGGTCAACATCAAGCTCGATGGCCAGGGTGGCAACAAGATGGCCAACTTTACCAAGGACAACGTCGGTAAGGGCATGGCCACCGTCTTCATCGAATACAAGCCGGTGGGTCAGCCGGGTCCGGATGGCAAGCGCAAGTTCCGCAAGCAGGAAGAGGTGATCAACGTCGCGACTATTCAGTCTCGTCTGGGTAGCCAGTTCCGCATCACCGGCATCGACAACGCCAACGAGGCCCACAACCTGGCGCTGCTGCTGCGTGCCGGTGCCCTGATCGCCCCGATCCAGATCGTGGAAGAACGCACCATAGGCCCGAGCCTGGGTCAGCAGAACATCGACAGCGGTATGGAAGCCATCGGCTGGGCCATGCTGGTGATCGTGCTGTTCATGGGGATCTACTACCGTGCCTTCGGTTGGGTTGCCAACCTGGCGCTGACCATGAACCTGGTGCTCATCGTCGGTATCATGTCGATGATCCCGGGGGCCACCATGACCCTGCCGGGCATCGCCGGTATCGTCTTGACCCTGGGCATGGCGGTGGATGCGAACGTGCTGATCTACGAGCGTATTCGTGAAGAGATCCGCAACGGTCGCGGGGTGCAGCAAGCCATCCATCTGGGCTTTGATCGCGCCTTCTCCACCATCGCCGACTCCAACGTCACCTCGCTCATCACCTGTGTGATCCTGTTCGGCATCGGTACCGGCGCCATCAAGGGCTTCGCCCTGACGCTGGGGATCGGCCTGACCGCCTCCATGTTTACCGCCATCACGGTATCCCGCGCCATTATCAACCTGGCCTGGGGTGGACGGCGCATCGACAAGCTGCCGATCTAAGGAAGAGACATGTTTCAAATTCTACATTTTGAAAAGCCCATCCCCTTCATGCGTTTCGCCAAGACGGGTATGGTGCTCTCTGCTCTGGTGACGGTGTTCGCCCTCTACATCCTGTTCGATCGCGGCCTGAACTGGGGCCTGGATTTCACCGGTGGTACCACCATCGAGGTGGGGTTCCAGCAGTCGGTGAGCCTGGACAAGATGCACGAGGCGCTGGATCAGCAGAAGATTGAAGGGGCTACCCTGCAGTTCTTCGGCTCCAGCCGCGACGTCCTGGTGCGCATGGCCCCGAAAGAGGGGGTCAAGGTGGAGCAGCAGGGCAACGAGGTGCTGGCGGCTGCCAAGCTGATCGATCAGGATGCCGTGCTCAAGCGCGTCGAGTTCGTCGGCCCCTCCGTGGGTGACGAGCTGGCGACGGACGGTGCCCTGGCCATGCTGGCCTCCATCATCTGTATCCTGATCTATGTGGCGGTGCGCTTCGAGTGGCGTCTGGCCACGGGGGGCATCCTCTCCCTGGCCCACGACGTCATCATCACCCTCGGCATCTTTGCCTACTTCCAGTACGAGTTCGACCTGACCGTGCTGGCGGCGCTGATGACGCTGGTGGGCTACTCCCTGAACGACACCATAGTCGTGTTCGACCGGGTGCGGGAGAACTTCCGCAAGGTGCGTCGGGGGGATACCGCCGAAATCATGGATCTCTCCATGACCGAGACCCTGAGCCGGACCATTATCACCTCGGGGTTGACCTTCGTGGTGGTGGTGGCGCTGCTGCTCAAGGGCGGGCCGCTTATTCACGGTTTCGCCATCGCCATGGTGATCGGGGTGGCCTTCGGGACCTACTCCTCCATCTATGTGGCGAGCGCCTCTGCCATGTTCCTCGGGGTCAAGCGGGAGCACATGCTGCCGACCCAGGTGGAAAAAGAGGGCGCGGATCAGCAAGAGATCCTGCCGTAATCGACAAGGGCGCCGCAAGGCGCCCTTTCTCTTATGGTCCGACTGAGTCATGATGCTCGGCAACATTGAGCCACAGGCTCGGGCAACAACGAGTACGAGGAGCAAGCCATGCAACACAACCCCCGTTTTCTGGCCCTGGTAGAGGCCATACGCCCGCAGGTGAAAGAAACCGACGTGCACCAGATCAAGCGCTGGCAGGATGAGGGCCGCGTCTTCCACCTGGTCGATGTGCGGGAGGAGAGCGAGTGGGGAAGGGGGCATCTGCCGGGGGCGACCTATCTCGGCCGCGGGGTGATAGAGCGGGACATCGAGACCCGCTATCCGGATCCCGCTACCGAGCTCTACCTCTATTGTGGGGGGGGATTCCGCTCCATCCTGGTGGCGGACAACCTGCAGAAGATGGGCTACACCCGGGTGGTCAGTGTCGATGGAGGCTTTCGCGGTTGGCATGACGCCGGATACCCTGTCGAATCCTGATTTATTTGAGGGAGAGGGGCTCAGCCACATGACAAAGTCTCGGTTGGCCTTTACCATATGCGGGTCAAGCGTAAGCGTCGGAGTGTTCATTGAACGTCAGGATAGGGATTGGATACCTCACGGGTATCCTGTTGTTGCTCCCCATGTGGGGATGCAGCAGTAGCAGTCAGGTTGAAGCTCCTCAAGTTCCCAAGCCGCAACCCGCTTCACTGGTATTGGCGACCCCCTTGCAGGTCTCCTACCAGAGCGAGTTGGCGCTGGCGCGACTCGGGCAGATGCTCAGTGAAATGGAGTTGACGACGGAGCAACGGGCCGAGCTGTTCTATGAGCGTGCCGTGGTGTTTGACAGAGTGGGGTTGCGTTCCCTGGCCAGACTGGATTTCAACCGCGCCCTGCGGGAGAAGCCCGATTTTGCCGAGGCCTACAACTTCATCGGCGTCTATCTGGTGCAGCAGCAGAACTATGACGAGGCCTATGAGGCCTTCGATTCAGCGCTGGAGCTGGCTCCGGATTACGACTACGCCTATCTCAACCGGGGCATAGCGCTCTATTACGGCAATCGTCCCGAACTCGCGGCCGCCGACATGAAGCGCTTCTACGAGGCGCAGCCGGAAGACCCCTATCGGGTGATCTGGCTCTATCTGGCCGAGCAGAAGCTCGATGCCCCGGCGGCCATGAGCCGGATGCGGGATCGGCTCAACAAGTACGATGACGACGCCTGGAACTGGGATCTGGTTCGCCTCTACACCGGCGAGATCAATGCCACCCAGCTGATGGGCAACGTGGTGAAAGGGGTGAAGGACAATCGGGAGCTCGCCGAGCGCCTGTGCGAGACCTACTTCTACCTCGGCAAGTTTGAGCTGGCCAAGGGCAACCGCAAGGAAGCCATCAGCTACTTCAAGCTGGCCCTTGCCAACAACGTCTACGACTTCATCGAGCACCGCTATGCCCTGCTGGAGCTGGAGCTGATGGCGCGCAAGCCCGTGCCGCCCGGAGCTCCGAGCGTACAGAAGAGCAAGCAAGCCTCCTGAATCCAGTGGCAAACCATGAAAAAGGCCTCATCACGAGGCCTTTTTGCTGTCTGCGCTTTGGTGCTGGGCTTATCCCACCAGGCTCATGCCGGGGATCTGGCGCCAGTAGCCGTTGCAGTCGTGCTCCTGTTGCAGGGGCAGCGGTGCCAGACCCTGCTGGTTGGCCTTGAAGCGGGCCAGCATCTCCAGGGTCTCCATCCCCTCGGGGGAGAGGCGCACCACGTCCACCAGACCCTCCATCCCCTTGAGCTCGTTGCCGAGGTTGTAGCAGTAGCCGGACTGGGTCTGGATGCCGTTGAGGTTGAACACCTTCTGCCCCTCCCGGCTGTGGGCGAGGCGGCCGGTGGGGTAGTGGATGCAGGCGAGCTCGCAGTTGTCCTTGGGCTTGTCGAGGGAGCGGGCGGTGAAGCAGCGCGCCGAGTAGGCGAGGGGCAGGTGGCCGTAGGCAAACACCTCCACCTCGAAGCGCTGGCGATCGGGACCCAGATCCTGCACGAGCTGCACCAGCCAGTCCCGGGAGAGTTCCACCGGCATCACCCAGCGCCGCATCCCGCTTTTCAGCAGCATGCGCAGCACGTCGGCGTTGTAGGCGTTGATGGCGGGGCCGCACACGAACGGCAGACCCGCCTCACGGGCGAGCTGGACTGTGCCGAGATCGTTGGCCTCGATGAGCAGTTCACCGTTGTCCACCAGCCGCTTGACCTCCTTGAGCTCCGACGGCGCCGAGATGAGCGCCAGGGTAGAGAGCACCGCCTGCTTGCCGGAGGCGGCCACCTGTCTAGCCAGGGCAATCCAGTCATCCACCTTCAGCTCGCGGCGCTTGCTGCACACCGTCTCCCCGAGATAGACGATGTCGGCCTGGCTTCGGGCGGCGGCCTCGTAGAAGGCCTGGGTGTCGGCCTTGGGCCAGTAGAAGAGAATGGGCCCGAGAGAAAATTGCATCAGTTGTGCTCCTTGCAGTCATAAACGCGGTGCAAAGTGCGCCTGTCTTGCGTGAGAAAATGGAACATGGGAATTCCCCTTATTGCCACTGGCGATGATAGGCGCCCAGGGTGGTCTGGCTCCCCTCGGAGACGCGGGCGAGCTGGGCATCCCACTCGGCCTTGACCTGATAAGCCTCCGGATTGGTCTGATAGGCGTCGATGGCGGCGCGCCAGACCCGGGTCACCTGCTCCACATAGGCGGGGCTGCGCTGGCGCCCCTCGATCTTGACCGACTGGATCCCGGTCTGGAACAACTCGGGCAAGAGGCCCAGGGTGTTGAGACTGGTGGGTTCCTCCAGGGCGTGATAGGTCTGGCCATCCACCTCGAAGCGTCCCTTGCACAGGGTCGGGTAGCCGGCGTTTTCGCCGGGGCCGTAGCGATCGATCAGCACCTCGTTCAGGCGGGACTCGAGGCCGCTTGGGGTCTCCTCCCAGCGCACGTACTTGGCCGGTGAGCAGGCCCCCACGGTATTGGGGCTCTCGCCCGTCATGTAGGACGAAAGATAACAGCGCCCCTCCGCCATGATGCAGAGGCTGCCGAAGGCGAACACCTCGAGGCCGACGTCTGTCTCGCGGGCGAGCTGCTTGACCTGGTGCATGGAGAGCACCCGGGGCAACACCACCCGACCGACGTTGAAGTGATCCTGATAGAAGCGGATGGCGGCAGCATTGGTGGCGCTGGCCTGCACCGAGACGTGCAGCTCCATGTCCGGATACTGGCGGCTGGCGTAATCGAGCACGGCGAGATCGGCGATGATGAGGGCGTCGGCACCGAGCGCAACTCCTCTGTCCACCGCCTGTTTCCATCTCGCATCTGAGCCCGGGTGGGCGAAGGTATTGATGGCGATGTGCAGCTTGCGACCGTGCTGGTGCACGTAGTCCACCGCCTTCTCCAGCTTGCTGTCGGTGAAGTTGAGGCCGGCGAAGTGGCGGGCGTTGGTGTCGTCCTTGAAGCCGATATAGACGGCATCGGCGCCGTTATCCACGGCTGTCTTCAGTGCCGGCAGGCTGCCTGCCGGGCAGAGTAATTCCATCGGTACGCTCCGAGAGGGCAAAAAAGCAAAAGTGGGCCGATTGTATGCACCCATGGGTTCCCACTTTTTGACCTGAGGCAGCTTTAGGTGGCTTTACCCTTCTAGAGGTAAGTGGGCACAAGTTTGATTTTCAACAGGATCCTGCTGGCTGCCCTGTGCTTGAATGCGCAAAAAACTGGGAGTTTATCGTGTTTCAACAACTGCAACGTCGCCTGGTCGAACAGGCACCCCGTCTCTTGCGCCGCCCCCTCAAGCTGGTGCCCTTCGCTTTGCAACAGAACCTGATGGAGAGCCTGCTGGCCCAAGTGTTCAAGGAGGCGATCCAGGACGGCGACTTCGCGTTCCTGGCGGGCAAGTGGCTGAAAGTCGAGGTAACGGATCTCGAACTCTGCTGGTTCATCAGCGAGCGGGAGGGAAAGCTGGTGGTGAGCCGTGACTGCGAACGTGCGGACGTCTGCTTCAGTGGCTGCAGCCAGGATCTCATCCTGATCGCCGGCCGCCGGGAGGATCCGGACTCCCTCTTCTTCCAGCGCAGGCTGAAGATAGAAGGCAACACCGAGCTCGGCCTCGAGGTGAAGAACCTGATGGACAGCCTGGATCTCGACGGCCTGCCCGCCCTGATGAAGTATCCGCTGATCGACATGGCGACCCTGATCGAGCGTACCCGCTCAGTGCAGGAGCCTGTGGCCGCGCCGGCGACCTGAAGCGCGCCTCAGGTGAGGCGTCAGCCCCAGGGCGTGGTGGCGATGCAGGCGCCGGGCCCAGAGGCAGCGACAGCCCCAGAGGCAGGGGAGCAGGGCGAGCAGTGGTGTGGTGCCAGGCAGGCGCAGCAGCAGCAAGCCCAGCGCCAGCCAGAGGAAGGGCTGGGTCTCGTAGAACCACTCGGGCTGAAACCAGCGCCTGGTGGGGAAGATGACGAGATCGGTACGCCTGTAGTTGGAGCGCATCATCCAGATGAAGGCGCCCGCCACGAACAGCATGGCGGATGCCAGCCAGAGCAGCGGGCTCTGGGCGAGCAGCAGCAGTCCGGCGGACGCCAGCAGGTAGAGGGCGGGCAGCGGCTCATAGAGCCAGGATGGGAGCATGACGATGATTCCGGATTATCCATCTCGACCCTTTAAGGTTAGCCAGCACCGCCCCTTCTCTCATGCTCTCTGGTTATACGAGCGGCCATTTTTGTTCTGAAATCCGGGCTCAGAAGCGGTGCCAAAATAGCGATTGGTTATGTTACAATTGCGCGCCATTTTTGACTGAAGATTGACTGGGCATGTTGGATCAGATTCGTATCGTCTTGGTAAACACCTCTCACACCGGCAACATGGGCTCCGCGGCGCGGGCCATGAAGACCATGGGCTTGACCCAGCTGGTACTGGTGGATCCCCAGGAGATGCCAGACGACAACGCCGTCGCGCTGGCGGCCGGCGCCAGCGATATCCTGGCCAATGCCCGCATCGTCCCGACCCTGGAAGATGCCATCGCCGATTGCGGCCTGGTCATAGGTACCAGCGCTCGCTCCCGCACCCTGAGCTGGCCCATGCTGGATTCCCGCGAGGCGGGGGAGAAGGCGGTGCAGGAGGGGGCGACTCACCCTGTTGCCCTGGTGTTTGGCCGTGAACGCACCGGCCTAACCAACGACGAGCTGCAGAAGTGCCATTACCACGTGGCCATCCCGGCCAATCCCGAATACAGCTCCCTCAATCTGGCCATGGCGGTGCAGACCCTCTGCTACGAGGTGCGCATGCACTGGTTGCCGACGCATGGGTCGGTGGTGGCGGATCCTGAGCTCGACTACCCCACGGCCGAGCAGCTGGAGGGGTTCTATCAGCACCTGGAGCAGACCCTGCAGAAGACCGGCTTCATCAGCGACGATCACCCCGGTCACGTGATGAGCAAGCTGCGCCGTCTGTTCAACCGGGCCAGACCGGAGGCGGTGGAGCTGAATATACTGCGCGGAATTCTCACCTCGGTGAACAAATCCCGGCCGCAGGGATAATCCCGACTGATTTACTCAACCATATACTTGACTGAATTAGTCGGGTATGTGACCATGTGCCCATATTGATTTGTTCGCAAGACGGTAAGGCATATGAGACTGACCTCAAAAGGACGTTACGCAGTGACCGCCATGCTCGACGTGGCGTTGCATGCAGAGCAGGGGCCCGTACCCCTTGCCGATATTTCAGAGCGCCAGGGCATCTCCTTGTCCTATCTGGAACAGCTGTTTGCCCGCCTGCGCAAGCATGGCCTGGTGAGCAGCGTGCGCGGCCCGGGCGGTGGTTACCGTCTCGGCCTGGCGCCCGGCGACATCTCGGTGGGTCAGGTGATCACCGCGGTGGATGAGTCGGTGGATGCGACCAAGTGTCTGGGCAAGGGGGGCTGCCACGGTGGTACCCAGTGTCTGACCCACTCCCTGTGGCGCGACCTCAGCGAGCGTATCTCCAGTTTCCTCGGTGACATCACCCTGGCGGAACTGGTTGGCCAGGCCGATGTGCGTCGCATCGCCGGCAAGCAAGATGAACAAATGAAGACCGTGTTGTCCCTAGTTGACCGGGCCGAACGCGGTGATGTGAGCTTAAAAGTCCAACTATAAACAAACGTGCTTTCCACGACGAGTCGCTGTGTGACCCCGTCGTAACGGAGAAAAACATGAAACTGCCTATTTACCTTGATTATTCGGCAACCTGTCCGGTGGACCCGCGTGTCGCAGAAAAAATGATGCAGTGCCTCACCATGGACGGCCTGTTCGGCAACCCCGCATCCCGTTCCCACCGTTTCGGCTGGCAGGCCGAAGAGGCAGTCGATCTGGCCCGTAATCAAGTGGCAGAGCTGATCGGTGCCGATCCGCGCGAGATCGTCTTCACCTCAGGCGCGACCGAATCCAACAACCTGGCGATCAAGGGCATCGCCCACTTCTATGCTGGCAAGGGCAAGCACATCATCACCTCCAAGACCGAGCACAAGGCGGTACTCGATACCTGTCGCCAGCTGGAGCGTGAAGGCTACGAGGTGACCTACCTCGAGCCGATGCCAAACGGCCTGTTCACCCTGGAGCAGATCGAAGGCGCCCTGCGCGATGACACCATCCTGGTGAGCATCATGCACGTCAACAACGAGATCGGCGTGGTGCAAGACATCGCCGCTATCGGTGAGCTGTGCCGCTCCCGCAAGATCCTGCTGCACGTGGACGCTGTCCAGAGCGTGGGCAAGATCCCGGTCGACGTAGAAGCGCTCAAGGTTGACCTGCTCTCCATGTCCGCCCACAAGGTATACGGCCCGAAAGGGATCGGTGCCCTGTTCGTGCGCCGCAAGCCCCGCGTTCGTCTGGAAGCCCAGATGCACGGTGGTGGCCACGAGCGCGGCATGCGCTCCGGCACCCTGCCGACTCACCAGATCGTCGGCATGGGCGAAGCCTTCCGCATCGCCAAGGAAGAGATGGCGAGCGAGAGCCAGCACATCATGGCCCTGCGCCAGCGTCTGTGGAACGGCATCAAGAATATCGAAGAAGTCTATATCAACGGTGATCTGGAGCAGCGCGTCCCGGGCAACCTGAACGTCAGCTTCGCCTATGTGGAAGGGGAATCCCTCATCATGGCACTGAAGGATCTGGCGGTCTCTTCCGGTTCTGCCTGTACCTCTGCCAGCCTGGAGCCTTCCTATGTGCTGCGCGCCCTTGGCCTGAACGACGAGCTGGCACACAGCTCCATCCGGTTCAGCATCGGCCGCTTCACCACGGAAGAAGAGATCGACTACGCAGTCAAGCTCATCTGTGACTCCATTGGCCGTCTGCGCGAGATGTCCCCCCTGTGGGAGATGTTCAAGGACGGTGTGGATCTGAACACGGTCGAATGGGCTCATCACTGATCCCTTGCCAGCGGCAAGGGTTGAGTGAACAACGGAATTAGCAGGAGTTAGATATGGCTTACAGTGAAAAAGTAATCGACCACTACGAGAATCCCCGCAACGTGGGTGGTTTTGACAAGAACGATCCCAGCATCGCGACCGGCATGGTCGGCGCCCCGGCCTGTGGCGACGTGATGAAACTGCAACTGAAGATCAGCGACGACGGCATCATCGAAGACGCTAAGTTCAAGACCTACGGTTGTGGTTCCGCCATCGCCTCCAGCTCCCTGGTGACCGAGTGGGTCAAGGGCAAGACCCTGGACGAAGCGGCTGGCATCAAGAACACCGACATCGCCGAAGAGCTGGCTCTGCCGCCGGTGAAGATCCACTGCTCCATCCTGGCGGAGGATGCCATCAAGGCCGCCATCGCCGATTACAAGCAGAAGAAAGGTCTTTAAGGTTCGGAGAGCAGTATGGCCATAACCATGACAGATGCCGCAGCGGCACGGGTTTCCTCTTTCATGACCAACCGGGGCAAGGGCATCGGCCTGCGCCTCGGCGTCAAGACGACCGGCTGTTCGGGTCTTGCCTATGTGCTTGAGTTCGTGGATGAGCTGGCCGCCGAAGATCAGGTCTTCGAGCAGAAGGGTGTCAAGATCATCGTCGATGCCAAGAGCCTGATCCATCTGGATGGCACCGAGCTGGACTTCGTCAAGGAGGGCCTCAACGAGGGCTTCCAGTTCAACAACCCCAACGCCAAGGGCGAGTGTGGTTGCGGCGAGAGTTTCAGCGTCTAAACGATGAAGCCGGCAGCCTGCTGCCGGCTTTGTCGTTCAAGGTTGATGGTGAGCAAGGCGCAAGCCTTCGAGTCTAAGGACACAGAATGAATCATTTCGAGCTGTTCGGGCTGGCAGAGGGCTTCGAGCTCGATCCCCGCCAACTGGCCGACACCTACCGCCAGTTGCAGACCCAGTTCCACCCCGATCGTTTCGCCACCGCCCCCGAGCGGGAGCAGCTGGCCGCCGTGCAGCGCGCCGCCCAGATCAACGATGCCTTCACCACCCTCAAGGCCCCGGTGCGCCGCGCCGAATATCTGCTCTCCCTGCGTGGGACCGACATCCGTGGCGAGCAGCAGACCCTGCAAGATCCCGCCTTCCTGATGCAGCAGCTGGAGTGGCGCGAGCGTCTGGCCGATCTGAAAGGGGATGTGGATCCTGAGGGGGCCATCGAAGATTTTCGCCGCGAAATCAGGCATGATCACCAGTCACTGATGCAGCGGCTGACCGACTGCCTCGCCAGGGGTGAGGATCAGATCGCCGCCGACTGCGTGCGCAAACTCAAATTTGTCGACAAGCTCCTCGAGGAGCTGGAACGGTTCGAAGACTCGCTGTTCGAGTCTTGATCCCCTAACGCTGGAATTGTGATTACCCATGGCATTACTGCAAATCGCCGAGCCCGGCCAGAGCGCCGCCCCTCATCAGCATAAACGTGCCGTTGGCATTGATCTCGGCACCACCAACTCCCTGGTCGCCGCCGTGCGCAGCGGCCAGGCGGACACCCTCTGCGACGAGCAGGGGCGTGCCTTGCTGCCTTCTGTGGTGCACTACCAGGACGCGGCCATCCGGGTCGGCTTCGACGCCAAACGCGAAGCGGCGCAGGATCCCCACAACACCATAGTCTCCGTCAAGCGGATGATGGGCAAGGCACTGGCGGACATCGACACTCGCCAGCAGCCCTATGAATTCGTGGCCGCCGACAATGGCATGCCCCAGTTGCAGACCCGTCAGGGGCTGGTCAACCCGGTGCAGGTCTCGGCCGAGATCCTCAAAGCCATGGCCGCCCGCGGCGCCGCCGCCCTCGGCGGGGAGCTTGACGGCGTGGTCATCACGGTGCCCGCCTACTTCGACGACGCCCAGCGCCAGGGCACCAAGGACGCGGCCCGTCTGGCCGGTCTGCACGTGCTGCGACTGCTGAACGAACCGACCGCGGCCGCCATCGCCTATGGCCTCGACTCCGGTCAGGAAGGAGTGATCGCCGTCTATGATCTCGGCGGCGGTACCTTCGACATCTCCATCCTGCGCCTGCATCGCGGCGTGTTCGAGGTAATGGCCACCGGCGGCGACTCGGCGCTCGGCGGTGATGACTTCGATCACCTGCTGGCGGACTGGATCAAGGAACAGGCCGGTCTGAGTGGCCAGCTGGATGCCCGCACCCAGCGCGAGTTGCTGGATGTGGCCGCCAGCGTCAAGCACGGCCTGACCGACGCAGGCAGTGTCCCCTGCACCTTCGCCGGTTGGCAGGGAACCGTGTCCCGCGCCCAGTTTGATGCCCTCATCCTGCCGTTGGTCAAGCGTACCCTGCTGGCCTGCCGCCGCGCCCTGCGCGATGCGGGGTTGGAGCAGGTGGACGTGCTGGAGGTGGTGATGGTCGGTGGCTCCACCCGGGTGCCGCTGGTGCGCGAGCAGGTGGGAGAGTTCTTCCAGCGTACGCCGCTCACCAGCATAGATCCGGACAAGGTGGTGGCCATCGGCGCCGCCATCCAGGCGGACATCCTGGTGGGCAACAAGCCGGACGCCGAGATGCTGCTGCTGGACGTGATCCCGCTCTCTCTGGGTCTCGAGACCATGGGCGGCCTCGCCGAGAAGGTGATCCCGCGCAACACCACCATTCCGGTGGCCCGCGCCCAGGAGTTTACCACCTTCAAGGACGGTCAGACCGCCATGGCCATCCACGTGGTGCAGGGTGAGCGCGAGCTGGTGGCGGATTGCCGCTCCCTTGCCCGTTTCACCCTGACCGGCATTCCACCCATGGCGGCGGGGGCTGCCCACATCCGGGTCACCTTCCAGGTGGATGCGGACGGGCTGCTCTCGGTCAGCGCCATGGAGAAATCTTCCGGTGTGCAGGCTGAAATTCAGATAAAACCCTCCTACGGCCTGGCGGAAGAGGACATTCTCAGCATGCTGAGCGCCTCCATCGCCAATGCCCAGCAAGACATGGATGCCCGCATGCTGGCGGAGCAGCAGGTGGAAGCGGATCGGGTGGTGGAGAGCCTCAATGCGGCCCTGGCCGCCGATGGCGAGGCCCTGCTCAATGTCGCCGAGCGCGCCGAGATCGATACTGCTATCAAGCATCTGCTGGCCATGCGTGCCACAGGCACAACCAATCAAATCAAAGATGCCATCGAGGCGGCGGATGCCGCCAGTGGCGAGTTTGCGGCCCGTCGCATGGATGCCTCCATTCGCAAGGTGCTGACCGGCCAAAACGTCAACAAGGTGTAATATGCCAAAAGTGATCATTCTGCCTCACCCCGAACTCTGCCCGGAGGGCGCCGCCCTCGAAGGACAAGTCGGTGAGACCATCCTCGACATCGCGCTGCGCAACGGCATCGAGGTCGAGCACGCCTGCGAGAAGTCCTGTGCCTGCACCACCTGTCACTGCATAGTGCGTGAAGGCTTCGACTCCCTCGAGCCGAGTGACGAGCTGGAAGATGACATGCTGGACAAGGCATGGGGACTTGAGCCGGAATCCCGCTTGAGTTGCCAGGCCCGTCTGGCGGACGAGGATCTGGTGGTGGAGCTGCCCAAGTACACCCTCAACCTCGCCTCCGAGCGCCATTGATGCGCCGTTAATTACACATGAGTGAATTGCGCGTGCAGCATCTGGCGGTGCAATGGTGATATGGTGAAGGCCGACCCTCTCGGGGGACGGCCTTTTTATTGCCTGCGTCTCCCTTGTTGAATGACCCGTATCGAATAAACAGTGCCGAGAAAAGGAAGCAAGATAAATGGCAGAGAAGATGAAAGTCGTGTTGTCCACCGAGGCCGGCGCCGCCCATTGGGGCGAGGGGGCTCAGCTCAGTTTCAGCGGCGATGAGGCCCTGATCCACCTGGGCAGCCAGACCCAGGAGCGAGAGGTGCTGCGCATCATCCAGCGCGCCGCCCGCCGTCTGGAGTCGAGCGGTATCAAGCGAGTCGAGCTGGCCGCCGGAGGCTGGGATCTGGAGCGTCGCTACGCCTTCGCCCAGGGATTCTATGCCGCCAAGGGTTTGCGTGAGTTGCACTTCGGTGAACAGGGTGGCGACGAGGCTCGCGAGCTGGATGCCCTCGTCAAGGCGACCCGTTGGGTGCGCGAAGTCACCAACGGCTGCCCCGAAGAGATCTACCCCATGAGCCTGGCGGAATCCGCCCTGCTGCTCATTCGCGGCCTGGGGGGGGACCAGGTGACCGCACGCATCACCGCCGGCGAGGCCTTGCGCGAGGCCGGCCATATCGGCATCTGGTCCGTGGGCCGGGGCAGCGAGCGGGAACCCGTGCTGCTGGAGCTCGACTACAACCCGACCGGGGACAGCAAGGCGCCCGTGGTGGCAGCCCTGGTGGGCAAGGGGATCACCTTCGATTCCGGCGGCTACTCCATGAAGTCCTCCGACAACATGCTGCCGATGAAGTCCGACATGGGGGGCGCCGCCATGGTGACCGGTGCCCTGGCGCTCGCCATCAGCCGCGGGTTGAACAAGCGGGTCAAGCTCATCCTCTGCTGCGCCGAGAACCTGGTCTCCGGCCACGCCTTCAAGCTCGGCGACATCCTGACCTACAAGAACGGCATCTCGGTGGAGATCCAGAACACGGACGCGGAAGGTCGCCTGGTGCTGGCGGACGGTCTGCTGGCCGCGAGCGAGAGCGGTGCCGCCCATATCCTGGATGCCGCCACCCTGACCGGCGCCGCCAAGACGGCGCTCGGTCGCGACTACAACGCCGTGTTCGCCCTGGATGAGGCGGAGCAGGTACGTGCCCTGGCCGCCGCCCGTGCAGAAAACGAGAAGGCCTGGGCCCTGCCGCTGGAATCCTGGCATGCGGGCCAGCTCACCTCGGCCTTCGCCGATCTGGGCAACGTCGCCTCCGCCGAGGGAACCGCCGGCGCCACCACGGCCGCCGCCTTCCTGTCCCGCTTCGTGCGCGGCGAGGGGCAGGGCTGGGTGCACCTGGACCTGGCTGCTTCCTATCAGAAGTCCGGCAACGATCTCTGGGCCACCGGCGCCAAGGGCCATGGCCTGCGAACCATAGCCCGCTGGTTGCAGGAGGTGGCTGAATGAACATCTGGCTGAGCCGTGAATTTGCCGCCCCCGAGTGGGGGGAGGGCGCCCTGCTGTCTCACCGCGCCGACGGCGCCGTGATCCATCTGGTGACCGCCAGCCCCTTGCTGGACATCCAGCAGGCGGCCCGTCGCCTCTGCAGTCAGGGGATCCAGAGGGTGGCCCTGTGCGGCCACTGGGATCGCGAGCAGCAGTGGGCCTTCGCCCAGGGCCTGCAGACCCCCAAGGCGGAGGTGGAGCTGCAGTGGGCCACCTCGTCCGAGGAGGACAGGGAAGAGCTGGAAGCGCGCTGGCTGTGCGGGCGCTGGGTGCGGGAGATGACCAACGCCACCCCGGAACAGCTGGGGCCACTGGATCTGGCGGTGGAGGCGGCCGCCTTCATCACCGAGCTGGCGCCGGATCGCGTCAGTCACCGCATCCTCAAGGGGGAGGCGCTGCAACAGGCGGGCTGGGTAGGCCTCTATCAGGTCGGCCGCGGCAGCGATCGCGAACCCGTGCTGCTGGAACTGGACTTCAACCCGAGCCGGGATCCCAAGGCACCGGTGGCTGCGGCTCTGGTGGGCAAGGGTATCACCTTCGACTCCGGCGGCTACTCCATGAAGACCTCCCAGGGCATGCTGACCATGAAGCATGACATGGGGGGCGCCGCCATCGTCACCGGCGCCCTGGCGCTCTCCATCCTGCGGGGGCTGGACAAGCGGGTGAAGCTCATCCTCTGCTGCGCCGAGAACCTGGTCTCCGGCCACGCCTACAAGCTGGGTGACATCCTCACCTACAAGAACGGCACCACGGTGGAGATCGTCAACACCGACGCCGAGGGGCGCCTGGTGCTGGCGGACGGCCTGCAGCTCGCTGGGGAGTCCGGCGCCCCCCTCATCATCGACGCCGCTACCCTCACCGGGGCGGCCGTGATGGCCCTGGGGGGGCGCTACAACGCCCTGTTCGGGCTGGACAAGGGGTTGGTGAGCCGGGCCATGGCCTATTCGGATGCGGAGCAGGAGCCCGCCTGGCCCCTGCCGCTCGAGCCCTGGCACCGCCAGCAATGCCCGTCCCACTACGCCGACACGGCCAACAGCCGGCCGGTGCCGGGGGGCGGTCCGGGCGGGGCCTCCAACGCGGCGGGTTTCCTCTCCCGCTTCGTGCCGGGCGAGGGGCAGGGTTGGTTGCACGTCGATCTCGCCGCCTGTTTCAGCGACAACGGCGACAGCCTCTGGGCTCCCGGAGCGAATACCCTGGGAATGCGCACCATAGCGCATACCCTGCTGGCAGAGACGCGCTAGTCGGCATGGCGTATCGCAAGGGCACCGGGAGGTGCCCTTTTCCGTGGCGCCGGAAAAATAGGCGATAGCATCAGTTTTAACCGGTTAAGGGAGCTATCGTGCGCAAGCGCACGTTTTTTCCTGCCGCCCTGAGACAAGATGAGCCACCATGTTGTTTCAAGGGTGCATTTGTTTAATAAAAAGTTGCTTTTTTGTGTGTTGTTTCGGTTTTTGTTTACGTATAATCGCCGCCGAACATGGATTCCTACAATAAAACTCTGTAGTTAAGGAAAGAACTCAATGGCTATCGAACGTACCTTCTCTATCGTCAAGCCGGATGCGGTCAGCAAGAACCTGATCGGTGCCATCTATGGCCGCTTCGAGAGCGCCGGCCTGAAAATCGTCGCCGCCAAGATGCTGCACATGACCAGCGAACAGGCCGCCGGTTTCTACGCCGAACATCAGGGCAAGCCCTTCTATGATGGTCTGGTCGCCTTCATGACCTCCGGCCCCGTCATGGTCCAGGTGCTGGAAGGGGAAGACGCCATTCGCCGTCATCGCGAGATCATGGGCGCCACCAACCCGAAAGAGGCCCTGGCCGGTACCCTGCGTGCCTGCTACGCCGAGAGCATCGATCGCAACGCCGTCCACGGCTCCGACGCCCCGGCCTCTGCCGCCCGCGAAATCGCCTACTTCTTCTCCGAAGGGGAAATCTGCCCCCGCGGCTGATTTTCACCCGAGATGATCAAGGGAGCCTCGGCTCCCTTTTGTTTTTTGGTCATTTGCGCCATATCCACTTATTCTCCAGGTGGAAAGCCAGACCCATTATTTGTACAATGCCGCGCCCTGACTTCATCGTCAGCCAATAATTTATGAAGTGTGTGAGCTGAGGCCCTTGATGAGCGCAACAAAAACCAACCTGCTGGATCTCGATCGGGATGCCATGCGTGCCTTCTTCGTCGAACTGGGCGAGAAGCCGTTCCGGGCAGATCAGATAATGAAGTGGATCTATCACTTTGGTTGTGATGATTTCGATCAGATGAGCAACGTCAACAAGGCGCTGCGTGAGCGTCTCAAGACCATCGCCGAGATCCGTGCCCCCGAGGTGAGCCGCGAGCAGCGCTCCACCGATGGCACCATCAAGTGGGCCATGCAAGTGGGGGATCAGGAGGTGGAGACCGTCTATATTCCCGAGGCGGAGCGTGCCACCCTCTGTGTCTCCTCCCAGGTGGGCTGCGCCCTGGCCTGTACCTTCTGTTCTACCGCCCAGCAAGGTTTCAACCGCAACCTGAAAGTCTCCGAGATCATCGGTCAGGTCTGGCGCGCCGCCAAGATAGTCGGCGGCAAGCGTCCCATCACCAACGTGGTGATGATGGGCATGGGTGAGCCGCTGCTCAACCTGGCCAACGTGGTGCCGGCCATGAAGCTGATGATGGATGACTTCGGTTTCAGCATCTCCAAGCGTCGCGTGACCCTCTCTACCTCAGGGGTGGTCCCCGCCCTGGACATGCTGGGTGACCAGATCGATGTGGCCCTGGCCATCTCCCTGCACGCACCGAATGACAAGCTTCGCTCCGAGATCATGCCGATCAACGACAAGTACAACATCGAGGACTTCCTCGCCGGGGTGCGCCGTTATCTGGCGAAGTCCAACGCCAACGGTGGCCGGGTGACCGTGGAATATGTGCTGCTCGATCATATCAATGACGACATGCAGCATGCCCACGAGCTGGCCAAGGTGCTCAAGGATACTCCCTGCAAGATCAACCTGATCCCCTTCAACCCCTTCCCGGGCAACCCCTTCGGCAAACCGAGCAACAGCCGCATCGATCGTTTCTCCAAGGTGCTGATGGAATATGACCTGACCGTCATAGTGCGCAAGACCCGCGGGGATGACATCGATGCGGCCTGCGGCCAGCTAGTGGGGGAGGTGATCGACCGCACCAAGCGCACCATGAAAAATCGGATGCAACAGGATGGGATTTCCGTCAAAATGGTTTAACCGCTAAGCCATTGTATCGTCAGGAAATGGATATCCGTACATTGATCATAGTGGCAGCGCTCTGTGCGCTGCCCGGCTGTGTTACCGAAACCACTTACGCCGGTCAGAACTCGACCCAGCGGGAAGTGGGACCCGATCTCAAGGCGGCTGCCCAGACCCGCCTCGATCTGGGTATCCAATATCTTCGCCAGGGCAATGCAGAACAGGCAAAGTTCAACCTCGATCGCGCCCTGCAATACGACCCAAGCAATCCTCAGGTCTATATCGGCTTCGCCTACTTCTACCAGCAGGTGGAGGATTTCAAGGCGGCCGAAGAGAACTACAAGAAAGCCCTCTCCATGGATCCGACCAATGCTGACGCGATGAACAACTACGGCGCCTTCCTGTGCAACCGTGGCCGCTTCGACGAGGCGGACAAGGCCTTCATGCAGGCGGTCAGCCAGCCCGATTACGTCAAGATCGCCGATACCTACGAGAACGCGGCGCTCTGTTCACTGCAAAATCACAGAAATGATAAGGCCGGCGAGTACTATCGTCTGGCCTTGGGGTATAATCCCCGCAATCCAAGGTTATTGCTGGACATGGCCGAGCTTTCCATGAAAGATGGCAAGCTGCCTGATGTGCAGTCTTACCTCGTGCGCTATGCCGATGTGGCAGAAGAGAACGAGGAGAGCCTCTGGCTCCGGCTGCGGCTGGCCCAGGCCATGGACAAACCGGCATTACTTCACCAATTCGGGACTGAGCTGGTAAGGCAATATCCCACTTCGCAACAAGCCAAGCGTTACTTAGCCAATGACTACTGAACAGCCACACGATTCTCAAGACGACTCCCAGGCAGCGGGCCCCGGCCAGCTGCTGCGCAATGCCCGTGAACAGCTCGGCTGGACGCGAGAGCAGGTTGCGTCCCGCATTCACCTTCGTCTGACCCTGATCGCCGCCATCGAGGCGGATACCTATGACAAGCACACCTCCCACACCTTCATTCGCGGCTACCTGCGCGCCTATGCCAAGCTGGTGGGGATCCCGGAGGAAACCATACTCACGGCGTACGAGCGCCTGGGTCTGACACCGCCGGACAACATCGACATGCAGAGCTTCTCCCGCCGCTCTCGCCAGCAGGCCAACGACAGTCGGCTCAAGGTGGTGACCTGGCTGGTGATCCTGGTATTGATCGCCCTCTCCATCGCCTGGTGGTGGCAGAGCACGGCGCGCCGCTCCGCCGGGGAAGAGGCCCTGGCCGCGGCCGAAATCGGCACGACCAGCGAGCAGACCGAGAACGTCACGGCTCCCGCCGTGGAGGTCGCTACCCCAGTGCTGCCCGCCGCCTCCGATGCGGTGAGCACAGAGGCAACCGTCGCTGCCGTGAGTGGTGCCGTCACCACGGCGCCCGTGCTGGATGCGGCCAGTGCCGCCCCGAGCGCCAGCGCTGCCCTGGGTACAGATGTTTCCGCCGCCGCGACCACGGCGCCGGCCGAAGAGACCCCGACCGATCCCGCCAGCGCGCCCCAGCTCAAGATGAGCTTTACCGCCGACTGCTGGCTGGATGTCAAGGATGCCAACGGCAAGACCCTGTTCAGCGGTCTGAAGAAGGCGAACGACGAACTGGTGCTGGAAGGACCCGAGCCACTCAAATTCATCATTGGCGCGCCCATGGCGGTCAATCTCGAATACAAGGGCAAGTCCTTCGACATGAGCCGTTACAACAACGGCCGGACTGCTCGCTTCTCACTGCCGCAGGAGTAATCAGCCCGTCATGTCCGCTCACGAATCCCCGATTATTCGTCGTAAATCCAGACAGATCATGGTCGGCAAGGTGCCGGTTGGGGGCGATGCCCCCATCACTGTGCAGACCATGACCAACACCAAGACCACGGACGTGGCCGCCACCGTCGAGCAGATCCAGCGGATCGAGCGGGTGGGCGCCGACATCGTCCGGGTCTCGGTGCCCACCATGGAAGCGGCAGAAGCCTTCAAGCTCATCAAGCAGCAGACCAATATCCCCATCGTCGCCGACATCCACTTCGACTACCGCATCGCCCTGAAGGTGGCCGAATACGGTGCCGACTGCCTGCGCATCAACCCGGGCAACATCGGCAACGAGGAGCGGGTGCGCGCCGTGGTCGACTGCGCCCGCCACTACAACATCCCGATCCGCATCGGGGTGAACGGCGGCTCTCTGGAGAAAGACATCCAGGAGAAGTACGGCGAGCCGACCCCGGAGGCGCTGCTCGAGTCGGCCATGCGTCACGTGGACTACCTGGATCGCCTCAACTTCGAGAACTTCAAGGTGAGCGTCAAGGCGTCCGATGTCTTCCTGGCCGTGGGGGCCTATCGCCTGCTGGCCAAGCGGATCGAGCAACCCCTGCACCTTGGCATCACGGAGGCGGGCGGTTTTCGCGCCGGCGCGGTCAAGTCCGCCATCGGCCTCGGCATGTTGCTGAGCGAAGGGATCGGTGACACCCTGCGCATCTCGCTCGCCGCCGATCCGGTGGAGGAGGTGAAGGTGGGCTTCGATATCCTGAAATCCCTACGCATTCGCTCCCGCGGCATCAACTTCATCGCCTGCCCCTCCTGCTCCCGTCAGGAGTTCGATGTGATAGGCACGGTCAACGCCCTGGAAGAGCGGCTGGAAGACATCATCACCCCCATGGATGTATCCATCATCGGCTGCGTGGTCAACGGTCCCGGCGAGGCCCTGGTCTCGGATCTGGGTCTGGCGGGCGCCGCCAACAAGAGCGCCTTCTACGAGGGTGGTCAGCGGGTCGACCGGCTCAGCAACCAGGATCTCATCCCCGTGCTGGAGCGCCGCATTCGTGCACGGGCGGCCATGCTGGATCCGGCCAACCAGATCCCGCTGGACAAGGGTTGACTCGCCAGTTTGCATCAAAGTGGGGCCACCTGGGGTGGCCCCGGCTTTAGGTAGTTGATTTTACACCCCGCATCCGGGCACCCTGATTTTACCTCGGGGTCGAAAATCCCTATAATGCGGCCCAAATTCACGTCTTTTTCTCGAGTAGCAACGTGGCAAAACAGATCCAAGCAATTCGCGGTATGAATGATTGCCTGCCGGAGCAGAGCCCGGTATGGCAGAAAGTGGAACAGATCCTGCGCCAGGTCGTGGCCAGCTATGGCTACAGCGAAGTGCGCATGCCCATCGTCGAACAGACTCATCTGTTCAAACGCGCCATCGGTGAAGTGACCGATGTGGTCGAAAAAGAGATGTATACCTTCGAGGATCGCAACGGCGACAGCCTGAGCCTGCGCCCCGAAGGCACCGCCAGCTGCGTGCGGGCCGGCATCGAGCACGGCTTGCTGTATAACCAGGAACGCCGGATGTGGTACATGGGCCCCATGTTCCGTCACGAGCGTCCCCAGAAGGGCCGCTATCGCCAGTTCCACCAGTTCGGGGTCGAGCTGTTTGGCATCAACGGGCCGGACATCGATGCCGAGCTCATCATGCTGACCCACCGCCTGTGGCGGTTGTTCGGCATCGGCGAGCACGTGACCCTGCAGCTCAACACGCTGGGTCAGAGCAGCGAGCGCGCCGCCTACCGCGATGCCCTGGTGGCCTATCTGGAGCAGTACAAGAGCGAGCTGGACGAAGAGAGCCAGCGCCGCATGTACAGCAACCCGCTGCGGGTGCTCGACTCCAAGGACGAGAAGGTGCAGGCCATTCTGGTGGGGGCGCCGCGCCTGTTCGATCACCTGGGAGAGGCGAGCCTGGCTCACTTCGAGGGGCTCAAGCGTCTGCTGACCGCGGCCGGCATCCAGTTCGAGGTGAACGAGCGTCTGGTGCGTGGTCTCGACTACTACAACCTCACCGTGTTCGAGTGGGTCACCAACAGCCTGGGGGCCCAGGGCACCGTCTGTGCCGGTGGTCGCTACGACGGCCTGGTGGAGCAGCTCGGCGGTCAACCGACCCCGGCGGTGGGCTTTGCCATGGGGATGGAGCGTCTGGTACTGATGCTCGAAACCCTGGAGCTCAACGGCGACATCCGCCCGGCGGTGGATGTCTATCTCGCCATGGTGGGTGAGCAGGCCGAGCAGGCTGGCTTCCAGCTCGCCGAGCGGCTGCGTGACGCCTTGCCTGACCTGCGCCTGATGAGTCACTGCGGTGGTGGCAACTTCAAGAAACAACTCAAGCGTGCCGACAAGAGCGGCGCGGCCATTGCCCTGATCCTCGGTGAGACCGAGGTGCAAAACGGGGAGATCACCATCAAGTATCTGCGTGGCCAGGCCGAGCAACAGACCCTCAAGGTCGATGCCGCCATCGCCCTGCTGGCAGCTAAAGGAGAGTAAGCTGTGGAAGTTTATACCACCGAAGAACAACAGGTTGAGGTCATCAAGAGCTGGTGGAAAGAGAACGGCACCTCGGTGATCGCCGGGACCGTCATCGGTCTGGTGGGGCTGTTCGGCTGGCGTTATTACAACGAGCACCAGCTGGCCAACCAGGAGGCCGCCTCCTCGGCTTACAACGCCATGACCACCCAGCTCGCCAAGGGCGATGCCGCCGCCATCGAGCAGGCGAAGAGCTTCATCAGCGCCCACAAGGGCGACTCCTACGCCGATCTCGCAGCCCTGGAGCTGGCCGCTGCCGCGGTCAAGGCCAACCAGCTGGACTTGGCTGCCGAGCAGCTGACCGAGGTCGCCACCAAGGGTGACGAAGCCATCCGTCCCATCGCCGCCCTGCGGCTGGCCCGGGTGCTCAATGAGCAGGGCAAGGCCGACGAGGCCCTGGCTCAGCTCGCCAAGATCGACAACGACGCGTTCAAGGCCCAGGTGGCCGAGGCCCGCGGCGACGTGCTGCTCAAGCAGGGCAAGCCGGAAGAGGCGCGCGATGCCTATCAGGCGGCGGCGGATGCCGGCGGCCTGCAGGCGAGCAGCGAGCTCAAGCTGAAGATGGACGATCTGGCGCTGCCCGCCGTGACCACGGGTGAGGCTCCGGATGCGTAATCTGTACAAACGACTGGCGCTGGGGGCGGCTGTCTCCCTGGCCCTGCAGGGGTGCTCCCTGTTCAGTTCGGAAGAGGACCTGACCCCCATGGCTCCCTTGCCCGTGGTGGAGTCCGCGTTCACCGCCGACACCCAGTGGTCCTCCTCAGTCGGCGATGGCATCGGTGACTTCTACTCCCAGCTCAAGCCTGTGGTGGAAGAGGATCACATCTATGCCGCCGCCCGCGACGGTGACGTGACCGCCTTCGATCGCAAGACGGGCAAGGTGCTGTGGAGCGTGGATCTGGCCGACCTGCCCATCAACGCCGACAAGCGCAGCGCCCGCCTCTCCGGTGGTCTGGTCTCCCGCTATGGCAAGCTGTTCCTCGGCTCCGAGAACGGCGTGGTCTACGCCCTGAACGAGACGGACGGGGAGGTGCTGTGGCAGACCAATGTACCCGGTGAAGTGGTGGCGAGCCCCGCCGTCGAGGATGGTCGTGTGGTGGTGCTGACCACCTCGGGCCGCCTGATCGCCCTCGATACCGACGAGGGCAAGCAGCAGTGGACCCTGTCCGAAGAGCAGCCGCCGCTGACCCTGCGCAGCGCCGGTGCCCCCGTCATCACCAACGGTGCTGTGCTCTACGGCCGCGCCGATGGCAAGGTGGGCATCGCCCTGCTGAGCAATGGTCAGCCGGTGCGTCAGTCCAAGGTGGCGGATCCCCGTGGTGCGACCGAGCTGGATCGCATGGTGGACGTGGACGCCGCCCCCCTCATCGCCGGGGATGAGCTCTATGCCATCGCCTACAACGGCCAGCTGATGGCCCGCAAGCTGATGAGCGGCGACGAGGTGTGGAAGCGCAAGTATTCCGGCTATCGCGATCTCGCGGTGACCGGCAATGCCATCGTGCTGACCGACAGCCGCAGCCACCTGTTCGCGGTGGACAGACGCAACGGTCTCGAGCTGTGGTCCAACACCCAGCTCGAAAACCGCACTGTGACCGCCCCCGTCATCCTGGGTGACTATGTGGTGGTCGGCGATGTGGAAGGTTACCTGTACTGGCTGGATCGTACCGACGGGTCCATCAAGGCCATGCAGCAGCTCGACAGCAGTGGTCTCTATGCCGCTCCCCTGGTGGACGGTGACACCCTGTATGTGCAGAGCCGTGGTGGCAAGTTGTACGCTTTGCAGCGTCCCTGATCACCCGTCAATGTGAATATCCGGCTCCTGGTCTTCGGACCCGGAGCCTTTGTCGTCTTGAGAATGAGGCTTTTATGACTCCTGTAGTTGCCCTGGTGGGCCGCCCCAACGTGGGGAAATCCACCCTGTTTAACCGCCTGACCCGTACCCGGGACGCCCTGGTTGCCGACTTCCCCGGCCTGACCCGGGACCGCAAATACGGCCAGGCGAAGCTGGGCGAGCTGGAATTTATCGTGGTCGATACCGGTGGTATCGATGGCACCGAGGAGGGGATCGAGCTGAAGATGGCCGAGCAGTCCCTGCTGGCCATCGAAGAGGCCGATGTGGTGCTGTTTATGGTGGATGCGCGCGCTGGCCTGACCGCCGCGGATCAGGCCATCGCCGAGCACCTGCGCAAGACCCATAAGAAGGTGTTCCTGGTCGCCAACAAGACCGACGGCATCGACGGTGATTCCGCCGTCTCCGAGTTCTACGGCCTGGCCCTCGGCGAGGTGTACCAGATGGCGGCCGCCCACGGCCGTGGCGTGCTGAGCCTGCTGGAGCTGGCGCTGGCCCCCCATCTGGAGGAGCTGCTCAAAGCCGCTGGCACCGATGCCGAGGCGCAGGAGGAACTGGACGAGGACTTCGACGAAGAAGCCCTGCTGCGCATGGTGGCTGCGGGTGACCTGGATACCAAGGAAGACACCAAGGAGACCCCGTTCGCCGACCTGCCCATCAAGTTCGCCATCGTCGGGCGTCCCAACGTGGGCAAGTCGACCCTGACCAACCGCCTGCTGGGGGAAGACCGTGTCATCGTCTATGACATGCCGGGCACCACCCGCGACTCCGTCTACATCCCCATGGAGCGCGACGAGCAGAAGTATGTGGTCATCGATACCGCCGGTGTCCGTCGCCGCGGCAAGGTGCACGAGACGGTGGAGAAGTTCTCCGTCATCAAGACCCTCAAGGCCATCGAGGACGCCAACGTCTGCCTGCTGGTGATCGACGCCCGCGAGACCATCACGGATCAGGACTTGAGCATCCTGGGCTTCGTGCTCAACTCCGGCCGCTCCGTGGTGCTGGTGGTGAACAAGTGGGACGGCCTGGATCAGAAGGTGAAGGAAGATGTGAAGAACGAGCTGGACCGTCGTCTGGGCTTCATCGACTTCGCCCGGGTGCACTTCATCTCCGCCCTGCACGGCAGCGGTGTCGGCCACCTGTTCGAATCCATCCAGGAGGCGTACCAGTCCGCCACCCGCCGCACCAGCACCGCCATGCTGACCCGCATCATGCAGATGGCCCAGGAAGATCACCAGCCCCCCATGGTGAACGGTCGCCGGGTCAAGCTGAAGTATGCCCACGCCGGTGGCTACAACCCGCCGCGCATCGTCATTCACGGCAACCAGTTGAACGATCTGCCTGACTCCTACAAGCGGTATCTCATCAACTACTTCCGCAAGTCCCTGAAGATCATGGGCACCCCGATCCGGGTCGAGTTCCAGGAGTCGGTGAACCCGTTCGAGGGCAAGAAGAACAACCTGACCCTGAGTCAGGAGCGGCAACGGGATCGCCTGCTCAAGGCGCGCACCAAGTCCAAGAAGTAACGCTGCAACGGCTGCCTTTGGCAGCCGTTTCTTTTTTAAAACGGGGGAGGGCAGTTGAGCTGTTCATGCCCCTAATCGCGAAGAGGAGCCCAGCATGAACCCCTTGATGTGCCCGGCCTGTGGCAGCGGCCTGGACAGTCGCAGTCACCAGACCCGGTGTCCCCAGTGTCAGGCCGCCTACCGGGTCAGGGCCCTGTGCCACACCTGCCAGCAGGAGCTGGAGCGGCTCAAGGCGTGCGGCGCCGTGGATTACTTCTGCAATCACTGCAACAGCCTGATCTCCAAGCGGGCGGTGCAGTTCGAGCTGACCCCGGCAGAGCAAGCCTGAGCCATTAAAAAACCCGGCCAAGGCCGGGTTTATTCCGTGTGCTCCGCAATCAGCAGACTGTAGGAGCGGTTTCGGCGCCATATCTTGCGCTTCATGTCATTGAGTCTGAGCTTGCGTCTGGGGCTCCAGGCACACTTGGTCTTCTTGACCAGCAATCTTTTTCGGGCTCGCATCTGGTTTCTCCTGTCTGCTCGTCCTGCGTCTCTGGCATGGCTCGCCATTATTCCTCTGATATCACAAGCTGATGAATATGCTGTGATAAAGGGGGTTTTAACAAGCCTTTTACAGTGGGAATGTTAACAGAGAACGGCGCCGGAAAACACACCCCGAGACGCTTCCTCAGGGGGTGATGATCTGCTTGACCACCTCGGCGATGATGGTGGGACGCTCCGCGCTGGCGACGGGTGAGGTTGGCGCCGTGGGTTCGCTGCCGTCATCCTCCCCCTGGGTCTCGCGGCGCTGGGCCTTCTGCTGCTCGTTGTCGAGCCAGAGCAGGCTCTGGTAGTACTGGCGCACGTTGTTGACGTAGTTGCGCGCCTCGCCGCCACGGGCGTAACCGTAGCGTACCTTGCGGTGCCAGCGGGCCTGCTGCAACAGCGGCAGCACCTCTTTCACGTCGCTCCAGGCATCGGGATTCTTGCCGAGCTCCTTGGTGAGGCGACGGGCGTCCATCATGTGGCCATAGCCGATGTTGTAGGCGGTGAGGGCAAACCAGACCTTCTCATCCTCCGGTACCGAGTCCGGCACCTTCTCCATCATCTCCTGCAGGTAGCGGGCGCCCCCCTTGATGCTCTGCTCCGGGTGCAGGCGATCGCTCACCCCCATGGCCTTGGCGGTGGGGCCGGTCAGCATCATCATGCCGCGCACCCCGGTGTAGGAGCGCGCCTGGGGGTCCCAGTGGGACTCCTGGTAGCTGATGGCCGCCAGCAGCCGCCAGTCGATATCCTTGGCGTGGGCCTGGAACAGGGACTGGTACTTGGGCAGCAGGCTCTTGGCCCGCTGCAGGAAGGTGCGGGTGTCGACGAAGTCGAAGTTCTGCACGTGGCCGAAGTACTTCTCGTCCAGCTTGGCGATGGAGCCATCCATGAAACGCTGGCCGAAGAAGTCGATGATGCTGGCGTAGAGGCTGTCATCCGGCAGCTTGGTCATGGCCCAGGCCACCGCCTGCTTCTTGGCGAGCGTCATCCCCTCGGTGAGCTCGGGGTAGTAGCGCTGGGTACGGGCCAGGACGGTGTCCTGCACCACTGTGTAGTCCACCTCGCCGTCCGCCACCTGCTTGAGTAGCTCCTCCACGTCCGCATCCCGGTTGATGCTCCAGTCGAGATTGGGATGCTGCTTGGCGAGCTCTTTCATCAGATCCTCGCCGGTGGAGCCGGCGGGTACGACGATGGAGCCCTTGAGATCCCCGAGATCCTTGGGTCTGGGGGAGCCGTTGCGATAGACCAGCTTGGGGGCGACCTGATAGAAGCCGGGGCCGAAGCGAAACAGCTTGCGCCGCTCCGGGGTGACTACTATGGCGGCGGCGGCGAGATCGAGTTTCCCCTTCTCCAGCATCTCCACCAGCTCGGCGGTGCTGTAGGCGGGGATGATGGTCAGCTTGACCCCCAGCCAGTCGGCATAGTGTTGGGCGAGCTCGTAATCGAAGCCCTGGGCGACGTCGTCTCGCTGGTAATAAGAGGTGGGGCCATAGAGGGTGCCAACCCGGATCTCGCCCCGTTGGCGGATCTGCTCCAGCTGGCTGGAGGGGGAGTAGAAGTCACAACCGGCCAGGGCCAGGGTCAACCATATCCCGATAAACAGTCGAAAAATGCAGCGCAAGTAGGTGAGTACCCTTGTTGAAAAAATCGGCATTTGTCAAAAAAGAGGCTCCTTTATACCAGAGAGTGTGGAGGGAGTCACATCGCCAGAGATGAGAAAAACGTTTGTCCGTGGTGGGCCTGATCCCTATAATACGCGCGTCTCAAATCCCCCCACACTCTAAAACTTGGTGAGAAAGGTATATGGAAATCTTGCGTGGTGCCCCTGCACTGTCTGAGTTTCGTGTCCACAAGCTGCTGCAAAGCTGCGTGCAGAGAGGAGTAGAGATAGAGAGCGTCTATGCCGAATATGTGCACTTCGCCGAGCTGTCGAGCCCATTGTCGCCCCCCGAGCGAGCGACCCTGGGCCAGCTCCTGCGCTACGGCCCGACCATCCCAGAACACACCCCAAGCGGTCACTTATTCCTCGTTACCCCCCGTCCCGGCACTATCTCCCCCTGGTCTTCCAAAGCAACCGACATCGCCCACAACTGCGGTCTGAATCAGGTCAAGCGCCTCGAGCGCGGCATCGCCTATTACGTGCAGGCCAAGGGCGAGCTGACCCTTGCCCAGCGTGACGAGGTCGCCGCCTTGCTGCACGATCGCATGATGGAGACGGTGTTTGACGAGCTGACCGAGGCGGCCGCCCTGTTCGCCCACCACGAGCCGCGCCCCTTCACCCAGGTGGACGTGCTGGGAGGCGGTCGTGCCGCCCTGGCTGAGGCCAACGTGGCCCTCGGCCTGGCACTGGCCGAGGACGAGATCGACTATCTGGTGGCGAACTTCACCAAGCTTGGCCGCAACCCGAACGACATAGAGCTCTACATGTTCGCCCAGGCGAACTCGGAGCACTGCCGTCACAAGATCTTCAACGCCGACTGGACCATAGACGGCGAGCAGCAGCCCAAGTCGCTGTTCAAGATGATCAAGAACACCTTCGAGCAGACGCCAGACCATGTCCTGTCTGCCTATAAAGACAACGCCGCCGTGATGGAAGGCAGCGAAGGGGGCCGCTTCTTCCCCAGCCCCGCCAGCGGCGAGTATCAGTATCACCAGGAGCGGGTCGACATCCTGATGAAGGTGGAGACCCACAACCACCCGACCGCCATCTCCCCCTTCCCGGGGGCGGCCACCGGCTCCGGCGGCGAGATCCGCGACGAGGGTGCTACAGGCCGTGGCGCCAAGCCCAAGGCGGGCCTGGTGGGCTTCTCCGTCTCCAACCTGCGCATCCCCGGCTTCGAGCAGCCCTGGGAGCAGGATTTCGGCAAACCGAGCCGCATCGTCAGCGCCTTCGACATCATGCAGGAGGGGCCGCTCGGCGGCGCCGCCTTCAACAACGAGTTCGGCCGTCCGGCCATTCTCGGCTACTTCCGTACCTTCGAAGAGCAGGTGCCGAGCCACAACGGCGTCGAGGTGCGGGGCTATCACAAGCCCATCATGCTGGCGGGCGGTATCGGCAACATCCGCACCGAGCACGTCCAGAAGGGGGAGATCCCTGTCGGGGCCGCCCTCATCGTGCTGGGTGGTCCGGCCATGAACATCGGTCTGGGTGGCGGCGCGGCATCGAGCATGGCCTCCGGCCAGTCCGCCGAGGATCTGGACTTCGCCTCCGTGCAGCGGGACAACCCCGAGATGGAGCGCCGCTGTCAGGAGGTGATCGACCGCTGCTGGCAGCTCGGTGATGATAACCCCATCGTCTTCATCCACGACGTGGGGGCCGGCGGCCTCTCCAACGCCATGCCGGAGCTGGTGAACGATGGCGAGCGGGGCGGCAAGTTCGATCTGCGCGCCATCGCGAGCGATGAACCGGGCATGAGCCCGCTCGAGATCTGGTGCAACGAATCCCAGGAGCGCTACGTGCTGGCGGTGGCCCAGGAGAAGCTGCCCCTGTTCAAGGCCCTGTGCGAGCGTGAACGTGCCCCCTATGCGGTCATCGGCACCGCCACCGAAGAGAAGCATCTCACGCTGTCGGACAGTCATTTTGACAACCAGCCCATCGATCTGCCGCTGGACGTGCTGCTCGGCAAGGCGCCCAAGATGCACCGCGATGTCGCCAGCCTGCCCGCTCAGGGCAAGCCGCTGGCCCTCGATGGCATCACCCTGAGCGAGGCCGCCGAGCGGGTGCTGCGCCTGCCGACCGTGGCGGAGAAGTCCTTCCTCATCACCATCGGCGATCGCACCGTCACGGGTCTGGTGAACCGCGACCAGATGGTCGGCCCCTGGCAGATCCCGGTGGCGGATTGCGCCGTCACCGCCGCCACCTATGACGGCTACCACGGTGAAGCCATGTCCATGGGGGAACGCACCCCGGTGGCGCTGCTCTCCCACGCCGCCTCCGCCCGTATGGCGGTGGCCGAGGCCCTGACCAACCTGGCGCCAGCTCATATCGGTTCCCTCAAGCGGGTCAAGCTCTCCGCCAACTGGATGGCCGCTGCCGGTCACCCCGGCGAAGACGCCGGCCTCTACGAGGCGGTCAAGGCGGTGGGGGAGGAGCTCTGCCCGGCCCTCGGCATCACCATTCCGGTGGGCAAGGACTCCATGTCCATGAAGACCCGCTGGCAGCAGGACGGGGTGGATCACAGCGTCACCTCGCCGCTCTCCCTGCTCATCTCGGCGTTTGCCCGGGTGGAAGACGTGCGCAACACCGTCACCCCGCAGCTGCGCACCGATCTCGGTGAAACCGACCTCATCCTCATCGACCTTGGCAACGGCAAACAGCGCCTCGGCGCCTCGGCCCTGGCCCAGGTCTATCGCCAGCTTGGACAAAGCGCGCCGGATCTCGACAATCCGGTGCAGCTCAAGGGCTTCTTCAACGCCGTCCAGGCGCTGGTGGCGGACAGAAAACTCATCGCCTACCACGACAGATCCGACGGCGGCCTCTTCGTCACCCTGACCGAGATGGCCTTCGCCGGTCACTGCGGCCTCGACATCCAGCTCGACCGCATCGGTGGCGACCTGCTGCCTGCCCTGTTCAACGAGGAGCTGGGCGCCGTCATCCAGATCCGCCGCGAGGACAAGGAAGCCGTGCTGACCCTGTTGGCCGGTCACGGCCTGGCCGCCTGCTCCCACGTGCTGGGCACTGTGCGGGAAGACGACCTCATCCTGTTCCAGCGCGCAGGCCAGGATGTGTATCGCGCCAGCCGCACCGCCCTTCGCACCATCTGGGGCGAAACCAGCTGGCAGATGCAGCGCCTGCGGGACAACCCGGAATGCGCGGACAGCGAACACGCCGCCCGTCAGGATGCGACCGATCCGGGTCTGCAGGCCAGGCTGACCTACAACCCGTCCGAGGATGTGGCCGCCCCCTATATCGCTCGCGGTGTCTCCCCCCGTCTGGCGGTGCTGCGCGAGCAGGGGGTCAACTCCCATGTGGAGATGGCCGCGGCCTTCGACCGCGCCGGCTTCACCGCCGTCGACGTGCATATGAGCGATATTCTCTCCGGCCGGATCAAGCTGGAGGAGTTCCAGACCCTAGTGGCCTGTGGCGGCTTCTCCTACGGCGACGTGCTGGGAGCGGGCGAGGGCTGGGCCAAGTCCATCCTGTTCAACGACGGCGCCCGCGAGCAGTTCCAGCGCTTCTTCGAGCGCGCTGACACCCTCTCCCTTGGCGTGTGCAACGGCTGCCAGATGATGTCCAACCTGCGGGATCTCATCCCGGGGGCGGAGCTCTGGCCACGCTTCGTGCGCAACCGCTCCGAGCGCTTCGAGGCGCGCTTCAGCCTAGTGGAAGTGCAGGACTCTCCGTCCGCCTTCTTCGCCGGCATGAAGGGCTCCGTCATGCCCATCGCCGTCTCCCACGGGGAAGGGCGGGTGGAGGTGCGTGACAGCGCTCACCTGAACGCGCTGCAACAGAGCGCCCTGGTGGGTCTGCGCTTCGTGGATAACCGTGGTCAGGTCACCGAGCAGTACCCGGCCAACCCGAACGGCTCGCCGGACGGCATCTGCGCCGTCACCACGGCGGATGGCCGCGCAACCATCATGATGCCGCACCCTGAGCGGGTGTTCCGTACCGTGGCGAACTCCTGGCACCCGGACAACTGGGGCGAGGATGGTGCCTGGATGCGGATGTTCAGAAATGCCCGCGTGCGTCTGGGTTAATCTCAGCCTCATCTCGGTAGCAATCAAAACCGGCCTCTTGGCCGGTTTTTTTATGGGCGCAGATAAGGGTAGGGTCATCCTGCCTCAGTGCCTCAGTGCCTCAGTGCCTCAGTGCCTCAGTGCCTCAGTGCCTCAGTGCCTCACTGCCGCATAAGCCATAGCCTGACAGCTTCAGTATTCACTGAATGTTTGGGAAACGACGGCTTGATAAGCCGATGAGGAAGAGGGGAGAGGGAAGGCACCGAGCCGTGGGTCTACCCAGTGTGGGCAGGGTGAGGTTCCCTTCTGTCGGGATATAAAAAAACCGGCCACTGGGGCCGGTTTTTGTTGTGTGTCTGAGGCTTAACGCAGCTTACCGCAAGACCACGTTCTGGAAGCCCTGCACCAGGCTGATGACGGGCTGGGGGTAGATACCCAGTGCCACGACCAGGATGGCGGAGAGCAACACCACCAGGCCACCGGAGGAGAAGGCCCAGTCGGCGGTGGCATCGCGCAGTTGCATGCCGGGTTCCCGCAGGTAGAGGGTGACCATGACCCGCAGGTAGTAGTAAAGCCCCAGGGCGCTGCCGAGCACTATGGCGCCGGAGAGCCACCACAGCTGCGCCTCGACGGTGACGCCGATGAGGTAGAACTTGCCGATGAAGCCCAGGGTCATGGGGATGCCCGCCAGGGAGAGCATCATCACCGTCATCACCGCCGTCAGGTAGGGGCGCTTCCAGAACAGGCCGCGGTAGCTGTGCAGGGAGTCCGCATCCTTGCCGCGGTAAGGGCTGGACATCATGCTGATGACGCCGAAGGCCCCCAGGCTGGTGAAGAGGTACATCAAGAGATAGACACCCGCCGCTTCCACCGGGATCTGGCCGAGGCGACTCGCCACCACCACCGCCAGCAGATAGCCGAAGTGGGAGATGGAGGAGTAGCCCATCATCCGCTTGATGTTGGTCTGGATCAGGGCCAGCAGGTTGCCGATGACGATGGAGATGACCGCCATGGCTGCCAGCAACCAGTGGATCATGGGGTCTGAGGTGGCCGGCACCGCCAGGTAGAAGCGCAGCAGCACGCAGAACACGGCGATCTTGCTGACGGTGGCCAGGAAGGTCGCCACCGGTGCCGGGGCCCCTTCGTAGACGTCCGGGGTCCAGAGGTGGAAGGGGGCCAGGGAGAGCTTGAAGGCGAAGCCCACCAGCATCAGGCCGAAGCCGCCCATCAGCAGCGGATGGTGCGCCGGGCTCTGGGCCAGGGTCAGGCCGAGGTCGCTGAAGCTGAGGCTCCCCGCCTGGGCGTAGAGCAGCGCCATGCCAAACAGCAGGAAGGCGGTGGCGGTGGCGGAGAGCACCATGTACTTGATACTGGCCTCAAGGGAGTGACGCTCGCGGTAGGCATAACCCACCAGGCCGAACATGGGCAGGGTCAGCATCTCGATCCCGATGAAGAGGGACGCCAGATGACGGGAGCCCGCCAGCACTAGGCCGCCGGCGGTGGCGATCAGCAGCAGCAGATAGAACTCTTCCCGGTTGTCCGGGTAGCCCTTGAGCCAGGAGCGGCCGAAGGTACAGGTGGCCAGGGCACCGATCAGTACCAGCCCCATGTAGAAGACGGCGTAGCTGTCCACCTGCAGCAGGGGAGTGACCCCCTGATCTCCTTGCGCCATCACGATGGGCAGGGAGAAGAGGGCCAGGTTCAGACCCGTGATGGTCACCACGAAGGCGGTGTCATCGCAGCGTTTCCAGGCGATGGCCAGCATCAGGGCCACCATGGCCCCGGTAGTCAGCAGCAGCGGCAGCAGGGCCAGCAGTTGCGCGGCAGTGAACGTCATGAGAGTGCTCCTGTGGCCAGCGGCCATGACGGCAGTTGAGAGGCGATAAGCGTCATGAGAGTGCTCCTGACGTGGACAAGGACGACGAAAGAGAAGGCATCATCACAGTGCTCCTGTGGCCGGCAGCGCATACCAGTGCAGCACGCTCAAGAGGCTGCTGCTGGCGGTATCCAGCACCGGCTGGGGATAGAGACCGAGCAGCACCAGCAGGCCGGCGATGGTCAGCATCATGGCGAGCTCCCGCTTGTCCAGTCCCTTGAGGATCTTCTCATCCTTGGGGGCGCCGAAGCAGGCGCGCTGCAGCATGATAAGGGAGTAGACCGAGGCCAGCACCAGGCCGAAGGTGGCGATGATGGTCATGATGGGCGCCACCTGGAAGCTGCCGATGAGGATCAGGAACTCGCCGATGAAGTTGCCTGTGCCCGGCATGCCAAGGGAGGCGACCGAGAAGAACAGCATGACACCGGGCAGGTAGCGCAGACGCCCCCAGAGGCCGCCCATCTGGCGCAGGTCCCGGGTGTGCAGACGCTCGTAGAGCTGACCGCACAGAATGAAGAGGCCGGCGGCAGAGAGGCCGTGGGCGATCATCTGAACGACCGCTCCCTGCAGGGCCAGCTCGCTGCCCGAATAGATGGCGATCATCACGAAGCCCATGTGGGAGATGCTGGTGTAGGCCACCAGACGCTTGATGTCGGTCTGGGCAAACGCCAGCAGGGCGCCGTAGACGATGCCAAACAGGCCAAGCCCCATGGCATAGGGGGCGAAGGCGGCGGAGGCGTCGGGGAAGAGCGGCAGGGTGAAGCGCAGCAGGCCGTAGGCGGCGGTCTTCAGCAGGATCCCCGCCAGGTCCACGGAACCCGCGGTCGGCGCCTGGCTATGGGCATCCGGCAGCCAGCCGTGCAGCGGCACCAACGGCATCTTGACCGCGAAGGCGATGAAGAAGCCCAGCATCAGCAGCCACTGCACGCCCATGCTCATGGGGGTGCTCAACAGATCCTGATAGTTGAAGGTGAAGACGCCGGTGGCGCTGTGATGGGTCAGCACCAGTCCCAGGATGGCGACCAGCATGATGAGGCCGCTCGCCTGGGTGTAGATGAAGAACTTGGTGGCCGCGTTGATGCGGGACTTGCCGTCGGTGACCGAGTGACCCCAGAGCGCGATCAGGAAGTACATGGGGACCAGCATCATCTCCCAGAAGAAGAAGAAGAGGAACAGGTCCACCGCCATGAAGACGCCGAGCACACCACCCAGGATCCACAGTAGATTCAGGTGGAAGAAGCCGATGCGTTGCACGATCTCCTTCCAGGAACAGAGGATGGCCAGCACGCCGATGAAGCTGGTGAGCATCACCATCAGCAAGGAGAGACCGTCTACCGCCAGGTGCAAGGAGATGCCGAAGCGGGGGATCCAGGGGAGTTGCCACTCCGCCGCCCAGACCGGGAGGCCGGGGTTGGCCAGGGAGAAGTCACTGCCGAGCCAGATGGCACCTGAGAGCAGCAAGCAGGCACCCATGGAGAGCAGGGCGACCCAGCGGACGAACTGCCCGCCGAGGCGCTCCATCTGCCAGCAGATCAAGCCGCCGATAAAAGGAATTAACAAGATCCAGAGTAAGGTCACGATATCAGCTCTCGTCTAGGTTCTAGTTCTAATGGGGCAGGCACCTGGCCTGCCGCAGAGTGTTGTCTCATGTCGCGCACCCTCAGCCGAGCAGCAGCAGGGCCAGGATCAGAGCGGCGCCCATACCCATGGAAGCCGCGTACCAGCGCAACTTGCCGGAGACGGTCCAGGCCAGCAGCTGGTGGCCCGCCTGGGCCAGCACGGCGGGCAGGTTCATCGCCCGATCCAGAGGATCCTTGCCGAGCAGCCGGGTCATGAGCAGGTAGGGCTTGACCCAGAGCAGGTCATAGAGCCAGTCAAAGCCCCAGGCGTTGAACCAGAGGGTGCTCAGCAGACGGCCGGGGGCACTCTCTGCGATGCCCTTGGCCAGACGACGCTCGCCGAGGAACAGGAAGGCGGCGAGCGCGATACCTGCCACGGCGATGGCGCCGGAGAGGATCTCGAGGCTGTGACGCCCCTCTTCGATGTGATCCCCCGGGCCGGCTGGCAGCACACCCGCCAGGGGGGGCGTGATCCAGGCACCGACCGCGGTGGAGAGCACCAGCAGCACTAGCAGGGGGAGCTGGTGGGCCAGGCCGTGACCGGCGTGGGCCTCGGTCTGCGCCTTGCCGTGGAAGGCGATGAAGATCAGGCGGAAGGTGTAGAGGGAGGTCAGGAAGGCCCCCACCAGACCCGCCCACAGCAGGGCGCTCTGGCCACTGGCCTGCACCTGCCAGAGGATGGCGTCCTTACTGTAGAAGCCGGCGGTCACCAGCGGCAGCGCGGCCAGCGCCGAGCCCCCGACCAGGAAGCAGGCATAGACCAGCGGCAGGCTCTTGCGCAGGCCCCCCATCTTGAAGATGTTCTGCTCGTGGTGGGTCGCGACGATGACGGCACCGGCGGAGAGGAACAGCAGCGCCTTGAAGAAGGCGTGGGTCATCAGGTGGAAGATGGCCCCTTCCCATGCGCCAACGCCGAGGGCCAGGAACATGTAGCCGATCTGGCTCATGGTGGAGTAGGCCAAAATGCGCTTGATGTCGGTCTGCACCAGGGCCGCGAAGCCCGCCAACACTAGCGTGATGGCACCGACCAGGGCCACCAGATGCAGGATCTCGGGGGCCAGCAGGAAGAGGCCGTGGGTACGGGCGATCAGGTAAACCCCCGCCGTCACCATGGTGGCCGCGTGGATCAGCGCAGAGACCGGGGTCGGACCCGCCATGGCGTCTGCCAGCCAGGTCTGCAGCGGCAGCTGGGCGGATTTGCCGACCGCGCCGCCGAGCAGCATCAGGCAGGCGAACGACAGGGCAGGGGAGCCTTCGGCAAACATGGCCGGGGCACGCACCAGCAGCTCCTGGATGTTGAGGGTGCCGAGCTCCCGATAGAGCACGAACAGACCGATGGCGAGGAAGACGTCACCGACCCGGGTCACCACGAACGCCTTGAGGGCGGCCGCGCCGTTGGCGGGGTTGCGGTAGTAGAAGCCGATCAGCAGGTAGCTGCACAGCCCCACCCCTTCCCAACCCAGGTAGACGAACAGCAGGTCATCGGCCAGCACCAGGAACAGCATGCTGGCGATGAAGAGGTTGGTGTAGGTGAAGAAGCGGGAGTAGCCCTCTTCCCCACGCATGTACCAGGAGGCGAACAGGTGGATGAAGAAACCCACCCCGGTCACCACCCCCAGCATGGTGAGCGACAGCCCATCCAGGGAGAGGCGGAAGGCGGGCTGGAACTCGCCCACCGACATCCACTGCCACAGGGTCTGGGTGTAGACACCGCCTTCCGGCGTGTGATTGAGGAAGTCGAACCCGACCCAGATCGTGGTCAGGGCCGACAGGCCTATGCTGCCGACTCCGATGAGCGCCGAGGTGCGCTCGCCGAGGCGGCCGATGGAGAAGGCCAGCAGCAGCCATCCCAGCAGCGGGAACAGGAAAGTCAGGTATAGGAGGCTCATCCGCGCATCTCGCTCACAGTGTCCACGTTCAGGGTGTGGTAACGACGATAGAGCAGCAGTAACAGGGCGAGGCCGATGCTGGCCTCCGCTGCCGCCAGAGAAATCACCAATATGTACATGATCTGGCCATCGGCCTGGGCCCAGCGGCTGCCAGCCACCACGAACGCCAGGGCGGACGCATTCATCATGATCTCGATACTCATGAGGATAAACAGCAAGTTACGACGAATAAGCAGGCCGCACAGACCGATGGCGAACAGGATGGCCGCCAGTAGAAGACCGTGCTCCATAGGGATACCACTCATTGCTGACCTCCTTCTTGGTTCGGTTGCGGGGCGGTTTTCGGGACGGAGAGCACTTCCCCGCGCTTGTCCTCACGGCCCAGGTGATAGGCGGTGACTAGACCCGCCAACAGCAGGATGGAGGCGAGCTCCACCGCCAGCACGTAGGGGCCGAACAGGGCGATGCCGACCTCCTTGGCGCTGACATCGGTCAGCCCAAGCTCGCCGCCGGTCACCCCGAGGATGCCGTGGGCCAGGAAGCCGAGCAGGATGAGGGAGAGCAGGGCGGGACCACCCCAAGTCGTGGGGGTGAGCCACTTCTTCTCCTGATCCTGGGCGCTCCCCAGGTTCAGCATCATCACCACGAACACGAACAGCACCATGATGGCGCCGGCGTAGACGATCACCTGCAGGGCGCCCGCGAAGGAGGCTCCCAGGCAGAAGAAGATCATGGCCACGGCGATGAGGGAGATGATGAGGTTGAGCAGCGCGTGCATGGGATTGCTGGTGCTGATCACCCGCAACGTGCTGTAAATGGCGACCAGGGCCGCGGCATAGAATGCCAGTTCCATGAATGACTCCTCAGGGCAGCAGGCTCTTGACATCGATGGGCTTGGCTTCGTTCTCGGCATCCCCTTTCGGCTTGCCGTCGATGGCCATCCCGCTCATGCGGTAGAAGTTGTAGTCCGGGTATTTGCCGGGGCCGCTGATCAGCAGGTCTTCCTTCTCGTACACCAGATCCTGGCGACGATACTCCCCCATCTCGAAATCCGGGGTGAGCTGGATGGCGGTGGTGGGGCAGGCCTCCTCGCACAGGCCGCAGAAGATGCAGCGGGAGAAGTTGATGCGGAAGAACTCCGGATACCAGCGGCCGTCGTCACGCTCCGCCTTCTGCAGGGAGATGCAGCCGACCGGACAGGCCACGGCGCACAGGTTGCACGCCACGCAGCGCTCGTCGCCGTCGGGATCCCGGGTCAGTATGATGCGGCCGCGAAAACGGGGGGCCGCATAGACGGCCTGCTCCGGGTAGCTCAGGGTCTCGCGGGGGCGCCAGGCATGGGAGAACACCATGCCCAGGCTGCGCAACTGGGTACCAACACCCTTGATAATGCTCGTAATCTTCATAGGTGCCTCACTGCACATTTATCAGCACTGGCGTCTGCCCGGTTCGGGGTCGCAGACGGCCTCACAGTCGTCATATCCATATCGGCCTTGTTACGCATTCATCAGCACCACGGCGCCGGTGACCAGCATGTTGAGCAGGGTCAGCGGCAGGCAGACCTTCCAGCCAAAGGACATCACCTGGTCGAAGCGTGGGCGGGGCAGGGAGGCCCGCAGCAGGATGAAGAACACCATGAAACAGGCGGTCTTCAGGGCGAACCAGATGAAGGGCGGCAGCCAGGGGCCGTGCCAGCCACCGAAGAACAGGGTCACGATGAGGGAGGAGATCAGCACGATGCCGATGTATTCGCCCACGAAGAACAGACCCCACTTCATGCCCGCGTATTCGATGTGGTAGCCGTCGGCGAGTTCCTGCTCGGCTTCCGGCTGATCGAACGGATGGCGGTGGGTGACGGCAACCCCGGCGAACAGGAAGGTGACGAAGCCCAGGATCTGGGGGATCACGTTCCACATGCCGGCCTGCGCCTCGACGATGTCGCGGAGGTTGAAGCTGCCGGTCTGGATGACTATGCCCATGAGGGACAGGCCGAGGAACACCTCATAGGAGAGGGTCTGGGCCGAGGCGCGCAGGCTGCCGAGCAAGGAGTACTTGTTGTTGCTCGACCAGCCGGCGAACAGCACGGCATAGACCGCCAGCCCCGCGATGGCCAGGATGTAGAGCAGGCCCACGTTGAGATCCGCCACGCCCCAGGTGGGGGTGATGGGCACCACCGCAAACGCCAGAATGAAGGCGGTGAAGGCGATGATGGGGGCCAGCACGAAGATCCGGCGATCGGCGAAGGGCGGGATCCAGTCCTCCTTGAAGAACATCTTGACCATGTCGGCCGCCAGCTGCAGCAGGCCGAAGGGGCCAACCCGGTTGGGGCCGTAACGGTCCTGCCACAGCGCCAGCAGACGGCGCTCGATGAAGCTCATGAAGGCGCCGGCCCCCACGATCCCCACCAGCACTATCAGGGCCTTGCCAATCTCAATCAGCAGATCGATCAGGGAGTCGCTCATGCGATGACCTCCTGCAGGTTATCGATAAGGGCGTGATGCAGGGCGGTCGGCAGGCCGTTCACCCCGAGTGGCAGCCCGATCAGCCCCTGTGCCAGCTTGTCGCTCAGGTGCAGGCGCAGACGCCAGTGGTTGCCACCCCAGGAGAGGGCGACCTGACTGCCGGCATTGAGAGAGAGACGGTGGGCGTCCGCCGGGTTCAGCACCAGGGTGGATTCCGCCATGCGGGCCTGGATGACCGGGCTCTTGGCGGAGAGCTCCTCGGCGCCAAACAGCTGGTCATAGCTCACCACCTGCAGGGCCGCCTGGGCGCCGAAGGGGGCGGGGATGCTATCGAACCAGCCCAGGCTATCCTCGCCCGGCTCCAGCAGACGGCGACCGGGATCTCCGGCACGCAGGTTGCCACCCACCTCGTCCTGGAACTTGTTCCAGGCAGAGGGCGAGTTCCAGCCCGGCGCCCAGGCGAAGGGCACCTGTTGCAGGGGTTGGCGGGCACCGGCGTAGCCTTCCATGGAGAAGGCGAACGGCGAATCGGGATCTTGCGCGACCCTGGGCTCGCTCACGTTCTGATCCGCCAGCATGGAGGTGCGGCCGCTGTAGCGGTGCGGCTCGCGGGCGAGCTTCATGCCACGGATGCGCAGGCCGGCGTTGGGGGCGGCTTCGCGCATGGTGTTGAGCAGCAGGGCGCTGGCGGCGCAGGCCGCACTCACCTCGTCAAAGGTGTTCCAGCGCAGGGGCTTGCGATCCAGCACCCCTTGCAGGGCGGCCAGCCAGCGCCAGCCCTCGCGCACCTGGATGTCGGCATCGTAGAAGGCGGGGGCATAGACCTGGAAGAAGCGCTGGGCGCGGCCTTCCATGTTGATGAGCGTGCCGTCCGCCTCGGCGAAGCTGGCGGCTGGCAGTACCAGACCGGCCTTCTGGGCGGTAGCGGTGTCCTGATGATCCACCACCAGCAGGTGTTGCAGGCGCTCGAGGGCCGCATCCACCCGGCTGCGGGGGGCGCGACGGTAGAGATCATTCTCGAGGGCGATGAGGGAGAGGGAGTCCTCCCCTTCGATACGGGCAAGGGCGGCCTCCAGCGGGGCGGCATCCTGGGCCAGCATGGCCAGACCCAGGCTGTTGGCCTCTTGCGCCACCAGGGCGATCTCCACGGTCTGACCGCGACCCTTGAGGGCGCGGGCTATGTTGCTTGCCGCCTCGAGCAGGACCTGGGAGCGGGCACCGGAGCCTGCGATGATAAGCGGTTTTTTCGCGTTGCCCAGCAACTCGGCCCACTGGGCGGCCAGGGCCTGTTGCTCGGGGGAGAGGTCAGTCAGGGCCGGGGCCGAGCCGTCCAGCAGGTGCGCGATGGCGAAGCCGAGGCGCGCTTGATCCGCGTGGGGGGCGTGCAGAGTGCCGCTCGCCACGTCGTCGAGGCGGGTGCTGTCCAGGCTGGTGATGAGCAGCGGGTAGCGCTCGTTCTGACCCAGGGTCTGCACCGCGGCGACCTGCCAGAGATCCACCTTCATCTTGCGGGCGATCTCGCGGGCCTTGCCCTTGACCGCCTGGCGCAGGGCCAGGGCGATGCGGGCGGCGGTCTGGGTGACGTCTTCGCCGAGCACCAGCACGGCGTCGGCCTCTTCCATGTCACGCAGGCTCGGGGTGCGTACGCCGCCGTGCTGCAGGATCTGCAGCATCTTCTGCAGGCACTCCCATTCGCTCTGCTCAACGCCGCTGTAGAAGTTGGCGGCGCCCACCAGTTCGCGCAGGGCGAAGTTGCTCTCCAGCGAGGCGCGGGGGGAGCCGATACCGATGACGCCGGCGCTGGTGCGCAGGGCGTCGGCGGCGCGGTTCAGGGCGCCGTCCACCGTGATGGCGAGCCTGTCACCGCCGTCCCGCAGCAGGGGCTGGCGGGGGCGCTCGGCCAGGTTGACGTGACCGTAGCCGAAGCGGCCGCGATCGCACAGGAAGTAGTGGTTCAGGGCACCGTGGTAGCGGTTCTCGATGCGGCGCAGCTCGCCGTAGCGCTCACCCGGGCTGATGTTGCAGCCGACCGAGCACCCTTGGCAGATGCTGGGGGCGAACTGCATGTCCCACTTGCGGTTGTAGCGCTCGGAGTGGGTCTTGTCGGTGAAGACGCCGGTGGGGCAGACCTCCACCAGGTTGCCGGAGAACTCGCTCTCCAGGGTGCCGTCCTCGACCCGCCCGAAGTAGACGTTGTCGTGGGCGCCATAGACCCCGAGATCCTCACCGCCGGCGTAGTCCTTGTAGTAGCGGACGCAGCGATAGCAGGCGATGCAGCGGTTCATCTCGTGGCTGATGAAGGGGCCCAGATCCTGGTTCTGGTGGGTGCGCTTGGTGAAGCGGTAGCGACGGCTGTTGTGGCCCGTCATCACCGTCATGTCCTGCAGGTGGCAGGCGCCCCCCTCTTCACACACCGGGCAGTCGTGGGGGTGGTTGGTCATCTGCCACTCCACCACGCACTTGCGAAACTCTTTCGCCTCCTCGTCCTCGATGGAGATGTAACTGCCATCGGTGGAGGGGGTCATGCAGGACATGACCAGGCGGCCGCGCTTGTCGTCGGCATTCTGATACTGCTTGACCGCACACTGGCGGCAGGCGCCGACGCTACCGAGCGCCGGGTGCCAGCAAAAATAGGGGACGTCCAACCCTAAAGACAGACAGGCTTGCAGCAGGTTGTCTGCCCCGTCTACCTCGTACTCTTTACCGTCTACATGAATGGTGGCCATACAGCTTCCCTGACTTCAATTAGATAAAACGTGCAGCGCAATGCGCGTCGCCGAGTAACGGCCGTTACCAGCGCTCGCTCAGCAGATTGGGTTGGATCCCCTTGAGCAGCTTGCGATTGTCCCCATGGCCTTTGACGCCGGCCTCGAATTCGGATCTGAAATACTTCATCGCACTGCCAAGGGGCTCGACAGCCCCGGGCGCATGGGCGCAGAAGGTCTTGCCCGGGCCGAGGAAGTTGCACAGCTGGGCCAGGGTGTCGAGATCGCCGGGTTGACCCTCGCCTCGCTCCAGCGCCCGCAGCAGCTTGACGCTCCAGGGCAGGCCGTCGCGGCAGGGGGTGCACCAGCCGCAGGATTCCCGGGCGAAGAACTCCTCCATGTTGCGCAGCAGGGAGACCATGTTGATGCTGTCATCCACCGCCATGGCGAGGCCTGTGCCCATGCGGGTGCCGACCTTGCCGATGCCGCCGGCATACATCTGGGCATCCAGGTGCTCGGGCAGCAGGAAGCCGGTACCGGCGCCCCCCGGCTGCCAGGCCTTCAGGCGATAGCCGGGCTTCATGCCGCCGGCGTAGTTTTCAAACAATTCGCGGGCCGTGATGCCAAAGGGCAGTTCCCACAGTCCCGGGTTGTTGACCTTGCCGGAGAAGCCCATCAGCTTGGTGCCGTGATCCTCAGAACCCGGCAGCGCCAGCCCCTGATACCAGGCCACGCCGTTGCCGATGATGGCGGGCACGTTGCACAGGGTCTCGACGTTGTTGACGCAGGTGGGCTTGCCCCAGACGCCGGAGACGGCGGGGAAGGGGGGTTTGGCGCGCGGGTTGGCGCGGCGCCCTTCCAGGGAGTTGATGAGGGCCGTCTCCTCGCCGCAGATGTAGCGGCCGGCGCCGGTGTGGACGAACAGCTCGAAGTCAAACCCCGAGCCCAGGATGTTCTTGCCGAGCAGACCCGCGGCCTTGGCCTCTTCCACCGCTCGGCGCAGGTGGGCGGCGGCGTCCACGTATTCACCGCGCAGGAAGATGTAGCCCCGGTAAGCCTTGAGGGCCCGGGCCGAGATGATCATCCCCTCGATCAGCAGGTGGGGGAGCTGCTCCATCAGCAGCCTATCCTTCCAGGTGTTCGGCTCCATCTCGTCGGCGTTGCAGAGCAGGTAACGGATGTTCATGCTCTCGTCTTTGGGCATCAGGCCCCACTTCACCCCGGTGGAGAAGCCGGCGCCGCCGCGGCCCTTGAGGCCCGCGTCCTTGACGGTGCTGACGATTTCGTCAGGGCTCATCTGGCCCAGTGCCTTGCGGGCGGCCTCGTAGCCCTGCTTGGACTGGTACTCCTCCAGCCAGACCGGCTGGCCGTCGTCCCGCAGGCGCCAGGTGAGGGGGTGAGTCTCGGCCGCACGGGCGATACGGTTGGCGGTGCCGAGGGAGGCGAGACGCTTGGTGGGCTGCAGGCTCATGGGTAGGCCTCCAGGGTCTTGAGCAGGCTGACGGCATCGAGGCCGCCATAGGTGTCGTCGTCTATCATCAGCGCCGGCCCCTTGTCGCAGTTGCCGAGGCAGCAGACCGGCAGCAGGGTGAAGCGGCCATCTGCCGAGGTCTGGCCCGGGGCCAGGTTCATCACCTCTTTGAGGCCGGCCAGCAACTGCTCGTGACCGTTGATGTAGCAGACCATGCTGTCGCAGACGCGAATGATGTGGCGACCCACCGGCTGGCGGAAGATCTGGCTATAGAAAGTGGCGACCCCCTCCACGTCGCTGGCGGGGATGCCGAGCTCGGTGGCGATGGCATGGATAGCACCGTCCGGTACCCAGCCGCGGGCCTGCTGCACTATCTTGAGCGCTTCTATGCTGGCGGCACGGGGATCTTCGTAGTGATGTTTCTCATGTTCGATGGCCTCGCGCTCGGCCTGGCTCAGGACGAAGCCGTCCTGTTGCCCGGGGACGAGTCCGTCTCCCTTGCCCTGGCACTGGCCTTGTCCCGCTGGGGATGAGTTGTTCTGGCACTGACATTGTTGGCTCATGACTTGACCTTCTGTCGCTTATTCTTCTTGTCCCGTCGCCCCCTAGGGGCACGGCGAGGACTTAACGATCTACATCCGACATAACGAAATCGATACTGCCCAGGTAGACGATGAGATCCGACACCATCTGGCCGCGGATCACCGAGGGGATCTGCTGCAGGTGGGCGAAGCTCGGGGTGCGGATCCGGGTCCGGTAGCTCATGGTGGAGCCGTCGCTGGTCAGGTAATAACTGTTGATCCCCTTGGTCGCCTCTATCATCTGGAAGGACTCGGCGGCCGGCATGACCGGGCCCCAGGACACTTGCAGGAAGTGGGTGATTAGGGTCTCGATGTCCTGCAGGGTGCGCTCTTTGGGCGGCGGCGTGGTGAGGGGGTGATCCGCCTTGAACGGGCCTTCCGGCATGTTCTTCATGCACTGCTCTATGATGCGCATGCTCTGGCGCATCTCCTCGATGCGCACCAGGGCGCGATCATAGGCATCACCGTTGGCTCCGATCGGCACCTCGAACTCGAACTGATCGTAGCCGGAGTAGGGGCGCCACTTGCGCACGTCGAAGTTGAGGCCGGTGGCGCGCAAGCCGCCCCCAGTGGTGCCCCAAGCCAGGGCCTGTTCGGTATTGTAGGCGGCGACGCCTATGGTGCGACCGCGCAGAATGCTGTTGCGCATGGCGGCCTTTTCATACTCCATCAGCCGCTTGGGCAGCCAGCTCAGCAGGTTGTCCTGGATGAGGCGAGCCCAGCCCTGGGGCAGATCGTGCGCCACGCCGCCGATGCGGAACCAGGCCGGGTGCATGCGCGCGCCCGTGATGGCCTCGATGATGGTGTAGATCCGCTGGCGGTCGGTGAAGGTGAAGAAGACCGGGGTCATGGCCCCCACGTCCTGGATATAGGTGCCAATGAACAAGAGGTGGCTCTGGATGCGGAACAGCTCCGCCAGCATCACCCGGATCATGTCGACCCGGTTCGGCACCTTGATGCCTGCCAGCTTCTCGACCGCCAGCACATAGGGCAGGTTGTTCATCACGCCGCCCAGGTACTCGACCCGGTCGGTGTAGGGGATGTAGCTGTGCCAGGACTGGCGCTCGCCCATCTTCTCGGCACCGCGGTGGTGATAGCCGATGTCGGGTACGCAATCGCGGATCTCTTCCCCGTCGAGCTGCAGCACCAGGCGGAAGGCACCGTGGGCGGAGGGGTGGTTCGGCCCCAGGTTCAAGAACATGTAGTCTTCGTTCTCGTTGCCCCGGGCCATGCCCCACTCTTCGGGCTTGAACAGCAGGTTGTCCTGCTCCTGATCCTGCTTGACCGCATCGAGCATGAAGGGATCGAACTCGGTAGCCCGCGCCGGGTAGTCCTTGCGCAGGGGGTGACCCTGCCAGCTCTTGGGCATCATGATGCGGGTCAGGTGGGGGTGACCGTCGAAGGTGATGCCCATCAGATCCCAGACTTCCCGTTCATACCAGTTGGCGTTCGGGAAGTGGCGGCTGACGGTGGGCAGGTTGAGATCGCCCTCCTTGAGGGGCACCTTCAGCATCACGTCGGCGTTGCGGTCGATGGAGATGAGGTGATAGAAGACGGTGAAGTCGCTCTCGGGCAGGCCGTGGCGCTGGCTGCGCATCCGCTCGTCGGTGGCGCTGAGATCGAACAGCATCACGAAGGGAGAGGGGAGCTTGCGCAGGAAGCCCATCACGTCCAGCAGCAGCTCGCGGGAGAGCCAGATCACCGGCACGCCGGTGCGGGTGCTCTGGACGGTGAAACGCTCGGCGCCGAAGTGGGCGAACAGCTCGCCCACCACCTGGGCATCGGCGTGATCTGAGGGTTGCCACTGGGCCATGGTGTAGTTATTGGGGAATTCTCGAGTCAGTTTCATGGTCAGATCTCATCCGGCGTGCGCAGGTTGGTGACGTTGATCCGCTCGCCGCGCTTACGCTCCTTCTCGGCCTGCATCTGGGGACGGTAGATCCCCTGATCGCCGACCACCCAGGAGAGGGGACGGCGTTCCTTGCCGATGGAGTCCTGCAGCAGCATCAATGCCTGCAAGAAGGCCTCGGGACGGGGCGGGCAGCCCGGGATATAGACGTCAACCGGCAGGAACTTGTCCACGCCCTGCACCACCGAGTAGATGTCATACATGCCGCCGGAGTTCGCGCAGGCCCCCATGGAGATGACCCACTTGGGTTCGAGCAGCTGTTCATACAGGCGCTGGATGACGGGGGCCATCTTGATGAAGGGGGTACCGGCGATCACCATGAAGTCCGCCTGGCGCGGTGAGGCCCGGATGACCTCGGCGCCGAAACGGGCCACGTCGTGGGGGGAGGTGAAGGCGGTACACATCTCCACGTAGCAGCAGGAGATGCCGAAGTTGTAGGGCCAGAGGGAGTTCTTGCGACCCCAGTTGACGGTGTCTTGCAGCACCTCTTCGAGGCGCCCGATCATGATGCCCCGCGAGGCCTCTTGGGCCAGGGGATCCTCGACGGTCTGGCGCTGTTCCTGGGGGTAGCGCTCAACGGGCGCATCCGGGTCGATCCGGGTCAGGGTGTACTTCATGGTGCAACCTCAAAGGGATAATCGGTAAATCAGTCTGGCTTCTTGTCAGTCAGGACAGGTTTCTTCGGTGCCCAGTCGAGGGCCCCGATGCGCCACAGGTAGATGAGACCGACCAGCAGCAGGGTGATAAAGATGGCGGCTTCGATGAAGCCGACCCAGCCGGTCTCCCGTACGGAGACGGACCAGGCGAACAGATAGAGTGCCTCGACGTCGAAGATGACGAAGAACATGGCAACCAGATAGAACTTGGCGGAGAAGCGCAGACGGGCATTGCCGACGGAGTCGACACCGGATTCGAAGGGTTTGTTCTTGGCACGGCCGTAAGCGCGGCCTCCCAGCAGGGCGGCGAGACCAATCATGGTCAGGCAGATACAGATGGCCCCAATGACATAAACAGCAAAGGCCCAATGCTGGACAGCAATATCAGCAAACATATAGGTTTTCCCTAACCGAATTAATCATGTGACTTAACAAGGGTGTTACGTATTATGCCACTTCCGTACTGATTTACATGTCATTTCAAAGGATTAATTATTAATCAGCGGGAGGAAAATCGTGTTTTGCTAGCGAGGTCAATTTTCTCATTTGAGAATCATTTTCAATCGCTTTTGCGAGAGGGCGGATTGAGTTGATTTGGCGGAAAAATAAACTAATCGGAAAAACGAACAACCCCGCATGGCGGGGTTGTTCACTCTATGGATATTAACATCCTGATCACATGGTGTTCGTGTGTTGATCAGGGTTTGAGCAGGGGGAGGGACTGCTCGGCGGCATTGCCCTGGGAGAGCACTATCTCCACCCGCCGGTTCGCCTGACGGTGGGCCGGGGTGTCGTTGGGATAGCGGGGCTGGGTATCGGCGGCCCCCTGTGCCACCACCCGGCGGGAGTCCAGCTTGGGGTTGGTGAGCAGGGTGTGCACTATGGTGGCCGCCCGCAGTACCGACAGCTCCCAGTTGTTGCGATAGAGTTCCACCGGTGCCTGGGAGTTGTCGGTATGACCGGTGACGACCACCTTGCCGGGGATGTCCGCCAGCACGTCCGAGACCTTGTTCACCAGGGGGATGAACTGGGGCTGCAGGAAGGCCGAGTCTGCCGGGAACAGGGTCTGCTCACCGATGCGGATCACCAGCTGGCTGCCGAGCTGCTCCACCTCGATCTCCTTGGATTCGATCTGGCTCTTGAGCTGCTGTTCCAGCTTCTGCTTGGTGGCGACGGCCCAGTCCTGCTCCTTGGTCTTGTGGGGCCAGGATTCGGTCGCGGTGGGCTTCTCCGAGGCACCTATGGTCTCGTTGAAGGGATCCGAGGCGGCGGCCGGGGTCTGGGTGTCCAGCACCTGCTCCTTCTGGGAGGTGCCCGGAGTGGTCTTGGACTCGGGCTCCAGGATGCCGGTGCCCCCCTGCATCACCGGGGAGCCGGCGGGCATGGAGATGAGGCCGATCTTGCCAAGGGATTCGATAAAGCCCTGGATCAGCACCCGGGTCTCCGACTGTTTGGCCATGGCGAAGGAGTAGAGCACCACGAACAGGGCGAACAGCAGGGTCATGAAGTCGGCATAGGAGACCAGCCAGCGTTCATGGTTCTCCGGCGCCTCAGCCTTTTTCTTTTTGGCCACCATGACCTCCAAGGTAGGGTTCAAGGGTCACTTGCAGCCGCTGCTGGGATTCACCGTCCACGATGCAGAGGATGCCGGTCAGGGTCATCTCCTTGTAGTGGCGGATCTGGTGGGCGAAGCCTTTGTAGCGGTTGCCAAATGGCAGGAAGATGAGGTTGGCGGCACCGACCCCGTAGATGGTGGCGACGAAGGCCACCGCGATGGCGCCCCCCAGCTTGTCCGGCTGATCGAGCAGCCCCATGGCGTGGATCAGGCCGAACACGGCGCCGACTATGCCCATGGTGGGGCAGTAACCCCCCATGGCTTCGTAGAATTTGGCGGTCTGCTCGAGATCTTCCTGCTCGAACTCTATTTCGTTCTCCAGCACCTCGTGGATCTTGGTCTTCTCATAGCCGTCGACCATCATCTGCACCCCTTTTTGCAGGAAAGGATCCTTGATGTCGTCGATCATGCCCTCCAGGGCGAGCATGCCGCTGCGTCGCGCGTTGCCCGCCAGGGTCTCCAGCAACTGGGCCTGCTCCAGCATGTCGATGCGTAGCGGGCTGATCAGCCACTTGAAGCGTTTGAACGTCTTGCCGACCACGGAGAAGGGGAACTGGGTCAGGGCGGCGCCCACGGTTCCTCCGATCACGATGAGGAAGGCGGGCAGATCGAGCAGGGCGCTGGGATGGCCCCCCTCAATCAGGTTGCCACCCAAAATGGCTGCCAAGGCTAACAGCAAACCGATCAGACTCATGTGTCCATGTCCCTATGCGTTGAATGTGGCTAGTGTAGCCACTTAACTATCAGTTTTTCAAAATGAAATCCAATCGATGAGCAATATCGGACGGCTCGAAATCATGGATCCGTCTCTCCTGTTTCGGCCAAGATGGCGGGATCATGAGGGCCTTGATGGGGCGAGTGGTAGTGTGCGTTTGACACCAGTCATTGAGGAAGAGGCCCTAACAGGGGATAGGGCCAGGGAGGAGAGGTCAAAACCTGTGATCGACCCGGTCAGGCTGCGGAGCCTGTCCGTGCCAGCGGATCCCCGAGGGCCCTTGGGGCGCCGCGGGGATCCACCGATCACCTTCAACCGGCCTGGCTGGCCGCCTCCGCGATGAGGGATGCCACCTCGTCCGCTCGCGAGGCGAGGGAGGCGTGGCTGGCCGCCAGCGTCACCGTCTTGCGCGGTGCGATGCGCGACGCCATTTTTTGCTGATTGTCCGGGTGGATCATGCGATCTTCGCTGGATATCTGATACCAGCTTGGTTTTTTCTTCCAGGCCGGGGCCGTGATGTTGTTGCCAAAGGTGCCCCCCAGTGGCGCCTTCTGGGTCACCGCCATCACCAGCGCCTCCTCCGGGGTCAAGTCCTGGCAGAAGCTCTCGTGAAACTTGTCCGCCACTATCCAGAGGTAGCCGTCGCTGTCGGGCGCTATGTTGGCCATGGCTGCGGGCGGCAGGCTCTGGGTGAGGGCGCCCGGGCTTTCGCCGGCATCCGGGGCGAAGGCCGCGACATAGACCAGGCCGATCACGTTGGGCAGGTTGCCCGCCTCCGTGATGACGGCCCCGCCGTAGGAGTGGCCGACGAGCAGCACGGGGCCGCTCTGCTGGGCCACCATCTTGCGGGTTCGCTCGGCGTCGTCGGCCAGGGAGGTGAGGGGCAGCTCCACAGCCTTCAACTTGGTGAAGCCCCGCCGTGATAACGCCACTATGACCTTGCCCCAGTGCGCCGCGCCGCCCCAGAAGCCGTGCACCAGGACTATGGTGGGTTGCTCGCTCATCGCTTTATCTCCTGTTGAATAAAGATGTGATCGCCAGGAGCCAGCCGGGCTGATGCCGAAGGCTTCCCTCCATGGGCGACCAAAAGCATAGCTCCTGGACGGGGCCCCATCGGCTTGCCTGAGGGGATCCGCCACGGATGGCGTCTTGGGAAGGCCGTTGGCTAAGGTAGAGAGAAGTAGAGAGCGGGCAGGGAAGAGGAGGGGAATAAGGGCCGGGGAAGGGGCCGATGTCAGCGGGAGAGAGTCGGAAAGCAAAAAAACCGACCCTGAGGTCGGTTTTTCTAATTTGGCGGTGAGGGAGGGATTCGAACCCTCGATACGTTGCCGTATACACACTTTCCAGGCGTGCTCCTTCAGCCACTCGGACACCTCACCAAATTTTCGACTGCTGTTTAACGTGTTCAATCACCACGGGGTTCGTTGCGCCGTTGCGCTGGAACGGGGCGTAATATAGGGGAAAGCCGGACCTGGGTCAATCACTTTTCCCCTTATTTTTCATGATCTTTATCGAATGCCTATCCAGTGAGCAGAATGCCGGTTTTTTAATCCCGATCAGGGCTTGTCCAGGATGATCAGACTGTCCGGCAGCTCGTTCTGATCCCGGGTGGCCGGGAAGGCATCGGTCAGGATGTCGCTGGTGCGCTCCACACATTCGAGGAAGCCCTGTTCGACCTCCTTGTTGCGCACCCGTACCACGAAGTCGTCGATGATCTCCTGCCACTGGGCGTTGTCGATGTGCTGGGCGATGCCGTCGTCCACCAGGATCTCCACATAATGCTCCGCCACCGAGACGAAGATGAGCACCCCCAGCCGGTCCCGGGTGCGGTGCAGCCCCTGCTCGACAAACTGCAGACGTGCCATCAGGGCGGCGCGATGCTGGCGCACCTTCTTGGGAATGAGCCGCATCTTGATGGGGGTCCAGTGGAACAGCAGGCTCAGCAGCAGCCAGACCGACCACTGCACCAGCAGGATCTCGTACCAGCCGAGCCAGAAGCCGAGCTGGAACACCAGCAGCGGGGTGAGCATGGCCAGCAGGGCGGCCCAGAGGGTCGGAATATAGCGATAACCATCGCTGGCCGGGGCCAGCACTGTCACCAGCTCCGCGTCCGTTGCCTGCTCGGCTTGCCGCACCCTGGCCTGCAGGGTGTGATAGAACTGTTTCGAAATCATCGTGTTGTCTCTTGTTCCTCGATTACCAGCCACCGGAGGCGCCGCCGCCGCCGAAACTGCCACCACCACCGCTAAAACCGCCGCCACCGAATCCGCCGCCGGGGCGCCCGGCCCCTAAGCCACCGGCCAGATAGGCGGCCAGGCGACGGCCACCTGAGCCGCCACCACCACCGCCTCGCAGGTTGTGCAAGATGATCATGGCGATCACTACCAGGATGAACAGCCAGGGGCCGCCCCCCTTCTCCTGCTTGGCGGTGTCACGGGGCTGATACTCCCCGGCCAGGGCCTGCATGATGCCCTGGCTGCCGGCGACTATGCCGGCCACCATGTCGCCGCGCTTGAAGGCGGGCAGGATCCGGGTCTGGATGATGTTGGCGGCGATGGCATCGGGCAGGGCCCCTTCCAGGCCATAGCCCACCTCGATGCGCACCTTGCGTTCATCCTGGGCGATCAGCAGCAGCACGCCGTTGTCTTTTCCCTTCTGGCCTATGCCCCAGTGGCGGCCGAGCTGGTAACCGTACTCTTCGATGGTGTCACCCTCCAGGCTGTCGATGGAGACCACCACCAGCTGGACGCCGCTGCGCTTCTCGAATGCCGCCAGTTGCTGGGTCAGCTGGTGGGCCTGCTTGCGGGACATCAGGTTCGCCTCGTCCACCACCCGGCCGCTCAGGGCGGGGAAGCTGGGGGCGGCGTGCAGGGCCGTCGTCCACAGGGCCAGGAGGCAGAGCAACCCCTGCATGAGCCACTGGATCTGACGGGGCAAGATAGTGAGGGTCGCAGGCCGGGGCCCGCCGGGTGTTCGGCTCATTGGAAGCTGACCTTGGGCGCCTCGTCGGCACCGGGTTTGGCGCTGAAGCTGGGCTTGGCGGTGAGATCCGAGTAGAGCAGCTTAGACCAGATGACCCCGGGGAAGGTGCGGATCTCGGTATTGAACTGGCGTACCGCTTCTATGTAGTCGCGACGGGCCACGGCGATGCGGTTTTCTGTGCCCTCCAGCTGGGCCTGCAGGGTGAGGAACTGCTGATCCGCCTTGAGATCCGGGTAGCGTTCCACCACCACCATCAGCCGGGAGAGGGCGCTGGAGAGTTGGTCCTGGGCGGCTTCAAACGCCTTCAACTGGGAAGGGTCGCTCACCTGCAGGCTGCCGACCCGGGCGCGGGCGTCGGTCACCGCCTTGAGGGTCTCCTGCTCATGGCTGGCATAGCCCTTGACGGTGGCTACCAGGTTGGGAATGAGATCGGCGCGGCGCTGGTACTGGTTCTCCACCTGACCCCAGCTCGCCTTGACCTGTTCATCCAGGGTCGGAATGTTGTTCATGCCGCATCCGGTCAACCCCAGCAGCAGGGTCAACATCAACAGGCTCTGGGTGGTCTTGCGCCAGAGAGAAATGGCCATCTTGTTGTCTCCATTGGATGTATTTAATTCGGCGCTGACACCATACCAGCTTGTGGTCAGCCCTCACAACGACTCGGTAGGGTGGGCGCGCGATAGCTCGTCGATACCCTGGGCAACTGGGGTTTGTCTTTGAGCCAGGAGGCCAGCTCGGCGCCACAGCCATTGCCGGGAGGAATGGGGGCCTGGGGCTGACAGTCCGGGTTGCCAACCGGGCAGCGCAAGCGCACGTGAAAGTGGCTGAAGTGGCCGACCCAGGGGCGCAGCTTGGCTACCCAGGGCTCGTCTGGTGCGCGCTTGCACACTTCGGCCTTGAGCGCGGGGTTGATGAAGATGCGGTTGACCTCGGGCTGTTTGGCCGCCAGACGCAGCAGCTCAAGCTGCTGGGGCCCGAAGCGCCCCGGCAGTACCCGGTAGCTGGGTTCGTCGATGAGGGCCCACTCCTTGGGGGCATCCTGCTCCCACCTGGCGATAGGTTTGTCGGCCATTCTGAACCAGATGTCGGCATCAAGGCCGGTCTGGTGGCTGCGGTGGCCGGAGCTGAAGGGCCCCCCTCTGGCCATGGCGAGATCGGCGATGTAGAGATCCGGCATGCCGGCCATCTTGGTCCGGCTCGCCAGCCCCTGCAGATAATGGATGAGGTCCGGGTGGCCGTAATAGCGCAGTCGCTTGCTGCGAATGACCTGATAACCGGGCCCCTCCAGGGGGAGGGCCATCGAGCCTCGCAGACAGCCGGCGGCGTAACCACCGATCGCCTCGCTCTGGAGGGCTCGAGGCGGGGTCAAAAAGGTGCTGGTGGCGAGCAAGAGTGCGGTAGTGAGCATGGGATGTCCGGCTGTGGCGCCCGGTGTGCGGGCTTGAGTGTGGGCTCAGATAACCCCAATCATACCAACAGAGGGGAAGGCTCGTCATCCGCAGGCATGCGGGTTGCAACACAAGGGCGGGCTCGCGCACAATGCGCGCCAATCACCATGAGAGGAGAGCGAGATGAGAGTCAGTGAACTGGCGGCGCGGCCGGGGCTGTACTGGTTGATGCCGCCGGCGCGGCGTTTCTACGGGATCATGATCTGCCTGTTGCTGGCGAGCCTTGGCACCGTCATGACGGCCATCTGGCTGGGCTATCCCGAGATGGGGCTGCTGCCCTGGGTGGGCCTGGTGTTTGGCGGGATCGTGCTGCTGATGATGGTGCTGCCCCGCAACTGGCAACGCTGGCGGCTGGCGGAGCTCGCTTGGGACGATGAACACCTGTATCTGCTCAATGGCGGGGACGACAAGGCGCTGGCCCTGCCCAGGGCGGCGCTGGTGGGGATGACGCGGGATCGCAAGGTGGGCCACGATGGACAGTGGCTCGACTTCAGCCTGGATCTGGCCCTAGATACCGACACCCTGGCCGCGACCACCGCCTTGTTGCGGCTGACCCGGGAGGGAACCCACGAGGTGGCGCCCGGCGTCTATCGCTTCGGCTTTAAACGGGCCTGGCATGGTCGCCGTGCCCTCGGGGAGATCCTGGCCGGCCTGCAACCGGCCTGATCTGACTATTTTCTCGACAACTTGCCATAAAGCTCAGATACTGCCTCTGATTCGAAATGATCTTTCTCGTGCCGATAGCCCAAGAGATCAATGACTTGGGCTGTGGGATGAGGAGTGCCACGGCATGATGCCATGGCTGGTCCGGCAAGGGGGTTGTGCCCTTACTTCCCTGTCGGTGGATGCATAGATAAGGCACCTAGAATCGAGAGTGGATGGCATGAAGATTTACGTAGGAAATCTGTCGTACCGGATGACGGCCGACGAACTGACAAGCGTGTTCAGCCAATTTGGACAGGTAGATAAGGTCGATATCATCATCGACCGGGATACCGGTCAGTCCAAGGGGTTTGGCTTCATTGAAATGCCGGTCAACGGAGATGCCGAGAAGGCTATCGCCGGGTTGCACGGCACCGAGGTCGGCGGGCGCACCATCACCGTCAATCAGGCCAAGCCGAAGACAGATGCTCCTCGTGGTCGCCCCCAGCGCCACCGTTGAATCGTCTCGATAACGAAAAACGGCATGGATCCTCCATGCCGTTTTGTTTGTCTGAAAAAGCGGGATCAGGGCACGTCATAACCGAGGGCGGCCTTGCGGATCCGGAACCACTGCTGGCGGCTCAGCCGGATGGATTCGGCCGCCACGGCGGCGGCGATCCGCTCCCGCTTGCCGGAGCCGATGAGCGGCAGGGGTTGGCTCGGCAGCATCATCACCCAGGCGTACACCACCTGTTCCATGGTCTGGGCCCCCACCTCCTGACGGATCTGCTCGAGTTCGGCGCGCAATGGGCCAAAGGCCGGATCATGGAACAACCGGCCGCCACCGAGGCAGGACCAAGCCATGGGCTTGATGCGCAGCTGCTGGCACTGATCCAGGGTGCCATCCAGCGTCCCTTCCTGGTGGAGCGGCGAGATCTCCAGCTGGTTGGTGACCAGGGGGAAGGGGAGGCGGGATTGCAGCAGCTCGAACTGGCGGGCGGTGAAGTTGGAGACCCCGGCGTGCTTGATCTTGCCCGCCTGCTTCAGGGTCACGAAGGCATCGGCGACCTCGTCCGCATCCAGCAGGGGATCCGGGCGGTGGATCAGCAGCAAATCCAGATGATCGGTGCCGAGCTTTTGCAAGGAGGCCTCGGCGCTGGCGATGATGTGCGCCTTGCCGGTGTTGTAGTGGTTGAGGGCATGCTCGGGCTTGGCGGTGAGGGCGATGCCGCACTTGCTGACGATCTCCATCCGGCTGCGCAGGGAGGGCTCGAGGCGCAGGGCCCGGCCGAACGCCTCCTCGCACTGGTAGCCGCCGTAGATGTCGGCGTGATCTATGGTGGTCACCCCCAGATCCAGGTGGTACTTCATCAGATCCTGCAGGGCCGCGGGGGAGAGCTGCCACTCCATCAGGCGCCAGTAGCCCATGATGAGGCGGGAGAAGGTCGGGCCCTCGGGATGCAGGGCGAGGCGGGATACGGACATGGTGACTCCTTGGGAGATAGCGGAAGAATCGATGGATAGGTGAAATTAATGCTGCCTGCATCTTGGTCTCTTCCGGCGGACAAGGCAATAATGCGCCCCGCGCAAATTCGAACTTTGGTTCTGGGGAGGAAAGATGGAAGGGTTTGCCGAAAGGTTGCAGAGTCTGATCGGGGAGGGGAGCGTGAGCGCCTTCGCCCGCAAGGTGGGTCTGAGCGAAGCCTTGATCCGCAAGTACCTGAAGGGGGCCGAACCCGGCCTTGGCAAGGCGAACCAGATCGCCATGGGGGCGAACTGCTCCCTGGAGTGGCTCGCCACCGGCTGCGGCTATCTCTACCGCCAGGCCGAGGTGGTGGACAGGGAGGCGCTGGCGGCGGCGGGCACTCTGCTGCAGGAGCGCCACCCGGAGCAGCCCCTGCCCGATGAGGCGCAGCTCGTCACCCTGCTCGCCTACTACCAGTTCCTGCGCAGTCACAAGCAGGCCGACGGCTTTCTGGACTTGGCGCGGGCGCGGGAGTTTGGCCGCCATCTGGCAGAGGCCTGAGCCGGCCGGCCAGGCTTCTGATACCCTCTAAGCAAAGGGCAAATCCAAGGACGTGGAGATGAGCTATCTGATCCTGGGCAGTGGCGGGTTGGGCACGGCGCTGGCGCACGAGCTGGCGGATCGTGGCCAGGAGTGGATACTGGCAGGCAGGCAGTTGCCAAGGGGGCTGGATCCCGCCCGCTACTTCCCGTTGCAGGAGGTGGATCCGCTCTCCTTTGAGGCCCTGTTCACCCTCTATGACAGGGAGAGCCTGCCGACTGTGGTGATCAACACCATAGGCCTGCTCTATGATCTCAACCACATGCCGGAGCGGCAGGTGGAGGAGGTGGAGCCGGGCTGGCTCAACGAGAGCCTGCAGGCCAATGCCTGGCCTCACCTGGCCCTTGGCGCCAACCTGAGCCAGCTGATGGGGCCGGCGACCAGCCTGTGGCTCTGCTCCGTCTCGGATCTGGCGGGCAGCCTGGGCAGCACGGGTCGCCTGAGCGAACCTGGTCGTTACAGCTACCGAATGAGCAAGGCGGCCCTCAACATGGGGGCCCGGATCCTGGCGGTGGAGTGGGCGAGCCGCTTCCCCGGCGCCGGGGTTGTCACCGTCCATCCCGGGCTCATGGATACCCCCATGCAGCAGCCCTTCCTGCATGAGCGGGATCCGGCCCTGCTGCAGGATCCCGCCCTGGTTGCCCCCCGTCTGCTGGATCTCATCGGCACCCTCACCCCGTCCCAGTCCGGCAGCTTCCTTGATCTGCATGGCCAATCGCTGCCCTGGTAGCTGGCCGGGTTCACACTCCGGCGTCCCATTTCTTGCCAGCCCGGCCCCGTCTGGTTAATGTCATCCACCTGCATCAGGAGGATGACATGCGCTATATCGATTTACGAAGTGATACCGTGACCCAGCCCACGGAGGCCATGCGCCAGAGCATGCTGCACGCCGAGGTGGGGGATGATGTCTATGGGGAAGATCCCAGCATCAACGCGCTGGAGCGCAGGGGGGCCGAGCTGCTTGGCAAAGAGGCCGCTCTGTTCGTGCCCTCCGGCACCATGTCCAACCTGCTGGCGATGATGAGCCACTGCCAGCGCGGCGAAGGTGCCGTGCTGGGCGGTGCCTCCCACATCTATCGCTATGAGGCCCAGGGGAGCGCCGTGCTGGGCTCGGTGGCGCTGCAGCCCGTTCCCACCCAGGCCGACGGCACCCTGGCGCTGGCGGACCTGCAAGCCAGCTTGGCTCCCGACGATGCCCACTTCGCCCAGACCCGGCTCATCTGCCTCGAGAATACCCACAACGGCAAGGTGCTGCCGCTGTCGTACCTGCAGCAGGTGCGGGATCTCGCCGACCGCCATGGCCTGCGGCTGCACCTCGACGGCGCCCGCCTGTTCAACGCCGTGGTGGCGAGCGGCGAGCCGGTCGCGGCCATTGCGGCGCCCTTCGACAGCGTCTCCGTCTGCCTCTCCAAGGGACTGGGGGCCCCCGTGGGCTCCCTGCTGGTGGGCTCAGGCGCCTTCATCGCCCGGGCAAGACGGCTGCGCAAGATGCTGGGGGGGGGCATGCGTCAGGGGGGGATCCTGGCCCAGGCCGGTTTGTTCGCCCTGGATCAGCACATCACTCGGTTGGCGGACGACCATCGCCGCGCCAGACGGCTGGCACAAGGGCTGGCGGCCCTGCCCGGCATCGAGCTGGAGCTGGCCGAGGTGCAGACCAATATGGTGTTCCTGCGCCTGGCGAAGAACCAGAGCGAGGCCCTGCTCACCTTTATGAAGGAGCGGGGGATCCTCTTCTCCGGCTACGGAGAGATGCGGCTGGTGACCCACCTGCAGATCACCGACGACGACATCGAGGAGGTGATCGACGCCTTCACCGAGTTCTTGAGCGCCTGATGGGGTGACTCGACTTGTTTATGGAAAAGAGAGGGCGCCTGCAGGCGCCCTCGTCATCTGTGGCAGGGGGATGATCAGCCCTGACGCTGGCCCAGGATCAGGGTCGCCTCGTCGGTGGCGTCGTAGATCATGACAGCCAGATGGGTCACCTGGCCGCCGAAGTCGGCCAGCGGCACCAGGGTCAGGTTCTGGTACATGTGGGGGGCCGAGCCCGTGATGGGGCGGTAGTTGGAGAAGCGCAGCAGGTAGGGGCGCTGCTCCCAGGAGCTGAAGGCGCGGTTGTTCAGTTTGAACACCATGTTCGCCTTGCGCTCGAACCAGGCCCTGTCCACGTCCGGGAAGAGGTCGAACAGACTCTGATCGCGCACCTCACCGGCCAGCCGGCCGCTGTGGCTCTCCATGAAGCCGTTCCATACCTGCACCCTGTAGTCCCGGCTGAGCACGATCAGCCCCACGTCCAGGTTCTGCACTATGTTCATCAGCCAATGAAATTCACGGATTTCCATGGTCACTCCTCTGTGTCTTGTCGGGTCATTCATGCTGCCAGCGGGGCTTTTGGCCCCTAGAGCATGTGCATGATCTTGTGATTCATGGTGGCGATGGAGTCTTCGGTAAACAACAGCAGCAGATCGCACTGCACGGCATAGCCCTGGATCCGGTAGTTGATCTCGATGGCCAGGGTGCGGCGCCAGCGGCTCTGGTTGGTCTGGATCAGGTCCTGAATGGACCTGTGTTGACCCAGCACCACGGGGTGTCCCTGGCTGAAGGGGGTGTCGAGCTGATTGGCGTAACCCCGCAGGAAGGCGCCGATGAGCACGTTGGCTGTGTCCATCAGCAGCTCCAGCTCGGCGCCGTGATCGAGCGCCCCCTGATGGTTCATCAGGCGGGCCAGATCCTGGAAGCTGGCGTCGTGGAACAGGATCAGGGCCTCCCCGGCGATGCCTGCGCCGATGAAGCCCTGGCAGACGGCGGAGAGGGTATCCGACTCGGCGGCGGCCGAGAGGGCCATGTGCAGCTCTGAGACCTCCAGCACGTTGACGTTCGGGATGGGGAGCACCACGAAGGCGTCGAGTAACTGGGCCAGCAGGTTGGCGGCCTGGCCCATGGCGACGTTGGCAAGCTCCTGATAGACATCCCTGAGTTCGGGGGTGAACTGGATGGGGGCGATGGCATGGGGGCTGGCGGCGGAAGGTACGACGGCAGGGGTGGGCGCCGTGTCCGCCTGCCACAGGCCGTGGCGTTCCAGGAGTTCACGCAGCATCTCGGGGGCGGCGGGTTTCTTGATGAAATCCAGGGCGCCGAGCGCCATGACCCGCGCATGGGCCTCCGGCTGGATGTCGCCGGAGACCACGATCACCTTGTTGCGCAGCCCCTCTCGCTTGAGGGTCTCCAGCACGCCATAGCCATCCATCTCGGGCATGGTGAGATCCAGAAAGACCAGATCCCCATGGCCCATCAGGATCTGCTCTACACCCTCCAGGCCGTTGGCGGCCTGGTGCAGTGTTATCTGCCAGGGGGCGGGCAGGGCGCGAGCCAGCTGCTTGCGGGCAAATCCCGAGTCATCACATATCAATACATTCATGGTGTTGGCCAGTCGGTGCGGGTGCATCAGGTAAAGGTCGCAGCATCAGCCGTCAGATGCAATGGGCAGGGGCATGGCCGGCAAGAATTGATCGTCTCTTTGGTGGCTGCGATAGCGGACCGAGTACTTTTCGACGAACTCGGCGAACATCTTGACCCGCAAAGGGGTGAACTGGGGCTGGCAGAGCAGCATGTAGAAGGGGCGTCTGCCCGATTGCCAGTCCGGCAGCACGGCGACCAGTTGCTCGTCTTGCAAGAAGGGGTGGACGTAGTGCTGGGGGGCGTTGACGATGCCGAGGTGGCGCCTTGCGGCCCGGACGGCCGCCTGGGTCTGGTTGACACTCAGGCGCGGGGTGCGCTTGATCTGCACCATCTCCTCGTCCCGGCCGATCAATTGCCAGTGCCGGTGCGGCCAGCAGTAGATGAGGTCGTGCTCTTCCAGCTGGGTCGGGTGTGCCGGGGTGCCCATCTTCTCCAGATAGAGGGGAGAGGCGAACAGCCCGTATTCGATGTGGCCGAGGCAGACGGCGTTGGGCAGGGCCTGGGGCAGCTCGCCGTTGAAGAACACCAGATCCCTGTCCTGATCGCACAGGGGGGAGTGGTCATTGGTCTGGGTGATGTCGAACTGCACCTCGGGGTAGCGCAGGCCGAAGTCGGCCAGCATGTCGACGAGTATGGTGTTGGACAGGGCGATGGGGGCGGCGAGGCGGATGAGGCCGCTGATGTCGCGATCCTGACCCTGGATCTCGCCGGTGGCCTGTTCGATCTCGGCAAGGGGGGTGCAGAGGCGTTCGTAATAGCGCAGGCCTTCGTCGGTGAGGCGCAGTTTGCGGGTGGATCTGTGTAGCAGGCTACAGCCAAGCTGCTCCTCCAACTGAGAGATACGTCGACTGATGGTGCCGGTCGGCATGCCCAGCGCGGCTGCGGCGTGGGAGAAACCGCCCTCTTGCACCACCTTGACGAACAGATAGAACTCTTCGATGTACTTCATAAGCGGCTTAGGGGGTGTTTGTAACAAGCCAGAGACCTTATGAAGAGTCATCTGGCTTGGCAAGCACAATCGGGCGTTTAATTGATCTGGATTAGATTCGATTCCCGGCGATATTCATTCAACAGGCGGACAAAATCGGCGGGGGCTCGATCCAGGCTGTTGTCCGGCACCAGCAGATCATACCCCAGCAGGTCCCTGAGCCTGGTCATGCGGTTGCCGAGCATGGCGATCACCCCCTCGTAGCGCTGACCGGAGGGGGAGCGAAAGCGGCTCTCCTCCAGCAGCTCGCCCCCCAGCAAGCCGGATCCACAACTGCCATCGAGGCAACCCGGCTGTTCGCTGTTCATGGCCTGCAACAGCACGGCGCGCTGCTCGGTGAGCAGGCGGACCGCCAGCCGGGGTGTGATCAACGTCAAAAAATCGTCGTAATCCTTAATCTTCAGACCGATATAGGGGAGGGGCACCAGATCCCACCCCAAATGGATACGTGGTTGGTCAATTCGTTGAATATTTCTCCATTTCAGGATCCAGCCACCGTGCTTGTGGTGATATTGCAGACAATCCTGGCACAGGGAGAGACTAAAATGAGGCTCATTGAGCTTGAGGGCTCCGACGAATATTGTCATCAGTCCTGCGAGGAGCACCGAAATGGCCGGGATTAATAGTTGTTCGCGAAACAAAAAAAGTATAAAAATCATGGCTATGGTTATGACTACACCCAACAATATCAATGTGAGTCCGTTTCTTCTGACCATAGGGTTCACATGTAGCGTTTTCATATAAAACCGGCCTTCTCTTGCCCATGCATGTTTCCAGATTATGAGCCGGATCTGATTTTGTACCAGCACGTTGGCGTCGTTCAGGGATGGCCGTGACTGGTGTTGCTATGAGCTCTCAGCATGAATCACCACCAAAGATGAATACGCTAGACGAACGCCTACTCAATGCCATGGATGCGCTCCATACCCCTATCTGGGTCTATGACATCCAGCGCCATCATATCTACTGGGCCAATGGCTCGGCACTCGGGGTATGGGAGGCGAGTTCCCTCATCGAACTGCAATCCCGCGACTTCTCGGCCGACATGGCCGCCGCCATCGATCTGCTGCTGCAACGCTATCTCGGGGACTTCCAGCAGGGGCGCAGCTACAGCGAGTGGTGGACCATCTCACCGCGGGGGGTCAAGAAGCAGGTCTATCTGCGCCTCTCCGGGGTCGAGATCGCCGGGCGCCTGATGATGATGACGGAGGCGGTGATCGACGCCGATACCCTCTATCAGGAGTCCTCCCTCGCCACCGGTGATACCCTGGCCTGCCTGTTCGACAACCAGGGGCGCCTCGAGAGCGGCAACCACCACTTCGAGCTCTGCTTCGGCGCCGAGGTCTGTCAGCTGATGCAGGTCTTCTCCGGCGCCGACGAGGCCTTCTACCGCCGGCTCTCCCGCCTCGACGAGGTGGTGGCCGAGGGGGAGTGCCGGACCCTGAAGGGGATGCGCTGGTTCCAGTACCAGTTTCGCCACATCCAGCAGGGGGCCAGGATACTGCTCACCATGCGGGACATCACGGATCGCAAGCTCGAGGAGCTGGAACACCGCCACCTAGCCTGGCACGACTCCCTCACCGGTCTGCTCAACCGCTACGGCCTGATGAAGTCTCTCGAGGCCTATTGCGGCATAGGGGGACGCTTCGCCCTGGTGTTCATGGACTTGGACAACTTCAAGCTGGTCAATGACAACTACGGCCACAAGGCGGGGGATCGCCTGCTGGAGCGGGTGGCCGGGCGGCTCAAGCAGATCTGCCCGCGGGACGTGGAGCTGGCGCGCCTCGGCGGGGACGAGTTTACCGCCCTGGTGCCCCTCGCCCAGGCGAGCGAGCGGGCCCAGGAGGTGGCGGATCTCATGCTCTCCCAGATGAGCAAGCCGCTGCAGCTGAGCGGGCTGCCGGAGGTCACCATAGGGGGCAGCATCGGCATCGCCATCTACCCGGACGACGCCGACGACGGGGACAACCTCATCACCCGCGCCGACATGGCCATGTATCAGGCCAAGCAGATGGGGCGACTGCGCTGGCAGCGCTTCACCCCCAGCATGCAGCAGAGCCTGCATCGCAAACTGACCCTCAAGCAGTTTCTGGCCAAGGCGGTGGGCCGCCAGGAGCTGAGCCTGCGCTATCAGCCTCAAGTGGATGTGGCCCAGGGCAAACTCATCGGCTTCGAGGCCCTGCTGCGTTGGTACAACCCCGTGCTGGGGCACGTCTCCCCGGGGGAGTTCATCCCGCTGGCGGAGGAGATGGGGCTCATTCGTGAAATAGGGAGCTGGGTGCTCTCCACCGCCTTGGCCCAGATGGGAGAGTGGCAGCAGCAATGGCAGGTGCGGGTGCCGGTGTCGGTCAACCTGTCTGGTTTCCAGCTGTCGGCGAACCTGCCCGAGCTGGTGGCCCAGCAGCTCGAGGCGTTCGGGGTGGATGCCGGTTTGCTAACCCTGGAGCTGACCGAAACCGTACTGATGCTGGACATGAAGGGGTGCATCGACATTCTCGACGCCCTGAGCGATCAGGGGATCAAGATAGCCATCGACGACTTCGGCACCGGCTACTCGTCGCTCGCCTACCTCAACCGCCTGCCCATCGACACCATCAAGCTGGATCGATCCTTCGTGGTGGGGCTCAATCTGCCGGTGATCCGGGCCACGGTCGCCATGGCCACCAGCCTGGGGCTCGGGATCCTGGCGGAGGGGGTGGAGGATGAGCACGAACTGGCGGCCTTGCGCGCCCAGGGTTGTCACGTCTTCCAGGGGTTCCTGTTCAGCACCCCCATGACGGCGGCCGAGGTAGCGGCGGCGGGCTTCGTCATCCGGTGCAAGCTCGGCACTTATCCGCTGGGATCTGGCTAAAAACCAGGCTGTATAATGTGCGGCATGTCGCGTTTTTGCAGTGCGGCATGCCAAATTAAACAAAATTAATCGAATATATGGCTCATATCATGGGATTTATTGGACGTTATCGCTAGTATGCGCCCTCATTCCTTGGTAATGGAGTATCACCATAATGAGTCAAGCCGCAGTCAACGAAGGTCCCGCCAGCCCACCCAATGGCTGGTTGAACCGCTTTCTGAACGGGGTGGAGAAGGCGGGCAACAAGCTGCCAGACCCCGCCATGCTGTTCCTCTACGCCCTCCTGATCGTCTGGGTCGGCTCCTGGATCCTCTCCCAGTTTTCGTTCGATCTGGTCAATCCCCGTACCGGTGAGGCTGTGGTGGTCAACAACCTGCTGACCGGCGCGGGGCTCGCCGAGTTTCTCGCCAGCATGGTCACCACCTTCACCAGCTTCGCGCCGCTCGGCATAGTGCTGGTGGCCATGCTGGGGGTAGGGGTCGCCGAGCAGTCCGGCTTCATCAACACCGGCCTCAAGAAGCTGCTCAAGGTCACCCCGGCCCGTTTCCTGACCCCCATGCTGATCCTGGTGGCTATCGTCAGCCACACGGCGGCGGATGCGGGCTATGTGCTGGTCATCCCCATCGGCGGAATCATCTTCCACGCCGCCGGTCGTCATCCGCTGGCGGGGATAGCGGCCGCCTTTGCCGGGGTCTCCGGCGGCTTTGCCGCGAACTTCCTGCCCTCCGGCGGCGACGCTCTGCTGCAGGGCTTCACCCAGTCGTCTGCCCAGCTGCTCGATCCCCAGTACATGGTCAACACCCTGTGCAACATCTTCTTCACCGGCGCCTCCTCCCTGCTGATCATCTGCGTGGGCTGGTTCGTCACCGAGCGCATCGTCGAGCCGCGCCTCAAGCACACCCCTCTCAACGAGGAGCTGGAGAGCGCCGACGAGATGGGTCGCTACAGCGCCCAGGAGAGCCGGGCCTTCAACTGGGCAGGCTTCGCCATGCTGGCGGCCATCGTGCTGCTGGGGCTGGCCCTGTCGCCGAGCGACTCGCCGATGCGGGCGGCTGACGGATCGCTCACCACCTTCGCGGCCCCCGTGATGAAGTCCATCGTGCCGCTCATCTTCCTGCTGTTCATCCTGCCGGGGATCGTCTACGGCTTCGTGGCGGGCAGCTTCAAGAGCGGCAAGGACGTGATCGACGCCATGTCCGCCACCATGAACAAGATGGGTTCCTACATGGTGATGGCCTTCTTCTGCGCCCTCTTCATCAAGGCGTTCGGGGATTCCAACCTCGGTACCCTGCTGGCACTCTCCGGTGCCGAGGTGCTGCACGCCTTGGCCCTGCCGGGGGAGGTGACCATAGTCGGCATCATATTGCTGACCGCCACCGTCAACCTAGTGGTGGGATCGGCGTCCGCCAAGTGGGCGCTGATCAGCCCCATCCTGGTGCCCATGCTGATGGCGGTGGGGATCTCCCCCGAGCTGACCCAGGCCGCCTACCGGGTGGGGGATTCCGCCTCCAACATCATCACCCCGCTGATGGTCTTCTTCCCGCTTGTGGTGGTCTATTGCCAGCAGTATGTGAAGAGCACCGGCATCGGCACCCTGGTCTCCATGATGCTGCCATACTCCCTGGCCTTCCTGGTGAGCTGGAGCCTGTTCCTGTTGCTCTACTGGGGGATGGGCTTCCCCCTCGGGCTGCAGGCCCCCTACGTTTATCCCGCCCCTTGAGGGTGACGAGGGGCCTTGGGCCCCTCGCTTTTTTTGGGTAAAGTGAGGCCTTCATCCCGGAGGCATCATGAACCCGACAATCGATCTCATCCTTTCCCATCGCTCCATTCGCCAATTCACCGCCGATCCCATCACGGCCGAGCAGCTCGATCAGATCCTGAGTGCCGCCCAGTCCGCCGCCAGCTCCAGCTTCCTGCAGGCCAACAGCATCATCCGGGTGACCGACAAGGGGTTGCGCGCCACCCTGGCGGAGCTCGCCGGCCATCAGGCCTATGTGGCCGAGGCGGCGGAGTTCCTGCTGTTCTGCGCCGATTACCAGCGCCACAGCCGGATAGTGCCGGAGGCCCAGACCGGTTTTGTGGAGCAGCTGCTGATCGGTGCCATCGACGGCGCCCTGATGGCCCAGAGCGCGCTGCTGGCGGCCCAGTCCCTAGGGCTGGGGGGGGTCTACATCGGCGGTATTCGCAACAATCCGGCGGCGGTGAGCGAAGCGGTCGGTCTGCCTCATCAGGTGATCCCCCTGTTTGGCCTCTGTCTCGGCCATCCCGCCCAGGCTCCCGAGCAGAAACCGCGCCTGCCCCGCGCCCTGGTGGTGCACGAGAACCGCTACCCGGAGGCGCTGGACCGGGATCTGCTCGCCCAGTATGACGACCAGATCCAGGCCTACTACCAGGCCCGCAGCAGCAACAACAAGCAGCAGACCTGGAGCGGTCAGATCAAGGCCATCCTCGGCAAGGAGGCGCGCCCCTTCATGCTGGGCTTCCTGCAATCCAGGGGCTTTTGCCTCAAGTAATGGGCGGCGCGGGCGATATGAGTGAGGAACCGAGGCTGCACGCATCCCGCCATGGGGCCGCATGCCATTGTTGTGACGTCGGCTGGCAATGGGCGCTACCCTGCGGGGGGTAAGCTGTTGTAGGATCAGGCAATTGGATTGGGACAGGAGTTTGGACACCCTATGATTTTAACCTTGATATTGCTGTCGATCGGCGCGCTCCTGTTTCTGGTCATCGCCTATAACGTGGTGCAGCAATACAAACAGAAGGCCGAGGCCGACAAGCGTCACGCCATCGCTCGCCACAAGGCGGTGGCGGATGAGACGGAAGAGATGCTGCTGAACGTCAACCTGGTGCCCTTCTCCAAGAACATGGTGCTGCTGCTGCAGCACAGGATCCTGGATGCCTATCGCGCCATCGCCCTGGTCTCGCCCACTGGCCAGATCAAGCAGCGGGTGCAGGATGTGCAACTGCAGATCAAGAATGTGCAGGAGCACTACAACAGCCAGGACGAGGCGCACTTCAAGACCCCGGAGTCCGATCGCCAGGCGATCCAGATGCTGCAGTTGGCCAAGAAGATGCGGGCCGTGCTGCGGGTGGAGCACAACAAGGGCAAGATAGATCCTCAGGGGTTCGCCCAGGAGGATCGCCGCCTCGAGCTGCTGCAGCTCAAGGTGAACATCGCCAACCTGGTGAAACGGGCCATGGATGCCCAGATCCAGGGGCAATTTGGCACCTGCCGCCAGCTCTACACCAAGGGGCTCAGCGCCCTCGCCAACATCTCCGACAAGGATGGCTACCTGTTCGCCCGGGAAGAAGACATGCGCCAGGGCCTGCTCCAGCTGGAGGAGCACCTGCAGCAGCACAGCGAGAAAGAGCTGCAAAACATCAAGGACAAAGAGGCCGACGAGCTGGATGTCCTGTTCCAACCGAAGAAGAAATGGTGATATGTCCCATCCACTGAATACCACCCTGGGGCCGATGGCCCCTTTTGTTGGCCAGTTGCTGACCGAACTGAGCGCCCTGATGGGGGAGTCTGCGACGCCTCTGGTGGACCATCTCTGCTACCGCGCCGCCACCCTGCCGGAATACCTGAGTCTGAAGGGCGAGCTTGCCCTGCACGGGGTCCTGCTGGTGGAGGGCATGATAGGGGGGCGCCCCATCGCCACCTACCGGCTGCACCAACCCGTCTGCTGGCAAGGGGTGAGCGTGCCCTGCATCGAGCTGGCGGCCCCCAAACCCGGGCGCCAGCATCAGGCGGGGCTCGAGCACATAGAGCTGGTTGTGCCTTCCCTCCATGAGCTGGTGGCGGCTCATCCTATGCTGCCATTCAAGACTGGCAATATCGAGGATGGGCGCAATCCGGATGTGGGGCTCATGCTGCCCTCGGGTCAGGTGAAATTCCACCTGCGCCCCTTGAGCGAGGTGATCGACGAGGAGCTGATGACCGGCGCCGTGGTACCGGTGCCGGTGGATTATTACGGGCCGCGTTGAGAACCCATCATGCCCGTCGGCCGCCTTGGGCCGAGCTAGGAGGCGAGGGAGGAGAGGGGGCGCGTACTGCGCCCCTTCAGATGTCCGAGCCAGAGGCTGAGCGCTGCGGTGACGCAGAGCACCAGTTCGATGCCGACTACCAGTCCCCCTAACCCCCCTCGCTCCCAGAAGGGGTGCAGATACAGGCCCCCCAGGCTGGCCCCCAGATAGTACCCCACCAGATAGAGCGACGAGGCCAGCGCCCGGTTGTGCTCCACGTGCTGACCCACCCAGGCACTGGCACAGGCGTGGGCGAGGAAGAAGCCGAAACTCGAGACAAGCAGACCGCCGAGGATGGCCGTCAGGGTGCCAAACAGCAGCGCCAGACTGCCCATGGCCATCAACACGATACCGGCGAGCAGCAGACGCTGAGCCCCCCAGCGGCTGGCGCAGCGACCGCTGATGGAAGAGGCGAGGGTGCCGGTGAGGTAGGTCAGAAACAGCATGCCTAGCCACTGAGTCGGCAGGGAGAAGGGCGCCTCGGCTAACAGGAAGGTGAGGTAGCTGTACTGGTTGAGGAACACCATGAAGTTGAGGCCGCCGATGAGGTAGGCCCCCAGCAGCAGCGGATTGCCTAGGTGGCTGGCGATGGCCTGGCGCAATTGACCGGGGGCGGCCACCACGGCCACGAAGCGGGTCTGGGCCGGCAGCAGCCAGATGACCAGGGGTAGCAGGGCCAGGCTGATGAGACCTATGCCGAAGAAGGTGTGCTGCCAATCCCCGAACCAGCCCGCCAGCAGGCCACCGACCACCCGGCCGGCGATCCCGCCCAGCGAGTTGGCGGCGATATAGACCCCGACCGCGGAGAGCAGGGCACGCTTGCTGAACTCTTCCCCCATGTAGGCGATTGCGGTGGCGGGCAGGCCCGCCAGCAAGACCCCCTGCAGGATGCGCAGGGTCACCAGCACCTCGAAGCGCGTCACCAGCGGGATGAGCAGAGAGAGCAGGATGGCGCCTGTCAGGCTCCACAGCATGATGCGGCGACGGCCGAAGCGATCGGCGAGCCGGGCGCAGAGCAGCAGGGAGCCCGCGAGCCCGGCGGTACAGCCCGCCAGGGTCCAGCCGGCGGACAGGGAGCTGACGGAGAAGACCTGCGCCAGCAGAGGCAGCAGGGGGTGAGTCTGGTAGAGATTGAGAAACACCAGGAAGGAACCCAGGCTCAGGGCCAGGGTGGCGCGCATCCACTCGCGGCTGCCGATTTCGATCATATGCGGTTGTCCTGACTGCATTTTTTGCAGAACTATCTGCGATATACCCCGCAGACTAGTGCGCCGCTTGATATAAATATAATATATTTATGTTATCAATCTGATAAATGAAATTGATATGGATCTGAAACAGCTCGGCTATCTGTTGGCGGTGCGGGACGCCGGCTCCTTCACCAGGGCCGCCAACGCCCTGCACGTGGCGCAGCCCGCGGTCAGCATGGCCATCGCCAAGCTGGAGAGCCAACTCGAACTGCGCCTGTTCGATCGCCAGGATCGCAGCGTGCGCCTCACCCCGGAGGGGGAGGTGCTCTGCCGCCACGCCGAGCGCCTGCTGTTGCAGATGCATCAGGCCGAGGCGGAGATGGCGGAGCTCAAGGGGCTGGAGCGAGGGGAGGTGCGCATCGGCATCCCCTACATGATGGGTTCCTACTACTTCCCCCCCATCCTGATGGCGTTCAAACATCTCTATCCCGGTCTCAGGATCCGGGTGGAGGAGGCGGGCAGCCGGGAGCTGCTCAGCCGCATGGTGGATGGCAGCCTGGACTTGGCCATCCTGATCACCAGCGATCTGCCGCCAGGGCTGGAGGGGGCCCAGCTGCTACGCGAAGAGATGCTGATGGTGGTAGGGGAGGAGCATCCGTTGCGCCAGGCGAGCGCCGTCTCGCTGCCGCAATTTTTCGAGCAGGAGCTCGCCATGTTCAGGCGCGGTTTCTATCACCGCGAACACATGGAGGCGCTGGCCCAGGGGCTCGGGCTCGAGCCCAATATCGGCTTCGAGAGCAACCTCATCCCCCTGCTCAAGGCCGTGGTGCGCCAGGGATTTGCCGTGACCACCTTCCTGCGCATGGTGCTGGACGACGAGACGGCCCTCACCGGTGTGCCCTTCGATCCCCCCATCTTCCTCGATCTCTGCGTGGCTTGGCGGCGGGGGGATCCCCTTTCCATGGCCAACCGAGCGCTTAGGGATTTCCTGCTGTCACAGGCAATCCCCTGAGCATCTGATGCTGTTGAAGTGACTTATTTTGCAAATAAAAACGCCTCCCTTGAGGAGGCGTCTTGACGGGGTGCGGGGTAAGTCCCCTTATTTCTTGAACAGGTGATCCAGCTTGTTCGCCTTGGTGGAGAGGTAGAACTCGTTGTGGGGGTTGCGCCCCTCCTGCAGGGGAACCCGCTCCGCCACGGGAATGCCGAAGCTCTCCATGGCCTTGAGTTTGCGCGGGTTGTTGGTCATCAGCTTGAGGCTCTTGACCTCCAAGGCCTTCAACATGTCGGCGCAGATGGTGTAATCGCGCATGTCGGCGGCGAAACCCAGTGCCACGTTGGCCTCGACGGTGTCGGCACCCTGATCCTGCAGGTGATAGGCCCGGATCTTGTTGAGCAGGCCGATGCCACGGCCCTCCTGACGGACATAGAGCAAGACGCCGCGACCGGCCTTGGCGATGTTCTGCATGGCCGCTTGCAGCTGGAAGCCGCAGTCACAACGCAGGCTGAACAGGGCATCCCCGGTCAGACACTCGGAATGAATGCGCCCAAGCACGGGCTCACCGTCCGCGATATCACCCATCACCAGCGCGGCGTGATCCTTGCCTGTACCGGTTTCCTGAAAGCCCACCAGCGTGAAGGTACCCCAGGGGGTCGGCAACTTGGATTTGGCTACGAGAGTAATGCTGCTCATAGGGTTGCTCCTGACTACAGCTGCTTAAAAAGGGCGGACAGTTTAGCGCGCCTCATCCAGAACAACCATAAGAACAAAACCTTGCATTGCACAGTGCCATGATGGATTGCTCATTATTGGCGCAATCGCGACGAGTTTTGCGCATATCTGCTTCCAGACAACTGCCAGCGACCCCGCATTCGGGTATAATCGGCGCCCATTACCCCATCCCGTGAGGGATGCGTGCAAATCGTCCACATGCAGCATGTGCAGGAGAGAAATTATGCCTCAGATGGCCCCCGTGATGACAATCGATGGCCCAAGCGGTGCCGGTAAAGGCACCCTGTGCCAGCTGCTGGCCGAGAAGTTGGGCTGGCACCTGCTCGACTCCGGCGCCATCTACCGGGTGCTGGCGCTGGCCGCCCTGCATCACGACGTGGAGCTTGACGCCGAGGCGGCCCTGGTCCCCCTTGCCGCCAATCTGGACGTGCAGTTCCAGGTCGAGGGCGAGCAGGTGAAGGTGGTGCTGGAAGGGGAGGACGTCTCCCGTACCATCCGCTCCCAGGAAGTGAGCGACGCCGCCAGCAAGGTGGCCGTCTTCCCCCGGGTACGTGAAGCCCTGCTGCGCCGTCAGCGCGCCTTCCGCCAGGGGCCGGGCCTCATCGCCGATGGCCGTGACATGGGCACAGTGGTTTTCCCCGAGGCCGAGGTGAAGATTTTCCTCGACGCCAGTGCGGAAGAGCGGGCCCAGCGCCGCTATAAGCAGTTGCAAGATAAGGGCTTTGATGTTAACTTTGAGCGTCTTTTAACCGAGATTCGGGAACGTGACGATCGCGACAGAAATCGCGCCGTCGCCCCCCTGAAACCCGCGGAAGATGCTCTTGTGGTAGACTCAACGTCTATGACCATAGATGAAGTGCTGGTGACGGTACTCGCCTATGCGGAGCAACAACTTGGTGATATCGGCGCGAGCTGATGTCAGTCGTCTGCACCATGGATGGCGCAGATAATTTAAAACAACCCCGCTTGTGCCGGATTGCGAGTGGATGTTTCATTTGTGACACAAACAATGATCGAATCTTTTGCTCAACTCTTTGAAGAGTCCCTGAACGCCGTTGAAACCCGTCAAGGTTCCATCGTCAAGGGTACCGTCGTTGCTATCGAGAACGGTTTTGTACTGGTTGACGCCGGTCTGAAATCCGAGTCTGCCATTCCTGCTGAAGAATTCAAGAACGCCCTGGGCGAGCTGGAAATCAATGTAGGCGACACCGTTGACGTGGCTCTGGACTCTATCGAAGATGGTTTCGGCGAAACCAAGCTGTCCCGCGAAAAAGCCAAGCGCCACGAAGCCTGGCTGCAGCTTGAGAAGGCTTACGAAGAGCAAGCTACCGTTATCGGTATCATCAACGGCAAGGTCAAGGGTGGTTTCACCGTTGAACTGAACGGCATCCGTGCCTTCCTGCCGGGTTCTCTGGTTGACGTGCGTCCGATCCGTGACACCGCTCACCTGGAAAACAAAGAACTCGAGTTCAAGGTCATCAAGCTGGACCAGAAGCGCAACAACGTTGTGGTTTCCCGTCGTGCCGTGATCGAAACCGAGAACACCTCCGAGCGCGAAAGCCTGCTGGCCAACCTGCAAGAAGGTCAAGAAGTTAAGGGTATCGTCAAGAACCTGACCGACTACGGTGCATTCGTAGATCTGGGCGGTGTTGACGGCCTGCTGCACATCACCGACATGGCGTGGAAGCGCGTTAAGCATCCTTCCGAAATCGTCAACGTTGGCGACGAGATCGCTGTTAAGGTTCTGAAGTTCGACCGCGAGCGTACCCGTGTATCCCTGGGTCTGAAGCAGCTGGGCGAAGATCCCTGGGTTGCTATCGCCAAGCGTTACCCGGAGACCACCCGTCTGTCTGGCCGCGTGACCAACCTGACCGACTACGGCTGCTTCGTTGAAATCGAAGAAGGCGTTGAAGGCCTGGTACACGTCTCCGAGATGGATTGGACCAACAAGAACATCCACCCGTCCAAGGTTGTTAACGTTGGCGACGTGGTTGACGTGATGGTTCTGGACATCGACGAAGAGCGTCGTCGTATCTCCCTGGGTCTGAAGCAGTGCAAATCCAACCCGTGGCAGCTGTTTGCCGAAACTCACGCCAAGGGCGACCGTGTTTCCGGCAAGATCAAGTCCATCACTGACTTCGGTATCTTCATCGGTCTGGATGGCGGCATCGACGGCCTGGTTCACCTGTCTGACATCTCCTGGAACAACCAGGGCGAAGAAGCCGTGCGTGAATTCAAGAAGGGCGACGAGATCGAAGCCGTTGTTCTGCAAGTGGACCCGGAGCGTGAGCGCATCTCCCTGGGCGTCAAGCAGATCGAAGAAGACCCGTTCAACAAGTACCTGTCTGACAACAAGAAAGGTGCTATCGTGAAGGGCAAGGTTACCGAGGTTGATGCCAAGGGTGCCGTGATCGAACTGGCTGACGGCGTGGAAGGCTACCTGCGTGCCTCCGATGCTGCTCGTGACCGTGTAGAAGACGCGACTCTGGTTCTGTCTGTCGGTGACGAAGTTGAAGCTAAATTCATGGGCGTTGATCGTAAGAACCGCACCGTAAGCCTGTCTGTCCGCGCTAAGGACGAGGCTGACGAGCGTGTTGCTATCGATAGCCTGAACCAACAAGAAGAAGTTGTGTTCAGCAATGCTATGATGGAAGCGTTCAAAGCCGCCAAGGGTGAGTAATCCTTGATGCAAGAGAAGGGCGGCACTGCGCCGCCCTTTTTTATCTTGGCATAATGAATATTGCATGTGATCGGAGAAGGAGATTTAACCTTATGACCAAATCAGATCTCATCGAACAATTGGCTGCCAGCCGCATGCATATGCCGGCCAAAGATGTCGAAGCCGCCATCAAGGAGATCCTTGAGCAGATGGCATCGACCTTGCAAAACGGCGACCGGATTGAAATCCGAGGATTTGGAAGTTTTTCACTGCACTATCGTGCACCCCGTGTGGGTCGTAACCCCAAGACCGGGGACAAGGTTGAATTGACTGGGAAATATGTCCCGCACTTCAAGCCTGGCAAAGAGTTGCGCGAGCGCGTCAACATCAACGAATAATGCAGAAAACGGCATACTTGGGTATGCCTTTTTTATTTTTGCGACACGAACACCACGAATTGTCGGGTTTCTCGCACTCTTTTCCCATTCGCTCTAGAGTCTGCCGGTGATTTTAAGGATAATCAGTCTCTCATTAGCTACAGACAGGGAGCTCCCATGAAGCGTATCTTGGCCCTCATTCCATTGGTGCTGGTGTTCGTGTTGACCCTCGCCATCGGTTCTCAAAACGGTCAGCTGGTGCAGTTCAACTATCTGATAGCCCAAGGGGAGTTCTCGCTCTCCATGTTGCTCGGTTTCTTCTTCGCCGGTGGTTTCCTGTTGGGCTGGCTGGTATTCGGTCTCTTGTTCCTGCGTCTCAAGCTGCAAAATCGCACCCTCAATCGCACCATGCGTCGTCAATCCCGCGAGTTGGAAGTGGCCCGGTCGACCGCCAAGGAATAACGTCCCTCCATGCTTGAACTGCTTTTCCTGCTGTTGCCGATTGCCGCCGGCTATGGCTGGTACATGGGACGCAGGAGTGTTCGCCAGGACACCCAGCAACAGAGTAACCAATTTTCCCGCCAGTACGTGGCGGGCCTCAACTATCTGCTCGCCGACGAGTCGGACAAGGCGGTGGATCTCTTCATCCAGCTGCTGGAAGTCGACAGCGAGACCATCGAAACCCACCTCTCCCTCGGCAACCTGTTTCGCCAGCGCGGCGAGGTCGATCGTGCCATCAAGATCCACCAGAACCTGGTCGCCCGTGAGCTGACCCGGGAGCAGCGACAACTCGCCCTGCAGGAGCTGGCGCGGGACTTCCTCGCCGCCGGTCTGCTGGATAGAGCCGAAGCCATCTGGAACGAGCTGTGCGAAGACAGCGACTTTGAGGAGACGGCATTGACCCAGTTGCTGGTCATTCATCAGCAGCTGCGTGACTGGGACAAGGCCATCGAGGTCGCGGTGCGGCTGCAGAAGTTCCAGGGCAACAAGAAGCTGGCCGACCCCATCTCCCATTTCTATTGCGAACAGGCAGAGAGCGCTCTGCGTGACGGCGACAAGGCCGCGGGCCGTGCCAAGCTGAAGAAGGCGCTCGGCGTCAATGGCGCCTGTGCCCGCGCCAGCCTGCGCCTCGCGGATCTCGCGATGGAGGAGGAAAAATACGAGGATGCCAGCAAGGAGCTGCTGCGGGTGTTCGAACAGGACATGGATTTTGCCTCCGAGGCCATGCCCAAACTCCTGCAATGCTACCAGCAGATGGGTCGCAGCCAGGAGCTGATCCCGCTGCTTGAAAAGGCGGTGGAAGATCATGCCGGTGTCAGCGTGACCCTGGCCCTGGCGAATCTGGTGGAGACCCGCGATGGTCTGAGCCAGGCCCGGGCCCTGGTGCTGCGCCAACTGCGCCGCCACCCGTCCATGAAAGGCTTCTATCAGCTGGTCGGCTTCCAGCTGGCGAGCGCCGAGGAGGGGCCCGCCAAGGAGAGCCTGGAGCTGCTGCAGCAGCTGGTGGGCGAGCAGATCAAGATCAAATCGACCCACAAGTGTCGCCAGTGCGGCTTCGCCACCCATTCCCTGTTCTGGCAGTGTCCCTCCTGCCGCCAGTGGGGCTCCATCAAGCCCATACGGGGGCTGGATGGGGAATAGCCGTCTCTGATGACAAGGCCCGGATACCAAAAGCCGGCTGGCGGGATATTCACGCCGGCTGCGACATAACAACACGCCATAGGAAGTGACATGCAAGATCCCAAAGTACTGGTTGCGCTCGATTATCAGCACGAAGCCGATGCCTTCGCCTTCATCGAGCAGATCTCGCCTGCCCAATGCCGCCTCAAGGTGGGCAAGGAGATGTTTACCCTGTTCGGTCCCCAGTTTGTACGCCAGCTGGTGGCCAAGGGGTTCGATGTCTTCTTGGATCTGAAGTTTCACGACATCCCCAATACGGTGGCCAAGGCGGTGGCCGCCAGTGCCGAGCTGGGGGTCTGGATGGTCAACGTCCACGCCAGTGGCGGCGAGCGCATGATGCGGGCAGCCAAGGAGGCGCTCGCGCCTTATGGGGACAAGGCGCCCCTGCTCATCGCCGTGACCGTGCTGACCAGCATGGAGCAATCCGACATGGCCCCCCTGGGGGTGGATGCCACTCCGGCGGAGCAGGTGATCCGGTTGGCGACGCTGACCAAGGCGGCCGGGTTGGATGGGGTGGTTTGCTCCGCCGAGGAGGCCCATGAGCTGAAAGCCTTGCTCGGCAGCGAATTCAAGTTGGTGACCCCGGGTATCCGTCCGGCAGGCTCGGCGGCCGGGGATCAGCGCCGGGTGATGACCCCCAAGGCCGCGATGGCGGCGGGGGCCGACTATCTGGTGATCGGCCGCCCCATCACGCAAGCCGCCGATCCGGCCGCCGTGCTTGGTGCCATCAATGCCGAGTTGAACGGTTAAGAGAGGGCGACCCCTCCCATCAATGCAACAGGCCGGGTCATGGATCCGGCCTGTTGCATTTCAGTTGACCAGAGCGTCCGGGGTCGTCAGGAGTGAACCGCCCTGGCGCCGAGCCCCCAGGGCACCAGCCCGAGCAGCAGGCCGGCCACCGAGCCGATGAGGTGGGATTCTATGTGGACCCTGGCACCGATGAGGGCGGAGACCGGGCTCTCCCCGGCGCTGTAGAAATCCAGCCCGAGCTTGATGAAGATGCCCAGCAGCATCAGCCAGCCGGAGTGGCGGCGATAGCGGATATCCTGCAGGGCACCCCAGACGAAGAGGCCGTGGAGGGCGCCGGACAGTCCCATGTACCACTGGGTCTGGGGGCACCACCACCAGATGCCGAGGCCGACGGCGGTGCACAGCAGCAGCATCAGCAGGGGCAGGCGCCAGCCCGCCAGGTATTCACGAAACAGGCTGTAGAGCACCGCCAGCCCGCTCAGGTTGAGCAGCAGGTGCCATCCGTTGGTGTGGGCCAGATTGCCTGTTATGATGCGCCACCCTTCACCCTGGGCGATCAGGGTGCGCTCGAAGGAGAGCAGGTGGTTTGGTACTGTGAAGAAGAGCAAGGCAGTGATGAGCGACAGCGTGACAACCCAGAACAGACCCGATTTTTCTGACAACATGAAACAGCCCAGCGACAAAGAGAGCCGATACTGTACACGCTGTACCCGAGCCCTCAAAGCCTGCCTGTGTGATTATGTTAAGCGGGTTGCCCATCTTGCGCCCGTCCATATCCTGCAGCATCCCGCCGAGGTCGGCCATCCCAAAGGAACGGCCGCCTTGCTGGCCGCGTCGCTCACCCGGGTCCACCTCCATGTGGGGGAGAGCTTCGCCGATGCCGATTGGCTGGCGGCCCTGCTGGCCGATCCCAAGATGCGCTGTGTGGTGCTCTGGCCGGATGAGACGGCCTTGACCCTGGATCAGGTGAAGGCGCAGCTGTGCAGTGCCGATGACGCGCCGACCGTGCACTTCATTCTGCTCGATGGCACCTGGCGCAAGGCGTACCGCATGCTGCACAGCAACCCGGCCCTGCTCGCCCTGCCGAGGATCACGCTAGGGGAGATCGAGGGGCAATACTCCATTCGCAAGAAGCCGTTCCCCGGGGCTCTGTCGACCCTGGAGGCGGGCTACCATCTGTTATGCCAGTGGGAAGGGCCCCCCGGGCGCTTCGCCCCGCTGATGACCCTTTTTAGCCATCTGAACCGGCAGTGGCATGACTTTGCCCAGGGTCGCCGAACTTGAACCGAGAATGTAGAACAGATTTAGCACAGAGAGAGGAGTGAGAAACGTGAATAAAGCCGTCGTGGTATTCAGCGGAGGTCAGGACAGCACCACCTGCCTGGTGCAGGCTCTGGCCAAGTATGACGAAGTACACGCCATCACCTTCGACTATGGCCAGCGCCACCGGGAGGAGATAGAGACGGCCCGTCGTCTGGCCAAATCCTTTGGCATCGCTGCCCACAAGGTGATGGACGTGACCATGCTGGGGGAACTCGCTGTCTCCGCCCTGACCCGGGACGAGATCCCGGTCAGCGGTGAGCTGCAGGACAACGGTCTGCCCAACACCTTCGTGCCGGGCCGCAACATCCTGTTCCTGACCCTGGCCGCCATCTATGCCTATCAGGTGGGGGCGGGGACCGTGATCACAGGGGTATGCGAGACAGATTTCTCCGGTTACCCGGATTGCCGCGACGAGTTCGTCAAGGCCCTCAACCAGGCTGTGTCCCTCGGGCTGGATCGCGGCCTCGTCTTCGAGACGCCCCTGATGTGGCTCGACAAGGCCGAGACCTGGGCCCTGGCGGATCACTATGGTCACCTGGAGACAGTGCGTCAGCAGACCCTCACCTGCTACAACGGCATTGCCGGTGATGGCTGTGGTACTTGCCCCGCCTGCGAGCTGCGCAGCCGCGGCCTGAACCAGTATCTGGCGGACAGGGTCGGCGTCATGGCCCGCCTGCACCAGAAAACCGGATTGTGAGTCTTGCCCCTGTTTGGGGTATAATCCGCGCCTTTTGCAACAAGCCGTGACCAGCATGCACTACCCAATCAACGAAATCTTCCAGACCATCCAGGGGGAGGGGGTCTTCACCGGCCTGCCCGCCATCTTCGTGCGCCTGCAGGGCTGCCCCGTGGGCTGCCCCTGGTGCGATACCCATCATACCTGGGTGGTGGATCCGGCCCGTGAGGTAGGCAAAGGCGAGGTACTGGATCGTTCCAACGAGTCCGATGGCTGGAGCAAGATGAGCACGGACGAGATCCTGGCGAGCTTCGAGGCCCTGGGCTACAAGGCGCGCCACGTGGTCATCACGGGGGGCGAACCCTGCCTCTACGATCTCCACGAGCTCTCGGGGGCCCTGCTGGCATCGGGTTATCAGGTGCAGATCGAAACCAGCGGTACCAGCGAGATCCTGACCCACGAACAGACCTGGGTCACCGTCTCCCCGAAGATCGGGATGAAGGGGGGCCTGCCCGTGCTGGTGTCGGCGCTGGAGCGGGCGAACGAGATCAAGCACCCGGTGGCGATCGAACGTCATATCGAGGAGCTCGACGCCCTGCTGGCCACCGCCCGGCTGCGCACCGATGTGATAGTGGCGCTGCAACCCATTAGCCAGAAGCCGAGGGCCACCGAGCTCGCCATGGCGACCTGCATCGCCCGCAACTGGCGGCTCTCCATCCAGACCCACAAATATCTGAATATCGATTAAGATGGACAATCTCTCGGACGAGCGGGTATTGCTGACCCTGGCGACCCAGATGCCTTACGGAAAATATCGGGGCTGGCGCATCATCGATATTCCGGAGCCCTATCTGGTGTGGATGGCCAGAACCGGTTTTCCGGCGGGATCACTGGGCCAATCATTGGCACTGGCGTACGAGATAAAACTCAATGGACTGGAGTCCATGATTATTCCCATTATTAACAGGATGTCGCCATGAGAATATATACCCGGCAGGGGGACAAGGGACTCACCAGATTGGCCGATGGTGCCCGGTTGCCCAAGGATGACAGGCGTGTGGAGACCTATGGCGCCATCGATGAGCTTAATTCCCAGATAGGTCTGCTGATGGCGGAAATACCCGATCAGGAGACAGCCCTGCTGGCCGAGCTGATATTGCTGCAGCAGGAGTTATTTGACCTGGGCGGGGAGCTGGCCTTTTCCAGCGAGGCGCAAAATAGCGAACTGTGGCAGGTCAGCGAGCAGTGGACATTGCGACTCGAGCAGCAGATAGACGCCTATAGCGCCCAATTGCCTGCCCTGCATAATTTCATCTTGCCGAGCGGTTCCCGGGCGGCGGCCCAGGCTCACGTGGTGCGTACCCTGACCCGTCGCTGTGAGCGTCTGTTATTGGGGTTGAGCCGTGAGGAGCGGGTCAATCCGGCCGTTCTGCCTTATCTGAACCGGCTGAGCGACTGGTTCTTCACGGTGGCGAGATACCTGCTCGTCTGCACCGGCACCCCCGAGGTGCTCTGGGTCAAGGCGGCGGATCGGGGCTAAGCAAGGCCAGAAACGAGATAACAAAAAACCTCGCCAGTGCGAGGTTTTTTATTGGGCCAGTGACGATGAATCAGATGGCAAAAGATTCCACGGATTGACCTTCGGCCACGGCCTTGGCAATGGTGGAGGGCATACGACCCTGACCGGTCCAGGTTTTTTCCACGCCGTTGTCATCGAGGTAACGATATTTGGCGGGGCGGGGGGCGCGCTTGCTTTTACCAGCCTTGGGAGCATCGACGGCAACGGTTCCCACCAATTCGGCGGGATCTATGCCGGCGGCCTTCAGCATTTCGGCATATTCGGCAATCTTGCGCTGATGTTCTTCACGGGCCTGACGATCGGCGGATTCATCCTGCTGGCGTTCGGTGACGATGGCAGTGAGTTTTTCCAGACCTTCTTCCAACTGTTCCAGGGTCAGTTCACGGCAGGTTGCCCGCAGACTACGGATATTCAGCAGTACTTTCAGAAATTCATTCATATTGGCTACCACGCGAGCAGAAATATTCAGGGAATGAGACAGGCTTTTCGCTAATTTATAGGCGGCTTCATCCTCAAGTCAAGCCTGCTGAATTAATTAATTCGATATGTAAATTAAGCCCCATCTATTTGCCGATGGCGGATTGCCATATATTGCGACGATACATATCCATATGGGCTTCTGGCAGATGAAAATATCGACCATTTATGCTTTATCGCACCATTTGACTACCTTTTTGTGCAGGTTCGCCACACTCGCGTTGAATTTTAATCAAAAAACTTGCTATCACACCGTGCCTCGATAAAATGTGCCTCGAATACCTTTAAGTAGAGGCGCGCTGCCTATGAGTAGCCGAGCGGAGGGTGATGCCTGCGATGCTCGAGGAAAGGAGTCGGCGCCGAAGTGACCAGGCCATCATACCGGGTTGCTGGTTCTGCATCGAACAGGTGCAGGACTGCCATAGTCATCCACTATGGAGCGCTACCTGAAGGGGCTGAGGAGTATTACCTCCCCATGGGTTTTGTTTCTTTATCCTCTCGGTAGATCTCCACCTGTTGTCTTTAGGTGCAAAGAGATCATGGACATCGTTCACTACGCCGACTCCGGTTGGTCTATCGTTCCCCCCTTGTTGGCCGTCGCTTTGGCGATCATCACCCGCCGCGTCCTGGTGTCGCTGGGGGTGGGTATCGTTGCCGGCAGCCTGCTGCTCAACCAGTTTGACCCCCTCGCATCCCTGCATTACATGCTGAACACAGTGCTCAAGATCTTCTGGGTCGACGGTGCGCTGAATCGCGACAACGTCAACATGATCCTGTTCATGCTGCTGCTGGGGGGCCTCATCAGCCTGATGAGCGTCTCCGGTGCCACCCGCGCCTTCGCCGAGTGGGCCGCCAAGCGCGCCAAGACCCGCAAGGGGGCCAAGGCCCTCACCGGCATGATGGTGTTCGCCTTCTTCATCGATGACTTCTTCCACAGCCTGTCGGTGGGAGCCATCTGCCGTCCGGTCACCGATCGCTTCCAGATCTCCCGCGCCAAGCTGGCCTATCTGCTGGACTCCACCGCAGCGCCGGTCTGCGTGCTGATGCCCATCTCCTCCTGGGGCGCCTACATCATCGCCCTGGTGGGGGGCATCATGGCGGCCCACGGTCTGACGGATCAGAGCCCCATCTCCGCCTTCGTCGAGATGATCCCGATGAACCTCTACGCCGTGTTCACCCTGATCATGGTGCTGGTGGTGATCGCCTTCCAGCTCGACATCGGATCCATGCGCCAGCACGAGCAGTGGGCCCTGGAGGGCAAGCTGTGGGATGAGTCCAAGGGCCGTCCCATCGGCCTTGACATGGAGTCCCCGGAGGAGAGCAACGGCGGCATGATCGACATGGTGCTGCCGATCCTGACCCTGACCCTGGCCACCGTCTACTTCATGATCGACTCCGGCGCCGCCGTGCTGGCCGGCAAGGGTGAGCCCTTCAGCGTGCTCGGCTCGTTCGAGAACACCAACGTCGGCTCCTCCCTGGTCTATGGCGCCCTGTGCAGCCTGGTGGTCTCCATCGGTCTGGCCATGCGCCTCAAGCTGGGTGCCAAGAACTGGATGAAGGCCGCGCCGCAAGGCGTGATGGCCATGCTGCCCGCCATCAACATCCTGCTGTTCGCCTGGACCATAGGCGCCGTGGTGCGTGACGTGGAGACCGGCAAGTACCTGGCCTCCATGGCCAACGGCAACCTGCCGGTGGAAGTGTTGCCCGCCGTGGTGTTCGTGCTCTCCTGTGCCATGGCCTTTGCCACCGGTACCAGCTGGGGCACCTTCGGCATCATGCTGCCGCTGGCCGGTGACATGGCGGCCGCGAGCGACGTGGCCCTGATGTTGCCCATGCTGGCCGCCGTGCTGGCGGGCTCGGTGTTCGGCGATCACAGCTCCCCCATATCCAGCACCAGCATCCTCTCGGCCACAGGTGCCGGTTGCCATCACATCGATCACGTGATGACCCAGCTGCCCTATGCCCTGGCCATCGCCTTCGGCGCGGCCCTCGGTTACCTGGTGATGGGGCTGATGCACTCAGTGCTGGCAGGCTTCACCGTCAGCGCCCTCTGGTTCGTCATCTTCTCCAGCTATCACCTGCGCAAGGCGCGGCAGGAGAGAACCCTGGCAGTCGCCTAAGCGGCGTCGCATAAATAGAACAAGGGGCCCACGGGCCCCTTGGTTTTGGCGGGGGCATTGGTTAGCATGCGCCCCATAAATTCAGTTTCGGAACAACACCATGGCTTCACTGCACTACAAATTCGCCACCATGAACTCGGGCAAGTCGACCCAGCTTATCCAGGCGCACTTCAACTACCTGGAGCGGGGCATGGTCCCGCTGGCCATGACCCCAGCCATCGACGATCGTTTCGGGGTGGGGATCATCAGCGCCCGGGTCGGGTTGGAGCTGAAGGTGGAAGTGTTCAGTGACAACTGTGATCTGTTCGAAATGGTCAAGGCGCGCCATGCAGAGAAGCACATCGATGTGTTCATCGTCGACGAGGCCCAGTTCCTGACCCGGGATCAGGTCTATCAGCTGGCCCGCATCGTGGACGAGCAGGATATCCCCGTCATCGCCTACGGCCTCAAGACCGACTTTCGCGGCGAGCTGTTCCCGGGTTCCTACCACCTGCTCTGTCTCGCGGACAAGTTCGAGGAGCTCAAAAGCATCTGCTGGTGCGGCAACAAGGCGCACATGAACTCCCGGGTGAACGAGGCGGGGCAGGTGATGCGGGATGGGGAACAGGTGGAGATAGGCGGCAACGATCGCTATGTGTCCCTGTGCCGCAAGCACTATCTGGATGGCCAGGCTTTCAAGTAAGCGGGCCGGACTGAGTGAAAAAGGGCGCCGACAGGGCGCCCTTTCTCTTGGTTTTGGCCGCGTGCGGCTCAGTCTATCTCTATATCCACCGGCGCTATGATGGGGTCGGCCACCGGCAGGCGGTGGAACAGCTGGCGAAAGTGCTGCTGTACCCGACCAATGTCGACGAGGGACATGCCGGAGGCGAAGCCGAACCAGACGTAGAGGCCGGTGAGATCCCGGAACATGGGGGGGAGGTAGCGCGGCGCGTCGATGAGCCCCTCCAGATAGTGCTGGTAGAGCACGGGGATGTCGTCCAGGGTCACCTTGCCGACGAACAGCATGGGCAGGATCTCCGGCACCCCCTCCAGAACGGCGCTGCGGATGAAGTTGACCGTCTCCACATAGCCCTTCACGTAGGAGAGATCCTTGGTAAAGCAGGCGCCACCCTCCACCATGCCGCCGCGGAACACCCGCTGGGTGATCTTGTAGGCGTCGTGTTCGCTGGCCCCCTTCTCGACGAAGTGGCGGAACACCTCGATGAAGTCGGCGCCACGCTCCGCCATGTCGATGGCCATCACCCGATCCGAGATGCGCTTGGCCCTGTCCGGGAAGGAGCTGAAGGTGAGGGTCTCGATGAGCACGGCGAGCCCCTCCTGGCAGGCGGTGATGCGCGGCGAGCCCGCGCCGAGCCAGGTGGCGTAGGATTGCTGACGGCCATTCAGGGTGGTGCCCACGTGCACCCAGCCCTCGTGCACCTCCAGCACCTGCAGGTCCAGCTCCGAGAAGCGGGCGTGGGAGCTCAGCTTGATGTAATCCCCTCCGGCGGCGGCGTCCGAGACGATGCCATCGCTGAGTTTGACCTGGATGGCGCCATCCTCGAAGTACCCGGACAGCTTGCCCTGCAGCCTGGCCACCGCCGCTTCCCCCTCGAACTCCTTGGGGTAGGGGCGTACCAGGTGGCGGGCGCCGGGCAGTGAGAAGATGTCGCACAGGCGGGCACCCAGCTCCTTGAGCGTCTTGCGATCCCCCCTCAGGTGGTCGCTGGCCGAGCCGTAGAGGATCTGGCTGTAGCGCTGGAACTCCGGCTGGCCGCGCTGGCGCAGCATCTCGATGACCACCATGTACTGATCCACCGTCTCCTGCAGGATCCGCCCCAGATCGTCATGGGGACCGAGGTGGCGCCTGATCCTGTCCCTCAGCTCCTTGAGCTCCAGGTATTTGTTGCGGGGATCGAAGTCCAGGGGAAGCCCCTGATAGAAGGCGGCGTCGATGGCGGGCAGCTCGCGCCCCCCCTTGGCCAGAAACTCGGTCTGCAGGTGACGGGGCCACTTGATGGCATCCAGGATACGGATGGGTTTTTGCAGGGCAAGCAGCTCATCGGAGAGGGATTTGAGGTGCAGGCGATACTTTTCTTGGATGGTCATCGGGCCCCCTGTGGGGCGAGTGTTGGGCGAGAATGGCTGAGTATATGCATAGCCCTTGCCAAAAAGAAGCGAGACGAAGGGCTATCCTCCTTGTGCGCTTTTGGTTGCCGGGAAATTGGTTTAGACTGCGCCCCTTGATCCCTATTATGTTCGTGAAAATGATGAATATCCCCAGCTCTGAAATGATAATGCGTTGGCTGCAACAGGCTCGGATCGAGCACTATGTGTGCGATCAGTGCCACGGCATCCACCTGGTCTCCCTGCAATCCGTGGAGGGCATTCAGGAGAGCCGGATCTTCGTCGAAGAGGAAGGGCTGTTGTTCTCGTCCGAGCTGGAGGTGCGTCCCTCGTCGCTGCTGCCGCTGATGGCCGAGCTGGGTCGTCTCAACATGCAATATCCCTCCCTCAAGGTGTTCCTCGACATCATCGATGACAACCTGCCGCGCCTCATCGTGGGCCACACCGTCTTCACCAAGGCGGGCCTCAGCGTCGAGCAGTTCCTGCTGTTCGTCGAGAGCACCACGGCGGCGACCCACGAGGTGGTCTCCGAATGCGAGCGACTGGGCTTCCTCAACCTGCCGGAAATTCAGGTGTCGCCGGAATCCGTGCACTGAGTCGAGGGGCTGAGTTGTGCGTTAAATGTGCGAACGGTTCGCCCAAGCCAAAAAGCCGTTGACGCAGGCAGCCCTTTCCCCTAAATTACGCCCCGTTCCGGCGCGTTAGCGCAGTGAACTCGTGTTGGCTGAACACGTTAAACCACAGACCAAAATTTGGTGAGGTGTCCGAGTGGCTGAAGGAGCACGCCTGGAAAGTGTGTATACGGCAACGTATCGAGGGTTCGAATCCCTCCCTCACCGCCAAATTGAAAAACCGACCTCAGGGTCGGTTTTTTACTTTTCAAGCCGGCATGCATCTCCGATGCCGCCGAGGGAGGGTGAGAACCCTCGCCGGGTTTGAGCAGAGCGGCTCGCCGCGATGGACGGCCGTGAGCCACGCAGTGGCGAATCATCCCTCCCTCACCGCCAAATAAAATAAGAGGGCCTGTCGCAAGACAGGCCCTTTTGTTTTATCCGATGATAGTCGGCTCGGTTTGGGCCCTGGTTCGACAGAAGGGTAGATAACCCTTCTGGACAGCCGCAGGCTGCCCACAGGGCTAGCGCCAGAGAGGGGGTGAGTCAATCTCGACCCCGCCACATTGAAAAGCCGACCTCAGGGTCGGTTTTTTGTTTTCTGCTGCTGATCCTGACTTGGGCATCGCGAGGATGCATATTGGCCGCGCCGTTATCTCTTCAACTTGGAGATAGAGGGGAGGTTTCTGTATTTGTGCTCCCAGGGCAGGCCGTAACCCACCAGCAGTTCGTCGCTTTCCATTTCATAGGCATAAAACTGTTCGGCGGGGATGGCCATGCGCCCCGGTTTGACGAACAGGGTCGCGATAGAGAGGGAGCCTGGCGAGAAGGTTTGCAGATGTTCCACTAGCCGCTTCATGGTACCGCCCGATTCGATGGCATCGTCCATCAGGATGACATCCTTGCCCCTGATGCCGATATTGTCGTGAAAGACGATGGGGGAGTCGTTATGCCGCTCCCCCGGGGTGTGGGGGCAGGAGATGTAATCCATGGCGATATCGAACTTGAGCCCCCTGACCAGATCCGCCGTGAACAGCATGCCCCCCGGCACCACTGTTACCACCACCGCCTCCTTGAAGCGTTCGTTGAGCCGTTTGGCGACGACCTGAGCACCCAGCTCGATATCCTGTTTGCTCAATACCGTTTCGCCGAAAATAGGGTTTCTCATGATTTCTCCAGACAGATTGATGACATAGATGCAGGGGCCGGCGTCAGGGGTACCCGTCTGCTGAGCAGCAGGGCGAACAGCACCAGGAGGGTGACCCCATAGAGGGCCGCAGGCAGATCGAGGGCTTCGGCGCCAAAGCCGACCAGGGCGGGGCCGGAGAGTACACCGATATAGCCGAGGGTGGAGACGGCGGTGATGGCGAGGGCTCCCGGCATGATCCGCTGCTGACCGGCCGCCGAAAACATCACGGGCACTATGTTGGAGCAGCCCAGGCCGATGAGGGCATAGCCCAGTAGCGCCGCCTGCCAGCTTGGCAGCGCGAGACTGAGCAGGAAGCCCGTGATGGCGATGAGGGCACCACCAGTGACGACCCGTCTGGCCCCCAAACGAGCGACGATGCCGTCACCCAGCAGGCGGCCGCCGGTCATGGCGATGGAGAAGAAGAGGATCCCGAGCCCGGCGGCGCTGGCCGGTACGGCGCGATATTCATGGAGGAAGATGCCGCTCCAGTCCAGCACAGTCCCTTCGGCCAGGAAGAAGACGAAACAGATGACACCGATGAGGATGACGGGGCCCCTTGGCAGGGCGAACAGGGGCCCGCTGTGGGATTGCGGCTCGGTTCTGTAGCCCGGGGCGCTCAGCGTCAGCAAGGCCAGGATGAGGAGTGATGTGGCCAGGGTCGCGCCCAGCGGGGGCAAGCCGAGGTTGAGCAACAGGGTGAGGACGAAGGCGCCGCTCATGCCGCCCAGGCTGTAGAAGCCGTGAAAGCCGGACATGAGCGGTTTGCGGGCATCCTTCTCGACGGCGAGGGCATGGATGTTCATGGCGCAGCCCGTGGTGCCAATGCTCATGCCGTAACACAGCAGGGTCAGGGCCAACAGGGTGGGGGCTCCCGCCAGCGTCAGGCCGGGCAGCAGCAGGGCCATGGCCAGGACGGAGCCGACAAGCGTCCGCTTGCAGCCAAATCGGCTGGTGCAGATGCCCGCGATGGGCATGCCAAGCAGGGCGCCCCCGCCGAGACAGAGCAGCATCATGCCCATGGCGCCGTCACTCAACTGCACATGCTGCTTGACGAAGGGGATGATGGAGGCCCAGGCCGCCGTGGCGAAGCCCGAACAGAAGAAGGTGGCTCTCGTTACCAGCCTGTCGCGGTGAGGCCGTTTGAGGGAGAGGGGGGATGGCATTATGGTCTCCTGAGCATGGGGGGCGGCGGCAGCTCACCTGCCGGGTTGGCATCATGCTATGACATGCTCAAACAAAAATGAACACAAATGATCTTGTTTTTGTTTGTATGTGTTCATTTTGACGATATGATGACGGCGTCATAGAGAGGATCGTCGAGGCAAGAGCATGATAAAACTCATCATTACGGATATGGACGGGACCTTTCTCAACAGTCAGGGCGATTACAACCGGACTCTGTTTCGCGATGTCGTGACCGCCATGGGGCGACAGGGGGTACATTTTGCGCCCTGCACCGGCAAGCAGGTGGACAGGGTCGAGGAGCTGCTGGGGGAGGAGAGTGCGAACTTCTGGATCCTGGGGGACAGCGCCACCCGCATCAAGCACCGGGGCCGCTATGTTTATCAGTCGCTGCTACAAAATCGCTTGGGGCTGGCCATTATAGCGCAGCTCGCGCGCGTGCCGGGCTCGCACATCACCATTGCCTGCACAGCCGAGTTTGCCTTCATCAGAGAGGATATTGCGCCCCACCTGAAAGAGCTGGTGCGCCGCTCCTACAGCAAGGTCAAAACCGTCGGTGACTTTCACGAGATCGGTGCCGATTTCGTGAAGATCACCGTCTATGACGAGCAGGGTCGCTGTCCTGAGCTGAGAGGCGAGCTCGATGCCTTCAATGACGATGCCTACATAGTCGTGTCCGAGAAGAACTGGATCGACATCGCCAACGCCGGAGTACACAAGGGCACCACTGTGGCCAGGCTGCAGCAGATGGTCGGTGCCGGTCGCCACGAGACCCTGGTGTTCGGGGATGGGCTCAATGATGTCGAGCTGATGGCGTGCGCCGATCTCAGCTTCGCCATGAGAAACGGCTGCGACGAGACCAAGGCGGCCGCCAACTTCATCACCCGCTCGAACGATGACGACGCCGTCATGCACACCATATTGCGGTTGCTCGCGCTGCAATCGGGCCGATGAGGCGCGGCGAGCAGGCGCAAGGGCCATCACCACAGAGGATCATCATGGACAAATATTCACCGGAGGAGCGGCAGCTGCTGATCCTGGATCTGCTGGCCTCTCATCACAAGGTGATGGCGGCGAGCCTGGCGGATCAGCTCGGCACCACGGAGGCGACCATCAGGCGGGATCTGCGCCAACTGGCAGATGCCGGGCAGTGCAAGCGGATCCACGGGGGGGCCATCTCCTTGTCACCCCAGACGGGCACCCTGACTGAGCGCAGCAACAGCAAGGTGACCGAGAAACAGGGGCTGGCGCTGGCGGCCCTCGGCATCATCAAGGAGAAGCAGCTGATCTTTCTGGATGCGAGCAGCACGCATTTGTTATTGGCCTCCATCATGCCGGAGCACCTGGATCTGACGGTGGTGACCAATAGCCCGGCCATCGCGGTGCGACTGCTGGAGCGGCGCAATGTCAGGACCATTCTGGTGGGTGGCGAGCTGGATCCCATGGTGGGCGGCGCGGTGGACATCACGGCGGCCGAGTCCATCCAGAAGTTTCGCTTCGATCTCTGTTTCCTCGGGGTTTGCGCCTGGTCGTCGGATCTCGGTTTCAGTGCCATCCATTATCAGGACAGCGAGTTCAAGCGCCGGGTGGCGGAGCGTTCCGGCTCCCTGGCGGTGCTGTGCAATGACGACAAGATTGAATCCCTGGCGTCCTACCCCTTCCTGAGTTCGGCACAGACGGACTACCTCATCTGCACCCAACAGGATCCCATCCTGATGGCGGCGTTCAAGGCAGTCGGCTGCACCGTCATCACGGCGGGTTGAGACGCCAAACGAAAGGACTGACAGAGGGAGAGTGACATGGGGTTATCAAACAGGGATAAATCCGGCCCGGGACCATCCAGCGAGGCGCGATCCGTCAGGGAGTCATCCACAGGCCATGATGGGGCAGGCAGTCATCCGGTCGAGCCTGGCTTGCCAAACGGATGGTCGCGTCTCGGTGCTCGCCTCATCGCCGAAACGGAGCGCTACATGGCATCCCTGCTGGCCCTCTATCGCTGGGAAGAGGAGAGGGAGGGGCGCCAGGCCGTCGACGAGGATCCACGGTGAATTATGCCACCCTCCTTGATATTCGTTATTTCCCCAGTCCGTTCGGGAGCCGGGATAGTTATGTGTCATCTGACGCCTTATATGCCGGGCCCGGGGAATGACCGGGTCTTTGGGGCGACATACGGCGCTGTATGAGCGTGACTGTCATCACGTTTCCCGCTTTTAGTTTGGTCTCCACTCGTTCGCTTTTCTGTTTTTGTTACACTGCGTGACATTGTCTCTGCTGAGGAAAGCAAGCGCTTCGGGTGATGTAAAATGTTCAACAACCAATTGGTCTCCACTTTAAATACTTTCGAATTTAAAGTTTATAACTATGTCATGAAACATCATCAGACGGTTATTTATATGACGGTCAGGGAATTGGCGGAATCCTGTGATGTGTCGACGGCCACTGTATTGCGATTTTGCAAAAAAATGAATTACAGCGGTTATGCGGAATTCAAGGCCTACCTCAAGATGAACGCCGAGAAGCGCGGCCAACTCGCCATTCCCCACGGCGCCAACGAGTTCCTCTCCTTTTTCAAGAGCATCAACAACGATGAGTTCGACGCGCTGATCCTGAGCGCGGCCGGGCAGATCGCCGAGGCCGAGCGGGTCATCTTCGTGGGGGCGGGCACCTCAGGCACCCTGGGCCGCTACGGGGCACGCTTCTTCTCCAACATCGGCAAGTTCAGCAACCACATCGACGATCCCTACTACCCGGTCAATACCGACATGTACAAGCAGGCGGTGGTGATAGTGCTGTCGGTCTCGGGGGAGACGACGGAGATGATCAAGCTGGCGGAGCAATTCCTGCTGCATCATTGCAAGGTCATCAGCATTACCAGCGATAATAAATCCACCCTGGCCAGGATGGCGGACTTCAATATTTCCTATCATGCGGCGAGAGTGGTCGTCGACAATGAATATGATATTACCACCCAGGTGCCGGTGATTTATATCATCGAGTCCATTGGCCGCCAATTGGCAAACACCATTAATGCCAAGATGTCACAGGCTGTGTCTTCAATGTAACAAATAACATTATTGGCGTTTTGTTATACCGTGACAAGGTTGAGTGCTTTCCCTACCATCCACTCACACATTATTTAAATAACCCCAGAATGAATTAATAAATGGCAGGGAAGGAACATTATGGCAATTAACTATGCGGATTCGGCGAAACAGATCGTCGAGTTGATCGGCGGCGATGGCAACGTGATCAGCGTCACCCACTGCGCCACCCGGCTGAGGTTTGTCCTGAAAGAGATGGCCAAGGTCGACAAGGAGGTACTGAAACGGGTACAGGGGGTCATCACCGTCATCGAGTCCAGCGGCCAGTTGCAGGTGGTAATAGGCAATCACGTCGGCGACGCCTACCGGGAAGTGCAGAAACTGGTGCAGATCGACGAGAACGCCGTGGTCGACGCTCCCAGGGTGGGCATGGTGAACCATCTGATGGACATCATCTCCAGCATCTTTGCCCCCTTCCTCTATCCGCTGGCCGCCTGTGGCGTGTTGCAGGGGCTCATCTCCTTCTTCGCCGCCATCGGCTGGATGGACCCCGCCAGCGGCACCTTCCGCATCCTGAACTTCGTCTCCTGGACTGGCTTTACCTTCCTGCCGGTGATGGTCGCCTTCACCGCCGCCAAGAAGTTCAACGTGAACCCCTTCACCGCCGTGATCGCCGCCTGCGCCCTGGTGTCGCCCGATTACATGAACATGCTGACCGCGAACAGGATCATATTGGCGAACTCAGCGGATCCGGCTGTGCAGGCGCTGATGCAGTCGGCGATGGAGAACCCGGCCATCAACGAGGCCATCGTCAACCTGGTGGGGGTGCCCCTCAACAGCGCACCCCTCAGCTTCCTCGGCCTGCCGGTGCAGTACCTGAGCTACACCGCGTCCGTGATCCCCATCATCCTGATGGTGTGGGCCATGTCCTATGTGCAGCGCTTCTTCGAGCGTATCCTGCCTGTGGTGGTGCGCAACCTGTTTACCCCCATGTTCTGCCTCGCCATCATGGTGCCCCTGACTCTGCTGGCCTTCGGCCCCATCGGCAACCTCATCGGTGGCGCCATCGGCGGCATCTACAACACCCTCTATCACCTGAGCCCCGCCATCGCCGGCTTCGTGGTGGGCGCTGTCTGGACACCCCTGGTGACCCTGGGCGTGCACTGGGGGATCACCCCGGTGACGGTCGGCAACTACGCCACCCTGGGCTATGACACCTTCACCGGGCTGCAGGCCTCCGCCGTGTTCGGCATCGCCGGCGCCGTGTTCGGGGTCTACTTCAAGGCCAAAGACGCGGAACTCAAGAGCATGACCCTCTCGGCCGGCGTGACCGCATTGTTTGGCATCACCGAGCCCGCCATCTACGGGGTCGCCCTGCGCTTCAAGCGCCCCCTCATCTGCGGCTGCCTGGCCGGCGCCATCGGCGGCACGGTGGCGGGGGCTTTCAATGCGGTCTCCTGGAGTTACTGCATCCCCGGCATCGCCGTGCTGCCGGTGTTCTTCAAGGAGGGCCACATGGCGCAGTTCCTGGGCTTCCTGCTCTCCATCGGCGTCGCCTTTACCCTGGGCATCATCTTCTCCTGGCTGGCGGGTTTCCAGACCGATGCCGAGATAAGCCGACCCCAGCCGCTGAAATCCGAAGCCGTATAAGGAGCGACAAGTCATGAACAACGCATTGCCAAAAGAGTTTCTGTGGGGGGGGGCGGTCGCCGCCCACCAGGTGGAAGGGGGCTGGGATCAGGGCGGCAAGGGGATGAGCATAGTCGATGTGCTCACCAGCGGCGCCCACGGGGTGGAGCGCATCATCACCGACCAGATTGAGGCAGGCCGTCGCTACGCCAACCACGAGGCGGTGGATTTCTACCACCGCTACAAGGACGACATCGCGCTCTTTGCCGAGATGGGCTTCAAGTGTTTTCGCACCTCCATCGCTTGGTCGCGCATCTTCCCCAAGGGGGACGAGGCCGAGCCGAACGAGGCGGGGCTGCGTTTCTATGACGATATGTTCGACGAGTTGCTGCGCCACGGCATCGAGCCCGTCATCACGCTCTCCCACTTCGAGATGCCGAACCACCTGGTAACGGAATACGGCGGCTGGAAGCACCGCAAGCTGGTGGATTTTTTCGTCCACTTCAGCGAGGTGGTGATCCGCCGCTACCAGCACAAGGTCAAATACTGGATGACCTTCAACGAGATCAACAACCAGCGCAACTGGCAGGTGCCCCTGTTCGGCTACTGCTGCTCCGGGGTCATCTACAACCAGGAGCCGAACCCGGAGGAGTGCATGTACCAGGTGCTGCATCACCAGTTCGTGGCGAGCGCCAAGGTGGTCAGCCTGGGGCACGCCATCAACCCGGACTTGCAGATAGGCTGCATGCTGGCCATGGTGCCCCTCTATCCCTACTCCTGCCACCCGGACGATGTGATGTATGCGGAAATCGCCATGCGCGAGCGCTTCCTGTTCGGGGACGTGCACGTGCGTGGCCACTACCCCGCCTATATCCGCATGGAGTGGCAGCGCAAGGGCTATCAGATCGTCATGGAGCCGGGTGACGAAGCGATCCTGCGGGCGGGCTGCGCCGATTACATCGGGCTCAGCTACTACATGAGCAACGCGGTGAAGGCGGATGGCGCTGGCACGGGCACCGCCCTGTCCGGGTTTGCGGGCAGCGTGCCCAACCCCCATGTGCAGGCCTCCGAGTGGGGTTGGCAGATAGACCCCGTGGGGCTGCGTTACACCCTGAACCTGCTCTATGGCCGCTACGAGAAGCCGCTCTTCATCGTCGAGAACGGCTTCGGGGCGCGGGATCAAAAGGATGAGCGAGGGGAGATAGACGACGACTACCGCATCGCCTACTTGCGTGCCCATATCGAGCAGATGAAGCTCGCCATCGTCGAGGATGGGGTGGACGTCATGGGCTATACCCCCTGGGGTTGCCTCGACTGTGTCTCCTTCACCACGGGTGAGTACAGCAAGCGTTACGGCTTTATCCACGTGGATAAGAACGATGACGGCAGCGGCACCCTGGCGCGCACCAAGAAGCGCAGCTTCGACTGGTATCGCCAGGTCATCGCCAGCAACGGCGAGACGCTCTGATCTGCCAGCCATATATGCTGATTAGCTGATTTACATTGCCCATTTTCATCAACCGTCATCATCTCGCCGTGGGATGGTGGCGGTTTTTTTATGGTGAGGCAGCATGAGAAACCGATGTGTCCCGTGGTGTGACGACTCCCGGCGCCGGTTCGAATCTGGCAACAGAGAAGGCTGCCCATGTGGTGAGAGGTGGGGAGGGCATAGACGAAGTGACCAAAGAGGCGGCAAAAAAAAGCCCCGCCCCGGGTTACCGGGGCGGGGCGCTGGTTATGAACGCCTTAGGCGAGGTCGAAGCGATCCAGGTTCATCACCTTGGTCCAGGCTCTGACGAAGTCCTTCACGAACTTCTCCTTGGCATCCGCGCTGGCGTACACCTCGGCGATCGCTCGCAGCTGGGAGTTGGAGCCAAACACCAGGTCGACCCGGGTACCCGTCCACTTGGCCTTGCCGCTCTTGCGATCATGGCCGGTGTAGACCCCCTTGTCCGCCGCCGGCTTCCACTCGGTGCCCATGTCGAGCAGGTTGACGAAGAAGTCGTTGGAGAGGGTGCCCGGGGTCGCGGTCAGCACTCCGTGCTGCCCCCCTGCGTTGGTGCCGAGCACCCGCATGCCACCCACCAGCACCGTCATCTCCGGGGCACTCAGGGTCAGCAACTGCGCCTTGTCGATCAGCATGGATTCCGCGAAGGCGGCGCACTCACCGCCGTAGTTGCGGAAGCCGTCGGCCAGGGGTTCCAGCACGGCGAAGGCTTCGACGTCGGTCTGGGCCTGGGAGGCATCCATCCGGCCCGGCGCGAAGGGCACGGTCACGGTGACCCCCGCCTTCTTCGCGGCTTGCTCTACCCCGACGCCACCGGCCAGCACGATGAGATCGGCCAGGGAGACCTTCTTGCCACCCTTGTTGAACTCGGTCTGGATGGCTTCCAGCGCCTTGAGCACCTTGGCGAGTTGGGCGGGCTGGTTGACCGCCCAGTCCTTTTGCGGGGCGAGGCGGATGCGGGCACCGTTGGCGCCGCCGCGCTTGTCGGAGCCACGGAAGCTGGAGGCCGCCGCCCAGGCGGTGGAGACCAGCTCGGAGACAGAGAGGGAGGAGGCCTGGATCTTCTCCTTGAGGGCGGCCACGTCCTTGTCTCCGACCAGGGGGTGATCGACCGCGGGGATAGGGTCTTGCCAGATCAGCTCCTCTTTCGGCACTTCCGGCCCCAGGTAGCGGGCTACCGGGCCCATGTCGCGGTGGGTCAGCTTGAACCAGGCGCGGGCGAAGGCATCGGCGAAGGCTTGCGGGTCTTCGTAGAAGTGGCGGGAGATCTTGCCAAACTCGGGGTCAAACCTCAGGGTCAGGTCCGTGGTCAGCATGGTCGGCTTGTGGAACTTGCCGGGGATGTGGGCGTCCGGAATGATCTCCGGGGCATCTTTTGCGACCCACTGCTTGGCACCGGCCGGGGACTTGGTCAGTTCCCATTCGTACTTGAACAGGTTCTCGAAGAAGTTGTTGCTCCAGAGGGCCGGGGTCTTGGTCCAAGTCACCTCGAGGCCGCTCGAGACGGTGTCCTTGCCGTGGCCGCTGCCGTAGTTGCTCATCCAGCCGAGGCCCTGGGCTTCGAGCGGGGCGGCTTCCGGTTCCGGGCCCTTGTGGGATTCCGGTGCGGCGCCGTGGGCCTTGCCGAAGGTGTGACCGCCGGCGATGAGGGCGACGGTCTCCTCGTCATTCATGGCCATGCGACCGAAGGTGGAACGGATGTCCTTGGCCGCCTCCATGTAGTCGCCGCTGGCGTTCGGTCCCTCCGGGTTGACGTAGATCAGGCCCATGTGGGTGGCGCCGAAGGGGGCAGTCAGCTCGCGATCCCCCTTGACCCGATCCGGGTCGACCCCGAGCCAGGCGATCTCATCCCCCCAGTTGACGTCCTGATCCGGCTCCCACACATCCGGTCGGCCGCCGCCGAACCCGAAGGTGCGGAACCCCATGGATTCCAGCGCGACGTTGCCGGCGAGGATCAGCAGATCGGCCCAGGAGATCTTGTTGCCGTATTTCTGCTTGATGGGCCAGAGCAGGCGGCGGGACTTGTCGATGTTGACGTTGTCCGGCCAGCTGTTGAGGGGGGCGAAGCGTTGCTGGCCGCGACCACCGCCACCACGGCCGTCCGTGGTGCGATAGGTACCGGCGGCGTGCCAGGCCATGCGGATGAACTGGGGCCCGTAGTGGCCGAAGTCCGCCGGCCACCACTCTTGAGAGTCGGTCATCAGTTTGACCAGATCCTTCTTGAGCGCCTTGTAGTCAAGACTCGCAAATGCCTTGGCGTAGTCGAAGTCTTTGTCCATGGGGTCTGAGCTGTCGGAGTGCTGGTGCAGCAGATCCAGTCTCAACTGATTGGGCCACCAGTCGCGGTTGGTTCTGCCGACGCCGGCGGTGTGGTTGAAGGGGCATTTGCTTTCTTCACTCATCTCAATCTCTCCTTGCTATGGCTGGCAACGCTCACGAGTATGGAAGACAGTTCCATGTTGCTCGGTCAGCCTGTTTGACATTGCTTGTCGTATTGCAGTTGGGCTTCTCTTAATAAAGGGTTCTATTTCATCGGCTTGTTTAATGATGCGCCACCTGTGGCACGAAAGAATGGATTGCACCCATCTAAATTAACAATCCATTTACGATAGCATCCCATGCGGCATAGCGAGTGGGTCGAGCAGAGGAGCCGACAGCAGTCAGTATGATGCGCAGGCGAGAATTATTTAGTTTTTCATCAGTATCACGACATCCGATGCCAAAATTTGCGCCAAGTCATTGTCGGGAGAGAAATTTCGATAAGGGCAGCCCCTTGGGCCGTTTCTGTGATCCCGATGGGCGGCGAGGATGGGCAGCCGCCAGGGACATAGCCGGGATCAGCCCTGGGAGGGGGAAGGGGAGCAAGGGGGTTGCCGTGTGAGCAACAAAGGGAGAAGAGGCGGGAGAAAACAGGCAACAAAAAACCGGCACTAGGCCGGTCTGATGTACGCCATCTTGTGGCGTCACCCGAAGGCACAAGGCACATCGGGGAATAATGGGGTGGCTGATGGGGCTCGAACCCACGACAACCGGAATCACAATCCGGGACTCTACCAACTGAGCTACAGCCACCACTGAAATCTGCCGTCAATGCGCGCTCGTCAAAGCCGCTGCATTAATGGCGCGCCCTGCAGGATTCGAACCTGCGACCCACGGCTTAGAAGGCCGTTGCTCTATCCGACTGAGCTAAGGGCGCTTTGTATCGAAGAGTATCGCACTCCACGATGAACCTGGTCGGTGATAAAGGATTCGAACCTTTGACCCTCTGGTCCCAAACCAGATGTGCTACCGGGCTGCGCTAATCACCGAGACTTTTTACTGCCTCTACCCGCTTGCCAGCATACCGAGCGCGGCACCACTGGGCAACGGGCGGGCATCATACCCAAGCGGCAAACGCAGCGTCAACGACTTTTTCCGCCAGTAAATTCAAATGCCTACTTATTGCCCGCCCTGCGAGAGCCGCTAACACCCGCGCCAAAAAAATGCGACAATGCGCACAGTTGAACACAGGATGAGTGAGAACCGATGTCTGCCAAAATCATTGATGGAAAACAGGTTGCGCAAACGATTCGCAATCAGGTCGCCAAACAAGTCCAGCAGCGCCTGGCCGAGGGAAAACGTGCTCCCGGGCTGGCGGTGGTTCTGGTGGGAATGGATCCGGCGTCCCAGGTCTATGTGGGCAGCAAGCGTCGTGCCTGTGAAGAGGTGGGCTTCGTCTCCCGCTCCTACGACTTGAGTGCCAATGCGAGCCAGGCAGAGTTGCTGGCCCTGATCGACCGGCTCAACGCCGATCCCGAGGTGGACGGCATCCTGGTGCAGTTGCCCCTGCCGGCCCACTGCGACGCGACCCAGGTGCTGGAGCGCATCCGCCCCGACAAGGATGTGGATGGCTTCCACCCCTATAACATCGGCCGCCTGGCCCAGCGCATTCCGGCCCTGCGCCCCTGCACCCCCAAGGGGATCATGACGCTGATCGAGACCACAGGGGTCAAGACCCATGGCCTGCATGCGGTGGTGGTCGGCGCCTCCAACATCGTCGGTCGTCCCATGATGCTTGAGCTGCTGCTGGCGGGCTGCACCACCACCACCTGTCACCGCTTCACCCAGGATCTGGAGGCCCAGGTACGCCGCGCGGACCTGCTGGTGGTGGCGGTGGGCAAGCCGAACTTCATTCCGGGGGAGTGGGTCAAACCCGGCGCCCTGGTGATCGATGTGGGCATCAACCGCCTGGCGGACGGCTCCCTGGTGGGGGACGTGGAGTTCGAAACGGCCCGCAGCCACGCGGCCTTCATCACGCCGGTGCCGGGGGGCGTCGGTCCCATGACGGTGGCCAGCCTGATGGAGAATACCCTGATCGCCTGCCAGGATTACCACGACGCCTGAGTGCGGCGCACTCTATCGCCACGGCGTTATCAGGCAGCATAAAAGAAAGAGGGAAGGCGATGCCTTCCCTCTCTGTTTTTATGTGTTCCGGCACGGCAGTCCTCGCGTCGAGCCGGCGGGAGCTGGCGCTGCGTCAGCGCCGCATCAGATCAGTGCCAGTGCCGCCGCCAGATCGGCGATGAGATCGTCCGCGTCCTCCACCCCTATGCTGAAGCGAATGAGGTCGTCGTTGACCCCGGCGGCGAGACGGCTCGCCTCGTCCATGGCGGCGTGGGTGGTGCTGGCCGGATGGCAGGCCAGGCTCTCGAGATCCCCCAGGCTCACCGCCTGCACGAACAGCTGCAGGTTGTCGAGCAGGGTGGCGCAGCGCTCAAAGCCCCCCTCCAGCTCAATGCTCACCATGCCGCCGAAGCCGCCGGCGAAGGCGCCGAGGGCGTCGTGGCCCGGGTGGCTCGTCAGCCCCGGGTAGATCACCTTCTTCACCGCCGGATGGGCGGCGAGGAAGTCGGCCACCTTCTGGGCGTTGTGCAGATGGGCGTCCATGCGCAGGGGCAGGGTCTTGACCCCGCGCTGCAGCAGATAGGCCTCCTGCGGCCCTATGGGGGAGCCGATGTGCTTGAGGGCCACGGTGCGGATGGACTTCATCAGGGCGTGGGAGCCTGCCACCACCCCGGCGATGATATCGCCGTGACCACCGAGGTACTTGGTGCCGCTGTGCATGACGATGTCGATGCCAAGCTCCAGGGGGCGCAGCAGATAGGGGGTGAGGAAGGTGTTGTCACAGACGCTGATGGCGCCCACCTTGCGGGCCGCCTCCACCACGACCCTGGGATCCACCACCTTGAGGGTGGGGTTGGTCAGCGTCTCGAACAGTACCACCTTGGTGGCGGGGCTGATGTTAGCCAGCAGATCCTGATCGCTCTCATAGGCGGTGACCTTGATGCCGGCGCGGCTGAAGGTCTGTTTGAGGAAGGCATCGGTGCCGCCGTAGAGGGGGCCGATATAGGCCACCTCGTCGCCGCTGTCCGCCAGGGCATACATGATGGCGCTCACCGCCGCCATGCCGCTCGCCACCACCAGGGCCTCGTCGGCGCCTTCCAGGGCCGCGAGCTTTTGCTCCAGCTCCGCCGTGGTGGGGTTGCCGAAGCGGCTGTAGATAAAGCCCGGGGCCTGGCCGGCGAAGCGCTCCTTGCCCGCCTGGGCATTGAAGTAGCTGAAGGTGCTGCTCTGGTAGAGGGGTGTGGTGAGTGCGCCGGTCTGGGGATCGATACGCTGGCCGCTGTGCACGCTCATGGTCTTGAATTTCATTGTTTTTCTCCGTCATTGCCAGGCTGGCTGGCCATCTGCTTGATCTGTTTATTGTGGCGGGGGAAGGGCGTTCCTTCCCTAAAACGGGATGGCTCCGGCGGCCATCCCCGTCTGTTCATGCCGGCTCGGGCAGGGGGTTGGCTGCACCCCGTGTGGCCGCTTGGGCGGCGCCATAGTGGCGGGCCGCCACGTCCGGGTGGGAGCGCAGCCTGCCTTTCAATACGTTCTCTCCCACCTGATAGAAGAGGGGGTTGGTCGGATCGCTCTCTGGGCCCTGCGCCTCGGCCGCCAGCTCGGGGGAGAGCGACAGCAGCGGCACTGTGGCGTCCAGCCTCGCCGCCATGAAGAAGGCGAGGGAGAGGCGCGAGACCCCGGGGGGTGGGCTCTTCACCCGATGCAGGGTCGCTTTCAGGTAGCCATTGGAGGCGAGCTCCAGCAGCTCGCCGATGTTGACCACCAGGGCCCCCGGCAGGGGCGGGGCGGAGATCCAGCCGTTCGCCATCTCCACTTCCAGGCCGGATTGATCGTCCTGCATCACCAGGGTCAGGTAGCCCGGATCCTTGTGGGCGCCCACCCCCTGACCGCTGCCGCCTTCGGCCTGTCCCGGGTAGTGGATGAGCTTCATGTGCTGATAGGGGGCGCCGCGAATGCTCTCATCGAATACCCCCTGCGGCTGTGCCAGCGCCTCGGTGAAGGCGTCGAGCAGGCGCAAGGTGATGCCGGTGAGCCGTGCCTGCCAGGCCAGCAGCGCGTCCTTCATCTCGGGCAGGGCCGTTGGCCACTGGTTGGGGCCGATGAGCCGCTGCCAGGGTTGGTGGAGTGCCGCCCCGGGGAGCGCCGTCTCTTCCCCCATGATGTCGAACTGCTCCCGCAGATCCGGCCGCGCACGGGTGAGCTCGGCACCCACCTGGTTGTAGCCGCGAAAATGGGGGGAGTGGACCATCTGCACCGCCCGCTTCTCCTGCTCCGGCAGGGCGAAGAAGCGGGCCGCCAGTGCCAGCATCTCCCGCTGCTCCTCCTGGCGCAGATCATGGCCGACCAGGTAGAAGAACCCCACCTCCCGCGCCGCCTGGCCGAGCCTTGCCAGCATCTGGCGACGGGTATCGGGGGCGCCGCTCAGGGCGGCGAGATCGATGATGGGCAATGATACGTTTTCCATGTGTATCTCCTCAGACGGTCGGGTGCGGGGGCTGGTCCCGCGTTCGGATGACGAGGTGGGCCGCCGCTGGCCGGGTGACCAGAACCGTGCGGTTAACCACGGGTTGAGGTGATACTAAGGTTCGGAGTTATAACGGCAAAACAACGAATTATTCTTAGTTATATACAAAAATCGAAATAGAATTCGCTTTAAGTTCGGGTATGGATGGCTTGAATGGCCCTGAGGCCAGGATAGGCGCGGCTCGCCCCTGTGTGAGCCTTGCGCCGGACGCTCTGGCTGGCAGGGGGAAAACGGGTAGAGAAACCTGCTGCTGGAGGATGAAAACCAGGAGGGAGGCATCAGCCTCCCTCATTTTTATGGTGTTTATGGCTACCCTGATCCGGGCGCCAGGGCTGGGGACGATCAGTAACCCAGGGTGAAGCGCTGGCGCAGATGGGCCGGTTGCTCCACCTCGTTCAACACGCCGTCGGCCAGGTCGCCGACCGTGATCCCGGCGGGCTTGTCACCGGCAAACAGCACCCGATCGCCGCCGAGCCGGTAGCCGCCGCGCTTCTCGCCGGGCTCGAGGAACACAGGGGGGGAGACGAAGCGCCAGTTAAGGGCGGTTTCACGGCGAAGCGCCGTGAGGCCGTCGCGGGCGGCCAGGGCCCCCTGCTTCCACTCGGCCGGGAAGTCCGGGGTATCCACCAGCTGCACGCCGGGGGCTATCTCCAGACTGCCGGCGCCGCCGATGACCAGCAGCCAGCTGTTGGCCGCCACGGCCGCAGCGACGATGGCGCTGGCGCCCTTGAGGTACTGATCATAGATGTCCGGCACGCTCCAACCCGGGTTGTAGGCGCTGATCACCCGATCGTGTCCCTTGAGCACGGCGGCGAGCGCGGCGGGATCCTGAGCGTCTACCGCTACCGCGTTGACCTGGGGATGGGGCGCAATCTTGCTCACATCACGCACCAGGGCGGTGACGTTGTGACCACGGCTGACCGCTTCGTTGAGGATGGCTGCACCGACAAAACCGCTGGCACCGATCAGGGCAATTTTCATGGGGATTCTCCTTCACTGTTGGAATGGGGTCATCCTACGCCTCCGGATGTGATTTAATAATCCACTATAAAATGCATTCATTTGTAAGTTGAGTTTAATAATGGATCAGCTCAGACGCTACGCCATCTTCGCCGCCGTGGTGGAGGCGGGCACCATGACCGGGGCCGCCAAGGCCCTCGGCATGACTCCCTCCGCCGTCAGCCAGCACATCAGTCAGCTGGAGAGCCTGCTCGGTCTCACCCTGCTGCACCGCTCCACCCGTCGACTCAACCTGACCGAGGCGGGGGAGGTGGTGTGGCAGGGTTGCCAGTCCCTGCAGCAGACCCTGGATCAGACCGAGCTGCGTCTGGCCGAGGTGCGCGACAGCCTGCTCGGGGAGGTGAGGATCACGGCCCCGGTGGGCATGGCGGGCCAGCCCCTGGCACGGGCGCTGTCGCCGCTGCTACAGGCCCACCCGGGCCTGTGCATCCAGATCATCGCCGACGATGGCAAGCGGGATCTGATCGCGGAGCGCATCGACGTGGCGCTGCGGGTCGGCACCCTGTCCGATTCGAGCCTGGTGGCCCGCAGGTTGGGGCAGACCCGGATGATCCTGTGCGCCGCACCGGCCTACCTCGCCCGCCGGGGCAACCCGCGCACCCCAGAGGATCTGTTGGCCCATGACTGGCTGGCGTCGGATCTGCTGAGTGGGGGGCTGGTCCTGTTCGATGAGAGGGGGGAGGGGCACAAGGTGAGGCCCAAGCCCAGGGTGCTGTGCAACAACGTGCTGCCCCTGCGCCAGTTCACCCTGGCGGGGCAGGGGATCTCCCTGCAACCGGAGGGAGAGATCACCGAGGATCTCGCCTCTGGCCAGCTGCTGGAGCTGCTCCCCGGCTTTCGGGTGCCCCCCATGGAGATACACGCCATCACCCCCCAGCGGGAGATCCCGGAGAAGGTGCGACGGGTGATCGAGGCCCTGCGCCGCCACTTCACCTAGTCCAGGGGGCGGTGCAGGCCCGTTCGGCTCAGATCAGCCCATAGGTCGCCGGGATGGTCAGGACGCCTTGGGCAAGAAGTCTGGTCACAGACCCCCTCATCCATACTGCCGTCCATCGAGCCAATATGCAGAGGGCAGCCTGCCTGGCTGCCCTCGTCACATTCATTCGAGTTGGTGCTATTTCATCGGGCGCTCTCGCCATATCCGCTTAGACAGGCGTTATTTCATATAGAGGCCGCCGTTGATGGCCAGGGTCTCGCCGGTGATATAGGCCCCCGCCTCGCTGGCGAGGAAGGCCACGGCGGCGGCTATTTCCTCCGGCTTGGCGAGGCGGCGCATGGGGATGTCCGCCTTGATGCTGTCGAGGATGTCGGTGCGGATCGCCTCTACCATGGGGGTGGCGGTGTAGCCGGGAGCGATGGCGTTGACCGTGACCCCGAAGCGGGCCCCCTCCGCCGCCAGCGCCTTGGTGAAGCCCAGCATGCCCGCCTTGGCCGCCGAGTAGTTGACCTGGCCGAACTGCCCCTTCTGGCCGTTGACCGAGGAGATGTTGATGATGCGGGCATCGCGCTGCTCGCACATGGCGTCGAACAGCGGCTGGGTCACGTTGTAGAGGCTGCACAGGTTGGTGTGGATCACCTCGAACCACTGCTCCGGGGCCATCCGCTTGAAGGCGCCGTCCCGGGTGATGCCGGCGTTGTTGACCAGCACGTCGATGCGGCCCTCCTCCTGCAGCAGCCGGCCCAGGGTCTCACGGCACATGGCGGTGTCGGCCACGTCCAGTGCCAGCAGCCGCACTCGCTCGGGGTGATAGCCCTGCGCCTCGTACCAGTCGTGGGCGGCGGCCGCGTTGACGCTGGAGTGGGTGGCGATGATGCGATAGTCCTGCGCCAGCAGGGCCGTGGTGATGGCGGAGCCGATGCCCCCCCGGGCGCCGGTGATCAAGGCGATTCTCTTCATGGTTGCTCTCCCTGCAATGTTTGGGTTCGATTGAAGACCATATGGTGTTTGTCGACTAATTGATAGATCTGTTTTCAAACAATCTGGCAGAGAGAGACGTCACTTTTGTGACAAGGGGTGGCCCTGCACCGCGGGGGATGGCGCCGCCTGGACCCTTGCCCCCGTGGCGGCGGCCATGTTTAATGTGCACTCCCTGAACGGAGGCTGAAGCCTCGCAGGCAGAGACCCCATCATGACCGCATCCATGTTTTCCACCCAGCCCGGCCGGTTGCCGGCGGCACGCCCCCATTTCACCCGCATCGAGCGGGTGCTCGACTATATCCATTCCCATCTGGATGAGCCCCTCTCCCTGGAGCAGCTGGCGGAGCAGAGCTGCTGGTCTCGCTGGCAGTTGCAGCGGGTCTTTCTGCATGAGACCGGCTTCACGGTGGCGCAATACGTGCGGGAGCTGAGGCTGAGTCTGGCGGCGCAGGCGCTGCTCTCGACGGGGCAGCGGGTGCTGGATCTGGCGCTCTGCCATGGCTTTGGCTCCGAGGTGAGCTTCAGCCGCGCCTTCAAACAGCAGTTCGGCTGCTCTCCGGCTGCCTATCGCAAGCGGGGACTGAGGCTGGGGCTCGCCATGCCGCTGGCGCGCGCCCAGATCCCTCTGGCCAGCAGCCCGAAATGGGTGCAGGTGAGGGTGGAGAGTCGGCCGGGTTTCGTGTTGCAGGGGGTGAGGGGGGAGATCCGGGGACTGTTTGCCGAGGAGCCCGATTTCCAGCAGACGGTGCCCGCCATCTGGCGCGCCTTCCAGCATCAGGGGCAGCCAGATCCCACCTGCGAGCTGCTGGGGGTGGTGGATGTCTCCCTCGCCAACGAGTCGAGACTGCCCTACTGGGCGGGGCTGGCCGTGGGGGAGGATGCCCCGCAGCCCTCCGGCCTGACCCGGCTGCGGGTACCGCCTCAGAGCTATGCCGTGCTCACCCACGTGGGCCCCATCGGCGAGCTGGCCGAGACCCTCAACTGGTTCATCCTGCACTGGCTGCCGAACTCGGGATACCGGGGGCTGGACGGCTTCGAACTGGAGTCCTATGGTCCCGGCTTCAACGGCCAGCAGGCCGATGCCCGCATGGAGTACTGGTTGCCCATCGCCCCCTGCGAGGAGCCTGCCTCCTCCTAGGGGTGGGGGAGGAAGTGCCGGCTGAAGTCACCGGGGGGGAGGGGCTTGGCGAAGAAGAATCCCTGCTGATAGTCGATGCCGTAGCGGCGCACCATTTCCACCTGATCCCGGGTCTCCACCCCCTCGGCCACCAGCGCCACCTCCATGCGCCGCGCCAGATCCAGGATGTTCTCGACGATGAGACGGGAGGGGCCCTCCTCCTGGATCCCCATGATGAAGCTGCGATCGATCTTGATGATGTCCACGTGAAACTTCTGCAGGTAGGAGAGGCTGGAGTGGCCGGTGCCGAAGTCATCGATAGCCACCAGCACCCCCAGGCGGTCGAGGGCATCGAAGATGGCCAGGGTCTGCTCGTCGCACTCCAGCATCTCCCGCTCGGTGAGCTCCAGCACCAGCCGGATGTCCTGGCCCGGCAGGGCGTCCAGGAAGGCGCGGCACTCGCTCACTATCTCCTGGCTCTTGAAGTGCTGGGCACACACATTGACCGCGACGTGAAAGTTCGGCGGCAGCCGGTCCGCCACGGTGCGCAGATGCTCAAGGGTCTGCTCCATCAACTGGCGGGTCATGGGCACTATGTAGCCGCACTCTTCCGCCAGGGGAATGAACTGGTTGGGGGCTATCATGCCTTGCTCCGGGTGGCGCCAGCGCATCAGCACCTCGCAGCCACGCAGCTGGCCGTCGCTGTCCATCACGGGTTGCAGATAGGGGACGAACTCCCGCGCCGCCAGGGCGCGGGCCAGCTCCCGGCGCGGTGAGCCGCCCCGGCCGCTCAGATGGAAGGTGAGCAGCCCCAGCAGCAGGGCCAGCACCGGAGTGACCAGCAGGGTGTCGCGGTTGTAATCCCAGGCGAAGGCCAGGATCTGCCGGTAGCCGTTGAGGGCCACCAGCCGATAGGGGTGCTCGTCGGAGAGGTTGACGATCAGGTTGCCCCTGTCCGCCAGCAAGGGGGCGGCGCTCTGGGTGCGGCCATAACCGTCGAGGGCCTTGTCTCCCAGGATGAAGAAGAGGTTCTCCTCCCCCTTGACCGCCCGCAGGGCGCCGAAGATGTGAAAGCCGTCCAGCTCGGCCAGCAGGGTGCGCCCGCCGACCTGCTTGCGATAGAGGATGGCGGTCTGGCCCGTGATGGGGCTGTGGCTCGCCAGGATCAGATCCTGCTTGCCGAAGAGATAGTGGGGCAGGTTCTGCTCCTGCAGGGGGCGGTGCAGGGTGGTGCAGAGCAACCGATTGCCTTCCAGCACATAGAGCGCCCTTGCGTAAGGGGAGGCGATGATGAGATCCCGCAGCGCCAGGGTGTTCTCCTTGCAGGCCCGCCCGATCAGCGGGCTCGCCGCATCGAGCAGGGTCTGGCTGTCGTCGATGGCCCCATCGATCATCGCCTCGGCATGGTGCAGACTGCGCTCGTTATCCTTGCGAAGGCCGGCGGCCGCCTGCATCAGGTTCAGGAGGGTCAGCGCGATCAGCAGGCCGACGCCGAGCAGGCCGGCGAGGCGCAGCCGCTGTGCCAGGGTCTCAGTCGGCATGATGTATCCGATCCTTGCCATTGTGCTTGGCCTCGTAAAGCGCCTGATCCACCTTCTCGATGAGCCGGGTGATGGACTCTTGTCGCCACTGGCCTAGCCCGGCGGAGAAGGTCACCACCATGTCGCTCTCACGCCATTGGCGGGTTGCCACCCGCTGGCGCCAGCGCTCCAGCAGGGTGGTGGCCGACTCCTTGTTATGCCCCGGTATGAGGATGGCCAGCTCCTCGCCCCCATAGCGGTAGAGGTTTGCCCGCTTGCCCGCCACCAGCATCCCCTCCTGGGCGACGGTCTGTAGCACAGTATCCCCCATCAGGTGGCCCCGCTGGTCGTTGATGGCCTTGAAGTTGTCCAGATCGACGATGCCGAGGAAGAAGGGCTGGCCGTTGTCGACGCAGGCCCTGAGATCCTGATCGAAGCTGCGGCGATTGAACAAACCGGTGAGAGCATCCGTGGTGGAGGCGGTGATGGCCTCCTGCATCTGATCGTGACCATGCTGGATCTCCTGGCGCAGCAGGTTGTCGGGCTTGTCCAGATCGATGCGACCGACCCGCATCATGGCGACGATCTGGATGATCATCTTGTTGTAGGAGTTGCGCAGGGAACCCCAGCACAGCAGGCAGATCAGCAGACAGACCGGGATCACGATGAGCAGCAGGTAGGCATCGGCCCGGCTGGCGCTCTTGAAGTCCTCGTCGCTGACGGTGTAGATGACGAACCAGTCCGGGTTGGAGAAGGAGTAGTAGTAGAGATGGGTCCGGGTCTGCGGGTCATGGAGGTGATCTTCCCCGTTGGTCATCTTGCCGATGAGGGCGGGATCTATGCTGTGGCGAAACAGGTTGCTCACATCCGAATGGAGCAGGATATCGCCGGCCCTGTCCACCACGTAGAACTCCCCCTTGATGGGGCTCTTCAACTGGCGCAGCGGATAGCTCAGGTGCTCGAGATTGAGATCCATGGCCAGGGTGCCGAGGGGGTAGCCATCCTTGCTGACGATGAGCTGGGAGAAGGAGACGGTCTGCTGCCCGGTCTGCGCATTGGTGTAGTGATCGCTGTAGTTGACGAACAGGCTGCGGGAGGTGGAAGACCTGTACCAGGGGCGCGTGGTGGCATCGAAATCGGCGGCGACCGCCAGGAAGGGGACGGTATTGAAGTGGCCGCGGAGATCGGAGGCGACGATGCTGGTGATATTGGGATTGATGGACAACGTTTGTATCAGCACGGTGCGAAGCGAGGACTGCTCCTCGTTCAGGAACCCCTCCAGCCTTGGCTCGTCGATGAAGTTGCTGGTCTCGTTGAGGATGTACTCCAGCGGCTTGAACTGCTGCTCGATAAACTGGGTCGCCATGTTGTGGACGAACATGGCCGCCATCCCGTGGTACTCCTGCTCGGCCGAGCGCTTGATGATGCAGCTGACGGTCGCCATGCTGGCGATCAGGGTCAGCATGATCACGCCAAAGGAGATATTGAGCTGGGTATTGCAGTTCAGGTCTTTGCTGATGATGTTGTTCATGGCGCTGTCTGGTGGCCTTGTATCGTCTCGAATAGGGCTGATTTTGGGGGGAGGGAGTCTATCGTCATCCCTGTCAACAGGGCTTGACCCGGATCAAGTGAACTGGTGAAAAAAGAGTCATTGCTCTAAACCTGATCCTGACAATCAGGCCTTCCCCTCTCTTTTATGCTGCATTTTCCAGCTTCTACATTGGCCTATGCTGGTTTTGGCGAGATTGGCCACATATGTGCCACCGAGTCTCCCGAGGATCCCCCTCTCCCTCCGCCCCTGACCGCCGCCGTCCATTCGATGCCAGATGACGCCCAACATCCCTGGCACTCCCCGGTTTTCCCGCCAACATGCCCCAAATTGTTAATTCAGGGGCGAAATAGAACAATAAAATGCAAATGAGATTTGTTACTATTCACATGCAGTTGGCAGTCGAGGATCAGATGCAACTTGTTCACCCCCCATTGACCGTGGTCGCCGCGACCATCTCCGCCCTCTTGGCAGGCTCAGCCCTGGCCGCCCCCCAGAGCTCGACCGAGCCGGTGGCCGACGAGACCCTGACCGTGCTGGGCCAGACCTATCGCAACACCGCGACCAAGACCCAGCTCGACCCCATAGAGACGCCCCAGGCCATCTCTGTGGTGGACGGCGAGACCCTGGAGCAGCGCGGCGTCAGCTCGGTGAGCGAGGCCCTGCGCTATGTGCCCGGGGTCAACACCGAGCTGCGGGGTGGCGCCGTCAATCGGCTGGACCTGTTCAATATCCGCGGCTTCGACAACTACCAGAACTTCTACGACGGCCTGCTGCTGCAGTACAACGAGTGGAACCTGCAACCCCAGATAGATCCGGTGGCCATCGAGCAGCTGGAGGTGTTCAAGGGGCCGACTTCCGTGCTCTACGGCAGCATGCCGCCGGGGGGCATGGTCAACCTCATCGCCAAACGCCCCCAGCGGGACGCCAAACACAGCGTGAGCCTGGCCACGGGCACGGGTGCCTTGAAAGAGATGACCCTGGACAGCACGGGGGCCATCAACGAGCGGCTCGTCTACCGGGTGGTGGGGCTGGCCCGCCAGAAGGACGGTCAGGCGGTGACCTCGGAGGAGGAACGCTACGTGTTCGCCCCCTCGCTGGACTGGCAGCTCGGTGAGCGCACCCTGCTGAACCTGAACCTCTATTACCAGAAGGATCCGGAGGCGGGCATCTACACGACTGTACCGGCCAGCGGCTCGGTCAAGAGCAACCCCTTGGGGCAGCTTGGCAGCGACAGCTTCCTCGGCGACGAGAACTGGAACGAGTACAACCGGGACGTGACCCTGCTGGGCTACAAGCTGAGCCACGAATTCAACGACAACTGGCAGGTGCTGCAAAATGCCCGCTACATGGATGCCTCCGCCTATCAGCGCAACACCTATAACGCGCCCCTGGCGGCGGACAATCGCACCGTGGCGCGCAACGCCTACCTGACGGATGAGGATTCCCGCGGTTTCGTCATCGACAACCAGCTGGCGGGCAAGGTGCAGACTGGCAACGCCCAGCACAACCTGCTGCTCGGGGTGGACTACCAGTATCTGGATGCCCACATCCTCTATCGGGACACCCTCGACTACTCCGCCCCCAGCATCGACATGTTCAACCCGAACCACAACCAGATAGTGCCGAGTGCCCTGAATTTCTCCTATGAGGATCGCAAGGTCATTCGTCAGTCCCAGACCGGGGTCTATCTGCAGGATCAGGTGCGCCTGGACAGGTTGGTGGCCATCGGCGGCGCCCGCTACGACAGCTACCGGATGGACACCGACAGCCATACCCTCTACCAGGGAGCGGCCAGCGAGTCTCTTGCGAAGATCGATCAGGACAACCTCTCCTTCCGTCTCGGCGCCCTGTACGAGCTGGACTATGGCTTCTCTCCCTATGTGAGTTACGCCGAGAGCTTCGAACCTGTGCCTGGGGCGGACAAGAACGGCAAGGCGTTCGACCCCTCCACCGGCCAACAGTGGGAGGGGGGTGTCAAGTTCCTCTCCGAGGACATGAGCAAGACCTTCACCGTTGCCGCCTTCCATATCACCAAGGAGAACGCCCTGGTGACGGATCCGGACAACATCTACGGGCCCAAGCTGCAGACCGGCGAGATCGTCTCCAAGGGCATAGAGCTGGAGGGGCGGATGGATCTCACCAGCAACCTGGATCTGGCCCTGAGCTACACCCGCCAGGACATGGAGATCACCCGCGACACTACGGATCTGCAGGGCAAGACCCCGGTCTGGGTGCCCAAGCAGATGGCGTCCTTGTGGAGCAACTACCATGGTGGCGGCAGCCTGCAGGGCATGCGCATCGGCGCCGGCCTGCGCTACGTGGGTGAAGCCCAGCTCGATGCCGCCAACACGGACACGGTGCCGGATTATCTCCTGATGGACATGTCGGCGGCCTACGATCTGGCCGAGCTGAGCCAGAGCCTGAAAGGGGTTCAGGCGTCGCTTAGCGCCATCAACCTCTTTAACAAGACCTACTACTCCTGCTACGACCAGAACAACTGCTGGTTTGGCGCCGAGCGCAACCTGGAGGCGAGACTCAAATACGCATTCTAACCCTGCGTCCCGGCCCGCGGCCGGGCTTATCCCGCCCGGGTTCGCCCTCCCGCGAGCCCGGTACCGTGCCAGCCCATGGGCAGGGCGGCATGCCCATGGGCGAGGGCCTTGGCAGCTTGGCGGCCCGGACCCGGGCCCGTCATCTGGCGGATCATCAGGCCCTGTGCGCCGCCGCCTCGTCCCTCATCGCCTCCCTCAAGGGGGAGCCGGTGGCCGGGGAGACGTCGCTGCTGGTGGCGAGCGGCACTCGCCAGCCGGCCCCCGAGCTGGCTCGGGCGCTGCACGAATATTGGCGCCAGGCCTACCCGGAGGCGGGCCCGGCCTATTGGCTGACCCGCAGCTGGGGCATGCTCTGCTGGCAATCCATCTACCTCGCCATGGTCGCCGTCTATCGGGTCGGCGCCGTGCCGGCCCTGGACAGGCTGGGGCAGGGGTATCAGGCCGGGCTGGTGTCCGGTTTCACCTTGCCGGTGGAACCCATGATCACCGGGGAGCGGGAGGTCTTGATCGCGGCGGCGGGCACTCGGCTGCGCACCCACTGGCAGCAGCTGTTCGAGCTGATGGGGGGCGTGCAGCGGCTGAGGCCAGGCTTCATCCGCCCGCTGTTGGCGGACGATCTGCTGGCGGCCCTGGTGCGGGTGTCTGACTTCTTCGGCGAGATCAGCCGGGAGGAGGTGGCGGCCCATGCGCCGCTCTGGCTCGCCGCCTGCGGCTTGCCGAGCGAGCACCTGGCGGGCTGGAACTCGCTGCAAGCATCACCAGGGGTGGAGGTTGTCCCCGGCTATGTGCGCCAGCGCTGCTGCCTGCACTACAAGCGCCGGGACGGCGAGCTCTGTGGCAACTGCCCGCGCCGGCAGGGCGCCCTGAGTTGTGATGAGGATTGATGGCCGAGGTTCGCCCCGGGGTTGATGACGATATGTGAAAGCCGCCCCATAGGGGCGGCTTTTTTATTGGGGGAACGGCGTCTCTGGCAGGGGCGCCGTCGATAGGGCCTGCTGGCCTGGCTTCGTATGGCCGAGCGGAGGCGCGCGGGTCTGGGCCCAGGGGGTCCGCGACCCTCCGGGTTGTTTATACGCTGGTTTGGCTCGCCCCCATCTTGGTGCGGATACGCTCGAACAGGCTCTGCAGGCAGGCCTGATCCTTGTCGGCGGCGCGCACGGCGCCATACATATGGCGGCGGATCCCCTGGCCCAGGGGTCTGGCCTCGAGCAACCCTTGGCGCACGAACTCATCGCTGGCCCAGCGGGGCAGGGCGGCGACCCCGAGCCCGGCGGCGGCCATCTGCAGCATGACGGAGGTGTTGTCCACCGTCTTGCAGCGGGCGGGTTCAACCCCGGCCGGCTGCAGGAAGCGGCTGAACACGTCCATGCGGGCCCGCTCCACCGGGTAGACCAGCAGCACTTCCTGCAGCAGATCTATCGGCTCTATCTTGGTCTTGTGGCATAGCCTGCTGTCAGGGGCCATCACCAGTGTCAGTTCGAAGGAGAAGAGCGGCTCGAAGTGGAGATCCCCGCGGGTATGCACATCCGAGATGAGCAGCAGATCGAGCTGGCCGCCGAGCAGGGCTCCTATGGTATCGAAGCCGGGCACGGACTCTACCTCCAGATCCACCCCGGGCCACTGGCGGCGAAAATCCGGCAACAGCGGCAGCAGCCACTGGATGCAGCTGTGGCAATCCAGGGCCAGATGCAGCCTGCCCGCATCCCCGCTGTGCAGGGCCTGCAACTGCTTCTCGGTCTGGGCCAGGGCGGGCAGCACCTGACGGGCCAGGGCCAGCAACTGCTGACCCGCCGCCGTCAGCACCAGGGGGCGGCTCTTGCGCAGGTAAAGCTCGAGGTTGAGGCGAGTCTCCAACTCCTTGAGCTGATGGGAGAGGGCGGACTGGGTGAGACTCAGGCTCAGGGCCGCCCCGGCCAGTGAGCCCTGTTCGGCCAGCGCACTGATGGTCTTCAGATGCCTGATGTCGATGTTCAGATTGCTGGTGGGATTGGGCACACCCATGGCAGAACTCCTTGTCGTGTGGGTTGCAGCGGCGCTGACGTCCCCCTCATCTGACGCGACCCCGGGCCTTGCGTCAGTTGAGGATTTCTTGAGAGCCAGTTGAAGAGGATTCAATAGCCAAGGCCACCTTATCTCGACATTCTAGATGTGTAAACATCTGGATGGCCAAACCATCCAGTTTCCCATCAGATGAACGAGCATAAGGAATTGGACCTATGACCTGCGCACACACTCTCGGTTTCCCCCGTATCGGCGCCAAGCGCGAGCTGAAATTTGCCCTCGAATCCTACTGGCGTGGGGAGACCAGCCAGGCAGAACTCATCGCCGTGGGCAAGGGCCTGCGTGAGCGCCACTGGCAGGCCCAGCGCACCGCCGGGGTCAGCCTGCTGCCGGTCGGCGATTTCGCCTGGTACGATCAGGTGCTCGGCACCAGCCTGCTGGTGGATGCCGTGCCTGAGCGTCACCGTCATGGCGACACCGATCTCGACACCCTGTTCCGGGTGGCCCGTGGCCGCGCACCGACCGGCCCCAGCGCCGCCGCCGCCGAGATGACCAAGTGGTTCAACACCAACTACCACTACCTGGTGCCCGAGTTCAGCCGGGATCAGCGCTTCAAACTGGGCTGGAGCCAGCTGTTTGACGAGGTGGAAGAGGCCAAGGCCCTGGGGCTCCCGGTCAAGGCGGCGCTGCTCGGCCCCGTCTCCTATCTGTGGCTAGGCAAGGAGAAAGAGAGCGGCTTCTCCCGTCTCGAATTGCTGGATCGTCTGCTGGTCGTCTACCAGGAGATCCTGGCCAAGTTGGCGTCCAAAGGCGTCGAGTGGGTGCAGATCGATGAGCCGGCCCTGACCCTGGATCTGCCGGACGAGTGGCGCCTGGCCTATCTCAAGGCCTATGAGCGCCTGGTGGGCCCCTGCAAGCTGCTGCTCACCACCTATTTCGGCTCCGTGGCCCATCAGCGCGACATCATCACCAGCCTGAAGGTGGACGGCCTGCACCTGGATCTGGTGGCCGCCCCGGAGCAGCTGGAGTCCCTGGTGCCCCATCTGCCGGCCCAGTGGGTACTCTCCGCCGGCGTCATCAACGGCCGCAACGTCTGGCGTGCCAACCTGGGCAAGCTGGCACCGACCCTGAAGGCACTGAAGGCCAAGCTCGGCGAACGGCTCTGGGTGGGCTCCTCCTGCTCCCTGCTGCACAGCCCGGTAGATTTGACGCTGGAGCACGAGTTGGACGCCCAGACCCGCAGCTGGTTCGCCTTCGCCCTGCAGAAGTGCTACGAGTTGGGGCTGCTCGCTGAATATCTCAATGGTGGGGATCTCGACAAGATAGCGGCCTACAGCCAGCCCATCGTCGATCGGGAGTCCGACAGCCGGGTGCACAAGAAGGCGGTGCAGTCACGGCTCGCCAGCCTCACCAACAGCGACTTCGATCGCCAGAACGCTTACCCGGTGCGGGCCGAGGTGCAGCGTACGGATCTCAAGCTGCCGCTCCTGCCCACCACCACCATAGGCTCCTTCCCGCAGACCGCCGAGATCCGGGCGCTGCGACAGGAGTGGCGTGCCGGCCGTATCGGCGATGGTGCCTACGAGGCGGGCATTCAGGCCCAGATCAAGGATGCGATCGAACGTCAGGAAGCCATCGGGCTGGATGTGCTGGTGCACGGCGAGGCCGAGCGCAACGACATGGTGGAGTACTTCGGTGAGCTGCTGGACGGCTTTGCCATCACCCGTTTCGGCTGGGTGCAGAGCTATGGCTCCCGCTGCGTCAAGCCGCCGGTGATCACCCGTGACATCGACCGGCCGACCCCCATGACACTCGAATGGACTAAGTTTGCCCAGAGCCTGACCGACAAGCCGGTCAAGGGCATGCTGACCGGCCCGGTCACCATCCTCTGTTGGTCCTTCCCGCGGGAAGACGTGAGCCGCGAGCAGTCCGCCCTGCAAATTGGCCTGGCCATTCGCGACGAGGTGGCGGATCTCGAAGCCGCCGGCATCAAGATCATCCAGATCGACGAACCGGCCATCCGCGAGGGGCTGCCCCTTCGCAAGCAGGATCATCAGGCGTATCTGGATTGGGCGGTACGTGCCTTCCGCCTGAGCGCGAGCCCTGTGGTGGACAGCACCCAGATCCACACCCACATGTGTTACAGCGACTTCAACCTCATCATAGAGGCGGTGGCGGCGCTCGATGCGGACGTCATCACCATAGAGACCAGCCGCAGCCAGATGCAGTTGCTCGAGGCGTTCGAGCGCTTCAACTACCCGAACGAGATCGGCCCCGGCGTCTACGACATCCACTCGCCGAACGTGCCGAGCCAGGTCTGGATCGAGGAGCTGATCCGCAAGGCGGCCAAACAGATCCCGGCCGAGCGGCTCTGGGTCAACCCGGATTGCGGCCTCAAGACCCGCGGCTGGGAAGAGACCACAGCCGCCCTCAAGGTGATGGTGGAGGCGACCAAGGCGCTGCGTGCCGAGCTGGCCTGAGCAAGCCCATCACGGGGCTGAGCGTGAGGAGAGAATACGGAAATAACGAAGGAGGGAAGGCGCGAGCCTTCCCTCTTTTTTTATCCGCCATGGGCGCCGGTCAGGTGCAGCAAGGGGGGGATCTGCGGGGATGGACTGGGAGTTGCTACCCAAGGGCGTGGCGCCGGGGCCTGCGCCAGGGTGGCGCCTAGCCAGGGCGGGTCGAGGGGAATGGCATTGCGATCCCCGATCACCTGATTGCGGTGTCGGGGCCCGAGGCAGCCGTAGCGCTCGGGGTTTGTCTGGGTGAAGAGGCCGAGGCAGGGCACGCCGCTGGCGGCCGCCAGATGGAGCGGGCCCGTGTCGGCGCTGATGAAGAGCCGCAGATCCTGGGTGAAGCGCACCAGCTCGACGAGGTTCGGCAGGGCGAGCTGGCAGTCCCCGAGTGCGGGCATGGGATCGGCCGGGTCGGTGAGCTGGATCAGCAGGGCGTCCGGACAGTGGCGGCGCAAGTCCCAGAGCAGGCGCTGCCACTGGGACTGGGAGAGCCCCTTGCCCTTGCGGGCGCCGGTGAAAAAGCCCACGAAGGGGCGGCCCGGATAGGCCTCGGCAAGGGCCGTGAGAGGGGCGCTGGGACCTGGCGCCCCTCCCAGCACTATGGGGTCCGCCAGGCTGGCCTGCCTGCCGAGCAGTTGCAGCGGTTGGTGGGCGTAGTGACGGCTGTCGTCGGGGGCCAGGGGCTGTTCAAAGAGCAGATCTCCATTGGCATCGTCGAAACCCAACTTCTCGGCCCCCCGCACCCAGGCGGCGATCAGATGATCCGTGCTGGAGGCAAACGGCACATAGACCCTGTCGTAGTGCTGACGGCGCAGGCGCCAGAGCGCCGGCAGGGCCGTCAGCAGATGCTTGCCCTGCAGGCGCAGCAAGTGAAGACGCTGGAGCCGGCACTGGGCGAAGAAGGGGAGCAGGGGACCGCCGCTGCATACCAGCTCGATCTCGGCCTTGGGGTGGGCACTGCGCAGGGCGTGCAAGAAGGGCAGCAGGAACAGGTTGTTGCCGATGCGGTTGGTGCTGCGGATGACGAGGATCCGGCGTGCCGCCGGCTGGGGGCCGGGCAGCTTGCCCCGGCGGGCAAGCCAGGCGAGGAAGGCGCGTTCAAGCCCTTGTGTCCAGCAACGTCGCCGGCCGTCGAAGCGACGCAGGGCATCTCTGAGGGTGCTCATGTGGAGTGACTCCGTGAGTGAGGATGCGCTCAGGGTGACGGGGGAGCATTAAGGGGGAATTAAGGCCGCAGCCCGTTGAAAGGGTTTTTCCTGGCAACCAGCCGTGCTGGCAATGGGGAGGGGGAAGTCGTTAATATTGCGCATTTGAAATAAACCTTATCGCCGCGGGAGCAGGATGAAGTTCAGGGATTTTTTGCCGGTATCGACCAATACCGGTCTCAGAGAGTGTGTGGTGGGGGCCCTGGGGGCCTTCATCGGCTTGTGCGGGACGGGTCTGCTCTGTCGATGGGCGCTCGGGATAGAGGCGCATTGGCTGATAGCCCCCATGGGGGCCTCCGCCGTCCTGTTGTTCGCCGCGCCGGCAAGCCCCCTGGCCCAGCCCTGGTCCATCCTGGTGGGCAACGGGGTCTCTGCCCTGATGGGGGTGGCCAGCGCCGCCCTGGTGCCGGATCCGGCCCTTGCCTCGGCCTTGGCGGTGACGCTGGCCATAGGCGCCATGTTCCTGACCCGCAGCCTGCATCCCCCCGGCGGCGCCGTGGCTCTGACCGCCGTCATCGGGGGGGAAGGTATCCGCCAACTGGGGCTGGGCTATGTGCTCCTGCCCGTGCTCATCAACTCATCCCTGCTGCTGGTTCTGGGCTTGTGCTACAACCGCTTGTTGGGGCGTCGCTACCCCAACGGCGCCAAGGTCGCCCCCAACCTCCACCAGACCGCGGATCCCCAGCCGAGCGCCCGCCTCGCCAGCGCCACCGACATCGATTTCGCCCTCAAGCAGCACGGGGAGCTGCTCGATATCAGCCGCCAGGATCTGCAGGCGCTGCTGCAAGAGGCGCAGTTGCACGCCCTGCGCGAGCGGGTCGGCACCGTGCGCTGCCTGGACGTGATGTCGAAAGATCTGGTGGTGACCTCGCCGGACGAGCCGGCCATGGCGGCCTGGCAATTGCTCTCCCACCACAGGATCAAGGCGCTGCCCGTGGTGGAAGGGGAACGATTGGTGGGGATCCTCACCCTGCATGACCTCATGATCGACAAGGAGCAGCAGCCCCGCGGCCTGCAGGCGTTGGAGACCCAGAGGGTGGCGGCGTTGATGACCAGTGCTGTACGCACGGCCCAGAGCCATCAGCCGCTCCATGATCTGGTGACGGCCTTCTCCGATGGCGGCCTGCACCATATGCCGGTGCTGGAGGGGGAGCGGCTGGTGGGGATCCTGACCCAGTCGGATATGGTGGCCGCCCTGTTCAACCTGGCGCTACGGCCGGTATGGGCGGACGAGGAGGCTCCCCCGCTCATCGACAGATAAAAACAGGCCCCTTGCGGGGCCTTTTTTGTGGCTAACGTCGACTCAAGGGGTCACGTCTGGGGTTGTGTAGACGGTCTCCCCCTGAAACACGGTGCGTTCGACCCGGGTCTCGGCGATCTTCTCCGGGGTGCCGGCATGGATCAGGGCGTAGAGGTCCCTGTCCAGCACGATGAAGTCCGCCGACTTGCCCACCTCGATGGAGCCGGTGATCTCCCCCTGACGCACCGCCCTGGCGCCGTTGATGGTGTAGGCGGCCAGCATCTCGGTGAGGGAGATGCGCTGGCTAGCGCGGTATTCGTCACCACTGCCGGCGGCCTTGATGATGCCGGCGGCCATGTTCTCGAACGGGCGGGGATCCCGGCTGTCCACAGGCGCATCGCTGCCTGCCACCAGCACGGCGCCCGCCTTGCGCGAACTCTCCACCGGGTAGAGGGCTTCGTGCAGGTAGCCGAGGGGATCGTAGAGGGCCTCGCTCAACGGCTGACCCGCCCTGGTGGGCTGGATGAAGGGGGTCACCAGCATGTCGTAGGCGAGCTGGGGCGTGGTCCAGGCGTAGGTGAAGGTGAGATAGAGTCCGAGCTCCCCGAGGCGTTTCTGATCGTCCGGGTGAACCACCTGAAGGTGGGCCAGGGTGTGGGGAATGCCGTGCTCACCGTTGCTGGCGCGGGCCGCGCTCAGCGCATCCAGTCCCATCCGGGTGCTGCGATCGCCGATGCTGTGCATGTGAATGCTGAATCCCTCCTTGTCCAGGGCGCCCACGTAGCGCTTCAGATCCCCATCGCTGTAGTTGACGATGCCGTTGCTGCCCGCATCCTCGCTGTCGGCTGTGATGGTCACCGCGCCGCTGCCGGTGTCCATGGCGAGGTGGGGTCTGTGGTAATTCTCCAGCATGCCGGCGTTGGGCAGGAAGACAGGATCGGTGAAGGGATCCCCCTCGATCACGCCGTCGAGAAAGATCTTGACCGCATCGGCCTTGATGAGGGGATTGTCTGCGAAAGACTCCCTGACTTCGCGAGCCTTGGCGAGGCGAGCCCCCAGATCCAGGGGGCCGGCATAATCCTCGGCATGGAAGCAGGTGGCGGCGGTGACCCGCATGTGCAGCAGATCCTGCCCCTGCATGTTTCGCAGCCGCTGGCGAATGAAATCGGTGGCGCAGGCGTCCTGAATGCCGGTGATGCCGCGCGACGCCATCAGCTCCGAGATGGCGGGCAGGATCTTGTCGTACTGGGCGGCGGCCTGATCGTCGCTCGCGCTCAGCACGTCGGTGTCGGGCACGGGGATGGCGCTGCGGGCCCCGTCGCGGATGACGCCGCTGGCGAGATCCACATAGGGGATGAAGGCCTCGAACACGCCTCCCGGTGCCAGGCTGGCGCCGTTGAAGCCGACCGTGTTGCCGTCCTGGTCTGCCGCCAGGGCCAGGGCCCGGGAGTTGTAGGCGCTGGCGTGACCGTCGACTCCGGCCAGCATTACCGGGTTGTCCGGCGCCGCCGCATCGAGCGCCGCCAGCAGGGTGGCATGGGTGGCGGTCGGGGTGTTGCCATCATAGGGGGACCACTGGTTGACCACCAGCCACTCCCCGGGCTTGGGGGCGTAGCGGGGCAAACACTCCCTGACGCTGGCGGCAAGCTCGTCCAGATCGACGCTCTGGCCGTCGAGATCGCACATGTCGAGTGCGACCGTGCCGAGCAGATGGATGTGGTTGTCGTGCAGGCCCGGCAGCACCATGCGACCCCGCAGATCCACCACCTGGGTGCCCTTGTTCTGATAGGCCTCGGCACCGTCACGGGAGCCCACGTAGACGAACTTGCCGCCCTGCACCACCATGGCCTCGGCCTGACTGCCTTGCCCGTCCTGGGTGTGGATCTTGCCGTTGAGGTAGAGGGTGTTCGGGGTCTGGGGTGTGCTGCTGTTCTCCTGCTGGCAACCGCCGAGCAGGGTGCCCAGCAGCAGGGTGCCCATCAGGCGGGGCAGGGGGCCCAGCCTTAGTTGTTTGCTATCCATAGCGTGCTCTCCTTGGGTTAATTGCAGTATTTACTGCATATATGAGCACCCTTGTTTATTGCAGCTATTCTGATAAATGCCAGTGATTGCTGCACTTTTTTTGGCTTGTGTTTACCTCATCACATCATGTAGTTATGGCGAGCAGTGAGGGCGAGTCGGCCTGACAGCGGAGAAGTCTTGATGGAACATCTATTGCCGAGCGAGCTCTGCATGCGGCGCCAGCCGAGGCAGCAGCGCAGCCTGGAGGCGGCGAGCCGTATCGAGCAGGCCACCATGGCGCTGCTGCAGGAGCAGGGGTTCGCGGCGCTCAACACCAATGCCATCGCCGAGCGGGCCGGGGTAGGCATCAAGTCGCTCTATCACCTCTATCCCAACAAGGAGGCGATCATCTGCCGCCTCGCCATGGACTGGTTGGCGGCGGTGTGCGAGGCGCAGGAGGCGATCCGCGAGCAGGCCCTGAGCTGGCCCCAGACCCTGCAGATGCTGGACGAGGCCCTGACGGCCCTGGACGAGCGCTTCGTCGGCTACGGGGCGCTCTGGCAGGCGATGGATCTCATCCCCGCCCTGCACGGGGTGGAGCAGGAGCACGAGCGGGGCCAGATAGCCTTCTGGTCGGAGCGGCTGCGCCACTTCGGTTGCCGCTGGCCCGAGCCCGAACTTATCACCCTGGTGCGCTACTTCTATCGGACGACGGACGTGGCCAAGCAGTGCACCAAGGGGCAGGGGGAGCCGGGTGTGCTGATGTGGCAACTTCACAGGCGCTGGTGTGAGCAACTGATCGGTGCCGCCATCGCGGAGCCGGATCCGTCCCTTGTCTGGTGCGTCCTCCCCGGCCTGACATCGGGCTGATCCCGTGCGAGTCAGGTCATCCAGCGCCAAGACCTGTGATGAAGGACAAAGGCTTGACCAAAAACAGAGAGGGAGTGCCAGGCACTCCCTCTCTGTCTTGAGGCTAGGCTCGGCCCCTAGCCGTAGCGTGCCAGGGTCAACCCCTCGTCGCTGATGGCGGGGGCGCTGCCGCTGATGAGATCCGCCAGCAGCTGGCCCGAGCCCGCCGCCATGGTCCAGCCCAGGGTGCCGTGACCCGTGTTGAGCCAGAGCCCAGGGATGGGGCTCTGCCCCACCAGGGGCGTACCGTCCGGCGTCATGGGGCGCAGCCCGGTCCAGAACTCGGCACGGGGGAGATCGCCGCCATCGGGGAAGAGATCCCGTACCACCATGGCCAGGGTGTCGTGGCGCCTGGGGTTGAGCGCGAGGTTGAAGCCGCTGAGCTCCGCCATGCCGCCGACCCGGATCCGCTCATCGAAGCGGGTGATGGCGACCTTGTAGGTTTCGTCCAGCACTGTGCTGCGTGGGGCTGCGTCAGGATTGACCATCGGCAGGGTGAGGGAGTAGCCCTTGACCGGGTAGACGGGCAGGGCGAGGCCGAGGGGGCGCAGGAAGCCGGTGCCATAGCTGCCCAGCGCACAGATGATGGCATCGGCCTGCCAGCGCCGCTCACCGGCCCGCACCGCCACGGCGCGGCCGTCGGTCAGCTCGATCTCGTCGATGGCGCAGTCGAAGACGAACTCCACCCCGAGGCGTCTGGCCTCTGCCGCCAATCCATGGGTGAAGCGGTAGCAGTCGCCGGTCTCGTCCCCGGGCAGGCGCAGGCCCCCCGCTATCTTGCCGCGTACCCGTGCCAGGGCGGGTTCGGCCTGCTCGCAGCCGGCGGCATCCAGCGCCTCGTAGGGGACGCCGTATTCAGCCAGCACCTCGATGTCCCGCTTGCTGGCGTCCAGCTGAGCCTGGCTTCGAAACAGCTGTAGGGTGCCGAGTTGGCGCCCCTCATAATCGAGCGTCAGCTCATCTCGCAGCGCCTTCATGCAGTCGCGGCTGTATTCGGCGAGGCGCACCATGCGCCCCTTGTTGGTGGCGTAGGCGGTGGGGGTGCAGTTGGCAAACATCTGCAGCATCCAGCGAAGCTGGAAGGGATCCGAGGTGGGGCGCACCGTGAAGGGAGCATGTTTTTGCAGCAGCCATTTCGCCGCCTTGAGGGGAATGCCGGGGGCCGCCCAGGGGGAGGCGTAACCCGGGGAGATCTGCCCCGCGTTGGCGTGGCTGGTTTCAAGCGCTACCCCGCTTCGGCGCTCCAGCAGGGTCACCTGATGGCCCGCCTTGGCCAGATACCAGGCGCTGGTCACCCCGATGACTCCCCCACCCATTACCACTATCTTCATCACATCGTCCTTGTTATGACCGCTTGCGCGGGATTCACGCCTTCCCGGCCTGAGGCCGGGGCAATGGAGATCACGGTATCATCGGCAGCGGGATCGGCAAATCCGTTGCCTTGAAAATGTGATTTATCACCGTATTAACATCCAAAGCCAGTGTTTGATGAGGTTCAGTGACATTGGATTGACATTTCAGGCTACGAGAAAAGGAGGGGGCTGCGGGCTTGTCAGGGGAGGAGGAAACACGGCACAAACAAAAACCGCAGGGCAGGCCTGCGGTTTTGGGGATCTTCGCTCATTGCGCCGAGAAGAGCTTGGCGGGGGGCGTGGACTGGGCGGTGAGGCTCATGCGCCCGGAACTCTCCAGCCAGCTCTTGATGCGCTTGGCGTCGGCCACCCGGGCACCCGGGGTATCGGCATGGAGCAGCACCATGATCACCGGCTCCTGGCTGACCTTGGTCTCCATCACCAGGCAGCGACCCGCCTCGCGGATATAACCCGTCTTGGAGACCATGATGGGCCAGCTTCCTTCGCGTACCAGGCTGTTGGAGTTGCGATAGTGCATCTGGCGCTTGCCGTTGCGGATCAGGCGTTGATCGGTGGAGGTGTACTGGCGGATGAGGGGATAGGTGGAAGCCGCCGCCACCAGCTTGGCCAGGTCGTGGGCGCTGGAGACATTGCGCGGATTGAGCCCGGTGCTGTCGGCAAAATGGGTGCTCCACATGCCGAGCATGCGGGCCTTGGCGTTCATCGCCTCGATAAAGGCGCGGCGACCGCCGGGGTAATGGCGACCGAGGGCGGAGGCGGCCCGGTTCTCCGACGACATCAGGGCGATGTGCAGCATGTCGGCCCGGCTCAGGCGCGAGCCGACCGCGAGGCGTGACCCCGTGCCCTTGAGTCTGTCCACATCATCCATGGTGACGGTCAGGGTATCGTTGAGGCGCTGGTTGCCGTCCAGTACCACCAGCGCCGTCATCAGCTTGGTGATGGAGGCGATGGGCATGACCCGGTTGGCGTTGCGCTCGGACAAGATCTCGCCGGTGCGTGGATTGGCGACCACGAAAGCATCGGAACTGAGAACGAGATTGTTACGGGGTTCGAGGAAACTCTTGCTGGGAGCGGCGTGGGCACCGTGCATGCTGACGGGAAGGAGGAAGGCACCGAGCAGCAGTTTGAGAAAAGGGCGCATGTTCATGATGAGGCTCTACCGTACGACAAACGAGGTTATTTGGCTAAGTTATATGACGGGAACTGACGCTTAACAACGTCAAAAGTTCCAAAATTTTCATTTTATGAGGTGAGTGGCCTTGCAATCACCTCAAGGGCGGCTAATGACGATGTCAGCCGCAGAACAGGGGGTGTTGTGGCCGTCAACATCGTCAAGATGAACCCAGGTGGCGCACTTTATGCCTGTAATTGCCCGCCCTTGCCACTCTTTTCACACACTTCGTCGTGGTATGGCCTCGTGCAACTCTCTGGCCAGCACTCTTCAAGATGGCAAACGATGCTGGCGGGTTACAGCAAGCGGCTGGATAGACGTTGTCTGGGAGCACCGTAACTTGCTGATATCGGGGGGCAGTCCGGTATCCAAGACTGCGTTGGCTCAAGCCAGCAGCCTTGTGCGGGGTCAGGCCGTATGGGGTAGGGCAACCTGCATCAGCGCTGAAGGGCGCTGTTCGACAAAATAGTGCCAGATATGCTCATAGAGGGCCTTCTGACCAGGAAAACTGGCCAGTGCCTTGGCCTCGCTCAGGGAACACCAGCGATATTCGGTGTGCTCATCGTTGAGGGTAATGGCTTGATTGGGCGGGCAATAGACTACGAACACCGGTACGACACAGACAGTGTTGGTGGCATGCTCGTAAAACTGATCCAGATATTGGCCGTTGTAGAGCTCGTTCACCCCTATGCCGGTCTCCTCAAAGAACTCGCGCACTATCGTTTGCGAGCCTGTCTCACCCGCCTCGACCGAACCTGCCACATGACACCAGAAGCCCCCCTTGACCCGCTTCATCAGCAGTATCCTGATCTCGCCATCGACAGCAGAGAGGGCGATGCCGGAGACGGCCTGACAGCGAATGGGGATCATGCTGGCTCCTTCAGAGCTGGGACACAGGAACCCTATTGTTTAGCCGGTATGGCAAGGATGACAAGTCATCACCTGTATTGCGCCACCCCCGCCAGTGTTCGCCCGGCGTCAAAGGGGGCGATTAGCCCCCCATGATGCGGGCGGTCTGAATGGCCTGGATCAGCGCGGCTCTGTTGATGCGGGGGCGCTCCTCATCCAGCAGCCGTTGCCAGAGGGCGATGGCGTCGCCGTAACGGCCATGCAGGAAGTGATCCGAGGCGAGCAGCATCAGGGCGCTCACCTCTCCCTTGTCCTGCTTGAGTGCGCTGCCTAGCAGGCGCTCTGCCTCCGGGGTGAGGCGCTGACCCGCCTGGTAGTAGAGGACGGTCGCCTGGGCGGCCTGGGTAGCGGCGCTGGCGCCCCCCTCCAGCAAGGCGAGCCGCTGATAGGCGAGCCAGGCGTTGTCGTAGTCGTCCCGATAGAGATAGAGCTGGCCGAGTTCGGCCCAGCCATCGCGATCCGCCGGATCCCGCTGCAGGCGCTGGTGGATGGCGCCGAGCGCCTCGTCCTGCAGATCCCGGGGGCTCAGCCCTGCGAGGGGATCGGGGAGCTGCTGATACGTCTGCCAGGCCTGATAGCGGCCGGTGCTGGCATAAAACCCGGCAACCGCGGCCAACAGCACTGCACCGAGCAGCAGCCAGGGCAGGGGGTCTAGTGTTGACCTCTTGGCCGCGAGCCGTGCCCGCAGGCGCTGCTCGGCCGGTGGTGTGGCATTGGTGAGCCGCGCCAGCTCCAGTTCCCGATAGAGGCGCGAGTGGGGGGCAAGCCCCGTTTGCTGCTCGGCCAGGATCAGCCGGTTCAGCTCCCCCCTGGGATCCTGAGTGTCTGACGAGACCGCCGCCGCATCCAGCCGAGGACGGGGCGGCTTAGAGGGCCGCAGGCTACGGTGCAGCCGATAAGCAGCCAGCAGCAGCAACAGGAGGGGAGCAGCCCAGAGGAGGGCCGTGCTGGCCTTGACGGGGGGATCGTAGCGCACGAAGTCGCCAAAGCGGGTGGTCATGCGGGCGATCACCTGATCATCGCTCTGCCCCTCGTCCACCCAGCGATAGACCTCGAGGCGCAGATCCCGGGCGATGGGGGAGTTGGACTCCACCAGGTTCTGGTTCTGGCACTGAGGGCAGCGCAGGGAGCGCGCCAGCTCCTGGGCGCGGCTCTGCAACTCGGGATGACGAAATTGGTAGGTGTCGACGCCGCTGGCGGCGGCGAGGCCGGCCCCACTGAGCAGAATTGTGATCAGCAGTGCGCGCAGTGTTTCGATCAGAAGGTGTTTATTCATGGCCGACTCTTCGCAGTGACGGCGGCGCGAGCCTCGCTGAGCTTGGGCACGAATTGGCGTTGCCAGATCTCCCGGGTGAGTTCCCCCGTGTGGCGAGCGATCAGGGTGCCGTCGGCCGCGAACAGATAGGTCTCCGGGGTGCCATAGACCCCGAGCTCCAGCGCCAGCCTGCCGTCGGGATCCTCCAGCACGGCACGGTAGGGGTTGCCTGCTTGCGAGAGCCAGGCGCGGGCGGCCCCCCCCTTGTCCCTGTAGTTGAGGCCGTAGAGGGGCACTGAGCCTGCCAGCTCGCTGAGCAGGCCATGTTCGGCGCGGCAGGCCGGACACCAGCTGGCCCAGACATTGAGCAAGAAGGGCTTCCCTTTGAGGCGCTCCGTGGGGATGGGGGGGCCGCCGAAGAGATCCTGGCTCTGCCAAACCGGCAGGGTGCGGCCCAGGGTGGCCTCGTCCTGGCGGTAGGGGTCGTTGCCAAGGCCGAGCCAGAGCAGGGCGCCAAGCCCCAGGGCGAGCGCCAAGGGGATAAAGAGGCGCAGGCGGGATCTCATGAGGGCTCCCGTTCGAGGGCAGGACAGGGCGCAGTGGCAGAGGCGCTGCGGGCTGCGAGCAGGGGACGGCGGGCGAGCAGGCGCAGGGCACCGCCGGCCATCATCAACAGGCCGCCTAGCCAGATCCAGCGCACCAGCGGCTTGTAATGCAGGCGCATGGCGTAGGCGTTTGGCCCCATCTTCTCGCCGAGCACCACGTAGAGATCTCCAAAGAACCCCCACTCGATGCCGGGTTCGTTCATGTTCATGGTGCGCACGCTGTAGTGGCGCCGCTCCGGCGTCAGCCGCGCGACCTCTTTACCGTCCTTGTGCACGCTGAGGGTGATGCGCTCGGCGGTGTAGTTGGGGCCGAGCAGGGGCTCGCTCCCCTCATAGCGAAACGCGTAGGCGCCGAGTCGGTAGGGCTTGTCTGCGCCGAGCACTGTACCTCCCTCCTGGCTGTGGTGGCTCACCTGAGCGATGCCGAGGGCGCAGACCGCGACGCCGAGGTGGGCCAGCAGGCTCCCAAGCCGGTTGGTGTTGGTGATGCCGGTCTTGAAGGGGAAGCCGAGCAGCAGGCTGGCCAATAACCAGAGGGCGACCATGTTGGCGAGGATCCCGCTCCAGCCGAGGGCCCCCTGATCGCGGTACCAGAGGCTGAGCAAACCGCCCCCCAGCAGGCCGAGCAGGGGCGGCAGCAGGGCGCTCACCCGGGAACATGTCCGCAAGCCTTGCCAGTGCAGGCGCGGGAGCCAGGTCATCAGCGCCATCAGCATCAGGGCCAGGGGCACGAAGATGGCGTTGAAGTAGGGGGCGCCCACCGAGAGGGATCCCAGATGCAGGGACTGGAACACCATGGGGTAGAAGGTGCCGAGCAGTACGCTGGCACAGGCCACGACAAGCAGCAGGATGGCGGCGCCGAGCAGCCCCTCCTTCGACCAGAAACCGAAGCGGGCGTAGGGGGCGCGGGTATCGGCCCGCAGGGCGAACAGGGTCAACGCTGTGGTCAACAGCAGGCCGAGCAGCAGCAGCAGGGTCAGGCCGCGATTCGGATCCACCGCGAAGGCATGGACCGAGGTGAGCACCCCGGAGCGCACCACGAAGGTGCCGAGCAGGCTTAAGGAGAAGGTGAAGATGGAGAGCAGCAGAACGCCGTGGCCGTAGGCACCGCGCTGCTCGCAGACGATCAGGGCGTGCAGCAGGGCGGTGCCCAGCAGCCAGGGTAGCAGGGAGGCATTTTCCACCGGATCCCAGAACCACCAACCCCCCCAGCCGAGCTCGTAATAGGCCCACCAGGAGCCGAGGACTATGCCGGCGGTGAGAAACACCCAGGAGCCGAGTGCCCAGGGGCGGCTCCAGTGGGCGACGGCGCCATCCAGGCGACCGGAGTGCAGCGCCGCCATGGCGAAGGCGAAGTTGACCGCAAAACCCACGTAGCCGAGGTAGAGCAGGGGGGGATGCACGATGAGGCCGATGTCCTGCAGCATGGGATTGAGATCGCGTCCCTCCATGGGTCCCGGGAAGGCACGATCGAAGGGGCTGGAAAAGGCGAGGGTGTAGAGGCCGAACAGCCCGACGATCAGCCCCATGATGGCGAGCACCCGCACCCGGATAAGCCCGTCAACCCGATTGGAACAGAGCGCCACCAGGGCGCCCCAGAGCGCCAGGGCAAACACGAAGAACAGCATGGAACCCTCGTGGCCGCCCCAGACCGCTGCGAGCTTGAAGCCAAGGGGCAGGGCGCTGTTGGCATGCTGGGCCACATAAATCAGGGTGAAATCGTTTTGCGCGAAGCAGAGGCCGAGCAGTATCAGGGCGACGCCAAGCAGGGCGGCATTTAGCAGCGCCAGCGGCTTGGCACAGCCGAGCAGAGAAGGCGAGGCGAGACGCAGCCCCAGCCAGGGCAGGGTGCCCTGCACCAGGGCGAGCGCGGTCGCCAGCAGCAGTGAGAGATAGCCGAGCTCTGCCAGCACACAACCTCCAGTTTCACTATATCGTTCATGTGATGCCGCAGCGTCCACCTCGGGTGGGCGTTGGGGCATCACCAGAACATGCAAACATCCAGCAACAGACAAGCGCCAGTCGCCGGGGCGGCTGGCGCTTGTGAGCCGTTTTCTATACCACCGTCATCTGACCGGCGTAGAGGATGAAATAACGCAGCATCAGGATCCCCAGCAGGCTCAGGCTGCACAGCAGCACCAGGTGGGAGGGACGATGGGCCTTCTCCTTGCCGGTGATGAGACTCAGCAACTGGGGCAGCAGGATGCCGACCCCGATCACCCCGAACCAGAAGACGTTGGACCAGAAGCCACCGCCGATGGCTGCCTGCATCGCCACCTCGCTCTGGCCGCCTGCGGCATAGAGCACGCCGAAGAAGCTGGCCAGCAGCAACAGCTCCAGCACCACCATGGGCCGCTCGAAGCGATGCACGAAGTGCACCCCCTGGCTGTGGCCATCCTCCTTGAACAGGGTGACCGCCAGCAATATGGTGGAGGCGACCCCCGAGCTCACCCCCGAGACCAGGAACAGCACCGGCAGCACCGGGTTGTGCAGCATGGGGTAGCTGATCAGGGCCGACAGTAGGAAGCCTGTGTAGGCGCCAAGCAGCGCCGCCAGCAGCAGCAACGCCGGGGCGATCAGCCGCTCGAAACGGCCAATCAGGGCGATGAGGCCATCGACGAACGCCAGCTTGTCACCCAGCAGCTTGCGACGCAGGGCCTCGATCTCTGCTCTGAACACCACCGCCAGCCAGGCGAACAGCGCCGCCATATAGACCTGGAACAGCATGACCCCCATCGACATCACGGAGTCGAACTGGTAGTTGAACATCAGCTTCCAGAAGGTCCAGGGACGGGCCAGATGGAAGATGAGCAACAGCAGGCCGATGACCACGCTAAGCGGCGCCAGGATGGCGGTCGCCTTGATGATGCCGCTCTCGCTGCCGGCCCCCTTGCGCAGGCGCAGCAGCACCGACAGGGTGCAGGAGCCGGCGGAGATGCCGAGCAGGAACAGGTAGATGGCGATGGGGCCATCCCAGACCAGGGACTCGAAGTGGAAAGCATCATGCCACATTATGATTTCTCCCCTTTGGCGATACGGTACATCTTGGGCGAGGTGCCGAGCGCCTCCTTGAAGCGATAGGTCTCCTCCTTCGCGAGCCGCTGGCTGAGGGCACTGTCGGGATCATCCAGATTGCCGAACACCAGCGCCTTGGTGGGGCAGGCCTCCACACAGGCGGGCTGCTTGCCGGCAGCCAGGTTGGTCTGGCGGCAGAAGTCGCACTTGTCCGCCACCCTGGTGACCGGGTTGATGAAGCGCACGCGGTAGGGGCAGGCGGCGAGGCAGTACATGCAACCGACGCACAGATCCGGGTTCACATCGACGATGCCATCCTCCGCGCGGATGTGGGAGGCGCCGGTCGGGCAGACGTGCACGCAGGGCGCGTTGTCGCAGTGCTGGCAAGACTTGCGAAAGAACTGGTACGACTGGTTGGGGTACTCACCCTCGGGACCGGAGCGCAGGATCTGGAGCCGGGCGACCCCGTCAGGCACCTTGTTGGTCTCGCGGCAGGCATCCATGCAGGCGGTACAGCCGATGCAGGCGGTCTCGTCGTGCAGCATGCCGTAGCGCACGCCATCTATGGTCTGGCTGTGGGCGAGGGGGCTGGCAAGGGAACGGGTACCCGTCATCATGATGAGGGTGCCCGCGCTCATCCCCGCCATGAATTGACGGCGAGAGCAGCTCATGGCGCCTCCTTGCTCACGCTGGCCTGCCGATTGGCCGCCTTGTCGGCGTGCTGCTTGCTGTGGCAGTCGACGCAGAGCTTGATCCGGGATTTCTCCGCTATGCCCACCACGGGCTCCTTGACCGGGTGCAACTGGTGGCAACTGGTACAAGTGAGCTTGGTCATGTGCACGTCGTGGGCCCAGAGCGCCTCGCGCAGGGGTTTGGGCTCATGGCAGCTCATGCAGACGCCGTTCTGATCGCTAATGGGGTAGGCTTCGGTGCTCTGCTTGTCTTTGAAGCTGTCGCCAAAGCGCATCACGTCCTTGACCCCTTCCCGGTGCTGGTGAGAGGGGAGGCCGTGGCAGTTGGTACAGGTCACCGGGGCCAGGTTGTTGGGGTTGGTCGCCTTGGCATGCTTGCCGTGCATGCCCTCCGTCTGCTCCTTGTGGCAGTCGGTGCAGGCCCTGTCGGCGCTGCGCAAGAACTCAACATCGTGCATGGCCGGCGCGGCGGCGGGGGTCGTTGTCGACTCGGCGGCCTGGCCCTGCAGGCTGGTCAGCAGCATGGCTGCCATCAGCATCAGTCGTAAGAAATCCATCGTTAAATCACCCATAGGAAGCCTCCATCCGTGGCGGGCACGCGCGGTGCCCGCCCGCTCCATTACTGCGCCACTCGTCCGGCCGCTTTGGCCTCGGCTTCCCAGGCGGGCACTGTGGTCTTGAGGAACTGGGCCTTGTCCGCGTTCATCTGCTTCATGTCCATGCCAAGGGCGGCCTGGGCCTTCTCCTTGCTGGATATGTCGGGGATGGCGATCTCGTGACTGATGCCCTTGGCGGCCAGCAGGCGTGCCAGCTTGGTGCGCGCATCGGCCGCCTTGTCCAGGGCGCTGCCCAGCATCTTCAGGGCCACTTCCGGGGCGTGGGCCTGTACCCCGTGGGAGGCGATGGCGAAGTCCCAGCGCCACTGGGCGTGGCGGATGTCTTGCTGGATATCCTTCATCTCGGTCTCGGTGGCGCCGGCATCCCAGGCCGCCTTGGCCTCGAAGTGGGCGTGTACCAGTTGCTTCTCGACCTTCAGCTTGGTCTCGACCACGGCTTCCTTACGCTGATGGACGATGTCCTGCAGCATCTCCTTGCTCTGGGTGTGGCAGTTGCGGCAGGTCTGCTCGAAGCGATCGAAGGGATTACCGACCTTGTGATCCGTGTAGATCTTACCCTGCTCGTTCTGCACCTTGGGCATGTGGCAGTCGACGCAGGCGACGTTGTTCTGGCCGTGAATGCCGGCGCGCCAGGTCTCGTATTCCGGGTGCTGGGCCTTGAGCATGGGGGTCTTGGAGAGGGCATGGGTCCAGTCGGCGAAGCCAATCTCGTCGTAGTAGGCCTCCATCTGCTCGACCCCTGTGCCCTTGTCCCAGGGGAATTTCACCGCCTTGGTGGGGCCGCTGAAGTAATACTCCACGTGGCACTGGCCGCACACCTGGGACTGCTGATCGAAGCGGCCCTGCTCCTTGAACGGCTTGTCGATGGCGGTCATGGCGCGGTCCGCATAGGGGCGGGAAAGGTGCAGGGCGGGCTTGCCCTCCTTGAACTCTTTCGACGCTGTGTCATGGCAGTCGGCGCAGCCTATGGTGTTAACGATTTCCGGCCCGCCCTTGGCCCACATCCCCTTGAAGTAGCCATCTTCCCCCTTCTCGTCGATGACACGGGCCACATCCGGGCCCTTGCAGCTCCAGCATGCCATGGGCAGGGGGCCGTCTTCGGCACTCTTGGGGGCGCCGGTGCGCAGGGTCTCCCGCACATCGGTCAGGGCGTAGAAGTGACCGCGCGGCTTGTTGTAATCCTTGGAGAAGGGGTAGCCGGCCCAGAGCACCACCATCTGGGGATCCTCGGCCAGGGCGTCGGTGCGCTCCGTGCTCTCGCTGGTCGATGTCCAGCTGTCGAACTGATCGACGTGATCCTTGGCGAACAGCTCGTTGCGAGCCTCTATCTTGCCCTTGGGGGCGGCGTCTTCAGCCTGTGCCCAGCCGCCGGTGCCGAGCAGGGCGGTCAGTAGCAAGGCCCCAAGGCCCTGCCTCAATACGTTGTTATGTGAACCCACGGTCATCACTCCCAGATAAAAACGTCCTTGCCGGGCCCGACCGGTCCATCTTGTTGCGTGGACATCACTACCCGAATGGGTATGGCAGGCCGTTTAATTGTTATTGATGCATAAGAGATGGTTTTTATGCGTTTGTTGCCTTGGGATAATACCAAATGGGTAAAATGGATAATGATTTATCCCCGGCCCCCTTGCGCTAGATCAATTGGCGGGGAGGGCAAAGAGAAGAAATGAGATCCAGATTGTATTCCTTAGGGATGGCGGAAACTTGTGGTCAAGGGGTGGCATGATGGTCTGCCTGGGAGGGAGAGGGAGAAATGAGAAGGGCATCGCCTTATCCGGGGAGGTTTGGGCGGTATTAGCTCTGTCTCGATTGAATGGTAAATGAATTTATATGCACTTAGTGGCTTTTGGGAAAGCGGGTGCGGCGAGATGTTTAAATAAGTGGCCGATTATTTAATAGGCTGTCCATCTGACACAAACTGTCGTAACAATGACATCAATAGTGTTGTCCATCGTACAGAAAGTCACCTTGCGAGTCTTGTTTCCGTATGCGAAGCGGATTGGTAACGGTTCCATTGCATTAAATAGGACTCATGACGCCATTTCCTTTCGATATTTTCGAAAATGTCGAAGGGTTCTCCATCCTGGACGGGGGTAAAATAGGCGCCTATTCACCACGGACCTGTATTCTTAGGAGTCCGTGCCCATGAGTTGGAGATGAAGTATGGCTGAGCTGCGAATCGAAAAACCGACCCTTATCAATCACCTGGAAGGGAGGGTCTTCGTGATGGATGGCGACGGCAACCTGCGCCCTGCCGCAGTGGGCATGCAGCTCCAGCCCGGTGAGCGGCTGCTGACCGAGGCCGATGGCCGTTTCGAGTTGGCCGATCCCGTCGATGGGCGCGATCCCGACCAACTCGAGTTGGCCATGACACAGCCGACTCCCCAGTCCGTGGATCCTGAACTGGCCAAACTGCAGGAAGCCATCCGAGAGGGCGCCGACCCGACCGCCGTGTTTGAAGAGACCGCCGCCGGTAATGACGGCGCGGGCACCGCAGGGGGCGTGGTTGGCTCCAGCGCCGGCGGCTTCGTGGTGGTGGATCTCAACAACGACTTCACCGTGGTGGAGGCGGGGTTTGATACCGACCACCAGGCTAGCCTTCAGGGGGATGAGCTGCTAGCTGAGGATCAGATTGACAACAGGCCCCCAGACTTCTCCCTGAGCCCCATTACTCTGACGGAAGACGCCTTCACCAATCAGGACAATGTGGTAGGAAGGAGCGATTTTGTTATCCGCCAGCGCTTTGATCCTCTGGTCGCTGACTCCCTGACATTCACAGATCAAACTGAAACCTTGGCCAGGCTCAATGGCAGCGGTATCAGCAGCGATGGTCATACGCTCACCTTCGAATTTGGCAGCGACCGGTTACTGACCGGCTATTACATTGATGAAAACGGTCAACGTGTCGATGTTTTGCAAGCCCAGCTGATAGCAAATCAGGTCAATGGTGACGTACAGGGGGCGGTGACGGTTACCCTGCATGGGCCGCTAGATCATCAGGGCAGTGATCAACTCTCGTTGGGGCTCTCTGTCATTGCCAAGGAGAGCGATGGCAATGAGATAGAAGCCGATCTCTCTGTTCGCATCAACGACGGTGTGGATCCCAACCTCGGTATCGATGCTGGCATCAGCCTGCAGGAAGGGGGCGCCAGCCAGAGCCTGGATGGCCAGCTGCCGGTCAATGTGGGCAGCGATCGCCTGGTGTCCCTCAATTTCGAGGCGAGCCAACCCGGCCTCGATGGCCTGACCAGTGGCGGCAAACCGACGACTTATCAGGTCAATGGCAACCAGATCACACTGCTCGATGCCAGTGGCAAGGTCATTTTGACCGTCACTCTGGATCTCGACGGTAAATACCACCTGCAACTGGACGGCGTGCTGGATCAGCCGCTCACCAGCAACAGCGTCAACCTGGGGCTGCAGGTGCAAGGCACAGATTATGACGGGGATCAGAGCAACCTCGGCACCCTCAATATCGCCATCACGGATGGCGCCCTGCCTAGCGTGGATGCGGTCACCCTTTCACTCACTGAAGACAGTGACTGGAGCGCGGGACAGGTCCTATCCGGTGATCTCAACATTACCGCAGGCACGGATCCTCTGGTCAACATCAGCTTCGATGCCAGCCAGCCCGGCCTGCAGGGGCTCACCAGCGGCGGCCAGCCGGTGGTTATCAGCATCAGCGGCAACAGCATCAGCGGCAGCGTCAACGGTCAGAACGTCTTCACCCTGACCCTGGATCAGCAGGGCCACTATGTCTTCACCCTCAACCAGCCGCTGGATCAGGGCAGTGCCGATAGCCTGCTCAAGGCGGGCTTCACGCTCACTGATTCCGATGGGGACAAAGTCTCCTCCACCCTGAGTGTCGCCATCGGCGATGGGGCCAACCCGGTGATCAGCGCCGTGACCGGCACCGAGATGACCGAAGCCAACCAGGGCGATGCCGCCGTGGTGGGCAATATGAGTTTCACCGTGAGCCACGGCTCAGATGCCCTCGAGCAGAGCAGCCTGAGGTTCGATATCACAGCCATCCAGCAGAGCCTGAACGGCAAATACAGCAGTCACGGCAGCCCGGTGACCTTCACCCTGGATGCCAACGGCGATCTGGTGGGCATGGCCGACGGTCGTGAGGTGCTGCGCGCCGAGCTGGAACTGGTCGACAACAACGGCAACTGGAGCGTCACCAGCAAGGTGACCCTGAGCGGCGAGCTGGATCATCAGGGCAACGAGTCGCTGGATCTGCCGCTCACCGTGACCCTGACCGACAAGGACGGGGACAGCGTCTCCACCGACCTGCCGCTGGCCATCAAGGATGGCAACGCGCCCGGCTTCGTGGCGGGCAGCGGGGTAAGCCTGGATGAGGGGGATCTCAGCGGCAGCAACCCCCTGACCGGCACCGGTCATTTCGAGGTCAACGTCGGCTCGGATCGGGTGAGCGAAGTGTCGTTTGCTGATGTGACTCAGCAGCCCAAGTTGACCGCCTTGGGCCAGACAGTCCTCTATGAACTGGTCGACGGGGATCCCAGCATCCCGGGCAACCAGGTGCTCAAGGGTTACGTGATGGTCGACGGCCAGCGCGTCGAGGTGCTGGAAGTCGAGATCAGCGGCAGCCTGGATAACGCCGCCAGCAGCGAGTTCGATTACAAGGTGACCCTGTATGAAGGGGTGCATCAGGAGAACGGCAGCAGCACGGATCTGCCGTTCCAAATCAATGTGATCGACAGCGACAAGGGGGCTGGCAACAACGACAGCACCACTGGCACCCTCAACGTCAGCATCGGCGAGGGGAACAACCCGACCATCTCCCTGACTGGCGTGACCTTGAACGAGGGGCGCTTCGATGGCGCCGGCAGCAACCAGACCGCCGATGATCAGCAGGCAGCCGGCACCCTGACCATCAAGGCGGATTCCGATCCCGTGGTGGATGTGCGGCTGACCCTCGCAGGCCAGGTATTGGATGCAAGCGGCAACCCCATCACCCACAACGGTGAGACGCTCACCTGGAAAGAGGTGCCGGGCAGCAACGGCCACAGCTTCCAGGCCGTGACTGCGAACGGCACCCTGGTGCTGACGGTCACCCTGCCGAGCGTGCCGGGCCGCATCGATGCCCACACCGAGGCGACTCTGGATTATCAGGTGACGGTGCACACCAACCTGGATCACGGGGCGAGCGACGATCTCAACCTGACCCTGCCGGTGCAGGTAACCGACAGCGACGGCTCCGTGATCAACGGCAATGCTGATGTGGTGATCAAGGATGCCGCCGATCCGCTGATCTCGAACATCGAATCCGTGCGAGTCGAAGAGGCGGATCTGGATGCAAGCAACACCCAGCACCCCGGCACCACCCCGACCGAAAGCGGGGAGGCGGCAGGTGGCAAGGTGACCATCAGCGCCGGCTCCGACCGGGTAGCTTCTCTTGAACTCGATGTGGCGGCCTTCAATCAGGCGAACCACCTCACCTCGGGTGGCAAGGAGGTGATCCTGGCTGCCCACAGTAATCCGGGCTGGTATCTGGCGAGCACGGCGGATGGCAAGCCGGTGTTCTGGATCCACCTCGACGTCAACGGCAGCTACAGCTTCCATCTGGTGGGTCAGCTCGATCACGGTGCCCAGGGCAAGGATGAGCTCGGCATCGAGATCCCCCTGTACGTGACAGACCACGACGGGGATCGCAGCCCCAACGTGACGGTCGAAGTGACTGTGCAAGATGACATGCCGATTGGCACCAGCCTGGCCCATACCCTGAACGAGACCGGCAGCGCCGTGAACGGCGATCTGCTGCCCCCCGCCAACGAGGGGGCCGATGGCGCCAGGGTCGTCTCGGTCACCGTCAACGGTCAGGTGCATGCCTTCAGCGGCAGCCTGACCCTGGACGTGATGAGCCCGGATGGCAAACAGGTGATGGGCTCCCTGACCATAGGTGAGGACGGCAACTACAGCTTTACCCCGAGACCCGGCTTCGATCACGATGACGCCAGCCTGAGCCAGGTCATCACAGCCCAGATTGTGGATGGTGATGGCGACACCGCCGAGAGCACCCTGACCCTCAATATGGAAGACGAGGCGGTGCGCTTCACCGTGAACGCCGCGACCGGGCAGGAGGATCAGGGGGCGCAGGATCCGAGCCAGGGCATTCCCATCAACATGCAGCTCGACATCGGTGACTTCGACCGGGGCGAGCATGTGGATCAACTGCTGATCCAGGCCCCCGCCAATGCTCATGGCACCTTCTACTACAACGGGATGGCGCTCACCACCACGGCCGATGGCAAGTGGTTCATCGTGCCGCCTGAGGCCATGGTGACCAGCGACAACGTGCACTACAACACCTCGGGTCTCACCTTCGTACCGGCGGATGATTGGTCGAGCTGGAGCAATAAAGGCCAGCCCCTACATTTCCAGGTGCAGGTAGAAGTCGGGGTGACCGAGGGGACACCGCCGCCGCCGCTGACCGGGGATCTCGCCATCACGGTGCAAGGCATCGCCGACAAGCCGGAATGGGATTCCAGCACCGCCAAGCACTACAGCATCAACGAGGATGGCAGCGGTGTTGCCCTCAATGTGCAGGCGAACCTCACGGATACCGACGGCTCCGAGACCCTGAGCTACCAGATCAAGTGGGAGTCCGGCCAGGGCAGTCTGACCCTGAACGGCAAGGAGCTCAAGCCGGATGCCAACGGCGTCTATACCGTCTCTGCCGGCGACATCAACAAGATCACAGTTGTGCCTGGCAAGGACTACAGCGGCGACATCAAGCTCTCCATCACCCCGGTCAGTACCGAGAAGACCCCAGTAGTGAGCGGTCAGGAGAAGGCGCTGGGCGACAGCATAGAGCTGGTGATCAACGTCAACCCGCAGGCGGATGATGCCAAACTCACTGTGCGCGAGATCCAGGGCAAGGAAGACACCCTGCTCGACCTGGGCAGCAAGATAGTGCTGGCCCATCTGGGGGACACTGCGGACGGCTCGGAGCAGATGTTTGTGCGCATCAGCGGCCTGCCCGCCGGCGCCACCCTGCTGCTCGGCGGTGTGGCGGTTGCCATGGATGCGAACGGCTATTACGAGGTGCCCTACGATCGCATCAATGAGCTGCAGATGCAGCCGCCCAAGAACAGCAACGTGGACTTCGATCTCACCATCAAGGGGGTGGTGAAGGACACGGCCACCCTGACCGATGCCAATGGCCAGACCCATACCGTGGTGAACGAGAAGGAGACGGGCTCCCAGAATCTGCACGTGGACATGGTCGGGGTGGTGGATGAGCCGCACTTCAACCTGGACAGCACGGGCTGGACCCCGGAAGGCAACGGCTACACCATCACCATCGCGGAAGATGGCCGAGCGCCGCTGGATTTCAGGCTGGAGTCGGGGGAGAAGGTCGACACCCCGCTCGATAATTCCGAAACCCTCAACCTGGTGCTGGAAGGCTTGCCGGAAGGGGCCAAGGTATTCGATGGCAATGGCAACGAGCTGACCCTGACCTTCGCCGGTCTGGATGCCAACGGCAAGCCCATCTATCAGGTCAATGTGTCGGATCTCGGCAACCTGCAGATCCAGCCGCCGCCCAACAGCACCGCCGATATTCACCTTATCGGCCACGTGGTGGTGACCGAGAACGACGGGGATCACAAGAGCTTCGACGTGCCGCTCACCATCAAGGTGGAGCCCGAGATCGACGCCGGCAACTATGACAAGACCAGCCAGGGCCTCGAAGATCAGTATGTGGTGCTCGACTGGCATCCCGACTTGAGCGACAGCGCCGAGCAGGTGACCCACCTCAGTCTCTCCGGCATAGAGCCCGGCTACGAGATCTGGATACGCGTGGGTGGGGTCGAAACCCAGCTCAGCGTGAACGGTGGTGTCGTGGACTTGAGCGATGCGGATCTGCAGAGCCTGCTCAGCGGTGGCCAACTGCTGGTGCGGGCACCGGAAGACAGCGACAGGGACACCACTATCCAGAGTCATGTGACTGTGACCCAGGTGGATGTGGATTCCAGCGCCACGGCCCAGAAGGTGATCGACGGCAATCTGCACGTGGATATTCAGGCCGTTGTGGAACCCGATGGCAACTTGGTACAGACAGGCGGAGCGCTGGAGAGCCCGGACGGGCACGATATTCCGCTTCAGGATGTCTTCGTGTTCGAGGACCTGGATCCCAGCAGTGTCGAGACCATCGACTATCTGGTCATCAGCGATCTGCCGCCGGGCTTCGTGGTGATCGGGGGGATCAACGATGGTTACGGCAACTGGACAGTGCCCAACAATGTGCTGGGCAGCTATGCCCTGCGCTCTCCCGACGGCTTCACCGGCACTGTGACCTTCAAGGTGAGTGCCCTGGTCGTCGACCTGAGCGATGACGGGGATGTGAGTGCCAGCGTGCGCAAGGAGCTTAATGCCAGCGCCGACTTCCATGCCGCGACCCACTCGGGTCAGATTGCGGCGGATGTTACCTTCGACAATGTCCAGCCCATCACTGGGGTGGAAGATCACAGGGTCGACTTCGGCAGCCAGCTGAAGAACATGGTGACCCTGGGCACGGCGGATATCGGCGACGACGAGCTCAGTATCGTCCTCACCGGCCTGCCCCCGGGCGTCAACGTGCAGGGGCTTACCTTCGACTTCGTCAACGGCGAGTATTTGATCAAGCTGCCAAACGGCCTAAGCGATCTCGACAACCTGACCCTGACCCTGCCGGAAGACTATGCCGGTGACAGTCTGAGCCTGCATGTGCGACTGGTGAACACGGATACCGTCAGCGGCGACACCAAGACGGCGGATCAGGACATCCGCCTCTCCATCACCCCCGAGGTGGATGTCAACGGCGGTGCCGACGGCATGCCTGAGCTGCAGTTGAACGTGAAGGACATGAACGGTGACGGCCAGCCGGACAACCTGGAAGACACCGAGATCCACCTCGATCTCTCGGTCAAGCTGGCGGACATCAGCCCCTCGGTGGCCGATGGTGGTCTCGAGACGGTAGACAAGGTCACCGTGACCGTCGATGCCAAGTACGGGCATTTCCTCGACGCCAATGGCAACCCCGTCCAGTCCCTGGTGGTGGATGCTGATGGCCTCAAGGATCTGGTGTTTGTGCCCAAGGAACACTTCAGCGGTCAGGTGCCGCTCGATGTGATCGTGGATATCGTTGACACCGCCACCACGGGTACGGATACCGGCAGCTGGAGCGGCCAGGTGGGCTTCGAGGTCAAGCCGGTCAACGATCCGGCCAAGATCATCGTGCACAACGTGCAGGGTGAAGAGGATGGCAGCGTCAACCTTGGGGGCTTCGGCGCCGAGCTTGTCGATAACGACGGCTCAGAGCAGATAGTGGGGCTGCAGATCACCGGGGTACCGGATGGCTTCACCCTGTCGGCTCCTGCGGTCAACAACGGCAACGGCGTCTGGCAGATCCCCGTGGGGACCGACTTCTCCAAACTGACCCTGATCCCGCCGTCAGATTTCAGCGGCAGCGTGGATCTCACCCTGACCGCCTACACCCTGGACAATGGTCTGAGCGTACCGCTCGGTACCAGCGGCAACTTCACCGTCATCGTCAACCCGGTGGGGGATGTGATCATTGCCGACATCGAGACCAAGGCGAGCGGCACCGAGGGGGATGTGATCACCCTGAACCTGGGGCTGGAGACCCGGGATACCCAAGCCACCGGCGGCAGCGCCGGCAACGTGCATGAGAATGGCCCAGAGCAGGTGCGCGTCACCATCGAAGGGGTTCCCGACGGTGCCGAAATACGTCTGCCCAACGGGGTCAATGGCACTGTGGTGGATCTTGGCAACGGTCGCTGGCAGGTCACCACGGATGGCACCAAGCTGGGTGCCATTGAACTGGTGACCAACGACGCCAACGGTGCCCTGGATCTGAAAGTCACGGCCCAGAGCCTGGACAACGGCGCCCTCGGCCCAGAGGTCAACGGTACCATTCACGTGGACATCAGCCCGGTCAACGATGCACCCATCAACGTCTTGCCGACGGATCCCCAGGTGGCGCAGGAAGATCAACCCTTCGTCATCCAGGGCCTGCAGGTCAAAGACGTGGATGCGGGTAGCGGCGACATGAAGGTGACCCTCTCCGTCGAACACGGGACCCTCAACATCCCGGCAGGCAGCGGGGTGACAGTGGTGGGGAACGGCACCGGCTCCCTGGTGCTGAGCGGCCCCCTCGATGCCATCAACGCCCTGTTAAACGGCGGCGTTACCTATCAGGGCAACCCGGATTATCACGGTAGCGACAACCTGACCATGGTCACCAATGACAATGGCAACACCGGCAGCGGCGGCCCCCTGAGCGACACCGATGTCTTGCCCATCGAGGTGCAACCGGTCAACGATGCCCCCGTCAACGTCCTGCCAAGCGATCCCCAGGTGGCGCAGGAGGATCAACCCTTCGTCATTCACGGCTTGCAGGTGAGCGATGTGGATGCGGACGGTGGCTCCCTCACAGTCATCCTGTCTGTCCTGCACGGCACTCTGGAGCTGGCGGCGAGCAGCGGGGTGACTGTCGTAGGCAGCGGCTCCGGCTCCCTGGTGCTGACTGGCTCGCAGGATGCCATCAATGCGCTGCTGAGCGGCGGCGTCACCTATCAGGGCGAGCAGGACTTCAATGGTCAGGATGCCCTGACCATGGTGACCAACGACAACGGCAATACGGGTAGCGGCGGCGCACAGAGCGATACCGACGTGCTGCCCATCGAGGTGGAAGCGGTCAACGATACCCCGGTCAACCAGGTGCCTGACACCATGCAGGTGAAGGAAGACGGTTCCCTGTCCCTCTCCGGCATCAGCGTCAAGGACGTGGACGCTGGCAGCGCCCCCATGTCCATGACTCTGAGGGTCGAGCACGGGGTGCTGACCCTGCTGGGGGCGGCAGGCGCCGTCTCGGTGCAGGGGGCGGGAACCAGTGCGATCACCTTGGTGGGCTCCCTCGCGGATCTCAACGCGCTGATCAATGGCCAACTGCACTATGAGCCGGCCAAGGACTTCTGGGGTCAGGACAACCTGACCATCACCACCTCGGATCAGGGCAACACGGGCGCCGGCGGCGCACTCACCGATACCTCCACCGTGGGTATTACCATCACGGCCGAGGCCGATGATCCACTGCTCAATCTGGGAACCCACGATATCCATGCCCTGCAGGGGGCCTGGATACCGCTCAACCTCAGCGCCAGCGTGGTCAACCCGGCGCCGGGCGAGCTCTCGGTGCGGATCCAGAATCTGGGCAGCGCCCAGGTGGTGGACGAGCACGGCCAGAGCGTGGGTCACGCGGACAGCAATGGCGACTGGCTGCTGCCCATGGATCAATCTGTGCCTCTGTACCTGAGTGGTCTGACGGTGGGGGATCACGCCCTCACCCTGAGCGCGGAGTCGAGTGCGGGGGGCATCACAGTCGGTTCTACCCCGGAGACCCTCAACATCCATAGTCAAAGCGGCAACACCTTGACGGGCACGGACAGCGCGGACTGGCTGTTTGGCTCAAGCGGTGATGACAGGATCCTGGGCGGTCTGGGGGACGACGTGCTGCGCGGTGGCCAGGGCAACGACATCTTGACGGGTGGGATGGGCAGCGATCTCTTCGTGTGGGGGAACGGCGATGCGGGGACGGCGGGGCAACCGGCCATCGATACCATCACCGACTTCAATCCGACTCAGGGGGACAAGCTCGATCTGGCGGACCTGCTCAAGGGGGTGACGGACAACAGCGTGGATGGCTTGCTCAATCACCTGTCAGCCTCCGTCACCACCGGCAGCGGTGGCCTCAGCGACGTGAATCTGTCGGTCTCTCCGGCGGGGGATGGTCAGGTGACCCAGCAGATCACCCTGAAGGACGTGGATTTGAGCGGCTGGAACCTGAGCGGCTCCTCCTCCCACGACATCCTGCAGTCCATGCTGGATCAGCACAGCCTGATCATCGAACACCCTTGATGGACGGGAGATAAACGAAAAGAGCCGGCAATTGCCGGCTCTTTGCTTTTCTGCGGGATTGTTTTTAGGTTATTCGTTATTGATGGATCTAGTGGATGGTTGGCGCATCCAGATGGCGCATGGGCAGTGTTTATTTCTTATTCCAGCGCCTGTGCCAGCAGATGGATGGGGTGCTCGCAGCGGGAGAGGGATGTGCTCATTTCGCCCCCATGGGCCAGCTCCCATCCTCATCCACGTCAGGCCAGCGCCTGGGCCAGCAGATGGATCGGGTGCTCGCAGCGAAACGCCGTGCTCATCTCTATCTGCCACTTGCAGGTTTCGCAGTCGGTGATGACGAGATCGGGCTTGAGGCGATTTATCTGATCAAACAGCCCTTCGCCGATGGCCTGGCTGGTCTGGTAGTTCTCCGACTTGAAGCCATAGGTGCCGGCGATGCCGCAGCACTGGGAGTCCAATACCGTCACCTTGACCCCGGGGATGGCGCGCAGCAGCTCGAGGGTGTAGATGACGCCCCCCATCTTCTCCATGTGGCAGGGGGTGTGGTAGGCGATGTGCAGATTGAGCTCCTTCATGGCGGGCTTGTTGCCCCGATAGAACTCGTTCCAGATAAAACGGGTCACCAGGGAGATCCTGTCCCGCACCTTGCGATTGTCCTGCTCCAGCAGGTGGGGGTATTCGTCTCTCAGGGTGAAGCCGCAGGTGGAGGAGGTGGCCAGCAGCGGCATCTCGTTGCCGAGCAGGCTGTTCTCCATCTGCTGGATATTGAACGCCGCCTGCTGTTTGGCCTTGTCCATGAAGCCGTTGGCGATCAGGGGCACGCCGCAGCACTTCTCCCGCTCCAAGAGTTGCACGCCGATATTCATGGCGTTGAGCACCTGCACCAGCTCCTTGCCGAGCTGGGGGTGGTTGTAGTTCACATAGCAGCCGTGGAAGTAGGCGATCTGACGCTCATAGCTGGCCTGGACGTCTTTCTGCTTCTTGTACCAGCTACGGAAGGTGCCTTGGGAGTATTTGGGCAGGTCCCGGTGGGAGGAGACCCCGAGCGCCTTGTCCAGCACCTGCTTCACGGGTTTGAGGCCCGTGGTGAAGTTGACCACGGGGGCCATCAGGGTAGACATGCTGCCCATCAGGTCCGTGTGGGAGAGCACGAACTCGCGGATCCCGGGCTTGAGGCCGCCGTACTGGTGTTTGGCCTTGGCGATGATGTCGCCGATGCGCACCCCGCTCGGGCAGGCCACCTCGCAGCGCTTGCAGTTGGTGCAGTACTTGAGAGCGCTGTCGAACAGCTCGGGGCTCTTGATGCGCAGCCGCTCGCCGTCCGGGCCGGCCTGTTTCGGGCCCGGATAGGCGGGATTGGCTTTGGCCACCGGGCAGTAGGCGGTGCAGACGGTGCATTTGATGCACTGATCGAAGGTTTGGTTGGCGTGATCCAGTAGCATGTCAGTTCTCCTCCCGTCGGCGATGAAGGCACGGGATATGGGACGAATAAATCATTGGGCCGTATCCAGGATATGGCCGGCGACTTGCCAGCCGGTGGCGACCGCGACGCCGGAGCCCGAGCCTTCTTTGCATTGGGCATCGTAGTGGGCCAGCACGCAGCCTTGAGTGAATAGAGGCGTGTGGCTCATCTCAGGCTCCAGCCAGGATATGGCCGGCAACCTGCCAGCCGGTGGCGACGGCGACCCCTGAACCTGAGCTTTCCTTGACCGGGTCATAGTGCGCCAGCACGCTGCCCGCCCCATAGAGGTTGGCGAGCGGCTTGCCGCCGCGCAGCACCCGCAGCTTGTCGTCTGTCTTGACCCCGAAGCCCATAAAGGGGTGGTGGTCGAACAGGCGACGACCGGCCCAGGCGTCGCGCTCCGGCAGGCTCAGCACGTCGGCATCGAAGATGGGCTCGCGAATACCGCCGAGACGCGACTCCAGCCCCCGGCTGAAGAAGCTGCCGGAGGCGAGCACGAAGTGCGCCGCCTCGAACAGCTGATCGTCCCCATTTTGACTATGGACACCTATCACCCTATCCCCCTCGTAGCGGGCGCCCAGCACCCGCTCACTGGTGAGGAAGGTACCGCCGAGGCGCTGGAAGCGGCGTTTGAGCGCCTCCTGCATCCGCATGCCGATGAGGGATGGCGGCATGGTGGCGACTTCGCGGATGGTGCAGCCGGTGAGTGTCTCGAGCTCCGCCAGACGCGGGCCGACCAGCCCCAGGGAGAGGCAGGCGGGCAGCACCAGATGACGGCAACCGGGCTCGCCACTCTCTCGCACCATGCGGGTTAGTTCGCGGGCGAGATCCGCCAGCAGGCCCGGTTGGCGATCAAACAGGCGGGCAATGTCGGCGGAGCGAAACTCGTGGGGGTTGCGGCTGAATTCGCCGAGCTGGGGCAGATCCAGCTCGCCAGTCAGGATGCGGCAGTGGGCGAAGCGGGGCTGGGTGCCGAGATTGGCCGCCGCCAGCGCCGGGTGAAAGTCGCGAAATCCACTCAGGGTGGCCAGCAGCAGGCTGTCCGGGACCGGGGCCTCGGTGACACAGGCGCAGGTCGCGGGGGAGAGCCAGGTGGCCTTGAGGGTGCCAATGGGGGTGATCCGCTGATGGTTGTGCTCCTCGCGATAGAGGGGCAGCCCTTCTTCGGCGCAGTGGCGCTGCAGATCCGTGAGGCTCGCTTCTATGTTGGCGAGCCCCACCTTGGCGTAGGGGTGATCAGGGTGTTCGGCCATAAAGGCGGGCAGGGCGGCGCGAGGATCTCCCTGGGTGTCGAGCAAGTCGACTGAGCCGGAGGAGAAGTGCAGGGCGCTCTGGCCCGAGGCCATCAGCAGGGTCTTCTGGCCCGCTTCGGCCAGACGCAGGGCCGCCGAGAGGCCCGCCATGCCGCCACCTATGACTATGGTATCGAATCTCATGATGGCTCTCCTTGAGTGGAAGGAATAGTCTGTCCAGACAGGTCAGGGGAGGGAACCAGCTGGGGCGCGGTCCATTCGCCGAGGCCAAAGAGCCCCTCGTAGATCCAGTAGGTAAACTCGGTCTCCCGCAGGGCATCTCCCCAGAGCACGGGGCGGGTCCCCTTGTGGCGCTCCTCCAGGAACTGGCGCAGCATGACGCACGCCTCGCGGCCATCGACCTTGCCGTACTCCTGCATCAGGCCGGCGGCGCGGTAGGCGCACAGCTCCCCCTGGCAGGGGCCCATGCCGAGCCGGGTGCGGCGGCGCAGATCCACCAGGTTGTCCACGTCCAGCTCCCGCAGGGCGTATTCGATCTCGCCGGCGGTCACCATCTCGCACTCGCAGATGAGGGCATTGGCCTTGGGGTTGTCCCGGAAAAATGCGATGACCCGCTCGCCGTGACGATACTGGGCCGAGCCCTCGACCGGGGCGCTGAGTCCGGGGGCGGAGACCTTCTCCGGCTCCCGCGAGCCCGGCAATGAGAGCTCGGCGGTGCGGCAGGGTTGGCCGTTGCCAAGTTTCCCGGCGACGAGATCCGTGGCCCATTCGGCCATCAGCCGGTAGGTCATCAGCTTGCCGCCGGTGATGGTGTTGAAGCCCTTGAGGCCATCACGTTCGGCGTGATCCAGCAGCACTATGCCGCGACTGATGTTGCGGCCCGTGTCATCCCCATCCACCGCCACCAGCGGACGGACGCCTGCGTAGGCGCGCAACAGCCGGGTGCGGGCCATCACGGGGGCGAGTTTTATCCCTTCGCGCAGCAGCACCTCCACCTCGCTGGGATCCACGCTCAGCTGATCGATCTTGTGGTAGTCGATGCGACTGGAGGTGGTGCCGATGAGGGAGATGGTATCTCCCGGTACCAGGATGTCCGCGTCCGCCGGTTTGCGCGCCCGGTTGAGCACCAGCTGGTTGATGCGGTAATCCATGATGAGCAGGGAGCCCTTGGCCGGGAACATGCGGATGCCGAGATCGGCGTACTCGCAGATCTGCTGGCCCCAGATGCCGGCGGCGTTGATCACCTCCAAGCACTCCACCTCGAATGCCTCGCCGGTGCGGGTGTTGATGGCCCTGACCCCGTGCACCCTGTCCTGGGTGCGGAGCAGCCCCAGCACCTTGCTGTGGGTGAAGATGCGGGCGCCGTGTTCTTTCGCATCCAGGACGTTGGCGGCGGCGAGGCGGAAGGGATCGACTGTGCCGTCCGGCACGCGGATGGCACCGATCAGCGCCGGATTCACATTGGGTTCGAGGCGCAGGGCGTCGCGGGGATCCAGCTGCTCCGTTTCTATGCCCGCCTGGGCACAGGCGGCCATGAAGGTGGCCTGAAAGCCGATGTCATCCTCCGGCAGGGTGACGAAGAGGCCGCCTGTGTCCTCGACGCAGTGGCTCGCGATCCGCTTGAGGATGCGGTTCTCCTGAATGCATTCGCGGGCGGACTCCTGATCCGTCACCGCATAGCGGGCGCCGGAGTGGAGCAGGCCGTGGTTGCGGCCCGTGGTGCCGGCGGCGATGTCGTCCCGCTCCAGCAAGATGCAGTCGATGCCCCGCAACGCGCAGTCGCGCATGATGCCGGCGCCGGTGGCGCCACCGCCTATGATGACGACTTCCGTGGTTATTCTTTTCATTCTTGCCCGTCTCATCTCTTCCAGATGGGGCCAGTGTGGCGCCTTTGAGGGCAAAAATGTTTGATATGGGCCAAGTTAATGTTCGCAAACGCTCACGAAGATCGGGTGTATGAGCAATTTGTGATTGTTATCACACCCAGGAAACGACAAAGGGGCCTGGGGCCCCTGGGTGTTGGCTTCAAAATCGGCCAGTCTGGTTGTGGTTTATGCTGTCTCTATTCTGTTTTGCTCATGGCTTTGGCTGATGAAGGTTGGTTTTTCAGCGCATTGAACTGCCTAGCCACAGCACTTCTTGAACTTCTTGCCGCTGCCACAGGGGCAGGGATCGTTGCGGCCCATCTTGAGGGGCGCCGGATCCTGCTCCCCGTCGGTGTAGACCCAGCGCCCTTGATATCGCACGAAGCGGGAGCGCTCGTGCAGGCAGTGGCGCTCGTCCCCTTCCTTGAACCAGGCCTTGAACTCCACCATGCCGATCTCGTCGGATGGACCCCCCTGAGCGGCCAGGATCTCCAGCCCATCCCACCGGGTATCGGTCTGGGAGAGCTGTTCCACTGTCAGGTCCCCCAGAAAATCCGGGTGCCAACTGTGCACCAGGTAGTCGCCAAGCCCCAGCACGAAGGCGCTGTAGCGCGAACGCATCAGCTGCTCGGCGCTGAGGGCCGCCTGGCCGTGGTGAAGGAGGCCGCAACATTGGGGGAGGGAAAGTGCGCTACCGCAGGGACATGGGCTCATGGGTCAGTCAATCGGGTCGATAAATCAGGTGGCGGGATTGTAGCGAAAGCGACCCCCCCTCGGCCAGCAGGTCGAACTGGTAGGAACGGAACACCCACATAAAAATGGCTAAAGGAAGTACAAGATGACACTGAAGCAGAAGATCCTGTTATTGGGCGCGCTTCCCGTGCTGCTGATGGCCCTGGTGGTCAATCTCAGCAACTATTTGATCTCCAAGAGTGATTTGGAATCCGAACTGGTAGTGGCCAGGGAGAAGGCGTTGTCGGAGCGCAAGGCGCTGCTGAGCAGCTACCTGATGCTGGCCAAGACCGCCATCGAGAAGGAGTACGCCGCGCCGGACAGCCCACAGGCGCGCGAGCGGGTCAAAGAGATACTGCGTCCCCTGCGCTACGGCAGCGACGGCTACTTCTTCATCTACGACTTCCAGGGCAATACCCAGCTGCTGCCCACTCGCCCCGACGCCGAGGGCAAGAACCGCTGGGAAGACAAGGATGCCAAGGGCACGCCCCTCATTCAGGGGATCATCAAGGCCGCCCGGGAGGGGGATGGCTATACGGAATACTGGACCAACAAGCCCTCCCTCGGCCGCGATGCCCCCAAGCTCTCCTACAACCTGCTGCTCGACAAGTATCAGTGGGTGGTGGGCACCGGCTTCTACATCGATGACATCGACAGCGAGCTGGCGACCCTGCGAGCCGAACGGGAACAGAACATGCACGCCTCCCTGCAGACCGGGGTGGTGTTGATCCTGTTGATCCTGGGGATCACCCTGGCGGCGACTGTGGCCATCGGCAACAGAGTCACCCGGCCGCTAGCGGAGGCGGTATCGGCCCTCAACGACATCGCCGACGGGGACGGGGATCTCACCCAGCGCCTCAAGGTGCAGAGCAAGGACGAGGTGGGCCAGCTGGCCAGTGCCTTCAACCGCTTCGTCGAGCGCATCCAGTCTGTGGTGAGCCAGGTGGGGGAGACCAGCCATCAGCTGCTCGGCGCCGTGGAGAAGCTCCATCGCCTGAGCGAGCATTCGGACAGGCAGATGCGCGGCCATGGGCGTGAGACGGATCAGGTGGTCACCGCCGTGACCGAGATGAGCTCCACCGCCCAGGAGGTGGCGGCGAGTGCCTCCAACGCGGCCAGCGCCACCAGTGACGCGGCCCGGGAATCCGACGCCGCCCGGGAGGTGGTGGGCAGCGCCATCGGCAGCATCAACCGGCTGGTGGACGAGGTGCACGTCGCCGCCGGCGTCATCGAGCAGCTGGCCCAGGAGACCGGCAAGATTGGCTCTGTGGTGGAGGTCATTCGCGGCATCGCCGAGCAGACCAACCTGCTGGCCCTCAACGCCGCCATCGAGGCGGCCCGGGCCGGTGAGCAGGGGCGCGGCTTCGCGGTGGTGGCGGACGAGGTGCGATCCCTGGCCGGGCGCACCCAGCAGAGCACCAAGGAGATCAACGAGATGCTGCAGCGCCTGCAAGGGGGTGTGAAACAGGCGGTGGAGGTGATGCAGGCGAGCGAGTCCCGCAGCCAGGAGACGGTGCAGGAGGCGGGCCACATCGCCAGCTCCCTGGACAGCATGGTGGCGGCGGTGGGCACCATCAACGACATGAACATCCAGATAGCGACCGCCGCCGAGGAGCAGCACGCTGTCTCCGAGGAGATCAACAAGAACCTGGTGGCCATCCAGCAGATCGTCAGCGAACTGACCGAGGCGGCGGGGGAATCCAGCACCACCACGAGGGCCCTGGCGGACACGGGCGATAAATTGCGCCAATTGGTCGCTCGCTTCCGTTACTGATCACATTTTTGCCATCTGGACGCCATGTCCAGATGGCAAATTTGGGGATCGACGCAGAATGTGTGAAAATCGCAACATTCGTTCTTTGCGTCAGTCCCCAACCCATGAATGAGATCGTGAAAGGCAGTATCGATTTGATCCGTCAGCTCAACTACGGCCTGGTCTATGCCAGCCTGGAGGAGCACAAGGAGCTGTCCCGGACCGATCTGTCCCGTTTGACTGGCCTGTCGCCCGCCAGCATCACCAAGATCACCCGCGAACTGCTCGATGGGGGCCTCATCGTCACCTGTGGCGAGAGCTCGGTGGGCCGTGGCCGTCGTCAGACCTTGCTGCGCATCAACGAGCGTCGCTTCCAGTTTCTCTCCATGCGCCTCGGCCGTGGCTATGTAGACATGGCCCTGTTCGATCTGGCCGGACGCTCCCTCGCGCGCCATCGCCACCTGTTCAGTGAGGCGGAGCGTGCGGATCTGCTAGCCAGCCTGATGCGGGCCATCGAGGGCTTCCTGCCGAAGAAGGCGCTGCGTCTGGCCTGCATCGCTCTCTGCCTGCCGGGGCAGGTGGAGCGTCACTCCGGCATGGTCAAGCACTTCCCCTATTACGATCTGCGCAACTGGCCGCTGGGACCCACTCTGCAGGAGGCGTTCGAGGTGCCCGTGCTGGTGAGCGGCGACGTGCGCACCTGGATCCAGGCCGAGCGGGAGTGGGGCGCGGCCAAGAATTGCGCCGATGCGGTGCTGGTGTTCGTGCACAACGACATCGGGGTCGGCATGGTGGTCAACGGCCAGCTCATCGAGAGCGAGTCGGCCCTGCTCGGGGATCTCAGCCACCTGCAGCTCGAGCCCTATGGCCAGCGCTGCTACTGCGGCGGCTTCGGCTGTGCCTGCACGCTCGTGACCAATCAGGCGCTGGAGGCCCAGTACCGGGACCTGCGCGAGCGCATGCAGGAACACGATCTGCCGGCGAGCGTCAACATTCGCGAGCTGTGCGAGCTGGCGCTGGCGGGCAACAGCCTCTGTCAGGACATCCTGCACCAGGCGGCGGGGCGCCTCTCCCGGGTGCTGGCCAACCTCATCTGCCTGCTCAACCCGGGCAAGCTGCTGCTGGGGGGGGAGATCACCCGCGCCGATCGCCTGCTGTTCCCCATGCTGCATCAGTCCCTGGCGAGCCAGCTGCCCCCCGACTACCTGACGCGCCTGCAGATAGAGTCCACCCATTTCTACGAAGACCCCACCAAGCCCACCTCGGTGCAGGTGCACAAGGCCCTGCGGGACGGCAGCCTGTTGCTCGAGCTGCTGCGAGGCGACAAGGAAGCATGAAGCTCGGGTTGCAAGGACGCATCCTCTTCATGCTCTGTCTGGTCAGCCTCTTGCAACTGGTGCTGCTGAGCGGGGCCAGCTACTACTATGTGGCCGAACAGCGCTATCAGGACGTGGGGGATCAGGCCCTCGACGTGGCGCGGCTGGTGGCGCGCGAGCCCGGCGTCATCGCCGGGGTGAAGCGCGCCGACACCGCCCGCCTCAACGTGCTGGTGGAGCGGATGCGGGGGGAGGTCGGTGCCAGCTACATCGTCATCGGCGACGTCGATGCCAGGCGTCTGGTGCACCCCAATGCGGACCGGCTCGGCAAACCCATGGTGGGGGATGATCCCGGCCGGGCCCTGGCCGGGGAGTTCTACATCTCGCGGGCACAGGGATCCCTTGGCAGCGCGGTGCGGGGCAAGGGGCCCATCCGCGACGAGATGGGCAAGATCATCGGCGTGGTGTCGGTCGGCTATCTGGTGCGAGACATAGACGCCGATCTACGCGGCTTCCTGCGCTTTGGCCTGCTCTGTACCCTGCTCATCGTGATCCTCAACAGTGCCGCCGCCGCCTGGCTGGCCCGGCGCTACAAGAAGGCCATCTTCGGCTTCGAACCCGAGCAGATAGGGCGCCTCTATGCGGAGCTCGACTGCACCCTGCGCACGGTGCGCGAGGGGATCCTCACCATCGACGAGCAGGGCAGGCTCACCTCCATCAACCCCAATGGCATCCGATTGCTGCGCCTGGATGAAACCGTTGCCAGGGCCGCCATCGGTCAACCCATCGGCCAGCTGCTGCCGGGCAGCCGCATGCTCTCCATCTTGCAGGAGCAGAGCCCCCAGTTTGACGAGGAGATAGTCCTGAACGGCCAGCCCCTCATCGTCAACCGCCTGCCCCTAGTGCAGGACGGACGCCTCATCGGCGCCGTGTCGAGTTTTCGGCGCAAGGACGAGCTCGCCGAGCTCAGCGCCCAGCTCTCCCAGGTGCAGGCCTACAGCGATCTGCTGCGGGTGCAGACCCATGAACACAACAATCAGCTCGGCACCATAGCGGGCATGATAGAGCTGGGTGCCACCCAGGAGGCGCTCGCCTTCATCGGGCGGGAGGCCGCCACCGAGCAGACTCTGCTCAGCTTCCTGATGGGGGCCATCGGAAAGCCCAAGGTGGCGGGGTTGCTGCTTGGCAAGTATCACAGGGCCCATGAACTGGGGCTGGTGCTCATCGTCGACCCCGATGCCTGCCTGCAGGACATCCCCGCCAGGGTGAGCGGCTCCCAGCTGGTGACCCTGCTTGGCAACCTCATCGACAATGCGTTCGAGGCGACCCGTCGCCACGGTGCCCCCTATAGCCCCATCCGGGTGGCCCTGAGCGATCTGGGGCAGGATCTCATCCTCGAGGTGGAAGACGGGGCCGGCGGGGTGGATCCCGCCCTGGCGGACACCTTGTTCGAGCACGGGGTGAGCAGCAAGGCCGAGCCCGGCCACGGCATCGGCCTCGCCCTGGTGCGCAAGACCCTGGATGCCCTGCAGGGGCAGATCACCATAGAAGCCACGGCGCAGGGAAGTTGCGTCGTCTGTTACATTCCCAAGGAGGTGTGAGTGATCAAGATCCTGATCGTCGAGGACGATCCGGCCATCGCCGAAATCCACCGCCGCTTCGTACAGCGGCTGCCCGGATTTGACGTGCTGGGGGTGGCGCTCACCCTGTTCGATGCGAGGGAGCAGATCGCCATCCTCAAGCCCGATCTGGTGCTGCTGGATGTGTGGCTGCCGGACGGGGAGGGCTTCAGCCTGCTGCGCGAATTGCGTCAGGCCGGTGCCGGCCTCGACGTCATCTTGCTCACCGCCGCCCGGGAGGCGGGCGCCCTGCAGGAGGCGATGCGCCTCGGGGTGGTGGATTTCATTCTAAAACCCGTGGTGTTCGAGCGGCTGCGAGACACATTGGAGAAGTATCGTCAGAGCATAGCGGCCCTGGCGGCATTGGCGGACATCGATCAGCAGACGGTGGATGCCCTGCTGGGTACCCCCTTGCAGCAGGTGGCGGCCGCCGGCCTGCCAAAGGGCATAGACGGGCTCACACTGCAGCGGGTGCTGGCCGCCTTGGCCGCCGAGGGGGCCAGCGCCGAGGATATAGGCGCCAGGGTCGGGGTGAGCCGCACCACGGCGCGCCGTTATCTGGAGTTTCTGGTAGGCCAGCAACTGGCGAGCCCTGAGCTCGAATACGGCACCGTCGGGCGGCCGGAGCGGCGCTACCGCAAGCAGTGACCCAAGAGGTGTCACTGCTCCAAAGAAGAAAAGAGCGCCTTTTGGCGCTCTTTTTGTTTCCGTTTGCTTCCACCATCAGGGGCTCTGCTCATTATGGGTAGGGTTCAGAGGCGGCAGAGTCTCATCGATTCAGTGGCTGGTGGCCGGTTCCCCCTTGGGGGCCTTGCGGGCCTGCCACCACTGCCAGGCCGGCAGCAGCAACATCACCAGGGTCACCAGGGTGAAGCCCAGGGTGATGGGCCGCTCCCACAGGAAGCTCAGGGAGCCGTCGTTGATGACCAGTGCCCGGCGCAGGTTGTCCTCCAGCATGCCGCCCAGGATGAAGCCGAGCAGCATGGGGGCCATGGGGAAGTCCAGCAGGCGCAGGCCGATGGCGATGAGGGCCACCAGTGCCATCACATAGATGTCCATGGTGTTGAAGGAGACCAGATAGACCCCGATCAGGGAGAACAGCAGCACCATGGGGATGAGCACGGGGCGCGGCACCTGCAGGATCTTGGCGAGATAGGGGATGAGCGGCAGGTTCAGGATCAGCAGCACCACGTTGCCCAGATACATGGAGATGATCACGGACCAGAATACATCCGGGTGCTCCATGAAGAGGCGCGGGCCCGGCTGGATGCCGTAGGCGATGAGGGCCCCCAGCATCAGGGCCGTGGTGCCGGACCCCGGGATACCCAGGGTCAGCAACGGCACGAAGGCACCGCTGGAGGCGGCGTTGTTGGCGGCTTCCGGGGCGGCGACACCGGTGAGGCTGCCCTTGCCAAACTCATCCTTCTTCTCCTTGCGGGCCAGGTTGCGCTCGGCGCCATAGGCCATGAAGGAGGCGATGGTGGCACCGGCCCCCGGCAGGACGCCGATGAAGAAGCCGAGTACCGAGGAGCGGGCGATCGGGGTCGCTATCTCCTTGACCTCATCCTTGCTCAGCTTGAGAGAGCCGAGCTTCTGGATCTGCTCCGCCTCTTCGGCGCGGGAATCCTTGCCGGGGCGCAGCACCGTCATCAGGATCTCCGCCAGGGCGAAGGTGGCCATGGCCAGCAGCAGGAAGGAGAAGCCGTCCCGCAAGTCCGGCAGGCCGAAGGTGAACCTGTCGACCCCGACGCTGCGATCGATGCCGACTGTGGAGATCATGATGCCGAACAGGGCCATGATCAGCGCCTTGAGCACCTGCCCCTTGCCGGCAAAGGCCGCCACCGCTGACAGCCCCAGCACCATGAGGGCGAAGTAGTCCGCCGACTGGAAGGAGAGGGAGACCTTGGCGAGCAGGGGCGCCGCCACCATCAGGAAGATGGCCGACAGGGTGCCGCCGACGAAGGAGGCGTAGGCGGCGATGGCCAGTGCCTTGCCCGCATAGCCCTTGCGCGCCATGGGATAGCCGTCGATGGCGGTGATCATGCTGGCGGAGCAGCCCGGGGTGTTGATCAGGATGGAGGCGGTGGAGCCGCCAAACATGGAGCCGTAATAGACACCGGCCATCAGAATGATGCCGGAGGCCGGATCCAGCCCGTAGGTGATGGGGATCATCAGGGCGATGGCGGTGACGGGTCCGAGACCCGGCAACATGCCGATGAAGGTGCCGACGAAGCAACCGACCACCACCATGAAGAGATTGATGGGCATCATCGCGGTGCCAAGCCCTTGCAAGATTCCGTCTAACATGGGTTCTCCTTATCCCAGCAACTGGGTGAACAGCCGACCGGGCTCGAGATAGACATTGAGCCCCTTGGTCAGCAGGGCCCAGAAGATGAGGGTGAAGGGCACGCTCACCTTGCAGGCGAAGGCGAGGCTGGGTTCACCCATCAGCCGGATCCCGGCGATGAGGAACAGGGTGGTGGCGACGAGGAAGCCGAGCCAGGTCAGGGCCACGCCATAGACGATCATCAGGAGGAGAAAGGCGAACACCAGTCGCCAGTTGCCGGACTCTTTCTGCAGCCGCTCGCCGCCCGGGGAGGCCATCAACAGCAGGGAGAGCACGACGCCGACGCCGGCCAGGGCATAGGGCAGGGTGCTGGCGGTAAAGGGTTCATATTCGTCCCCCGGGTAGCCCGGGATCTGGGTGGCGTGATAGCCATAGGCGAGGGAGAGCAGCAGAAACAGCAGCCCCCCGAACCTTTCCTTGGTCAGTTGCATAATGACTCCAATGGGCGGGCGAGCCCGCCACGGGGTGTTGGGATTACTTGATGAAGCCGAGCTCGCGCATCAGTCCGCCGATCTCCTGCTCCTGGCTGTTGAGGAAGGCGGTGAACTCGGGGCCGGCCTGATAGCTGTTGGTCCAGTTGTTGCGCGCCCGGACCACTTCCCACTCCGGCTTGTCATACATCTGCTTGAGCAGGGCGGCGAACTCGGCGGATTTCTCGGCGCTCACGCTGGGGGAGGCGAAGTAACCGCGCCAGTTGGCAAAGACGGTGGGATTGCCCTGCTCGCTGAAGGTGGGTACCTCTTTCGCATCCGGCATGCGCTCGGCGGCCGTCATGCCGAGGATCCGCATCTGGCCGGACTTGACCGCCTCCATCGCCTCGCCAAAACCGGTGGAGAGCACCTGGGTCTCCCCCGCCAGCACCGCGGCCATGGCACTGCCGCCAGCATCATAGGCCACGTAGCGCAGCTTGCTGGCATCGGCCCCCGCATTCTTGAAGGTCATGGCCGCCACCAGGTGGTCCAGGCTGCCGCGGGCGGAGCCGCCGGCGATCTTCACCTTGGCGGGGTTCGCCTCATAGGCCGCCAGCAACTGGGGCCAGGTCTGATAGGGGGAGTCGAGCGGTACGGCCAGCGCCTGGTAGTCGGCGATGATGGCGGCGACCGGGGTGAGATCCCGGAACGATTGCGGCAGTTCCTTGGAGAGGGATTTGACGATGATGGGGGTGGAGTTGACCATGAGCGTCTTGTCAGATTGCGCCGAGGTCTCGATCAGGTGAGCGATGGCCTTGGCGCCCCCTCCGGCGGAGATGTTCTGGAAGGAGGCGGTGGTGATGAGGCCGGACTTGGTCAGCGCCTCGCCGGTGCCCCGGGCCGTGTTGTCCCAGCCGCCGCCGGCACCACCGGGTATCAGGAAGTGGATCTCGTCTATCTTGGCCTGGACGCCGAGGCTGGCGCCCAACAGGCAGCAGAGCAGGGTGCGCTTGAAGGTTCCTTGCAACATGGTGTTCTCCTTGTGATTGTTGCGAGGAGGTTAATTAATCATGTCTGCTTGGAAAACAATCTGGCCGTAATGGTTATTAAGGCTGTTCTGGCCATTTTGTTCATTCTGGCCACGGCCTCTTTCGACGCTATCACTGCTGGATGTCGTATTGGCGAGGGCAAAGAAGGGCGGGGCTCCCTTGTGATGGAGAGCCCCGCCCGATGACCTGATGTGATGGGATGGCCAGCGTGTCTCAGCTCTTGCCGGCCCCTGAGACAGGTTCCACCGCTTTCTCCTGGTCTGGCTCCGTCTTCTGAAGGGCTTCGGTGGCCTTCTGCCTGAGGGTCAGTTGCTCCATCACCAGCTTGTAGGCGATGTAGTACTTGTAGATGTTGCCCACATAGGTGACCGTCTCCGGCCCTATCTTCTCCGCCGCCACATACTCCACGTTGTGGAACCAGACGTTGGGATCCAGCCCCCGCTTCTTGGCCTCGGTGCGCAGCCTGGCCACCCGGGCGGGGCCCGCGTTGTAGGAGGCGAACGAGAAGAGCGCCTTGTCGAGAGCCGTCATGGGCTCGTCCGCATAGTAGTGATCTATCATCCAGCGCATGTATTTGACGCCGCCGTGGATGTTGGGCTCAATCTGGCGGATGTCACCCACCTTCAACCCCTTGCCGGTGGCGGGCATGATCTGCATGATGCCGATGGCCCCCACATGGCTGCGGGCCTTCTGGTTGAGGGCCGACTCCTGATAGCCCTGGGCGGCCACCAGCAGCCAGTCCACGTCGTATTTCTCGCCGTATTCACGAAACAGCTCGACCACCTGCAGGAACTTCTTGCGCTCGGCCTCGGCGGCGGCGCTCTTGACGAACTTGTTCTGCTTGAGATAACGCGCCAGTATGGCTTCGCCGGTGGCCTTGCCCCGCAAGGCGCCAATCTGCTCGTTGAGCATGGCGAGCAGCTGGGTACTCTCCTTGCGTACCGCCCAGGCGATGATGCCGCCGTCGCGGAAAACAGGCTCTTCATGGATGGTGATCTTGGGGAAGATCTTCTGCCAGAAGCGGGCCTTGTGTTCATCCATGACGATGAAGGGCAAGAGGCCCGCGTTCACCATCTCCACCAGATCCTCGTCCTCCAGCACCTCGGAGGCGGGCTTGATGTCGATGAGGGGTTCCCCTGCCTCCTTGCGCGCCGCGTTATAGGCCAAGAGGCTGTCGTAATAGCTGGAGGAGGGTCTCACATAGACGCTCTGCCCCCCGAGATCGGCGGCGCTCGCCACCTTGGGAGAGTGGGGCCCCGAGATGAGCAGCTCGCGCACGTTCTCGATCAGGGGGGCGGAGAACTCCACGCCCTGCTGCTTGCGTTTGTCGGTGATGGTGAGGTTGGCGGCGGCGATATCCCCCTTGCCTGCGAGCAGGGCGGGGATCAGGGCCTCCCGGGCGACCGGGATGAAGACGAAGTGGACCTTGAGATTGCGCTTGGCGGTCTTGTTCTTGCGAAGCTGTTCGTTGAGGCGTTTTTCCACCTGTATGAAGGCGTCGTAGGTTGCCCCTCGCTGCACGCCCTTGTAGATGAAGTAGCCGGTCTTGTTGTAGGTGGTCAGCACCCGGATGGCTCGCCGCTCCAGCATGGCATCGAGATCCCCCAGCATGGGTTTGGATAGCTCGTCACTGTCAAAACTCAGGGCGCTTTTATCCGTTTCCTCATCTGTGGTTGCCTGTTTGTCTGCCTCGGCACTCCAGACGGGGTTCAGGGAGCAGAACAGCCAGATCATGACAATCCATAAGCGTTTCATACGTACACCTCACTCGTTTTATAGAGTGTAAGCGGCGCCTCGGGGGGGATTTAGCTCATTGGGTTTGATTGGAAGTGCGCCATAGCACGGTTTCCACTATTCAAAATCCCGTGAGTGAGGCGATTGCGGGCAGCAAAAAGGAGCCCTGAGGCTCCTTTTGCATGAGGTGTGGCCGCCAGGCTAGAACCAGAAGCCGATGATGAAGGAGCCCGCCAGGGTCAGCATGACGTTGGCTACCGCATAGGTGCCGGCGTAGCCGAGCGCCGGGATGGAGCTGTTGGCCGCTTCGTTGACCACGTCCATGGCCGGGGCGCAGGTGCGGGCGCCGGTGATGGCACCTAGCAGCAGGGCCGGGTTCATCTTCAATACCCAGACCCCGAACAGGTAGCCCACCAGCACCGGCAAGGTGGTCACCAGCATGCCGGAGAAGAGCACCACCATACCCACCTCGCTCAGGTGATCCAGGATGCCGCCACCGGCCTTGAGGCCCGTGCTTACCATGAAGACGGCGAGACCGAGATCCTTGGCAAGGCGTAGGGCACCGGGCGGCACATAGCCCACAGTGGGGTGGTTGGCTCTGAGATACCCCATCAGGATCCCCGCCAGCAGCAGACCGACGGCGTTGCCGAGGCCGAACTCTATCTGGCCGAACACCAGGGAGACGGAGCCGATGAGCAGCCCCAGCACGAAGAAGGTGGTGAAGGCCACCAGATCCGTGGTCTGGCTGTGGATACTGATGAAACCGATCTTGTTGGCCAGCAGCTTGACCCTCTGCTTCTCGCCGCTGATCTGCAGCACGTCGCCCTTTTGCAGCATGATGTTGCGATCGAACGGCATCTCTATCTGGGAGCGCACCACCCGGTTCAGGAAGCAGCCCTTCTCGGTGAGGTTGAGCTCCACCAGATGGCGGCCCACCACGGCATCGTTCTTCACCACTATCTCTTCGGTGACGATCTGCAGGTCCAGCAGGTTGCGGTCGAACACCTCCTTGCCGTTGCGATAGTTGACGTCGAGTTTCTCGTGGCTCTCCGGGTAGCCCACCAGGGCGATCTCGTCCCCTTCCTGGATGACTGCATCCCCATCCGGGCTCGCCAGTATGCCGTTGCGACGAATGCGCTCGACGTAGCAACCGGTGTGGGGGTAGATACCGGTCTCCCGCAGGGTGCGGCCGCCGATCCAGGCGGCGAGCTCGGGGCCGACCCGGTAGGCGCGGATGATGGGCAGATAGGTCTTGCGGTTCTCGCTGTCGGAGAGCCCCCGCTCGCGGGCGATCTTCTGGGCTTCGGTATTGAGGTCGAGCCGGGCCAGGGCAGGCAGGTAGCGTACCACCAGCATCAGGCCCACCAGGCCTACCAGATAGGTCAGGGCATAGCCGATGCCCATGTTGTCGAGCACCGCCTGCATGTCGGTCTGATGGGGCAGATTGAGCAGTCCGCTGCGCAGGGCGTCCTGTGCCCCCACCAGCGCCGGGGTCGAGGTGAGGGAGCCAGCGAGGATCCCGGCCGCCATGCCGGGCCCCAGGTTGAAGAACTTGGCGAGCCCCACGGTGAGCAGCAGGGCGCTCAGCAGGATCACCAGGGTCAGGGTGATGTAGTGGATGCCATCGCGCAGGAAGATGCTGAAGAAGTGGGGGCCTGCCTCTATGCCTACGCAGAAGATGAACAGCATGAAGCCGACATTTTCGGTGGAGGTGGAGAACTGGAAGCCCATCTGGCCAAACAACAGGGCGGTGAACAGCACGCCTATGGTGTTGCCAATCTGGAAATTACCGATGCGTACCTTGCCCAGCAGCAGGCCGAAGGCCAGCACCACGAACAGCAGCAGGGAGTCGCTTTGATGCAGCAGTGTCACGAAATCTATGGTCATGCCCGGAAGAACCGAGGAAAAAAGTGGGGCCGATATTGTGCCGTATCCCTTGGCAAGAGAGAAGCGTCAAAGCGGTCTGGCAGCCAGTTAAGTGGTGGCTGACCGACCCGGGAGGGGGGATGACCGGGAACAAGGGGGGCAATGGTGATATTTCCCACTGCCTATCTCGCTGTCAATGGGTGATTCGTGCTGTCAGGGGGCATGGAGGTTTCCCTCCTGTGGACAATTTATTACCTGCTGTGAAGCGAAGGATTGGGGGCGCTTTTCAGCATTTTTGACTGGTTGGGGAAAACCATGTACCCGGTGCATCCGCACCCCAACGGGCAGGGGTGACCCATGGCCTCTGGCGTGGCGACACAAATGGGGCACCTGCCTGTTGCTCTGATCCCCAGGAACCCATTTAGGGGGGAGGGAAAAAACAGGAGAAAATGGGGGGCGAGGCGTTTCCATCCGTCAGACCGGAGACAATTGCTGCCAACCTAGGCGCTGATTGGCTTTGCGTCACTTACCCACAGAATCTGTGGATAACCCTGTTCATGAAACTTGGCGATCAGGCTGCAGGCCGCGCCAATGCTGGGGTGCAAGGGCTGTTCAAAAAATACCTTCAGAAAAATCTTACTATAAAAATCATATAGTTATGCTCGACAGGAGAAAACGCTGTCGACGAGGAGAGGGGGTTCGAAAGGAAGAATCGCCGAAGGGATCGGCTTGTGCATTAAAATTGGCAGAGGAAAGCACTAAAGTGGATAACTTGCACCGAGATGGTGAGGAGAGTGGCTCCCCCGACTGGACTTGAACCAGTGACATACGGATTAACAGTCCGCCGTTCTACCGACTGAACTACGGGGGAACATCAGGCAAGGAGACGCACTATACAGAGCTCGCTTGCCCGGGTCAATAGTCGTCTGGTCTGGCGGAGTGGATACCCAGATGCGCCAACTCGGGGTACACTTCTTTCTTGCTGTTTTTGCCGGGAGTCGTGATGAGCAAGTTATTTCAGTTGGCCAGCCAGTTTCAACCGGCGGGGGATCAGCCCGCGGCGATCGCCCGCCTGCTCGATGGCATCGAGTCCGGCCTCGCCCACCAGACCCTGCTCGGGGTCACGGGCTCGGGCAAGACCTTCACCATGGCCAACGTGATCGCCACCCTCAACCGGCCCACCATGATACTGGCGCCGAACAAGACCCTGGCCGCCCAGCTCTACGGGGAGATGAAGGAGTTCTTCCCCGACAACGCGGTGGAGTACTTCGTCTCCTACTACGACTACTACCAGCCGGAAGCCTATGTGCCGACCACGGACACCTTCATCGAGAAGGATGCCTCCATCAACGATCACATCGAGCAGATGCGGCTGTCGGCCACCAAGGCGCTGCTGGAGCGGCGGGACGTGGTGATCGTCGCCTCCGTCTCGGCCATCTATGGTCTGGGAGACCCGCAAGCCTACCTCAGCATGATGCTGCACCTCAAAGTCGGGGACGTCATCAACCAGCGGGACATCCTGCGCCGTCTCGCCGAGCTGCAATACACCCGCAACGACGTGGCGTTCAGCCGCGGCACCTTCAGGGTGCGGGGGGAGGTGATCGACATCTATCCCGCCGAGTCGGACAAGCTGGCCCTGCGGGTGGAGCTGTTTGACGAGGAGGTGGAGCGCCTCTCCCAGTTCGATCCCCTGACCGGTGCCATCGAGCAGACTGTGGTGCGCTATACCATCTATCCCAAGACCCACTACGCCACCCCGCGTGAAACCATATTGGGGGCCATCGACCATATCAAGGAAGAGCTCAAGGGGCGCCGCGAGCAGCTGATGAGCCTGAACAAGCTGGTGGAAGAGCAGCGGATCAGCCAGCGTACCCAGTTCGACATCGAGATGATGCAGGAGCTCGGCTACTGCTCAGGCATCGAGAACTACAGCCGCTACCTCTCCGGGCGCGCCCCCGGTGAGCCGCCGCCCACCCTGTTCGACTACCTGCCGGGGGATGGCCTGCTCATCATCGACGAGTCCCACGTGACCGTGCCCCAGATCGGTGCCATGTTCAAGGGCGACCGCTCCCGCAAGGAAACCCTGGTGGAGTACGGCTTCCGGCTCCCCTCGGCGCTGGACAACCGGCCCCTCAAGTTCGACGAGTTCGAGGCCTTGATGCCGCAGACGGTGTTCGTCTCGGCGACCCCCGGCCCCTACGAGCTGGAAAAATCCGGCGAGGATGTGGTGCAGCAGGTGGTGCGCCCGACCGGCCTGCTGGATCCCGAGATCGAGGTGCGCCCGGTCACCACCCAGGTGGACGACCTGCTCTCCGAGATCCGGCTGCGGGTCGCGGTGGAGGAGCGGGTACTGGTGACTACCCTGACCAAGCGGATGGCGGAGGACTTGACCGAATACCTGGCGGATCACGACGTGCGGGTTCGCTATTTGCACTCGGACATCGACACCGTCGAGCGGGTGGAGATCATCCGCGACCTGCGTCTGGGCAAGTTCGACGTGCTGGTGGGTATCAACCTGCTGCGGGAAGGGCTCGACATGCCGGAGGTGTCGCTCGTGGCCATCCTGGATGCGGATAAAGAGGGCTTCCTGCGCTCCACCCGCTCCCTCATCCAGACCATTGGCCGGGCGGCCCGTAACCTCAATGGCAAGGTCATCCTTTATGGAGACACCATCACCAACTCCATGAAGGTGGCCATCGAGGAGACGGAGCGACGCCGCGCCCTGCAGCATGCCCACAACCTGGAACACGGCATTACGCCCAAGGGCCTCAACAAGTCGGTGGGGGATGTGATGGACATGGGGGGCAGCCGCTCGGCGGGCAAACCGGCCAAGGGCGCTCGCAAGGCCGCCGAGCCGCAAGGGGAGTACCATGCCCGCTCCGCCAGCGAGATCGCCAAGGAGATCAAACGGATGGAAGAGCAGATGTTCCAGCACGCCCGGGATCTGGAGTTCGAGCAGGCGGCCGCCATGCGGGATCAGATCCAGCGGCTGCGCAGCGAGTTGATCGAGAGTTGAGCGGCAAGCGCTGGCTTATCTGGCGGCGTCTGCGCCGCCTCTACTTCGGCTTTCGCCATCCCGCCACCCCCTGGTGGGCCAAGGGGCTGGTGATCCTCATCCTGCTCTACGGCATCAGCCCGGTGGATCTTATCCCGGATGTGGTGCCGCTGCTGGGCTGGCTCGATGACATCAGCCTGCTGCTGGTGCTGATCTGGGGCTGGGAATCCTGCCTGCCCACCGAGGTCAGGAAGGGGCTGGATGCCCTGGAGTAAGCGCCTCGTATCCTTCTCCTTGCGATGGCTCGCCATCAGCCCGCCATGCCATGGTTGAGTGCCCCCAGTTGCGGATTGTGGCGCTCAAGGCATTGGCGTAGACTCCACGCCGTTCACTTCATGAGTAAGAAAAAATGGATCTGATCCTGTTTGCGATTGACTTTATTCTGCACGTCGACGTGCATCTGAAAGAGCTGTTTGAAAACTATGGTGTCTGGGTATACGCCATCCTGTTTCTCATCATCTTCTGTGAAACCGGCCTGGTGGTGACTCCCTTCCTGCCCGGGGATTCCCTGCTGTTTGCCGCCGGTGCGCTCACCGTGGGCAGTGCGCTTGACGTGCACACCCTGGCCGCCGTGCTCATCGTCGCCGCTGTGCTCGGCAACGTGGTGAACTACACCATAGGCCACTTCTTCGGGGAGCAGCTGTTCCGGAACCCGGACTCGAAGATCTTCCGCCGCGACTATCTGGTGAAGACCCACGCCTTCTATGCCAAGCATGGGGGCAAGACCATCATCATCACCCGCTTCCTGCCCATAGTGCGCACCTTCGCCCCCTTCGTGGCGGGGATGGGGGCCATGACCTATCCGCGCTTCCTGGCCTTCAACCTGGTGGGGGGGCTCTTGTGGGTGCTCTCCTTCGTCTATGCGGGCCACTTCTTCGGCAACCTGCCTGTGGTGCGCCAGAACTTCACCCTGCTGATCTTCGGCATCATAGGGGTGTCCCTGCTGCCCATGGTCATCGGCATGGTGAAAGCCAAACGCGGTGCGGGCAAGAGCGCCTCGTGAACGCATAGCGCGATCAACATAGTGAAATCAAAAGAAGAGGGAGCCGCTGGCTCCCTCTTCTTTTGGCTGTGGATCGCCGCATATCAGGGCCGTAGTGACGCTTGATGGGGTTTCTGGTGGGTACCATCACGAACGGCGAGGAAGAGGGTGGCCCACGCCATTGAATGCCTCACGGGTTATCGGCATGGCTGGTCATGATCTCTTCATGCAAAGAGGGAGCCTACGGCTCCCTCTTTGTGCTTTATTGCCTGACTGACTCAGTTGCAGCAACGGCCCTTGACCAGGTTGCCGACGGCCACCACCACGAACACCAGCAGGTAAGCGGCGAAGATGGCGATCAGCCACTGGGGCATGGAGAAGCTGAGGAATTGCCAGGTGATCTCGCTGCAGTCCCCGTCCGGGAAGAACAACCAGGGGATCCACTGATCCAGCGGTGCCCAGCTCGGGAAGTCCACGAAGCCTTCGCATACGTTGAAGGGGGAGGGGTTCAGCTGGTAGTCCACATGCTTGAGCGCCAGTTGCAGGCCCCAGAAGGCGCTGTAACCCCACAGCAGCAGGGCGCTCCAACGCAGATACCATTTCTGGGGGGAGACCATGCCGAGCAGGCCGGCCGCGAGCACGCCGAAGATAGCGATCCGCTCATAGATGCACATGACGCAGGGATGCAACCCCAGCCCGTGCTGGAAGAAGAGGGCGCACAACTCGAGGAACAGGGCGGAGGCGGCCAGCAGTCCCCATGCTAGCCGATGGCTGGCAATACGGCGAAGAAATTCGATCATCTGATTGATCTCACAGAGAAAATAGTGGCTGAATTAGAGCAGAGCCGGATCCAAAAGAAAAGGGCCCTCGTGGGCCCTTCCATCATCAATGTGCCGCAGGCAGCAGGGTGGGCATATCAACTCCCTGTATCAGCCAACCCGCCTGGTAGAACCATTCGGTGGCGGGGGCAAGCAGTTGCTCCACCGCGAAGAAGCCCACCAGCCCCAGTACCAGGGTGTAGGGCAGCGCCATCCACACCATGCGACCATAGGAGAGGCGCAGCAGGGGGGCCAGCGCAGAGGTCAGCATGAACAGGAAGGCGGCCTGGCCGTTGGGGGTGGCGACCGAGGGCAGGTTGGTCCCCGTGTTGATGGCCACCGCCAGCAGATCGAAATGCTCGCGGCTGATGGCGCCGTTGAGCAGGGCTGTCTTCACCTCGTTGATGTAGACGGTGCCGACGAAGACGTTGTCGCTCACCATGGAGAGCAGGCCATTGGCGATATAGAAGAGGGCGAGCTGATCCTCGGGCTTGGCGGCCAGCACCCACTGGATCACCGGCTTGAACAGCTGCTGATCGATGATCACCGCCACCACGCTGAAGAAGACGGTGAGCAGGGCGGTGAAGGGCAGCGCCTCGTGGAAGGCCTTGCCGAGGGCATGCTCCTCCGTGATACCGGTGAAGGAGGTGGCGAGGACGATGACGGTCAGGCCGATGAGGCCCACGGCCGCCAGGTGCAGCGCCAGCCCGGTGATGAGCCAGAGGGCGATCAGCGCCTGGACGATGAGCTTGGCCTTCTCTTGGGGGGAGCGCTGTGCGTCTTCGTCCCGCTCGTACTCCTCCATGATGCGGCGCACCGGCTCGGGCAGCCTGGTGCCATAGCCAAACCAGCGGAACTTCTCCACCAGGATGCAAGTCAGCAGGCCGCAGATGAACACGGGTATGGTCACCGGCGACATGCGGATGGCAAATTCACCGAAGTGCCAGCCAGCCTGCTCGCCGATGATGAGGTTCTGGGGCTCGCCCACCAGGGTGCAGACGCCACCGAGCGCGGTGCCGATGGCGGCATGCATCATCAGGCTGCGCAGGAAGGCGCGAAACTCGTTCAGGTGCTGACGGGTCAGCTCATCGATGCCCTCATCGTCATCGTGCAGATTGCCGGACTCCTCCTGAGAGGCCACCTTGTGATAGATGGCGTAGAAGCCGGTGGCGACGCTGATCACCACGGCGATCACGGTCAGCGCATCGAGGAAGGCGGACAGGAAAGCGGAGACCAGGCAGAACGCGAGGGAGAGCAGGGTCTTGGAGTGGATGCGCACCAGCATCTTGGTGAAGACATAGAGCAGTAGCTGCTTCATGAAGTAGATGCCCGCCACCATGAACACCAGCAGCAGCAGCACTTCGATGTTGGCGACCAGCTCATGTTTGATCTGATCGGCGGAGGTCATGCCGATGAGCACGGCTTCGATGGCCAGCAGGCCGCCGGGTTGCAGCGGATAGCACTTGAGCGCCATGGCCAGGGTGAAAATGAATTCGACGACCAGCAGCCAGCCGGCCAGGAAGGGATCAACGTGGAAGACGATCGGATTGATCAGCAAAAACAAGACGATGGCAATTTTGTACCATTTAGGGGCATTGCCCAAAAAGTTCCTTGCAAAAGCGTGCCCTAGGCTGATTGGCATAATGGTTGTTCTCTGTTCTGTTGTTGATATCTGCGTCTGTGCAGTCGAGCCAAATCGGCCCGAACATCCGGATATTCACCTTTATCAAATTGATTGCACATGATTTTAATCAAGGGAGCGCTAACTATAAATAACGCTGCGGTGCTTGCCCAGACGTGATGAGCATTTATTGCTCTAATGGGGTGTTGGGTGACACTCTCATGTTGAAATGGCCACTCGGGACACGATGGGAAACTCATCAATCCATGTCTGCCACCCCTGAGATTCTCCTGTTCTTCCTGACAAGAGTCCTGTCATCCTTCCATCCATCAGTGAGCAAGAGAGCCGCCGACTGCCGCATCCTGCAAGTTGGCTAACAAATGGGCGCATAGGCTCGTGCTTGTCGTAACCGAGCCGAAAGACGACACGGCTCTCACCTGGCTCTCTCCCCGGTCGCCATGACTATGGATCGACGGGAGCCGACATAATCAGCCTGGTTGCCTGCGAGAGGCGTGACCGGACTTCATCGCTCTGGCCTCCTTCGATGTGTAAGCGAGAGGCCATGATATCGCACCAGACCTGGCGGATAATCCTCCCCTCATCCTCAACACTGTCTCGTTTTTCGAAACAATATAGAGAGGATCGCCGAGCACAGAACGCCAGTGATCACCTCCAAGGTCGATTTCGGAGCGGGTGCGTGGGGGTGGGTGCGGCGGCGTCAAGCCACTGGTAACGCTTTTTCATAGTGGGGCGAGGGCAGAGGGCTGACGGATGCCAATTGAATAGCAAGAAACATATTTTTAACAAAAAGATCGGGTTAATGTGAGCAGAGGACCGACCTTCTGCTTGCCAGCATGTTCGGCTTTGCTATTATTCGTGAGCCTTTTTACGTACTACAACAGAGTCACTACATGGTCATAAAAGCGCAAAGCCCCGCTGGGTTTGCCGAGGAATACATCATCGAGTCCATCTGGAACAATCGCTTTCCTCCTGGATCCATTCTGCCGGCGGAGCGTGAACTGTCCGAGTTGATTGGCGTGACTCGCACCACCTTGCGCGAAGTGCTGCAGCGTCTTGCCCGTGATGGCTGGCTCACCATCCAGCATGGCAAACCGACCAAGGTCAACAATTTCTGGGAAACCTCTGGCCTCAATATCCTGGAAACCCTGGCACGCCTCGATCAGGACAAGGTACCGGATCTGGTGGCCCAACTGCTGTCGGCCCGTACCAACATCTGTACCATCTTCATCCGTGGCGCCATCCGCAACAACCCGGAACAGGCGGCGGAGATCCTGCGGGGGGCCGCCGAGGTCGAGAACACGGCCGAGGCCTATGCCGAGTTTGATTACCGCCTGCACCACCAACTCTCCTTTGCCTCCGGCAACCCTATCTATGCCTTGATCCTCAATGGTTTCAAAGGCTTGTATAGCCGGGTCGGACGTTACTACTTCTCCGACAAGCAGGCTCGCGAGACGGCCGACGCTTATTACAAGGTATTGCTGGGCCTGGCAGAGACCAAGAATCACGAAGCCGTGTTCATGACGGTGCGCCAGTACGGCATCGAGTCCGGCAAGTTGTGGACCCGTCTGCGTCAGGATATGCCGAGCAACCTGTGCGATAACTGATTGCATCAAAAGAAAAAACGCGCCATCTGGCGCGTTTTTTTATGGCTGTGATTTATCTGTCAGGCCACCGTCTTGCGATCCGGGCAGCGCCCTATGATATCGGCGGGCAGCTCGCCGTTGTCCTGCTCCAGCACCACGTCGAACCCCCACAGCTGATGCAGATGCTTGAGGACCTCGTGACGAGACTCTCCCAGCGGGATACGGTTGTGGGGCACATAGCGCAGGGTCAGGGATCTGTCCCCCTTCACCGCCACGTTGTAGACCTGAATGTTGGGTTCTAGGTTGCTCAGGTTGTATTGTGCCGACAGGGTGTTGCGCACCAGACGATACCCCTCCTCGTTGTGGATGGCCGAGACCTTGAGGTAGTTCTTGAGGTCATCGTCATCGATGGCAAACAGCTTCATGTCCCGCATCACCTTGGGGCTCAGGAACTGGCTGATGAAGCTCTCGTCCTTGAAGTTCTGCATGGCGAAGTGCAGGGTGTCCACCCAGTTGGTGCCGGCGTAGTCGGGGAACCAGTATCTGTCCTCCTCGGTGGGGTGTTCGCAGATGCGCCGTAGGTCGGTGAACATGGCGAACCCCAAGGCATAGGGATTGATACCGGAGTAGTAGCGGCTGTTGTAGGGGGGCTGATAGACCACGTTGGTGTGGCTGTGCAGCACCTCTATCATGAAGCGATCGCTGATCTTCCCCTCGTCATAGAGGTGGTTGAGGATGGTGTAATGCCAGAAGGTGGCCCAGCCCTCGTTCATCACCTGGGTCTGCTTCTGCGGGTAGAAGTACTGACTGATCTTGCGCACTATCCGTACTATTTCACGCTGCCAGGGCTCCAGCAGCGGGGCGTTCTTCTCGATGAAGTAGAGGATGTTCTCCTGAGGCTCGGGTGGGTAGCGCCTGTCTTCGACCCCTGAGGCCTTGTGCTGCTTGGGCAGGGTGCGCCACAGCTCGTTGACCTGGGTCTGCAGGTAATCTTCCCGTGCCTTCTGGCGCCGCTTCTCCTCGGCCAGGGAGATCTTCTGGGGCCGTTTGTAGCGATCCACTCCGAAGTTCATCAGGGCGTGGCAGGAGTCGAGCAGCCGCTCGACCGCATCGATGCCGTGTTTCTCCTCGCACTCCGTGATGTAGTTCTTGGCGAACAGCAGGTAGTCGATGATGGAGGAGGCGTCGCTCCAGGCCTTGAACAGATAGTTGTTCTTGAAAAAAGAGTTGTGGCCATAGCAGGCGTGGGCCATCACCAGGGCCTGCATGGGCATGGTGTTTTCCTCCATCAGGTAGGCGATGCAGGGATCCGAGTTGATGACGATCTCGTAGGCCAGCCCCATCTGGCCGCGCTTGTAGTTGCGCTCGGTGTGGATGAAGCGCTTGCCAAAGGACCAGTGCTGGTAGCCGATGGGCATGCCCACGCTGGAGTAGGCATCCATCATCTGTTCGGCGGTGATCACCTCGATCTGGTTGGGGTAGGTGTCCAGCCGGTAAGACTTGGCCACCCGGGCTATCTCCTGGTGATAGGTCTCCAGCAGATCGAAGTTCCAGTCAGGCCCATCGTCCAGGGGCGCTATTTTTCTCGCAGTTTCTACCATATGTGCTCCCTCAAGCCGCCTGCTTCTTGAACAGCTCCCGGAATACCGGATAGATGTCCTCTACCTTGCGAATGTGCTCCATCGCGAAGTGGGGGAATTGCTCGGCCACCGACTCATATTCGTGCCACAGGGTCTGGTGGGCGCGGGTAGTGATCTCGATGTAGGAGTAGTAACGCACCCGCGGCATGATGTCGCGCAGCAGGATCTCCCGGCACTGGGGGGAATCGTCCGCCCAGTTGTCCCCATCGGAGGCCTGCGCCGCATAGATGTTCCACTGGTTGGCGGGGTAACGCTCGTTGATGATGTCGTTCATCATCTTGAGGGCGCTGGAGACTATGGTGCCGCCTGTCTCCTGGGAGTAGAAGAACTCGTGTTCGTCCACCTCCTTGGCCTGGGTGTGGTGGCGAATGTAGACCACCTCCACGTTCTTGTAGGTACGGCTCAGGAACAGGTAGAGCAGGATATAGAAGCGTTTGGCCATCTCCTTGGTGGCCTGATCCATGGATCCGGATACGTCCATCAGGCAGAACATCACCGCCTGGCTGGACGGCACGGGACGTTTGACGAAGTTGTTGAACTTGAGATCGAAGGTGTCGATGAAGGGGACGGCCTCGATGCGCCGCTTGAGCTCACGGATCTCCTTCTCGAGCTGCGCCATCTCGGCGAAGTGATCGTTGGGCTCACCGGTGAGCAGGGCGAGCCGCTCCTCCAGCTCGCGCAGCAGGCGCTTCTTGCCCGCCTGCAAGGCCATACGGCGAGCCAGGGAATTTTGCAGCGAACGGACCACGTTGATGTTGGCGGGCACCCCGTTGGAGGTGTAACCCGCCCGGTAGGTCTTCATCTCCATCAGCTGGTTGAGCTGGGTCTTCTGCAGGCGAGGCAATTCCAGATCTTCGAACAGCAGATCCAGATACTCATCCTTGGAGATCTGGAACACGAAATCATCGGCGCCTTCCCCCTGATCCGAGGCCTGGCCCTCACCACCGCCCTGACCACTCCCCCCTCCCTTGGGGCGGTCAATCTTGTCGCCGGAGACGAATTGATCGTTGCCAGGGTGCACCATCTCCCGTTTGCCGCCCTGACCTTGATGGAAGTGGGGCTCGCCGATGTCCTTGGTCGGGATGCTGATGCTCTCGCCCTTGTCCACGTCCTGAATGCTGCGCTTGGAGACAGCATCCGAGACCGCTTGTTTGATCTGCTTCTTGTAGCGGCGGATGAAGCGCTGCCGATTGACAGCGCTTTTGTTTTTGCCGTTGAGCCTGCGGTCGATAAAATGCGCCATAACTCCCCCCTTGAACCACGGCAGGGTCAGGATGACTTGCGTACCCTGAGATACCATTCGGAGAGCAGCCGCACCTGTTTGCGGGTGTAGCCCTTCTCCATCATCCGCTCCACAAAGTTATCGTGCTTCTTCTGCTCCTCGGCAGAGGTCTTGCTGTTGAAGGAGATAACCGGCAGCAACTCCTCCGTGTTGGAGAACATCTTCTTCTCGATCACGGTGCGCAGCTTCTCGTAGCTGGTCCAGTTGGGGTTGCGACCCGCATTGTTGGCCCTGGCACGCAGCACGAAGTTGACGATCTCGTTGCGGAAATCCTTCGGATTGCTGATCCCCGCCGGTTTTTCGATCTTCTCCAGCTCGCTGTTGAGGGATGCCCTGTCAAACAGTTGGCCGGTTTCCGGGTCACGGTACTCCTGATCCTGGATCCAGAAGTCGGCATAGGTAACGTAGCGATCGAAGATGTTCTGCCCATACTCCGAGTAGGACTCGAGGTAGGCGGTCTGGATCTCCTTGCCGATGAACTCCACGTAGCGCGGGGTCAGATAGCCCTTGATGAACTCCAGATAGCGATCGTGCAACTCCTGCGGGAACTGTTCGCGCTCTATCTGCTGCTCCAGCACGTAGAAGAGGTGGACCGGGTTGGCCGCCACCTCGGCGTGATCGAAGTTGAACACCCGGGAGAGGATCTTGAACGCGAAGCGGGTAGAGAGACCGTTCATGCCCTCGTCCACGCCGGCGTAGTCGCGGTACTCCTGATAGCTCTTGGCCTTGGGATCCGTGTCTTTCAGGCTCTCGCCGTCATAGACCCGCATCTTGGAGTAGAGGCTGGAGTTTTCCGGCTCTTTCAGCCGTGACAGCACCGAGAATTGGCCCAGCAGTTCCAGGGTTCCCGGGGCGCACTTGGCATCGGTCAGTTCGCTGTTGAACAGCAGCTTCTCGTAGATCTTCACCTCTTCCGAGACCCGCAGGCAGTAAGGCACCTTGACGATGTAGACCCGGTCGAGGAAGGCTTCGTTGTTCTTGTTGTTGCGGAACTGCTGCCATTCCGACTCGTTGGAGTGAGCCAGCAGTATGCCGTCGAAGGGCAGGGCGGAGAGGCCCTCGGTGCCGTTGTAGTTGCCCTCCTGGGTGGCCGTCAGCAGGGGGTGCAGCACCTTGATGGGGGCCTTGAACATCTCCACGAACTCCATCATCCCCTGGTTCGCCTTGCACAGCGCTCCCGAGTAGGAGTAGGCATCGGCATCATCCTGGGCGTAGTGCTCCAGCATGCGGATGTCGACCTTGCCCACCAGGGAGGAGATGTCCTGGTTGTTGTCATCGCCGGGCTCCGTCTTGGCGATGGCTATCTGATCGAGAATGGAGGGGTTGACCTTCTCCACCTTGAACTTGGTGATGTCGCCACCAAACTCGTGCAGTCGCTTGGCGACCCAGGGAGACATGATGGGGCGCAGGTAACGGCGCGGGATGCCGTACTCTTTCTCCAGGATCTCGCCATCTTCCTCGATGTCGAACAGGCAGAAGGGGTGATCGTTGACCGGCGAACCCTTGATCCGGTAGATGGGCACCTTTTGCATCAGGGATTTGAGCTTCTCGGCCAGGGAGGACTTGCCGCCGCCGACGGGGCCGAGCAGGTAGAGAATTTGTTTCTTCTCTTCCAGCCCCTGGGCGGAGTGCTTGAGGTAGGAGACGATCTGCTCGATGGCCTCTTCCATGCCGTAGAAGTCTTTGAAGGCGGGATAGCGTGCGACGACGCGATTGGAAAACAGGCGGCTGAGGCGCGGATTGACCGAGGTGTCGATCATTTCCGGCTCGCCGATGGCAACAAGCAGCCGTTCGGCGGCGGAGGCGTAGCAGGACTTGTCCTGTTTGCACATATCCAGGAACTCCTGGATGCTGTACTCCTCCTCTCTGGCTTTCTCATACCGCTGTTGATAGTGCTCGAAGATGCCCATAAATTAGCCCTCGATTTAGTCGCTTACCCTGAAAAGAGTGGATCACTACTTTTGTTCTGTTTACCTCTTAAGCCTAGTCAACAGCCCCCAGTAATCCATCAACATCATTGGTTTAAGTTTACAAGGAAGCTTCCCGCTCCTGATGTGGGAAGAAGCAGCCAGTGATCTTTGTATGTTACTGACTGTTAAATTATTTCTGCCATGACAGTGAGGCAAATGTCAAAGACATAAAAAATAAAAATTTATATGGCAGGAGCAGAAAAGGGAGCCCGCTGGCCTGAGGAAAGCGGAGGCCAGACGGGACAAGGGGAGAGGGGATGACAGCAGTGAAAATGCATTGCGTTTACGTTAACGTAATGCACCTAGTTTGGTGTTTAAGCTCTAATTTTTACATTGACGCTACATTCTGGCTGCACTAGATTGGCCCTGTGTCGAGCAGTCATCGCTTTAGCAAGAGAGTGGGTGATTGTGCAGATACTAAGCTCTGTTTAAGCACGTTTCCGTTGGCTTGACCCTCGCATCCGCGAGGGTCTTATTTTTTCGGCGTCCGGCAAAAACAGTTAGGAAATAGGGGGGTAGGCGCGAGACACCGCCGCCAGCACCTCGGCGAAGGGATGGGCCGCCAACTGACCAAAACCCGCCAGGCTCTTTGCCTTGACGCGGGTGGTCAGCGGGGTGGCGATGCCGCACAGGAAACGGGTCAACACACGGGGATCCTGATTCTTGCCGAGCGCGACCAGGGGATCGCACCAGGCGCGCAAGCCGTGCTCGTTGGGCAGGGGCGGACCAGGCAGCGCTGGCAGGCTGGCAATCTCTCCCCGACAGACGGAGCAGTGCCCGCAATGCTCGGGGGCCTGCTCGTCGGCAAAGTAACTCGCCAGCGCCTGGCTCAGGCAACGGCTGGAGGTGAAGAACGTCAGCAGGGCCTGCAACCTGGCCAGCTCGCTCTGCTCCTTCTGTGCGAACAGGGTGTGCAGCCGATCGGCCAGCGGCTCGATGGCGATATCCTGGCGCAATACCCGATAGACCTCGGTCATCTGCTTGCTCTCGAGCTCGATCCAGCCCTGCTGCTGCAGATAGTCCAGGGCCGCCGCCGCTCTGTGTCTTTCCCCCTGATACCCCTGCCAGAGTGCCTCGAAGTCCATGGTACACCAGCTGCGCGCCTGGGGAGCGCAGGCAAACAGCTGCTCCAGGAACTGGCGGCGATCAGGATTGAAACGGCTCAGGATCTCCGCTTTTTCCAGCACGAACTTGAAACGATACTCGGCGAAATAGCTGTAGGCGGGCGCAATGACCCCCTCCATCTCCATATAGACCAGCAGGGTCTTGAGGGGGAGCTGGCGAATGTTGGTGTCGTTGGAGAGGCGCAGCAGACTGAACTCCCAGTCGGTGCCGCTTTGCAGCACTGTCCCGAGCAGTGCCAATATGGCTGCCCTGTCCGGGGTATCCCCGTAGATGAAGTTCTCCAGCACCGGCAACTGGGCGCGATTGGCCAGCACGAGGCAGCGGGAGGGCAGGCCATCGCGGCCGGCCCGGCCAATCTCCTGGCTGTAGTTCTCGATGGATTTGGGCAGATCGTAATGAATGACCCGGCGGATATCGGCCTTGTCGATGCCCATGCCGAAGGCGATGGTGGCGACGATGCAGTCCAGCTTGCCCGCCATGAAGTCGCGCTGGATCTGGCTGCGCAGATCGCTATCCAGCCCCGCGTGATAGGCACAGGCCCGGACGCCTGCCCGTTGCAGGAGTTCGGCACATTGCTGCGCCCTGTGTTGCAGGGTGACATAGACGATGGTGGGGGCCTCGGGCTCACCCAGGATCTCGGAAACCAGCCAGCCATCGCGGGCCTCGGCGGGCAGGGGAACGACGGCGAGATCCAGGTTGGGGCGATAGAAGCCGGTGACCACCAGATCTTCTTTATGGATGTCGAACTTGGCCTGCATGTCCGCCATGACCGCCGGGGTGGCGGTGGCGGTGAGCAGCAGCACCTGGGGGATGGCGAGCTCGCGGCGATGATCCGGCAGCTTCAGATAGTCCGGGCGAAAGTTGTGACCCCACTCCGAGATGCAGTGCGCCTCGTCCACCACCAGCATTGAGATCGGCACCCCGGCGATAAAGCGGCGAAAGCGCTCGTTCTTGAGGCGCTCCACCGAGATCATCAGGATCTTGAGCCGGCCGTCGCTGGCCTGCTGCATCACCCGCCGGCTCTCTTCCGCCGTCAGGCTGGAGTCCAGGCTGGCGGCGGCAATGCCCTTGCCCTGCAGGAAGGCGAGTTGATCGTGCATCAGGGCGATGAGGGGCGAGATCACCAGGGTCAGGTGGGGCAGGGCGAGGGCGGGCAGCTGATAGCAGAGGGACTTGCCGGCACCGGTCGGGAAGATGGCGGCCGCACTCTTGCCGGCCAGCAGACGGCTGATCACCGCCTCCTGACCGGGTCTTAACCGATCGAAACCGAAATGACGGGTCAACAGAGAGGGGATCATGGCAAGGCTCCAGCACAGACAAAGAGCGGCATCATAGCACTCTTGAGGGGTGGCGGGCCGATGAAGGGACTGGAGTGACGCTATTTTGACCGACTTTGATATTGTGTTATCGCTTTGTTGCAGATTTTTTGTGAGGTAACCCTGATATTTTTCAGTGATTATGTGGAAAAAAACGGTGGCAGATGGGATATTCCTTGCCGCAGTCCCGCGCGTACCGGACAGGTCCAGAAGAAGACCTGCCAAGACAGACAACGCCGGTGTGGCGGCGTGCGGGAGATTGCAAACAGGACTCATGATTCAAGCGCCCAAGGGTGCACAGGGACTATTTGATGACACAACAACACCCCCTCATAAGACTGGTCAACAGCACCAGTCTGGTTAGCCAGATCCTGGTCGGTCTGGTACTCGGTATCTTCCTCGCCATGTTCATGCCGGAATGGGCAAAGGCGGCGGGTCTGCTCGGCAGCCTGTTTGTCGGCGCCCTGAAGGCGGTCGCCCCGCTGCTGGTCTTCGTGCTGGTCATGGCGGCGATCATCGGTCACAAGCAGGGTCAAAAGACCAACATGAAGCCGATCCTGCTGCTCTATCTGCTGGGGACCTTCCTGGCGGCGGCCGTGGCGGTCGTGGCCAGCTTCCTGTTCCCCTCCAACCTGCATCTGGTGGCGAGCAGCGCCGAGATCACCCCGCCGGGCGGCATTACCGAGGTGCTGCAGACCCTGCTGTTCAACGTGGTCACCAACCCGGTGAAGGCGCTGATGGATGCCAACTACATCGGCATTCTGGCCTGGGCCATCGGCCTTGGCATCGCCATGCGTCATGCCAATGAGAGCACCAAGGCGCTGATCACCGACCTGTCCCACGGGGTCTCCACCATCGTCAAGGCGGTGATCCGCTGCGCCCCCCTCGGCATCCTGGGTCTGGTCGCCTCCACCCTGGCGGAGACCGGCTTCGGCGCTCTGCTCGGTTATGCCCAGCTGCTGATGGTGCTGATCGGCTGCATGCTGTTCATCGCCTTCGTGGTCAACCCCCTCATCGTGTTCTGGAAGATCAAGCGCAACCCCTATCCGCTGGTGCTGACTTGCCTGAAAGAGAGCGGCGTGACCGCCTTCTTCACCCGTAGCTCCGCCGCCAACATCCCGGTCAACATGGCCCTGTGCGAGAAGCTGCGCCTGCCGGAGGACACCTACGCGGTCTCCATCCCCCTCGGTGCCACCATCAACATGGCTGGCGCCGCCATCACCATCACCGTGCTCTCCATGGCGGCGGTGCATACCCTGGGGATGGAAGTAGATCTGGCCACCGCCGTGCTGCTCTCCGTGGTCGCCACCATCAGCGCCTGCGGCGCCTCCGGTGTGGCCGGCGGCTCCCTGCTGCTGATCCCGCTGGCGTGCAGCCTGTTTGGCATCGGCAACGACATCGCCATGCAGGTCGTCGCCGTGGGCTTCATCATCGGGGTTCTGCAAGATTCCGCCGAGACGGCCCTCAACAGCTCCACCGACGTGCTGTTCACCGCGGCCGCCTGCATGGCCGAAGAGGAAGCCCAGCAGGAAGCCGCTCAGCTCTCCCGCGAAGCCTGATAGCAAGGATATCTAGCCATCGAAAACGCCCTCTCGTGAGGGCGTTTTTTTATGCCTGGGATCAACCCGACGAACTCAGCTGACAAAACCGAACCACCCGCAGAGGCAGGCCAGAATGATCTGGAGTTGCCGAAAGCATTTGTTCCGTGAATACCAAATAAATAGAACTGTGCGGAGCAAAATTTAAATAAATATTGCGGCAGATCAATTTCTATTTTTAATTAAGAATGCATCACTCAACAATAGAGTAATGCGATGGGGTCGATAGATAATTAATGGGTAGGCTTCCCGTTATCTTGCCATATCATGATAAAAACGGGAGGTAGCGATGATCATTTATGGCAAATATGGCGGGGCCGCCCTGAGGGCCGTGCATATCATGGTGCAATATAACCATCCTCATGCCGCCGCATGGGATATGGCTATTTATGAAGCCTTCGGGGATTGTTCGGCCGTGCGGCGATTTAAAAATAATCCCAAGGTCACCTTTCTGACCTTGTGCAGCCTGGGGGCCATCGCCTGTGTCATGCCCATTCCCTATTCGGCCGCGGCCAAGACCCGGAAATATGTGGTCAGTGCACTCGGCATTCTCGCAAGCAAGGATATCAGCAAACCCATCAGCCCGGAGGATCTCTGGCTGGAGGTGATGTCGGATTGCAAGGTGGCCGCGCCAGTGAAGCACAATAACCAGATGGATGTGATATTGACGCTCTGGTATTCCAATATGCTCAACCTCCATGAGCCATCTGAAGGGTTGACCCTGGCTGACTCGCTCTTGTGATGGATTGGCATTGCCCGCACCATAGAAAGACCAAGGGCACTGGCCCCTGGTCTTCTAGTTTTTAACTCTCTTAGTTCATTCTGATCAGGGCGCCGCTGTCGGTGTGGGCAAAGGGTTTGCCATACACATGCAGGCTGGTGGTCTGGCTATATCTGAGTCGATCCTTCTCGGAAAAATCCAGGGACATGGTGAAGTCGGTGGTGGTGTCGTTGGCCGTCATATAGCTGCTTTCCGAAATGCCTCGCTTGCCGGTCTTGAACTCAATCTTGTTGCCCGCCTTGCCCTCGGTCACCACGCAGACCGCGCGGGGAATGCAGTAGGTGTTGTACACCACCTGATTCTGCTTGTCGTAGATGAGATAACCCCGCTGATCGTGGAACTTGCCGTTATCGCTCTTCCTGAACACCTCCTGCTTGTAATACATGGCCACCAGATACTGCTCGCTGGCATTCTTGGCATCGGCGGCCGGCTCGAAGGTGATCACCTCATAGAAGGGTTCGACCGCTGGCCCCCCCTTGCCGTTCTTGCTGCCCTCCTGCCCGGGGGCCACGTCGACGCCACCGATTTCGGCGCTTTTCCAGGTGCCGGCCAGGGGGGCGAGGGGACCGAAGTCCAGGCCATTGATGATCCCCTCCGTTTGCGCATATGCCAGGGTGGAACTTGCCAGAAAGAGTGCCGAGATAATATACCTGCCCATATTAAAGCTCCCATCGGAATGTGATTGTCATTGTTATGCTGGCGCCAAGCGAGAGGGACATTATTATTTGACCCTCTATTTCGCAATCAGAGATATGAACGGCTATTTATTTTTGTGAGCTGAATAGGTGTTTATTGGTGTTTTATAAACTCTGTTTGATTTGGAGCAAGTGGGGGTTGTGAGACGTAATAATCGAGAGATGATGCAGATCAATATATTGTTGTTGTGATGGCTCGTCATGAAGATAAATGGAATATTGATCGAAATCACCGACGTATTTAGAAGTTGTTTTTTAATCTTGAATTTATTGGCGGAGCCATGATGATGAGCTGGTCAAGCCATAAGCGAATGGCGTTATTACGCTCGAGCCCCCTCCAGCACTGAACTTGAGGGGCAGAGTGGAATTTCTGGATCGACGAGATTGAGAATAGTCGGTGATGTTGCCTCGCCATAAATAGGAGAACCCACTCCTCATCTTCGTATCTGCCTGCGGGCTGGCGATTTCTTCTTATCCCAAGGGGACTGTGTTAGCCGAAGAAAGAATAGCGGGGCGCAGATCCGTCACGGTTAGGGGAGGGGCAGGAGAAAGGGAAAGCCACGGATAGAAAAATGCCCGCCAGGGTGGCGGGCATGGAGGGTCAGGCTGGCTGACGGATTAGAACAGCTGGTACAGGATGGCGGAGATGGCAATCAGGCCCATGGTCGCCACGAAGACGTTGCTGATCTGGCCCTGGTATTTCGCCATGGCAGGCACGCGCTTGATGGCGTACATGGGCATCAGGAACAGAATGGTCGCGATGATGGGGCCACCCAGGGATTCGATCATGCCGAGGATGGAGGGGTTGATGACGGCCACGGCCCACAGGGTCAGGATGAAGAAGGCGATGATGAACAGCTCGACCTTCTTGGTGTTCGGGGTCTTGCCGGACTTGCGCATGTTCTGGACGATCATGCCCTTCAGGCCTTCACGGGCACCCAGGTAGTGTCCGAAGAAGGAGGAGACGATGGCCACGAAGGCAACCAACGGGCCGAAGTAGGAGATGATCGGGCTCGCATGCTGGTTGGCCAGGTAGGAGAGCACGGCGATGTTCTGGGACTTGGCTTCTGCCAGCTGGGCCGGGGTCAGGCTCATCACGCAGGAGAAGACGAAGAACATCACGAAGCCCAGCAGGATCATGGCTGTGCGCTTCAAGATGGCGTCGGACTTGGCGACGGCGTTGTCACCGTGGTCGCGGCGCTGGGCCAGGGCGAAGCTGGAGATGGCCGGGCTGTGGTTGAAGGAGAACACCAGCACCGGGATGGTCAGCCACAGGGTGGTGGCGAAGTCCTTGGCAGAGGGCACCTGAGAGAGGGCGGCACCGGTCCAGTCCGGGATGAGGTAGAGGGAGATGCCCGCCAGGATGGCGATGAGCGGGTAGACCAGAAACTCGGTGACTTTCAGCATCAGCTTCTCACCGGCCAGCATGACCGACATCATGCCCATGATCAGCACGATGGAGAGGATCCAGCGCGGCGGAGCACTCATCTGCAGCTGGTTGACCATGAAGCTCTCCACCGTGTTGGTGATGCCCACGCCGTAGATCAGCACGATGGGATAGATGGCGAAGAAGTAGAGCAGGGTGATTAATTTGCCGGCGCCGATGCCGAAGTGCTCTTCCACCACCTGGGTGATGTCGGCACCGGGATTCTTGGAGGAAAGGACGAAGCGCGCCAGGCCACGGTGAGCCAGGTAGGTCATGGGGCCGACCAGCAGCGCCATCACCACCAGTGGCCAGAAGCCACCCATGCCGGCGTTGATGGGCAGGAACAGGATACCGGCGCCAACGGCGGTACCGAACAGGCTGATCACCCAGGTGGTGTCCTGCTTGCTCCAAGCACGAGATTGGGTGGAGCGGTTCGCCTGCTCCAGTGTGGTCGCGGCGTCTTGTGCGCCGGTGACAGTATTAGACATGTGTCTCACCCCGAATGTGTGGTTTTAATTAGTCGGCGCAAGAATACTTTTTTTTTAATCAAAAATGTTGATCAGATTCACCTTTATGGGGCTCAAACCCGTACTTTCTTATGGAAATGTGATCAAAAGAATAAAAAATCAAAATTTCTTTATCATTCTCAATGTTAGTTGAGTGTTAAATGGATAATTTCTCAGCGGCCAATGTTAACGGTGTGTTATTTCGATAGGTGCTGGGACAACTGGCGGATCATGCTGGCGGTGGCTCCCCAGATGAAAGATTCTTGCCAGGGGATCCAGTAGATGGTGTGGCTCCTGCCGGCCCGGGGTATGGTCAGGGCGATGTGGTGGGCCGGATCCAGCACATGGCCGAGGGGGACCTCGAAGGCCTGCTCCACCTCGTCCGGGCTCAGGGTGAGTCGGTAGTCGGCATCCACCAGGGCCAGCACCGGCAAGACGTCGTAGAGGGAGATGGTATTGAGGGGCGTGAGGCTGCCGATGACCCGGATCTGGCTGGCGGGGATGCCGAGCTCTTCCTCGGTTTCCCGCAGCGCCGTCTGGATCAGGCTCTCATCCTCCGGATCCTGACGGCCACCGGGGAAGCTGATCTGCCCAGGGTGATGGCGCAACCGGGTGCTGCGGCGGGTCAGCAGCAAGTGGAGCCCGGTGGGACGCTCCACCAGGGGGAGCAGCACGGCCGCCGGTTTGAGGCCAGCCAGCATCAGACGATGGGCCGGGGCGGGGCGCTGCAACAGGAAGCGGGTCAACAGCTCGGTGCGGTTCAGCTCCATGAGGCGCTGTCTCTATGTGAAGGGCGGGGACCAGGGGAACAGGCGGCCCGGATCCGGTTGTTGTGGCTCATCTCGCGCTCTCTCTCCTTGGAATGGGTTTGCCAGGTGGCTGACTCAGAGTGTGTCCAGCAGCGGCAGGATGCGGGCCACCTTGTCGTAGGTTTCCTGGTATTCGTCGTCCACATCCGAGTCGGCGATGATGCCACCTCCAGCCCAGCAATGCAGCCGCCCGGCCTCGGCAATCAGGGTGCGGATGCAGATGCTGGTGTCCATGCGGCCATGCTGGCTCAGGTAGCCGATGCTGCCGCAATAGGCGTTGCGGCGCTGGGGCTCCAGCTCCTCGATGATCTCCATGGCGCGGATCTTGGGGGCCCCGGTGATGGAGCCGCCGGGGAAACAGGCCCGCAGCAGATCCACCCCTTGCCAGCGGCTGTCCAGCTCCCCGTGAATGGTGGAGACCAGGTGATGCACGGCGGGGAAGGACTCCACCGCAAACAGGTGCGGCACACTGACCGAGCCCGGGCGGCTCACCCGGCCGATGTCGTTGCGCAAGAGATCCACGATCATCAGATTCTCGGATCTGTCCTTGTCGGCGCTGGCCAGCTCTTCGGCGCGGGCCTGGTCGATGCAGGGATCCGGGTGGCGTGGGCGGGTGCCCTTGATGGGTTTGGTCTCGATGTGACGGCCATCGAGCAGCAGGAAACGCTCGGGGGAAAGGCTCAGGATCGCGCTCATCGGCAGCCGGATAAAGGCCGAAAACGGCGCCTTGTTGGCGGCGCTGAGGGCGAGATAGGCGGACCATTCATCCCCCCGGTAGGGGGCGCTGAAGCGCTGGGTGAGGTTGATCTGATAGCAGTCCCCCGCCGCCAGATAGGCCTGGATGCGGGCAAACCTCTCCCCATACTCGTCCCGGCTCATATTGCTCTGCCAGGGGCCTAGCAAGGCGAAGGGCTGGAAGGGCTGGATGGTGGCGTCACACTGCGCCGCCAGCCACTGCAAGCGGCTGGCAAGCCCAGCCTCATCCCCCCAGTGCACCAGCTGCCAGCGTTCGGTCGCGACCTCCCGCAGCAGGGCCCAGTCGTAGATCCCGACCGCCATGTCCGGCACCTGGATATCCGCCTCGGCCTGCTTCGGCAGGCGCTCGAAACGTCGCCCCAGATCGTAGCCAAAGAGCCCGAGGGCGCCGCCGATAAATGGCAGCTCAGCACCGATAGCGTCACCCTGGACTGGCAGCAGATCCCCCAGCAGGGCTTGCTGCGTGCGGGCGAGCAGGGTGAGGGGATCCTCGTCACTCTGCTCGGTGACCCCGGCACGACGCACGACCGTCTGGGTACCCCGGGTTTCCAGGGTGGCGAGCGGGTCGGCAGCTATGATGTCGAATCTGTTGTCGGCGCCCACTGGGCCCGCCGATCCCAGCAAGATGGCCCAGGGTTGCCGCTGCAGGCGGGCAAACAGGAGATGAAGGGATGTTTGGGGGTCGAAATGGTGGATATGCAGTCTTGGTTTCATTTTTTGTTACACAGGCAACAGTTTGCACCCAGCTCCCTAGCCGGTAAGGGAGCTCAAGCGTATCATGGCCGCCGGCATTTACAGAAAAACACGTCATAAAAACACGCCCTGCCTGTCGGTTCGTGCGCACTCGCTGCCGCCGAAGGTTGGGCTCATATGGAAGCCCTTGCTCGCATTGATTGAGACAAGGACCAGTGAGGATGATATGAGCATCATTAAAAAACAGGACTTTATTGATTCTATTGCCGACGCCCTGCAGTACATCTCCTTCTACCACCCCCTCGATTTCGTCCAGGCCGCCAAGGCCGCATACGACCGCGAGATCAACCCGGCCGCCAAGGATGCCCTGGCCCAGATCCTGATCAACTCCCGCATGTCCGCCGAAGGCCATCGTCCCCTGTGCCAGGACACCGGCATCGTCACCTGTTTCGTCAAGATCGGTATGAAGGTGCAGTGGGACAGCGACATGACGGTGCAGGAGATGGTGGACGAGGGCACCCGCCGCGCCTACACCAACCCGGACAACCCGCTGCGCGCCTCCGTGCTTGCGGATCCGGCCGGCAGCCGCAAGAACACCAGGGACAACGCCCCGGCCGTGGTGCACATCGATATGGTGCAAGGTGACAAGGTGGAAGTGAGCATCGCCGCCAAGGGCGGTGGCTCCGAGAACAAGTCCAAGATGGTGATGCTCAACCCCTCCGACGACGTGGTTGAGTGGGTGCTGAAGACGGTGCCGACCATGGGGGCTGGCTGGTGCCCGCCCGGAATGCTCGGCATCGGCATCGGCGGCACCGCCGAGAAGGCGGCCGTGCTCGCCAAGGAAGCCCTGATGGAGCACATCGACATCCAGGAGTTGATCGCCCGTGGCCCGGAGACCACGGAAGAGAAGCTGCGCATCGATCTGTATGACAAGGTCAACAAGCTCGGCATCGGTGCTCAGGGCCTGGGTGGCCTCACCACAGTGCTGGACGTGAAGGTGAAATCCGCGCCGACTCACGCCGCCTCCAAGCCGGTGGTGATGATCCCCAACTGCGCCGCCACCCGTCACGTCCACTTCGAGCTGGATGGTTCCGGCCCCGCTGAGCTGACTCCACCGAAGCTGGAAGACTGGCCGGAGATCACCCGCGAGTCCGGTGGCAACGTGCGCCGGGTCAACGTGGATGGCATCACCAAGGCCGAACTCGCCAGCTGGAAAAGCGGCGATACCGTGCTGCTCTCCGGCAAGATACTGACCGGTCGCGACGCGGCTCACAAGCGCATCGCCGACATGCTCAAGAACGGTGAGGGCCTGCCGGAAGGGGTCGATTTCACCAATCGTTTCATCTATTACGTGGGCCCGGTGGACGCGGTCCGTGACGAGGTGGTCGGCCCGGCCGGCCCTACCACCTCCACCCGGATGGACAAGTTCACCGACATGATGCTGGGGGAAACCGGCCTCATCGGCATGATAGGCAAGTCCGAGCGCGGTCCCAAGACGGTGCAGAGCATCAAGGAGCATCAGGCCGTCTACCTGATGGCCGTGGGGGGCGCAGCCTACCTGGTGGCCAAGGCCATCAAGAAGGCGCGGGTGGTTGCCTTCGCCGATCTCGGTATGGAAGCCATCTACGAGTTCGAGGTGGAAGACATGCCGGTGACGGTGGCCGTCGATTCCCAGGGTAACAACATCCACGAGACGGGCCCGGCCTACTGGTCTGCCAAGATTGTCGAACTGGATGTAAAACTCGCCTGAGTCGAGCCTGCGGGCATGGCATCCCTTGGATGAGGGCTCGCAGGGAAGGTCTCAAGGCCCATCAGATATGACAAAAGGCGACCTCAGGGTCGCCTCTCTTATGGTGAAGGAGCATCATTTACCGCTTACCGCTTACCGCTTACCGCTTACCGCTTACCGCTTACCGCTTACCGCTTACCGCTTACCGCTTACCGCTTACCGCCGCTCAACGCATATTCCTGCCTACGTCGACAGCCTGCGATAGCGGCCCGAGCTGGTCGTGGAGTCATCAGGCCGAAGTACCACCAGCTTGTCGTGCTCCTGATCCGAGTCAAACCTCAGTGATTGAGATAGATGTCCTGCCCCCCGTAGTTGAGGCCCGGGTGTTGAGGGGGGAGGGCGCGTGGCTCGAAGAATCGGGTCAACACCCCGCGACCCTGTCCCAATTTGTTCAACTTGGCGCGATCCAGGGCGACCTGTTCGGGCAGCCAGGTCAGCACGGCGGCGCAGTGACCGTTGCCGAGGCTCTGTTCCAGCATGCGCTGCCAGTTCTTGATCTTGGCCCCGTGTACCACCAGCACCCTGGCGGGATCGATCCCCTGAGCCTGCCACTGCTCGGCCACGGGCAAGCCTGGTGGGGCGATCAGCAGGATCCAGCCGCCATTATCCTGGCTCAGCCGTCCCAGCTCGCTCAGCAAGGGCGTCCCGGGCTGCGAGGCTGCCGAGCGGTGTTCACCTTCAACCTTGGCCTGGTGGCGGGTGGGCCAGGGGGCTATCAGGCCGACAGAGGAGGATGGGGTGCGGTGGCTCAGGGGCTGGCTCATATATTTTTCCTGTATGAATAACCATGCTGTATGCGTATACAGTAGTTGTAACTGGCATCAGTGACAAGTCGTTTTCGGTGGAAAATGTGAGCCCATTAACAGAGATTTTAGTTATCTAATTGAATATAAAGATAATTTACATCTTCATCGGGTTGGGTGTTTTTTGCACTATGGACAAAGCGGGGGCAGAAGGTCATGGTTATACAGTATGTATGAGGAGGAGGGATCGGGATGGACGTCAGCACCTTGCAACGGTTGGACGCCAATATTCTGCTCGGGATCATCAACGAGAAGCTGCGGCTGGAGTGCGATGGTCTGGAAGAGCTGTTGGCCTACTACGACATGACGGAAGATCAGCTGGCCACGCGCTTGCAGCAGATCGGCTATCACTACGATCCCATGAGCAACCAGTTCAAGGCTCATGGGTAATAAGACGAGAAAGGTGCTCCAACTGGGGCACCTTTCTTTTATTGTGGAAATGATCCCGTGAAGATTGAAATCGCTTTCAGAATCAATCTGGAAGGTCGTTATTTTCACGTATTTTCAGACGCTTTCAAGCATTGAAAACCTATTCATGAACTCATCTTTTCAATTATCATTTAAAGTCATGATTTATTTGGTTATTTATATTTTCATTGCCCGTATTCTGGAAAGGGCTTTCAGGCTTGAACTGTCATTTTTATACGTTAAAGTGTGACTCATGTTAACGTTTCACCCATCGGCTTTGGCTAGTATGCACATGCCGGAGCATATTCAGATATAACAACAGTGCCGGTCCCGAAATGGGATAACTTTTTTTATTTGTAACGAAGGAAAATGGTTTATGGCTACCAAGAAGAAGACAGACCAGGATCTCCAACTGGATAAAGATCAGCTTAAAGCGAGCATCGTGCGTCACCTGCGTTCTACCTTGGGGACAAGCGAACTGAAGGCCTCGCCAGAAGCGTGGTGGAAAGCGACGGCCGCCGCCGTCAACGAACAGGTATACGAGCGCCTGACCCGTACTCAGCAGACTCATCTCAAGAAAGACACTCGTGCGATTCACTACCTCTCTGCTGAATTCCTGATGGGGCGTCTGACCTCCAACAACCTGCACAACCTCTCCCTCTACAAGACCTGTGAAGAGGCCCTGGGTGAGCTCGGCCTCGAACTCACCGACCTGTGCGAACAAGAGCCCGACATGGCGCTCGGCAACGGTGGCCTCGGCCGTCTGGCTGCCTGCTTCATCGACTCCCTCGCCACCCTGAACTACCCGGCGGTGGGCTACGGCATTCATTACGAACACGGCCTGTTCCGTCAGGAGATCCAGGATGGTCGTCAGATCGAGCGTCCGGACTCCTGGCGCGAATATGGCAACCCCTGGGAGATCTGTCGCCCGGAATCCGTGCAGGAGATCCCCCTGTACGGCTATGTAGAGACCGTGTTCGGCGACAACGGCGGCCTGAAGAAGGTGTGGCACGCCGGTCGCAAGATCAAAGGGGTGCCCTGGGACATTCCTGTGGTGGGCTTTGGCGGCCACACCGTCAACATCCTGCGCCTGTGGGAGTCCCGTGCCTCCGAGTTCTTCGACTGGGACGTGTTCAACGCAGGCGGTTATGTCGACTCCCAGGCGGAGAAGGCCCAGGCCGAGACCATCTCCAAGGTGCTCTACCCGAACGATGAGACCGACGCCGGCAAGGAGCTGCGCCTGATCCAGCAGTATTTCTTCTGCGCCTGCTCCATCAAGGACATCATGCGCCGCTATAAACGCGCCCATGGCAGCGACTTCACCCACTTCGCCGCCCAGATAGCCATCCAGCTCAACGATACCCACCCGACCGTGGCCATCCCCGAGCTGATGCGCGTGCTGGTGGATGAAGAGGGTCTGAGCTGGGAGGCCGCCTGGGCCATCAGCTACGGGGTCTTCTCCTACACCAACCACACCCTGCTGCCGGAGGCGCTGGAGAAGTGGTCGGTCAGCCTGTTCGAAAAGGTGCTGCCCCGCCATCTCGAGATCATCTACGAGATCAACGCTCAGTTCCTGAACCAGCTGGTGGAGCCGAAGTGGCCGGGCAACGACGCCATCAAGGCCAAGCTCTCCATCATCGAGGAGGGGGCAGTGCGCAAGGTTCGCATGGGCAACCTGTGCGTGGTGGGCTCCTCCAAGGTCAATGGGGTGGCCGAGATCCACTCCAAGCTGGTGAAAGAGGATCTCTTCCCCGAGTACGCCGAGCTGTGGCCAGAGAAGATGTGCAACGTCACCAATGGCGTGACTCCCCGTCGCTGGCTGCTGGCCTGCAACCCCGAACTCGCCGGGCTCTACAACGAGGTGGTGGGCAAGGAGTGGCCGCTGCAGCTGGACAAGCTGCGCGGTGTGGTGAAGTTTGCGGACGACAAGGCGTTCCAGCAGCAGTTCATGACAATCAAACGTCATAACAAGGAGAAGCTGGTCAAGGTGATCAAGGCCGAGACCGGTATCGATGTGAGCGCCGAGGCGATCTTCGACGTGCAGATCAAGCGCCTGCACGAGTACAAGCGCCAACAGCTGAACCTCATCCACATCATGGCGCTCTACCGCCGTCTGCTGGCCAACCCGGATTACGACATGCACCCGCGGGTGTTCATCTTCGGCTCCAAGGCGGCCCCTGGCTACAAGCTGGCCAAGGACATCATCTATGCCATCAACAAGTTGGCGGATCGGGTCAACAACGACGCCCGCATCCAGGGCAAGCTGAAGGTGGTGTTCATGCCGAACTACCGCGTGAGCCTGGCGGAGAAACTGATCCCGGCGGCCGACGTGTCCGAGCAGATCTCCACCGCCGGCTACGAGGCCTCGGGGACTGGCAACATGAAGATGGCTCTCAACGGCGCCATCACCATCGGCACCCTGGATGGGGCCAACATCGAGATTGCCGAGGAAGCCGGTGCCGAGAACTGCGCCATCTTCGGCCTGAACGTGGACGAGGTGAAGGCGCTCAAGGGTCGTGGTTACAACCCCTATGACTTCTACTACGCGAACTCCGAGCTGAAAGCCGTGTTGGACTGGTTCGACACCGACTACTTCACGCCGGGTCGTCCGGGTGAGCTCTCCTCCATCAAGCGCTCCTTGCTGGAAGGGGGAGACCCTTACCTGACTCTGGCGGACTTCGCCTCCTACTCGGACGCCCACAAGCTCATCGATACCTGGTATCGGGATCCGGCGCTCTGGGCGAAGAAGGCCATCATCAACTCGGCCACCATGGGCAAGTTCAACTCCGACCGCTCCATCCAGGACTACGTGGACCGGATCTGGAACCTGAAAGCCTGCAACGTCGGCTAAAGCCCTCGACAGCCAAACCCCCGCACCGCGGGGGTTTTTTATTTTTCGATGGATGGGATTTTCATGGTGAAGGCACTGCCTTTCCCCCCTAGTGGTGGGATCGGTATGCAAAGTTCTCACCGGAAGGGAAGCGTACGAATACAAAAAAGGCCCCGTCAGGGGCCTTGTAGAGAAGCAGGGAATGGCCCCGCTCAGTGCAGGATGTCGCCGAAGCAGTAGGCCAGCAAGGTCAGGATCACGGTGAACACCAGGTTCAGCACCAGGCCGGCCCGCATCATCTCCCGCTGCTGGATATGGCCGCTGGCGAAGACGATGGCGTTCGGTGGCGTGGCTACCGGCAGCATGAAGGCGCAGGAGGCGCCGACCGCGATGAGCACGGAGACGACGATGGGGGAGACCCCCAGTGCCTCGGCCACCCCGGCGAACAGGGGGACCAGCAGGGCGGCGGTGGCGGTGTTGGAGACCAGTTCGGTCAGGAACACCACGAAGGCGGCGAGGCAGAGCAGGATCACGAAGATCGGCATGGTGGCCAGGCTGCTGGAGAGGTGTTCCGCCAGGAAGGCGTTGGCACCTGTCTGCTTCAAGATGGAGCTCAAGGTCAGGCCGCCCCCGAACAGCAGCAGCACGCCCCAGTCGGTGTTCTGGTTGATGTCATCCCAGTTGGCCACCCGGCTGACGGCGATGGCCAGGATGGCCCCCATGGCGATCAGGGTATCGAACTGGGGAATGCCGCCGAGCGCCGCGGCGATGGGTTGGGAGCCAATCCACAGCAGCACCGTGGTCAGGAAGATGAGCAAGGTAGTCTTGCGCTGACCGGTCCACTCTATGGTGACCTGTTCGGTGCTGACCTGATGGGAGAGGTCGGGGCGGGTGACCAGATAGAGCAGGCCTATGCCAACCGGCATGAAGATGAGCACCACGGGGATGCCGAATTTCAACCAGTCGGTGAAGCCCAGGCCCATCTGGGCGGCGGCGATGGCGTTGGGGGGGCTGCCCACCAGGGTACCGATACCGCCTATGCTGGCGCTGTAGGCCACCCCCAGCAGGACGAAGACCAGGGTGCGGCGCTCCTTGTGGACGTCGAGGCCTTTGAGCATGCCGAGGGCCAGCGGCATCATCATGGCGGCGGTGGCGGTGTTGCTGATCCACATGGAGAGGGCCGCCGTGATGGTGAACAGCACTATGGCCGCCCAGCCGAGGTGGCCCTTGGCAAGCTGCATCACCTTGGCGGCGATCTGGGTATCCAGCCCCTGCTTGGAGAGGGCCGCCGCCAGGGCGAAGCCGCCGAAGAAGAGGAAGAGCACGGGGTTGGCGAAGTCGGTGAGGGACTTGCTCATGTCAAACACCCCGAGCAGGGTGGCCAGCACCGGGATGGAGATGGCGGTGATGGTGATGTTCACCGCCTCGGTCAGCCAGAGGATGGCGATGAAGATGAGGATGCTCAGCCCCTTGTTGACCATGGGATCAAACGGGAGCCAGGCGAGCATGGCACAGAGCAGCAGGACGTCCAGGATGACGATCCCGGCCTTGATGTCGAGCCAGCGTGGGGGTGCTGAGGGTACGGCAGATGTATGCATGATGTGTTCTCGGTTAATTTATGGTTGTTGTTGTGTTGCCGAGGTTACGTTCAATCCCCTGTTTGAAACAGGGGGAAGTGGTCAAAGCATGTGACGTCTCACAGAGTTAAAAAGAAATTAAACATAGAGAAAACAAAAATTAAACACTTTGGTTTCATTTGTCCCTGGGGAGGGGGGAGAGCAGCCACTCCTTGAAAAGGCTCTTGGGCAATGAGCCGCTGCGCTGAGCCAGGATCTGCCCGCGCTGGAACACCATCAGGGTGGGGATGCTGCGAATGCCGTAGCGGCTGGCGATGGCGGCTTCCTGCTCGGTATCGAGTTTCACGAAGCGGATGCGGGGTTCGAGCTCTCGCGCCATCTCCTGAAATACCGGGGCAAACTGCAGGCAGGGGCCGCACCAGCTGGCCCAGAAATCCACCACGACCGGCAGGTCCGAGGCGATCAGGGTATCGAATTGGGCGGTGCGCCCCGTGACGGGGGAGGTGCCGAACACAGGCTCCCGGCAGCGACCACACTTCGCGTTTGAATCCAATTTTTCGCTGGGCAGGCGGTTGCGGGTAAAGCACTGGCTACAATAGGTAGTGATAGATGACATAATTGCTTCCTTATTTCATTGCCTTGCAACAACTTTGTTGCATGGACAGCGCCGACTAACGGTAACATAGCAGTCAGTTATTTTTCACAGTTGGCGGTCCGGTCGTGACTCCTCGTCACCGGATAGTTGACCATGACATGAGAATCGAGACGGGATGAAGAGTGTTGCACGCGTCAATCGTGTTGTCCTGAGCCTTATCATCGCATCCTTGCTGGGCTTTTCGACCTATTGCTGGCAACTGCTCAGCCAGCAGCAGCGCGCGTCCGAGCTGAGCATGGCCGCCGAGCTGGTCCTCAACCGCATCAATACCGACACCGTCTATCTGCTTGGTCGCGAGAGGGCCAGTGATGGCAGCGTGCAGCAGCGGCTCAGCCTGCTCTCCAACGTGCTCGACAAATTCGTGACCCAGGTGCGCGAGGATCCGGACCTGGCCGAGGATCCCAACTCTCTGGCGTTGCAAAAGGATATCGACGGCTACCTGCTGGATCTCGCCAGGCTCTACACCATGGAGATGACCATAGAGTATCTGGAGCCGCGCTTTCAGGGCCAGCTCGATGGGGTGCTGGCCGTCACCCCCGCCGAGGCCAGGCTGCATCGGGATCTGACCGAGCTGGCCAGGATCAGCCACTACCTCAGACGCAGCTGGGATAGCCACGATCTGCGCCAGCTGCAGCAACTGCAGCAACGAATAAGCGACACCTATGCGGACGATGGCAAGGTGATGGCCATCAATCGGCTCAGCCAGGACTTCAATCAGCAGGTGATGGAGTATCACCGCCTGCGCAACCAGATCATCGAGATGCGGGGGCTGGCCTCCTTGCCGGTCTGGAAGCAGGACCAGCTGGATCTCGCCTCCTCCCTCAAGAGCCGCTTCTATCTGATGGTGCTGGGCGGGGCCCTGCTCTGCTTCTCCCTGGTGGCGGTGACCCTGTGGCGGCGCAACCAGAAGCTGAGCGAGCTGTCTCGCCACACCGGCTTGCTGGCCCAGGCCAAGAGCGATTTTCTGGCCAACATGAGCCACGAGATCCGCACCCCCATGAACGCCATCATCGGCTTCAGCGCCCTGGCGCTGCAGACGGATCTCAACCAGCAGCAGCGGGATTACCTCAGCAAGATCAAATCCTCGTCCGATACCCTGTTACTGCTCATCAACGACATCCTGGATCTCACCAAGGTGGAGTCCGGCAAGCTGACGCTCGAGGAGATCGACTTTGACTTGAGCGAGCAACTCGACTCCCTGGCGGCCATGTTCGCGGATCTGGCTGAGCGCAAGCAGATCGAGGTCATCATCAACAAGTCTCCGGCGGTGCCGGACTTCCTGCGCGGGGATCCCTTGCGCCTGGGTCAGGTGCTGGTGAACCTGGTCAACAACGCCATCAAGTTCACCGAGCGGGGGGAGGTGGAGCTCTCCATCACCCTGGTCAACCAGCACCCCATGAAGGTCAGCTTCAGCGTGCGGGACACCGGCATCGGCATAGCGCCGGACAAGCAGGTTCAGCTGTTCCAGCCCTTCACCCAGCTGGAGGCGGGCAACACCCGCAAATACGGCGGCTCCGGGCTCGGCCTCAACATCTCCCAGCGGCTGGTGGGCCTGATGGGGGGGGAGATCTCGGTGCAGAGCAAGCCCGGGGTGGGATCCACCTTCGAGTTCGAGATCCCCATGTCCCAGGCGGTCTACGGGGTCTCAGGGCGGCGGGTCTTCTTCGAACACCAGCCCCTGATCCTGATGATGGATGACAATGAACTGGTGCTGGATCTGGCCAAGGACATCCTGGGCCGGGCCGGCGCCAGCGTGATGACGGTCAACAGCGTCTCCCGCGCCCGTCAGGTGCTGCGGGAAGAGGGCCAGAACATCCGGCTCGCCATCCTCGATTGGCGCATGGGTCAGGAGGACGGTCTGGATCTTGCCCTCGAGATGCACCAGCACAGCCAGTGGCAGCGTCTGCCGGTGCTGATGACCAGCGCCTGGGCCCGGGAAGGGCTGCACGGGCGCATGGAGAGCATGGGGCTGACCCATTTCCTCGCCAAGCCCATGACGGAGAACGCCCTGCTGGCCAAGGTGGACGAGATGCTCAACGGCAGCTCCCACGATCGCAACGTGCGCCAGGCGGAGGCCCAGGGGGATCAGCAGCATTTCCGGGAGCTGCTGCACGGCACCCGGGTGCTGCTGGCGGAAGACAACAGAGTCAACCAGCAGCTCATCGTGGAGTACCTGCGCCGCATCGAGGCCGTGGTCACCGTGGTGGGCAACGGGCGCGAGGCGGTGGAGCAGGTGGCGGAGCAGCCCTTCGATGTGATCCTGATGGACTTGCAGATGCCGGTGCTGGATGGCCTGGATGCCACCCGCCAGATCCGCAAGATGGTGGACAAGCACGATGTCCCCATCATCGCCCTCACCGCCAGCGCCATGCCGGGGGACAGGGAGCGCTGCCTCGGGGTCGGCATGAACGGCTATGTCACCAAGCCGGTCAGCAAGCTGGATCTCTACAACAACTTGCTGCAGTGGGTGAAAAATGCCAGCGGGCAGCGCCGGGCCAGCCCCGAGGTCAAGCCGCCAGATCTGATGGGGGTGCTGGATCTGGACGATGCCCTGCGCCGGCTGGAGCAGGACCGCGAGGCGCTGCAGATCCTGTTCAAGCTGTTCCTCTCCGAGCACAAGGACGATCTCTGGGACATCCGCTCCGCCCTGCGCCGCCAGCAGCCCGAGGTGGCGAGCCGATTGCTGCACACCCTGAAGGGGGTGTCGGCCAACATCTCCGCCGCTCGCCTGCAACTGCTGGCCGGTGAGCTGGAGTGGCGGCTGAGGTTGCAGGAGGAGTTGACTGAAGAGGATCTGACCCAGTTGCAGCATGTCTTCAGCCAGACCCGGGAGGAGGTCTCCCACTTCCTGCTGAGCGGCGATCAGCAGGAGTCGGCCATCGGCCTGTTCGACGGGCGGGATGAGCGGCCCTGAATCCCAATGGATAGCAATCATTCTCAAGTTGGCCGCTTCAGGCTATGATGCCCCGTTCACCTCGCCCCCGCCTCGGGGGCGATTGTCTTGAACGTCTCTTATGACCAAGCGGCCCAGGCGCCGCGAGCAAGGATCCTGATGTGAGCGTATTTCTGCGGCTGGGCTGGTTCTTCAAGGATCAGTGGCGGCGTTATCTCATCGCCATCTCATTGCTGATGATGGTGGCCCTGCTGACCGTGATCCCGCCCAAGGTGGTGGGCTGGGTGGTGGACGGCGTGACCAGGGGGGGGCTCGACAGCGACACCCTGATCACCTACTTGGCGGGGCTCTTGGCGCTCGGCGTCGTCATCTACCTGCTGCGCTACGTCTGGCGGGTCATGCTGTTTGGCGCCTCCTATCGGCTGGCCTATGTGCTGCGCAACCGGCTCTTCACCCACTTCACCCGCATGAGCCCGGACTTCTACCAGCGCCACCGTACCGGCGATCTGATGGCCCACGCTACCAACGACATCCAGGCCGTCGAGATGACAGCCGGGGAAGGGGTGCTGACCCTGGTGGACTCCTTCATCGTCGGGATCCTGGTGCTCTCCATCATGTGCAGCCAGTACTCCTGGCAGCTGACCCTGCTCTCCCTGCTGCCCCTGCCGGTGATGGCCTTCTTCATGAACCGCTTCGGGACCCAGATCTACAAGGAGTTCAAGGCGGCCCAGGGGGCCTTCTCCCGCCTCAACAACAAGACCCAGGAAGCCCTCTCCGGAGTGCGAGTGCTCAAGTCCTACGCGGTGGAGTCCCTGGAAGACAAGGGCTTCGCCGAGCTGACCCGCCAGGCGGGGGAGCGCAACATGGCGGTGGCCCGCATCGATGCCAAGTTCGATCCCGTCATCTACCTGTGCATCGGCTGCTCCTATTTCCTCGCGGTGGCCGGCGGCAGCGCCCTGGTCATGCGCGGCGAGCTGACCCTGGGGGAGCTCACCAGCTTCACCATGTACCTCGGCCAGCTTATCTGGCCCATGTTCGCCATCGCCTGGCTGTTCAACATCATAGAGCGGGGCAGCGCCGCCTATTCGCGCATCGAGACCCTGCTGGCGGAGCGTAGCGACATCGAAGATCCCGCCGAGCCCCAGCCACTCGAGGCCCCTTTCCCGCTGATCATGCAGGGGGTGGAATACCGCCTCGGCGAGCGCACCCTGCTGACTGGTATCGACGTCTCCCTAGCCGCCGGCGGCATGCTCGGCATCGTCGGGCGCACCGGGGCAGGCAAGAGCTCCCTGCTCAAGCTGCTGATGCGCCTGGCCAACCCGAGCGCCGGCCGGATCGCCATGGGTGGCGTGCCCATCGAGCGGCTGGCTCTGGGGGAGCTGCGCAGCCAGTTCGCCTATGTGCCCCAGGAGCCGTTTTTGTTCTCCACCACCATAGCCGCCAACATCGCCCTCGGCCGGCCGGATGCCAGCCGGGAGGAGATTGAGAAGGTGGCGCGCATCGCCTGCGTACACGACGACATCGTTCGCTTCCCCCAGGGCTACGAGACCGAGGTGGGGGAGAAGGGGGTGACCCTCTCCGGCGGCCAGAAACAGCGGCTCGCCATCGCCCGCGCCCTGCTGCTGGCGGCCCCCATCCTGGTGCTGGACGACGCCCTCTCGGCGGTGGATGCCCACACCGAGCAGCAGATCCTGCAGGCGCTGAAGGCCCACAGACGCACCCTGATCCTGGTGAGCCACCGCATGACGGCGGTGGAGCAGGCGGACGAGATCCTGGTGCTGGAGCAGGGCCGGATCGGCGAACGGGGCCATCACGGCGCCCTGATGGCCCAGAACGGCTGGTACGCGGACATGGTGCGCTACCAGCGCCTGGAGCAGGACGTGGAGGAAAATCTGTGAACCCTACTATTAAACGTCTGCTTGCCTACTGCGCCCGCTACCCCCGCTGGCTCATTCAGGCGGGGATCTGCCTGCTGCTCGCCACTGGCGCCGAGGTGGCGGGGCCCCTGCTCATCAAGCTCTTCATCGACGACTACCTGGCGCCGCGCCAGATGGTGTGGCCCGAGGTCGCCGCCCTGGCGGCGGGTTACCTCGGCCTGCAATTCCTGTCGGCCGCCGGTTTTTACCTGCAATCCCTGCGCTTCAACCGCATCGCCCAGGCGGTGGTGCAGCGCCTGCGCGAGCAGGTGTTTGCCACCGCCATCCGGCTGCCGGCCCGCTACTTTGACAAGCACAGATCCGGCTCCCTCATCTCCCGCATCACCAACGACACCGAGGCCATCATGAACCTCTATGTGCAGGTGATAGGGCTCTTGGTGCAAAAGGTGGTGCTCTTGTGCGGCATCCTCATCTCCATGGCCCTGCTGGATCTGCGGCTGATGCTGGTGTGCGCCACCCTGCTGCCCTTGGTGGGGGCCGTGATGTGGCTCTACCAGAAGTTGAGTGTGCCCGTGGTGCGGGCCACCCGCAGCCTGCTCTCAGACATCAACAGCCGCCTCAACGAATCCCTGCAGGGGATGCCGGTGATCCAGGCCATGGTGCAGGAGCGTCACTTCGCCAGGGCCTTTGCCGAGGTGAACCAGCAGCACTGGCATGCCCGCCTCAAGAGCCTCAAGATCAACGGCATACTGCTGCGCCCCCTCATCGACCTGTTCTACATGATGGTGCTGATAGGGCTGCTCGCCCTGTTCGCTCACGAGGGGTTGAGCGCCGGTGGCGCCATCCAGGTGGGGGTGCTCTACGCCTTCATCAGCTACCTGGGGCGGATGATCGAGCCCCTCATCGAGATGACCAACCAGCTCAACCAGTTGCAGCAGGCCATGGTGGCGGGGGAGCGGGTGTTCGCCCTGCTGGACGAATCCCGGGAGAGCACGGACGGTGAAGAGGCGCCGCTGCAGGGGCGGGTCGGCTTCGAGGGGGTGAGCTTCTCCTACGACGGCCAGCAACCCGTGCTGCGAGAGGTGAGCTTCAGCACCCGTCCCGGCCAGATGTTGGCGCTGGTGGGTCACACCGGCAGCGGCAAATCCACCGTCATCAGCCTGCTGATGGGCTTCTACCCCATCGGCAGCGGCACCATCCGCTTCGACGATCACCCGCTGGAGAGCCTGTCGCTCTCGGCGGTGCGCCGCAGCATAGGCCTGGTGCAGCAGGATCCCTTCATCTTCGTCGGGACTCTGGCGGAGAACCTGCGCCTCGGCCGTGACGGCATCGACGAGGGGACCCTCTGGCGGGCGCTGGACGAGGTGCAACTGGGGGACTTCGTACGCAGCCTGCCAGCGGGGCTCGAGACAATGATGGAGGAGGGGGGCAAGAACCTCTCCGCCGGCCAGCGCCAGCTGCTCTCCTTTGCCCGCGCCCTGGTGGGGGATCCGCGCATCCTCATCCTGGACGAGGCCACCGCCAGCGTGGACTCCCAGACCGAGCTGACGCTCTCCCAGGCGCTGTCGGCGGCGCGCCGTGGCCGCACCACCATCGCCATCGCCCACCGGCTCTCCACCATAGTCGATGCGGACGAGATCCTGCTGCTCTCCCGCGGTCAGGTGAATGAGCGGGGTACCCACGGGGAGCTGATGGCTGAGGGGGGCCACTATGCCCAGCTGTTCGAGATGCAGAGTCAGGGGGCCTGGCTCGAGGAGAAGCGGGCCTGAGCCCGATCGCGACATAGAGAAACAGCCGGCAGATGCCGGCTGTTCTGTTTAGTGAGTCTGTCAGGCCATGGCCTTGCTTACGGGTCCGCGATTTGGGTTCAGGGGAGAAGTAGCCGTCGAAGCAGGTGTCAGCCTCTTCCATCTGCGCCTTGCGCCGATCGATATGGCCCCTCTATCTACCCGCATGGCCCTTTTGGCCCTTTGCCAAATCAATAGTTGTCTCCTTCTCATTTGATTTATCACTGGATTGGGGATGTGTGACGGCCTGATCGGGGCGTCTCAGGCGCCTTCAACGGCCCCAAAGAGCGAGCCCCGGCGAGATGTCGGGGCTCGGTGTGGACCGTGCTTGTTGCGGGCGGCTCCTGCCGTGACCCTATCCTTGTGGCCCTGTAGCTGGGGGTCAGTCAGCACGGGCCACTCGGTACGGATAAGAGGATGATTAACCCTCGGTGGGCTGAGGGGCCTGCCAGTCTCCCCCCAGGGCCTTGTGCAGCAGGACCACGTTGGTGGCGGTGCCGAGGCGCGCCACCACCTCGGCATCTTTCAGGCTGTTTTGCTGACGCTCGGCATCCAGCACTCGCAAGTGATCGACCAGGCCGGCGCGATAGAGGCTCCTGGCCTTGCCGAGCGCGAGATCGGCCTGTTGGCTCGCCAGGTGCAGCTGATCCCGGTACTGCTGGCTGTTGCCATAGGCTATCAATGCGGTTTCTACCTCGTTGAAGGCGGCATTGACTGTGTGCTGATAGGCCAGAGCCGCCTCCTCCAGCCCCGCCTCCTGCGCCTTGACCCTGGCCTCACCCCGGCCGCCGTCGAACAGATCCCAGGAGACGCCTGCTCCCAGGGCCCAGGCGGTGGAGCCGGATTTGAACAGATCGCCGGCATCCCCGGCCACCACTCCCGGGCTGCCGGTCAGGAACACCTTGGGATAGCGGGCGGCGATGGCGGCCCCCAGCTCCTGGTTCTTGGCGGCGATGGCGCGCTCGGCGCTCGCCACATCGGGCCTGCGGATCAGCAGGGTGGAGGGCAGACCGGTCGGGATCAACCCCGCCATGGCGGGCAGGGGGCGAGGCGTGAAGCGGGCCTGGGTGCGGGTGACGGGCTCCCCGAGCAGCAGCGCCATCCGGTTCAGGTGCACGCTCCTGGCCGTGTCCAGCAATGGCAGGCTGGCCCGGGTGCTGGCGAGGGCGGCGCGGGCGTTGGCGAGGTCGAGATCCGAGCCGTAGCCGCTGCGGTGCAGGGACTCTACCATGGCCAGGGTCTCCTGCTGGGATCGCACCGTGTCGGCGGCGATCCGGCTGCGCTCCTCGGCGCCTCGGTATTGCAGGTAGTTGTTGATCACGTCAGCCGTCATGGCGGTGATCAAGCCCTTGCGCATGATGCCTGCCTGTTCGGTGCGAATGGCGGCGGCCTGGCTCAGGCTGTCGATGCGACCGAACAGATCCAGCTCCCAGCTCGCGTTGGCCCCGATGAAGACGGCGGTGGGATCCCGCTCCATCAGCTGCGCCGTGCCGCCGCCGAGGGCGCCCGGCAAGGGCAGAGGGCTCACCGCCGGTCCGGTGAGATCGCCGTTCTCACTGAGGCGCGCGTCCGTATACCCGGCTCCCAGGCTCAGGGTGGGTACCTTGAAGGAGGCGATGGCCTCCTGATAGGCCTGGGCCTGCTGGATGCGCTGGCTCGCTATCTTGAGGGTGATGTTCTGGCGCTGGGCCGCCAGCACCAGGGTATCGAGCTCGGGATCCTGGAACTGGCGCCACCAGGCGAGGCCGGTCTCCCCGTCGGGCAGGGTGCCCGGGGTGGCCTGGTTCAGGTAGAACTGGCTGACCGGATGGGCCGGGGCCTGGTAGTCGGGGGCCAGGCTGCAGCCCCCCAGCAACAGCAGGCCGATGAGGGCACTGAGGCGGCACTTATTCATGGGGATGATCCTTGTCGGTGGCCTGCACCGCGCCGGCCTGGGCGTGGTGTTCACGGGCGAAGAAGAGCATGTAGAAGGCGGGCATGGCGAAGAGCGAGAGCACGGTCGCCGCCATCAGGCCGCCGATGATGGTGGCCGCCATCTGATCGAACAGGCGATCGGTGAGCAGCGGCACCATGCCGAGCACGGTCGTGAGGGCCGCCATGGAGATGGCCATGGTGCGGTTGATGGTCGCCTCCTTGACCGCCTCGATGAGGGGGCGGCCGCTGCGCCGCTCCAGCTCTATCTGATCGAGCAGGACGATGCCGTTCTTGATGATCATACCGGTGAGGCAGATCATGCCGACGATGGCCATGAAGCCGAATGGTTTGTTCATCAGCAGCAGGCTCCAGATAATGCCGATGGAGGCGAGCGGCAGGGTGATGAAGATGATGAGCGGCTGACGATAGGCGTTGAACAGGGCCATCAGTATGATGAACATCATCACCACCGCCTTGGGGGTCTGCAGCATGAGATCGTCGACGGCGCGTTTCTCGTCGTAGTACTCGCCACCCCAGCGCATCACATAACCCTCCGGCAGCACCATGGCCTCCAGCGCGGGTGCCACTTGCTGGCGCACCACAGAGGCGGTGAGCTCGCCGTCCACCCCGGCCTGGACAGTGATGGCCGGCAGCCGGTTGCGGCGCCAGATCATGCTCTCTTCCCCACCGATCTCGATGTCGTCGAGCACCTGGCCGAGGGGCACGCTGTGCAGGCCGAGGGCGGATCGCACCGGCAGATCCGCCAGAGCTTCCAGGGTGCTGTTGGCGCTGCGCAGCTTGATGGGGATGAGATCATCCTGCTGGCGCAGGGTGCCTATCTGCACGCCGTCGGTGGCGCCGTGAATGGCCATGGCGATGTCGGTGTTGCTGACCCCCGCCTTGCGGGCCGCCGCCTGGTTGATGATGGGGGTGACCACCTTGCTCTGCTGGCGCCAGTCGTCGCGCACGTACTTGGTGTGCGGGTTGGCGCGCAGTATGGCCTGGGCCTGCTCGGAGAGGCTGTGCAGCACGGCGGGATCCGGCCCCTCGAAGCGGGCCTCGATGCTGAATTTGTCCTTGGTGGCGAGTTTGAGATCCCGGAACCTCGGTTCGGCATGGGGGAAGCGGGCGGCGAGCCAGGCATCGCCCCTGTCCACCAGGGTGGGGATGTCGTCAAAGGAGCGGGTGTTGATCAGGATCTGGCCGTAGCTCTGATCCAGGGGCTCGGGCTCGACGGTGACCGAGAAGCGCGGCGCGCTCTCCCCCACATAGGTGGAGATGCTCGCCACCTCGGGCTGGGCCAGCAGCCACTGCTCAATCTCTTTCATGTCGGCGGAGGTGCTCTCGATGCGGCCTCCGTTGGGCAGCCAGTAGTCGAGGAAGACGATGCTGCGATCCGAACTCGGCATGAAGTTGACGTTGAGCAGCGGCGCGGCGAGGCCGGTGAGCAGCAGCAGTGGCAAGACCGTCAGCATGGCCTTCTTGGGGTTGTCCACCGTCCAGTGCACGGCGCGGCGGTAGAGGCGGGCGGCCTTGCCCTCCGGCTTGCCGCTTTCATCTGCGCTCGGCGCCTTGATGAAGGCCCAGCACATCAGAGGGGTGATCAGCATGGCCACCACCCAGGAGAGCAGCAGGGAGCTGACCAGCACCTGGACGATGGAGATGGAGAACTCCGCCGAATCGGTCTGGGAGAGCAGCACAGGGGTGGCCCCGAGGCAGGCGACCACGGTCGCGCCGAGCAGGGGCACCGCCATCTCCTTGATGGACTCGATGACGGCGTCATCGCGGCTTATTCCCTTGGCCAACTTGGCGATGAAGAGGTCGACGATGACGATGGCGTTATCCACCAGCATGCCGAGGGCCAAAATGAAGGCACCGAGCGAGACCCGCTGCAGATCGACCCCGGTGAGGTTCATGTAGATCAGGGTGAACAAGATGTTCAGCAGCAGGCTGACCCCGACGATAGTGGCGCTCTGCCAGCCCATGAAGATCATCAGCACCGCCACGACGATGGCGATACTCTCGAGCAGGTTGAGCACGAAGTTGTTGATGGACTTGGTCACCTCATCGGGCTGGAAGGCGATGGTGCCGACGGAGGCGCCAAGGGGCAGCTCGGACTCGAACTGCTGAAGCACGGCGGTCAGCTCGTCACCGATGCTGACAACGTTGATCCCCGTCTCGGGGCTGACGGCCAGGGTGATGGCCTGCTGGCCGTTGAAGCGGCTCTCGGTCTGGGCCGGGGTCTGGTAGTCGAGATAGACATCGGCCACGTCTCCGAGGCGCAGGGTGCCGCGCTTGTCACCCACCAGACCCGTGGTGAGCATGAGGTTGCGGACATCCTCGACGTTCTTGTAAGCGCCGTTCTGGGCCACCCTCAGGTTCTCGCGCCCCATGTCGTAGTCACCGGCGCTGACCGGCATGTTCTGGCTGTTGAGCTGGGCGATGAGCTCCGCCATGGAGATGTGGCTCCTGGCGAGGCGCTCGCTCGATACGTCTATGTTGACCACCTGTTCCCGGATGCCGTGCAGCTGTACCTTCTTGACCCCCTTGACGGCCTTGAGGCGACGCTGCAGCTCGCGGGCCTGATCCTTGAGCTGATGCATGGGGATCTCATCCCCGTAGACGGCGAACAGCATGCCGTACACTTCCGAGAATTCGTCCTGCACTATGCTGATCTGCGCCTGGGGCGGGAGCGCGAGCTTGACGTCCTGCACCTTGCGCCTTAGCAGATCCCACTGCTGCGGCAGGACGTCAGAGCTGTATTTCTCCTGCAAGTCGACAAATATCATGGAGCTGCCCGGACGGGAGAGGGATCTCAGCTTCCACAGGGAGCCCATCTCCTGCAGCTTGGTCTCGATGGGATCGGTGACCAGATCCTCCACCTCCTGGGCGGTGGCCCCCGGGTAGAGGGTGACGACGACGGCACTCTTCACCGTGAAGGTGGGATCCTCGAGCTTGCCGAGGTCGAAGTAGGCGTAGATCCCGACCAGGGTGCAGAGGAGGGAGAAGAAGACCACGAAGGTCCTCTGTCGCAGCGCGAAGGTGGAGAGTGTCATGATTGGACTCCCGCCTGCTTGATGAGGCGCACGGGCTGTCGCTCCTTGAGCAGGGCGCTGCCGGCGGTGACCACCTTGTCGCCGGCGGCGAGAGCCCCCTTGACGCACAGGCTGTCGTGGCGCTGGCTGACGACCTCCACCGGCACGCCGATGGCCTGGCCGGCCCGCACCGTCATGACTCGGTTCCCATCGCCCTGACTCTTGACGGCGCCGGCGGGCAGGCAGTGGATCTCGTCATCGCCCGGCAGGGGCAGCGCTATGCTGACAGACTTGCCGGGCACCAGCTCGGCGGAGCCGTCCAGCAGGCGGAAGGTCACCTCATGGGTACGCTTCACCGGATCCGGTAGGCTCGCCAGCTCGCTGCTGACCGCCCTGACGGCCACATCCTGCTTGTACCAGCTGAGGCGGGCCGCCATCCCGGTCCTGAGCAGGCCTATCTGCTGCTCAGGCACGTCGACCACGGCTTCGAGCACGCTGGGCTGATGCAGGGAGAAGACGGGGACGCCGGGGGCTGTCTGTTCATGCTCGTCGAGAAAGCGCTGGCCGATCACGCCGTCGAAGGGGGCGCGCAGCTCGCTGTAGCCGAGCGCATCTTCCGCCTTGGCGAGGGATTGCTGCAGGCTCTGTACCCGGGCCCTGGCCTGGGCGCTGGCGCTGGCGGCCCTGTCCAGGTTGATCTTCGCCATGGCGTTCTCGCCGACCGCCTGGCGGGTGCGCCTGAGTTCCACCTCGGCCAGCCGGCTCGCGGCCCGCGCCTCCTTGAGCATGGCGGCCGTCTCATCCCGCTGTACCCGAAAATCGTGGGGGTCGAGGCGGGCCAGCACCTCTCCCTTGCTGACCTTGTCCCCCTCCTTGACCAGGATGGCATCCAGGGTGCCGGGCACCCGGAAGGCGAGCCTGGCTCGCTGGTGGGAGCGGATCTCGCCGCTAAAGTGCAGGATCTGGCCGGTGGTGCCCTCGGTGAGGGTGATGGCGTTGACCGGGCGCGGTGCCACGGCCTCGGCCTGGGTGGGTTCGTTGCCACAGCCGCTCAGCAGGGTACCGAGCATGATGACGCAGAGGGGGGAAAGGGGGAATTGCCGGTGTTTCATAGGTAAAAGTCCAATAATTCAGAGACTAAAGGACTATTTTATCGGGTCTGATATGTTCGATAATCAGCCTTTGATTGCCAACACTGTCGCGATTTATGAGACAATCGAGTCAAGCGCCCGTGCCGCCATGGTGGCGAGCACGTGCGGGCAGGCGAGGGGGAAGGGTGAAGATAGAGGATCTCAAGTTGTTCATGTCCGTGGTGGAGCTCGGGGGCTTTACCAGCGCCGCCGATGCGCTGAACATTCCGCGCTCCAACGTGAGCCGCCGGATCAAGGATCTGGAGACGGAGCTCAACGCCAAGCTGCTCACCCGCACGACCCGCCGGCTCACCATGACCCCGGTGGGGCTGGAGTACTACAACAACCTGCAGCACATCATCGGTCAGCTGGATCAGACTCACGAGCAGATCCGCACCCGCAGTCATCAGCCCGTCGGCAACATCAAGATAGGGCTGCTCAATGACTCGGACATCTTCATCCACGACATCCTCAAGCGGTTCCTGAAGCGATACCCGAAGATCAACATCGAGCTGCATCTGAGCAGCGTCGGTTATCGGGACATCCTGAACTACGGGTTGGATGCGAGCATCCACATCGGCGATGTCATCGACAACAGCTTCGTCGCCCGCGCCATTTTGCCCTTCACCCGCAAGCTCTACGCCAGCCGGGAGTATGTGGAGCGCCACGGCCGGCCCGCTTCCCTCGAGGATCTGCACCATCATAACGTGCTGGTGACGCGGCTACCGGATGGCCAGCTCGACAACAAGTTGATCTTCAATCAGGGGGAGATCCTGATCAACAGCCGGGTGATCTCCAACAGCTCCTACTACATCCGCCATGCGGTCTCCGAGGGGGACGGCATCGCCGTGTTGCCGGAGATCACCATGCGTCCCCAGGTGGAGAGCGGCGCCATCATAGACGTGCTGCCGGCGTACGAGACCACCCTGGACAACATCTGGCTGGTCTACCCGAGCCGCAAGGGACTCTCTTACGCGGCGCGTCTGTTCATCGACTACGTGCTGGAGGAGGTGGCCCTGCTGCTGACGGACAAAGGGAGCGCCTGAGGGAGTTCATGGGGCGGGCAATCGGTGCTTGCCTCCGGGGTGTGATGCTGGCAACATTTCATTCACACTCACTCATCGGATCAGTTTGCAATGGACCTGCAACGCCTCAAAGCCAACCTCGCCCTGCGCCTCTTCGCCTGGCGCTACATTCCCGTCATCGGCTTCTGCGCCCCCGTCATCGAACGGATGGATGGCAAGGCCCTGCGCATTCGCATCCCCCTCGGCTGGCGGACCCGCAATCACCTGGGCAGCATGTATTTCGGCGCTCTGGCGACCGGCGCCGATCTGGTGGGGGGCCTGCTGGTGATGGAGAAGGGGCGGCAGCGGCGCAAGAAGGTGCATTTCGCCTTCAAGGACGTGCAGGGGGAGTTCTTGAAGCGGCCCGAGGCGGACGTGCGTTTCGACTGCGAGGCGGGGGAGGCGATCGATGCCATGATTGACGAATCCCTGGCGACCGGGCAGCGCATCAACCGCCCCATCCAGGTGGTGGCCACCTGCCCGGCACTGAACGGTGACGAGGCGATGGCGCGCTTCGTGCTGACCCTGTCCATCAAGGCCAGCTGAGAGATTCACATTCTGAAGAGGGCTCGACCGGTGGCCGGGCTCTCCTGCCATCAAGACTCGATGGCGATGATGCTCATTCGATCTCGGGGCTGATCCCTTCCTTCACCACGACCTTCATGCCGTTGAAGTTCACCACCTGACCGGCCACTATCTTGCAGCGCTTGCGCGTCTCGACCTGGCCGTTCACCTCTACCAGACCGTCGGCGACCAGCGCCTTGGCCGCGCCACCGCAGTCGGCCCACCCCTGATGCTTGATGAGATCGCACAGGGCGACGAAGGGGTGACCCTCGAGCAGAAACGTTTCCATGATGAATCCTCTTGCTGATATGAGTGCCGGATGCGGCAGGGCGGCCATTTTAGGCCCTGAGCACCGGCAGGGAAAGGGGTCGGGACGGATTGGATCCAAAAAGCGGGCTCAAAAAAACAGCCCGGCACGGTGCCGGGCTGTGTGACTTGGGTTGCCGAGCCGGGTGAGCGGATCAGGCGAACTTCACCACGGCCTCCCCGGTCACGGCGAGGGTGCCGCCTCGGGTGAAGATGCGGGTGGCCAGGGTGGCGATGGGCTTGTCGTCCCTAAGGGCTATCACCTCCACCTCGGCCGTCACCTCATCTCCCACGAACACGGGTTGCTTGAAGCTGAGGCTCTGGCCCAGGTAGACGCTCCCCTCGCCGGGCAGATGCTGGCCCAGCAGCCCGGAAAACAGGCTGGCCAGCAACATGCCGTGGACGATGGGGCGCTCGAATACCGTGGTAGCGGCAAACGCCGAGTCCAGGTGCAGGGGGTTGAAGTCCTCCGACAGGCCGGCGAAGGCGCTCACCTCCGCCGGACCGAAGCGCTTGTTCAGGCTGGCCTTCTGGCCGACGACCAGGGGGCTCATGCCGCTGCCTCCTCTGTCGTGCCGCTTGTAGCGCCGCTGAAGATGGGGTTGAGCCGCGCCTTGACGTAGTCGCCGGGGGCGGCCGCCAGCCCGTCGATGGGGGCGCGGGCTGCAACGGGTTCCAGCTCCTCATCCCGGCTGCGGATAAAGCCCATCATCTGGGGCCACCAGGAGCCGGCCTGATGGGTCGCCCCCTCGAGCCAGGCAGTTGGCGTGTCGGCCTTGGCCTCGTTCTGCCAGAAACCGTACTTGTTGGCCACAGGGGGGTTGATGATACCGGCGATGTGACCGGATTCGGCCAGAATGAAGCGCTGTTCGCCGCCAAACAGCTTCATACCCTGCCAGGTTCCTTGCCAGAGTGCGATGTGATCGTCGATGGCGGACACCAGCAGCACCGGGGTCTTCACCTTGGCGAGATCGATGCGGGTCTGGCGGATCTTGAGTTCCCCCTTCACCAGCTGGTTCTCCAGGTAGAGACGGCGCAGCAGGCTGTTGTGGGTCTTGCCCGCCACATTGGTGCTGTCGCTGTTCCAGTGCAGCAGATCGAAGGCCACCGGGCTCTGCCCCTTGAGGTAGCTGTCGATGTAGTAGTTCCAGTAGAGGCTGTTTTCCCGCAGCAGGCTGAAGGAGACCGCCAGCTGGCGCCCATCCATGATGCCCTTGGCCTCATTTTGCGCCTCGAGCGCCGCTATGATGGGCTCGTGGATGAAGATGCCGAGCTCCCCGGGCTGGGAGAAGTCCAGCAGGGTGGTGAACAGGGTAGCGGTGCGCACTCGCTGCTTCTGACGGCGGGCCGCCAGCCAGCCCATGGCCAGGGAGAGGGCCGTGCCACCGATGCAGTAGCCGATGCCGTGCACCTCCCGCTCGCCGGTGGCGGCTTCCACGGCGTCCAGGGCGGCGATGACGCCGTCCACCACGTAGTCGTCGAGATCGATCTGGGCCTGATCCACTCCCGGATTGCGCCAGGAGATCATGAATACCGTCTGGCCCTGGGCGACCAGCCAGGCCACCAGGGAGTTCTGGGGCCGCATGTCCATGATGTAGTACTTGTTGATGAAGGGGGGCACGATCAGCACGGGGGTCTTGGCCACGGTTTCCGTGGTCGGGCTGTACTGGATGAGCTCGTAGAGTTCGGTGCGCTGCACCACCCGACCCGGCGTGGTCGCCAGATCCCGCCCCAGTTCGAAGGCGGACTCGTCGGTGAGGCGAATGTTGAGCTGATCGGCACTGCGCTCCAGATCCTCGGCCAGCAGCGCGAGGCCGCGCACCAGGTTCTGGCCGTCCGAGTCCAGGGTGAGCTTGAGCAGCTCAGGGTTGGTGGCCAGGAAGTTGCTGGGGGCCATGGCGTTGATGTATTGGCGAGTGAAGAACCGCAGCCGCTCCCGGCTCTTCTGGGGCAAGCCTTCCAGGGCATCCACCGAGGCCAGCAGGTGCCGCGCGGTGAGCAGATAGGATTGCTTGAGGTAGTCGTAGATGGGCTGCTCGCTCCAGGCTTCGGCCTTGAAGCGGCGATCGCCGCGCTCCGGGGTGATCACCGGCTCGCTCTCTTGTCCCGCGCTCTTGAGCAGGGTGTGCTGCATCAGCTTGAGCTGATCCTGCCACCAGTTCATCTGCGCCTGGATAAGCTGCCAGGGCTGCTGACTGCTCTGCTCCAGCACCTGACCGAGATCGTCCAGGTTGGTCTGCAGCAGGGCCTGAGCGGTGCGCTCGGTCTGGGCCTTGGCCATGCCCAGCAGCTTCTCGTTATAGTGGGCCAGGGCCTCGAACAGCGGGCCGTACGATGATTGGCTCATGTTCTCTCCTTCACCCACACCCGCGGCGGGAGCTAGCCCGTCCTGTCGCGTCGTGGGGAGATGAGGCTGCCCTGACGGGCAGCCAGGGTTATCAGGCCTTGCCCGTGCTCTTCTTGATGCCGTCCGCGGTCAGGGCATCCAGCTCTTCCTTGAACTGCAGACCCAGGGCATTGAGCTTCTGGATGTCATCCAGCATCTGGCGAGAGAGCTGGCTGGCGGTTTCCAGTTGCACTGTGCCTAGGGCCGCCAGGCTCTGGGCATCCTGCACCTTGCCCACCGCCTGCAGCTGATTCAGTCCCAGCTCGGCATAGGCATTGGCGGAGGCCAGCTGCAACCGGGTCAGCTGTTCGATGTTGCTGGCCAGCAGCTGGTTGTAGCGGGTGAGGGGGGAGGTGAAGCCTTGCATCTGCTCGGTAAAGCTCTTGAGTATGTCCATATTCATCGTGCGTCTCCAAATCGGCAGCATAATCCGAGCCAGTCGGCTCGAGTGGGGGTACAGCTCATCCTTGTTGACGCGTCGTTTGCTCTGTTCAAACACGCGTTTAACCATTCTGCAACTAAACATGCATTGGTGTAAATGACATAAGTGTTAATTTCTGTTTGAATTTCGATGACATGTCACCCTGCCAGGATGACGGATCCAGACGGGAGGTGACGCAGGATGGCCGGATCGGCCTCGTTCCCCGGGGTGGGCACTGGTAGTCTGGTGGACTACTCAGCCCACAAAGGAATCCCGATGAAGTCTCTCGCCCTGCTGCTCGCCAGCGGCACTCTGGCCTTGAGCGGTGCCGCTCAGGCCAGCACCCCTGTCCAGATCTCCCTGCCTGGCGTCAATCTGCCCGCTTCTCACCAGGTCGAAGGGGCGCGCGCCTCTTTCCTGTACGGCCGTACCGGTCAGGTCAAGGGCATAGACTTGCCGGTGTTCGCGCTTTCCGACGTGGATCAGTTCACCGGCCTGCAGCTCGGCATCTTCTTCGGGGCCGCCCGGGTGCGCCACCAGTTTGGCGGGGTCGCCATCAATGCCGTCAACTGGCACGGGGGGCAGGACACCGGGGTCAACCTCGGCTTCGTCAACCTGACCAACAACGTGAAGGGCCTCAACTGGGGGGCGGTGAACATTGCCCAGGGCAACGCCTTGGCCAACGTCGGTTTCGTCAATTACGCCGAGCGCACCACCTTCCAGATTGGCTTCATCAATGCCACCAAACACCTGGATGGCTTGCAGATCGGCCTGGCCAACTACGCTGAGAACGGCATCTTCCCCATCCTGCCCCTCATCAACTTCAAGAAATCCTTCTAAGCCCCGGCCATGCCCTTGCATTGGCGGGGGCAAGCATTACCCTGTGCAGCACCCTGAACAGAAAGATGTGATTGAGATGACGACTGCTCATATGGATGCCATCGGCATCGGCTGGGATGTGCGAGGCTGGCAGGGCAATGCCCAGGCGGTGGCCGTGGTGGGTTGGCAGGCGAGGGAGAAGCAACTGCACTGGCTGGGTGTCTCGTCCTTGTTTAGGCTGAGCTCCCGGGTCGCCCCGGATCTGGATGCCCTGCTGCGCCCGGCCCTGCAAGACGAGATGGGCCTGATGCAGGTGCTGGCCTGCCCGCAGTTGGCCCTCGGCATCGATGCGCCGCTTGCCTTCCCAAGGGCGTTGGCCGACTTGCTCGGGGGGAGGGGAGCCGAGTGCGCCGTACCCCAGCGGGAGATCGACAACCCCTATGCCTATCGAGACTGTGATCGCTGGTTGCACCAGCAGTACGGCAAGAAGCCGCTCTCCGCCACCTTCGACCGGCTCGGCAACAACGCCACCCTGGCGCTCTCCATGCTGCCGCGTCTCGCTGATCTGCAACTGGTGCCGACGCGGATACCAGAGGCCGAGCGCGCCGTGCTGGAGGTCTATCCGGCCCTGGCCAAGGTGGGAGGAAAGGCCTCGGTGGCGAGAGAGGAGATTGCCGCCCATCTGCCGGTGGATCTCGTACCGGGAACAGACCCTTACGATGCGGCCCTCTGCGCCCTGATGGCGCTGCAATACGCTGCCAAGGGGAGCGTGTCCCTGTTGCCACCCTTGCTCGGGGCGCCTGAAGGCTTTCCGCTGGACGAGGGCTGGGTCTACCACTTCGCCCGGGGCTGACACCAAAGCCAGTGCGGCGGCCGACTCGTGGATGGCTCCCCGGGTCGGTCGCCGCCTCTAGAACCCGTCAGCACACTCCCTTGCTGCGCCTTCTCATTCTTTTTCTGGCACCAACATCCCCCCGTTTACCTGTATTCCTCCCGCATGGGCCACCCACCTAGTTTAAAAATGCCAATATATGCCATCAAACTAAAATATTGAACCCTCAAATCAGGCTGACGCGGACACCGGGGATCTGAACCCAGAGCGCTCACCAGGGTCCCGGGACCGCTGAGCCCGGGACCCTGCGTCGCCACTTTCTCGGGTTTTTGAGGGGAAAATACGGGTTTGTGCCGCGGATCGCTGGAACCGCCGTCTCTTCATCCGATATATTGCCTGCTTTCCTCATGCTTCTTCTGCGGTGGTCTCCATGAAACGCATTCTCTCTATCCAGTCCCACGTGGTCTTTGGCTGTGCCGGCAACAGCGCCGCCGTGTTTCCCATGCGCCGTCTCGGCATGGAAGTCTGGCCTATCAACACGGTGCAGTTCTCAAACCACACCCAGTACGCGGCGGGATGGCAGGGGATGGCGATGCCGGCGGGCCACATCAGCGCCCTGTGTAAAGGGCTGGAGAACATAGCGGTGCTGGGGCAGTGCGACGCCGTGCTGAGTGGCTACCTCGGCTCGGCGGAGCAGGGGGACGAGATCCTCTCCGTCGTGGCCGCGGTCAAGGCAGCCAACCCGGCGGCCATCTATTTCTGCGATCCCGTCATGGGCCACCCGGAGAAGGGCTGCATAGTCGCGCCCGGCGTGACCCGTTTCCTGACCGAGCAGGCCTTGCCGGTGGCGGATATCATGGCGCCGAACCTGCTGGAGCTGGAGACTCTGTGTGACACGCATCTGGCGGATTTGGCCCAGACGCGAGCCGCGGCGCACCAGTTGCTGGCCAAAGGGGTGAAGATGGTGCTGGTCAAGCACCTTGGCCGCGCCGCCAGCCAGGCCGGGCGCTTCGAGATGCTGCTGGCCACCCAGGAGGGGGATTATCTGATCTCCCGCCCGCTCTACGAGTTTGCCCGCCAGCCGGTGGGGGTGGGGGATCTCATCAGCGCCCTGATGCTGGCGAACCTGCAGGCGGGTTTCGAGGCGGTGGCCGCCTTCGAGCGCACCAATGCGGCGGTGGACGCCGTGCTGCTGCGCACCTGGCAGGCGGATGCCTACGAGCTGCAGCTCATCGATGCACAATCGGCGTTTGCTGAGCCGCGGATCGAGCACAGGGCCGAGCGACTGGCCTGAGAAAGATGATCAGCCTGCCATATGTTGGGCTGATCAGCGTTAGACCTCTGTCGCAGTTTCGTCCAAGTGCACGGCCTGGAAATGCTCGACCGTCGGGAAGGGATCGTAGAAGTGGTGCAGCAACGCCTTCCACTCCTGGTATTGGGGCGAGCCCCGAAAACCCTGGGTGTGATCCTCGAGCCGCTGCCAGTTGACCAGCAGCAGGTAGCGGTGTGGATCGGTCAATGAGCGTTGCAGCTGGTGGCCTGCGTAGCCCGGCATGGCGCTGATGATGCGCTGGGCCTTGGCGAAGGCCTGCTCGAAGGCGGCGCTCTGACCCGGAATGACCTGCAGCGGGGCGACTTCCAATATCATATGGACTCCTTGTCCGGTAGGGCTTTCGTTGCGAAGACACGTCATCTCAACAACTTATGCCCCAATAAACAAGGCCAGCCTCGCGGCTGGCCTTGTTATTTTGAGAGGGCAGGGTCAGCCCCCGGCTCAGAGCTGCTTGTAGAAGAACTGGGTCGCCGCCAGGGTGCCGTCCGCACTCCTGGCGAAAGCCGGGATCTGGCCAGCCTCCACATAGCCGAGCTGGCGATAGAGGTTGGAGGCCACATCCCCCACCCGGGAGTCCAGCACCAGCAGGGTGCGGTGGGCGTCGCGGGCCCCTTGCTCCATGGCGAGCATCAGGGCACGGCCCACCCCCTTGCCGCGGGCCTCGCTGTGCACCATCAGCTTTTCCACCTCGGCCCTGTGGCCACCGTTGGCCTTGGTGCTGAGGGAGAGCTGCAGGGCGCCGACCAGATGGTGCTGATCGAAGGCGACCCAGAGCTTGCGCACCCCGTTCGCCAGCTCGGCCTCGATGCCTTGCCAATATTCCAGTCCCTGCTCTTCTTGCAGTGGAGGCAGGAAGCCCATCGAGGCGCCGCTGGCCACGCTGTCTTGCAGCAGGGTGATCAGTGCCGGTCTGATGCCTCTGGTGCTATCGACCTCAAGGATCTCCATTGAAACTCCTCATCGTTTCTTCAATTGCCAATAAATAGGGTATTGAGGGCCTGACACCGTTCTGGATCAGACCCTGGCCGCCAGCCGGTCATCACGGTGGCGTGCGTGCATTTATCACCCCTGCCTAACGGATAAGGCCCTGCTCGACCAGCCAGTGGAACAGCAGGCGGGAGACGGGGGAGATCTCGTCCAGATGGCGGCTGTCCAGCCAGCGCAGCTCGGCGATCTCCGCCGAGGCGGTGGGAGTGCCGTCAGCCTCCCCTGTGTAGCAGCGTAATCTCACATTCACGCCCTCCGGCTTGCCGTCGGCCTGGGCGCTGAACTCGCAGGCAAAGCGCAGGGAATCCGGCTTGAGATGGACGGAGAGCTCCTCGTCGATCTCCCGGACAAGGGCCGCCTCGTCACTCTCACCCGGCTCCCGCTTGCCGCCGGGAATGTAGTAGATGTGCTTGCCGTGGGAGCGCGCGCACAGCAGTTGTTTATCCTGAAAAGTGAGCCAGGCCAGCTTGTCTATCATGTGAACCCCGTTCATCAAAGTGACTCCCGCTGCTGCTCGCACAGGGTGCGGTAGGAGCGGGTCTCCCGCTGTGCGTCATCGAGGCCGAGCCTCGCCGCCAGCGCCAGCAACTGTTGGCGATAACCCGGCAGGGCGGCCTCGTCGTCTGTCATGATGGCCAGCTCGGCGAAGTCACCGATGCCGGTCAGATGATCCAGCGTGAGGTGGAAGGGGCCGAGGAAGTAGATGCTGCGCCGCTTCTCGATGACCAGCACCTCTTCATACCCCAGGTTGTGCAGCATGCTGATGGCCTTGCCATCGTCGCTGATATTGACCGCCTCGCAGCGATCCGGTCCCGGCCCTTTCAGGATCCACAGCCGAATGCCGGATGGTGCCATGGCGCGGATCACCAGGCTCTTGCCCTCGGCGGCTAGGGTACGCGCCGGGCTGTCGAAGTAGCAGTCCCGCTCCTGGTTGTCCTCCAGCATCACCTCGGGATCCAGGGGGGCGAGGGCCGCGAGAAAGGCGGCGCGATCGGCGAGGCGATACTTGAATTCCACCTCGAAGCGACCTTCAAAATGTGTGGCCATGGCAGTGAATGGGTGCTCATCCGGCAAATGAATAGGGCAGACTAGCAAAAGTACGGGCCTTGCCCAAGGGACGGGATCACAGCCTGATGCTGATTGTCGCTTTTATGAGCGCCGGACCTGGGGAAACCGGGGCTGGCGCACAGCTTGGCGGCCGCTAGCTGGGCGATGGAACGGGGTTGTGTTCTAATATTCTCCCTCTTTGGCGGTAGTCGCCGACCACGAACAACGACAGCGACGGCACGGGCCGGCGCGAGTGGAGTCACAGATGCAGATCACCGAGCGCAACTTTATCGGATTGGGGGTGGCGGGCAATTTCGCCGGTCACCTGGAGCAGGCGGGGGAGGCGGCGGACTTCGTGGCCGTACAGGTCACCGACAAGATAGCCCCCAAGGCGCTGTTCCCCTTCTATGTGCCCTCCCACCCGGGCCAGCTCGGGGTCTTCCCCCTGAGCGGCGACGCCATCTTCCTGCCGGAGGCGGCGGTGAGTGGCGACGAGAAGGTGCAGATAGAGCCCGAAGTGGCCCTCTGGTGCGAGCTGGTCTACGCCGGTGATCAGGTGGTGGCCATCCACCCCCGGGCCTTTGGTGCTTACAACGACTGCTCCATCCGCCGCCCCAACGCCAAAAAGATCAGCGAGAAGAAGAACTGGGGCCCCGAGAGCAAGGGGCTGGCCGAGAACCTCCTGTCCCTCTCCCATTTTGCGGAGGGCTGCGAGCTCGACGACTACCGCATCGCCTGCTACCTGGAGCGCGGCGGCGAGCTGCATCCATATGGCGTTGACAGCGCGGCGGTGGATTACAGTTACTTCCACGGCCAACTGCTGGACTGGGCCATCGACAAGTTCAACCATCAGCAGGACGAGGGACCGGCCGAACACATCCAGGGGCTGCTGGCCCAGGCCGGTCGCCCGAGCCACGCCCTCATCAGCATAGGTGCCACCCGCTACACCCCCTTCGGCGAGACCCACTTCCTGCAACCGGGGGACACCGCCTGCGTGCTGGTCTACCCGGCCAGCCGCTACGACGAGCAGGATATCCGGGAGGCCATCCGAGCCCGCTGCTTCGGGCCGGATGTCTCCGTGCTGCTGCAGGCGGTCAAGACCCGCTAATCCTGTCGTCAGGCCCGCTTCGGCGGGCCTGACTGTTTTTAAGCACAGCGCAGCCCGCTCCCTGTCTGCTTTCTATCCCCTGTTTGCATACCCTCTATACCTACCGCACGCCATGCCAAGCGCATGATGTCCCTCGATCCTGTTCGTGCTCCGCCATCTGCCTCCCGTGCCCTGAACCGTGCACCTCGAAAGCCGATTGCAGTGGCTGGATATAACAGTATGATTTGCCACAAGAAGTCCATTCTGCCTGCAAGGATCCCGAGTATTCATGGTTGAACTCAAGACCCTGGCCCTGTTTCTGGTGACTGCGGTTGCCGAGATCCTGGGCTGTTATCTCCCTTATCTCTGGCTGACCCAGGGCAAGAGCGCCTGGCTGCTGCTGCCTGCGGCCCTGAGCCTGGCCCTGTTCGCCTGGCTGCTCTCATTGCACCCGACCGCCGCCGGCCGCGTCTATGCCGCCTATGGCGGCGTCTACATCTTCGTGGCCATCCTCTGGCTCTGGGCCGTGGATGGCATCAAACCCAGCCTGTGGGATCTGGTGGGGGCAGGGGTGGCCCTGATCGGCATGGCCATCATCATGTTTGCCCCAAGACCCGCCTGATATCGATGCCAAGGGAGATCAGCAAGATGACGACAGTGGTGATCAGAGAGTGTGAGGCGCAGGACTTGGCCGGGCTGCTGGCCCTCTATCAGGAACTCAGGCCTCAGGACCCCGTGCTCGACGAGCAAGGGGCCCGCGAGGGATTGGCGGCGATGCTTGATCTGCCCCATACCCGCATCATGGTGGCCCTGGTGGAGGGCCAGCTGGCCTCCAGCTGCCAGCTCGGGGTGATCCCGACGCTCACCAACGGCGGTCGGCCCTTCGGCATCATAGAGCATGTGATCACGGGCGCCGCGTTTCGCCGCCAGGGGCTCAGCCATCAGTTGCTGGAGCATACCCTGGCGCTGGCCTGGGAGCTGGATTGCTACAAGGTGATGCTGCTCTCAGGGGAGGGGCGGGAGGCCGCTCACCGCCTCTACGAGGGACTCGGTTTCAAGGCCGGCATCGAGAAAGGGTTTGTTATCAAGGCGCCGCAATAAGTCCCATGGACTGCTGCATCATCAAAGGCGTGGGCTGTTATCCGCAACATATTGAGGTAGCGATGAAAATTGACGCCGCACAAAAGTGCGATCACCCAACCCTTATCACCATCTGGGAGGCCTCGGTGCGGGCCAGCCACCACTTCCTGCAAGAAGCCGACATAGCGGCCCTGAGGCCCTTGATCCTGGAGCACTATTTCGATGCCGTGACGCTGAACTGCGCCAGAGGGGAGGATGGTGAGATCGTCGGTTTTATCGGGGTGGCCGAGGGCAATATCGAGATGCTGTTCGTCGCCCCCGCTGGGATGGGGCAGGGGGCGGGTCGCCAGTTGGTGGCCCATGCCATCGCCAATCTCGGGGTGAGCCGGGTGGATGTGAACGAGCAGAACGAGCAGGCACTCGGCTTCTATCGACGGATGGGCTTCGTGGTGGTGGGCCGCTCCCCCCTGGATGGGGAGGGCAGGCCCTACCCCTTGCTGCATCTGGCCCTGGCCGACGAGCCCGGGGCGGATTGAACCAGCAGCGAGCTGAGCCAGTTTGACAATAAAAAACCGCCTGTCGGCGGTTTTTTATTGTCCGGGTGCACGGCAACAGGCCTCACTCCTCGTTGGAGTTGTCCTGATAGTCGCCGCGCTGGGCCTTGGGCAGGCGGCGCATGGGGGCGAAGCCGATGTCCTCGCCGCTCACCTCTTTCTTGCGCGCCGGGGCGGGTTTCTTGCTGCCATCGCCCTTGGCGGGGCGCTTGCCGGCCGGCTTGGCTGGTTGTCCCTTGCCGGCGTTGTGTTTGGCATTGGCATGGCCACGGGCGCGGGGCGGGTTCTGCACCGGCTTGCTGCCCGGCAGGGTCTGGCGGGTCGGCTTGCCGCTCGGCTCATAGCCTTCCTGTATTTCGCTCGGGATGGCCTGGCCGATGAGGGCCTCGATGGCCTTGAGCTGATCGTGCTCATCCAGGCTCACCAGGGAGATGGCCTCGCCGCCGCGACCGGCGCGGCCGGTACGGCCGATGCGGTGGATGTAATCTTCGGCCACCTGGGGCAGCTCGAAGTTGATGACGTGAGGCAGATCGTCGATGTCGAGGCCGCGAGCGGCGATGTCGGTGGCGACCAGCACCCGCACCTTGCCCTCACGAAAATCCGCCAGCGCCCGGTTGCGGGCACCCTGGGTCTTGTCGCCGTGGATGGCGACGGTATCCAGCCCGTCCTTCACCATCTGGTGGGCGAGTCTGTCGGCAATCTGCTTGGTGCGCACGAACACCAGCACCCGCTGCCAGTTGTTGCGGCCGATCATGTGGGAGAGCAGCTCGCGCTTGCGCTCGCGATCCACCTTGATGATACGCTGGTTGACCTGCTCGGCGGTGCTGTTGGTCGGGCTCACCTCGATGAGGGTCGGGGTCTTGAGCAGATCGTCCGCCAGCGCCTTGATGTCGCCCGAGAAGGTGGCGGAGAACAGCAGGGTCTGCCGCTCCTCCGGCAGCGCCTTCATGATGCGGCGGATGTCGGTGATGAAGCCCATGTCGAGCATGCGATCCGCTTCATCCAGCACCAGCACTTCCAGGGCGCTCAGGGTCAGGGCGCCCTGGGTCAGCAAGTCCAGCAGGCGGCCTGGGGTGGCGACCAGGATGTCGACCCCGAGCTTGATGGCATCCAGGTTCGGCTTGATGCTGACGCCGCCGTAGGCGACCAGGGTGCGAAACGGCAGGTGATGGGCGTACTTGACGATGCTCTCGCCCACCTGGGCCGCCAGCTCGCGGGTCGGGGTCAGCACCAGGGCGCGGACCTGGCGACGGCCACCGCGGCCGTGGTTCGCCAGCAGCCGGTGCAACATGGGCAGGGTGAAGCCGGCGGTCTTGCCGGTGCCGGTCTGGGCGCCGCCCAGCACATCCTGTCCCGCCAGAATGGCCGGGATGGCCTGCTGCTGGATGGGGGTTGCCTGTTCGTAACCCAACTCCTTGACGGCGCGCAGAATGTGCGGTGACAGACCCAGTTCATTGAATGACATGTTTGCGAGAGACTCCGAGCCTTGGGCTCAACGGGGGCGGCGCATAGTGGCCACCACGACATGGAAAGATTATGGGCGCGTAATATAGCAGAACTGGGGCGAAGGCGCAGTAACCCTGTGGCGAAGGGAGCAGGGCGGTGAACTGCGCGAGGGAAAGAGGCCTCCCTCAGCGGGGGAGGCATCCCGGATAAAAGGGAGAGGGCGCCTCAGAGCAGGGCGCGGATGGGGGCGGCGAGATCCTCGGGCTTGGTCTGGGGGGCGAAGCGGTCCACCACCCGGCCATCGCGGTCGATGAGGAACTTGGTGAAGTTCCACTTGATGGCCTCGCTGCCGAGCAGCCCGGGTTTTTCTTGTTTCAGCCAGCGGTAGAAGGGGTGGGCCTGTTCGCCGTTGACCTCGCACTTGGCCAGGATGGGGAAGCTCACCGGGTAATCCACCGAGCAGAAGCGCGCTATCTCCTCCGCATCCCCCGGCTCCTGGTGGCCAAACTGATCGCAGGGGAAACCCAGGATCACCAGCCCTTCTGGACCCAATTGCCGATAGAGGGCCTCGAGCCCGGTGTATTGGGGGGTGAAGCCGCAGCGGCTCGCCACGTTCACCACCAGGATGACCTTGCCTTGCAGGTCTGCGACGGGAAAGTCGCTGCCATCGAGGCGCTGCAGGGGGAAGGAGGCTAGAGACATGGGAATACCCTCTTGAAAATATGCGGGATGATAGCAGCACGTTAATGGTCGAGGGGCCGGGCGGCAAGGGGAAATGGCGACCGACTCGGCCAATTGTCAGCTGCATTGATGGCGGGACTTCTCAGGAGAAGCAAACCGGTTTGTGCCGAGGCGGCGAAGTCGCTACAAAGCGCACTCTCTCCACTCGTTGCGAGCCCAATCTTGGACTATCAAGCCGTCATGGATGCCATTTACACCCGGGGATGGGTGATAGTGGACGACTTTTTAACCGCCGAAGAGGTGGATGCACTCAACGCCTGCCTGCCCCACGAGTGGCAGCCGGCGGGCATAGGGCGCGAGGGGTTGCATCAGGGCAATACCGACATTCGCCGGGATCAGATCCACTGGCTCGAACCCGATCTCGGGGCGCCGGTGGCGAATTATCTGGCCAGGATGGAATCCCTGCGTCTGGCGGCGAACCGCAGCCTGATGCTGGGGCTGTTCGACTACGAGGCCCACTTCGCCCGCTACCGGGAGGGGGACTTCTACGCCACCCACAGGGACGCCTTCGCCGGGCGCTCCAACCGTCGCCTCACCTCGGTGTTCTATCTCAACAACGGCTGGGCGCCCGAGGCGGGCGGATTGCTGCGGGTCTATGACGACGACGAGCAGTTTCTGATGGACGTCTCCCCCAAGGGCGGGCGGCTGGTGCTGTTTTTGTCGGAAGATTTCCCCCACGAGGTGCTGCCCGCGAGCCGCGAGCGCTACAGCATTGCCGGCTGGTTTCGGGTCAACGGCAACGGGGCCGGGCGGGTGGATCCCCCTCGCTGAGGGGAGCGAGACCAATTTTGACACAGAGACGGCGGCAAACGCCCCCTTTAGTTGCCACATCAGGGGGAAAGAGGGGGCGCATCGGCTGACAAGGCTTCGCCTCCCTTGCTACACTGGCCCGCACTTATGTTCGTTTCTGGCTTCGCCCGGTTTTCGCGCGGGGATCGCGCGATGGCATTATCACCGCTCATGACGAAGCCGCTTCTCCCAAGGGATCACATCTAATGAAGAACATGCATGTCTTGCTGCTGTGCGGCGGCGGTGGCGCCGAGCACGAAGTCTCTCTGCGCAGCGCCAATTTCCTCGAGCAACAACTCGGTCTGCTGGCCGGGGTCGAAGTGACCCGGGTCGAGATGTTCGCCGATCGCTGGCTCAGCGCCGATGGCCGCGAGTGCAAGCTGGGGCTGGACAAGCTGCTCTCCTTCGACAGCGTGGCCCGTCCGGTGGACTTCGTGGTGCCCTGCATCCACGGTTACCCCGGCGAGACCGGCGATCTGCAATCCTTCCTGGAGCTGGCGGGCCTGCCGTATCTGGGCTGTGACGCCGAGGCGAGCAAGATCTGCTTCAACAAGATCAGCACCAAGCTGTGGTTCTCCGCCCTCGGCATCCCCAATACCCCCTATCTGTTCCTGACCGAGCAGGACGAGGCGGGCATAGCTGATGCCAAGGCGGCCCTGGCCAAGTGGGGCAAGGTCTTCATCAAGGCGGCCTCGCAAGGTTCGTCGGTCGGCTGCTACGCCGCCAGCAACGAGGCCGAGCTGCTGCAGGGGATCGAGGACGCCTTCGGTTACTCCGAACAGGTGCTGATCGAGAAGGCGGTCAAGCCCCGCGAGCTGGAAGTGGCAGTCTATCAGTACGGCGACGAGCTGGTGGCGACCTATCCCGGCGAGATCTGCGTGCCCACCGACAAGTTCTACACCTATGAAGAGAAGTACAGCAGCGCCAGCCACACCGAGACCGCCCTGCGGGCCGAGGGGCTGACCCAGGCGCAGGCCGATGCCATCCAGGCCTATGCCCTCAAGGCGTTCCGTCAGCTCAAGCTGACCCACCTGTCGCGCATCGACTTCTTCCTGACCGAAGAAGGGGAGATCCTGCTCAACGAGATCAACACCTTCCCGGGCATGACCTCCATCTCCATGTTCCCGAAACTGCTGGCACACCACGGCCACAATTTCGCGCACTACCTCGAGCAGATCCTGCGTAAATCTGCCTGAGCTAGGTATACATAGACGAAGAGGGGCCTGACGGCCCCTCTGTCATATGGGTTGCAGTTCGGTTCACATGGGGGCCGAGGTAAACAGCCAGATATGGGCGCCCTGCGGGTCTGCGATGAGCGCCATGCGCCCGACGCTGGGGATGTCCATGGGGGGCACCACCACAGAGCCGCCGTGCCGGGTCACCCTGGCGAGCCGCGCATCCACGTCGTCCACCGCGATATAGGTCGCCCAGTGGGGAGGGACTCCCGCCATCTGGGGATTGTCCTTGGTGGACATGACTCCGGCCACCGGCCGGCCGTTGGCTACCAGCATGGGGTAGTCGAACCCCTCCAGCGCCGTCTGCTGCATCTGCCAGCCGAGCACCTCGGTGTAAAACTGCACGCCCGCCTCACCGTCCGGCACATAGAGCTCGTGCCAGGTGAAGGTCGAGCCCTCGGCCAGGGCGTGCTCCTTTGCCATGTCTTGTTCTGCCATCTTCGCTCCTTGTCCCATCGGTTTCCCGGGCCGGGTGGATGGGTGACGACCAAGTATAGGAGGGGATCTCCGGCCTGCAGGCCGTCTGGTTGCGAACTGACCGCTTGCGAGCCACCATGGCGCTCGCTACAATCCGCTCCCTTTATCCGTCCGCCTCCCGAGCGCCTCCTGCCATGAAGCCCATCCCCGATCACGCCGTCAATCGCCTGCGCATCTGGCGCAAGAGCGTCTCGACCCGACCCTTCCTCGCCCGCGGCGGCGCCGTGCCCCGCTGCGAGGCCTGTCAGCTGCGCCACGACTGGTGCGCCTGCGGCTGGCGTCCCGAACTCAAGGCCGAGGCGGGCTTCTGCCTGCTGATGTATGACAGCGAGCCCATGAAGCCCTCCAACACAGGTCGCCTCATCGCCGACGTGTTGCCAGGCACCACTTGGGCCTTCCTCTGGCGGCGCACCCAGCCCCATCCCGAACTGCTGGCCCTGCTGGCGGATCCCGCCTGGCAGCCCTATGTGGTATTCCCCGCCTGTGAAAAGGAGCCAGCGCGCCTCACCACCGAGGTGGCGCCGGTGCCCGGCAAGAAGCCGCTCTTCATTCTGCTGGACGGCACCTGGCCCGAGGCGCGCAAGATGTTCAACATGAGCCCCTATCTGGACAGTTTCCCGGTGCTGGCGGTCAGACCCGAGGCGCTCTCCACCTACGGCATGCGGGTCGCCCATTGCGATGAGCACCTGTGCACCGCCGAGGTGGCGGCCTGCGTGCTGGAGGTGGCCGGTGAGATCGAGGCCGGTCAGGCGCTGCAACACTGGTTCAATCTCTTCAGTAGCCGCTACATGGCGGGCAGGGTGAGCCGGGCGCCGGGGGAGGATGAGCTGCCGCTGCTGCGGGCCCTCGAGGCCATCAAGGGGGAGGCGGCCCAGCCTGATGGGGGCAGGGGCGAGGGGGCTGACGCCGCCTGATCCCGGCAAGCGGTCATTGATGAAAATAAGGAATCAATTGGCTGCCATCGTTTCGTTAGCCTCATGAGCGAGAGCCCGCTAGGATAGCGGCCAACTGACTCATTCAGGCTCCAGGCCAACGCCGGCGCCGCCAATCACACGAGGTCTATGGATGGAATTGGAACTCTATACCCTGGTCGCCCTGTTCGGGGTGGCCCTTGTCGCCGGCTTTATCGATGCCATCGCCGGGGGCGGCGGCCTGCTGACGGTGCCGGCCCTGCTCGCCACCGGCATGCCGCCGGCCCTGGTGCTCGGCACCAACAAGCTGCAGAGCAGCTTCGGCTCCTTCTCCGCCACCTGGTTCTATGCCCGCCGCGGCCTGCTGGAGTGGTCCATCATCTGGCCCGCGGTGATCTGCACCTTCATCGGCGCGGCGCTCGGCACCCTGGCGGTGCAGACCATAGACGCCGCCATCCTGGAGCGGCTGCTGCCCTTCCTGCTGGTGGCCTTCGCCTGCTACTTCTACTTCTCCCCCCGGGTGAGCGATGCCGAGAGCCAGCGCCGCCTCAGCCCCATGCTGTTTGCGCTGCTGGTGGGGGGCGGGGTCGGCTTCTACGACGGCTTCTTCGGGCCGGGAACGGGGTCGTTCTTCGCCATCGGCTTCGTGGCCCTGGCGGGGTTTGGCATGGCGCGGGCCACGGCCCACACCAAGCTGCTGAACTTTACCTCCAACATCGCCTCCCTGCTGTTCTTCACCCTGGGGGGCAAGGTGGTGTGGAGCGTGGGGCTCTGCATGGCGCTGGGCCAGTTTATCGGCGCCCGGCTCGGCTCCCGGTTGGTGCTGAAGAAGGGAGTGAAGCTTATCAAGCCGCTGCTGGTGACCGTCTCCCTGCTGATGTCCGCCAAATTGGTGTGGAGCCAGTATCCCGAGCTGTTCGCTTGGCTTCACTGAGCATCATCTGCGACCGGGCTGCAACCCTTCGCCAAGCCCGGCGAAGTGTTCCTTGATCCCCTCCACCAGGCGGGCGATGCGCGAGCGCTTCAGGCTGTTGGGGCGATAGACCAGGTGCAGGGGGCGGCCTAGCCCCGGCAGGGGACGGGCGCTCGCCCCTTGCTCCCCCACCAGGGTCAGCAGGCCGGCGGGGAGCAGCACGGGGCCTATGCCCGCCTTGGCCAGCTCGATGAGTGCCAGGTAGGAGTCGAGCTCCATGGCGGGCTCCAATCCCAGGGTCGCCAGAGGCTCGCGCAGGTAGCGGTTGGAGGGGTTTTCCAGATCCATGGTCAGGATCTTGCGCATCTCGTCCTGGCCTCCCTGATCACGCCCCCCTTCCTCATGTTGATCTTCTCCCACCAGATAGAAGGGCTCCGTCAGCAGGAGCTCGGCGCACAGGCCGTGCCCCGGCGGCAGGCGGCCCGCGCAGATGCCGAGCAGGGCGTCACCGCCGCGCACCCGCGCCAGGATCACCGGGGTGTGGTGGGTGGAGAGGGCAAGGTGGGGATCACACTGCAGGTAGTCGTGCATGAAGCGGGCGAGATAGCCCGCCAGCAGGGTCTCGGAGCAGGCGACGGGCAGGGGGTTGCCATCGGTGAGGATCTGGCTGTCCGCCAGCACCCCCTTCATCTCGGCCAGGCTAGGGGCGACACGGGCCAGCAGTTCGCGGGCCTGGGGGGTGAGCCGGATCTGACGACCATCCGGCTCGATAAGCTTCTTGCCGAGGCGCAGCTCCAGCTGATTGATGCGCTTGCTCACCGCCGACTGGCTGATATAGAGGCGACTGGCCACCTTGGCCATGGTCCCTTCGCTTGCCAGCAGGCAGAGTGTCTCCAGCCCTTCCAGTAACATGTTGCCTCCCGGCCTCTTGGTTGGAAGTCGCTACCTTAGGGGCTGACGGGATCAGGGGCAAGTACCGTTTGTAGCCCTCGAAAGCGGCCAGCGCCACGCCTTGACGGGGGGCGCGAAGATCACCAGGTTGCCGATGAGGCTGACCACCACCCCGACGATGGAGACCGGCTGCCAGACGAAACCCTCGTACAGGGTGGAGAGGCTCAGCGCCACTAGGGGGAAGAGCACGGTGGCGTAGGCCGCCTTGCTGGCGCCGATGCGCCCCACCAGGGTGAGGTAGGCGGTGAAGGCGATGACGGAGCCGAAGATGGCCAGGTAGATCATGGCTGCGACATAACGGGGCTCGGTGGGCAGCGTCAGGGACTGGCCGAGCAGGGCGACCCAGCCGAGCAGGAGCACCACTCCGTAGACCATGCCCCAGGGCACCATCTGCAACACCTGATAGCCCTGGCGCTGGCCCCGGGCCGACACCAGGTTGCCGAGCGAGAAGCAGAGGGTGCCCGCGCAGGCCAGCAGCAGCCCCTTCCAGCCGTTGGCCCCGAGCTGCGCATCCGCCAGCACCGGCCAGAACAGGAGCAGGGTGCCGAGCAATCCCAACACGGATCCCTGCAGCCAGCGCAAGCCGGGGCGCTTGCCCTCGAACAGCCAGAGGTTGAGGCCGTTGAAGATGCTGGCGCTCGCGAAGATCACCGCCGACAGGCCGCTCGGGATATAGAGGGTGGCGTGGTAGAAGCAGAGGAAGTTGGTGGAGAACAGCAGGGCGCCGAGCAGGGCGGCGTAGCGCTGACCGGCCCAGGGCAGGCGCGGGAACTTGCCGCTCACCGTGAGCAGGGCGAACAGCGCCAGGGCCGCCAGGGCGAAGCGATAGAGCACTGACACCTCGATGGGGATGGGGCCGAGCTGCCAGGCGATGGCAATCCAGGTGCTGCCCCAGATAAGGACGGTGGAGACATAGAGTAGGAGGTTCATGGAGGATCCCGCGGATGAGAAACAGATATCCAGCATGGGCCCGAGGCTCTGTATCTGGCTTACAGCATCTTGCGGTTTTTTCCGGGCAGGGGCAGCGCGCGAGGAGGGGTCACGATAAGATGAGGGCAAAGGCGAGGGCGAGCCGATGAGGAGGACCGAGGTGCAAGATGCCACGCAGCAGATATTGCAACCCATGATGCAACCAATCAGAGAGGCGGGGGTGTTCGATGCCCTGGTCAGCACGGGGGCGCGGCTGGAGGATTCCTGCTGGCTAGAGCCCGGGCTAGGCCTCGCCAGCTGGTGCAATCGTTACGATCAGACCCGCTATCACAAGCCGGGCCATCACACCATCAGCGTCTACCTGCAGGGGGGCGAGCAGACCGAGCGCCTCGACGGTCCCGGCGGCCATGGCGGGGCCGGCAAGGTGTGCATCATGCCGGATCACCACAGATCCGAGTGGCTGGTGCGCGAAGAGTTTCGCTTCTTCCACCTCTATTTCAGCCCGTCCCACCTCGGCCGCATCGCCGAAGAAGCCTGCGACAAGGAGGGGCGTCACCTCGTGCTGGAGGACAAGACCTTCATCGAGGATCCCGTGGCGGCTGCCCTGGTGCAGCGTCAGCTGATGGGGCTGAATTGGCAGCAGGACGAGGATCGCATGGCGCTCTCCCACGGCGCCTGGATGCTGATGTTGCACGCCTATCGTCACCACACCCAGGAGGCGCCCGCCTTGCCCCAGATACGAGGCGGGCTGGCACCCGTGACCATCCGGCGGGTGCAGGAGTACCTGCTGGCCCATCTGGCGGATCCCGTCACCTTGAGCGATCTCGCCCGGGAGGCGGGCCTGAGCGAATACCACTTCGCCCGCATGTTCGGCCAGAGCCTGGGTTGCCCGCCCCATCGCTATCTATTGGGGCTGCGTCTGAAGCGGGCCAGGCAACTGCTGGCGGGATCTGAGCCTCTGGCCAGCATCGCCGCCCAGTGCGGTTTCTCCTCCCAAGGGCACCTCGGCAATCGCTTCAAGGAGGCCTTCGGCCTGAGCCCGGGTCAGTGGCGCAGCCAGTTGTCATCTGGCTGTCACGATTGAGGGGCACCATGCAGGGCAAGGACGGTATGGGGCCGTCCCGTGTTGCCTATGGAGTGCCCATTGAATCATCGAAAGCGTCAGACCCGTACCCGCCATCTCTGGTTCAGCCACTGGAATGGCCCGAAGATCCGCCTCTGTCCCCCCGCGGCCCCCGAACCACTCGTGCCTCACAGTTCCCGCTGAAAATCGCCACGACCCGGTAGGATTTTAATGGCAACTTTGCCACTATGGGCCCATCAGGATGGACCGGGTATGGCTGCATGTTTCTGGAACGTATTGAAGTTAAAGGTTTTCGTGGCATAAACCGGCTCTCGCTCGGGCTGGATCACACGACGGTACTCATCGGCGAGAACGCCTGGGGCAAGTCCAGTCTGCTGCGCGCCCTCTGGTGCCTGCTGGGGGACGCCGAGCCCTACCGATTCACCGCGGATGACTTCCATCAGCCGGAAGATCCGGAGCTGGCCCCATCCCGCACCCTGCAACTGGTGCTCACCTTTTGCGAATACCGGCCCCAGATGTGCCAGCACTCCCGCCGCCTGGCCCGCCTCGGTGCGGCCTGGATCCCCCACAAGGACAAGTTCCACCGGGTGCACTACCGCGCCAGCGCCGAGTTGCAGGAAGACGGCACAGTGCTGACCACCCACGACTTTCTCGACGGCATCGGCAAGAGCCTGGAGATGGAGAACAACGATGAGCTGGTGCACCTGCTCATCACCATGAACCCTGTGTTTCGCCTGCGGGACGCCCGCACCGCGCGGGACGGCATCGAGACCCTGCCCTGGGGGGATCTCTCCGCCCAGCGCCTCGGGGATCTCTCCGGCAAGCTCTCGGACGAGCCCCAGCGCATCGGCGAACCCGAGTTGAAGGAGGCCCTGCAGGCGGTGCGCCAGCTGATGGATCACTACTTCAGCGCCCTGGCCCCCATCAAGCACAAGCCCCGCAGCCAGCGGGAGATAGTCAACAGGCCCATGACCCTGCGCAACCCCGGCAACCTGCAGGTGCTGCTGCGCAATGCGGACAACCGGGCCCTGCAACTGGCCATGGCGGGCATGGCGGCCATGCTGCTCAATGCCCGCGGCAACCGGGAGCTGGAGGAGGGGGCCAGGCCCATCATGATCCTGGAAGACCCGGAGAGCCGCTTGCACCCCACCATGCTGGCGCTGGCCTGGGGGCTGCTGGAGCAGCTACCCGGCCAGAAGCTGCTCACCACCAACTCCGGGGATCTGCTCTCCTCCCTGCCGCTGAACCAGGTGCGCCGGCTGGTGCGCCGCCAGCAGGACATCCTCTGCCAGCAGCTCGGCGGCGAGCGCTACAGCAGCGACGATCTGCGCAAGATAGCGTTTCACGTGCGCATCAATAGGCCCATGTCCCTGTTTGCCCGCTGCTGGCTGCTGGTGGAGGGGGAGACCGAGATCTGGCTGCTCTCCGAGCTCGCCCAGATCTGCGGCTACAGCCTGCGGGCGGAAGGGGTGCGCATCATCGAATTCGCCCAGTGCGGCCAGGCTCCCCTCATCAAGGTGGCTCGGGACTTTGGCATCGAGTGGCATCTGCTCACCGACGGCGACGAGGCGGGGGTCAAGTACGCGAGCTCGGCCCGGGCCCTGCTCAAGGGGGAGCGGGAGCGGGACAGGGTGACCCAGCTGCCGGCGGCCGACATCGAACACTACCTCTATCACAACGGCTTCGAGCCCGTGTTCCGGCGGGAGGCCGGGGTGGGGGGGCGCTCGACCATGAGCCCCTCCCGCATCATCACCAAGGCGATCCACCATCGCAGCAAGCCAGGCATGGCGCTGGCGGTGGTGGAGGAGGCGGAGCGACTCGGTAGCGATCGCATTCCCCCCGTGCTCAAGCAGATGTTCGCGCGGGTGGTGGCGCTCGCCCGGGGCCAGAGCTAGGCAGTGCTAGGTTTGCGCCGTTGGGGAAGGGGGCGAGTTTGGGTATACTCGCCCCCTTCTGTCGATGAGGCCCGCCGATAGCGGGCGCGCATCACGCTCACTTCCTGTCTGTTGCTGGAGACCCTATGTTCGTCCAACTTCCTTCCTGGCTCTTTCCCCTGACCGGCCTGATGGCCCTGGGCGCCCTGATCGCCCTCGCCCTGGTGCTCTGGCGGGGGGATCTCTGCCCGGGTCAGCGTTCGCGGATCACCACCCAGCTCTTCTCCATCTGGGTCATTACCGGCCTCTCCCTGATGCTGGCTATCGAAGCCGGGACGCGCGACTGGCTCATATGGTGCGGGGGCGCCGCCCTGGTGCTGGGGATAGTGATCTCCCTCGTCCAGTCCCGTCTCGAGGGCAAGCGCGCCATCCCGGCCACCCTGCTGTGGCTGCCGGCCCTGCCGCTGGCCCTCTATGGCGCCGGATTGCTGCAACTGCAGGGTTGGCTGAACGGCCTGCTGCAGATGGTGCTGCTGGGCTCGGCCTTCGCCCACCTGATGCTGCTGCGGGCCCGTCACCGCTTGCAGGCGTTCAATGTCCTGCTCCCTGTGGCCGGCCTGGCGGCGGCCATCGCCAGCCTGCTCTGGTTTGTCGCACAGCTGCTGATGGCGGCGCCCGAGGCCGCTACCCTAAGTGCCTTGCAACCCTGGGTACTGACCCAGGCCGCGCTGCTCATCGCCGCCTTGCTGCTCTGGTTCACGCCGCTCTACCGGCAGCAGGAGACGGCCCCCGTGGTGCTGTCCGTTACCCTCTGCGGTCTGCTGATGGCCGAGATAGCGGCCACCAGCGTGCTGCATCAACTGACCTGACTCCTCTGACCTGACTCCTCGGCGCAGACCCTGGCGACAAGAAGAGCCCGCACCCGATCCGGTGCGGGCTTTTTTATGGGAAAAAGGGCGTCGCCGGTGCGTACTGCGTGTCAAACAGAGTGAGGGAACAGGATTGTCTGGTCGGGGGCAGATCCGCTAGTTGACTGAAAAGCCTGCGGTTTGTTGCAAAAGGCAACAACATCTGGTGGTTTAATCCCCCGATCAACTTTTTTTAGGATAATTACTTGCAATCTCAGCGTTGGCGCCTATTATGGGCGACCTCGGACGCGGGGTGGAGCAGCTCGGTAGCTCGTCGGGCTCATAACCCGAAGGTCGTCGGTTCAAATCCGGCCCCCGCAACCAACTCTTTGCCGGCATGGCAGGGCGCAAACCCTGGGGTGCTGCAACGACATCGACTGCCACTGCTCGGCAGTTGATGGTGCAAGGTCTGGTGACAGACAACAATTCGGACGCGGGGTGGAGCAGCTCGGTAGCTCGTCGGGCTCATAACCCGAAGGTCGTCGGTTCAAATCCGGCCCCCGCAACCAACTCCTTGCAATGCCTCTTCATCCTCTATTTCCCCTATCTATCTCCCTGATCTTGAACATTAATCCTCAAGATGCTGGTCGTTTGCGCCCCTTGTTCGGTATCATCCTGGTTTCTGTCCATGGATGAGGCTCTTCCTATGCTGCAACCCTTTCGTTATCTCCCGCCCAAGATAGAGCTCCAGAACGCCAGCCTGACGGAGGTGATGGCGAGTCCGACCCCCATCAAGCTGCTGCTGATCGCCGGATCCGAGCGGGCGAACCTGCTGGCCGAACCCGCCTTTGCCGCCGTGGCGGCCCAGATAGCCCTGGGCCAGAAGGCGCCCTATCGCCTGAGTGATCACAGCGGTGTGCAGCTGGTGATCTTCGTCGATCCCGCCGAGGCGCGGGATCATAGACGCTACAAGCTGGTGCGCGACTGGGTGGCGCCCTTGGCGGCTCTCAAGGCAGAGCGGCTGGCACTGCATCTTTGCGGTTTTGACGACGAGAACCGGGCCGAGCTGGCCGAGCTGGTGCTCGCCACCCTGCTCGCGGCCAACGTGGCGTTGCCGACCCACAAGCAGCGAGCCGACGTCCCGGTGAGCTATCAACAGCTGTCCGTGTCGCCCGCCTGCAACCTGGATCTGAACCGGATCCTGGCCGAGGCCGAGGGCAACGGGCTGGCTCGCCATCTCGCGGTGCTGCCCGCCTCGGATCTGACTCCCAAAAGCTATCGTGCCCTGGCCCGGGAGCTCGCCGAGGCAGAAGGCTGGCAGTGGCGGGAGTATGATGAGGCCGAGTTGACCCGCCTCGGCGCCGGCGCCTTCCTCGCGGTGGCCAGGGGCTCCGCGGACGGCCAGGCCGCCATCGTGAAACTCAGCTACTGTCCGGCCAATGCCCAGCGCCGCCTCGCCCTGGTGGGGAAGGGGATCTGCCACGATTCCGGCGGCTATAACCTGAAAGTCGGCGGCAGCATGTATGGCATGCACCTGGACATGGGGGGCAGCGCCGTGGCACTGGGCACCCTGCTCGCGATCCGTCGCGCCAGGCTGCCCTATGAGGTGCACTGCTGGCTCGCCATCTCGGAGAACCACATAGGCCCCCTGGCCTATAAACCCGGCGAGGTGGTGATCGCCATCAACGGCACCACCATCGAGGTGGTGGACACGGACGCCGAGGGGCGCATGGTGCTGGCGGACACCCTCGCCCTGGCTGCCGGGGACAAGCCGGATCTGCTCATCGACTACGCCACCCTGACCGGTGCCTGCAAGCGGGCGCTCGGCAGCCGTTACAGCGGCGCCTTCACCAATCGTCCCGCCTGGCTCGGTGAACTGATAAGCCTGGGGCAGCAGAGCGGCGAGCGGATCTGGCCCTTCCCGCTGGATGAGGATTACGATGACAACCTCGATAGCGAATGGGCGGATCTGCTACAGTGTGCCCCCGGCAGTTCGCCGGATCACATCGACGCCGCCCGCTTCCTGAGCCGCTTCGTCGGAGCAGAAACACCCTGGCTGCACCTGGATCTCAGCGGTTTTCGCAACAAGGGGGGCAATGGGGTCGTCAGCAGCGAGGTGACGGGGTTCGGTGTCCGGTTGACCCTGGATCTGCTCGCCAGCCCGCTGTGCTGACAGGGGCCGGGAGGGCGTTGGCCTTCTCGGTACCGGCGGCAGAGGCCGCACCAAGCAACAAGCGAAGTGCCACACAAGAGCCAAGCATTGAGGACAAGCGTGAAACAACCAAGTTATGACTGGGTGCTGTTCGATCTGGACGAAACCCTGCTGGATTTCCCGGTCACCGAGGCCCTGGAGCGAACCCTGCAGATCTACGGGGTTCATCCCAGCCCCGCCAAGATGGCGGAATATCACGGGCTGAACCACAGACTCTGGCAGCAGTACAACAGCGGCGAGATAGACGCGGCCCACCTGCAGCAGACCCGTTTCTCCCTGTTTGCCGAGCAGGTGGAGGTGGCCCCCATGGCCATGAACGACACCTTCCTGCAGCAGATCATCGCCCTGAGCACTCCTCTCGAGGGGGTCACCGAGACCCTCGAGGCGATGCAGGGGCGGGTACGCATGGGGATCATCACCAACGGCTTCAGCCTGCCCCAGCGCGGTCGCCTCGACAAACTGGGTTGGAGCCACTGGTTCGAGCCCCTGGTGATCTCCGACGAGGTGAGGGTGACCAAACCCGCTCCCGCCATCTTCCAGCTCGCCCTCGAGCGGATGGGACGGCCGGATCCCGCCAGGGTGTTGATGGTGGGGGACAACCCCAAGACCGACATCGCCGGCGCCGCCGCCCAGGGTCTCGCCACCTGCTGGTACAACCCGGCGCGCCACGATACCCCTTGCGAGTCGACCCACGAGATCCACCACTTCGCCCACCTCGGTGCCATCGTGCTGGGGCAATGAGACGACGAGCGGATCAGTCAAGGTGCCATCATGGCGCTGACAGCAAAAAGGCAGCCTCTGGGCTGCCTTTTTGCACTGATGCTCTGCCCTAGGGAGCGAGACGGCCCAGCAGCCAGGCCTCCAGCAGGGCGACCCCAGGGGCCAGCACCGACTCGTCGAAGTCAAACTCCGGGTGATGGTGGGGGGCCGCCAGGTTGGCGCCGAGGATGAGGTAGGCCCCTTGCCCGCCATTGCGCTGCACCCGCTCGATGAGAAAACCCGCATCTTCGCTCGCCCCGAAACGGCGGCTGTGGATGGTCTTGAATGACAATCCCTCGGCCAGGGGCACTATCTCCTCGAGCAGAGCCGGGCTGTTTTCGATGCCGATGGCTTCCCCCTGCTTGCGAATGAGGTAGGTGACGCCCTGCATGGCGGCGGCTCCCGCCACTATCTGCTGCACCTGGGTGAACATGTAGTCGTTGAGCTCAGGGGTGGCGCCTCGGGTTTCCCCCTGCAACTGGGCGTGACCCGGGATCACGTTGCGGCCGCTGCCGGCGTGGAGCTGGCCGATGTTGATGCGGGTCATGCCATCTCGATGGCGGGGAATGCCGAGCATGGCGGTGGTGGCCATGCAGGCGGCCGCGAGCGCATTGGCACCGGCGTTGGGTTCGAGCCCTGCGTGGGCGGCGCGCCCCATCAGCTCAACGTCGAACTTGGTGGAGCAGAGGAAGTCGGTGGGATTGATCACCAGCTCGCCACTCTCGGCATGAATGCCGATGTGCAGCGCCAGCAGGGCATCCAGATCATCGAGTTGACCGCCGGCGGCCAGTGCCTTGCCACCGCGGCAGCCCTCCTCGGCAGGCTGGAAGAACAGCTTGATCCGGCCATTGAGTCCCTCGGCCAGGGCCGCAATCCGCTCGGCCAGCACCAGCCCGATGGCGGTGTGACCGTCGTGGGCACAGGCGTGCATCCAGCCCGGGTTGCAGGATTGCCACTCCCCCTGACTCGGACCATGGCCGGGATCCGGCTGCTCCTCCACTTCCACCGCATCGATGTCGAAGCGAAAACCCAGGGTGGGGCCGGGACGACCGCTGTCCCAGAGCCCCATCACACCGGTGATCTCCTCGATGCGAGCCAGCCAGTCGGGATCGGCTCCCTGGTGCAGGGCGCGGGCCTTCTGGGCTGGCACATCGATCTCCCGCCCCATGATGAGGTTGCTGGCCAGCAGCTGGTCGCCCAGCATGACGTCGAATCCGAGTTCAGAGAGGTGGCGGGCGATGAGGGTGGTGGTGCGAAATTCACACCAGGCCGCTTCGGGGTGACGATGAAGATCACGGCGCCAGCGGCGCAGAGCATCCTGAGTCATGATGATTCCTGCATGTCGAGTCCAGCGGGCATTGTGAAGGGCAGGGGGGCAAGAGTAAATCCCGATGACAGGAATGCAACAAGGGGAGCCGATATGGCTCCCCTTGGGTCAGCATGCTGGAGGCTGAAAAATACACAGTGACTATCAGTAAATGTCGGTCTCTGTGGATATTTCACGCCAGAGCATCAAAAGTGCGATCTTCTGTTCAATTAGCCAGCGCGGATGGAGGCTGGCGGTCGACAGCGTCTCTGCACCTAGGTATTGGCCGGCTTAGAGCTGACCCAGAGAGGGCAGAGAGACGGCAACCAGAGTGAAAAATACGGTAAAAACGGCGGTAACAACGAACTCAGTCATCATTTTGTCTCCCTTGGCTGATGAATAGTGGGATCAAGATACCACATCGGGACGATAAAACAACAAAGATTGTTATTTTTGTAGGCTTTTGGTGTCATGGCTTGTCAGGTTGGTGTTTTTTGTTTTTTACGCTTTTTTTTTGCACTAATGGAGAGCGCTGACACTCTTTCATGGGATGGGTTATTATTTTTTCAAATAAAAACAATGTATTGCTTGTTTGTTGTGTGATTTTTTTTGTGGTTTCTTATGGCGCCACTTTGATTGCTGTAAAATCTTCACCGGCAATCTGGCCATTTGACTCGTCACAAACTGTCATCAGGATGGTATTCAAGTGTCCGGGCTGTATTTTGCCATCTCTCATCAAGTTATCTGCCAGCCATTGTCATAACCCTTGCCCGGACAGCCGGTTGGCATGGGGGTAGTGGTGGTATTCATCAACTTAATGGGAAACCGTCCGCAATAAAAGGGGAGTCCGGCGGTGCGCGCCGCCCCGTGTCGCGCCTGAGCAGGCTTTCTGACCGACCGCTGGCCTGGATGCCCCGCACCTGATGGACCCGGGCCTATGGCTGTGTGGCAAAAAATAGGGGGGTGGGGGAAAGGGAAAACGTATCCCTTTTGTATTGAAGGGGCGGTTTGCCTGGCAGCGACACTCCAGCTCTATCGCCACTTAATATCAGGCGTGCTTGATGTGTGGCAGCGCGTGATAGAGGGAGGGAAGGGCGCGTCTTGCGCTAATCCGCCCCCGCCCCCGCCATGGCCTGCAGTCGCTGGCGAGAGACCTCTATAGCGGGCAACACAAATTGCAAAATGGATCAGATGCTTCAAAGAAGGTAGGGCAGGAAAATAGCTGCGTTAGCCGGTAACAAGGAGCTAGCAAGAGATAACTGCAGCAAGAGCCTGACTAAACGATGATAGACGCAGTGGTTGGAAAGAAAAAAAGATAGGGGGAAGAGCCCAGTCAAGCAGGCCAGCTCTTTAGGGACATGGTGCAAAGAGGTGCTTGCACTACTGTCGAGACAGCCCGACTGGGCAACCGGGAATGGCCATTAAACCGCTAGCCGGATTAAGATATAAAAAACCCTCCAACGGAGGGTTTTTTCATGACGACCCGGTAAAAAACCGCTGGGCTTAGAACAGGGTGGTGGAGAGATCGTACAGCTCCTGATTGAACGGGCGCTTGAGGTTCTCGATGCAGTCGATGATGTCATGGTGCACCATCTCGTTGCCCTGGATACCGACGCAGCGACCACCCTGACCCGCCAGCAGTTGCTCGACGGCGAAGGCGCCCATGCGGCTGGACATAATGCGGTCGCGGGCAGTGGGGGAACCACCGCGCTGGATGTGGCCCAGGATGGTGGCGCGGGTTTCGCGGCCTGTCATGGACTCGATGTCTTTGGCCAGGGCGTTCACATCGGTGACATGCTCACAGATGGTGATGATGGCGTGACGCTTGCCTTTGGCTTCTCCTTCCTTGATCTGTTGCAGCAGCTTCTCTTTGTCGAAGGCTACTTCCGGCACGATCACGTACTCGGCGCCACCGGCGACCGCGGCAGACATGGCTAGATCGCCGCAGTGGCGGCCCATGATCTCGACCACTGAGATGCGGTGGTGGGAGCTGCAGGTGTCGCGCAGGCGGTCGATGGCGTCAACCACCACGTTCAGGGCGGTGTCGAAGCCGATGGTGAAGTCGGTGCCGGCGATGTCGTTGTCGATGGTGCCCGGCAGGCCGATGCAGGGGAAACCCTCCTCGGTCAGCTTCTTGGCACCCATGTAGGAGCCGTCACCGCCGATCACCACCAGGGCGTCGATGCCGTGTTTCTTCAGGTTCTCGATGGCTTCGGCGCGCACTTTCGGATCCTTGAAGGCGGGGAAACGGGCGGAGCCGAGGAAGGTACCGCCACGGTTGACCACGTCGGAGACGCTGTGGCGTTCCAGCTTGACAATCCTGTCTTGATGCAGACCGAGGTAGCCATCATAGATGCCGTAAACTTCCAGGCCATGGTGCAGACCGGCGCGCACCACGGCGCGGATGGCTGCGTTCATACCCGGTGCGTCACCACCACTGGTCAAAACACCAATACGTTTGATTTGTTTGGTCATGAGTGCCTCTGGATCCAAGTTGTCGAAAATCAATATCTGAAAATGCAGTCAGCCACGTGTTTACTATATCGGCTTTCCTATGAAAATGAGGGACTCGGCTTCATAGGAAAGGAGATAGACGAAGAGGGGACAGGCCCCTCTTCGTGCGAGCCTTACTTGGCAGCGCCAGCGATGATCTGGGAGAAGTCGTCCACCTTCAGGGACGCACCACCTACCAGGCCACCGTCGATGTCCGGCTGACCGAACAGGTCGGCGGCGGTCGCGCCGGTCACGGAGCCACCGTACAGGATCTGTACCTTGGCCGCCACAGCTGCGTCGAAACCAGCCAGGTATTGGCGGATGTGGGCGTGAACGGCCTGGGCGATTTCCGGGGTCGCGGTCTTGCCGGTACCGATGGCCCATACCGGCTCGTAGGCGACGACGGCGTTGGCGAAGGAGGCGATGCCGCAGCGGTCGATCACGGCTTTCAGCTGGGTTTCAACCACGGTGTTGGTGGTGCCGGCTTCAAACTGAGCCAGGGTCTCACCGATGCACAGCACGGGGATCAGGCCACCTTTCTGAATGGCTTCGTACTTGGCGGCGACCACGTCGTCGGTCTCTGCGTGCAGGGTACGACGCTCGCTGTGACCCACCAGGGAGTAGGTGCAACCGAAGGCCTTGAGCATGGAGGGGGCGTTCTCGCCGGTGAAGGCGCCGGACTCGTGAACATCGGCGTTCTGGGCACCGTAGGCGATCTTGCTGCCGGCGGTCAGTTGCTCAACCAGACCCAAAAAGATAACCGGCGGGCAGACGGCGACTTGTACCGAAGGATGAGCGGCAGCAGCCGGGGTCAGTCCTTTGATCAGGGCTTCTACAGAAGCCTTGGTGCCGTTCAGTTTCCAGTTACCCATTACCAGGTGCTGTCTCATCTTCTATATCTCCTAGGCATTTGATTGCGCGACATTATATGAATTGAACCGAGCCCAAGATAGCTGACCCGGCGGCAAATGACGTAATTTTTTTTCGCTTTCCTGATCCAAATCAGAAATGGAATCGTCGATCGCTCATTCGTTGACCTGACCCCGCAGACGGGCCCACCATACCCCAATCCACTCGTGAATGGCAGCCTCGGAATACATCAGATAACGCCCCTTGGGCAGGTAAGTGTAGAGGGGTTGCGGCTGCTGGCTCTGCTTGGCGGTGTAATCCGTGGGCGCCGGCACCGCATCGAGGCCCTGACTGCGATAGAGTGCCATGGCTCGCGGCAGGTGGGTGGCCGAGCTCACCAGCGCCACCCGCTTCCCCTTGAGGAAGCGGGCTATGCTGACCGCCTCGTCATGGGTGTCTTTGTTGTTTTCAAACAACGTCATGCGGGCCCTGTCTATGCCGAGGCTCGCTGCCATGCGGGCGTTGACCTCGGCATTCGACAGGGGATCCCCCGATACATAGCCTGAAAAGATAAGCTCCGCCTGCGGATAAGCCTCGGCCAGACGAACCCCCTCCAGGGTGCGGGCCAGGGATATGTTGTTCTGCCAGGCGCGCTCGGGGATGGCCGGATCGCTCACATGACCGTTGCCGAGCACGACGATGGCCTCGATGTCCGGGTGTTGGCCTATCTCGAAAGGCGGGTAAGTCTGCTCAAGAGAGCGGGCCAGCTCGTAGCTTATCGGGCGCATCCCCATCAGAGCGATGATCACCAAGGAGAGAGTCGCCAACAACCTGCCGGTTCTCTGGAAGCGGGTGAACCAGAGCAGCAGCAGGGCCAGCACTAATAAGGAGAGGGAGAAGGGCAGTGGCATCAACAACTGGCCCAGCCACTTCTTGATCACAAACAAGTTCAACTCAAACACTGTGTTCTCCCATCAATATCTTATTAACATGCGACAGCTGGCATTAGGCGCTGGTGCACTTTATCAGATCCAGTGCCTGAATGATCACAAGCCCCTTCCCTTGGACTCGAGCACCGCTAGTTCTCCAGAGATGTCTGCCGTCTGCACAACCACAATCCAAAAACAACTGGATAAATTGACGGTTGAATCCCTGTGACTTCTGCCCAAAATAGCCAAGGCTCTCGATGAGCCTGATTATTATTTGGAGTCGTTTGGGGGTGTATTGAGCAAGCTTGTGTTCTCAGATGTACTTTGGTTACATCCGCTCCCTAATCAGAGAGCCATATATTTATGAAGAAGTTAGCTAAGTTATTAGCGGTGTTTTTTGTTACATACTGGTTGCTTCTTGCTCATGCCTCATTGAATTTTTTAGGCAAGAATACTTTCATTAGTTAGGTCTCGAAAGATAGACAACACAAGGTTTTTTGAGAGATATGTACCCGGTTAATTCTATAGGTTTATATTGCCTGTTGACTACGGAATTACCAATATATTTCGCTTTGTATAATGCCAATGCCAATGCCAATGCCAATGCCAATGCCAATGCCAATGCCAATGCCAATGCCAATGCCAATGCCAATTATATAGGGAAATCATCCCCCTTTGTATGTTATGGGAAATGGAATGATGTCCCTTTTCCAATCCCCTGGGGCGGAGTATCACAACTGATACGAATAGCTTTTCCGCTTTTGATGACGAGTATAACGGTGAGTTGAATATAAGCACAGTAGATAAGAGTGGTGGAGTATCTTCCTTTCACCCATCTATTAAAAGAGCAGTAAGATCCTAGATGTAATGGAGGGGTAACATTATGAGGTGATCGCAATGCTTGTCTGATAATGACATATATATATGCGAATTTGGTGGAGAGTATTTTTTATAAATTGCTAGGGAAAAAGGGAGTTTCAAACCCTCTGGACATGGAGGCAATCTTCAAGGGTTCTGGTTTCACTACAGTGCAGGCTCAGGCGTACCGTGGGTACCCAGCCTCTCTGCCACTAGATGCTGGAATAGAGGCTTACCTAGTGCGCATATTGGTATCCGAAGGCTGTATGGAGAGGCTTACACTAGCACTTTATCAGATAGGATATCTGGTATGTCCAGGGCTGAATACGCAGCTCATAGAGCGAGCAGATGATCCTTCGCATAGGAAGATGGTGTTATTCCTGCATCCTTCCTTTGCTGGTACGATAGTCTCGTTTGCCAGTGATGATCTTGACGTTATTTACGCTCTCCAGCAGATAAAGTTAGAGCCACCTCTCCCGGCAGACTCATTCCCATGGATTGATCTTGAAGGCTTGGGTGCGCTGCAGGGAGACATGGAATACTGGTGGACGAATTTGTGGTTACCGTTCTGGCTGTCATTGAGCCAAGAGAGGTAGTTTGCTTTGGAACTTGAGCCAGAATGGCGTGAGTTCATCGTAATGCATCAACCCCACGATTCTCCTGCACCTTCTGGTTGAATCGCTGCCGTCCCAGCGTTAGAGTGGCTCGTTTAATCGAGAGCATGACGGTAGTAAAACCAAAGAAGCTGGCAGATAAATTTACCTAGGCTGAGGCTGCACAGTATGGTTTATGGAAAAAGTAGATATATCGCCATGCTTCTGATTGGTGTATTATCAGCTTTGTCATTCCTCTTGGTTGAGGAAGTCGGGCGAATTATTTATATGAGATTTTTCACACCAACGTCTGGGGGACGGGAGCTGTATTATGCGATTTGGTTGTTCAGCATGTACCTAGCTCCAGTTGGCATAATATTGAGCTGCATTTTTAATTTGGGATTAAAGTGGAATGTGACGTTCTTAGCATGCTTCTCTTTTGCAGTTTTTTATGTGTTTAGAGATAATCCACTGTGGGCAATGCTGTTGCTAGCATCGTACTTGGCTGCCTTGCTTGTCGCCTTCGCCTTAAGAGGGGCTATAAACAAAATGTCTGTTTTTCATAATCGGCGCTGTTGAGTGTAAGTGTCGTCCCCTGAGGTTGTTGAGAGTTCGTCTTTAGAGTGTCAGTATCGACCCATCATGGCCAGAGTCTCACCGACCCTGGCCTTTTTCGTTTCTGGCCCACCTCGTGCGGGCTTTGTCGTTTCTGGAGGGGCGATACAGGAGGAAAGAAGAAGGGTTCTCGACGGCAGCCGCTGCCGTGGCAAAGAGGCGCTACCAGTGGTGCCCGGCATGACGCTGGCCGGATACTTGCTCGATGACTGAAGGCTGCCGTTACGTTGATGTGGATAGTTGTCCAGATAGGGTGGTTCATCTGGTCAATATCATCAAGCCGCGCCGCCAGCGGGACAGTGTACAAGCCAGCGATTAACTCCAATCCCATATAGAGAATCTAACCCCTCTCCTTGAGTTTTCAGCAAATCCCGGATGTGACAGAATACCCTCCTTTTTCCTGTGGCCCAACCCTGCCTACGTCCCGATGGCGAGTCGGTGGCAGGGGGCTGAAGATGAGCGCTCTCTTGAAGCAAGATCAGAGTTTCGACGGGCGGGCCGACAAGTTCGCCCGCAACATTTATGACTCCACCAAGGGGCGCATCCGCACCACGGTTGTGTGGAGCGATATCGAGGCCTGTCTGGCCCGGCTCGGCAATCGGCCGCTGCGCATCCTGGATGCCGGCGGCGGCTTTGGCTATTTCGCCCAGAAGCTCGCGGCCATGGGCCATATGGTGGAGCTGTGCGATCTATCGGCAGAGATGCTGGAACTGGCCCGGACCCAGATCGCCGAGCAGGGGCTGGAAGACAGAATTCGTCTCATCCATTGCCCCATCCAGGAGCTCAAGTCCCATGTGAGCGGCACCTTTGATCTCGTGCTCTGCCACGCCGTGCTGGAGTGGCTCGCCGAGCCGCGCCAGACCCTGCTCGGTCTGTTCCCTTTCGTCAATGCAGGGGGCATACTGTCGCTGCTTTTCTACAACCGCCACGGCCTGCTGTTCCAGAGCCTGGTGGTGGGCAATTTCGACTATGTGCGCCAGGGGCTGAACAAGAAGCGCCAGACCGCCCTGACCCCCACCAATCCGCAGCTGCCGGAGCAGGTGTATGACTGGATCGGGCGAGGGGGGCTCAAGATCATCGGCAAGACCGGAGTGCGCGTCATCCACGACTACATGCGCCACAAGCAGGATCAGCACGAGAAGTTCGATGACCTGTTGGCCATGGAGCAGCAGTACTGCCGGCAGGAACCCTTTGTCTCCCTTGGGCGCTACATCCATGTGATGGCCCAGAAACCGGTTGGCTGAGTGCCGCGCCACCGGCATCATTTTTTGCGGGATCTAGCCGCCGGGGCGCCCTTAAGCCCTGGCCGATACACAACGAGCGGGAACGATGCACACATGAGGTGTGCGTCAGTCCGCCGGTTATAACAACGAGATGATAACGTCATGATGAGTACATCCCGTACCCTGCCCGAGACGGTAGGATGGGTCAGGCAGGAGGGTCTGGCCTTGAGCCTGCCCACCGATCGGCTGGCCTTTCTGATTGCGATCAAGACCCTCTCCGAGGAGGAGTCCGATCTCTCGGAGGCCGCGCTGCACGACGCCTTCGGCTATGTGAGCAGCGCCTTCGGCCAGATGGACGAGACCCTCTCCGGTCGCGCCAACAACGCCATCAACGATCTCATTCGCCAGCAGCTGCTGTCGCGCTTCACCACCGACATGGTGGCAGGCGAGAGCCTCTATCGCCTGTCGCGCCTCGGCGTCGGCATCGTCGACTTCTTTTTGGATCAGCGCCAAGTCGACTCCATCAAGCTCTCCATCCTGCTGGAACACCTGGCGGCCGAGCTCGACACTGCCCGCAAGGCGGCGCTGGAGCTGGACACCCGCGAGCAGTGGGACGCGGAAGTGCTGCCCCGTCTCAGCTTCTCCCTGGAAGAGACCTTGGGGCGCATCGATCTCACCCAGCGCGCCATGGATGAGCAGCAGAATCAGGTCAAAAGCGAGATCGCGGCCCTACTGACCCAGAACTGGGTCGACGCCATCCACAGCTGCGAGAAGCTGCTGCGTGAAACCGGCCAGACCCTGCGCGAGCTGCAGGATACCCTGGACGCCGCCGGCCACCGCCTGCAGGCTGGCCTGCTCAACATTCAGGAAGCGGCCCAGGGGCGGGAGGATCTCTTCCACGTCGAGGAGCTGACTCACGCTTTGCAGGGGCGTCTGGACGTCATCACCTCCTGGGGACAGCAGTGCATCGAGCTCTGGTCCCGGTATGACAGGCACGTCCACAAATTCATCCGCAACGCCATCGACATGGACAAGAACCGCGCCTTCAGCCAGCGACTGCGCGAATCCATTCGAAACTTCGAGCAGCATAACTGGCAGCTCAGGGTGGCCGAGGAGCCGAGGCTCTTGGAGCTGCGGGATGAGACCATCGCCATCCACGACGAGGAGGTGACCGGTGAGGTGCCCCTCGAGATGGAGTACCTGGAGATGGTGGACATCAACCAGGAGCTGGCGGAGCGCATCGAGCGCTACCTCGCCCGCTACCCCGAGAGTGACTCCCAGCTGGATTTGGCCGACGTGCTGCGGGAATACCTGCTGGACTACCCGGCCCACGCCCACTTCGATGTGGCGCGTCTCCTGATCGATCAGGCGGTGCGTCTCGGCCATGCCAGCGGTGAGCGCGAGCTGCACCGCCAACCCGCATGGAAACCCATCAACCAAGCAGGATCCAAGGTTCAGGCCTATGTCATCGATCAATACTGAGTTTCCCCTGCCGCTGCGCCTCGCGGAGGCCATCGCCAACCCCTTGTTTCCGCGCATCGACACCGCCTTGCGCTCCGGCCGCCACATCAGTGCGGACGATTTCGAGCAGCATTCGGCCCTGGTGGAGTATCACGGCGAGCTGGAGATCTTCTACGGCCGTTATCAGGTCGAACTCATCAAGGCGCCGGAAGGCTTCTTCTACCTGCGCCCGCGCCCGAGTGCCGACATCGGTACGACAGTGCTGTCAGAGCTCGACATGCTGGTGGGCAAGGTGCTCTGTTATCTCTACTTGAGCCCTGACAGGCTCGCCTCCGAGGGGGTGTTCGCCACCAGCGAGCTGCAGGAGGAGGTGCTGAGCCTCGCCGACGAGAAGCAGCTGCTGCGCATGGTCAACAGCCGCTCCGGCGGCACGGATCTGGACAAAAAGAAGCTCTTGGAGAAGATCCGCACCTCCATGCGCCGGCTGCGGCGTCTCGGCATGATCACGGCGCTCGGCAACGGCGACAAGTTCAGGGTCAACGAGTCCGTGTTCCGCTTCGCCGCCGACGTGCGCTCCGACGAGGATCCCCGCGCCGTGCAACTGCGGATGATCCAGGAAGGGGAGGCCATCTTCCACGACGACGAGATGCCGAGCAGCGATTCCCTGTTCGACGATATAGAGTCGGATCTGGACGAAGAGCAGCTGGAGCTGGAGGTGGAAGATGATCTGCAACGTTAAGTTTTTGACCCAGATGGGGACGATTGATGTGATGGAGAGTGCGGCGTGAGAGGCAAATTCAAATCCCTGACCATGGTCAACTGGAACGGCTTCTTCGCCCGCACCTTCGATCTCGACCAGCTGGTCACGACCCTGTCCGGCGGCAACGGGGCGGGCAAGTCCACCACCATGGCGGCCTTCATCGCGGCCCTCATTCCGGATCAGTCCCTGCTGCATTTTCGCAACACCACGGAGGCGGGCTCATCCAGCGCGTCCCGTGACAAGGGGCTCTACGGCAAGCTGCAGCGCGGCCACTGCTACTCGGTGCTGGAGGTGATGAACAGCCGCGAGCAGCGGATCTGGGTCGGCGTGCACCTGGAGCAGGTGGCGAACCGGGACAACAAGGTCAACATCACCCCCTTCGCCCTGGTGGATGTGCCTCAGGAGCTGGCCCCCACGGATCTGCTGCTGGAGAAACTCGAGGGCGGCAAGGGGCGGGTGCGTGCCTTCGCCGATCTGAAGGGGGCGGCCGCCGAGCTCGGCGCCATCAAGGTCGCCAAGTTCAATACGGTGACCGATTACCACAACTTCATGTTCGAGTTCGGCATCACGCCCAAAAAATTGCGTGATCAGAAGGATCGCGGCAAGTTCTATCGCCTGATCGAAGCCTCCCTCTACGGCGGCATCTCCTCCTCCATCAGCCGGTCGCTGCGCGAATACCTGCTGCCGGAAAACTCCGGCGTGCGCAAGGCGTTTGCGGATATGGAGGCAGCCATCTACGAGAACCGCCGTACCCTGGAGGCCATCAAGGAGACGCAAGGCCAGCGGGATCTGTTCAAGAACCTGATCACCGAGACCACCCACTACGTGGCGGCGGACTATGTGCGTAACGCCGCCGAGAAGAACCGTCTCTCCGAGCTGGCCCTCAAGGCCCGCGCCGAGCTGGCCGGCAAGCGGCGGTTGCTTGCCGAAGAGAAGCAGCGCGCCATCTATCTCGCGGACGAGGTGGATCAGCTCACCGGCCGCGAGAAGCTCCTGACCGACGAGCTGGAGTCTGCCGCCGAGCACCTGGCCAAGGTGCTGGCCGCCGTGGCCCTGCAGAAGAAGATCGCGCTCTATCGCGCCGATCTCGCCGAACTCAACGACAAGCTGGAGCAGCAGCAGGCGGTGGTGGAGGAGATCCACGCCCAGCTGCTGGAGGTGGAGGAGCGTCGGGAACTGGCCCAGGCCGAGGTGGATAGCCTCAAGACCCAGCTCGCCGACTATCAGCAGGCGCTGGATATCCAGCAGACCCGCGCCATCCAGTACCGTCAGGCGGTGCAGGCGTTGGAAAGTGCCCGCGAGCAGTGCGAACTGCCAAACCTCACCCCGGAGCAGGCGAGCGACAGCCTGCACCAGTTTCGCGCCGCCGAACAGAGCCTCACCAGCCGGGTGTTGGGTGCCGAGCAGCAGCTGGCCCTGGCGAAGGCGGCTGTGGCCGAGCACCAGGCCGCCCTGACGCTGCTGCTGAGCATAGCCCCGGAAACCGCTCGCGAGGCCGCCTGGCCCACGGCCCAGGCCTTGCTCAAGCGCCATATCGAAGACAAGGCCCGCATCGCTCAGGGGCAGGGACTGCGCGCGGCGCTCGCGCGTCTGGAAAAAGAGAGCGAGAGCCAGAAGAACCTGCTGCGCCTGCGCGATGAGTTGGCGCAAGCCTCTGGTCAGCAGATCGGGAGCAGCGACGAGCTGGATCTCTTCCTCGAGGCCCAGCGTACCCGCCAGGAGGAGCTCGCCGAGCAGCAGGCCGAAATCGGTCAGCGCCGTGCCAGCCTGGAGCACCAGGGTACCCAGCTCGGTCGTGACATAGCCGATCTCACCGCGCTGGCTCCCCGCTGGCTGAAATCCTTCGAGAAGCTCGAGCAACTGCTCGAACAGAGTGGTCTGCCGCTCACCAGCGCAGAGGCGCTCTCCGCCGGCATGCAGACCGTGCTCGACAAGGAGCGGGAGTTCGAGCAGGAGAGCAACCGCATCCAGGCCCAGAAACAGGCCCTGGAGCTGCAGATCCGCAACCTGCAACTGGGGGCCGGGGAGGCGGATCCGCGCCTCGCCCGTATCGCCGAGCAGGTGGGGGGCGTGCTGCTCTCCGACGTCTACGATGACATCTCCATCGACGATGCCCCTTACTATTCAGCGCTCTACGGCCCGGCCCGCAGCGCCCTGGTGGTGCTGGATCTGGAGGGCGCCATCGAGCGGCTGAAGAAACTGGAAGACTGCCCGGAGGATATCTACCTCATCCAGGGCAACCCGGATTCGTTCGATGAGGATCTGGTGGAGGCGGACGAGCTCGGCGATGCCGTGCTGGTGCGCACCAGCAAACGCCAGGTGCGCTTCTCCCGCTATCCCGAGCTGCCGCTGTTTGGCCGCGCCGCCCGCGAGAAGCGTATCGAGCAGCTCGACCTTGAGCGCGAAAACCTCATCGAGGGTTATGCCAAGGCCGCCTTCGAGCAGCAGAAGTATCACCGCCTCTATGGCCACTTCCGCGACTTCATCGGTCAGCATCTGGACATCGCGTTCAGAGCGGATCCAGAAGCCGAGGTGGAAGCCAAGCAGAGCGAGCTGCGCAAGTTGCAGGGAGCCATCGGCGAATGCGACAAGCAGCTTGGGGAAATCAAGGCCACAGGTGCCCAGCTGACCCGATACATCCAGCTGGTGCAGGCCATGCTGCCGTTCGCGCATCTGTTTGCCGAGGCCGAGCTGGCCGCGCGCCTCGAGGCCGCCCACGCCGATGTGGAGAGCCTCAAGGCCGCCGAAGCCTTTATCGCCAAACACGGCAAGGCGCTGGAGCTGCTCGAGGCCAAAGTGCAGGTGCTGCGTCAGGATCCTCAGGATCTCGCCGCCCTGCAGGCCGCGTTCGATGAGGCGAGCGAACTTCTGGCAGAGCAGAAGCGCCGTTGCTATGCGCTCGATCAGCTGGTGGCCCGCCTGCCGCACTTCGCCTATCAGGATGCGCAAGACCTGCTCGGCAAGGCCTCCGAGATGAGCGAGCGGCTGAAAGAGAAGCTCAAGGCCGCCGAGCTGGCCGCCCGCACCGCAGGGGAGCAGCACAAGCAGATCGCCCAGCGCCACACCGAGGCACTGCAACTGCGCACCGCGCTCGATTCCAGCGCCTCGGCCAAGGGTCAGACCCTGGAGGAGTTCGAGCAGGAGCTGATGGCCATGGGGCTGAAACTCTCCGAGGACATGGAAGAGAAGTCTCGCGCCCACAAGAAGGAGATCGAAGAGCTGCTCATCCGCACCCGCTCCCGTCGCACCAGCGCCGAGGCCCAGTTGCAGGTGACCAAGCGCGAGATCGAATCCCTCGGCGGTCGTCTGAAGCTCGAAGGCAAGGACTACTTCGGTGCCCGTAAATCCCTGGTGGGCCACAAGGCGAGCTGGTCGCGGGTGGTGCGTCTGGCGCGCGACACAGACGTCGAGAAGCGTCTGAACAAGCGCGAGCTGGCGTACCTCGACAGCGACGATCTCCGCTCCATGTCGGACAAGGCATTGGGTGCCCTGCGCGTCGCCGTGGCTCACGACGAGGCCCTGCGCGATGCGCTGCGTCTGTCCGAAGGCAACCGCAACACAGAGCAGAAGGTCGCCTTCTACGTGCAGGTGTACCGTTACCTCAAGGATCGCATCCGCAACGACATCATCCGCTCGGACGATCCGGTGGAGGCCATCGAGGAGATGGAGATCGAGCTGGCCCGTCTCGCCGATGAGCTCAAGCAGCGAGAAACCCACCTGTCCCTCTCCTCTCACGAGGTGGCGGCCAAGATCACCAACATCATCCGCCGCGAGCAGAACCGCATCCGGGTGCTGAACCAGGGGCTGCAGAACATCGCCTTCGGTCTGGTACGCGGGGTGCGCCTCAACGTCAATATCCGCGAAGCCCACACCCGCCTGCTGACGGCGCTCGCGGATCAGAGCGCCATGCACAACGATCTGTTCGCCGACAAGGAGCTCAGCTTCTCCGAGGCCATGGCCAAGCTGTTCCAGCGCCTCAACCCGCAGATAGAGCAGGGGGAGCGCAGCTATCAGGTGATGGGCGATGTCTTGCTGGACTATCGCAACTACCTGGAGCTGGAGATCGAGGTGCAGCGCGGGGCCGACGGCTGGCTGCGGGCGGAGAGCGGTGCGCTCTCCACCGGCGAGGCCATAGGTACCGGTCAGGCCATACTTCTGATGGTGCTGATCAGCTGGGAGGAGGAGTCCCGTCGCCTGCGCGGCAAGGATATCGCCCCCTGCCGCCTGCTGTTCCTGGACGAGGCGGCGCGCCTGGATGGCAAATCCATCGCCACCCTGTTCGAGCTGTGCGAGCGCCAGGACATGCAGCTGCTCATCGCCGCGCCCGAGAACATCAGCCCCGAGAAGGGGACCACCTACAAGCTCATCCGCAAGGTGCAGGGCAAGCACGAGCACGTGCACGTGGTGGGTCTGCGCGGTTTTGGCTTCGCCGATGACAAGCTGATTGCCTAACCTGACACAGGTTGACGGAACGATACGCAAAACGGGAGGCTGAGGCCTCCCGTTTTCTATGGGAAGTGTGAGAGAGTAGGCGCCAGTTCGCGGGATCCTGACTGGGTATGAAAGTGGTGATGAGAGTAGCGATGGAAGAGTGCATGAGAAGCAAGGTACGAAAGGGGCTGCTGGTCTCCCTGAGCCTGCTGCTGGCGGCCTGCAGCAGCCAGCCGGACGCCAGCAAGAGCGGCAGTTGGCGCGGCTATACCCAGACCGGGCTGGCCTCCTACTATGCGGATCGCTATCACAACAAGAAGACGGCGAGCGGCGAGCGATACAATAATGGCGCCAACACCGCGGCCCATATGACGCTGCCCTTCGGCTCCCTGGTGAAGGTGACCAACGTGGCCAACGGCAAGAGCGTGGTGGTGCGGGTCAACGACAGAGGCAACTTCGCCAGAGGGCGGGTGATCGATCTCTCCAGGGCAGCCTTCAGCAGCATAGGCAATACCCGAGCCGGTCTTATCAAGGTGAACCTCGAGGTGGTGAACTAGCCGGGGCAGAGGAGGGGACCCAGGCTCCCCTCATGGTGAGTCAGATCCGAAAGTCGCAGGACGGGCCTGATAGGAATAGGCCGGATCTGATGAACACATGTCCTCATTCCTGTGCTTATTACCCTGCGGTTTGACCCGTTCAAGCCCCTGTCCTTGCTCTGCCCTCCATCGTTACCCGCTTTTTGCCCCGTGCTTATCGGGTTTCACCTCGCCTCATCCCATGCCTCCTGGTCATCTCTCCATCCTGCTGTCACTCCCATCGCCTATTGATAGCGTTCGCTGCTCTTCAAGCTGGCTGACTCGACATCAATTCAACATCAAGTGTTGAATAATTAAAAAAAAGTATAAAAATATGAGAGCCGGTGCTATCTTGGGGTCACAGGATCCAGCAGGAGAGCGCAAGCGCCATGACCATTGAACGATATGCCACCAGCAAGCCTTTTCCCTTTGCCGATGCGGTGAAGGCAAACGGCTTTCTCTTCCTCTCTGGCCAGGTCTCGATGACGGCCGGCGGTGAGCCTCTGCATGGCTCTGTGGCGGAGCAGACACGGCGGATCCTGGGGTCAGTCGAGGAGACATTGACACGTGCGGGGGCGAGTCTGGCGCAGGTCGTCAGGGTGCAGGTGTGGCTGAGCGACATGAAACACTTCGCCGAATTCAACGCCGAGTACGGCACCTGGTTTGCGAACGGCTTCCCGGCCCGCTCGGTGACGAGCAGCACCCTGGCATTCGGGCTGGATGTGGAGATCGAAGTCCAGGCGACAGCCTCATAGAGAGCATGCATGTGAATATGGAACGCGACAGCCTGATCACCGTCTTGATGGCATCCCTTGAAACCCTCCGAACCACGATTCCCGCCAATACCGAAGCGGTATTGCATGATCTGACCAGGCCCGAAGAGTCGGTCATCGCCATCGTCAATGGCCATGTGAGTGGCCGCAAGCAAGGGGATGCCCTGTTGGCCGGCCCGGATGATGACATGGGGTTCCTGGGCTTGCTCGAGACGACACCCGACATCAAGCACCGCACATTCAGCGGTTATGTCTCGAGGACGGCGTCCGGCAAGTGTCTGAATAGCGCATCGACCCTCTATTACGGGGAGGGCGGCGTGCCCCTGGTGGCATTTTGCATCAATGTGGATACGGAGACGGTCAGTCAACTGAAGCGCGATCTGGATTATCTCTTCCTGCCCGCCGGCATGGACGAAGAGCCGGAAGGCAAGTCGAGCAATATCTCCATCCAGACGCTGGACGAGGTGCTGCAGCGATATCGGCAGACAGGTGCGGAGAGCAAGATCGATTTCAGAAGGCGCGTGGTGTCAGACATCCACGGGATGGGTTTTTTCAAGATAAAGGGCAGTGTCAACCATGTCGCCAGGGTGTTGGGGGTGACGCGATACACGATTTACAACTACCTGGAGAAATGTGATGAAAAATAGTGGCGTGACTAGGCTTCCCTTCTATCAGGTGGATGCCTTCACCTCCCAGCCCTTTGGTGGCAACCCCGCCGGGGTATGCCCCCTGGAGACCTGGCTGGATGACGAGGTGCTCCAGGCCATCGCCATCGAGAACAATCTGTCAGAGACGGCCTTCTTTATCCCGGTAGCAGATGGCTATAATTTGCGCTGGTTTACCCCTGGGGTCGAGGTCGATCTCTGCGGGCACGCGACCCTGGCCGCCGCCTGGGTGCTGTTCAACAAGCTGGATCACGCCGGTGAGTGCATTCGGTTTCACACCCGCAGCGGGCTGCTCACCGTGACCCGCTCGGGCCAGGAGTACTGCATGGACTTCCCGGCGAAGGCGGCGACCCGGATCACGCCTCCCGCGGGCTTGCTGGCCTCACTCGGCATAGATGAAGGGGTCGTCGGGGTATGGCAGTCAGATGATCTGATCGTGCTGGTGAATGATCGGCAGATCATCGACAGGCTGGCCCCGGATTTCAATACGCTAGTGCGGTTTGAGACCCGTGGTGTCATCGTGACGGCGGCCGATGAGCGCTTCGATTTCGTCTCCCGCTGGTTCGGTCCTCAGGTGGGGGTCAACGAGGATCCGGTGACCGGCTCCGCGCATACCTTCCTGGCGCCGTTCTGGGCGGAGCGCACAGGCAAGAGGGAGCTGATTGCCCAGCAAGGGGGCGCACGCAAGGGCACCTTGCGTTGCATAGTGCGGGATGACGGTCGCGTGGAGCTGTATGGTGAGGCGCGCATGACCATCGAGGGCAGCTTCCTGCTGTAGTGGTTCCAGTCGGCGTTGTCCTCGCATCCGCCATTTGGCAGGAACGCTTTGGCATCTGGGCTGAGCGAGGGGGGATGGCGGCGCTCGTCCATTTCATCTCAACAAAACGGGGGCATCGGCTCCCGTTTTTTTATTGTCTGGCGCAGGTCTCATCGGATGCCGTTGTTCCCATGAGTGAACACTGTGTCCATTTTCCCGGCTTTATCCCCCCGTTGGCGGCCTTTACCCTGCACTCCTGCAAGAGGCAGCAATGACCAATGATGGGAGCCATAAGATGAAGACGAGTCAGGATAAGTTGGTATCGATCGCCGTGCTCAAGGCCCGTGCGGGAATGAGGGAACACTTGAGGCGCGCGCTGCAAAGACTCATTGCGCCGACGCGCAGGGAACCGGGCAACCTGGACTACGTGCTGTTTGAACTCAAGGAGGAGCCCGGCACCTTCTATATGCGGGAGGCCTTTGTCAGTCAGACCGCCCTGGACGAGCATTGTGCCACCGACTATTTTCAGGCCTTTGTCCGCGAGGCCGAGGGGCTGCTGGCCGAGCCCCTTCGGCTGATCTTCCTGGAGGAGGTGAGCCCCTCTGCCTGATGGTCAGGCCTTGGGCTGACTCGCCGATCCCCTGATCCCATCGCTATCCTTGGGAAGGCGGCTGGCCAGTGAGGGGCCAGCACCGTGAATACCAGGACTGACGCTCGCCGATGAGAGGGCGCTTGGAGTGTCCGGTCATCCGGGTGGGTTATCAAGGGGGCGAGATGAAGAATACGGTGAAAACCCTGGTGCTGGTGCGTCACGGCAAGTCCAGCTGGGAGGAGGATGTGCCGGACAGGGAGCGCCCCCTGGCCGAGCGCGGCAAGCGCGACGCCCCCGAGATGGGCAGGCGCCTGGCGAAGGCGGGAGTGAGCCCGGATCTGATCATCTCTAGCCCGGCGTGCCGCGCCCTGTCGACCGCGAGGCTGCTCGCCGAGGCGCTCGCCTATCGCGGTGAGATCGCCCTGGATGAGCGAGTCTACGCCAGCGATGCTCGCACCCTGCTGACGCTGATCGCAGGGCTGGATGAGGGCAAGGGGTGCGTGATGCTGGTGGGGCACGATCCCGAATTCACCGCGCTGGCCCACCACTTATCCCGAGGGATAACCCGCATGCCGACCTGCGCCGTCGCCCGCTTCAGCTTCGAGGGCGCGCCCTGGGCGGCCGTGCACACCCTATCACCGACCCACGTCTGGTTCGACTCCCCCAAGCAGCCGTAAGAGGTGTCCGCCCCGTCAGCCCTGCCAGGGCGTATCCGATGGGGCTCTATGTTTGAGATCCTCAGCGCCGCAATGACAACAGGGGCCGAGAGGCCCCTGTCTTTCATGTTCGATCCCATGCCTAGCTCACCGTAAAGGAGAGCATCATGCCGGTATCCTCGTGTTCCAGCAGGTGGCAATGGGCCATGTAGGCACGCTCTTTGGGGGCGGGGTGATCGAACTGGATCAGCACCTCGCTCTCGTCCCCCTCGACCCGGACCATGTCCTTCCAGCCGCTGCGATGGAGCAGGGGCGCTCTGCCGTTCTCCTTGAGGATGCGAAAGCGGGCGCCGTGGATATGGAAGGGGTGCAGCATCATGTCCCCCTTGCCGGAGAGGGTCCAGAGCTCAGGCTGGCCGCGTGTGGCCGCAAAGGCCGGTACCCCCATCTCGAACGCCTGGCCGTTGATGCGATTCGCACTCAGGAGGGCATCACCCAGCCCGCTCCGCTCCGCGTCGGCCATCCCCATGGCGCCGTGATCCATGCCCTTCATCGACTTCATGCCCGCCATCTTGTGCATGGCGTGGGGATCCTCGCCTCCGGCGGCGTGCATCTCCATGCTCATGCTGCCCATGGCCTTCTGGCCGTAGGTCTCCATCAGCCGCTGCATGCCGATCCTGTCCAGCGCCGGATCCATGGATAGCTGGAAGTGGCGGCGAGTCCAGTTGTCGCCTTTCGGTGGCAGGGGCGGGATCGCCCTGAGCGAATCCGGCAGGCTCGCCGTGATCGACTGGGTTGAGGGGAGCAGGGTGAGCAGAGGCAGGGGCTGATCGAAGGGGGGCAGGGCCATTCCCATCTGGGAGACGGGCAGGGCGAGCAGCTCGACGGCCTTGTCTTTGAGCTCCACCATGACTTCGAAGCGCTCCCCCATCAATACTTCCAGCTCGGTGAGCCTGACGGGCTCGGGCAGGAAGCCCCCGTCGGAGGCGATGACATAGAAGGGCTGGTTGCCGCCGAGGGCCAGGCGCAGGGAGCGGGCGTTGCAGCCGTTGAGAACGCGAAGCCGTACCCAGCCGCGAGGCGCCACATGCTGGGGGGCCAGGGCACCGTTTACCAGCGGCAGGTCGCCGAACCAGCCCACGGCGGCGCTCATCTCATCGAGTCGATAGTCTATCTGCCCCTTGTCGTCGAGACGCTTGTCCTGAATGACCACGGGCAGGTCGTTGATACCCCAGCGGGCGGGGAGCGGCCAGCGGGCACTCTCCTCGTCGTCGATGAGAATGAGGCCAGCGAGCCCCATGGCCACCTGGCGCCCGGTCTTGCCGTGGGCGTGGGGATGGTACCAGCAGGTGGCGGCGGGCTGGGTCACCGTGAAGCGGCTGGTGAGGGTCTCTCCCGGCCCTATCATGGCCTGGGGGCCGCCGTCGGCGTCGCCTGGGATCTCCAGCCCGTGCAGATGTACTGTGGTGGTCTCCGGCAGCTGGTTCAGGGTGTGCAACTGGACGGCCTGATCGGTGCGCAGCTTCAGGGTCGGACCGAGCAGGGCACCGTTGTAGCCCCAGGTCACCGCCTCCTTGCCGCGCCAGGCTGTTAGGCCGCTCTTGGCGGTCAGGGCGATATTGCCCTGGGCATCGGGGGCGAGCAGAGGGGGGATGGGCAGGCTGGGCGCCTCGGCGGCAGACAGAAAGCGGGCATAGGAGAGGGGCAGTGTGCCGGCGAGTCCGAGCAGGGCGCTCCGGATCAAAAAGTCACGTCTGTTCATGGGAGGATCCTCCGTCAGGTTCTCGTTACCGTCACCTTGACTCTTCCCCCTGAGGGAAGGTCAACCCGCAGGGGACGGTCCGGCTGTCTATCCCTTTGCTGCGCTTATTCGCCGAGAGGATTTGCTCTGCCATGATGATTGACAGGCGTGGCCCTACTGCACAGCCTGGGTCTCGGGGAAGGAGTCTTGCCACTCGGGGTGATAGCGGCGCAGGATCCCCTGCTGCTCTTCGCTGAGGTAGGGGTTATCCAGCGTAATCACGGTGCGAGATGGTAGATCCAGCTGCTGCAACGCCAGCCGGGTCGAGTCATGGCTGCGCAGCAGCGCCTGGAAGCTGCCGTTGTGGTACATGATGTCGAGGCCAGCGGCCACTATCTCATTGGTGCGCCTGTTCTCGGGGGCGCCGTAGAAGAAGAGATCGCTTGGGTAGTGCAGGAGCAGCCGGTTGTCGATGGCGAGACCCGGGCCGAAGTGTGCCACCTCGGGCAACACCTCGAAGATGGCGCGGGGCAGCACGTCGAAGCGCCCGGCCTTGAGCATGGGGAAGAGGTTGGGGTATTCGGAGGTGACCACCTGCAAGCCATTGGCGCGCAAGATGTCGCTGTCCACCCAGGTTCTACCGCTGCCGATGCGAAGGCGCTTCAGGCCCTCCAGATCCCTGATGCCGGCCAGCCCCTCGTCCCTGGCCGGGTGCAGCAGCACCCGGTAACCGCCGCCTCCCAGATAGATAGGGACGGGAACCAGAGAGAGCCCCCTGGCGAAGTCGGCGCCGATGGAGGTGGCCAGCATGTTGCAGCGTTTGCCGAGGCTGACCTCGGTGGCCGCGCGCTTGTCTGAGGTGACCCCTTTCGGCAGTTGGCAGAAGCGCACATCCGGGGTGTGGCCGGCGGCGCGAATGGCGCTCTCCAGCAGGGTTTGGCGATACTGCAGCAGGGGATTCCCGGTCTGATTGCTGCCGACCAGGCGCACCCGCACCACCTCGGCCTGGCTCGTCACAGGCCAGAACCCGCTCGCCAGCAAGAGGGTGCAAGCGGCTAACCAGGATCCTTTGGACATACATGCTCCCTCTGTCGCCCGGGCCGGTCAGCAAGCCCGTCTAGTCAGCCCATTATGCGGCGCCGCTTGTCCGCCACACAACCGTGGGAAAATGCGGGTTATCACAGATTTGTTCTCCATCGCAGATCCACTCGAGCGGCTGCTGGTCTGCTGTTCATCAGGATACAGGCCCGAGTTCAGTCGCCGTCGGGCTGGTTCATCTGCTGGCTCATGGTATCGATAAAGTCGCGGATCACCGGTGAAACAGGCGCGCCGGCCGTCTGCGGCGCATAGAGCACGCACACATCGGCCGGGATGGCCTGCTCGAGGCGCACGAAGCGCACATGGGGCCACTTCTGGTGGGCATAGCTGGCCGGGGCGAGGGCCACCTGCTGGCTGGTCGCCACCACCGCCATCAGGGTATTGGGCTCGACCACCTCCTGAGTGAGCTGGGGGTAGAAACCCTCCATCAGGCAGGAGTCGATGATGAGATCGGTGGAGGCGGAATTGGCCCGGCTCATCAGCACGAAGCGCTCCCCCGCCAGCTCGGTGAGGGAGACTCGCTTGCGATCCCGCAGCGGGTGCTCGTCCGATACCGCCAGCACCATGGACTCCCGATAGACGCTCTCGGCCTGCAGGGGGTGGATGTTGAAGGTGTCGGCGAAGCGGGCGAGGCCGATGTCGATCTCCTTGCTCGCCAGCGCCTGTTTCTGCTTCTCGGGCGAGAGCTCGGTGAAGGAGATCTCGTACTCGGGGTGCAGTCGATGGCACTGCCTTATCACCTCGCCAAAGCCCGCCCAGAAGATGGAACTGACCAGACCGATGCGGATCTGGTTGCGCTCCATGCGCCCCGCCTGCACCACCTTGTTGAGGCCGCTCTCCAGCACGTCGAACAGCAGGGTGCATTCGTCCATCAGCAGGCGCCCTGTGGGGGTGAGGTGCACCTGACGGGTGTGGCGCTCGAACAGGGTCAGCCCCAGCACGGTTTCCAGCTCCTTGATCTGGGCGCTCAGGGGCGACTTGGAGACGTTCAACCGCTCGGCGGCCCGGCTGAAGTGACCGTAACGGGCCACCTCATGGAAGTAGCGCAGCATCTTGAGGGTGACGCGATCGCGCCACTGGCTGTCGAGGGACAAGGGAAGCTCCTGTGATGTGTCTTGTGTCATGGAGGGAGGGTGAGATCCCCGTCAAAGATTGCGCATCCAGCACCATCCGCAGCGACCCGGCTGAGGGGGTTGGGGACGATCCGGCTCACACTCTGCACCCCCTTTGCATTCACAACCTGCTTGCCACCCTGCCGTTCGGACACAAACAGGTGTCAATCAGCGCCTTATATTGCCTTTTCAGCCACTCAAATGGCCTGCAGCGGGTTTTATTGTGCTGAAAATCAGGATAGTTTGGCCGATTTTAACGATTTTTTTCGCCAAACACCTCCCCTAGAGTGAGCCCATCGTTTCTTCCATCACTCAATGAGGCGCACTCCATGCACAACCCACAGCACTCCATGCCACAAGATCCCGTTATCAACGCCGTCGCCACCATACTCGCCAGAAAGCCTGGGTTTGCCCCTCGCGCCGCTATGATCCTGGGCTCGGGCCTCGGCGTGCTGGCTGATGCGCTGGAGGAGAAGGTCTGCATCCCCTACGAGGAGCTGGATGGCTTCCCGGTCAGCACTGTAGTGGGTCACAGCGGCGAGCTGGTGCTCGGCAAGCTGCACGGGGTGGACGTCATCTGCATGAAGGGGCGTGGCCACTACTACGAGCACGAGACCATGAAGGTGATGACCACACCGGTGCGCACCTTCAAGCGCCTCGGTTGCGAGCTGCTGCTGGTGACCAATGCCGCGGGCTCATTGCGCCCGGAGCGGATCGGGGTCGGCTCCCTGGTCATCTTCAACGATCACATCAACACCATGCCGGGCACCCCCATGACGGGCGCCAACGACGAGGCCTACGGCCCGCGCTTCTTCAGCCTGGCCAATGCCTATGACAAGGCATTGCGCAGCGAGGCACTGGCGGTGGCCGAAGGCGAGGGGATAGCGGTCAATCAGGGGGTCTTCGTCTCCTACAGCGGCCCCTGCTTCGAGACTGCGGCCGAGATCCGCATGATGCAGATCATCGGCGGCGACGTGGTGGGCATGTCTGTGGTGCCCGAGGTGGTCAGTGCCGCCCACTGCGGCCTGCCGGTGCTGGCCATCTGCGCCATCACCAACATGGCGGAGGGGCTCGGCGACGTGCAGCTCTCTCACGAGCAGACCCTCAAGTGCGCCAAGCTGGCAGAAGCGGACTTCATTCGCCTCATCAACGCCTTCATTCGCCACCATTTCTAAGCACTCCAAGACCAGGAGGTCATATGTTTGTAGCAGGATTTCTCGGCATGGCGGCGCTGGTGCTCATCGCCATTCTCGCCTCGACCAATCGCAGGGCCATTCGCCTGCGTACCGTGGGGCTGGCGCTGGCCTTGCAGGTGCTCATCGGCGCCCTGGTGCTCTATGTGCCCCTGGGACGGCGGGCGCTGGAGGCCATGGCCCACGGCATCGACGCCGTGCTGGCGAGCGGCAAGGCCGGCATCCATTTCCTGTTTGGCAACCTGGTCAACTTCTCGGTGGATGGCATCGGCTTCGTGTTCGCCCTCAACGTGCTGCCCCTGGTGGTGTTCTTCTCGGCGCTGATCGCCGTGCTCTATTATCTCGGCATCATGCAGCTGGTGATCCGCTTCATCGGCGGCGCCATGGCGCGCCTGCTCGGCACCTCGCAGACCGAGTCCATGTCGGCGGTGGCCAACGTCTTCGTCGGCCAGAGCGAGGCGCCCCTGGTGGTCAAGCCCTATATGCCCAAGATGAGCGACTCCGAGTTCTTCGCCGTCATGTGTGGCGGCATGGCCTCGGTCTCCGGCACCGTGCTGGCAGGCTACGCCATGATGGGGGTGGACATGCAGTACCTGTTGGCGGCCTCCTTCATGGCGGCCCCCGGCGGTATCCTGTTTGCCAAGCTGATCATCCCGGAGTCCAGCCAGCCGGCTTATGAGTTCGATCACAGCGTGCAGTTCGATGGCAAGAAGCCGGAGAACGTGCTGGCCGCGGCCGGGGAAGGTGCCAGCAGTGGCCTCAAGCTGGCGGCGGCCATCGGCGCCATGCTGATCGCCATGATAGGCCTGGTTACGCTCGTCAATACTTTGCTCGGCGGGGTGGGGGACATGATGGGCATGTCGCTCTCCCTTGAGATCATCCTGGGCTGGATCTTCTCACCGCTGGCCTTCCTGCTCGGGGTGCCCGTGGCCGACATCGGCATCGCCGGCGCCATGATCGGCAAGAAGCTGGTGGTGAACGAGTTCGTGGCCTACAGCGATCTCGCCCCTTACCTGAAAGACGCGAGCACGGTAACCGCCGCCGGACTGCAGGTGCTGGAGGAGAAATCCAAGGTGATCATCAGCTTCGCCCTGTGTGGCTTCGCGAACCTCGCCTCCATGGGGATCCTGATCGGCGGCCTCGGCACCCTGTGCCCGTCCCGTACCGACTTCATCGCCCGCCATGGCCTGCGCACCGTGCTGGCCGCCACCTGCTCCAATCTGATGAGCGCCGCCATCGCCGGGGTCTTCTTCTCCCTGGCTATCTGACCCTCATCCCTCTGTTACGGGGCGCTGCGGCGCCCCTGTTTATGACCCCTATCCCAACCATGTCGGAGCTTTCTTATGTCTTCTGCCACCCCCTTGGATCTCAAGCCGGCCGCCATCCGGGCCATCGGTCTGATGGATCTCACCAGTCTCAATGAGGACGACACGGATGCGCGCATCACAGCGCTCTGCCAGCAGGCGAAGACGCCCCATGGCAACACGGCCGCGGTCTGCGTCTATCCCCGCTTCGTGACCCTGGCTCGCAACACCCTGGCCGCTCAGGGCACGCCGGATATCAGGGTCGCGACCGTGGTGAATTTCCCCCGCGGGGAAGATGAACCCGAGACTGTGCTGGCGGAGACTCGTGCCGCCCTCAATGACGGCGTCGACGAGATTGATCTGGTGATCCCCTGGCGCGCGCTGATGGCCGGGGACCAGGCCCCCGCACGGGCGCTGGTACGCGGTTGCAAGGAGCTCTGTGGCGATCGCGTGCTCAAGGTGATAATCGAATCCGGTGAGTTGAAGGAACCCGCACTCATTCGCGCCGCCTCCCTGCTCGCCATCGAGGAGGGGGGCCGATTTTATCAAGACCTCCACCGGCAAGGTGGCGGTCAATGCCACCCCGGAGGCCAGTCGCGCCATGCTGGCGGCCATCGCCGAGCTGGGCGCCCAGCACAGGGTGGGTTTCAAGGCGGCGGGCGGGGTGAGAAGTGCGCAAGAGGCGGCGGACTACCTGGGGATGGCGGCGAGCGAGTTTGGCGAGCATTGGGCGGATGTAGGGCATTTTCGCTTCGGCGCCTCCAGCCTGCTCAATCAGCTGTTGGCAACCTTGAACGGCAGAGAATCGCAGGCGCCTGCCGCCCTGGCCTCCCACGAGAACTACTGATCCCTTTTGTCTTATCGGCGCCTCGCACGGGGCGCCCGTCACTCAGGTGCATCCCATGTCACACTCCCGTTTTCATCAGGCCAGGGCCCACGGCAAGGTGCTGCTGTTCACCCTGCTCATCAGCCTGTCGTTCCCCATCGGCAGCGCCCTGACCGCCGCACTGGATCCCCTGGTGGTCACCTGGGTGCGCTACCTGCTGGCGGCCCTCTGCTTCGTGGTATTGCTGGCGGGCCAGCGCAAGCTGGTGTTGCCCTCCTGGCGGGATCTGGGGCGCTATACCCTGATCTGCCTGCCGGCGCTCTGTTACTTCGTCGCCATGTTCGTGGCCTTGAAAGAGACCAGCGCGCTCGATGCCAGCGCCCTCTACACCACGGTTCCCTTGATCAGTGCCCTGGCCAGCATGTTGATCATGCGCAGATCCATCGGCCTGCTGATGGGGGCTGCCTTGCTGGGGGGCATGGTAGGGGCGGCGCTTATCATCTTTCGGGGGGATCTCGCCGAGGTGGCGAGCCTGAGCCTCACCCCGAGCAACCGCCTCTATCTGCTCGGCTGTGTGGCCATGGCCCTCAACCCCATCCTGGTCAAGTGCTACTACCGGGGGGAGTCCTTCGTCCATCTCACCTGCTGGACCCTGATCTGCGCGAGCGTCTTGCTCACCCTGGTGACGGCGCCCCGTCTGCTGGCCATCGACTGGCACGGGGTCACCCTGCCGCTCTGGCTCGGCATGGGCTATCTGGCGCTGTTTGCCACGGCGCTGAGCTTCTTCCTGTTCCAGCAGGGCAGCGTGGCACTGCAGCCGGAGCAGGTCTCGGCCTACACCTACCTCATCCCAGTGCTGGTGTTGCTCTGTGATCAGCTGCTGGGGGCATCGGCTCCCTGGCAACAGGTGGGCTGGGGGGTGGCCGGGGTGCTCGCCACCATGGCTGTGATGGTATGGGCGCCCGTGAGTGACGCCCGGCATCTTCCGCTATCGGAAAATGGTTAACGCAAGGTGACGCACACCCGTACCGAGCCTTGATCAGCTCTGAGGCATTCGCACTCCCTTGTCAAGATAGAGGCTGCTGTAGTGAGCCCTGTGGGTGACCAGCATCACCTGATGGCGGCTGCCGTCGGAGAGGATGATGAAATCCCCCGCCTGGGCGGGACTTTGCAGGACGATTTCGTGTTCGGGGGCGGTCAACTTGTCGGATTCTTCGCGAAAGCTGAGGGTGTAAGAAAACATATGGTGCTCCACAACTGGCACATATACAGACACATATTCACAACTCTAGTTGTCCGTGCCGGGATCCGCGGCGCCCAAGCGGCGCCGGTGGAGCAGATAATGTCAGAAGGGCAGAAGAGCGTGGGATCAGGGCCGGCCGCTCAGCAGGATGGCGCCGCCGAGTGTGATGAAGAGCCCACCCGTGATGCGGCCAAACAGGCGCTGGCTGCGACCCGGCTTGAAGTAGCGGCCGGCGCGTCTGGCCAGGGCGACATAACAGAGGTGTACCAGGCTGACGATGGCGCAGATGGTGAGATACATGGTGACGAACTGCAGCGTCAGCGGGCTCTGGTGATCGAGAAACTGGGGCAGCAGGGCACAGAGGAAGATGATGGTCTTGGGATTGCTGGCGGAGACCAGACAGGCCTCTCGCAACACGGAGAGGGAGGTTCTGGCTCGCCCTTGACCGGGGGAGGGGGCTATCCCCTGTGCGCCGGCATTGGCCGCGCGCAGCGCCTTGTAGCCGAGATACACCAGGTAGCCGCCCCCCGCCAGCTTGAGGGCGATAAAGAGGGGCGGCAGGGTCTGCAGCAGTGCCCCCACCCCCATGGCGACCAGGCCGATGAGGATGGCCTGACAGCCCAGGTTGCCGAGAATGCTGATGAGGGCGGCGCGCCAGCCGTGCTGCAGGCCGTTCTTGACCACCAGCAGCACGTTGGGGCCCGGGGTCAGGGTTGCCAGCAGATAGGCCAGCGAAAACAACATCCAGGTGTTCGGGTTCATGAGCTCGTCCTTGGCGCCAAAGCAGGCATGATGCCAGCGTATTTGACGGGCCGTCCAGCGGCTTCTTGTCCGGCCATGCGACGGGCCCTGGAGAGGTTAATCCTGGGTAGCAGGGTCTGCGGCTCAAGATGTGATGGGCAAGCATTGATATAAAAAAACCGCCGTCAGGCGGTTTTTATTGCTGTGAAATCCTATTTCAGGGCTTTCTTCAGCTTCTTGATCTTGCTCTCCTGCTTGGCGATCTTCGCTTCGCGGGACTTGATCTGCTTCTTGATCTCTTTCTTTGAGGCTTTGGCCATGGCGTGTCTTCCTTAAATGAAGGGCGGCAAGCTGCCCTTGAGGGTCTATCCATCGACAGCAGGCTGATGGTTGGGTGAATGGTGCTGCGAGCCGATGCGCCCTGTCGCGAGCCGCGGTGCTTGGGCCGCTCTGGCGCCTGACCGGGGGATGGGCGGACTCGATATGCTCGTTTATCCCTGTCAACAGCGTCTCTACAACCTAGTGTTATTTGCCCACAAAGCAAGCAAAAAATCAGTGATGAGAGTCAAATGATGACGCTCTTGCGATGAAATTCATGGCGGGGAAGGGGATGAAAAACGGCTGTTTTATCAAGGCGTTGGCAATAAAAAAGCGCCCGGTGGGCGCTTTTTCGTGGCAAGCAGGAACTGTGAAGAGCCGGATCAGGCCTTCTTCAGGTAGGCCGCCACCAGCACTATCTGCACGCCGTTCACCTTGCCTTCGATGTGCAGGGGGTTGTTGGTCAGGCGAATGCCCTTGACCAGGGTGCCGCGCTTGGCGGTGAAGCCGGCGCCCTTGACGTCCAGATCCTTGATCAGGGTGACAGAATCCCCTTCGACCAGCACGGCGCCGTTGGAATCGACGGTAGGGACGTTGTCGTCATCGGTCGCGGCAGCCATGCCCGCCTCGGCCCAGGCCTTGGTCTCTTCTTCCATGTACATCATGTCCAGCATGTCCTGAGCCCAGAGCTCGCCGCGAGCGGAGAGGGCCTTCAGCTGACGCCAGGCCATCACCTGCACCGCCGGCACCTGGCTCCACATGCTGTCACCCAGGCAACGCCAGTGGTTGACCACAGTGCTCTCCGGCTGCTCCAGCTGACCACGGCAGGTGGCACAGAGGGCCACGCTATGATCGTCATCGCTGACGGGGGAGTGGGGCACCGGGAAGGCAGTCAGGGCCTGTTCTGCTCCACAGAGTTCACACTTGGCGCCCGCGCGCGCTTGCAGGATGGCATTGATGGTCATGTTTAGATTCCGTTTATAGGGAGAAAACGGCCCGCCAGAGCGTGCCGCGCTAACAAAGGCGCGGAATATAGCACAAATCCCTGTTGTTTGTCAGGCTACCCTGGGCACTCGCGGCTTGTCGCCACTGAGCAGGCGTCTTGTCGGGTTCTGTGGGTTGGCCATGATGGGTGCCAATCCCCCCGATGATGATGGCCAGCGAGCTGACGACAGTGCCCACACCCAAAGGCCGGCGTCATGGATGCTTTTTGGCGGCAGATCGCTAGAATGAGCCTCCTTTTTGACTGCAGGACAACTTCGCCGTGCTGGCTCATCGCTTTCAACAACTGGACGGCTTGCTGACGCAGACGCGGCGCTGGTGGCAATATCAGCCCTATCACCACCTGAGCCTCGCCTTCGCCGGAGAGGCCCCCGCACTGGCCGACTGCCTCAAAGCCATGAGCCTGGATGAGATCATGCACCTCGACGGGGACATGGAGGCACTGTGCGCCCTGCTCGCCCCCTGGATCCCGGAGGGGGCCGAGCTGCATGCCCTGAGCGAGCTGGATGCCTTCCTCCCCGAGCCCATTGAATGTGGCAAGGCCATGGCCATGTACATGCCGGGGCGCAAGCAGGCCCAGATTGAAGCCTTCGTGGGTGTGCTGCCCCCCCATCAGGGGCCCTATCTGGAGTGGTGCGCCGGCAAGGGGCATCTGGGGCGCCTGGTCTCCCTGCATCGCGGCGCGAGCGTCGTCAGCCTGGAGCTGCAGGGCCAGCTCTGCGAGGAGGGTCGTCAGCTGGCTCGGCGCGATGGTGCCCGTATGCAGTTTGTGGAGGCCGATGCCTTTGCCCCCGAGGCTGGGCAGCTCATCACGAAACAGCACCACGCCGTGGCGCTGCACGCCTGCGGTGAGCTGCATACCCACCTGCTGGAACGGGTCGCCGAGCGGGGGGCGAGGGGGGTGACCCTCTCCCCCTGCTGCTATCACCTGATCCGCGGCGATCACTACAGACCCCTGTCCGAGGCCGCGAAGGCCAGCCGCCTTCACCTTGGCAAGAGTGACCTCAAACTGCCGCTACAGGAGACGGTGACCGGCGGCGCCCGCATCGCCCGCCTGCGGGAGCAAGAGGTGGAGTGGCGCCTGGCGTTTGATTGCCTGCAGCGCCAGGTACGCGGGGTGGATGCCTACATGCCGGTGCCCAACATGCAGAAGAGCCTGCTCGCCGGCAGTTTCGAGGCATTCTGTGGCTGGGCCGCCGCGCGCAAGGGACTGGTGCTGCCCGAGGGGGTCGACTACGCCGCCTTCCTGGCCAGAGGGAAACAGCGCTACGGGGATGTCGCCCGCATGGAGCTGGTGCGCCATCTGTTTCGCCGCCCGCTGGAGATCTGGCTCATGCTCGATCGCGCCCTCTTCCTGCAAGAGCGGGGCTATCGGGTGGAGGTGGGGGAGTTCTGCGACAAGCCGATGACGCCGCGCAACATCCTGATCCGGGCGGTGCGCGACTGATTGCCCATCCCGCCAGCCGACCGGGCAGGCAATCCTCGGTCATTTAGGCAACGGCAGATTATAGGCGATTATGCCGCCAGGCCTGTTCACTCAGGCCCGGCTATTTCGGCCAGGCTCTTCTCCCCTGACTCTATTTCCTTGCCATCCACGTCGGAATAATCCGGCTTGGATGAGCAGGGGCTGCCGGAGCCCAGAGTGAAATGGCTCACAAATTCGTCAGATTCTTAATTCTCGTCGTGAATTTAGTAATTCAAACGCCTATGCTCGGCCTGCACATTATTTCACGACAAGGATTGCCATCATGTTCCAACCCAAGCTCTGCGCCTGGCTGGTGACGGCGCTTTGCGCCTCCTCGGCGCAGGCCGCCATGAATATCCAACCCGATCCACAAAATAGCGGCGGTTATGTGATTTCTGCCGCCGATATAACGGCCGTTGAAAAATCCAAGACGGCCAATCCCATGTATGGGGTCTGGTCAAAGGCATTGGCCACGCGCCCCAATACCATTGTGGATGCCATAGTGCCGCGCCTTGCCAGTAATCCGGACAACGTGAAACGGGTCGAGCGGGTATTTACCGAGTCGGATTGGGATTTTCTCACCCAGATGGCGGCGCCAGAATATACCTATGAGCGCTTCCTGCGCGCCGTGGGTAAATTCCCCGCATTCTGTGGTGAATATACCGATGGGCGCAATGCGGATGCCATCTGCAAGAAATCCATCGTGACCGCCTTCGCCCATTTCGCTCAGGAGACCGGCGGCCATATCGCCAAAAATAACAGCTCGGATAACCCGCTCGGATTGGAAGAGTGGCAGCAGGCGCTGGTGCATGTGCGGGAGATGGGTTGGTCGGAAGGGCAGACTGGATATACCACTGGCTGTGGCCAGAATGACTGGCAAAACAAGAAATGGCCCTGCGCCACCGGTCAGGGCTATTTTGGCCGAGGGGCGAAACAGCTCTCCTATCACTTCAATTACGGCGCCTTCTCCGAGGCGATGTTTGATGGCAACGCCACTGTCTTGCTCAACGATCCCGGTCGTGTCGCCGACTCCTGGTTGAACCTGGCCTCGGCCATCTGGTTCTTCCTGACCCCGCAGGCCCCCAAGCCTGCCATGCTGCATGTGATCGACCGCACCTGGGTTCCTTCCCAGCGTGAGATCGCCGCGGGCATCGGCTATGGCTTTGGCACCACTATCAACGTCATCAACGGCGGCATCGAGTGCGGCGAGCAGAATAAAGACAAGGGGCAGCCGGTCAATCGCATCCGCTATTGGGAAGGGCTGGCGGCCCATTACGGCATCCCCTTGCTGGCGGATGAGAAGAATACCTGCTGGCAGCAGACCCCTTATGGCAGCCTGAATTTGAACGGGGCCACCGATGTGCTTTACACCAACTGGGATGGCAACTGGAAATATTACGCCGACAGACCCGGTGGTTATTCCTTCGAATGTGAGCTGGTGGGCTTCCAGACCGCCTATTCGGCGCTGGTGCCGGGGGATTATGAGAAATGCGTGACCAACGCCTATGGATCTCACGCCAGTTGGCCCAAGGTCAGAATTGTCGACAAGCTGGATCCAGCCCCGGTCGATCCTTCCAATCCACCCGTCGGGGATATTCCGGCCTGGGTCGCCAGCAAGGTATATACCGCGGGCAACAAGGTGAGCCATAAAGGCATCGTCTATCAGGCCAAATGGTGGACGCAAGGAGATGATCCCACCAAGGGTGGCCCCTGGGCACCGGCATCCTGAAATAACCAGAGTGTTATAGCCAGCATGCGTTAATCCGTATGTGATAACCAAAGTTTGATAACTAAAGTGCAGTATTAAAAGCACGATAATCAGAGCGCCGGGGACATACAGGCTCGGCGCTCTGTCATTCATATGAGAGGCGAGTGGCCTTTCTGTAATGGGGACGGACAAGCAGTATATGGGGAGTTGATTTATTACTGCGGCTGCTTTATTGATGACGGCTCGTTATCCAGCCAGACCTCAATATGATCTTCTATTCCCTGCGTCTCTGCCCGGCCTGTCAACGGCGCCTATTTCCGTTCAAGGCGATCCTTGTCAGCCCCAGAGTTAAATTCAACTGCAAGCAGTGTCATGCCCGGCTGGAAATGTATGAGGTGCGCCGCCTTCCGCTGATTTATGGGTTGCTGATGGCCGGCTTCTTTACGGTGATGTTACGAGAGTACGGCAATCTGTTGAGCCTGGCGTTTGGTATCAAGGCGGCGCCCCTCTTGCTGCTGATGCTCTATATGCAGTTGAAAACCAGTGCCCTTAGGGTGTGGCAAGAGGTGCCCAAATCGGCGCCGTAACGGGTTTCCCGCGGGGTGCACCCTGTCTTGAACCGATGAAATATTGCCGTGGCCACGCCGCCTTGAGGCCACAACATGAGGAGTGAGCCATGAATATCGCCATCCATTTTGAAATTCCGGTACGGGATCTGGAGCGTGCCATCCGCTTCTACGAGCGGGTGTTTGAACTCGCACTCGAGCGGGTCACTATCGATGGCAACGAGATGGCCCTGTTCCCCCTAGACGATGAGGCGCCCGGTTGTTCGGGGGCCCTGGCCAGGGGGGAGAGTTATGTGCCTAGCCAGGACGGTACCCGCATCTACCTGAGGGTGGACAATATCGCGTTGACCATGAGCCGCGCCCTCGCGGCGGGGGCTGAGGTGCTCTACCCTGTCACTCGGGTGAGCGAGACCATCCGGGTGGCGGAGTTTAAGGATACCGAGGGCAATCGCATCGCCCTGCAGGAGATGGCTGCGGGCTGATCTTTCACGCCATGAGGCAGGAACCCAAGTCATGACCATACGTATTGCCACCCCGGCGGATGTCGCCGGGATGTTCGAGGTGCGCACTCAGGTGCGCGAAAATCACATGTCCCTCGCCGAGCTGGCCGAGCTTGGGATCACCCCACAGAGCTTGCCCGATATGCTGTGTGGCAGCGGGCGCGGCTGGGTTGCCTGCGACGAGGGAAGGGTGGTGGCCTTTGCCATGGCGGATGCCGGCGAGGCGACCCTGTTTGCCCTGTTTGTCCACCAGAGCCATGAGGGCAAGGGACTGGGGCGCCGATTGATGCAGGTGGCCGAATGCTGGCTGGCGGCGCAGGGTTGCCGCGAGATATGGCTGCTGACGGACGCCGACAGGGCCGTCAGGGCGAACGGGTTTTATCGTCATCTCGGCTGGTTGGATGACGGTATTCAGGAGGATGGGCAGGTTCGCTTCACTAAGCCCTTGTCGGGGGACGTCTGACGAGCAGAGGGACCAGCCTGTCGAACGGAAGCATGGCCGAAGAGACTTCGGCATCTTTTTCCAAGGAGAGAGTGATGGAAGGTCATTGTCTGTGTGGCGGGATCGTCGTCTCGAGCGGCGATCACAAGGAAATAAACCTGTGCCACTGCGCCATGTGCCGGCGCTGGTCCGGTGGGCCCATGTTCGCGGTGCATGGCGGCACCAAGGTCAGCTTCAAGGGGCTCACCCCTGTGGCCTATCGCTCGTCCGAGTGGGCGGAGCGCGGCTTCTGTCCGACCTGTGGCACTCATCTCTTCTATCACCTGCTGCCGACGGACGAATACATCCTCTCCGCCGGCCTGTTCCAGGAGGAGGAGTTTGAACTCGCGAGCCAGATCTTCATCGACGAGAAGCCGGGTTTCTATGAGCTCAAGAACGACACCCCGACCCTGACCGGTCAGCAGGTGTTCGAGCAGTTCGCCCCCAAACCCTGATACGCCGTCGGCCCGTCGCCACGCACGGGATGCAACCGGACTCTGGAGAGAGACATGGATAAAGAACCCAAGGTGAAGGGGCCCGCCTCGTATTTCCCCTCCATCGAGCAGAATTATGGTCAGCCCATCGCTCACTGGTTGGGGCTCTTGGCGTGCCGGGAAGAGCGGAAACACATGGCGTTGGTGACCTGGTTGAAAGAGGAGCACGGCATGGGCCACGGCCATGCCAATGCTCTGGTGGCTCATTTCCTGGCACAGGGTTAGCGGGCCCCGCACAGCCCGGCCGAGCAATGAGGAGAGTCGATGGAACTGGTGGTGATCCGCCACGGGCAGACCCGGGCCAATGCGGAGGGACGCTATCTCGGTGCTCTGGATATGCCGCTCAACGACGAGGGGGGCAGGCAGATGTCCGCGTTGGCGCTGGCGCTGGCGCTTGGACGGGAGGCGCCGTTTGCACGGCTGCTCTCTTCCCCCTTGCTGCGGGCCCGGCAGAGCGCCGAATTGGTTTCCCGTGCGCTGGCACTGCCCGTGCAGGTTATTCCGGCCTTTCGTGAGCGGCACGTGGGGTTGTTCGAGGGGCTGACCCAAGGGGAGGCGAGGGAACGCTACCCCGCGCTGTGGGCGCGCAACATCACCCGGCGCTGGCGCGAGGCGCCCCCCGGCGGTGAGTCCTTGGATGCCGTGATTGCAAGGGTGTCACAGGGATTGACCGAGCTGGCCCATGAACATGAGGGGGAACGGGTCTTGCTGGTGGCCCACGGTGTGGTGGCCAAGGTGATCCGCGCCCTCACCGGCGCGGGCTTTGCCGATTTCTTCGAGTGGCAACTCCATAACGGCGGCAGGCTGGTGGCCAAGCTGGACCCGGCTCGGCCATATTGCCATCGTCCCACGGGGCAGGATTAGCCCCGATTTCAAGCGAGCGCAGAGTGGCGGCAAGCTGGCTGAAGGGGCGCTAGCTTCTAAGGCGAGTGAGGTCACAAAAGGATGAGCAAGATGAAGATAAGCGTCAGCGTCTGGGTGGAACGCCCCCTCGCCACCGTGTGGCAGGGCTGGAATACACCCGCCAGCATCATGGGGTGGAACGCCGCCTCCGAGGATTGGCACACCGACAGCAGCCGGGTGGATCTGCGGGTCGGTGGGCGTTTTTGCCATCATATGGCGGCCAGGGATGGCAGCATAGGCTTCGACTTCGAGGGCACCTTCACCTCAGTGGTGCCACCGACGGGGTTGAATGCCGACCAGAACACGGGTCTGAGCTATGTCATGGACGATGGCCGGGCGGTCAGCGTGCAGTTCAGGGAGGAGGCGGGGGGGACCTGGGTGCACGAGACGTTCGACGCCGAATCCGAGCACAGTGAGGAGATGCAGCGAGCCGGCTGGCAGAGCATACTCGACAACTTCAAACGGTATATGGAAAGCGCGCCCTGAGGCGCGCTTTTTCATTCTGCGGTTCGGTATGCTTACTCTTCCACGTCCAGCAGCACCAGGATGGCGCTGTCGCCCCCCCACTCGCGGGGGGCCTGGTGAAAGGCACGCACATTGGGATGCTGGGCCAGCCAACTCGGAATGCGCTGCTTGAGGACGTGCTTGCCGATGCCGTGCATCACGGAGGCGACGTGGATGTTCTCCTTCTGGCACAGGCTCAGCAGGGCGGCCAGCTCCTGCTTGGCCTGTTGCTGGTTCATGCCGTGCAGATCGAGATAGATCTCCGGTGGATAGCTGCCGCGCTTGAGCTTTTTGAGCTCGAATTTTGAGACGTCGTCACGCACGAAACGGGTCGGGCCATCCTCATCCAGATGGGGCTGGTATTCATCGCTGAAAAAGTGGTCGACCCCAAGCTTTTCGCAGCTCTCACGCAGTTCGCGTTTCTGCTTGACCGGGCGCAAGTCGGCCCTTATGGTATCTTGCTTTATTTTCCGGGTACCTTTGACCGCATCGCGAAACAGCAGGCTTTCCTCGTCTGTGGGTGAGGGCGTTTTTTTCATCAGGTACTCGTCTTGCTCGCTATATAAGAATGCTCGGGCCGGATATTACTCGACTTGGAGGTGGATTTGGACAAGATATTTATCGATGAGGTGGTTGCCGAGATGCACACCATCCAGGACATGTTGCGCTGGGCCATGAGTCGTTTCAACGACGCCGGGATCTTCTACGGACATGGTACCGACAACGCCTGGGATGAGGCCGTGCAACTGGTGCTGCCCGCGTTACATCTGCCGCCGGACGTGGATCCGGGCATGCGCCACTCCCGCCTGACCACCAGCGAGCGCCACCGCATCGCCGAGCTTATCATCCGCCGGGTGCAGGAGCGGGTGCCTGCCGCCTACCTGACCAACAAGGCCTGGTACGCCGGTTGGGAGTTCTACGTGGACGAGCGAGTGCTGATCCCGCGTTCCCCCATCGCCGAGATGGTGGCGAACCGCTTCGCGCCCTTCCTCAAAGAGGAACCGACCCGGATCATGGATCTCTGCACCGGCTCCGGTTGCATCGCCATCATCATGGCTCACGAATTCCCCCACGCAGAAGTGGATGCCATCGACATCAGCGTCGATGCCCTGAACGTGGCCGAACGTAACATCAACGATCACGGCCTCGAGCAGCAGGTGATCCCCATTCGCTCCGATCTGTTCCGGGATCTGCCGGCCGGTGACAAGTACGATCTCATCGTCTCCAACCCGCCCTACGTGGACTCCGAGGACATGTCGGATCTGCCGGACGAGTTCCGCCACGAGCCGGAACTGGCGCTCGCCTCCGGCTCCGATGGCCTGAAACTCACCAAGCGTCTGCTGGCCAACGCCGCCGATTTCCTCAAGGATGACGGCGTGCTGGTGGTCGAGGTGGGCAACAGCATGATCCACCTGGAAGCCCAGTTCCCCGAGGTGCCTTTCACTTGGGTCGAGTTCGAGAACGGCGGCCACGGTGTCTTCGTGATGACCAAGGCAGAGCTCGAGCAATACCAGTCTCATTTCGCGATTTACAAGAGCTAAGCAGCAAGGAGCTTCCATGGCAGGGAACAGTTTTGGCCAACTCTTTCGGGTCACCACCTTCGGCGAGAGCCACGGCCTGGCGCTCGGCGCCGTGGTCGACGGCTGCCCGCCGGGTCTCGAGATAAGCGAAGCGGATCTGCAGGTCGATCTGGACCGCCGCAAGCCCGGCACCTCCCGCTACACCACCCAGCGCCGCGAGGATGACGAGGTGAAGATCCTGGCCGGGGTGTTCGAGGGCAAGACTACCGGTACCTCCATCGGTCTGATGATTGAGAACCAGGATCAGCGCTCCAAGGACTACTCCGACATCAAGGACCTGTTCCGCCCGGGCCACGCCGATTACACCTATCACCAGAAGTACGGTCAGCGTGACTACCGCGGCGGCGGCCGCTCCTCGGCGCGGGAAACCGCCATGCGGGTCGCGGCGGGAGCCATCGCCAAGAAGTACCTCAAACAGATGCATGGCATCGAGATCCAGGGCTTCCTCTCCCAGCTCGGCCCCATCAAGGCCGAGGCGTTCGATGGGGCGCAGATCGAGCAGAACCCCTTCTTCTTCCCGGATGCGGGCAAGCTGGAGGCGCTCGATGAGTACATGCGTGCCCTGAAAAAAGAGGGCAACAGCGTAGGTGCCAAGGTGCAGGTCATCGCCCGCAACGTGCCTGTGGGTCTCGGCGAGCCGGTGTTCGATCGCCTGGATGCGGACATCGCCCACGCCATGATGGGGATCAATGCGGTCAAAGGGGTGGAGATCGGCGACGGTTTCGCCGTGGTGGAGCAGAAGGGCTCCGAGCATCGCGACGAGATGACCCCGACCGGCTTTGCCAGCAACCACGCCGGCGGCATCCTGGGGGGCATCTCCTCGGGGCAGGACATCGTCGTGAGCATGGCGCTCAAGCCCACCTCCAGCATCACTGTGCCGGGCAAGACCATCACCACCAGCGGTGAGGCCACCGAGATGATCACCAAGGGTCGTCACGACCCCTGCGTCGGCATCCGCGCCGTGCCCATCGCCGAAGCCATGCTGGCCCTGGTGTTGATGGATCATCTGCTGCGCCACCGTGCCCAGAACCTGGGCGTGCTCACCCAGACTCCCCAACTGCGCTGATCACCGTGCCGATACTTCGGCTGATCACCACGCTCACCAGAAGGCGGCCCTTGGGCCGCCTTCTTTATTGGTGTTGCATCCGCCAGGGAAGGGGGCTCAGGCCGCCGGCGCCCCGGGGAAGCGGGTGTTGTCGAAGCGGCAGACCGGGGGCGCAAAGGCGGGGGCAGGTGCCGGCAGCTTGGCGATGACGGCATTGATACGGGCGAGCGCTTCATCGCCGAGGGCTGTCTTGGCAAAGATCAGGCTGACCGGTTGGCGATGCAGCAGTAACTGGCACTGGATAAATCCCTCGGCCCCGAGCTGCGTCAGTCTGTGCTGGGCGTGCTGCCACTCCAGGATGGCTCCGTCGAGGCGGCGCGCCAGCAAGAGTTCGATCAGCTTGTCGTCCGAATTGTATTCATGGGCCTGTTTGAGGGCGGGACAGGCCTCGGTGAGCGGGGTGGGGCGGGTGCCGCGCAGCTTGCCGAGCCGCAGGCGCGTCTGCTGGCAGAGATCGGTCAGTTGCTGGATCCCCTGCCAGCGGTCGGGGGCACCCGGCGCCCCCTGATGGCTCAGCAGCACGAAGCTGGCATGACGATAGGGGGCGGAGAAGCGGGCAAACTGGCGCCGCTCCGGGGTATCGAGTGCCCCCATGCCGGCATCCAGCTGACCGCCCTCGAGCAGGTGTAGGGTCCGGGCCCAGGGGAGGTTGCGAAACGCCGGCTCAAGATCCGCTCCGCGCAGGATCTGGCGGGTCAGGGTGATGTCCAGCCCGCCGAGCTCGCCCCTGCCATCGAGCTGGCTGAAGGGGGGCCAGTGGCTCCAGGCTACCGACAGCGCCTCCTTGGCAGCAAGGGGCAGGCTCAGGCCGAGCAGGATCCCGAGGCCGAGGGCGCGCCGGATGGCGGCCGGGGCGTGCATTGTTATCAAGCAGAACCTCCCTGTTCCCTGATAGACGGGGATCCGCCGCCCGAACGCGGAGGGGATCACCAACACTGGCTCGAATGGCCTTAATCATCGCCATGATGCCCAGTCGTCGGCGGCTTTTCCAGCCATGCTAGGAGGGGGGTCACATTTTTCTCGTGTAACTGTGACAACTCCGTTAAACTGCGCCCCTATTCTTTCCCCTTTGCTCTGCTCCCCGGGGAAATCCCGTGTTCTCCATAGGCCCGGATCCTGTGAGATGGCATCGGCTCAGCAGAGGAGCCCCACCACAACGTCCCGGCGCCACTATCCCTAGCAGGTAATTATGAGTTTTACTTCCCTCGGTCTGGCCGAACCCTTGTTGCGTGCCGTTGCCGAGCAAGGCTATGACACTCCTTCTCCCATCCAGCAGCAAGCGATCCCCGCCGTACTGGCCGGCCGTGATCTGATGGCCGCCGCCCAGACCGGGACCGGCAAGACAGCGGGCTTCACCCTGCCCATGCTGCAGCGTTTGACCGAGAGCAAGCGCAAAGTTTCCCCGAACCGCATCCGCGCCCTGGTGCTGACCCCGACTCGCGAGCTGGCGGCCCAGGTCGGCGAGAGCGTGCGCAACTACGGCAAGCACCTGCCGATCCGCAGCCACGTGGTCTTCGGCGGCGTCAGCATCAACCCGCAGATGATGGCCACCCGCCGTGGTCTGGACGTGCTGGTGGCCTGCCCGGGCCGCCTGATGGATCTCTACAACCAGAACGCCGTGAAGTTCGACGAGGTGGAGATCCTGGTGCTGGACGAAGCGGATCGCATGCTCGACATGGGCTTTATCCGCGACATCCGCCGCATCCTGGCCCTGCTGCCGAAGAAGCGTCAGAACCTGCTGTTCTCCGCCACCTTCGCCGACGAGATCCGCGAGCTGGCCACCGGCCTCCTGGACAACCCGGCGGTGATCGAAGTGACCCCGCGCAACAGCACCGCCGAGCGTATCGAGCAGCTGGTGCACCCCTGCGACAAGGCCAACAAGATTGCGCTCTTGAGCCATCTGGTCACCAGCAACGACTGGCAACAGGTGCTGGTGTTCACCCGCACCAAGCACATGGCCAACCGCGTCGCCGAGACCCTCGACAAGAACGGTGTCAGCGCCGCCGCCATCCACGGCAACAAGAGCCAGGGTGCCCGTACCCGCGCCCTGGCTGGCTTCAAGGATGGCAGCGTCAAGGTGCTGGTGGCGACCGACATCGCCGCCCGCGGCCTGGACATCGACAAGTTGCCCCAGGTGGTCAACTTCGAGCTGCCGAACGTGGCGGAAGACTATGTGCACCGTATCGGCCGTACCGGCCGTGCCGGTGCCGCCGGTCACGCCATCTCCCTGGTGGCGGCCGACGAAGGCAAACTCATCAAGGCCATCGAGCGCCTGACCAAGCAGAACATCCCCTGCGAGCAGGTTGCCGGTTTCGAAGCCTCCCGCGAGACGCTGGACAACATCGCCCGCGGTATCGGCGCGCCCCTGCGCAAAGAGCCCCGCGATCCGAGCGAGCAGCGCCGTGCGCCACGCCCGCAAGGTCAGGGCCAGCGTCAGGGTGCCGGTCGCTCCGGCAATGGCGGTGGCAACGCCGGCGGTAACCGCAGCGGCAACGGTGGCAAGCCCCAGGGCGGTGCCCGTCCGGAAGGCGGCGCCGGCAAGCCGGCACAGGCCCGTCGTCCCCGTCGCGCCAGCCACAACCAGTAAGCCGCGCGGGGACTCCCTCACCGCCGATGCGATATATAGAAAAAGCCCTGCCAATCTGGCAGGGCTCTTTTATGTCAAAGAGACGAGATGGCGATCCTGATGCTGTGCTGCTCCATCTACTTTAATCTCGTAATAATTCTATTTAATAGATTATTCGTGGGTTGAATTTGGCATTTTTGTTTTATTGTGCAGATAAATATTCCACTTAAATAGACTATCGCCAGCTGGTATTGCCAGCATAAGGAGAAGCGTCCGACCCCGAGCAGCACCACCGCCAATGCCCTGATAAAGAAATAGATCAGACTCTCGATGGCCCAGGCACCGACTGCGTCCAGTTGCCAGGTCTTGGCCGTGCCCACCATCAGCCAGGCCAGCACCATGGTAAAGGCCAGCACCAGCGCTGCCGGCCGGGTCAAGATACCAAGGATGATCAGCAGGGGCGCCACCACTTCCCCCAGCAGCACGCCATAGGCGATAAATCCCGGCAGCCCCTTCGCCATCAGCATGGCGCTGATGCCATCCACCCCATCGATCAGCTTGTGCAGGCCGTGAAACAGCATCAAGCCCCCGACGGCCAATCGCAATAACAGCTTGCCCATGTCTTCGTGGTGCAACAGGCGATTGATGTTGTTCAGCAGCGTCTCAACCATGTGAATGAATTTCTTTTGATGATGTTTAAAACCAGCCGCCATTGGATAAGCTGACGTCTCAGACCCGTCTGATCGAGCGGCTCTACTCGAGCCCTCAGTCCTTCCAGGCTTCACAAGATTGAGAGAAATCAAGAAAGTATATCTAAATGATAAGTATTCAGTTCCTATGGACTCAACTCGACTGGTTAGGGCAATGGCTGCTTAACGCTTTGTCCTAACGACAAACCGGAAACTGGCGGGCAGTGGCTTATTGGTGATCTTGTCAGCAAGATGGCGCTGGATGGACGCAGTTAAAGACAAACGTATTCTTTATCTCTTGACGAGATCGACATCACAGGAGGGGTGACAAAAGGTGTCGCACCCCATGCTGGCTTCTGTATACTCCGCCCCGTTCAGGTCTTTTCGTGTTCATAAAGAAACCAGTTCGAGTTTCTGGGCACGACAAGGTGGCACTAAAAACAATTAGAAGATTCATCACAATGGGTTGCTACATCTCACGCATGTGCACGGGCGCAGTTGCGTTGTTTTTGCTATTCGCTCAGGGCGTTGCTGCTGGGCCCTTGTCGTCTCCGCTGGATCAAACCGATGTCGAACAGCGCCAACGAGCGTTGCTCGAAGAGGCGGCCCGGCAACGCGATGAAGTCGCACGGCAACAATCTTTACCCGCCCCAGTCGTACCGACTGACACCGATGAGAGTGGCCCCTGCTTCCAGGTGGCCGAGATCCGTCTGGAAGGGAGCACAGTGCTGGATGCCAAGACCAGATCCAGTCTCACCGACTCTTATTTGAATACCTGCATGGGCCTCTCCCATATCAACGGCCTGATCCGTGCCATCAGTCAGTGGTATCTGGCCAAGGGCTATATCACCAGCCGGGCCTTCCTGCCGGAGCAAGATCTGGCGACTGGCGTTCTGACCCTGGGGGTACTGGAGGGGCGCATCGAGGCCATAGTGGTGGATGGTCAACCCGATGCCATGACCCGAACCCTGTTCCCCGGTCTTGTGGGGGAGATCCTCAACCTGAGGGATCTCGAGCAAGGGGTGGATCAGCTCTCCCGTCTGCGTTCTCTCTCCTATCGCCTCGATATTCAACCCGGTCACCAGGCAGGGCTCTCCATCGTCAACCTCAAGGGAGGCCGAGCCTTCCCCGTGCAGGGGAGCCTGGATCTGGACAACAGCGGCCAGCAGAGTACGGGAGAAGAGCAGGGGAGGCTGTCGTTGAGCGCCGATGATCTGCTGTCGTTGGCCGATCAATGGACACTGGGGGCCTCCAGCAGCACGGATGGGCGCGATGCCCATGATGCGGCGACCTGGCAGGCCGGTCTGAGCCTGCCTTACGGCTATTGGTTGCTGGATGCGGGTTATCAGTACAGCGAGTACCGCAACGACGTGCAATCCCGTGGGTTTGTGTTCGAGAGCCGGGGGGATACGCGCACCGTCACCGGCAACCTCACCCGAACCCTCTATCGGGATGGGGAAAGCAAGATATCGGCGGTAGCCGGGATAACCCGTCGTCAGAGCCGCAACCTCATCATGGAGCAGTTGCTGGAGAGCAGCAGCTATGAACTCTCCTCTCTTCGCCTTGGACTCAACCTGGCGACTCGGGTCGACCGCCACTTCTTTACCCTGAGCCCGGCCCTGACCCTGGGTACCGACTGGTTCGGTGCCGACAGCGATCATGGCCGCTCCCCCCTGTTGCCCCAGGCACAGTTTGAAAAATGGGGGCTGTTTGGCAGTTACAGCACGGCGGGAGAGCATCTGGGCTGGTTGTCGACCGGTTCGTTGCAGTGGTCACCGGATGTGCTCTACAGCGTGGAGCGCCTCTCCCTGGGGGGAGAAGCTTCGGTGCGCGGTTTCAAGGAACAGAGTATCAGTGGGGATACCGGTGGCTACCTGCGTAACGAAGTGAGCTGGCAGGGACAGTCACCCGTCTGGCTCGGCCAATGGCGTACCTGGCTGGCTCTGGATATGGGTCGGGTTGATCTAGGAAATCAGCAAGATAGCTGGCGCAGCCTGGTGGGTACCGCCGCCGGTTGGGAGCAACGCTATCAACACTTCACCGCCAACATCAGCATAGGGTTCCCCGTCAGCGCTCCCGGCTGGCTCAATCCCGATCCCTGGGTGCTCTACTACCGCGCCAGCGTCACGTTTTAAGGAATAAGTCGATGACTACCATGACTGCTCGTCAGCCCCAACTCTCCCTGGTGTGCCGCGCCGTAGTGTACCAAATGTGTCTGATGATGGCGCTGCAACCCGCTCACCCCGCCTTTGCCGAAGGGATCGCGGTGGCGACCGGCAATACCACCCTCAACCAGGCGGGGAACGGTGTGCCCATCGTGGATATTTCAACGCCAAATGGCGCCGGGATCTCTCACAACCTCTACACCGATTTCAACGTCGGTCAGGGGGGGGCCATTCTCAACAATGCCACCGGGCAGTTGACCCAGACCCAACTGGGCGGGCTCATCCAGAATAACCCGCATCTGGGGGGGCAGGCCGCCAGCGCCATCATCAATGAAGTCATCGGGGTCAATCCGTCCCAACTGCAAGGTTATCTCGAGGTCGCGGGCCAGCAGGCGGGTGTGGTGGTGGCCAACCCCAATGGCCTGACCTGCGATGGCTGCGGTTTCATCAACACCCCGACCGTGACCCTGTCGACCGGCAAACCTGTGCTGGATGCCCAAGGACAGTTGCAGATGCTGGATGTCAAACGCGGCACCCTGACGGTGGGAGGCAAGGGGCTGGATGCCAGCCGCCAGGCCTCCGTTGATCTGGTCGCGCGCGCCGTACAGCTCAATGGCTCCTTGCACGGTAAAGAGGTCAATGTGATAGCGGGGGCCAATCAGGTCAACCGCCAGACCGGGGAGATCCGGGCCCAGGCTGGGGAAGGTCCGGCACCGGAAGTTGCCATCGATACTGCAGCCCTCGGTGGCATGTACGCAGGGAAGATCCGTCTGGTCTCAACCGAGCAGGGGGTAGGGGTCAATCTGGCCAATGCGGTGGCGAATCAAGGGGATCTGACTCTGGACGCCAGCGGCAAGATCCGACTGAGAGACTCATCTTCCACAGGCGCATTGTGGGTTGAGGGACGTGATGATGTTGCCCTGACCGGCAAGGTGCAGGCCGGCGGCTCGGCCCAGATTGGCGCTTCGGGGACGCTGAGTGCGCAGAATGCCGATATTCAGGCCGCGCAAGACGCTCGTCTTGCGGGTAAGTCGCTGCGGCTCGATCAGAGTAACCTCACCAGTGGTGGAGCCCTGGCACTACAAGCCAATGAGGGATTGACCCTCACGGGGGGCAAGCTGCAAGCCGATGATATCGGCGCCAACGCCCGGAATATGAATACGCATGCCGAGATGACGGCCAAACGGATTGCCCTGGCGGCAGACGAGCTCATTCAAGCGGGGGATCTACAGGGGGACAGTGTCAGTCTCACCGGAAAAAATGTGCGTAACGATGGAAAGGTCAAAGCAGGGCAAACACTGAATGTACAGAGTCAGCACCTTGATAATAAAGGTCTCCTAAAGAGCGGACAGGCGTTGACCGTCACGCTGAGTGACAGCGGTCGCAATGATGGCGTGCTGAGCTCGGCGGGCTCGTTGGAAGTCCGGGCTGGCGATGAGTGGCAGCAAGGCTCACAGGGCAAAAGTGAATCGGGGACCAAGACCACTCTGCAGGCAGGGCGAGCGACCTTGGAGGGTGAGGTTGCCGCTCGACAGCTTGCGGTGAATGCCGAAGCCCTGACCGTCGGCGGCAAGGTGCGGGGAGAAGAGGTCAAGTTGACGGCAGGCAAGCTCCATAACCAGGGAGAAGTGCAGGCCGGTGAGACCCTGAGCTGGCAAGGCCGTGAGCTGGAGAACAGCGGCAGCCTGCAGGGAGACAAGCACCTGGTGCTCAAGGGGGATTCTCTGAGCAACGAGGGTTCCCTGGCCGGTGGGGCCACCCTGGCAATTGAAGCCGGGAAGCTGACCAACGGGGGGCGTATCGCCAGCCAGGATGTGGCGATTTATGCTCATCAACTCAGCAGTACAGGTACTCTGCTCGGGGTATCACGGCTTGCCCTCGACGGGGATGAGTTGGTGCTGACGGGTCAGCAGCTGACCGACGGTGAGCTGCAGCTGGGCAGCCGGTTGTTGCAACTGAGTGGTCAGACGCTGGTGGGAGGCAAGGTCCAGATCACGGCCGAGGAAGGGCAGTTCGATGGGCTGCTCAAGGCCCAGTCGCTGGTGCTGGCCGTGAACCAGGCCAAGAGTGACGGCAAGCTGCACAGTCGGGAAGGGTTGCAGTGGCAGGGTCAGCATCTGACCACGGGTCAACACAGCGAACTGATTGCGAACCAGGGGGCCACGCTGAGCGGTGAAGCGTTGACGCTGGGTGGCACTATCGGTGCCGGCAATGCGTTGAACATTCAGGGTAAAGAGGTCAGCCAGAGCGGCGCTCTGGTCAGCGGTCAGGCCATGACCATCAAGGCTGATAACCTGGCACTGAATGGTGAGACAGAAGC
>NZ_JBOFLJ010000002.1:0-1195 GCF_051657805.1 Aeromonas sp. | reverse complement strand
ATCCACTTTACCTAAGCCCAATGCTCCCGGTCGAGCCTGTGGAAGAAATTGTGGATAAGTCCCGTTTTGCTGTGGATAAATTGTGGATAAGTGCCGAGTTATCCACAGGCTCGAGTTATCCACATTTTTATCCACAGGTTTATCCACAGGTTTTACCCCTCTTATCCACAGGTTTATCCACAGGCAAATACGACTGGTATGCTTGCAAGGCACCCGAAGTGTGTGACTTATCCACAAAAAGAGCAGGTTATCCACATAACCTGTGGATAAGTCGCGAAACCTGTGGACAGTTTCGGGGTACTTATCCACAGGCAAACCCTGAACCTGTGGACAGGGTGTGGATAGATAGGCGTTGGGATCCCGGGAATTTGTTACAAAGTTGCTGCCCTGGGGGGAGGGGGTTCAGCGCTTACTCTTGACGTGCGAGGTGAGCTCGTGGATCTGGTTGAAGGCGTCCCTGTCGCTGTTTATGAGCTTCGAGATCTTGGCCGTCGCGTGCATGACGGTGGAGTGGTCCCGGCCGCCGAAGGCCTTGCCTATCTTCGGTAGGGATTCGTCGGTAAGTTCGCGGGAGAGGTACATGGCGACCTGTCGCGGGTAGGCGAAGCCCTTGGACCTGCTCTGGCCGACCAGATCCGCCTTTGCGACGCCGAAGTAGCGGCAGACTTCGTGCTGGATCAGCTCTATCGGGATCTCGCGGTAGGCCTGGTCCGGCAGGATGTCTTTCAGGACTTCCTCCGCCAGCGCCACGCTGACCCGCCGCTCGTAGAGCGAGGCGTATGCCAGGATGCGGACCAGCGCCCCCTCCAGCTCCCGGATGTTCGTCGAGACCTTCGAGGCTATGAACGTGAGCACCTCGTCGTCCACTTCGAGGCGGTCCATTATCGCCTTCTTGCGCAGGATCGCGATCCTGGTCTCCAGGTCGGGCGGTTGGATGTCCGTGACCAGGCCCCATTCGAAGCGGCTGACGAGACGGTTCTCGAGCGTCTGTATGTATTTCGGGTGCCGGTCCGAGGCGATGACGATTTGCTTGTTCTCTTCGTAGAGCGCGTTGAAGGTGTGGAAGAACGCTTCCTGCGTCTCCACCTTGTTCTCCAGGAACTGTATGTCGTCGACGAGCAGCACGTCCTGCTCCCTGTAGCGCTTCTGAAAGTCCAGGGGGGAGTTGTCCCTCATGGAGTTTATGAAGTCGTTG
>NZ_JBOFLJ010000001.1:0-79197 GCF_051657805.1 Aeromonas sp. | reverse complement strand
TTTGCCTGGCGGCCATAGCGCCGTGGAACCACCTGATCCCATGCCGAACTCAGAAGTGAAACGCGGTAGCGCCGATGGTAGTGTGGCATTCGCCATGCGAGAGTAGGACACTGCCAGGCACCCATTTCAAGATTGCGCTATGAGCGTGGTCTTTACCGGTTAGTGTGCTGATATGGCTCAGTCGGTAGAGCGCATCCTTGGTAAGGATGAGGTCCCCAGTTCGATTCTGGGTATCAGCACCATTAAACAGAAAGCCTCCCAATCGGGAGGCTTTTTTGCATTCTCAATTCACCGATATCTTTCTGGCGTCGAGGTAGAAGCGGGCCTGCCCAGACTGCTCTATCTGGATGGCTGCTACCAGCTTCTCCTCTCGTTTGTATTCCCAGCTCCTTTCGATCGATGTCAAAGGAGGCTTGACGATGCCCAGCGTCTGCAAGTATTCGTGAAACAGGCTGGCACTCCCTATTTCGGTCAATCCTGCTTTCATCCCCATTACTCCTTTATTGTGGTCCTTTATCAATGGTAGCGTTTTCATATGTATTCAATGTGAACGCTTTTCTATTAAATTGATCCAAGCTAAGTTACGGGCTGAAAAAGGCGCAGTTTTCCTAAAATAGGGAATAGAAACATGCTGATAAAGAATGTGAGGCTGGTCGGTCAGGCGGGTTTCTGGCAGATCTTCTGCCAGGAGGGCTATATCAGGGCCATCGAGCCCATGGGAACCACTCTCTCCTCGGCCTCCGAGCTGGACGGAGAGGGGGGCCTCGCCATCGCGCCCTTTATCGAGCCTCACATTCACCTGGATACCACCCAGACGGCGGGGGAGCCGAGCTGGAACCTGTCCGGCACCCTGTTCGAGGGGATAGAGCGCTGGGCTGAGCGCAAGGCCTTGCTGACCCACGAGGACGTCAAGAGCCGCGCCATCCAGACCCTGAAGTGGCAGATGGCCAACGGCATCCAGTTCGTGCGCACCCATGTGGATGTGTCCGACCCCAAGCTGGTTGCGCTCAGGGCCATGCTGGAGGTGCGCGAGGAGATGAAGGAGTGGGTCGAGCTGCAGATAGTGGCCTTCCCGCAGGAAGGGATCCTCTCCTACCCGGACGGTAAGGTCTTGCTGGAAGAGGCGCTTAGGCTGGGAGCCGATGTGATCGGTGCCATTCCCCACTTCGAGTTCACCCGGGAATATGGGGTTGAGAGCCTGCACCATATCTTCGCGTTGGCAGAGCAATATGATGTGCTGGTCGATGTGCACTGCGACGAGATAGACGACGAGCAGTCCCGCTTTATCGAGACCCTGGCGACCCTGGCCTACGAGCGGGACATGGGGCCCAGGGTCACCGCCAGCCACACCACCGCCATGCACTCCTACAACGGAGCCTATGCCTCCCGGCTGTTCCGCTTGCTGCGCATGGCCGACATCAACTTCGTGGCCAACCCCCTGGTGAATATCCACTTGCAGGGGCGTTTCGATACCTATCCCAAGCGCCGTGGTATCACCCGGGTGAAGGAGATGCTGGAGGCGGGCATCAACGTCTGCTTCGGCCACGACGATGTGTTCGATCCCTGGTATCCCATGGGCACGGGCAACATGTTGCAGGTGCTGCACATGGGGCTGCATGTGTGCCAGATCATGGGCTATGAGCAGATCAACGACAGCCTGAAACTTATCGGCGAACACAGCGCCCGCACTCTGAACGTGCAGGAGAGGTACGGTATCGCCGTGGGCAAGCCAGCCAACCTGGTGATACTGCCGGCGGAGAACGGCTTCGATGCGGTACGCCGCCAGGTGCCGGTACGCTACTCCATCCGCCACGGCAAGGTGATTGCACAGACCCAGCCAGCCCGTGCCTCGCTGCATCTGGCTGCCACCGAGCCGGTGGACTTTCGCCGTTAATCCTTGACGGGTTGATCTGGGCGCTGTCATCCCGGGCGGTGCTTTTGCATAATCCCGGGATGCTTGCATGCCTGACTAACGGAGCCCCTTTATATGCAAACCTGGTTATTTGTGGCCGTCGGCGGTGCCATCGGTGCCTGCCTGCGCTTCGGCATGACGGAGCTGTTCGCCCTGCTGCTCGGTCGCAGCTTCCCCTACGGCACCCTGGCGGTGAACGTGATCGGCTCCTTCATCATGGGGCTGGCCTTCGCGCTCATCAGCCATGGCCATGTGCTGGAGCACCCGATGAAACCGCTGCTGATGGTGGGGATCCTGGGGGCTTTGACGACCTTCTCCTCCTTCGCCCTGGATACAGTGCTGCTGGCCCAGCAGGGGGCCTATCTGAAGGCCCTGCTCAACACGGCGCTCAACGTCTTCCTCTGCCTCGCCATGGTGGTGCTGGGGATGCAGCTGGTCGCGAGCCGGGTGTGAGGGACAGGCCCCCCTGCCGGGGTCATGCCCTCAAGGCAGTGTGCCTCTCTGCACCCGACCGGCCGCTTCTCCGGACGGGCAGTAAAGAGGTTCCGAGGTGTCCGGACGCTGGCGGCTCTGGTAAACTGGCGGCCATTCTTTGCTCTATGGGTGTTTGAGGGATGTCGGAACAGACGAATACTACGCATTTTGGCTATAAAACCGTGGCGACGACCGAGAAGGAAACTCTGGTGGCTGGCGTCTTCCATTCGGTGGCGGCCAAGTATGATCTGATGAACGACCTGATGTCGTTCGGCATCCATCGCCTCTGGAAGCGCTTCACCATCGACTGTTCCGGTGTTCGCAAGGGACAGAAGGTGCTGGATCTGGCCGGCGGTACCGGGGATCTGACTGCCAAGTTCTCCCGCATCGTCGGCGAGACCGGTCAGGTGGTGCTGGCGGACATCAACGACTCCATGCTCAAGGTGGGTCGCGACAAGCTGCGCAACCTGGGGGTGGCGAACAACGTCTCCTACGTCCAGGCCAACGCCGAGGCGCTGCCCTTCCCGGACAACCACTTCGACGTCATCACCATCGGCTTCGGCCTGCGCAACGTCACCGACAAGGACAAGGCGCTGGCCTCCATGTACCGGGTGCTGAAACCGGGTGGACGCCTGCTGGTGCTGGAGTTCTCCAAGCCGGAGAGCGAGGTGATCGCCAAGCTGTATGACCTCTACTCCTTCAAGCTGTTGCCCAAGATGGGCGAGATAGTGGCGAACGACGGTGAGAGCTACAAGTATCTGGCAGAATCCATCCGTATGCACCCGGATCAGCAGACCCTGAAGGGGATGATGGAGAACGCCGGCTTCGATCAGGTGGACTTCTACAACCTGACCCAGGGCGTGGTCGCCCTGCACCGTGGATACAAGTTTTAAGGTTGCCTATGCCGATGGATGCCATGGTCACCGCGGTGATCGAAACCAGCCTCAACCAGTTGTTGGCCCTCGACAAGCAGAGTCCCGAGCGGCTGCGCAAGTTGGCGGGCAAGGTGCTCAAGCTGGAGCTGCGTGAGCTCAAGCCGCTCTGGTTCATCTTCTCCGAGCGCCGCCTCGACGTGCTGGCCCGGTTCGAAGGGGAGGTCGATGCGGTGCTGAGTCTCTCCCTGACCGCCCTGGGTCTGCTCAAAGAGCCCTCCGCCCTGACCCGCTACATCCGCGAAGAGAAGCTGGACCTGAGCGGCGACCCCCAGCTGGTGCAGGCGTTCAGCGCCCTCTTGGGCGAGCTCGACATCGACTGGGAAGAGGAGCTGTCTCGCTACACCGGCGACGTGCTGGCCCACACCCTGTGCGGCGGTGCCCGTCAGGCACGCCGCCTGGTGGGGCGCGAGCTGTGCCGCACCCAGCGCCAGCTGGCGGAGTATCTGACCGAGGAGGCTCGCCTCGCCCCCGGCCCCCTCGAAGTCGCCAGCTTCGGCGATGACGTCGAGCTGCTGGCTCAGCACATGAAGGCCGTCGAGCTGCGACTCGCCCGTCTCGAGCAGCGGGTGGGCGGATGACCCCGAAGGAGTTCAAACGCCTCTATCGCATCGTCAGCATCTTGCTGAAGCAGGGCATCGATGAGCTGGTGCCCGCCCGCTATCAACCCTGGCCAGGCCGTCTGCTACGTCGCAGCCTGTTCTGGCTCAAGAACAAGCAGCCAGATCTGAGTCGCGGTGCTCGCATCCGCCTCGCCTTCGAGGCGCTCGGCCCCATCTTCATCAAGTTCGGTCAGATGCTGTCGACCCGGCGCGATCTGTTGCCACCGGACATCGCCGAGGAGCTGGCCCTGTTGCAGGACAGGGTGCCCCCCTTCTGCGGCCAGGCCGCCCGTCGCCAGATAGAGGCGAGCCTGGGCTGCACCATCGAGACCCTGTTCGACGACTTCGACGAGACGCCGCTGGCGTCCGCCTCCATCGCCCAGGTGCACACCGCGAGACTGAAAGAGAACGGTCGCGAGATCGTCATCAAGGTGATCCGCCCGGACATAGAACCCGTCATCGAGGCGGATCTGCGCCTGATGCAGGCGGTGGCCAAACTGGCCGCGCGCTTCGTGCCCCAGAGCGCCCGACTGCGGCCGGTGGAGGTGGTGGAGGAGTATCGCAAGACCATACTCGACGAGCTGAACCTGATGCGGGAGGCCGCCAACGCCATCCAGCTGCGCCGCAACTTCACCGGCTCCGATGCCCTCTATGTGCCCGAGGTGTTCACCGAACACTGTCGCGAGCAGGTGCTGGTGATGGAGCGCATCTACGGCATCCCGGTCTCCGACATCGAAACCCTCGAAGCGAACGGCACCAATATGAAGCTGCTGGCGGAGCGCGGGGTGGAGGTGTTCTTCACCCAGGTGTTCCGTGACAGCTTCTTCCACGCCGACATGCACCCCGGCAACATCTTCGTCTCCCATGAACACCCCGAGAATCCGCTCTGGATCGGTATCGACTGCGGCATCGTCGGGACGCTGAACCGGGAAGACAAGCGCTACCTGGCGGAGAACTTCCTCGCCTTCTTCAACCGCGACTATCGCCGGGTGGCGGAGCTGCACGTGGAGTCCGGCTGGGTGCCTGCCGACACCAAGGTGGACGAGTTCGAGTTCGCCATCCGCACCGTGCTGGAGCCCATCTTCGAGAAGCCGCTGTCCGAGATCTCCTTCGGCCACGTGCTGCTCAACCTGTTCAACACAGCCCGCCGCTTCAACATGCAGGTGCAGCCCCAACTGGTGCTGCTGCAGAAGACCCTGCTCTACGTAGAAGGGCTGGGGCGTCAGCTCTATCCCCAGCTGGATCTGTGGCAGACCGCCAAGCCCTACCTGGAGAGCTGGATGTACCAGCAGGTGGGCCCCAAGGCGGTGCTGAACGCCATCAAGGAGAAGGCGCCGTTCTGGGCCGAAAAGCTGCCCGAGCTGCCGGAGCTGGTCTACGAGACCCTGCGCCAGGCGCGCCATCAGCAGCATCACTTCGATCAGATGTTCGCGGATTTTCGCAAACACAGCCGCCGTCAGGGGCAGGCCCGCTACCTCTTAGGGGTTGGAGCCAGCCTGCTGCTCGCGGGTGTATTCTTGCTGACCCAGAGACAACACATTGAGTGGGGACAAATAACGTTGGCCGGTGCCGGTGTATGCTGGGTGCTCGGCTGGCTGAAGGCTCGCTCACACTAATCTTTCCGCTAAACGCTCAAGCGCCGGCTGGCGCCAATTTTGGAGAAACATCATGGGTGGTATCAGTATCTGGCAGTTGTTGATCATCGCAGTCATCGTCGTGCTGCTGTTTGGCACCAAGAAGCTGCGCGGGATCGGCGGTGATTTGGGAGCGGCGGTGAAGGGCTTCAAGAAGGCGCTGTCGGACGATCCGGCCGATGCCAAGCCCGAGCAGAAGGATGCGGAGTTTCCGCCAAAGCAACTGAACGAGACGGCCAACAGCGCCGACACCACCAAGCAGAAAGACAAAGATCAGGCCTAAGCCATGTTCGACATCGGTTTTTGGGAGCTGGTCGTCATCGCCGTGGTGGCTCTGGTGGTGCTGGGGCCGGAGCGGTTGCCCGGTGCCATCCGCACGGCGGCCCACTGGATCAAGCTCATTCGCAGCACGGCGAACTCGGTCAAGTCCGAGCTGGAGCAGGAGCTCAAGTTGCAAGAGCTGCACAATGACCTGAAGAAGGCCGAGACCCTGCAGATGAATAACCTGAGCCCCGAGCTGCAGGAGTCCATCGAGCAGTTGAAGGCGGCGGCCCAGTCGGTGAACCGGCCCTATCAGCCGCAGTCCGAACCGCAGAACGAGATCCGCCCACCGGTGACGCCATCGCCCGAATCCCGGGCGGCTCCGGCCCCCGAGCCCCAGGCCCAGCCTGAGGGGGATGTCGCCCCTGCGGTCGAGGCAGTGCCTGCCCCCCTGGTGAAAGAGAAAGGGGAGGTGAAGTCATGAGTCAGGCCGAGCAACCCCTGATCAGCCACCTGGTGGAGCTGAGAACCCGGCTGATGCGCTCCCTGCTGGCCATCCTGCTGGTGTTCATCGGGCTCATCTACTTCTCCAACAACATCTACGACTTCGTGGCCCAGCCGCTGCTCAGCCAGCTGCCGGAGGGCACCAGCATGATAGCGACGGATGTGGCGACCCCCTTCATCACGCCCATCAAGCTGACCCTGATGGTCTCCTTCTTCGTGGCCATCCCCTATCTGCTGTATCAGGCCTGGGCCTTCATCGCCCCCGGCTTGTATCAGCATGAGCGGCGCCTCGTCCTGCCCCTGGTGGCCTCCAGCGCCGTGCTCTTCTATGCCGGCATGGCGTTCGCCTACTACGTGGTGTTCCCGCTGGTGTTCGGCTTCTTCACCAGCACGGCCCCCGCCGGGGTGACGGTGGCGACCGACATCGCCAGCTATCTGGACTTCGTGCTGACCCTGTTCTTCGCGTTCGGGGTGGCGTTCGAGATCCCCATCGCCACCATTCTGCTGTGCTGGACAGGGGTGACCACCCCCAAGAGCCTGAGAGAGAAGCGCCCCTACGTCATCGTCGGGGTCTTCGTGGTGGGCATGTTGCTGACGCCGCCCGATGTCTTCTCCCAGACCCTGCTGGCTATCCCCATGTGGGGCCTGTGGGAGCTCGGCCTCTTCTTCGCCCGTTTCTACGTGAAGAAGGAAGACGAGACAACCCGGGAGCAGGCCGACGAAGAGAGCTGAGCCCCTCTCGCCCCCTGTTCGGGGTGATGGAGTTCGCTGTCATGGCAAGAAAGAGGAGGGGAGCTTGGGCTCCCTTTCTCTTTTCAGCCGCTCCCCACAGGCGTATGGTAAGGCCCCATCCTGTAGATGGTTTTCAAATGCCTGATATGCAGCCCCTTTGTCTGGAAGTGTTCACCTCATGATCGATATCGGAATCAACCTCACCAGCCCCCAGTTTGCCGACGAGCAGGCCGAGCTGGTGAGCCGAGCCCGCGCCGCCGGGGTCGAGGGGCTGATCCTCACCGGCACCGATCTGGCTGGCAGCCGGGAGAGTGCCGAGCTGGCCGCCCGCTGGCCCGGCTACTGCTTCTCCACCGCCGGGGTGCATCCCCACGACGCCAAGAGCGTGGATGAGCAGACCCTGCCCGCCCTGCGCGAGCTGGCAGCCCTGCCCCAGGTGGTGGCCATCGGCGAGTGCGGTCTCGACTACAACCGCGACTTCTCCCCAAGGCCGGTGCAAGACCGGGTGTTCGATGCCCAGCTGGCCCTGGCCGCCGAGCTGAACATGCCGGTGTTCCTGCACTGCCGCGATGCCCACGAACGTTTCATCGAGATCCTGCGACCCTGGTTGCCCCGCCTGCCCGGCGCCGTGCTGCACTGCTTCACCGGCACCGATGCCGAGCTGGACGAGTGCCTCGCGCTGGGACTGCATATCGGCGTCACCGGCTGGCTTTGCGACGAGCGCCGTGGCCAGCTGCTGCGCGAGCAGGTGGCGCGGATCCCGGCCGGTCGGCTGATGATAGAGACCGATGCCCCCTACCTGGTGCCACGGGATCTGAAGCCCAGACCCAAACGCAACGAACCCGCTTTTCTGCCGCACATCGCCAAGGTGGTGGCGGCCTGTCGTGGTGAGACGCCCGAGGCCTTGCTGGCCCACACCCGGGCCACCTCAGCCGCGTTTTTCCAACTTCCACTCCAGGAGTGACTCATGGCAACTACTCTTCCGGGCGCCTTCCCGGGCCGCCGCCTGCGCCGGGTGCGCAAGAATGACTTCAGCCGTCGTCTGGTGCGTGAAAACACGCTGACCGTCGACGATCTCATCTATCCGGTCTTCGTGCTGGAGGGGGTGAACCAGCGTGAAGCCGTCGCCTCCATGCCTGGGGTGGATCGCCTCTCCATCGACCTGCTGCTGGAGGAGGCCGCGGAACTGGTGGCCCTCGGCGTGCCCGCCATCGCCCTCTTCCCGGTGACGCCGCTTCAGAGCAAGAGCCTGCTGGCGGAAGAGGCCTACAGCCCGGACGGTCTGGCCCAGCGCGCGACCCGCGCCCTCAAGGCCCGCTTCCCGGAGCTCGGGGTCATCACCGACGTGGCGCTGGATCCCTTCACCACCCACGGCCAGGACGGCATTATCGATGACGAAGGCTATGTGCTGAACGACATCACCACCGAGATCCTGGTGAAGCAGGCGCTCTCCCATGCCGCCGCCGGGGCCGACATAGTGGCGCCGTCCGACATGATGGACGGCCGCATCGGCGCCATCCGCGCCGCGCTGGAGGAGAACGGCTTCATCAACGTGCAGATCATGGCCTACTCCGCCAAGTACGCCTCCTGCTACTACGGCCCGTTCCGCGATGCGGTCGGCTCCGCCGGCAACCTCGGCAAGAGCAACAAGGCCACCTATCAGATGGATCCGGCCAACGACAACGAGGCCCTGCACGAGGTGGCGCTGGACATCCAGGAGGGGGCCGACAGCGTCATGGTCAAGCCGGGCATGCCGTATCTGGACGTGATCCGCCGGGTCAAGGATCAGTTCGGGGTGCCGACCTTCGCCTATCAGGTGAGCGGCGAGTACGCCATGCACATGGCAGCCATCCAGAACGGCTGGCTGAAGGAGAAGGAGTGCATCCTGGAGTCCCTGGTCTGCTTCAAGCGGGCCGGTGCCGACGGTATCCTCACCTACTTCGCCAAGCGGGTCGCCCAGTGGCTGCAGGAAGACGCTCGCCGGAGCTGAACGGTTTGAGCGAATGAAAAAAATGCCAGTCGATACGACTGGCATTTTGCTTTTCAGGGCTTGGCGCGAGCCTGATCGATCAGGCTGTCCGGGCCGAGCACTTGGGGCAGCACCCTGGGCTCGCGCTGGCCAGGCGCATACCAGAGGTAGAGCGGCACACCGGAGCGACCGTGCTGCGCCAGGAAGGCGGTGATCCCAGGATCGCCCTGGGTCCAGTCTCCCCGCATCACCTCTACACCCGCCTCGGCAAAGGCCTGTTCCGTGGTGCGGCGATCGATGGCGACCCGCTCGTTGACCTTGCAGGTCATGCACCAGTCGGCGGTGAAGTAGAGAAACACCGGCCTGTCCCCCGCTCTCAGGGTCTCCAGCCTGGCTGGGTCGAAGGCGAGCCGATTGGCGGGTTGAGACTGGGTGGTGCGCTCGCTCATCTGGCTCAGGCCGAGGGGGATGGCGAGGGCGGCAGCCAAGAGCGCAGGCAGCCAGGCCTGCGGCTTCATCGCTCGCTGGCACAGGCCGGTCAGCCAGAGGCCGAACGTCAGCAGCATGGCACAGCCCAGGCTGGCGGTCAGGGCGTTGGCAGACACCTGTTGGCCGAGCACCCACGACAGCGCCAGCATGGTCAGGAACATGGGGACGGCGAGCAGGCGGCGAAGGGTCGCCATCCAGAGCCCTGGTTTCGGCATCCGGCGCTGCAAGGCCGGGACAAACCCCAGCAGCAGGAAGGGTAGGGCTATGCCAAACCCCAATCCGGCGAACACCAACATGCCCGCCAGGGGCGGCAGGGTCAGGGCGGTGCCGAGCGCCGCCGCCATGAAGGGGCCTGTGCAGGGGGTGGCGACGAAGGCGGCGAGGGCACCGGTCCAGAACGCCCCGGCGACGCCGCCACGGCGGGTCAGTCCGGCTCCGGCGTCGAGGGTGCTCAGCTCAAACAGACCGGCCATGTTGAAGGCGATGACGCAGGTCAGCAGCAGCAACAGCAGTATCATGCGCGGATCCTGCAGCTGGAAGGCCCAGCCGAGCTGGGCACCGCCCGCCCGCATGACCAGCAGCACGCCACCGAGCAGCATACAGGTCGCCATCACCCCGGTGGTGTAGGCCAGCGCCTCGCGCCGCGAGGCTCGGGCGCTGGTACCGGCCCGCGCCAGGCTCATCGCCTTGAGGCTGAGGATGGGGAAGACGCAGGGCATCAGGTTCAGCAGCAGGCCACCGGCGATCGCCCCGGCCAGCGCCAGCAGCAGGGCGGTTGCACCGCTCTCAGCCGTGGCCGGTGCGGCGGCAAGTCGGGCGTCCAGATCCAGCCCCAGGCCGTTGCCGAGCGACAGGGTCGCCTCGAATGCCTCGGTCGGCCTGGCACCCGCCCGGGTCTCGACGATGAGCAGATCGCCCCGGCGTTCGAACCGCTGGGGGGCTGCATCGACGATGGCCTGTCTGGTGGCGCTGAATAGGTGCGGTTCGTCGATTTCTATGCTGGCGGGGAGCGGTACCTCGAGGCGCAGCCGTTGCGCATCGACGGTGAAGCTGACGGGGGAGCCGAGCGGTCTGGGCAGCGCCTGACGCCACTTGGCAAAATCGGCGGCGAGGGCGGCATCGGCTTCACCGTTGCCGACGTGCAGCGTGATCTGCAGGCTGGCACGCTCCGGGACACAGGCGTCGTGACGGCAGGCCAGATACTGCATGTCGAGGCGGATCGGCAGTTGGGTGTCCAGGGCCATCCCCTCGGCGACGGAGAGCTCCGCCAGCAGTGCGTAGGGTTGGCCGTAGACATGGTTCATGATGCCGTCGATCTGCAGGGTCTGGGGGAGCGGATAGGCCAGCTCGCCGATGCTGACGCCATCGGGCAGGTGCCAGGTCAGTTCGGGGGCCAGGCCGACATCTCCCGGCTGCTTCCAGTAGCCGTGCCATTCCCCTTGAGGGGTCATCTTGATCGCCAGGGTGGTGGCGCCGTTGGCGGCCGGGGTCGGGCTGGCGGCGTGCAGGGAGGAGGCGATCAGCACCTCGTCGGCGCCGGGCATAATCGCTGCGGCCAGCATGGGGGCGCTCAGGCAGAGCCAAAGCAGCAACCGCTTCAGGGAGTCGAGTTTCATGGGTCTCTTCGTACGGGAGAAAAAAGACACCAGCCCCGGGGCCGGTGTCCATGACGTCTGACGGTTACTTCAGCTGCTTGATTGCGTCGGCCAGGTCGCGATCCTGCGGGCTCAGGATGCGGGCGACGCGGCCTTGGCTATCCAGCAACACTACGCTGGGGATGTCGCGCACCCCGAAGGCACGGAACAGGGAATCATCTTCGTTCAGTGCCAGCGGCAGAGTGCTGCCCGAACTCTTCCGGTAATCCTGCAGATCGGCCACCGAGACCCAGAGTCCGGAGGAGACCCCCAGCCAATCGACGCCCTTCTCGCTCGCCATCAGCTTCTCGGCCTCTTCGCGCACGAACTGGCAGTTCTTGGCGGTCTGCGGGCGGCTCTCGGCCAGGTAGGATTCACACCAGGGGGCGAAGAAGACGATGGCGCGCGGCTTCTGGTTCGCGGCGGCGAAGTCCACTTGCCGGCCATCCAGCAGGCGGATCTCGAGAGCACTCACCTTGTCGCCCACGGCGAAGGTAGGGGAGGTGCTGGCGCTGGTGGCCCGGGCGACTGGCTGTGGCTCTTCGGCGATCGCCTGTTGCAGCGCTGTGTGCAGCGCCTGGTCCTCTAGATGGCCCACGTGCATGATCTTGCCATCGCGCCCGATCACCACATGCTGGGGGGTGACCCTCAGGTTCAGCGCGGTCGCCAGGGTACCGTCATCGATGGCGATGGGCATGATCAGGCCCAGCTCCTTGCGGTAGGCGCGGATGGCGTCGGCGTCGTCGGAGAAGCCGGTATTGACGGCGATCACCTGGATCTGGTCGCCAAACTTCTGCTCGATAGCCTCAAACCCCGGCATCTGCTGGCGGCAAGGCACGCACCAGGTGGCCCAGAACTTCAGATAGACCGGCTTTTTCCCGTAGAGTCCGGCCAGATCGAGCGGTTTGCCGTCCAGGGTGGTCAGCCTGGCCGCCGGAGCCGGTTGGCCGATCAAGGGGCTGCCTGCGCTCTTGGCGCGTCGCTCGCCTTCGGCGTCGTAGCTGTTGTCGTCCGCCCAGGCAGGCTGGCTGATGCCGAGCAGGAGCAACAGGGTGGCGAGGGGTTTGAACAGTGAGGGCTGGGGCAAGACGGACTCCTTACGACTTTCTAACATGTATCGGGGATGGTTTAATGACATATTTTAGTCAGTTTGACAGTCCAGTAATAAGGACCATGAATGCCTGTTTTCACTGTACCATCCCGTGCATTGGCTGGTGCCCATGACTGAGCTGCACATAGCGCTGCGGCGCGAGGCCGGGCACTCGCTGGCGGACCAGATCGCCACGGCCATCGGCCAATCGATCCGCCAGGGCTCGCTCTACGCGGGGGCCAGGCTGCCCTCATGGCACGACCTGAGTATCCAGCTCGGCGTCGCGCGGGGCACAGTCCGAGCCGCCTATGAGCGGTTGATCGATGAGCAGCTGATCGTCTCGCAGGGGGCGGCGGGCACCTTCGTCGCCCAGTGCCTGCCGGTGGACTCGCCGCCCGACCTCAGGGTGCAAGCCAATCCCTTGCCCGAGCTCTACCAGCATCCCTTCGGCGAGCGTCCCCTGGTGTTTCAGGTCGGCGTGCCTGCGCAGGATGGCTTTCCCGGCAAGTTGTGGTCCCGGGTGGCGGCCCAGGCTGCCAGTCAGGCCGCCATGGCAACGGTCAGCTATCCGGATCCCCGCGGCGAACTGACGCTGCGCACCGAGATCGCCGCCTATCTGTCCGTGGCTCGCGGGATCAGCTGCTCGCCAGCCCAGATCCTCATCACCTCGGGTTACAGCGGTGCCCTCGGGCTGCTGGTCCACGGCCTCGGCTTGCAGGGGAAAGAGGCCTGGATTGAGGATCCGGGCTATCCACTGTCGCGGATGGCCCTCGCCATGGCGGGGGTGACGCCTGTGCCTGTCCCGGTCGATGCACGGGGGCTCGATGTTGACGAGGGGATAGCCAGTGCGGCGGACGCCGCGCTGGCCATAGTCACCGCCGGCCAGCAGGCGCCGCTGGGCATGACCCTCTCCCTCGCCCGCCGCCACCGCTTGCTGGAGTGGGCCGCCAGCCGCGGCGGCTGGATCGTCGAGGATGATTACCTGAGCGAGCTGCAACTCACCGGCCGGGCGGCGCCAGCGTTAGCCTCCCTGGATCGCCATGGCCGGGTCATCTATGTGGGTACCTTCAGCAAGACCATCAGCCCGGGCCTGCGTCTCGGCTTCATGGTGGTGCCGCCGGCCCTGGCCGGCAAGATGGGGGACGTGGCCGCCGCACTCGCTCCCGCCGCCTCGGTGGCCAGCCAGTGGGCGCTGGCGGAGTTCATGCGCAAGGGACACTATCTGCGTCATTTGCGCAGGATGAAGCGGATCTACCGTGCGCGTGCGGCGGCGCTGCAAGAGGCCCTGCCGGCGCCCGCCGAGGCGGTCACCATGGCGGGGCTGGCGCTGCTGCTTCACTTGCCCCGGGGATGTGATGATGTCGCCATAGTGCACCGGGCCCAGGCTGTCGGACTGGCGCCAGCCCCCCTGTCCGTCTGGTTTGCAGATCCGGCGCGAGCGAGACCGGGTCTGCTGCTGGGGATCACCAATCTGCCGCAAGAGGGACTGGAGGATTGTTGTGCCCGCCTGATGCGCCTGATAGAGCCAAGCGCAGGGCAGGAGGGCCCGCTCTCCTCGCCGTCGATGACTGATATGGCGATTTAATAGACAAGGGGTCGCGAAAAGTGGGTACTTGGCCCTGTTACTGACGGCAAAGGCTTGATAAATGAGGTTTCTGCCTACATCTTAGATGGTCCAAGCAGGCTTCTGGACGGCAGGGGCTGCAGAGCATTTTAGAGGTACCGCAGATGAACAACCCTTTGCTGACCATGGACTCGCTGCCTCCCTTCAGCCAGATCCGGCCTGAACAGGTGCAGCCTGCCGTGACGCAGGCCATCGCCGACTGCAAACAGAAGATCGATGACGTGCTAGCCCGGCGCGAGCCCCACACCTGGGACAGCCTGATCGCCCCCCTGGAAGAGGTCAATGACCGCTTGGGGCGCATCTGGTCGCCGGTGAGCCACCTCAACGCCGTACAGAACAGCGAGGCGCTGCGCGAGGCTCACGACGCCTGCCTGCCGCTGCTGTCCGAATTCCAGACCTATGTCGGTCAGCACGAAGGCCTCTATCAGGCCTATCGCGAACTGGCCGAGAGTGATGACTTCCCCCTGCTCAGCGGCGCCCAGCGGAAGGAGATCCAGAATACCCTGCGCGACTTCCGCCTGTCCGGTATCGGCCTGTCTGCCGAGGCGCAGCAGCGCTATGGCGAGATCCAGTCTCGCCTCTCCGAGCTGGCCTCCCGTTTCAGCAACAATGTGCTGGATGCCACCCAGGGCTGGAGCAAGCTGGTGACCGACGAGGCCGAGCTGGCCGGTCTGCCCGCCAGCGCCCTGGCCGCCGCTCGCCAGATGGCGGAGCACAAGGGCCAGCAGGGCTGGCTGTTCACCCTGGACATTCCCTCCTACCTGCCGGTGATGATGTATGCCGACAGCCGCACCCTGCGTGCCGAGCTGTATGAGGCCTTCACCACCCGCGCCTCGGATCAGGGCCCGAATGCCGGCAAGTGGGACAACTCCGCCATCATGACGGAGCTGCTCAGCCTGCGCCGGGAGCTGGCCCAGTTGCTCGGCTTTGGCAACTATGCCGAGTTGTCCCTCGCCACCAAGATGGCGGACAGGACGGAGCAGGTGGTGGGCTTCCTGACGGATCTCGCCGCCAAGTCCCTGCCCCAGGGCAAGGCCGAGCTGGAAGAGATCCGCGCCTTCGCCACCGAGCACTTCGGCCAGAGCGAGCTGGCGGCCTGGGATATCCCCTACTACGCCGAGAAGCTCAAGCAGCACAAGTTCTCCATCTCCGACGAGCAGCTGCGCCCCTACTTCCCCGCCAGCAAGGTGGTGAAGGGGCTGTTCGAGGTGGTGCGCCGGGTGTTCGGGGTCAAGGTGCGCGAGCGCCTCGGCATCGACACCTGGCACCCGGACGTGCGTTTCTACGACATCTTCGATGGCGAGGACGAGCTGCGCGGCAGCTTCTACCTCGACCTCTATGCCCGCGAGAACAAGCGCGGCGGTGCCTGGATGGATGTCTGCCTGGGCCGTCGTTACCGTCAGGACGGTTCACTGCAAAAGCCGGTGGCCTATCTCACCTGCAACTTCAACGGTCCGGTGGATGGCAAGCCCGCCCTGTTCACCCACGACGAGGTGGTGACCCTGTTCCACGAGTTCGGCCACGGCATTCACCACATGCTGACCACCATCGACGTGGGCGGGGTGGCCGGTATCAACGGCGTGGCCTGGGATGCGGTGGAGCTGCCGAGCCAGTTCCTGGAGAACTGGTGCTGGGAGTCCGAGGCGCTGGCCTTTATCTCCGGTCATTACGAAACAGGGGAGCCGCTGCCCGCGGATCTGCTGGAGAAGATGCTGACCGCCCGCAACTTTCAGGCGGCCATGCAGATGCTGCGTCAGCTGGAATTCGCCCTGTTCGACTTCCGCCTGCACCAGGAGTTCGACCCGGCCAGGCCCGAGCTGATCCCGACCCTGCTTGCCGAGGTGCGCAGCCAGGTGGCGGTGATGACGCCACCGGCGTTCAACCGCTTCCAGCACAGCTTCTCCCACATCTTCGCCGGCGGCTATGCGGCGGGCTACTACAGCTACAAGTGGGCCGAGGTGCTCTCCGCCGATGCCTTCTCCCGCTTCGAGGAGGAGGGGATCTTCAACCCGGCCACCGGCCAATCCTTCCTGAAGAACATCCTGGAGAAGGGCGGTTCCAAGGAACCCATGGAGCTGTTCCGTGCCTTCCGTGGCAGAGAGCCCCAAGTGGATGCACTGCTGCGACACAGCGGTATTGCCGCCTGATGGTCCGGCCCCGTGCGCCTGAGCTTCAAGCAGGTACATGGCTGCGGCAGAGTGGGATCACGACGTGATTTTTAAGATAAAAAGGGACCGCTTGGTCCCTTTTTTCAAGGCTTTTTAATATCTTGCCGATAGCATGTTTGCACTGCCACCGCCTCTTCCAGTAGAGTCGGGATTCCAGCTTCCAAGGAGAGAAAGTCACTTGCCATGAGGCGAGCACTCGAGTCTGTCTATCAAATCATCTCCAGCTTGTCTCATCTGAGTGGCAAGGGATATTTCGATACCTTTGTGAGTGAAATCGCCAACGCGGTGGGGGCGGATCTCGTCCTGATTTCTGGACAGGACCAAACGGGCCTGTTCTTCACCGTTCATGCCGCCCATCCCGCCTCCCTCGACATCGGCTCCTACAGTTTTCCCCTCGCCAGCACCCCGGGTGAGATCGTCATGCAGCAGGGTGAAGCCTGGTTCAATGACCGCACCCGCCAGCTGTTTCCTCATGCCGCCGTGCTGGAGCACTGGCAGATCCGGGGCTATGCCGGCATCGCCCTGAAGAATGCCCAGGGGGAGACCATGGGGCTGTGCAGCGTCATGTTCAAGCGGGCCATGCCTAGCATGGACAAGATCATGCAGCTGCTGCGCCTGCTGGCCCCCATCGCCGGTCGCGAACTGGCCCTGATGTATCAGCAGCAGATCCCCTCTGCGCCCGTGGGCTCGGGTGCCATGCAGGTGCTGGATACCATGATGTCCCACGCGCCGGTCGGCATCGGCAAGATGGATCTGAATGGACGCATCCTCTGGATCAACCCGGCCATCGAGAAGATGCTGGGTTACTGCCAGGATGAGCTGCTGGATCGTACCGCCGCCGATATCAATCATCCGGAAGACTGGCAGACCAGCCTCCCGCTCTACGAGGAGATCCGTCGCGGGGAGCGTCCCGCCTTCACCCAGGAGAAGCGCTACCTGCATCGGGATGGTTCAGTGCTCTGGGGACGGGTGACGGTGACGCTGATCCGCAACGAGCAGCTGCACCCCGACTACCTGATGTTGGTGCTGGAGAACATCGACCCCATCAAGCGTCACAGCGAACAGTTGAAGCTCTCCCACCGGGTCTATGACAACCTCTCGGAGGCCATACTGGTGTGCGATGCGGACAGTCGCATCATCTCGGTCAACCCGGCGTTCGAGACCATCACGGGCTACAGCGAGGAGGAGGCCTGCGGCCAGCGCCCCAGCCTGCTCAAGTCCGGCCTCCACGACCAGACCTTCTACGCCGACATGTATCACGCCCTGGAACGGGTGGGGATCTGGCGCGGCGAGGTGTGGAACAAGCGCAAGAACGGCAAGCTCTACCCCCAGCAGCTGATGATCAGCGCCCTGCGGGAAGGGGGGCGGATCAGCCAGTACATCGCCATCTTCAGCGATCTCTCCCAGACCAAGCTGGCGGAGCAGAAGATCGCGGCCCAGGCGAACTACGACAACCTCACCGGCCTGCCGAACCGCTGGTTGTTCGGCCGCTGCCTCAGTCGCTTCTGCGAGCGGGGGGAGCGTTTCGCACTCATGGTGCTGGATCTCAACAACTTCAAGGCCGTCAACAACAGCATGGATCACCACGTGGGTGACGCCCTGCTGCGGGAGGTGTCGGATCGGCTGGTGAGTCGGGTGCGCACCGAGGATCTGGTGGCCCGCATCGGTGGGGACGAGTTCGCCTTCCTGGTGCCCGGCATCGTCAATCGCCGCCAGGCCGAGGTGTTCGCCAAGCAGGTGATAGGCGGCTTCGCCCGCCCCTTCATGCTGGCGAACCAGCACCTCTATGTGACCGCGACCTTAGGGATCACCCTCTGCCCCAACGACGGTGGGGACAGCGACGAGCTGCTGCGCAATGCGGAGCAGGCGCTGTTTGTCGCCAAGCGGCAGGGCAGGCCCCTGGGAACCTACAGCGCCTCCATGCGGGAAGAGGTGAGCCAGCGCCACCAGATGCAGCAGGATCTGGCGGAGGCCATCAAGCTGGCGCAGCTGACCATGGCCTACCAGCCCATCTGGGACAATCGCAGCGGCCGGGTCGCCAAGCTGGAGGCCCTGGTACGCTGGTATCACCCCCACTGGGGTCAGGTCTCGCCGGCGGACTTCATTCCGCTAGCGGAGGAGGCGGGCCTCATCCAGGGGTTGGGGGCCTTGGTGCTGTGGCAGTCGTGCCGGGATCTGGCGAGGCTGCAGAAGTCCGGTTTCCCGGATCTGCAGATGTCCATCAACCGATCCACCCTGGAGTTCCAGACGATCGATCCCGAGGCGAATGAGTGGCTGCGGGTGATCCGTCACTTCGGCCTGGACCCCAAGGACATCATCATAGAGATCACCGAATCCCTGCTGATGGAGAGCAGCGACCAGCACAGGGTGCGGATCGACGCCCTGCGGGAGGCGGGTTGCAAGCTGGCCATCGATGACTTCGGCACCGGCTACTCGGCGCTGAACTACCTACGTACCTTCCCGGTGGATCTGGTGAAGATAGATCGCTCCTTCGTGCGCCACATCCCGTTCAACGAGCAGGACAGGCTGCTGCTGGACGGCATCATCAACATAGTGCACAACCTCGGCATGCAGGTGGTGATCGAGGGGGTGGAGACCCGGGAGCAGCTCAACTTCCTCTGCCAGAAGGGCTGCGCCTTCACCCAGGGCTATCTGCTCAGCCGCCCGCTGCCCTACGACGATCTGGTGGAATACCTGACCCTTAACCGGCAGGGAATGAACCTGGCCAATCTCACCATCGTGAGCTGATCCCCCGCTTCTGTTATCATGCTCGGCTCCATGCCGTCATGAGTCATCCATATGCCCCATATTCAGGTTTTCAGTGAAGTGCCCGCCCGGGAAGGGGAGCTCGATGCCTTGCGCCAGCGCCTGGCCGACGTGGAGTTTCCCGCCCCCTTCGCCCTGGTGCTGACCGAGGAGCGGCTGGAGCTGCGTAAGCTGGATGAACCCAAGCTGGGGGCCGTCTATGTGGACTTCGTGGAGGGGGCCGTGGCTCACAGGCGCAAGTTCGGCGGCGGTCGTGGCCAGTCCATCGCCAAGGCGGTGGGGCTCAAGGCGGGGGCCATGCCGACCGTGGTGGATGCCACAGCCGGGCTCGGCCGGGATGCCTTCGTGCTGGCGTCCCTCGGCTGCAGGGTGACCCTGATCGAGCGCAGCCCAGTAGTGGCGGCCCTGTTGCAGGATGGTCTGACGCGGGCGGCGCAGGATCCCGAGATAGGCCCTTGGGTGCGCGAGCGGATGCAGTTGCTGCAAGGGCCGGCGGTGGACAACCTGCTGGCATTGGCGGAGCGGCCGGACGTCATCTACCTGGATCCCATGTTCCCCCACAAGCAGAAATCGGCCCTGGTGAAGAAGGAGATGCGGGTGTTCCAGTCCCTGGTGGGGCCGGATCTCGATGCGGACGCCCTGCTGCCGGCGGCCCTCAGGATGGCGGAGAAGCGGGTGGTGGTGAAGCGGCCCGACTATGCGGGCTGGCTTGACGAGCACAAGCCCAGCATGGCCATCGAGACCAAGAGCAACCGCTTCGACGTCTATGTGATGGCGGCGCTGGCGGGCTGACTCGGGCAGCCCCAGACCCCATACGAAGAGGGCCCGCAATGCGGGCCCTCTTTCATCACTCGTAGGTATCGGTCAGAAGCGGATAAGCTTCTCTTCCCCCTGCCAAGGAAGGGCCAGGGTCGCCAGCTCCGCCAGGCTGAGCCGTTCCCCGCTCTCCAGCAGCAGGTATTCAACCCCCTCTTTCGCCACTATGGTCTGCACCCTGTCCCCCCATTGCCGGCCACTCCGATCGGTGAGTGTCACCGGTAGCTGCCAGCTGGCGGCGATCTCGAGCCAGTCGTAGAGGTCGCAGCTGATGGGTTGATAGTGGCTCATGTCGCTGCCATGGCGCCGCTTACAAGGGATTGAAGTCGATGGTCGTGGTCGGCGCCGTGACGATTTGATCTTTCTTCACCTGATCGATCACCAGATTATCAGCTGTCGTATTGGGATCATCAGGCAGTACAGGATCATCGACGCTGCCATTGCACACCAGCGTCATATCGTAGTGACCCAGGTTTACGAAGCCCAGCTCATAGCCGTAGCCGCCACCCTCCAAGGGAACCACGGGGGCGCTGGCGTAGAAGCCGTTGTCGGCGTCGGCCATGTCCGGGTAGGCGTCGTCCCCCATCGGGCGCAACTCGTCATAGAAGTAGACAAATGCATCGGTCAGATCGCTGGAACAGAGCTCTGTTGCCACCGTGCCCTTGACGGTGGCGACCTCGGTGTTGTTCACCAGCCGTACCCCCCTGGGCTTGAGTTTGTAGTGATCTTCATTACCCGGCAGCACCATGGAGTGGCGCAGATCGAACTCGGTGGTGAAGGCGCTGAGGCCGTTGGCGGCTATGGTGAAGGCATCTAGCTTGAGCTCGTTGCTGGGCACCTCCAGCGGCTTGATCACCTCATCATCCTGTCTGACGTAGGAGTAGGGGGTGCCATCCAGGAACTGATTGCCGACGTCCCGACCATCCAGGATCCGCAGCCGCATCTGGCTGTATTCACCGGGCACCACGCTCTGGCTGGCCAGCAGGGGACGGCTGCTGGAGCCCGGGTATTGCAGCAGATCGATATAGGTGAACAACGGGTGCCCGGCGCTGTCGACGGGGATGATCTGACCTGCCGGCGTGCAACCATCGTCCTGGGTCGTGGTCAGGAAGCTGGCGGTGGTCCAGGACTGCTCGGTGCCGGAGACGGGGTGGATGCTGATGTTGGAGACGGCGATGCAGACCTTGTTGACTGCGTCGACGGGGGCGTCGGAGAAGGCCAGCGACATCTGGGCATTCTGCGGGTTGTCATTGTTGTCGTCGCCACCGCCACCACAGGCGGTCAGCAGGGCGGCCAGGCCGATCAGGGGCAAATGTTTCATGGTTTCCGTTCCTGTTGGAGAGATGATCCAACTCTAGCCGAGTTGTAGATACAGGCTAGATGGCAGGCAGGCCAGAGGGACCGTGGTCAGAGTGTAAATTATAATAAAATCAATGATGAAGGCTTGAATGGCACCAAACATGGCTGCGAAAGGGATTGTCGGAACGGGTGAAAAGAGAGGCTAGGCGGGCAGAGTGCCCGCTCAGGCTTCCAGCAGGCGGGTGGACCAGCCCATCTTCTGCTGGCGCTCCACTTCCAGGCGCAGCTCGCTGGCCCGCAGGTAGTGCTCGTCCAGCCAGCCCTTGGGCAGGGTCAGGGTCAGGGCATCCTCGTTGGCCTCGAGGGTGAACCGCGGCACGGTTCCCTGGGTGCGACGCATGCAGAGGATGAGGGAGATGCGCAGAATGCGGGCCAGCCGGATCGCCTGGCGGCCGGTGACGGCCCCCTGCTTCTCCAGCTGTTCCAGCTTGAAATCGTCCCGCTGGTTGAGCAGCAGGGCCGACAACAACTTCTTCTGGGCCGGGGTAAAGCCCGGCATGTCGATGTTGTCTATGATGTAGGCCGCGTGTTGCGGGGCCTTCTTGTACTCGATACAGAGGCCGATCTCGTGCAGCAGGGCGGCGTAGCGCAGTATGGGGCGACCGTAGCGCTTGGAGAGGCGCCAGGCGGGCTGCAATTGGCTGAACGCCTCGATGGCGGTGTCGCGTACCCGCTCGGCGTGCTCCTTGTCGAGCTGGTAACGGCTGATCAGGCTGTCGGCGGTTCTGTCTCTGGCGTCACAGTCGTGATTGTTGCCGAGCAGGCCGTAGATCAACCCTTCTCTCAGAGCCCCGCCGGCGAGCGTCATGCTCTCGATGCCGAGGGTCTCGAAGATGGCGATCAGGATGGCGAGGCCGGAGGGGAACACGGTCAACCGTTCGGCCGCCAGCCCTTCCAGCTGCAGCTGATCCAGCTTGCCGCAGGCGATGGCCTGACCCATCAGCTCCTGCAGCTTCGGCAGGGTGACCCGCTCGCTCTTGCCCTGGGCCAGCATGATCTCCTGCAGCGCCTGCACGGTGCCGGAGGCGCCGACGCAGGTGCGCCAGCCGAGGGTCTTGTAATCGTCGGCCACGTTTTCCAGCACCGATTTGGCACTGGCGATGGCCTGATTGAAGCGGGTCTCGGAGAGCTCACCGTCACCGAAGTGGTTGTTGAGCCAGGTGACACAGCCCATGTGGAGGCTGTTGAGCAGCTTGGCCTCGCTGTGCTCGCCGATCACCAGCTCTGTGCTGGCGCCGCCGATGTCGATCACCAGCCGGTTGCCTTCCCCGGCGGAGGTCCAGGAGACCCCCTCATAGATGGTCTTGGCCTCTTCCTCGCCCGAGATGATCTCGATGCTGTGGTTGAGCACCCGCTCCGCTTCCCTCAGGAACTCGTCGACGTTGGTGGCGAGGCGCAGAGTCGCGGTGCCCACCACCCGGATGTTGTCGGACGGGATGTCCTGCAACTGCTCGGAGAACAGGCGCAGACAGTCCCAGCCCCGCTCCATGGCGGCGCGGCTGAGGCGAAATTCCGAGTCGAGACCGGCGGCGAGGCGAACCTTGCGCTTGACCTTGGTGACGGTGCGCAGGGCACCGGCGACCTCGCGCACCACCAGCATGTGAAAGCTGTTGGAGCCGAGGTCGATGGCGGCATAGAGCGGCGAGTTGTGCAACTGGGCCTGTCCTGTTAGCTCTTGCGGGGCGGACGGCGGCGGTTGTTGCTGTTGCCACCCTGGCGATCCCGCATGTTGCGGTTCACCGGCTGGCGGTTGCGGAACACCCGTTTCGGGGCGGTCACGTCATCCAGCAGCGCCTCGCGGTCGTACTTGCTGACCGGGATGGGGTGGTGGATGTACTCCTCGATGGCCGGCAGGTTGAAGGCATAGTCTTCACAGGCCAGGCTGATGGAGTGACCGCTCTTGCCGGCGCGACCGGTACGACCGATACGGTGTACATAGTCCTCGGCGTCGTCGGGCAGGTCGTAGTTGAAGACGTGGGTCACGTCCGGGATGTGCAGACCACGGGCGGCCACGTCGGTGGCGACCAGGATGTCCAGCTGACCCTTGGTGAACTCTTCCAGGATCTTCATCCGCTTCTTCTGCGGCACGTCGCCGGTCAGCAGGCCGACGCGGTGGCCGTCGTTCTCCAGCCAGGCGTGGACGTCTTCACACACATGCTTGGTGTTCGCGAAGACGATGGCCTTCTCCGGCCACTCCTCTTCCATCAGGGAGAGCAGCAGCAGCATCTTGTCTTCGTTGGAGGGATAGAACAGCTCCTCCTTGATGCGTACGCCGGTCATCTGCTCCGGTTCGACCTGCACGTGTTCCGGGTGGTTCATGTGCTCGTAGGCCAGCTCCTGCACCCGCAGGGAGAGGGTGGCGGAGAACAGCATGCTCAGGCGCTCGGTGGCGGGGGGCATGCGGCGGAACAGGAAGCGGATGTCCTTGATGAAGCCGAGATCGAACATGCGATCCGCTTCGTCCAGCACGACGACCTGGATGTTGCCGAGATCGATGACCTTGGACTTGAAGTAGTCGATGATGCGGCCCGTGGTGCCGATCAGGATGTCGACACCCTGCTCCAGCACGGCCAGCTGCTTGTCATAGCCTTCACCACCGTAGGCGAGGCCGAGCTTCAGGCCGGTCGAGGCCGCCATGCTCTCGGCGTCGTTGTGGATCTGCACCGCCAGCTCACGGGTCGGGGCCATGATGATGGCGCGTGGCTGGTTGATGAGGCGCGGCTTGGTCAGCGGATGGGTCAACAGATAGTTGAAGGTCGCAGCCAGGAAGGCGAGGGTTTTGCCGGTTCCCGTCTGGGCCTGGCCGGCGAGGTCATGGCCTTCTACCAGCAGCGGCAGAGACAGTGCCTGGATGGGGGTGCAATAGTGAAATCCCTTTGATTCCAGACCAGCCAGAACTTCGGGTTCGAGGCCCATTTGGGCGAATTTTTCGGTCGTTAGATGTGTTTTGCTCATGGCGGTAGGTTATCAGGTTAGGCTTGCAATAATAAACAGGATCATTTCAAATAGGGCAACTATTGCCTTTGTTGATCCGTCAATAAAGCCTTAATTACTGACTGGAGTTGGAGATGAGTGACAAGATTGTTCAGCTGAGCGATGCCAGCTTCGAGGCCGATGTAATCAAAGCCGACAGCCCCGTTCTGGTAGATTTCTGGGCTGAATGGTGCGGTCCGTGCAAGATGATTGCCCCCATCCTGAACGAAGTCGCCCAAGAATATGCCGGTCGCGTGACCGTGGCGAAATTGAATATCGATCATAACGCCGACACGCCGCCCAAGTATGGCATTCGCGGTATCCCGACCCTGCTGCTGTTCAAGAATGGCGAAGTGGCAGCGACCAAGGTCGGCGCCCTGTCCAAGACTCAGCTCAAAGAGTTCCTGGACGGCAACCTGTAATAATCAAGAAGGAGCGCATTGCAATAATGCGCTCCTTGTGTTTTATCACCTAGACGCTCATCCCGATTGGTGCTAGTTTATCGCTCGTTTGCTAACCTTTTTGCCTGACTCTTTGCTTCACAAGCCTGGCAAGTCAAATCCGATCAGCATCAATCCAGCAGACTGTCTCCTCATTTCAATCCTTGCTTACAGACTTTCACCACTATGAATCTGACTGAACTTAAGAACACTCCTGTGTCCGAGCTGGTACAGCTTGGCGAATCCATGGGGTTGGAAAATCTGGCTCGGGCGCACAAGAAAGACATCATCTTTGCCATCCTCAAGGCGCACGCCAAGGGCGGTGAGGACATCTTCGGCGACGGTGTGCTGGAAATCCTGACCGATGGCTTCGGCTTCCTGCGTAGCGCAGACGGCTCCTACCTGGCCGGCCCGGACGATATCTACGTCTCCCCGAGCCAGATCCGCCGCTTCAACCTGCGCACCGGTGACACCATCTCCGGCAAGATCCGGCCGCCGAAAGAGGGCGAACGCTACTTCGCCCTGCTCAAGGTCAACGACGTCAACTACGATCGTCCGGAAAACTCCCGCAACAAGATCCTGTTTGAAAACCTGACTCCGCTGCACGCCAACGAGCGCCTGCGCATGGAGCGGGGCAACGGTTCCACCGAAGACATCACCGCCCGCGTGCTGGATCTCGCATCCCCCATCGGCAAGGGCCAGCGCGGCCTCATCGTCGCACCTCCCAAGGCCGGTAAGACTATGCTGCTGCAGAACATCGCCCAGAGCATCGCCTACAACCACCCGGATTGTGAGCTGATCGTGCTGCTGATCGACGAGCGTCCGGAAGAAGTGACCGAGATGCAGCGGATGGTCAAGGGTGAAGTCATCGCCTCCACCTTCGACGAACCGGCCTCCCGTCACGTCCAGGTCGCCGAGATGGTGATCGAGAAGGCCAAGCGCCTGGTCGAGCACAAGAAGGATGTGGTCATCCTGCTGGATTCCATCACCCGTCTGGCCCGCGCCTACAACACCGTCATCCCCTCATCCGGCAAGGTACTGACCGGTGGTGTGGATGCGAACGCCCTGCACAGACCCAAGCGCTTCTTCGGCGCGGCCCGTAACGTCGAGGAAGGCGGCAGCCTGACCATCATCGCCACCGCGCTGATCGACACCGGCTCCAAGATGGATGAAGTCATCTACGAAGAGTTCAAGGGTACCGGCAACATGGAGCTGCACCTCTCCCGCAAGATCGCCGAGAAGCGCACCTACCCGGCCATCGACATCACCCGTTCCGGCACCCGCAAGGAAGAGCTGCTGACCGCGCCGGACGAGCTGCAGAAGATGTGGATCCTGCGCAAGATCATCCACCCCATGGGTGAGATCGACAGCATCGAGTTCCTCATCGACAAGTTGTCTGCCACCAAGACCAACGACGAGTTCTTCGACTCCATGAAGCGTCAGCAGAAGTAATCCGTCGAAGAATGACAAAACCGCGGCCCAGGTCGCGGTTTTTGTTTATCTATTTGCCGGGGCCCTTAGTACTATGGGGCCTGGATGCCACAGGGCCGGATGTCACAAGGATAGAGACGTCATGAAGCTGATTTTCTTGCTATGGATTGGGTGGCTGATGGTCGCTCCCGTGCAGGCCGACGTGCCGCCGCGGCAGGCACCCCTGGTGGCGGACGAGGGGCTGCAGGGGCACCTCGACTATCTGAACGGTCGGCTGGCGCTGGGGCAGTTTGCCGCCATCGACACCCTGCTGGAGACCCTGGCGGTGGGTCAGCGTGAATACCTGCAATTTCAACTGCTGAGCGGCCTCAAACGGCAGGTCGCGCCGAGCCCGGCACTGCATGCCTGGGTGCGGGAGCAGGCCGCCAAGGCGCCCCAATGGCTGGTTGAAGGGGAGGTGGACGGCTTCCTGGTGCAGGTGCCGGCCTATGACTTCCCGGCCGAGGCCCGGCTGGTGCTGAGCCGCTGGCAGCAGCTCGCCTGGCAGGACAACTACCGCCAGCTGCTGGCGCAGGACAGCTTCGACTTCAAACAGCTCTACTACAGCCGCAACCCCGAGCTGGCCCAGCAGCAACAGGCGCTGCTGACGGTGCTCGACAACCAGCCTGCCGTCGTCCAGCGGCGGGAGGCCAGGAGGCTGGCCGCCCTGACCCTCTTCCTGCCGGACAACCAGCTGTTGCTGCATCTCATCGAACACACCGGCAACCCGGATCTGTACCAGAAACTGTGGCGTCAGCCAGTGGATCACGACAGCCTGGCGGCCCTGCACAGCATCCCCCGTTTCTATCGTGGCCAGGAGGCGAGCAATATGCTGATCGCCGCCAGCCGCAACCAGCGGCTGATGATCCCCGCCCTGCATCAGCTCAGCCGGCTCTCCCCCCTGCCGGACGAGGCCCGCCAATATCTGCTGGCGGAGCTCGGCAAGCAGCAATACAGCGGGCTGGTGGCCGGCCTGCTGCTGCAACTGGACGAACCCAGGCTGCTGGCCCAGCTGGCGGACCGGCTCACCCACCAGGAGCGGCGTCACACCACGTCCGTCCTGCGACCCGATACGGGTGCACCGGATGCCCGGCCGGGGTTATAATGCCCCCTCACCTGCATCATGGGTACCCGCATGAAATACAAGGACTTGCGTGATTTTATCGCGCAGCTGGAACAGAACGGACAGCTCAAGCGCATCAGTCGCGAGATAGACCCCTATCTGGAGATGACCGAGATCAGCGACCGCACCCTGCGTGCCGGTGGCCCGGCCCTGCTGTTCGAAAATCCCAAGGGCTACGGTATGCCGGTGCTGACCAACCTGTTCGGCACCCCGGATCGCGTCGCCATGGGCATGGGGCAGCCCAATGTCGGCGCCCTGCGCCAGGTGGGCACCTGGCTCTCCTACCTGAAGGAGCCCGAGCCCCCCCGCGGTCTCAAGGAGCTGATGGAGAAGCTGCCCATCTTCAAGCAGGTGCTCAACATGCCCACCAAGCGCCTCTCCTCCGCCCCCTGTCAGCAGGTGGTGCTGGAGGGGGATGCGGTGGATCTCGACCAGATCCCGATCCAGCATTGCTGGCCTGGCGATGTGGCGCCCCTGGTGACCTGGGGCCTGACCATCACCCGCGGCCCCTACAAGAAGCGCCAGAACCTCGGCATCTACCGTCAGCAGAAGATCGGCAAGAACAAGCTGATCATGCGCTGGCTGGATCACCGTGGCGGTGCCATCGACTTTCGCGAATGGCAGGAGGCGCACCCCGGTGAGCGCTTCCCGGTGGTGGTGGCGCTCGGCGCCGATCCTGCGACCATACTCGGCGCCGTGACGCCGGTGCCGGACAGCCTCTCCGAGTATGCCTTCGCCGGCCTGTTGCGGGGCAGCCGCACCGAGGTGGTGAAGGCCCTGAGCTGTGAACTGGAGGTGCCCGCCAGCGCCGAGATCGTGCTGGAAGGCTATCTGGAACCCGGCGAGATGGCGCCGGAAGGCCCCTATGGGGATCACACCGGTTACTACAACGAGGTGGACGAGTTCCCGGTGATCACCATCACCCACATGACCATGCGCCGCGATGCCATCTACCACAGCACCTATACCGGCCGTCCGCCCGATGAACCGGCGGTGCTCGGGGTGGCGCTGAACGAGGTGTTCGTGCCCCTGCTGCAGAAGCAGTTCCCCGAGATCGTGGACTTCTACCTGCCGCCGGAGGGCTGCTCCTACCGGATGGCGGTGGTGACCATCAAGAAGCGCTACCCCGGCCACGCCAAGCGGGTGATGCTGGGGGTCTGGTCCTTCCTGCGCCAGTTCATGTACACCAAGTTCGTGATCGTCTGCGACGACGACATCGACGCCCGGGACTGGAAGGATGTGATCTGGGCCATCACAACCCGGATGGATCCGGCGCGGGACACCACCCTGATCGAGCACACGCCGATCGACTACCTGGACTTCGCCTCGCCGGTCTCCGGGCTCGGCTCCAAGATGGGGCTGGATGCCACCAACAAGTGGCCGGGGGAGACGAACCGGGAGTGGGGCCAACCCATAGTCCAGGACGAGGCGGTGAAGCAGAAGATCGACGCCATCTGGGATGAGCTGAAGATCCTGGGCTAGCCGTTGAGCCAGACGGCGCGACCGTTCGATGCATAAAGCGCGACTTGGGGTCGGGCCGAATGATGGAATGGGGCCAGTTTCCGGCCAGTCGGTGCACAAAGAGCGGTATTGCCGGCCCGAATTGGGTATGCTCGACTGACCTGACCACCCGCTGGTCGCCAGAACACAGTGAATCAATGAGTGAAACGGGCCGGGCTGGCCCGTCAAAAGGACAAGAATGCAACGTATCAAGTGCCGCGTAGAGGAACTGCGCGAATATGTCGACACCATCTGGCATGTGGCCCTGGCGCCGCAGCAGGCCATCAGCTTCAAGCCCGGCCAGTATCTGCTGGTGGTGATGAGCGATTCGGACAAGCGCCCCTTCTCCATCGCCAACTCGCCGACCCGATCCGGCGTGCTGGAGCTGCAGATCGGTGCCACCCCTGAAAACGCCTACGCCGGTCAGGTGCTGGCCCGCATGCGTGAGCAGGGGGAAATCGAGATCGAACTGGCGGCGGGCAAGGCCTTCCTGCGGGACGAATCCCCGCGCCCCCTGATCCTGATGGCAGGCGGTACCGGCTTCTCCTATGCCCGCTCCATCCTGGAGTATCTGATGGCGACCGACAGCAAGCGTCCGGTCTTCCTCTACTGGGGCGTGCGCCAGGCCCACTGGCTGTACGAGCAGGCGCAGATGCAGCAGTGGGCGCTGGACTATGCCCCGCTCACCTTCGTGCCCGTGGTGCAGGAGCCCGAGGCGGACTGGACCGGCCGGACCGGGCTGGTGCACAAGGCCATCATGGACGACTTCGTCAGCCTGCACGACTACGACATCTATGTGGCGGGTCGCTTCGAGATGGCGGGCGCCGCCCGGGAGGAGTTCAAGGTGCTGGGTGCCGAGCCCGAGCGCATCTTCGGCGACGCCTACGAATTTATCTGATCACCGTCTACCCGGGGAACGCCGCTCTGCTCCCTTCTCCCCTGGCGGGAGAAGGGTTGGGGATGAGGGGGTGAACCTGGTTCGCCTGCTCGTATCGGCCCACCCCTTGCCGGGCATCAGAAACAACAAACCCCAGCCTGGCTGGGGTTTGTTTTATCCGCCGGTGGGCAGGCTGCCCTGACCGGTTACTCGCCCTTGGCGGCGAGCTGCTGCTCCAGCTGGGCCAGCTTGGCCTCGAGAGCGGTCAGCTTCTCCCGGGTGCGCAGCAGCACCTTGGTCTGCACGTCGAACTCCTCGCGGCTCACCAGATCCAGCTTGTTCAGCTGGGCCTGCAGCACCTGACGAGTCTTCTTCTCCACCTCTTCACCCATGCTGCGAATGCCGGGGGGCAGGGCGTTGTGTACCTGTTTGGCGATCTCTTCCAGTTTCTTCGGGTCGATCATGGGGTTCTCCTTAAGCGATGGGCCATTCTACCGACAAATCCCCCCCTTTGCCGAGATCGGGGCGGCTTTTTGCACCTCCGGGCAAACATGGCTCTGGTCGGGTCTGGTGTCGAGCCGGATGCTGTTACCCTCCGTCACCGGGGTGACAATTCCAATTCCTTGATGTTGTACACAAAAAAATCAGATCAGATGACCGACCAGAGGCTTATCAATTGTTGCCATGCTGTTAATATGGTTCGGTCGGGTTTGAACCCTACCCCGTCAGGCTCATCATGGATAACAACATAAAAAGAGATAAGGATATGAAGAAAAAGCTAATTTACGCAGCTGTCCTCAGTGCGCTGCTGAGCGGTTGTGGTGGCAGTGACGATAACAAAGGCGATACCTCCAGCTATCTTGACTACCTGCTGAGTGGCTCCAATGCAGTCCGCCCCAGTGCCCTGGCCGCCCGTGCCTCCGACGGCACCCTGAAGTTCTCCACCGAGACGGCGGATCTCTCCAACCCTGTCTCCGCCCTCTCCACCCTGGATGGCTGGTCCACGACCCAGGCCATCCAGATAGTGCCGGTCACCGCCTCGGGCATCACAGTCAAGGCACCGACGGCGGCCGAGTTCGCGGCCTCCGTGGCTCCGCTCTATCTGCTGGAGCTGGAATTTGACAGCACGACCCTGCGCCCGAGCGGCGTGAAGAAGCAGCTGACCTACGGGGTGGACTTCGTGGTAGCCGAGTCGACCGGCAAGCTGAACCTGGTGCCCCTCAAGCCGCTCAATCCCTCTTCCTACTACATGATAGTGGCGACCGATTCCCTCAAGGACAGCAACGGCAATGCCGTCCGGGTCGGTACCGATTACAGCAACTACAGGAGCAACCCGGGCAGCAATGCCCAGGAGCAGACCATCAACGGCCTGATCACCCTGCAGGAAGGCTTGTTCAAGGCCGCGACCGGCATCACCAGCGACCACGTCATCTTCTCCGACTGGTTCGGCACCCAGTCCGGCGCCGATGTGCTAGTGGCGGTGAAAGGGGCTGCCGCCTCAGTGTTGAAGAACAGCCCGACTCTGGACGCCGCCGTCCTGTGGAAACAGGATGCCCTCGGCCATACCAGCCTGCCGGGTACCTATACCATCGCCAGTCTGGATGGCGGCACCCCCTTCCTGACCAAGCTGGCCAGCGAAAAATTCCTGCCCCAGGAGCAGAAAGATGCGATTTCCATCGCCTTTGGCACAGGCACGCCTCTCCATAATCTGGCCTTGGGCACGACTGTCTATACCGGTGCGGTCAAGCTGCCCTACTTCCTCTCCTCGCCGGCGACTGTCGGTGCCAGGGCCGGTACCTGGGACCAGGCCAAGACCCAATCCTGGCACGGTGCCATCCCCAGCCTGTACGCCATCGCCAACGCCCTGAAGGCGTCTGATGCCGAGGTGATCGGCGGCCTGGTGGGGGCTGGGGTGGATCCGGTCCTGCTGGGGGCCCTGATCGCCGACCCGACTCGTCAGGCCGAGCTGCTGGCGGAGGCGAGCAAGCTGATCGGGGTGACCCTCACCTCCGGCGGCAAGGCGCTGGATCCCGAGATGAACATCGGCCGCTTCAACCCGCTGCCGGCTCTGGAAGAGGTGCAGTCCGTGCCGATGCGGATCTTCGCCATGGCCCCGCTGACCGCCATCACCGATGTGATCATCTATCAGCACGGCGTCACCTCGGTGAAGGAGAACGCCTACGCCCTGGCCCTGGGCCAGATCGGTGCCGGTGCCAAGGCAGGCAAGAACGTCGCCGTGGTGGTGATCGATCACCCGCTGCACGGGGAGCGTGGCTTCGCCCTGAGCGGCAGCATGGCGACTGTGACCACCTCAGAGAATCCGACCCCCTACCTGAACCTGAGCTACCTGACGGTGGCGCGGGACAACCTGAGACAGAGCGTGGCGGATCTGCTGGGCCTGCGTCTGGCGGTGGGGGTGGCCAATGCCAAGGGGTTCGTGGCCAATGGTCAGGCTACCCGTTTGGGTGGTGCCGGTCTCAAGGTGCACTTCCTGGGCCACTCCCTGGGGGCCATCTCCGGTGCCAACCTGCTGGCGGTAGCAAACCAGCCTTTGAATCCTGCTATTGATCCCTTGTTCCAGTTCACCTCCGGCGGCCTGGCCATGCCGGGTGGCGGCATAGCGCCTCTGTTGCTGAACTCGCCCACCTTCGGCCCGACCATCAAGATGGGCGTGCTGACCGGTGGCAGTGCCGAGCTGAAGGCGGCCTTCACCGCCTATGCGCCGAACTGCAAGACGGCGGTGGCAAACTGCTTCGTCAACGAGTTCCTGCCCAGCCTGGATAGCGCCACCCAGGCGAGCACCGCCAGCACCCTGCAGAGCTATGTGTTCGCGGCCCAGTCGGTGCTGGATGCGGCTGATCCGATCAACCTGGCTCGTGGCATCAAGGCGGACTTCCCGCTGTTTGCCACCGAGATCGTGGGGGATGGTGCCCTGAGCCTGCCGGATCAGGTGATCCCGAACAGCGTCCCGTCCGCGCCGCTGGCGGGCACCGAGCCGCTGTTCAGAGTGATGGGGCTGCAGCCCCTGACCGCCACCGGGGCGGCCAACCACAATGCGGCCCGCTTCGTGGCCGGTGGTCACAGCTCGCTGCTGGCACCGGATGAGAACTTCGACCCGGCCGGCGATGTGACCACCGAGATGCAGACCCAGTTCGGCAGCTTCTTCGCGAGCGGCGGTGCGGCTGTCGTGGTGACAGACGGGACCCTGCTCAAGCAGTAAGTGATGCCATCAAAAAACGCCGCCCTCGGGGGCGGCGTTTTTATTTGGGGCTTTTTTTACCCTGGCGCAGCGTGATGTCAGAGCGTCAGGCAGGCCTGTGGTGCCTGTCCAGCCAGCCCTGCAACAGGCCCACCAGCAGGCCGGTGAGGTGGGCCATGTTGGCGGTGGGGGTACCGAGCAGGTCGAAGAAGCCGAGCGCCATCCAGAACAACATGAAGCCCATCAGTGCCGGTGGCAGGCTGAGGCCGCAGCCGGGTTGCAGCTTGGCACGCAGCCAGCAGTAGCCGAGCAGGGCATAGACGACCCCGGAGAGGCCGCCAAACAGCGGGCCGCTCGCGAAGAACTCCGCCACGTTGGGCAATGCGGCCCCGACGATCAGCAGGATGAACAGCTTGCCGCTGCCGAGCCGCTGCTCGATCTGTCCCCCCAGATACCACCACCACAGCAGGTTGAACACCAGGTGCAGCACAGAGAAATGGATGAAGGCCGGGGTGACGTAGCGCCAGGCCTGCCAGTCAGTGAACTGGGCCAGGGTAGGGTGGAACGCCAGCTCATCGAAGATGGGCAGGCCGATGGCGTTGAGGGCATAGACGGCCAGGCAGGCGATGATGACCACCAGGGTCAGGGGCCCAGCCTGATGCAGGAAATCGGTGACCGGATCCGTCATCCCCTTGCTGTAGTCGATGCGGGCATCGGCCCGGCCGGACTGCCAGGAGGCCTCCATGTAGCGGGGGTGGTTCGGTTCGCTCAGGAAGCGCTTCACCTCCAGCTGGGCCTGGGCGAAGCGCTGCTCGTCCGCCAGCCAGACCGAGACGCCGAGCTCGGACTGGGTCAGCTCGCACGAGATGCCGAGGGTGGCCAGATAGTCCACCAGCGCCTGAGCCATGCGGGCGTTGTCCAACACCAGCAGCTGGATCATGCCGGCCGGGGAGGAGTTGCCGGCTTCCGTCATGCGTCACCCGCCTGGATCGGGAACTCCCTGCGCCAGGCCTCGAAGCCGCCATCCAGGCTGTAGACGGCATCATAGCCCTGTTGCAACAGATACTGGGCCGCCCCCTGGCTGCTGTTGCCGTGATAGCACATCACGATCACCGGAGTATCGAAGTCCACCTCATTCATGAAGCGGACCAGGGTGCCATTGGTGAGGTGGAAGGCGCCGACCGCATGGGCCGTCTCGAATGACTGGGGATCGCGAATGTCCACGAGACGGGCCTCACCGGCCTCCAGCTTCTGGTGGGCATCCTGGGCGCTGATATGGGCAAACTGGTCCATTGAGATGTCCTGCAAATAGATGATTGAGGGTCAGTTTACCCCAAGCCGTGGCCGGCGCTAAGCCTCTCCCCACGGGGATCGCAATTTCCTTCAATATCGCACTACTGCGGGTGGTTAGGCTGGGACTCCATCCCTTGTATGAGTGATATCCATGGAAACGAGTCTGTTACTGTCGATGTGTGGCTTTGCCCTGGCCATGTCCATCTCCCCCGGTCCGGTCAATCTGATCGCCCTCGGCGCCGGTGCCCGGCATGGCTTTCGTGCCAGCCTGCGCCACGTGGTGGGGGCCACCCTGGGTTTCATCCTGCTGCTGCTATTGATGGGGCTGGGGCTTGGCGCCCTCTTGTCCCAGTGGCCCATGATGGCCGGAGTCCTGCGCTGGGGCGGCATCCTCTTCCTGGGGCACATGGCCTGGCAGCTGCTGAGGGACGAGGGAGAGCTGGCAGGCGAGCCGGGCAAGCGGCCGGCCTTCTGGTGCGGCGCCCTGATGCAGTGGCTCAACCCCAAGGCCTGGCTGGCGGCCAGCATGGGGATGGGGGCCTATGGCAGTGCGGGGGGAGTGGGTCAGGTGATGGTGTTCACGGCGCTGTATCTGTTGATCTGCCTGGGCTCCATCGCCTGCTGGGCCTATGCGGGCAGCTGCCTGCAGCAGGCGTTGCTGAGACCCAGTCGGCTGCGTTGGTTCAACCGCATCATGGCCCTGTTGCTGCTGCTCAGTGCCGGCTATCTGCTGTCGGCGGATGGTTGAACTGCAACCTGTATTGACCCGGGGTGGCGGCGACCCGCCGTTTGAACTGGCGCTGGAAGTGGGCCTGATCGGCGAAGCCGCTCGCCAGCGCCACCTCGGCCAGGGGTTGTCCCTGCCTGAGCAGGAGGCGGGCGTGGCGCACGCGCCTGTCCAGCAGGTAGGCGTGGGGCGTCATGCCGTAGTGGTGGTTGAAGGCGCGCACGAAGTGGGAGGGGCTGAGGCCGGCGACCGCGCTCAGCTGCTGCAGGCTGAGGGGGCTGGTGCTCTCGTCCTGCATCAGCTCGGCGGCCCGTTGCAGGTGCAGCGGCGGTCTGTCATCCCAGCGGGCCGGAGTCAGCCTGGCCAGCAGCCGGTGGCCAAACATCTGGCAGGCCACCTCCTTGGCCAGCGGGTCCAATCCCTCCACCAGGTGGTGATGCAGCTGCCGCAACCCCAAATACAGCAGGGGATCCCGGCTGGCGGTCATGTCGAATGGGCGAAACTCTGCTCCCAACCCGGCCTCCTGTTGCAGGCCGTGCAGCCAGCGGGTGTCGAGATAGAACATCAGATAGGACCAGGGCTCATCCGCGATGGGGTTGCAGGCATGCACCTCCTCCGGATTCATCAGCACCAGGTGGCCGCTGCCGACTTCCTGCCTGCTGCGCTGGTTGAGGTAGTGGCTGTGGCCGCCGGTGATGGCGCCGATGGAGAAGTGGGGGTGGCTGTGCTTGTCGTAGCAGACCTGACGGCCATCCTGCACCGCCCGGGTCTCGATGAATGGCAGGGCCGGATCGCACCAGAAGTGGTGGCGATCCGGCCCTGAAGGGGCGCGGCTCATCCGGGGTCGGCGACCCTGAGCCGCCGTGGGTTGTCAGCCACCGAGGTAGGCCTGACGCACGGCCGGGTTCGCCAGGAGGGCGGCCCCCGTGTCTTGCAACACCACGCGGCCGTTCTCCAGCACATAACCGCGATCGGCGAGCCGCAGGGCCTGGTTCGCATTCTGTTCCACCAGGAAGATGGTCATCCCCTGATCCCGCAGCTTCAGAATGATGTCGAAGATCTGCTGGATGATGATGGGGGCCAGCCCCAGGGAGGGCTCGTCCAGCAGCAGCAGACGCGGCTTGCTCATCAGGGCGCGGCCGATGGCCAGCATCTGCTGCTCGCCCCCCGACATGGTGCCGGCCCGCTGTTCCAGTCGCTCATGCAGCCGCGGAAACATGGTAAAGACCTGATCCAGCAGCCCATTCTGTTCCTGCTTATCGACGAAGAAGGCCCCCATCAGCAGGTTCTCCTCCACCGTCAGGCGGGCGAAGATGCGGCGCCCCTCCGGCACCACGGCGATATCCTTGCGCATGATGCTGGCGGTGCTGAGGGAGTCTATCTGCTCCCCCTCGAACCAGATGCTGCCACTGCTGGGCTTGGGTTCGCCACAGAGTGTCATCAACAGGGTAGTCTTGCCGGCACCGTTGGCGCCGATCAGGGTGACTATCTCGCCCTCTTTGACTTCGACGCTGACGTCGTGCAGCGCCTGGATCTTGCCGTAATGGGTCGATACGTTGCGAAGTTCTAACATCCTGACTCCTGTCCTAGGATTCGCCCAGATAGGCCTTGATCACGTCCGGGTTGCTGCGGATCTCGTCCGGTTTGCCATGGGCCAGGGGCGTACCCTGGTTGACCACGAAGATGCGGTTGGAGATCTCCATCACCAGCTTCATATCGTGCTCGATGAGCAGTACAGATACCCCGAATTCATCCCGCAGGTTGGAGATGAGCTCGTTGAGCTCGTCGGTCTCCTTGGGGTTGAGGCCGGCGGCCGGTTCGTCCAGCATCAGCAGCTCGGGCCGGGTGGCCATGCAGCGGGCGATCTCGAGGCGACGCTGCTGACCATAGGCCAGGTTGCCGGCGGAGCGGTTCGCGAGCTCCTTGAGACCCACCTTCTCCAGCCAGAAGGCGGACTGCTCCAGCCCCTCTTTCTCGGCGCGGCGGAAGGAGGGGGTCTTGAACAGACCGGCGATGAAGCTGGTATTGAGATGGCGATGCTGGGCAACCAGCAGGTTCTCCACCGCCGTCATCTCCTTGAAGAGGCGAACGTGCTGGAAGGTGCGCACTATGCCCTTGCGGGCGATGAGGTGACCGGGCAGGCCCTGGATCTCCTCACCCCGGTAGCGGATGATGCCGCCGCTCGGCCGATAGAAACCGGTCAGGCAGTTGAAGATGGTGGTCTTGCCCGCGCCGTTGGGACCTATGATGGAGATCACCTCCCCCTTGTCCACGTCCAGCTTGACGCCGTTGACCGCCAGCAGGCCACCGAAACGCATGGAGAGATCAGAGACTTCCAACAACTTCTGATGATCGTTCATTTGCGGATCTCCAGATGGGGGCGGCTCATGGGCAGCAGACCCTGGGGTCGCCAGATCATCATGAATACCATCAGCAGGCCGAACATCAGCATGCGGTACTCGTTGAATTCACGGGCCAGCTCCGGCAGCACCGTCATGACGATGGCGGCCAGCACCACGCCGATCTGGGAGCCCATGCCGCCGAGCACCACGATCGCAAGCACGATGGCGGACTCGATGAAGACGAAGGACTCCGGGCTGATGAAGCCCTGGCGCGAGGCGAAGAAGCTGCCGGCGAACCCCGCGAAGCAGGCGCCTATGGTGAAGGCGGTCAGCTTGATGATGGTGGGGTTGAGGCCCAGGGACTTGCAGGCGATCTCGTCTTCCCGCAGCGCCTCCCAGGCGCGGCCGAGCGGCATGCGCAGCAGGCGGTTGATGACGAACAGGGTGGCGATCACCAGCACCAGCGCCATCAGGTAGAGGAAGATCACCTTGTGGTTGGCGTTGTAGGCGATGCCGAAGAACTCGTGGAAGGTCTCGAAGCCCCCGTCCTTGACGGTGCGGTTGAATTCAAGACCACCGAGCGTCGGCTTGGGAATGCCGGAGATGCCGTTCGGGCCGCCGGTCAGACTGGTCATGTTGTTGAGCAGGATGCGGATGATCTCCCCAAAACCCAAGGTGACGATGGCGAGATAATCCCCTCGCAGCCTGAGTACCGGGAAGCCCAACAGGAAGCCGAAGGTGGCCGCCATCAGGCCGGCGATGGGCAGACACTCCCAGAAGCTGAGGCCGAAGTAGGTGTTGAGCAGGGCATAGCTGTAGGCACCGACCGCGTAGAAACCGACGTAGCCGAGGTCCAGCAGGCCGGCGAGGCCCACCACCACGTTCAGGCCGAGGCCCAGCATGATGTAGATCAGCGCCAGGGTGGCCAGATCGATGGCACCGCGGGAGGCCATGAAGGGCCAGCTCACCGCGAACAGCAGCACCAGCACGGCGGTGAGGTTATAGAGCTTGGGTGCCTCTTCGGGGCTCGGCAGCACCAGCTTGGTGAAGCCGACGGAGAAGCCGCTGATGGAGGCCTGGAACAGCCTGGATATCTGGCCGCGCAGCATCTGGAACCAGAAGACGATGGTGGCGCCCCCCAGCAACCAGGCCAGGGAGACATCGAGGCGGCTCACCACCAGCAGGCGGGAGCCATCGCTCTCGAGCTTGAAACCGAGCAGCCAGAAGGAGAGCACCAGCAGCATCAGGCTGGCGATACAGGCGTGGATAAATTGGCGTTTCATCATACCTTCTCCACTTCCGGGCGACCCAGGATGCCTGTCGGCAGGAAGAGCAGCACGAAGATGAGCAGGGCGAAGGCCATCACATCCTTGTATTCGGTGCTGAGGTAGCCGGCGGTGAGCGCTTCTACCACCCCGAGCAGCAGGCCGCCGATGACGGCGCCCGGGATGCTGCCGATGCCGCCAAGCACGGCCGCGGTGAAGGCCTTCAGCCCGGCCATAAAGCCGAGGTAGGGGTTGATCACGCCGTAATACATCCCGAGCAGCACCCCGGCCACGGCGGCCAGGGTGGCCCCCAGCACGAAGGTGATGGAGATGACCACGTGGGTGTCTATCCCCAGCAGGTTGGCCATCTTGATGTCTTCCGAGCAGGCGCGGCAGGCGCGGCCCATGCGGGAGCGGCTGATGAACTGGGTCAGCGCCAGCATGGTGACGAAGGTCACCACGAAGATGATGAGCTGCATGTAGGAGAGGCTGGCCTGGAAGCCATCCTCGGCGCCGAGGGACCAGCCCCCGGAGATCAGGTTGGGCATGGCGATGTCACGCGAGCCCTGGGCCATCCGCATCATGTTCTGCAGGAATATCGACATGCCGATGGCGGAGATGAGGGGGATGAGGCGGTTGCCGCCCCGCAACGGGCGATAGGCGACCCGCTCTATGGTCCAGCCATAGCTGCCGGTGATGATGATACTGACCAGGAAGGCGCCTCCCAGCAGCAAAAAGGTGCTGTCGATGCCCATCATCATGAGCCCGGCCATCACCATGAAGGCGACATAGGAGCCGATCATGTAGACCTCGCCGTGGGCGAAGTTGATCATGCCGATGATGCCATAGACCATGGTGTAGCCGATGGCGATCAACGCATAGGTGCTGCCTATGGTCAATCCGTTCAGCAACTGCTGAACCAGATAAAGAAGGTGTTCGGACATACTGCGTTCCCTGTACTTGCCCGCAAAGAAAGGAGGGGGTGACGCTTGTCACCCCCGACCGGCAGATTATTTGAGTTGGGTGGAGGTGCCGTCGGCGTGCCACTGGAAGACGCCGAACTCGAAGCCTTTCAGATCACCGTTCGGTGCCCAGCTCAGGGGGCCCATGACGGTGTCGATCGGTGCGGCCTTGATGGCGGCAGCCACGGCAGCGGGGTCGTCTTCACCCGCCTTGGCGATACCGGCAGCCAGGGTCTGCACCGCGGCATAGGTGGTCCAGACGAACGGGCCGGAAGAGTCCTGACCCTTGGCCTTGAACGCTTCAACGACGGGGGCGTTGGCAGGCACCAGGTCGTACTTGTTCGGCAGGGTCACCAGCAGGCCTTCGGAAGCCGGGCCGCCGATGGCGGAGATGTCCTTGTTACCCACGCCTTCCGGACCCATGAACTTGGCCTTCAGACCCTTCTCGCCAGCCTGGCGCAGGATCAGACCCAGCTCCGGGTGGTAGCCGCCGTAGTAGACGAAGTCCACGTTCTCTTTCTGCAGCTTGGCGATCAGGGCGGAGAAGTCCTTGTCACCCGCTGTGATGCCCTCATAGGCAACGACCTTGACGCCGGCCTTGTCCAGAGCGGCCTTCACGCTGGAGGCGATGCCTTCACCGTACTGCTTCTTGTCGTGGATGACGGCCACGCGCTGGGGTTTGACCTGCTCGATGATGTACTTGGCGGCGGTCGGGCCCTGGTCGCTGTCCAGACCTATGGTACGCATGGTCAGCTGGTAGCCGCGCTCGGTGATCTTGGGGTTGGTGGAGGCCGGGGTGATCATCAGCACGCCTTCATCTTCATAGATGTCGGAGGCGGGCAGGGTGTTGTCGGAGCAGAGGTGGCCGACCACGAACTTGACGCCGTCGTTGATCACCTTGTTGGCGATGGCCACGGCCTGCTTGGGATCGCAGGCGTCGTCATAGATGACGGCTTCGATCTGCTTGCCCTTGATACCGCCTGCCTTGTTGATCTGCTCGACCGCCATCTTGCCGCCGGTGAACTGCATGTCACCGTACTGGGCGACCGGGCCGGTCAGGGGGCCGGCGATACCGATCTTGATGGTATCGGCGGCGTTGGCCATGGAAACCGATCCAAACAGAGCCAAAGAAACCGCTGCTCTGACTGCCATTTTGCTGAAGTTATGCATTGATTCGTCCCTTAATCAGTGAATTGTTTCGTTTTATGGGCATCATCCCGAGCCTGTATCCCGCCGGCCCGGTAATAGATAAGGTTCTATCATTCCTCGCCAGGCAATAACAAGATGTTAAAGATACTAACCGGAGCAGGCGGAAGAGGGGTTTTGTGAAACAAATACGCAGTTGGTTATCTATTTTTGGAGTTTAATATTGCCATGGCGGCGTAACATACAGATAACAAATTGTCATGGTGACAATTTTCAGAGTAAAAAACTGACGATATTTCGTTCTGCGTCTGCTCTCATTTTGACCAAAATTCGTTTGCGCAAATAGAAACGACCGCCTAGATTAGCCAACATTGACAATTCGCTGGCAGTGCCCGTTAAAACCAAGCCTTTATTCGGGAAATCTGCTACTGTTCCGCCTTTGTTATTCAGGAGACAGAGATGGCAACTATCAAGGATGTCGCCTCGCGCGCAGGCGTATCCATCTCCACCGTCTCACATGTACTCAATCACACCCGTCGGGTCAGCGAAGATGCGACCCAGAAAGTGCTTGAGGCGGTGGCAGAGCTGAACTACGCGCCCAACTCGGTGGCGCGCAGTCTCAAGATCAATTCGACCAAGACCATAGGCATGCTGGTGACCACCAGTGCCAACCCCTTCTTCGCGGAAGTGGTACAGGGGGTGGAAGCCTACTGCTTCGAGCAGGGTTACAGCCTGATCCTGTGCAACACAGAGAACCAGCCTCCCCGTCAGCAGCACTATCTGCGCATGCTGATGGAGAAGCGGGTGGATGGCCTGCTGGTGCTGGGGACCGACATCGACACCCAGTTCAGGGACATGCTGCGCATCCACAAGAAGGTGCCGCAGGTGGTACTGGATTGGGGCAACGAGTGCGACTTCGCCAACGTGATCAACGACAACGCCCGCATAGGCGCGCGTCTGGCGATGAACCACCTGTTGGAGTTGGGTCACAAGGAGATCGTCTGCATCACCGGCCATCTCGCCAAGCCCACCACCCAACAGCGGCTGGACGGGGTGCGTGACGCCCTGGCCGAGCAGGGGCTGACCCTGAAGGACGAGCAGGTCTTCGAGGGGGATTACGAGAGCCAGAGCGGCTACGATGCCATGCAGCGCATCCTGGCCCTCAAGCCGCGCCCCACCGCCGTCTTTGCCTTCGACGATCCCATGGCCATAGGTGCCATCTGCGCAGCTTGGGAGGCCGGGGTCAAGGTGCCGGACGATATCTCCCTGATCGGCTACGACGACATCGAGATGGCGCGCTTCTCCAGCCCGCCGCTGACCACCATACGCCACCCCAAGGCCGAGCTCGGCCTGCTGGCGGTGCAGCAGCTGGTGAGCCGGATCCGCAACAAGGAGCTGGAGGTGGAATCCATGACGGTCCAGCCCGAGCTGATCGTGCGCCGCTCGGTCAAATCCCTGCGCTGACCTCAGAGTTTCGCAAGCGAAAGTCCAACGAAAGACCCCCTCCGATGTGAGGGGGTCTTTGTTTTTGGGCCGCTCGTATCTGGGGAGCCGTCAGGCCTTGAGTCCGAGCCGGCGGGCGAGCCGGTGCAGGTTGCCGCTGTCGAGATCCAGGGCGCGGGCGGTGGCGGCCCAGTTGCCATCATGAGTCGCCAGGGTGCGCTCGATCAGGGCGAGCTGGAAGGCGTCGGTGGCGGCCCTCAGCCCCAGGCCGGCGGGCAAGGGGGGCTCGGCAAGCGCCACGCCTGGGCTGGTGGACATGGGCAGGGCGCCAGTGCCCAGATTGAAGTGGTGGCTAGCGAGGCTGGGGCTCTGGCTGCCCTGTTCGGCCCGGGCCAGCACGGCGGCGCGGTGGATGGCGTGCTCCAGCTCCCGCACATTGCCCGGCCAGTCATGGCGGCCTAACAGTTGCAACGCCTGGGGCTGGATGCGCAGCCGCTCCAGCCCCAGGCTGACCCGGCAGCGCTCGCAAAAATAACCGGCCAGCAATGGGATGTCGTCGGTGCGTTCGCGCAGGGCCGGGGCCTGGATCGGGAAGACGCTCAGCCTGTGGTAGAGATCGGCCCGGAAGGCGCCATCCACCACAGCCTGCTTCAGATCTCGGTTGGTGGCGGCCAGGATGCGCACGTTCACCTTGAGGGGGGTGTCGTCACCGATGCGCTGCAGGTCGCCGTATTGCAGCACCCGCAGCAGCTTGGCCTGCAGGGGCAGGGAGAGCTCGCCTATCTCATCCAGAAACAAGGTGCCCTTGTCCGCCAGCTCGAACTTGCCGGCTCTGTTGTGGATGGCGCCGGTGAAAGCCCCCTTCACGTGGCCGAACAGCTCGCTCTCCGCCACCGACTCCGGCAGGGCGGCGCAGTTGAGGTAGACCAAAGGCGCGCCGGCGCGCGGCGAGCCGCTATGTACCGCCTTGGCGATCAGCTCCTTGCCGACACCGGTTTCCCCCAGGATCAGCACGTTCAGCTCCGAGCTCGCCACCACGGCTATCTCGTGGCGCAGCCGGGCCATGGCAGGGGAGTTGCCTATCATCTCCGGCTGGCCTGCACCTGCCTGGGCGCCGGGAGCCAGAGGCTCGCTGCTCTGGCGGGCGAGCCGTTCCAGCAAGAGAGCATTGCTGAGGGCGGCGGCGGCCAGGGCTCCCACCAGTCGCAACTCCTCGTCGCTGATGTCGTCGAACTGGGCCGGGTTCATGCCATCTATGGTCAGGGCGCCGATGAGCGCCTGATCCGCGAACAGCGGCAGGCCGACGCAGGCATGTACCTTGAAGTCGTCGTGATCCGGGATCAGGCCGTCATAGGGATCGGGCAACAGGCTGTCGGCGGGGAAGCGCACCACGTCGCCGGCACGGGCGATGGCCTCCATGCGCGGGTGATCCTTGAGCGCGAAGCGGCGCCCCAGCACGTCCTGCATCAGGCCGTCGATGGCCAGCGGGATGAACTGGCCCCGCTCGTAGCGCAGCAGGGCCGAGGCATCCGAGTGCAGCAGGCTGCGCACGCTCTGGATCAGGCGATGGAATCTGTCCTGGTGGGAGATGCCGAGTTGCAGGTCGAGGGCGATGCGCGCCAGGCGGTTGGTGGAGATCACAGAGATTGTCCAAATGACAGTGTGTTTGTGATTTTGACTATAAAGATGGGCTGTCTTAATGACAATGACTGATATAAGTATCCAGTAAAAACAATAAGTTATAAGTTGGCACGTCCGCTGCAATAGCTGGTTCAGTCGAACATACACTATTTCAGCTGAGGAACTGCCGGATGAGCATTCACGTCAAAAACAACATTCACTGGGTCGGCCAACGGGACTGGGAGGTGCGCGACTTTCATGGCACCGAGTACAAGACCCACAAGGGCACCAGCTACAACAGCTACCTTATCCGCGAAGGGAAGAACGTGCTGATCGATACCGTGGATCACAAGTTCAGTCGCGAGTTCGTGCAGAACCTGGCGGCGGAGATCGATCTCGCTTCCATCGACTATGTGGTGATCAACCACGCCGAGGAGGATCACGCCGGCGCCCTGACCGAGCTGATGGCCCGCATCCCAGGCACCCCCATCTACTGCACCCACAACGCCATCGACTCCATCACCGGCCATCATCATCACCCGGAGTGGAACTTCCACCCGGTCAAGACAGGTGACAGCCTGGACATCGGCAACGGCAAGCAGCTGGTATTCATCGAGACCCCCATGCTGCACTGGCCCGACAGCATGATGACCTACATGACCGAGGATGCGGTGCTGTTCTCCAACGACGCCTTCGGTCAGCACTACTGCGACGAGCACCTGTTCAACGACGAGGTGGATCAGACCGAGCTGATGGAGCAGTGCCAGCGTTACTACGCCAACATCCTCACCCCCTTCAGCCCGCTGGTGACCGCCAAGATCAAGGAGGTGCTGGGCTTCAACCTGCCGGTGAGCATGGTGGCCACCTCCCACGGCATCGTCTGGCGCGAGGATCCCACCCAGATCATCCTTAAGTACCTGGAGTGGGCGGATCAGTATCAGGAGGATCGCATCACATTGTTCTACGACTCCATGTCCAACAACACCCGCATGATGGCGGACGCCATCGCCCAGGGCATCCACGAGGTGGATCCTGGGGTGGCGGTGAAGATCTACAACGTGGCCCGCCACGACAAGAACGAGATCCTGACCCAGGTGTTTCGCTCCAAGGGGATTCTGGTGGGCTCCTCCACCATGAACAACGTCATGATGCCCAAGGTGGCGGGCATGCTGGAAGAGATCACCGGCCTGCGCTTCAGGAACAAACGCGCCTCGGCCTTCGGCAGCTACGGCTGGACCGGCGGCGCCGTGGACCGCATCCAGACCCGGCTGATGGACGCGGGCTTCGATATCAGCATCTCCCTCAAGGCCAAGTGGCGCCCGGATGGCTCGGCCCTGGCGGAATGCCGCGAGCATGGCCGCCGGCTCGCCCGCCAGTGGGCGCTGCACCCGCTGGAGGCACCCCGTCCGATCACCACAACGCAGGCGACCGTGATGCCTGCTCCCGTGGCATCTGCTCCTGTGGCAGTTCAGGCGCCGCAAGCCGCCCCTGCCGCCAGCGCGCTGGACGATGACCAGAGCATGCTCTGCACCGTCTGCCAGTGGGTCTATGACCCGGTGCTGGGGGAACCGGATCAGCGGGTGGCGCCGGGCACCCCCTGGGCCCAGGTGCCGGACAGCTTCCTCTGCCCCGGCTGCGGCATCGGCAAGGAGGTGTTCGAACCCTGCGCCGTGGAGGCCTGTGTATGAGCGCCATCCCCATGAGCGACGAGATAGTGGTGATCGGCAGCGGTTTCGCCGCCCAGCAGCTGGTCAAGAGCCTGCGCAAGCTGGATGGCGCGCGGCCCATCCGTCTCATCACCGCCGACGGCGGTGATGAGTACAACAAGCCGGACTTGAGCCATGTGGTGAGCCGGGATTGCAGCGCCGCCGCCATGACCCGTCTTAGCGGCAGCGCGTTTGCCGAGCAGCAGCGGATCGCTCTGCTGCCCCACTGCCCGGTGCTGGCTATCGATCCCGTGCGCCGCACCCTGCTGACCGCACAGGGAACCTTTCCCTACGGCCAGCTGGTGCTGGCGACCGGGGCCAGCGCAGTGCGCCCAGAGATACCGGGAAGCGAGCATCTGGTGACCCTCAACAGCCAGCAGGAGTACGCCGCCGCCGAGGCCAGGATCCGCACCGCCAGCCGTATCCTGGTGCTGGGAGCGGGCCTTATCGGCTGCGAGCTGGCGATGGACATGGCGAGCGCCGGGAAAGAGGTGACGCTGGTGGATCTGGCTCACAGCCCGCTCAGCACACTGCTGCCGACGGCCCTGAGTCAGCCGCTGCAGCAGGCCCTGCGCGAGCAGGGGGTGAACTTGCGACTGGGGCAGGGCGTGGCCGGCATAGCCCCGCAGGATCCGGATCGCCCAAACGATGGCTTGCGGGTCACCCTAAGCGATGGCCTAGTCAGTGCGCAGGATCTGGTGATCGCCGCCGTTGGTCTCAGGCCCAATCTGACCCTGGCCCAGAGCGCCGGGCTCGAGGTGGGCCGCGGCATCCGGGTCGATGACTGCCTGCGAACCAGCGATCCCCATATCTTCGCCCTGGGGGATGGCATCGAGTGGCGGGGGCAACTGCTCCCCTTCCTGCAACCCATAGTGCTGGGGGCCAACGCCTTGGCCAGGACTCTGCTCGGCACGCCGACCGCGTTGACCCTGCCCCCCATGCTGGTGAAGGTGAAGACGCCGCGCTACCCGTTGCAACTGGCGGGCCGCACCCGGGGGGAGGATCTAGCCTGGCAGTGCCGCTGGAACCGCGCCGGCATGGTGGCCGAGGCCCGCGGCGCCGATGGCGAGCTGTGCGGCTTCGTGGTAGGGGGAGATCAGATGAGCGCCGCCTTCCCCCTGCTGCGCCAGTTGCCCCGTTGATTTATTGATTGAGGCCGGGCTGACCCGGTCCTCTGAGGAGAAAACTTATGTCCATGAAACTTATTCCGTCTCACTGGGTGGTGCGTCGCTCTACCCCTTTCTTCACCCGTGACAATGTGCCAGCGGCCCTTTTGAGCCACCACAACACGGCGGCCGGGGTGTTCGGTCAGCTCTGCGTGATGGAGGGAACCGTCACCTATCACGGCTTCGCCGACGAGCAGGCCGAGCAGCCGGAGATAAGCCTGGTGATCCGGGCCGGGGAGTTTGCCACCAGCCCGCCCCAGTACTGGCACAGGGTCGAACTGTCGGAGGATGCCCGCTTCAACATCCACTTCTGGGCCGAGCATACCGAGTCGGACCAGCCGCTGTTCAATAGCCGAAAAGCATAGGGTTCAACAGCCGCAAATAACAGGGGCCAACAGAAGGGCTGAGGGGGGAGCGGGCAAATGCTCCCTCTGCCCATGCAGATCAAAATCATCAACTCAGATGTTGGTTATCCTACCCCCTCGATTCGGATGAGCGCTGTGAGGGAAGCATGAGCCTGTTGGAAGCCCTGACCATGACCTCGGGTCTGGTCTATCTGGTCCTGTTGTTGTGGCAGGGTCGCCACGGTTGGGGCTGGACTCTCTCTCTGGTGTTGGCCGCCGCGCTCTGGCTGCTGGTGGCGGATTCGGTGCTCTGGCTCGCGCTGGGGCTGGTGGCCACGACGCTCGCGCTGTGGCAGCGCTATCGCCCCCTGCCCGTACTGGCCCGCATAGGCAGTCAGCGCCTCAGAACGGTCACCAGGCAGCTGTTGCTGCTCTGCTGGGGGCTGGTGACGGTGCAGTACGGAGTCCATATCTGGCAGCTGTGGCAGGGGGAGACCCCCTGGCTGATGCGTCCTGACGTGGTGGACGGCTTCCTGCCCATCGCCGGCGGGCTCGGGCTGCGGGCCTGGCTCGGGCAGGGGCTGGTGGATCAGCACCATCCGGCGGCGACCATCACTGTACTGGTGCTCTGCCTGTCGGCCCTGCTGCTGGGGCGGGCCTTCTGTGCCTGGTTCTGCCCCCTCGGGCTGATGGGGGAGTGGCTGCACGGCCTACGCGCACGCCTGCTGCCGGGGGAGTGGACGCCGCCGCGCTGGCTGGATCTCGTCCTGCGTGGCCAGAAGTTTCTGGTGCTCGGCTTTTTGCTGTTTATCGTGCTGATCGCGGTGCCGAGCGCCGCCCTGCCCGGCTACTTCGCCAGCCCCTACCATCAGGCGGCGGACATGAAGATGGGGGCCTTCTTCTTCAACCTGACCCTGATCTCCGGCCTGTGTCTGGGCTGGGTGCTGCTGCTCACCGTCGCCTTCCGGCAGGGCTTCTGCCGCTATCTCTGCCCCTATGGCGCCTGGCTGGCCCTGCTCGGCCTGTTCACCCCCTTGCGCATTCGGCGCGATCCGGAGCGTTGCCTGCGAAGCGCCGGCCACGACTGCGACAAGTGTAGCCGGGCCTGCCCGTCCCGCATCCGGGTGCATCAGCTGATTTCGGTACGCAGCCTCGAGTGCACCAGCTGCCTGAGTTGCGTCGCCGCCTGCCCCAAGCGTGCCGATGCGCTGCACCTCGGCAGTCGTCGTCATCGGCTCGGCGCTCCTTGGCTGCTGGCCCTGCTCTGCCTGTTGTTGCTGGTGCTGCCGCTGCTCTCCTATGGCCTGCTGGATATCTGGGTCAGCCAGACGCCCCTGGCCGATCGCCACTGGCTGCTGCAGCGCCTGCCCTGGCTAAACCATTGAGAGCTTATTTGCCGGGAAATATTGAGTCTTTATGGGCTAAATGGCGTTAACGGCGAGATGGGTGATATATCGTTATCCCCGATAAAACTGTTAGCGCCATCCCAATTTGCTCATCTGGCAATTGCGAATGAATAAAGGCCACCCATAATGACTCCTGTTAATTCGGCGTTATTCAATCACCAGATGAGCAATAACATGGCTACCCTGATCGCTTCCCCCAAGTGGTTTACCCTGGATCACAAGATCGCCTTCTTCTTCCCGCTGTAATGCCTCTGCGGCGGTGGGTTTATTGCTGACAATAAATCCGGCCTGCCCGAACCCTCAATCGAAATAATCTGCACCCCTGCTCGCCTTATTAATTGGCGAGGCGCTGGCGTGCACCCGATCTCATGCCGTTATTGCCGCTCACCATTAATTTAGGCGGAGGCTGAGACTCATCCTGAATATTTAAAGTTGGATATCCATACCATGGAAAACTTCAAGCATCTCCCCGAGCCGTTCCGTATTCGTGTCATCGAGCCGGTCAAGCGCACCACCCGCGCCTACCGGGAGGAGGCCATCGTGCGGGCGGGCATGAACCCCTTCCTGCTGGACAGCGAGGATGTGTTTATCGATCTGCTGACCGACAGCGGCACCGGCGCCATCACCCAGAACATGCAGGCCGCCATGCTGCGCGGCGACGAGGCCTACAGCGGCAGCCGCAGCTACTACGCATTGCAGCAGGCGGTGCAGGAGATCTTCGGCTATGCGCTCACCATCCCCACCCACCAGGGGCGCGGCGCCGAGCAGATCTACATTCCCGTGCTCATCAAGAAGCGGGAGCAGGAGAAGGGGCTGGATCGCAACAAGATGGTGGCCCTCTCCAACTACTTCTTCGACACCACCCAGGGTCACACCCAGATCAACTGCTGCGTGGCGAAGAACGTCTACACCAAGGAGGCGTTCGATACCTCGGTCACCGCCGACTTCAAGGGCAACTTCGATCTGCTGAAACTGGAGGAGGCGATCCTGGAGGCGGGTCCGGCCAACGTGCCCTACATCGTCAGCACCATCACCTGCAACTCCGCCGGTGGCCAGCCGGTCTCCATCGCCAACCTGAAGGCGGTGTATGAGATTGCCCAGAAATACGACATCCCCGTCATCATGGACTCGGCCCGCTTCGCCGAGAACGCCTACTTCATCCAGCAGCGCGAGCCCGGCTACGCGAGCTGGTCCATAGAGGCGATCACCATGGAGTCTTACAAGTACGCGGACGGCCTCGCCATGTCAGCCAAGAAGGACGCCATGGTGCAGATGGGCGGCCTGCTCTGCTTCAAGGACGACAGCATGCTGGACGTCTACACAGAGTGCCGCACCCTGTGCGTGGTGCAGGAGGGCTTCCCGACTTACGGCGGTCTGGAGGGGGGCGCCATGGAGCGGCTCGCGGTCGGCCTGCGCGACGGCATGCGTCAGGACTGGCTGGCCTATCGCATCGGTCAGGTGCAGTACCTGGTGGATGGCCTCGAGGCCATCGGCGTGGTGTGCCAGCAGGCCGGCGGCCACGCCGCCTTCGTGGATGCGGGCAAGTTGCTGCCCCACATCCCGGCGGATCAGTTCCCGGCCCATGCCCTGGCGTGCGAGCTCTACAAGGTGGCCGGCATCCGTGCGGTGGAGATAGGCTCCCTGCTGCTGGGGCGCGATCCTGCCACCGGCAAGCAGCATCCCTGCCCGGCCGAGTTGCTGCGCCTCACCATACCCCGCGCCACCTACACCCAAACCCATATGGACTTCGTCATAGAGGCGTTCGGCGAGGTGAAGAAGAACGCGAAAAACGTGAAGGGGCTCGATTTCATCTATGAGCCGGCTGTGCTGCGCCACTTCACCGCCCGATTGAAAGAGGTGGAGCCCGGGGCGCCGACCGTCAGCAAGCAGAAAGGCAAGCTGATAGAGGCATGACAAAGGCGAGTGGCGGGGAGGACCATGCTGCCTCCCTCCATTTTGCAGATGCTGGAGCAAGATATTTGGCATTAAGGCAGCGATTTATTTCGTAAAACGTAAACAAGGCCACTGCTTATGCTGCCCAATACCGGCCCTGAATAGAGGGTCGAAGACCTATCGGATGTCATGGTGAAAAACGGCGTCCTCGGGCGCCGTTTTTTATGGCTGCACGGATGGGCGGCGCACAAATTGGGCCAGCATGATCCCCATGGCAGCCAGCACCGCCAGGGAGGAGGCGGCGAGGAAGGGATCGACCCGCTCCGGGGGCAGCAGCTGGCCGTAGAGCAGATAGAGCCCGGCCGTCATCACCGCCGCCCCCAGCTGATGCAGGTAGAACTGGATCTGCGCCAGTCGCCCGCTCGGGCTGCCGAGCCACAGCCGGTGGCAGAGGGCATAGCTGAACGACACCACGAACCCCACCAGCATGATGTGGGCGTGAGTCACAAACTGGCCGTGATCCTTGGAGGCGGCCATATAGATGCCGAGCACCATGCCAAGCAGGGCATAGCAGAGGGCGCTGATGACGAACTTCCTGTCCATGGGATGGCTCCTTGCCGTGAAAACCGGCTTGAGTATAGTGCGCCGGACGGGCAGCCCCTCGCCATGAGCTCGCCATCCACTGAGGCGCCGTCAGACAGATTTCAGCAGCAACCGGATCGTCAGAAAGTAACCAGATGTCGCCAAAACCGGCCCTGGATCCCCCCATTGAGCCTGCGGATTTGATACCCGAGGGCATGCAGGGTAAAGTCACACCCCCAAAATGGCGGCCTGGCTGCCATTTTGGGATCGGTAGCTAGCCTCAGCCACGTCTTGCCTCGCTGACGCAGCATCAAGCGGCTGGGCACCGATAGTACAGATGAGCGCGATCTTACGATGACAACCGGCGTAGCAGATGCAACGGTCCGCGGTCGCGACCAGATCAACAATCGTCTTTGGGGAAGTAAATGGAACATAAACCATCTTTGGTGGGCGGGGCATGCATCATTGCCGGCGTCTGTGTAGGAGCCGGTATGCTGGGGCTGCCCAGTGCGGGCGCGGGCGCCTGGACGCTCTGGTCCATGCTCGCGGTGGCGCTGACCATGGTGGTGATGACAGTCTCCGGCTGGATGCTGCTGGAGTCCTACAAGGGCTATCCCCTGCGCGTCTCCTTCGATACCGTGACCCGGGATCTACTGGGGGAAAAGGTCAACGCCATCAACAATTTAAGCGTCTACTTCGTCGGCGGCATATTGCTCTATGCCTACATCACCTCGGCCGGCCTCATCATAGAGGGCATGACGGGGCTCGGCAGCCACTGGGGATCCGTGCTGTTTACCCTGGCCTTCTCCGGCCTGGTGTGGCACTCCACCCGGGCGGTGGACCGCATCTCCGTGCTGCTGGTGATCCTGATGGGGCTGAGCTTCGCCTTCGGCATCTCCGGTATGTCCATGAACATCCGCCTGGATCTGCTGCTCGACAAGGTCGGCAGCGAGCACAGCTACGCCCCCTATGCCCTGGTGATGCTGCCGGTGGCGCTCACCTCGTTTGGCTATCACCACTCAGTGTCGTCCATGCGTGCCTATTACGGCGAGGAGCGCCGCGCCAGCCGCGCCATCCTGGGCGGCACCGTCATCGCGCTCACCTTCTACCTCATCTGGCTGGTCAGCGTGTTCGGCAACCTGCCGCGCAGCGCGTTTGGCCCCGTGATCGCGCAAGACGGCAATGTGGATGCCCTGCTCACGGCGCTGGGATCGGTCATCGAATCCAAGGCGGTGGCGAGTGCCCTCAACGCCTTCTCCATGGCGGCCATCCTCTCCTCTTTCATCGGGGTCGGGCTCGGGGTATTCGACTACCTGGCGGACCTGTTCAAGTTCGATAACAGCCATCGCGGCCGCAGCAAGTCCTGGGCCGTAACCTTCCTGCCGCCCCTGCTGCTCTCGTTGTTGTTCCCGTTCGGTTTCCTGGCCGCCATCGGCTACGCCGGCGCCGTGGCCACCCTCTGGACCTGTATCATTCCGCCTCTGCTGGCCTGGAAGGTGCGCGCCGCCAAGGGTGGCAAGGGTGAGGGCTTCCACGCTCCAGGCGGGGTGCTGATGATCGCCCTGGTGATCCTGTTCGGGGTGCTGACCGCCGCCTTCCACCTGCTCAACATGGCGGGTCTGCTGCCGGCCTATCTGGGCTAGTCTTCCTACCTGCTATCGACAAGGCGCCCGAGTGGCGCCTTGTTTTTTGAGCCGTTCCGGAGGGGCTATAGTCAGACAGATGACGCCTGCGGCCCACCGCATGCCTCAGGACTGCGACCCCTGGCGCCACCTTCCGATCACCCGTCCCCCACCAGACAGCTGCTGCCCGGCAGCACGGCCGCCATGGTAGTCAGGCCGTGCGTGATCCAACCAACCGGGAGACAGACGTTATGTGCAAGCACATGTCCACCCTTGGCGCATTTGCGGCCATCAGCCTGGCCGCTCTGGTGCAGGCCGAAGAGATGGCCAAGGCACCGGCGATGACGGACGAGGCGATGATCACCAGCGCCATGGCGGCGGCCCCCGCCAGGGTCGGTGCCGGTGCCACCATCGTCGCCATGAGCGCCGATGGCAAGATGCGAACCCTGCGGGAAGGCAAGAACGGCTTTACCTGCATGCCCGACAACCCGGCCACGCCGGGGCCGGATCCCATGTGCATGGATGCGGCGGCGATGGTCTGGGCGCACGCCTGGATCGGCCATCAGACCCCGCCCAAGGGCAAGATCGGCTTCATATACATGCTCAAGGGCGGCACCGACGCCAACAACACCGACCCCTATGCCACTCAGCCCGCCACCGGCAATCAGTGGTTGCAGACCGGGCCCCACGTGATGATCGTCGGGGCGGATGATGCGTTCTACGACATGTATCCAAAGAGTGCGGATCCGGACACCTCGGTTCCCTATATCATGTGGCCGGGAACCCCCTATCAGCACCTGATGGCGCCGGTGGAGTAGGGGGTTTTGTGCGATAAGGTCGGTGCGGCTCGCCGCTGCCGATCATCAAAAGGCGCCCGTCGGCGCCTTTTGTGTTGGCGGTTCCCTCGTCTGAGGCCGAGCTTGCTGCCGGCGACGCTCGCCGCGGGCAGGAGGCATAGACTAAGACGCTTCGCTCGCCATCGAAGCGTCCCTTCCTGCCTTCCCCTATGCTGCAGGCTGTTATCGCAAAGGAGAGACAGGGATGTACGATATTCATCTGATATTGCCGGACACCCCGGGTGCGCTTGGACAGTTCGGTGTCTTGATGGGCCGAGCGGGCGTCAGCCTGGAAGGGGGTGGCATGTTCCTCGCCGGGGGTGACGGCCATGCCCACTTCCTGGTGGAGGATGGGGAGCGCGCCGCCCAGGCCGCCAGAGAGGCCGGGCTGGAGGTGGTCGCGGTGCGAGAGGTACTGGTGCGCCGTTTGAAGCAGGAGGTGCCCGGCCAGCTGGGGGCCATCTGCACCGCGCTGGGGGATGCCTCGGTCAACATCATCACCCTGTACAGCGATCATGCCAATCAGCTGATCTTGGTGACGGACGACATGGACAAGGCCAGGGCGGTCACCGCCGACTGGCAATAAGAGGGGCAACAGGATGGGAAGTGGCGAGATGAACCCGCAAGAGAGTCTGGAGCTGGGCCTGGCACAGGTGGCCGCCGCCATCGCCGATGGCAGCCGTGCCCGCATGCTGTCCGCCCTGATGGATGGGCGGGCCTGGACCGCGACCGAGCTGAGCACTGTGGCGGAAGTCGCCGCCTCCACCGCCAGCAGTCACCTCGCCAGGCTGCAGCAACAGGGGTTGACGGCCTGTGTCCAGCAGGGCAAGCATCGCTACTACCGCATCGCGAGCCCGGAGGTGGCTTTGGTCGTGGAGCAGCTGATGGGGCTGGCGGCGCAGGGCCCTGGCCCCTTGCAGAGCAAGACCCCGGCGCGGCTGCGCTTCGCCCGCACCTGTTATGACCATCTGGCGGGGGAGCTGGGGGTACGGCTGCATGACGGTTTGCTGGCCCGGGGCTGGCTGGACGCCGGCAGCCATGGCCTGACTCCTGAGGGGGAGCAGCACTTCAGCCATCTCGGTATCGATTGTGTGCCGAGGGGCAGGCGCCACTTCGCCTGTCCCTGTCTGGATTGGAGCGAGCGGCGCATGCACCTGGGGGGCCAGCTGGGCGCCCGCCTACTTACCCATCTGCTGGACAAGGGAGTTCTGGTGCACGCATTCGACGGCCGCGAGCTGACCCTGACGGCAGGTGGCCAGCGCCTGCTGCAACGACAGTTCGGACTTGGGCTCTGATCGATCCTCAATGCTCGTGCCTGGTCTATGCTTTGGTTCTCTTTTGAGCCTACAGAAGGAGCCAACCATGGCATGGACTATCGATGACTCTCAGCAACGCATCCTCTACGACAAGGGCAAGCACGTGGCCGTACCCCCGGCGGGCATGAGCAAGTACCACGAGTGGCGGCGAAAAATCGAGCTCGGCACTCACCCCAAGAACGCTGCCGACGAGGTGGGGGACATGCATTACGAGCAGCTCGGCGGAGTGAACAAGGGGATCTACACCATCCGCCTCAGCCAGGAGCACAGGGTGGCCTTCACCATCAACGGGACCCTGCAACAGGTCAATGTGATCAGCATAGGTGGCCACTTCCCGCCGAGTTGAGGGGCAGGCTTGTCATAGAAATGGCGCCAATAGGCGCCATTTTTCTTTGCTGTTTTTTGCTGCCCCGACCACGCAGGTCGTCGCCGTGATCAGGGGTTCTGATACTGGGCAGCGGTAATGAATTGTCCAAACGTCTCGCACCAGACGATGACGCTGTTGTAGTCCGCCGGGTTTACATCGCTCGGCAGGGGGACGATAAAGTTGTCGAAGGTTTTCACCGGCCCGATATGTACCATCTGCGGCTTCAGGCGGGCGAAGTCTGCCTCCGTCTCTACAAATTCCGGCGACAGGTAGAGCTGATAATCGGGCCCGGGTGCCAACTTGCCCATCAGGCTGATGGCGCTCGGCCCTATGCTTACCTTGCCTTCCCCCCAGTGCAGCCGATCGCTGTCTTTCAGGTCCCGCTTGAAGGTGCCCTGATAGGTCGCCTGCGCCTGGCTGGCCGCGACCTGTTCGCCGCTCGGGGCGGGCGGCGCTATCAGGATCGGCAGCAGATAGATGCCAGCGGCAAAGCCCGCACCTCCCACCAGCAGATGGGTGGCCAGCAGCAGGGCGATTGTCTTGCGTTGCATAGTGCCTCGGTCGTCGATGAATCAATGCCACTACCCTAGCAGCGACGGCGAAGGATGCCCATCCCCGAGGCGGGGCCGCTTGCTACCCGCGCTAGTCGGCGCTGGGTTCCTTCGCCGCCAGTCGTGCGCCGCTGCGCAGCAGGGGCAGCTGATAGAGTATCAGGGCCCCGAGTACCAGCCCGGCGCCGGCCAGCTTGGCCCCGCCGAGGGTCTCCCCATAGCAGAGGGTGCTGAGCATCAGGGTCCAGACGGGTTCTAGCAGCATCAGCAGGGCCGCGTGGGTGGTTGTCATCTTGCTCAGGGCCAGGGTCAGCAGCAGGTAGCGCAGGGTGGTGGCGAGCAGCACGCTGGCGGCGAACCAGCCCCAGGTGGGGGTGCTGACGAAAGGCGGCCAGCTCTCGGTCAGCAGGGAGAGAGTGGTGCCCATCAGGCCTGTCATGGCGAGCTGGATGCAGGTGAGCCAGCGCGCCGGGATCGACTGGGCGAAGTGGCGATGGACCGCGAGCTGGGTGCCGAGGGCCATGGCGGCGGCCAAAAACCAGAGCAGGGAGCGGGAGACACCCCAGTCGGTGCCGCTCGAGAGCAGCAGCAGGCCCGCTACCGCCAGGGGAAGGGTGGTCCAGTAGTGGCGCCCCGGTCGGGTTTTGAAACCGACCCAGGCGGCCAGCGGCGCCATCAGGGTGGCGACGCTCATGATAAAGGCGCCGCTGCCAAGGGCATCGCTCTGGCTGATGGCGGTCACCCAGAGCAGCAGGTTGAGGCCGAGCAGGGAGCCGCAGCCGAGGGCGCGCAGCAGCTGGGCACGGCTAGGCCTGGGTTCGTACAAGATGGCGAGGGGCAGCAGGATCAGGGCCGCCAGCAGGAAGCGGCTACCGATAAAGGCGGCGGGGGGCAGCTCGCGGATCGCCTCCTTGGAGAAGAACCAGCCGGCGGCCGCCAACAAGGTGGTGCAGATCATCAACAACAGGGGCGTGCGGTTCATGGGGTCGCCGTCGGGTCACAGAGGCTGGAACGAGTGAGGGATTGTACACGGAAACGGCGATAGCCGTTGTGCTGGAGAGGTTAGGTACGTTCGTTTCTGCGAATATCGGATAATAATTCGAACAGTCAATAAGGAACAGTTATAGAACCATAGCTTCTGGAGAGCCGTCGATGCTTTATTTACACCATGGATAGCCGATTATCATAAGAAGAAGATGACTCTCCATATTCAAGTTTGATATGTGTCACATCATATTTATTTCTTGAGTCGGAAATATAAAGTTTGCTGGTGGTAGTTGGATTCATATGGTCAAATTCGCCGTTGTCAGAGATAACTCATTATTTATTAAAATATAAATTTCAGGCTAAATATTGCACGGAGAATTCCCCATGATGTTTAAAAAACTGGCGCTGGCGTCAACCGTATTGGGCACCTTGTTGCTGGCAGGCTGTGCCAGTGTTCCAATGGAAAGTGCTCAGGAAAGTGCCAGACTGAAAGCCTTCCCTGCACCGGAAGGTAATATGGCAGGTCTTTACGTCTACCGAGACAGCTACATGGGAAAGGCCCAGAAAAAAGACGTTTATGTTGATTCTGAATGCCTTGGTGAGTCTGCCAACCAGACTTTCTTCTATAAGCAGGTAGCGGGCGGTAAAACTCACGAACTCTCTACTGAATCTGAATTCTCCGATAACAAGATTTCTGTTTTTACCGAGCCAGGTAAGAATTACTTCTTCCGCCAGATTATAAAGATGGGTGTCTTTGTTGGTGGCGCCAAGCTTGAGCCGGTTTCCGATACCGAAGGCAAGCGGGTGGTCTCAAAAGGAAACGTGCAGCTTGCCAAGTCCGGTGTCTGCAGCAATTAATTCTGCTAAGAAAAGCATTCAATTAAACGAATCTATTGGCATTTTTGTGAGGCGTTAAGCCTCACTTCTTCCTTAATAAAAACGGCGCCTCTAGGCGCCGTTTTTGCTTCAATCAACCCAACCAAATCACTGCAGCAGGGAGATATCCGCGACTTGCAGGAACAGGTTGCGCAGGTTGTTCAGCAGCGCCAGACGGTTGGCCTTGAGGGCCTCGTCGTCGGCCATCACCATTACCTCGTTGAAGAAGGTATCGACCGGCTCGCGCAGGGCGGCCAGACGGGTGAGGGCGGCCTGGTAGTCACCGGCGGCGAACAGCGGGGCCAACTCGGATTGCAGTGCTGCAACCTGAGTGGCCAGCGCCTGCTCGGCGGCGTCCTGTAACAGCTCCGGCTTGACGGCAGTCGGCAGCTCGCCTTCCACCTTGGCCAGGATGTTGCTCACGCGCTTGTTGGCGGCGGCCAGGGCCAGGGCGGCATCCAGGCTGCGGAAGTGGCTGACGGCCTTGACCCGGCGATCGAAGTCGAGCGGACGGGTCGGGCGGCGGGCCAGCACGGCCAGCACAACATCGGCACCAATGCCTTCGTCCTGATAGGCGGCGCGGAAGCGACCCAGCATGAAGTCGACCACGTCGGTGACGACGGTTTTGTTGGTCAGCTTGTCGCCGTAGACGCGTACCGCTTCTTCCACCAGTTCGACCAGATCCAGGTCCAGCTGCTTCTCGGTCATAATGCGCAGGGCACCGATGGCGGCGCGGCGCAGGGCGAAGGGGTCTTTATCACCTTTGGGCAGCATGCCGATGCCGAAGATGCCGGCCAGGGTGTCGAGCTTGTCCGCCAGCGCCACGGCGCAGGCTTCCAGAGCGGACGGCAGGGCATCACCGGCGAAGCGCGGCATGTACTGCTCGTTCAGGGCCACGGCCACCACTTCGTCCTCGCCGTCATGACGGGCGTAGTGCATCCCCATGACACCCTGGGTGCTGGCGAACTCGCCGACCATGTTGGTCATGAGATCGCACTTGGAGAGCAGGCCGGCGCGCTTGGCCTGAGCCACGTTGGCACCGATGCGCTCGGCGATGAAGCCGGCGACGGTCTCGATGCGCTCGACCTTGGCCTTGACGGTACCGAGCTGCTGCTGGAACAGCACGGTCTCGAGGCGCGGCAGGCGGGAGGCCAGGCTCTGCTTCAGGTCGGTCTTGAAGAAGAACTCGGCGTCGGACAGACGGGGGCGAACCACCTTCTCGTTGCCGCTGATGATCTGGCTCGGGTCCTTGGACTCGATGTTGGTGACGAAGATGAACTTCGGCAGCAGCTTGCCGCTCTTGTCGTAGACCGGGAAGTACTTCTGGTCACCCTTCATGGTGTGCACCAGCGCCTCGGCGGGGACGGCCAGGAACTTCTCTTCGAAGTTGGCGGTCAACACCACGGGCCATTCGACCAGGGCGGTGACTTCTTCCAGCAGGGCGTCGTCCAGATCGGCGACCCCACCGAAGGCGGCGGCGGCCGCTTCGACGTCAGCCTTGATCCTGGCCTTGCGGGCCATAAAGTCGGCCATCACCATGCCGCGCTCCAGCAGGATATGCGGGTACTGGCTGGCGTTGTCGATTTGGAACTCGCTCTCGCCCATAAAGCGGTGACCGCGGATGGTGCGGGCGGAGTCGATCCCCAGGATGGTGGCGGGCACCAGCTCGCCATCCAGCAGCAGGGTCACGGTGAACACCGGACGCACGAACTGTATGGTCTTGTCGCCCCAGCGCATCATCTTGGGGATGGGCAGCTTGGCTAATGCGGCAGCGACTAGTTCACCCAGCAGCTCTTTGGCCGGGCGGCCTTCGACCTTGGCGTTGTGGACCAGCCACTCGCCCTTATCGGTGACCAGGCGTTCGGCCTGTTCAACCGTGATGCCGTTGCCACGAGCCCAGCCTTCGGCAGCCTTGGTCGGCTTGCCGTCGGCATCGAACGCCTGGGACACGGCCGGGCCGCGCTTCTCGACGCTCTTGCTCGGCTGATCGCTGGCCAGCTCACTCACCTTCAGCGCCAGACGGCGCGGTGAGGCGAACCACTCGACGTCGCCGAAGGCCAGATCGGCCTTGGTCAGCTCGGCCTTGAAGTTGTCGGCAAAGGCTTCGGCCAGGGAGCGCAGGGCCTTGGGGGGCAGCTCGGCGGTGCCGATCTCTACCAGAAATGTATGTTGTGCCATGTCTGTTCCTTAACCTTGCTTGTTCTCAGTGCGCTGACACATGGGGAAGCCCAGCGCCTCGCGGGAGGCGTAGTAGGCCTCGGCCACGGCCTTGGTCAGGGTGCGAATGCGCAGGATGTAGCGCTGACGCTCGGTGACCGAGATGGCCTTGCGGGCATCCAGCAGGTTGAAGGAGTGCGCGGCCTTGAGGATGCGCTCGTAGGCGGGCAGCGGCAGCGGTTTTTCCAGGCCGAGCAGGTGCTGGGCTTCCTTCTCGTACTGCTCGAAGCAGTGGAACAGGAAGTCCACGTCGGCGTGCTCGAAGTTGTAGGTGGACTGCTCCACCTCGTTCTGGTGGAAGACGTCGCCGTAGGTGGTCTTGCCCAGGGGGCCGTCGGACCACACCAGGTCATAGACGCTGTCCACGCCCTGGATGTACATGGCCAGGCGCTCGAGACCATAGGTGATCTCGCCGGTGACCGGCTTGCATTCGAGGCCGCCAACCTGCTGGAAGTAGGTGAACTGAGTCACTTCCATGCCGTTGAGCCACACTTCCCAGCCCAGACCCCAGGCACCCAGGGTCGGGTTTTCCCAGTTGTCTTCCACGAAGCGGATGTCGTGGATCTCGGGATCCATGCCCAGCTCTTTCAGGGAGCCGAGGTAGAGTTCCTGGATGTTGTCGGGGGACGGCTTGATGATCACCTGGAACTGGTAATAGTGCTGCAGGCGGTTCGGGTTCTCACCGTAGCGGCCGTCGGTGGGGCGGCGGGACGGTTGCACGTAGGCGCAGGCGATGGGCTCCGGGCCCAAGGCGCGCAGGCAGGTCATGGGGTGGGAGGTACCGGCACCCACTTCCATATCCAGCGGCTGAATAATGGTACAGCCCTGGCGGGACCAATAGTCCTGCAGCTGCAGGATCAGGCCCTGAAAGGTTTTGACATCGAATTTTTGCATAGTGTTTTTCGCGCGAAGTGAAATCAGAGCAAGATTTGCTGAATGTGAACCGAAGGAGTATACCGTCTGGCATGGTCGGATAATAGGCGAAATTACAGGGGATTAGTGGGGGAATGCTGCGCCGGGCCTGGTTGGCCCGGGGTGATGGCGGCATGATCTCATCGCCGAAATCCCGCCGATGGACGACGACTCAATCACAGGAGACAAAGAATGGAACTGCGCTGCGCCTGGGTGACCAAGGACCCGGAATACATTGAATACCATGACAAACAGTGGGGGCGGCCGGTGCGCGATCCGCGCGAGCTGTTTGCCAAACTCTGCCTCGACGGCCAGCAGGCGGGTCTCTCCTGGATCACCATTCTCAAGCGTACCGACAGCTATTACCGTGCCTATGCCGGCTTCGATCCCGAGCTCATCGTCCGCTTCGACGACCAGGATGTGGAGCGGTTGATGCAGGACAAGGGCATCATCCGCAATCGCCTCAAGGTGCAGTCGGTCATCAAAAATGCCCGCGCCTATCTGGCGCTGGAGGCCCAGGGCATCGACTTCGCGGACTATCTGTGGGGCTTCGTCGGCGGCGCTCCCATGGTCAACCAGCGCCAGGGCAACGGCGACATTCCCGCCACCTCACCCGAATCGGACGCCATGGCCAAGGCCCTCAAGAAGCAGGGCTTCACCTTCGTCGGCAGCACCATCTGCTACGCCTTTATGCAGGCGGTGGGCATGGTGAACGATCATGTGGTGACCTGTCCCTGCCACGTGGAATGCCAGCAGTCAGGGACACTGGGGTAACGCGGAGGGCAGACGAAGAAGGGAGGCCTGAGCCTCCCTTCTTCGTTTGGGGTCCGGGATCAACTGGGCTGAAGGGTGTGGGTCAGCGCGTCACACACCTCATCACTGCTCATCAGCCGCACGAAAGGGCCAGCCAGGGTGGCGTTGTGGTGGGCGATGATCTGCGTTGCGGCAAGTTGTGGGGTATCCATGCAGGTATGAGCATCGCTCACCAGCACCACGGAATAGCCGAGATCTGCCGCCGCCCGGCAGGTGGTATCTATGCAGTACTGGGTCTTCATGCCGGTGACGATCAGGGTCTGCACCTTGTCCTCTTTCAGCCAGCCATCGAGGCCGGTGCCATGAAACGCATTGGACCTTTGCTTGTCGAACACCCGATCGGTGTCGTCGACAACCAGTTCCGGCGCCAGTTGCCAGAGCGGACTGCCGGCGGCGATGGGGCTACCGGCCGGGCCCGTGTGGCGCACCGCCAGCACGGGGACACCGGCGGTACGGGCCGCCTGGCTCAGGCGATTGATGTTGATCAGCGTCTCGGTCCCCGCATGGGGTGCCTCGGGGCCGTGAAGGAGGCCGGTCTGGATGTCGATGACGAGCAGGGCAGCGTGAGGCAGAGATGGCATGGAGATGGCTCCGTGAGGAATGTCCTCCACTCTGGCGTCACCGGCCGTTGAGCGGCAAGCCCGCATCTGGGGGATTGCAAGCGCTGCCCGGCATTGCAACGTCTGTCGTGGCGATGGGCCGTCACAGCACTATCTGTCATGCAGGTCCTGGGCATGGTGAACGATCATGTGGTGACCTGCCCCTGCCACGCATCTTGCCAGCAGGGGTAGGAGTCGTTTTCCACCGTCCGGTACAGCCGGCATACAGTCAAACCTGCTCAAAATCGGGGTAACCATTGTGAGGATACCCCATGTCACTGACCGCATTTCGCACCCTCTCCCTCGGCAGCCTGATCCTGACCGGTTGCACCCTGCTGTTGACCCTGCCCGCCCAGGCGACCGATCGCCAGGACTCCCGTGACGTGCGTCAGGAGGTGCGTCCCGAGATCCGCGACGCCAAGCAGGATTGCCGTGAGAACGACCAGAAAGACAACTACGAGTGCCGTCAGGACAAGCGTGAAGTGAAGCAGGACGTGCGCGAGAAGGCCCGTGACGTCAAGTACTGATCCCGTGCCATAGATATCAGCCCGATCAACCAGGGAGACTCGTCATGAACATTTCAACTCCTCACCCGGCTCGCAGCGCCCTGCTGTCAGCCTTGTTGGTCGGCTGTACCCTGTCGGTGGCCATGCCGGCTCAGGCTACCGAGCAGGCCCAGGAGCGCCGCCAGGCACGGGACCTGCGCCAGGATGTCCGCCAGGAGTCCCGAGAACAGAAGCGGGATTGCCGCCAGGAGGAGTTCCTGGGCAACGCCGATTGCCGCCAGGAGCACCGCCACAACAAGCAAGAAGCGCGCGAGGCAGCTCGCGATATCAAATATTGATTCGAGAGCACGGGCTCGTCGAACCCCTCTTCCATGGCGGCAGCCGAACCAGGCTGCCGTATCAACTTAATCTGGAGTCCTTATGACTGTTTCCATCTCTCGCCTGAGCGCCGTCCTGCTGACCGCCTGCACCCTGTTTGCCGCCGTCCCGGCGCACGCCACCAACCAGAGCGAGCAGCGCCAGGATGCCCGTGACATCCGTCAGGACACCCGCCAGGAGTCCCGCGACGCCAAGCAGGAGTGCCGTGAAGGCCTGGTGGGCAATGCCGACTGCCGCCAGGACCACAGGGATGCCAAGCAGGAAGGGCGCGATCAGGCGCGTGACGTCAAATATTGATTGCCGCCCGGATAAGGGTGCTCCCTGCTGGCTGGGCGCGCTGACCGGCGTGGCGGAAGAGCGCCATATATAATTCAGAGACACCGATCCGGTGCGTCTCATCCAGTTCAGGAGTCATCATGAAGAAGTCCGTATTCATGCTGCTTGCCGCCACCGTCCTGATGACCGGTCTGCCGGCCCAGGCCACCGAGCAGGCCAGGCAGCGCCGCGAGGCCCGCGATGTGCGCCAGGACACCCGTCAGGAGTCCCGCGATGCCAAGCAGGAGTGTCGCAGCGGTCTGGTAGGCAATGCCGATTGCCGCCAGGAGCACCGCGACGCCAAGCAGGAAGGGCGCGAGAAAGCCCGGGAAATCAAGTACTGACGAGGCGGGTCTCACTCGCCAAGCTTGTCACCACAAGGGAGCCCAGGCTCCCTTGTGGTGCATCTGTCATCCGAGCGTCACACTCTGGCGCCCCTCTCATGTAGAATGCGCGGCCATCGGCTAGAGTCGTTCTTTTTCAGAGGTTTATTCCATGCATTTCAAGAAACTCGTTCCCGCGCTTGCCCTGACCATCGCCATCACCGGCTGTACCACCAACCCCTACACCGGTGAGTCCCAGACCTCCAAGGGTGCCTGGGGCGCGCTGGCCGGTGCCGCCGCTGGCGCCGCCGTGGGGGCGCTCTCCTCCAGCAAGGGGGATCGCAAGAAGGGTGTCCTGACCGGCGTGGCCGCCGGCGCCGCCCTGGGTGGCGGCATCGGCTACTACATGGATGTGCAGGAAGCCAAGCTGCGCGAGAAGCTGCAGGGCACAGGTGTCAGCGTGACCCGCAACGGCGATCAGCTGATCCTCAACATGCCGAACAACGTCACCTTCGACAGCTCCAGTGCCCAGCTGAAAGCGGCCGGTGCCAACACCTTGTCCGGCGTCGCCATGGTGGTGGCCGAGTTCGACAAGACCCGCCTGAACGTGGTCGGCCACACCGACAGCACCGGCTCCCGCGAGCTGAACATGAAGCTCTCCGCCCAGCGTGCCGACGCCGTCGCCGCCCAGCTGATCGGCCAGGGTGTGACCGGCAGCCGCATCTCCACCAGTGGCGTGGGCCCGGATCAGCCGGTCGCCACCAACAGCACGGCCGAAGGCAAGGCCCAGAACCGCCGGGTGACCATCACCCTGACCCCGACCGCCTAAGCGGTCCGGTTCTCGGCAATAAAAAAGCCCCGCCAGTCATCTGGCGGGGCTTTTTTCATGGGGCCACGGCCTCATGTTCTTTGCTCCCTTCTCCCCTTGCGGGAGAAGGGGCGGGGATGAGGGGGCGAACTCTGTCCTAGACTGCTGCGGTCAGTTGCACTTCAACCTTGTAGCCTTCGTGGGCGAGGCGGGCCTGCACGCAGGCGCGCACGGGAGCGGTGCCCGCCGGGATCCAGGCGTCCCACTGGACGTTGAAGGCCGCGATGTCGCCTATGTCCTTGAGGTAGATGTTGGCCATCAGGATCTTGTCGACCCCGGAGCCGTTGGCTTCCAGCAGGCGCTGCAGGCTGCTCAGCACCTCGCGGGTCTGCTGATGAATGTCGGCCTCATCCGTGGCGGGGACTTCCACCACATAGAGGGTGCCGTTGTGGATGACTACGTCTGACCAACGTTGGGTGGTACCGACTCGGGTAATGGCTGTCATGGGCTCTTCCTGCTGTGGGATCACTGACCCTTGCGGATCAGGTAACGGTAGGGGGCCTGCTCGGTTTCACTGGCGATCAGGGTGTGATCCATGAAGCGGCAGAAACTGGGGATATCGCGGGTGGTGGAGGGATCGTCGGCACTGACCAGCAGGGTCTCGCCCTCGGCCATCAGCCGCACTTTCTTGCGAACCATCATCACGGGCTCGGGGCAACGAAGCCCGATTGCGTCCAACTCATGAGTCGCATCGCAGAATAAAGCACTCATCAATAATCAACCTTCAACCAATTAAGCTGCCAATGATACTCAAGGCGAAAAAATAATCAAATCGGTGGGTCGCTTTGCAGCATATGTAACCAAAGTGTGATCCGGCTCTATCCACACTCCGTCCGATGAGTAATATAAAAATTGAACCATATTCAACAAGGAGGTGTGAATATGCAGGTCTCCTACGGCAGATTGCAAGCCTACGCAGGCATGGGGTTCTTGTCGTTCGCCATGATAGTGCTGGGCAGCCCCATCGGAAACACCGGCACTTGGTTCGGATCCATGGTGATGATAGGGCTGGGGCTCTGGATAGAGCTCAGCGACTACTACGACGAGGATGAGGACGAGAACGATCGCTCCTGAACATTCAGGCTTCGATGGCTCAAAGGCGGACGTGGTCCGCCTTTGTCATTTCTGCTCGGTCCCGGTCCCGCTGCGGGTCGAGCGCATGGCCCGCTCCAGTTGCAACGCCGTCTGCTCCGGGTTGGCCCTGGGATCGTTGAAGAAGCTGCTGAGCACATCCATGATCGCCTGGCGCATGTTGGTGGGCACCGCCATACCGTCCGACATGCTGGGCAGCAGGTTGCCGCCCTGCTCCGCCTGCTGGAAGTCCTTGTAAGAACGGATGGCGCAGCGATCGAACTGGCGCATGTCCGGCTGGCTGAGGGCGGGGATGGAGCCCTTGACCCGGTTGAACCTGGCCTGGAACTCGGGGGTCATCAGCAGCTGGGCCAGCTCCCCCTGGGCCTGCAACTGGGCGGGATCACGCTGCTTGAACATGGCGATGGAGTCCAGGTTGTAGCTGAACAGGCCAGCGCTGCCTGGGCTTGGCAGGCATTCGATATCTTCCCCCGGGCGATAGTTGCCGGCGCTCAGCTCTCCTTTCACCCAGTCCCCCATGATCTGCATGGCGGCACCGCCGCTCTCCAGCAGGTTGGTGGCCTGGTGCCACTTCAGGCCGGCGTATTTCTCGGGCACGAAGTCGCGCAGCTGCTGGAAGCGGGTCAGGACCCGCACCATCTCGGGCCCGGTGAGGGTAGCCTCATCCTGTTCCAGGAAGGCCTTGCGATAGAACGCCTTGCCCCCTTCTCCCAAGGCCACCGTCTCGAACAGCACCGTCAGCTGCCAGGGCTCGTTGCCGATGGCGAGCGGTGTCACGCCCTTGGCCTTGAGCTGTTTGGCCACCGTCACGAACTGATCCCAGTCGGTGGGTGGGGTGAGCCCCAGCCGCTCGAAGACGGCGCGGTTGAGCCAGAGCCAATTGATGCGGTGAATGCCGATCGGCACCGCCATCAGGGTGCCGCTGTGGCTGAGGGTCTCCCTCACCATGGGCGGCATTTTGGGATACCAGCCGAGATATTCGGCCATGGGGCTGAGGTCGCGCAGGAAGCCGAGGCTGGCCCACTCGTCCAGCTCATAACCCTTGAGGTTCGCCGCCTCCGGTGGATTGGCCGCCAGCGCCCGGCTCTTCAGCACCGTCATGGCGCTCTTGCCGCCGCCCCCCTGTACCGCGAAGTCGTTCCACTGGTTGCCGCGCTCGGCCCATTCCGACTTGAGCACCTCGACGGCCCTGGCTTCGCCCCCCGACGTCCACCAGTGCAGCACCTCTACCTGGGAGGCGGCGGCGGGCAGGGCAAACAGGGTGACAACGGCAAACGGGAACCACTTCATAACAGTTACTGCCTTGGTAGGGAGAGGGTGGCCTGCAGGCCACCCTGGGGGCGATTTTCCAGCACCAGATCACCGCCATGGGCGTGGGCGATGTTGCGGGCGATGCCGAGGCCAAGGCCGGTGCCCGAGGGGTCCGTACTCAGCCGGTAATAGGGTTCGAAGATGCGCTCGAGCTGATCCTCTGGCAGGCCCTGGCCCTCATCCATGATGAACAGGATCAGTATCTCCTCGTCGTCCATGATGATGATGCGCACCCGGTTGCCGTACTTGATGCCGTTGTCCACCAGATTGCCGATGCAGCGCTTGAGGGCCAGCAACTTGCCGCGATAGGGCCACTTGCACTGCCCCTCGATGAGGAGCAGGTCCTCGTGCAGGTTCATGGACTCCGCCATCTGCTCCAGCAGGGCGTTGACGTCGATCTGCTCGAGGTTCTCGTGGATGTCGGTCTCCTTCACCGTCTGCAGCGCCCCCTTCACCATCAGCTCCAGCTCGTCCAGATCCTTGTTGAACTTGGCGATCTGGGTCTCGTCGTCCAGCAGCTCGACTCGCAGCCGCAGCCGGGTTATGGGGGTCTTGAGATCGTGGGAGATGGAGCTGAACAGCCGCTCCCGATCGTCGATGAAGCGGCGGATGCGCTGCTGCATGATGTTGAAGGCGCGGGTGGCGGCGACGATCTCCGAGGCCCCTTCCTCCTTGAGGGCGGGCTGATCGATGTCCTTGCCGAGGTTGACCGCGGCCTTGGCGAGGCGGCGCAGGGGGCGGGTCTGCCAGCGCACCAGCATGAAGGTGAAGAAGCAGAGGAAGACCGTCATCAGGGCGATGAAGCGCACCTGGTTGCTCGGCATGACGGTGTCATCCAGGGTCATGTAGGGGGCGGGCAGCAAGGCCGCCAGGTAGAGCCACTCCCCCGGTTCTATCTCGATCTGGGTCACCAGCACGGGGGGGTTGATGGGTTCGAGAGACAGGGTGTAGCGGGCCCAGGAGGAGGGCAGGTCCGCCAGCAGGGTGTCGTTGTTGAAGACGTGCAGCTCCTCGGGGCGGGAGAAGTCCACCTTGATGGCCATGGCATCGGAGAGCTTGCGGCCGAGCACGTCCTGCACTTCCTTCAGCACGAGCGTCTTGCGCTCGCTGTCCGGAATGGCGCTGATGTGGATCTCCTCCTCGTTCAGCGACACGAAGAAGCGGCTGCCCCCCATGTTGCGCAGCTGATCCAGCGCTATGTGGCGGTATTGCAGGGGCAGGGACTTGAAGAAGTTGACGGTGGAGGCCGCCGACAGCGCCAGGTTGCGGGTGGTGCTGAGCATGCCCTCCAGCTCCCGCTTCTGGATCTGCTGCATCCAGATGCCGGTGAGTATGGTCTGGGAGAGCAGGATGGCGAGCAGCAACAGCAGCAGCATCCGCGACAGCAGGGAACGGGGCACCAGGGCCTGCCAGAATCGCCGCCCTCTCATGGGATCCGGTGCCTCTCGTGGATCAGCATGTTGTTACCGCGCAGTCGTGTTCGTTGCCTGTCATGGGATCTCGTGGACCTCTTGTGGATCGGCATGTCGCCGCTAGCGCGGAGCCATGCTGGCTGCCTCTCAGGGGATCTCGTGGACTTCGGCGATCAGCATGTAGCCGCTGCCGCGAATGGTCTTGATGATGCGAGGGCTCTTGCCGTTGTCACCCAGTTTCTGGCGCAGCCGGCTGATCTGCACGTCGATGCCGCGCTCCATGGGCAGGCTCTCGCGGCCACGGGTGGCATCCGAGATGGTGTCCCTGTCCAGCACCACGCCGGGTTGCTGCAGGAACATGCCGAGCAGCAGGGCGTCGCTGCCGGAGAGATCCAGCAGGCTGCCATCGTCGTGGGTCAGCTGGTGGCTCAGGGTATCCAGGGTCCAGTCGGCGAAGCGCAAGCGGCGGCTCGGCTCCTTCTCTTTCTCCGGCTGGCGGAATTCGGCGCGGCGCAGCAGCGCCTTGATGCGGGCCTGCAGTTCACGGGGGCTGAACGGCTTGGCGATGTAGTCATCCGCCCCGAGCTCGAGGCCGATCACCCGATCCGCCTCGTCGGAGGCGGCGGTCAGCATGATGATGGGCACCTGGGAGTCACGGCGGATCTGCTGGCAGAGGGTAAAGCCGTCGTCGCCGGGCATCATGATGTCCAGAATGATCAGGTCCGGGCTGTACTGGGCGAGCTGCTTGCGCATCTCGTTGCCTTCCGCCGCCGTCAATACCTCGAAGCCCGCCCGGGTCAGGTATTCGTTGAGCAGCTCGCGGATCTCTTGGTCGTCGTCGACGATCAGCAGTTGTTTGCTCGTTGACATATGTATGTGCATCCACCCCATTTTTTGTGCAGATTGAACCTGTCGGGGGAGTAAAAAGCAAGCAAGGCCCCCCTCTAATGTGAGGTTATGGGCAATATAGCCCCAGAAGTGAGCATGATCTGGCGTGAAAATGAAAAAAGGCCGACCCAAACGGGACGGCCATGCGCAGATGCCGACGACAGGAACCACCCCGTGTGGTGGGCTCCACAGACTCGAAAACGGGCCGGCAAGGCCGACCCCAAAGTGACAATTCTTGCTCGCCCCACTCAAGGGGTGGGAGCGGTATGTCCAGCATGCCCCGCCCGCACTCTGGCGGGGGTCATTCCCTGACCGACCGCGATGGGCGGCCGGTCAGGGGTCTTCGTTATACCCGCTCGAAGACGGTGGCGATGCCCTGGCCCAGACCGATACACATGGTGGCGACACCCAGGGTGGCATCCTTCTCCTCCATCAGGTTGATCAGGGTGGTGGAGATGCGCGCGCCCGAGCAGCCCAGTGGGTGACCCAGGGCGATGGCGCCGCCGTTCAGGTTCACCTTCTCGTCCACCTGGTCCATCAGCCCCAGATCCTTGACGCAGGGCAGGGACTGGGCGGCGAACGCCTCGTTCAACTCGAACAGATCGATGTCAGCCACGGTCAGGCCGGCGCGCTTGAGCGCCTTCTGGGTGGCAGGCACAGGGCCGTAACCCATGATGGCGGCGTCGCAGCCGGCCACGGCCATGGAGCGGACCTTGGCGCGCGGGGTCAGCCCCAGCGCCTTGGCTCTCTCCGCGCTCATCAGCAGCATGGCGGCGGCGCCGTCGGACAGGGCCGAGGAGGTGCCGGCGGTGACGGTGCCGTTGACCGGGTCGAACACGGGGCGCAGCTGGCTCAGGGTCTCGACCGTGGTCTCCGGGCGGATCACCTCGTCGTAGTCGTAGAAGAAGCGAGCGCCGCTGGCGTCATGGCCTTCCAGTCCGACGATCTGCTTGGCGAAGCGTCCTTCCACGGTGGCGGCATGGGCGCGGCGATGGGAGCGGGCGGCGAACTCGTCTTGCTGCTGGCGGCTGATGCCGTGCAGCTTGCCGAGCAGCTCGGCGGTCAGCCCCATCATGCCGGAGGCCTTGGCCACGGATTTCGCCATGCCGGGGTGGAAATCGACCCCGTGGCTCATGGGCACATGACCCATGTGCTCCACGCCGCCGATGATGAAGATGTCCCCGTCACCCACCTGGATGGCGCGGGAGGCATCGTGCAGTGCCTGCATGGAGGATCCGCACAGGCGGTTGACGGTGACCGCGCCGACCTGCTTCGGAATGCCGGCCAGCAGGGCGGCGTTGCGGGCGATGTTGAAGCCCTGCTCCAGGGTCTGCTGCACGCAGCCCCAGTAGATGTCCTCGATCTCGTTCGGATCGAGGTTGGGGTTGCGCAGCAGGATGGATTTCATCAGGTGCGCGGACAAGTCTTCTGCACGCACGTTGCGGAAGGCGCCGCCCTTGGACCGGCCCATGGGGGTCCGGATACAGTCGACAATGACTACGTCTTTCATGAATGGATCTCCTTTCCGCAATCAGTAGAAGGTTTTGCCCTGGGCGGCCATCTCACGCAGCTTGTCGCTGACGCGGTAGAGGGGGCCCAGATCGGCATACTGGTCGGCCATGGCCACGTAACGATCCAGACCGATAGTGTCCAGATAGCGGAACACGCCGCCGCGGAAGGGAGGGAAGCCCAGACCATAGACCAGGGCGATGTCCGCCTCGGCCGGGGTTGCGACTATGCCCTCTTCCAGGCAGAGCACGACCTCGTTGATCATGGGGATCATCATGCGGGCTATGATGGCGTCCTTGTCGAAGGCCTGTTGCGCCTTGGCGATGGGGGCCAGCAGCTCGTAAGCGGCGGCGTCCGCCACCTTCTTCGGCTTGCCCTTCTTGTCCTGCTCGTAGGCGTAGAAGCCCTTGCCGTTTTTCTGACCGAAGCGGCTCGCCTCGTACATCACATCGATGGCGGTGCGACCGTCCTTGCTCATGCGGGTCGGGAAGCCCTGTGCCATGACGTCACCGGCATGGTGGCCTGTATCGATGCCGACCACGTCCAGCAGGTAGGCGGGGCCCATGGGCCAGCCGAACTCCTTCTCCATCACCTTGTCGACGGCCACGAAGTCGGCGCCATCGGCAACCAGCTTGGTGAAGCCGAAGAAGTAAGGGAACAGCACGCGGTTGACGAAGAATCCGGGGCAGTCGTTGACCACCACAGGGGACTTGCCCATGGCGGCGGCGTAGGCCACCACGCGGTTGATGGTTTCATCCGACGTCTTCTCGCCACGGATGATCTCCACCAGGGGCATGCGGTGCACCGGGTTGAAGAAGTGCATGCCGCAGAAGTTCTCGGGGCGCTTCAGACCCTTGGCCAGCAGGGAGATGGGGATGGTGGAGGTGTTGCTGGCGAGCACGGCGTCGTCGCCGATGATGGTTTCCACTTCGCCGAGCACGGTGGCCTTCACCTTGGGATTCTCGACCACGGCCTCGACCACCACGTCCACGTGCTTGACGCTGTCATAGCTCAGGGTGGGGGTGATGGCGGAGAGCACCTGGCCCATCTTGATGCCGTCGATGCGGCCTTTCTCGAGCTGGCCGTTCAGCAGCTTGGTGGCTTCGCCCATGCCGAGCGCCAGTGCCTTCTCGTTGATGTCCTTCATCACCGCCGGTATGCCCTTGCTGGCGGACTGGTAGGCGATGCCGCCCCCCATGATGCCGGCACCCAGCACGGCGGCATGGCCGGTCGCCTTGCTCGCCTGCTTGGCGGCCTTCTTGGCCAGGGCCTTGATGTGCTGATCGTTCAGGAAGATGCCGACCAGGGCCTTGGCCACATCGGTCTTGGCCAGCTTGATAAAGCCCTGTGCCTCGACCACTAGGGCCTCGTCACGGCTCATGCCGGCGGCGGCTTCGACGGTTTTGACCGCTGTCATGGGGGCCGGGTAGTGTTTGCCCGCCACGGCGGCAACCATGCCGGCGGCGGTGCTGAAGCTCATCATGGCTTCGAGTTTCGACAGGCGCAGCGGGGCCTTCTTGGCGGCGCGGCGGCCCTGCCAGTCCAGCTTGCCCGCGATGGCGTCCTTGAGCATCTGCAGAGCCGCTGCCTGCAGCGCTTCCGGGGCGACCACTGCATCGACGGCACCCACCTTGAGGGCGTCATCGGCACGGTAATCCTTGCCCGTGGTGATCCACTCCAGCGCGTTGTCGGCGCCGATCACCCGCGGCAGGCGGACGGTACCGCCAAAGCCCGGCATGATGCCGAGTTTGGTCTCGGGCAGGCCGATCTTGGCGCTGGTGTCGGCCAGACGGAAGTCGGTGGAGAGTATGGTCTCGCAGCCGCCGCCCAGGGCGTGGCCCTTGATGGCGGACAGGGTCGGTACCGGCAGATCTTCGATGGCGCTAAAGATGTCGTTGGCTTTTTTCAGCCAGCCGAGCAGATCTTCTTGCGGCAGATCGAAGAGTTCCAGGAATTCGGTGATGTCGGCGCCGACGATGAAGGCGTCTTTGCCGGAGGTGAGGATCAGACCTTTTAGTTCACGTTCTTGTTGTAATGTGGCGATCGCTTCGCTCAGCGAGAGCAGGGTAGCGCGATCCAGCTTGTTGACTGAACCCGGGGCATCAAACCTCAGTTCGGCAATGCCGTGTTCGAGGTAGCTGACCGACAGGGTTTCGCCTTGGTAGATCATGAGAGTGTCTCCTTGTTCCCACGTGGTGGGGGGCTTTGCTCCTTTCTCCCCAGCAGGGGGCGAGGCTCAATATTGATCCAAAACAAGACAATTTCAACACCTATTTAAAACATTCGTTTAACACTTGTGGCCTGTTCGCACTCGCCCGGGGATGGGGCAGAAGAAAGGCGCCCCTTGGGCGCCTTTCATATATCCAGGACGGATCAGCTGGCCAGCTCGGGCCTGTCTCTATACTGGCTCAGCACCTCGGGATCGGCGAGGGCGTGGGTGTTGTTGACCGGCCTGTTGTGCACCACTTCCCGCACCGCCAGCTCCACTATCTTGCCGGACTTGGTACGGGGGATAGCATCCACCTGCAGGATGCGGGCGGGGACGTGACGGGCGGTGCAGTGTTCCCGGATCTGCAGGCGGATGCGCTCGCGCAGGGGCTCGTCCAGCTTGAGGTCGGCCCTGAGCTTGACGAACAGCACGACCCGCTCGTCCTGCTGCCATTGCTGGCCGATGACGATGCTCTCTTCCACCTCGTCGAGCAGCTCCACGTAGCGGTAGATCTCGCTGGTGCCGATGCGCACCCCACCCGGGTTGAGGGTAGCGTCCGAGCGGCCGTAGAACAGGATGCCGTCGTGGTCGGTCAGCTCGATCCAGTCACCGTGGCACCAGACGTTGTGGAAGCGTTCGAAGTAGGCGGCGTGATACTTGTCGCCGCTCTCGTCCCCCCAGAAGCCGATGGGTTGGGCCGGGAAGGGTTTGGTGCAGACCAGCTCCCCCTTCTCCCCCTGCACCGGCTGGCCCGCCTCGTTGAACACCTGTACCGCGAGGCCGAGTCCGCGCCCCTGGCTCTCGCCACGATAGACCGGGCTCAGGGGGTTGCCGATGACGAAGCAGGAGCAGATGTCGGTGCCACCGGAGATGGAGCTGAGCTGCACATCCTGCTTGATGCCCTGATAGACGTAGTCGAACCCCTCGGGGGAGAGCACGGAGCCCGTGCTGCAGATAAGGCGCAGTTCCGGTAATGCATGCGTCTGGATCGGGGCATAACCCTGCTTGTGCAGGGCATCCAGATACTTGGCGGAGGTGCCGAACAGGGAGACCTCTTCGTCGCGGGCGAGATCCCAGAGCACGTTGCCATCCGGGTAGAAGGGGGAGCCGTCATAGAGCACCAGGGTAGCGCCGGAGGCGAGGGCGCTCACCAGCCAGTTCCACATCATCCAGCCGCAGGTGGTGAAATAGAACACCCGCTCCCCCGGCTTGATGTCACAGTGCAGCTGATGCTCTTTCAGGTGCTGCAGCAGGGTGCCGCCGATGCCGTGGACTATGCACTTGGGCTTGCCCGTGGTGCCGGACGAATAGAGGATGTAGAGCGGGTCATTGAAAGCCATGGGCTCGAACCGCAGGGTCGCATCGGTCTGGCTCGCCAGGACCCGGCCCCACTCCTGACCGAGCAGCAAGGGGTTGCCGAGCAGGGGGATCATCACGGTCTGCTCTATGCTGTCGATCTGACGGACCACGGCGGCGACCTTGGCCTGGATGTCGATGGCCTTGCCGCCGTAACGATAGCCATCCACCGCGAACAGCACCCTGGGCCTGGTCTGGCCGAAGCGCTCCACCACGCTGGCCTCGCCAAAGTCCGGGCTGGTGGAGGTCCAGATCGCCCCCAGGCTGGTGGCGGCCAGCATGGCGACCACGGTCTCGGGAATGTTAGGCAGATAGGCGGCGACCACATCGCCACTGCCAATGCCCTGGCTGCGGAGCCACTGGCCGAGGCGGGCAACCTGATCGCCGAGTTCGGCCCAGCTCAGGGCCTGGCTCGCGCTCCCCTCGATGCGGGAGACGATGGCGATGCCCTCGTCCTGGCGGCGCAACAGGTTCTCGGCGAAGTTGAGACGGCTGTCCGGGAACCAGCGGGCACGCTGCATCTCCTGGCGATTCTCCGCCACTATGTCCCCGAGTTCCCCCTTGACGCCGCAGTGCTGCCAGACCAGGGGCCAGAAACGGGTGGTCTTCTCCACCGACCACTGATAGAGGTCGGCGTAGCTGCGCAGCTGCAGGCCGTGGAAGTGGTTCACTTCGGCCATGAACTGATGAAGGTTGGAGTGTTGCATCCTGTCCTGATCCGGCTGCCACAGACAAAGGTTTTGCATGAGTCGTTCCTGACGGCTGATTTCTACTGTCTGGAGGCAGTGTATTGAATTGTTCTCAATTTGTTAATGGTTGGTTTTTGGTTCATAACAAAACCCTGTAACCTATGCGTTACCTCACGAAGGGAAAGCTTGACGGCTCGAGCCTTGATTCGCTTGATGTTATGCTGAACCCACATTTGCCCGGAGCAGGACGCCATGAGCAGTTACAGCCAACTTTTTGCCCAGCATCTCGATACCCTGCAGCAACGCACCCGCGACATCTTGCAGCAACAGGGGCTCGGCGGTCTGGCCATTCACTCGGGCCAGACCCACCGCATCTTCCTCGACGATCAGGACTATCCCTTCAAGGTCAATCCGCAGTTCAAGGCCTGGTTGCCCGTGCTGGACAACCCCCATTGCTGGTTGCTGGTCGATGGGGTGAACAAGCCGGTGCTGCTGTTCTACCGGCCGGTGGACTTCTGGCACAAGGTGGCGGACTTGCCCAATGCCTTCTGGGTCGACTTCTTCGACATCCGCTTCCTGACCAAACCTGAGCAGGTCGCCGATCACCTGCCCGCCGACAAACAGGAGTGGGCCTATCTGGGGGGACACCTCGAGGTCGCCGAGCTGCTGGGGCTGGGCCATCCCAACCCGGAGGCCGTGCTCAACTACCTGCACTATCACCGCGCCTACAAGACGGCCTATGAACTCGAGTGCCTGCGCGATGCGAACCGCATCGGGGTGCGTGGCCACATCGCTGCCAAGGACTCCTTCATGGCGGGGGCGAGCGAGTTCGAGATCAACCTGGCCTATATGAAGGCGGTCGGGCAGGGGGCCAATGAGGCGCCCTACGGCAACATAGTGGCCATCAACCGCAACGCGGCCATCCTGCACTACACCCACCTCTCCAGCCAGCGGGTGCCGGATGCGGAGCGCCACTCCTTCCTGATCGATGCCGGGGTGGACTATCAGGGCTATGCCTCCGACATCACCCGCACCTGGGCCTGGCGTCGTGGGGAGTTTGCCGATCTGATCGCTGCCCTGGATGTGCAGCAGCAGGAGATCATCAAGGAGATCAAGCCGGGCCGCCGCTACGGCGAGCTGCACCTGCAGATGCACCACAGACTGGCGCGCCTGCTGCAGTCGGTGGAGCTGGTGGACATGTCGGTGGACGAGATGATCCATACCGGCGTCACCAACGTCTTCTTCCCGCACGGGCTTGGCCACTTCCTCGGCCTGCAGGTGCACGATGCGGGGGGCTTCATGCAGGACGAGCGCGGCACTCACCTGGCCGCTCCCGAGCAGTTCCCCTACCTGCGCTGCACCCGGGTGATGGAGGTGGGCCAGGTGTTCACCATAGAACCCGGCCTCTACTTCATCGACAGCCTGCTGGAGCCGCTGCGCCAGGGTGAGCAGGGCAAGCGCATCAACTGGAACAAGGTGGAGGCGCTGCGCCCCTACGGCGGCATCCGTATCGAAGACAACGTGGTGCTGCACGGCGATGGTGTGGAAAACCTGACGCGGCAAGCAGGGCTCTGATGGCGGCAGCTTATGCCATCCCGGCGGCGCCTCTGGAGCTTTGCGAGGAGATCAAGAAGAGCCGCTTCATCACCCTGATCGCCCATACCCCGACTGTGGAGGCCGCCAAGGCCTGGATCGGGGAGATCAAGCGGCAACACCCGTCGGCCCGGCATCACTGCTGGGCCTTCGTCGCCGGGGCGCCACAAGACAGCCAGGTCTATGGCTTCAGCGATGACGGTGAACCCTCTGGTACCGCCGGCAAACCCATGCTGGCCCAGCTGATGGGTTCCGGCATCGGCGAGATCGCGGCCGTGGTGGTGCGTTACTACGGCGGCGTGCTGCTCGGTACCGGTGGCCTGGTGAAGGCCTATGGCGGCGGTGTCGGCGCGGCCCTCAAGGTGCTGGTGACCGAGCAGAAGCGGTTGCAGCGCTCTTCTCTCATCCAATGCGACTATGGCTACATGGGGGTGGTGGAGGCGTTGATAGCCGTCCATCAGGGTCAGTTGCTGACGGCGGACTATGGTCAGCGGGTCAGCCTGCAGGTGGCCTGGGATGCGGAAAGCTGGACCCAGGTGGCCCAGGAATTGACCGACAGAACCCATGGCCGGGTATCACTTCATCCCTTAGATGGCTAGAATCCATCGCTCTTTTAGTCCGAAAAGGGAACCCGAATGCAGATCCTGAGCATCATTCGTATCGTTGGCCTCTTGGTCGCGCTGTTCAGCTCGACCATGCTGCTGCCTGCGATGGTGGCGTTTGGGTATCGTGATGGGGGCGGTGCCGAGTTCGTCAACTCCTTCTTCATCGCCCTGCTGCTCGGCGCCGTGCTCTGGTTCCCGAACCGCCATCAGAAGAAAGATCTGAGATCCAAGGAAGGCTTCCTCATCGTCGTGCTGTTCTGGGTCGTGCTGGGCAGCGTGGGGGCCTTGCCTTTCCTGCTAGGGGAGGTGCCCGGCATGACGGTCTCTGAGGCCTTCTTCGAGTCGTTCTCCGGCCTGACGACCACGGGGGCGACCGTGTTGACCGGGCTGGACAATCTGCCCAAGGCGTTTCTGTTCTATCGCCAGCTGCTGCAGTGGCTGGGGGGCATGGGGATCATCGTCCTGGCGGTGGCCATATTGCCGCTGCTCGGTATCGGGGGCATGCAGCTCTATCGCGCCGAGATCCCGGGGCCGGTCAAGGACAACAAGGTGACCCCGCGCATCGCCGAGACGGCCAAGGCGCTCTGGTTCATCTATCTATTGCTGACTTCGCTCTGTGCCCTGGCGTACTGGATGGCGGGCATGAGCCTGTTCGACGCCATCTGCCACTCCTTCTCCACCCTGTCGGTGGGGGGCTTCTCGACCCATGACGCCAGCATCGGCTTCTTCAACAGCCCGGCCATCAATCTGATCACCGTGGTGTTCCTGCTGCTGGCCAGCGTGAACTTCGCCCTGCACTTCATGGTGTTCGCCCACAAGCCGGTGCGGCTGAGCAGCTATCTGCGCGACTCCGAGCTCAAGGTGTTCCTGGGGATCCAGGGGGTCTTGGTCCTCATCTGCTTTATATCCCTGCTGTTCCACGGTCATTACGCCACCTGGCAGGAGGCCCTCAACCATGGCCTGTTCCAGGCGGTGTCGCTCGGTACCACCACGGGCTACAGCACGACCAGCTATGCGGACTGGCCCTCCTTCCTGCCCATGCTGCTGATGTTCTCGGCCTTCATCGGTTGCTGCGCCGGCAGTACCGGCGGCGGTATCAAGGTGATGCGCTTCATGATCCTGTTCCTGCAGGGGATGCGCGAACTCAAGCGGCTGGTGCACCCGCGCGCCATCTACACCCTGAAGCTGGGCCGACGCGCGGTGCCAGAGCGGATCGTTGAGGCAGTCTGGGGCTACTTCGCCACCTATATCATCCTCTTCTTCATCTTCATGCTGTTGTTATTGATGACGGGGCTGAACGAGGTGACCGCCTTCTCCGCCGTGGCGGCCGCATTCACCAACGTGGGACCCGGTCTCGGGGAGGTGTCGGCCAACTTCGGCAAGATCTCGGCTACCGCCCAGTGGATACTGATCGTGGCCATGTTGTTCGGGCGATTGGAAATTTTCACGCTTCTGGTACTGTTTACCCCCGCATTCTGGCGTAGTTGAGGTAGGTATGAACAAGATTTTGGTGCTTTATTCTTCCCGGGACGGGCAAACGCGGAAAATCGTGGATGTCATGCTGGAGGAGATGCCGGGGTGCGAGGTGGTGATGCAGGACCTGCATACCTTGCCCAAATGCAACCTCAGCAAGTACGCCAAGGTGCTGATCGGTGCCTCCATTCGTTACGGCAACTACCATCCCAGCCTGTTCAGCTTTATCCATGCCCACCATGAGCAGCTGGAAGTGGCCAATGCCGCCTTCTTCTGCGTCAACCTGACGGCCCGCAAGCCCGAGAAGCAGACGCCGCAAACCAATGCCTATATGAAGAAGTTCCTGCGCCTCTCTCCCTGGAAGCCGAAGACTCAGGGAGTCTTCGCCGGCGCGCTGCAATACTCCCGCTACAACTGGTGGCAGACCCGCATCATCCAGCTGATCATGCAGATCACCGGCGGCAGCACAGATACCAGCAAGGACATCGAGTTCACCGATTGGGACAAGGTACGCAGTTTCGCGCGGGAGTTCTGGTCAAAAAGATAGCAAAACCATGGTTCCATTAGCCGAAGCCCCGCTGTCGCGGGGCTTTTTGTTGGATAAATAGGCATTCGAGCCGCTAAAACGTGAAAAATGGATATTTTTGCATATTTTCCCTTGTCATCCCGGCGCCGCTCCCTATAATGCGCCCCTACCAGCACGGCGGAACACGCCAAACTGATGAGCTCGCTTCCTTGTGAAGCCAGCGCCGAAAGAAAAGCGAAAACAAGCGCTTGACTTTCGAAGTGAGGTCGGTATTATACGCCACCTCAGCGCGATAAGCGCCACGCTCTTTAACAATTTGAATCAAGCAATCTGTGTGGGCACTCACAGCATCGAACATCAAAAACAATTTTTGATTTTCAATGTCTGATGAAGTGACCAAAGCAACGAAAGTTGCAGCAGTTAATTCAGCAATTCATTGAGCCGCCAACTCCTTGGTAACAAAGAGTGGCAACCAAACTTAAATTGAAGAGTTTGATCATGGCTCAGATTGAACGCTGGCGGCAGGCCTAACACATGCAAGTCGAGCGGCAGCGGGAAAGTAGCTTGCTACTTTTGCCGGCGAGCGGCGGACGGGTGAGTAATGC